>NZ_JAVDWA010000004.1:0-331658 GCF_031457135.1 Fictibacillus barbaricus | reverse complement strand
AAAATACGAGCGGAAATCGAAAAATACGAGCGGAAATCGAAAAATACGAGCGGAAATCGAAAAATACGAGCGGAAATCGAAAAATACGAGCGGAATCAGATAAACACGAGCGAAATTCGTAAAATACGAATACCAAGCAAAACACTGATTCACCCCCTCATGTTTCACATCAGCCCTTTCGTGAAACACTACATAGGTAGATCAGTTTAAGGAGTGAGTGAGAAATGAACGTACTTGTAATCGGAGCAAATGGAAATATAGGTAAGTTAGTATGCGGCATGATTGCTGAACAAGGTCATACTGTAAAAGCGATGATCAGAAAAGAAGAGCAAAAGCAGGATTTTCAGAAGCCTAATGTGGAAGCAGTATTAGGAGATTTAGAAAAGGACTTTGAACATGTGTTTGATGGTATTGATTCGGTTGTTTTTACAGCTGGGTCTGGTGGTCATACACCAGCTGAGAAGACAGATGCAGTGGATTATGAAGGTGCTGTTAAATCAATAAAACTCGCAGAAACTCATAATGTAAAACAATTTATTATGGTGAGTGCTATTGCAGCCGATACACCTGAAAAAGGACCAGAAGGACTGCGTCATTATTTAGAAGCTAAAGGCAAAGCCGATCAAATCTTAATGGACAGTTCATTGAATTACACAATTCTTCGTCCAGGTGCTTTAACGGATGAAGACGGAATGGGATTAATTGAAGCTAAGGAAAAGTTGAATGAACGCGGATCGATCCCTCGTGTAGATGTCGCACGAACAATTGCCGCCAGCCTTGGCAATGAAAAAGTTTATAAAAAAGTATTTGAAATGATAGAAGGTGAAGTACCGATTCAAACCGCAATTGAATCGGTATAACGTATAAGCAGACAAAACTAGTCAAAGTTTAACAAAGGAAAAGCATCCTCTTATGGTGAAATGCTGAAATGAAGTTTGTCCTTTTTGAAAATAGGGACAGCTTACCATTACATCATTTACAAAGGGGATGCTTTTATGATTCAAGTTAAATTATTTGATGAAGATCATGAAGAAGATCTTGAAGAATCCATCAATGAATTTTTGAGCGAAATCCCAAACGAACATTTTATTGATATCAAATACCAAATAGCTGTTTGTGATAGTGTCCATGAAGAAAATGAAACGATGTTCTCTTTCTCCGCTATGATTGTTTATAAAAAATGAGATTAGCTAAAAGCATGGTAAGCAGCGTTAGTACCTGCAATATTCCCTGTGACAAATGCAACCGTGATGTTGTACCCGCCAGTATAACCATGCAGATCAAGAATTTCTCCGCAGAAAAATAGTCCTTCTTGCATTTTGGATGCCATCGTTTGAGGAGCGATTTCTTTTACTGAAACTCCTCCGCCTGTCACAAATGCTTTTTCAATCGATAATGTCCCATTTACATGAAAAGAAAAACTTTTCATGTGTTGAGCGAGGTTACGCAGCGCTTGTTTAGGGACCTGGTCCGCTGTTAAATCACAATCGATACTCGCCTGGTCGATTAAAAACAGCAGGAATTTTTCTGGAAGCATCCCTCTCAAGACATTTTTTATCGTTTTTTTAGGTTCTTCTGAGATTCTTTTTTGAATATCGGCAATTACTGTTTCTTCATGCTCGTCAGGGAAGCAATCAATTCGCATTTCAATTGAAGGAACATTAAACTTTTTCAAAGCTTTAACGACGTATTGGCTGCAGCGGAGTGCTGCCGGCCCGGATATACCGAAATGGGTAAAGATCATGTCCATCTGATGGGCTTTTATTAGTTTGCCTTTTGGATTCCATACAGACAGCGCAACATTGCGCAAGGAAATACCTTGGAGTGTTTTTTGCTTAATAAAAGGTTCATTTGAAGTGATCGGCACCTCTGTTGGGTATAATTCAGTTATCGTGTGGCCTGCTTTTTTTGCCCAGGCATATCCATCGCCCGTAGAACCTGTATGCGGAACCGATTTTCCTCCTACAGCAATAACGACAGATTTTGTTGCAATGGTCTCCCCAGACTCTAGTACGACCTCATGATGGTCATCGTTAAAATGAATGGTTTTAACAGGCGTATTTGTTCGAATTTGTACACCGAGCTCTCTGATTTTTCGCAAAAGGGCTGCAACAACGTCTGTTGCTTTATTGGATACAGGGAACATTCTGCCATGATCTTCTTCTTTTAATTCGATTCCTAGATTCTCGAAAAATGAAATGATATCTTCATTATTAAATACGGAAAAGGCGCTGTATAAAAAGCGTCCATTGCCAGGAATGTGTTTAATGATTTCTTCAACGGGCAAACGGTTCGTTACATTGCACCGGCCGCCGCCAGAGATGGCCAGCTTGCGGCCTAATTTGTCTCCTTTATCGATTAAAAGAACGCGTGCCTTATTTTGTGCGGCACCTACACTGGCCATTAAACCTGAAGGACCTCCTCCAATGACAACGCAATCATAAACCATATCAATCCCAACTTTCTATACATTCGGTTAAAAATCTTTTCATACAATAGCATAGGTTTCCAGAAAAGGCTATTAATTTCTAAGGTTATTACATTTCTTTTTCGTTTTATTTGTAAGCATGTTAAATAGGTTACAGAAGCTTTTAATGTGATACAATACTAATAATGTTTTTAGGATTATAAGTAGGAGCTGAACAGTTTGTCCCGATTACTTCGTGGAACATTGATCTTATCGGCCGCAACCTTTTTTTCGAAATTCATCGGTCTGATCTTTGTTATTCCTTTTACCAATCTAGTAGGAGAGCAAGGCATGGCATTATATGGTTATGCCTACATCCCATATACGATATTACTTAGTATTTCCACAATGGGAGTACCACTCGCGGTTTCTAAATTTGTCTCAAAGTATAATGCGTTAGGAGATTATGCAACAGGAAGAAGATTATTAAAATCAGGTCTATTGATTATGACCTTGACCGGTTTTCTAGCATTCGTTCTCTTATATATGCTTGCACCCGTTCTTGCACATAATATTATTGGGAAGTACGGTGAGAAGGGGAACACCGTTTCTGACATTACATTAGTAATCAGAATGGTGAGTACCGCATTAATTATCGTGCCGTCTATGAGTCTTATCCGCGGTTATTTCCAAGGGTTCCAATCAATGGGACCGACAGCTGTGTCACAAGTTGTAGAGCAGATTGTACGTATCGTATTTATTCTCGTCGGCAGTTACATCATTATGAATATTATGCATGGCAGTACAACGACAGCTGTTGCTATTGCAACATTTGCAGCAACGCTAGGAGCTGTTGCAGGTTTTATCGTTCTTTTATGGTACTGGGCGAAGCGAAAACCTCATTTGCAAAAAATGTATGATCAAAGCAATACAGAGGCGGATATCTCATTAAAAGATATTTATAAAGAGACAATTAAATATGCGATTCCATTTGTAGCGGTCGGTTTAGCGATACCTCTTTATCAAATGGTTGACCAATTTACGATTGTTAATACACTTAAAACGGTTTCTTATTCTCAAACAGAAGCAGAGTCCATTTATGCGATTATTACTCAAATCGCACATAAGCTTGTAATGATTCCTGTTTCACTAGCAACAGCCTTAGCACTAACGTTAATACCGGTTATTACAAAGTCATTTACACAAGGGAATAAAGATGTTTTGCATAACCAGATTACACAAACGTTCCAAATGGTGCTGTTTTTAACAGCTCCAGCAGCGGTTGGGCTATGCGTTCTGGCCTATCCGGCTTATGGTGCTTTGTTCGGTATGCCATCCATGGATACTGGCGGATTTTATCTGCAATGGTATGCACCTACTGCACTTTGGTTTGCGATGTTTACTGTAACAGCAGCTATTCTCCAAGGATTAAATCAGCAAAGGTTTGCATTTATTAGTTTAAGTGCAGGTTTTCTGGCAAAGTTACTGCTTAATAAGCCGCTGCTTTTCTTATTTGGAGGTACAGGGTCGGTAATAGCAACTGATATTGGCTATACGATTTCGATCTTGTTTAACTTATATATTATTAAAAAGTACAGTGGCTTTTCATTTAAGTGGGTATATAGAAGAAGCTTGCTTATCACTGTATTTTGTTCAATCATGGCTCTTGCTGTTATCGGAGTTATGGTGCTTCTCGGTGATTCAGAAACAAGATGGCAAGCCATTATCAAGTTATCTGCCGGTATTGTTATGGGTGGGGCTGTCTATGGATTTTTAAGTTATCAATCCGGATTGTTAAAGATTATACTCGGGGACCGCATACCTTTTCTCAGCAAAAAAAAATAATTCGTAAAAAAAGAAGGCTGTCTGTTAAGCCTTCTTTTCCCTTGGAAAAATATTCATTTATCTTGTTCGTCGTACCACTTCAGCTGATTTCCAATACTGTAGCCTTCTAATGGCACTTCATATTGAAATCCTGCTTTTTCTAAGGCTGGCTGAAGATGCTCGCGGTAAACCAAACCGCCATGTAGATATATGATTGATTGTTGTGGGTTTACATGCTCTAGTAATTCCAAGATTACTTTCTCTGCCCATTCTCTTTTTTCAGAAGGTGAAAAATTTTTAATGGAGACATTGTACGGTTCGATTTGCTGATCCTTTTGCAGAAGTCCTTCTTTTGCACTATAAAAGAAAAATTCATCATAATGGTTTTCTGCATATCGAACGGATTTTACAAATAAAGGACTTATGTATAATTCAATCGCTGCCGAAGGTTTTAAAGCTTTTTTTCGTGCAGTTGCTAGAAGACCTATTTTCCTTTTCATTCCAATTCCTCCTATAGTACTAAATTACCCCGTTTTATACAAAATAAATCAATTTTTTTACAATAATATAGGAAAAATAGATTATAAAAGGTGGCAGTTCACATGCGTATAGATAAATGGTTATCCAACACAGGCTACGGAAGCAGAAAAGAAGTAAAACAGCTCTTAAAATCAGGTGCCGTTACATTAAATGGAGATATCATTAAAGACCCGAAGACTCAAGCACACCCGGAAGCGGATGTAGTAGAAGTATATGGAGAGAAGGCTGTTTATAGAGAGTTTATTTATTTAATGATGAATAAGCCTCAAGGTGTCATTTCTGCTACTGAAGACTCAAGGCACAAAACAGTTATTGATTTGTTAGATCTAGACGTATTGGCTTTTGAACCTTTTCCGGTAGGTAGGCTGGACAAGGATACAGAAGGCCTTTTGGTATTAACGAATGATGGACAACTTTCGCATACGTTGTTATCACCAAAAAAACATGTGCCCAAAACCTATTTTGCAAAAATAAATGGTTCAGTTCCTGTGTCTGCCCATGAACAATTTAAAGCGGGAATCGAACTAGAAGACGGATATGTAACCAAACCTGCAAAACTGGAAGTCATAAAAGATGATAGTGAAGAGTCAGAAGTGTTATTAACCATAACAGAAGGAAAGTTCCATCAAGTAAAAAGAATGTTTGAAGCGGTTGACCGGACAGTAGTCTATCTGCAAAGACTTCAAATGGGGAACTTGAAACTAGATGAAACCTTGCCTTTGGGATCTTATAGAGAGCTGTCGGAAGAGGAACTTGATTTATTATGTGAAAAAGAAGATGTTTTTGAATAAAAAATAAGGGGTATCTTCCATTTAAAAGGAGATGAATCCCTATGGTTGTATATGCTGATAAATTGATTGGAACGAAAGCTGAACATGATGCTGCTCCGTTAAATGATCACAAAGTAAACGACATCCTGTTTAACAAGTACGATCATCGGTTATGTTACATTACTTACTCAGAGGACCTCGATGCACATAAATATAGCCGTGGTGATGACCATATTGAAACAGTAATTGCGGCAACTTCGGGTATAAATTCACATAACACGCCGTTAACAGGAGGGAGTTTTTCAGAAACAGAGGTTCGTTCTCCAAAAGAAACCTTCTTCATTCCATGGCATCAAATTGTAGCATTTGATGAAGATAAAGTTGTGTTTAAAGGGAATGAGCGCCAAATCGAAGAACCAGCTGAATGTTATTCCTTTCAGGCAATAAAGGATTGGACAGTAATTGATCAAAACAATGAGAAGATTGGTAAGATTAAAGATCTTGTAATGGATACAGAAAATCAGCAAGTAATGGGCTTTATGTTATCTGAAGGATTTTGGAAGAGTTTATTAGGCCATGATGAGAAGTTCATGCCTATAGTAGGGAGTCCCGATTGGAAAACACAAGAGTGGAGAATTGAAAACACCCCTGATGTTTTATTAAGAAATAGTCCTGAAGAATTGTAATCCGTTTACATGAGTAAAAATAAAACAAAAATAAAACCGTTTTTTCCAGCTCAGATAGAGCTAGAAAAACGGTTTTTTTGTTCACTGATAAGCGGCGAATCTCGTCGTCAGTTTTGTTTCTACGGTACTCACGTATGTTTAATACGCTGTGTTCCTCAAAACTTTACTTCCTCGACCTTCTTGCTTCTGAATGAACAAATTATTATTAAATTTAATTGATTAGGATACTTTAACTTTTTTCTGTGTCACTTCCCACATTCCGCGGGCAGGACTGGTTACTAAATTGTTATAAGATAGTACATTAAGATCTCTCTGTATTGTACGCTGTGTTGTTCCAAATTCTTCAACTAGTTCTCGTGTTGTAACGGTTCCTTTTTTTCGTATAAACAAATACAGGGCTTTCACACGATTCAACATTCTGTCAGTTGAAGGACTCAAAAAACCACTCCTTGTTTTTAATTTAGTTGATATCATGTATATGATACCAATTAAAAGTTAATGAAGTATGAACGTTTGATTACAATCTTTTTTAAATTTTATGACTATTTACTTATAATAAAAAGCGAAGACCTAAATCGGTTCTTCGCTGCGTAAGCCAGTTTTAAAAAATATATGTCAGTGCGGCTATGCAGCAAAACCTTCATTACGAACATATTTATCCTTCATATAAGGAAAATTGTCAGTACAGGTAACAAACCACACCTCCTAATTACGTCTATATTATACTCTAAAACAGAAAAAAGTCAATACATTTTCATTTCCAATCTTTTCTATACAACTTCACAATTTACTCATGATTTGAGTTACAATGTAACATAGAAAACGTGCAGGATGGGGTGGCAGTGTGTTTATACTACGGAAAGTTTTCGGTAAATTATTTGTATTAGACAAACTAGGCATTTTTTCTTTTACTTTTGTTATCGTCATTTTTTCATCGATTGTAATGCGTATGTTAGAGCCGAAAACATTTCCAGGATGGTTTGATGCACTTTGGTATGTGATGACTACTGTTACAACAGTAGGTTATGGTGATTTTTATCCTGTGAGTATCGCAGGCAGAATATACGCGATTTTCATCTTTTTAATCGGAATCGGCATTGCAGGATTAGCTATTGGGAAATTAGTTGAATCATTAGGTGCAAATCGTAAACGCAGGGAGGAAGGCAGGTTGGAGTTTAAAGGCAGGAATCACTTTGTTATTATAGGATGGTCTGAAAAAGCGAGGTATGCCATTTCGGAAATACTTGAAACACATCCTGAAATTTATATCGTATTAATTGATAATTTGCCTGCAGCACCCTTTACACATAAACATGTTCATTACATACAAGGCGATCCTTCCACAGAGAAGGTATTAATACAGGCTAATCTAAAGGAAGCCAGATCAGTTTTAGTTTTTTCAGATGATTCAATCCAGGACGCAGCATTGACTGATGGAAAAACGCTGCTCATCGTGACCTCCGTTGAAAGACTGACTCCTCACATTCATAGTACTGTTGAAATAAAAAAAGAAGAACATATCAAGAATTTCAGGCATGCTAAGGTAGATGAATTTGTACTCAGTCATGAAACGGTTTCACGTATGGCAGTGCGCTCAGCATTTTCAAAAGGAATTACAGATATTTATTCACAGCTGCTCTCACATAAACATGGGGAAAATTTGTTTGAAGTAAGAAAAAGAAAAGAGTGGAAAACTTATAAAGACGCATTTGAAGGGCTTTTACGAGAAGGAGCAACGTTAATTGCAGATGGTAATGATCTTGGCATCAATAAAAAATTAGATGAACCTATCCGTGACGATGCAAGATTATATATCATTTGCAGAAAAGAAGTGTATGATTCCCTGTTAGCCCAAGCTTAATAGAAAGAAAGGATGCAGATTCATGTCAAACATAAATTGGACAGAAGAAGTAGCGAAAAGAAAGAATGATTTGTTGGAAGATACAAAGAGACTATTGCAAATTCCTAGTATTTTGAATGAAGCTGAAAGGAAAGAAGGAGCTCCTTTTGGTTCGGAAATTGAAAAAGCACTCTTGTACATGCTTAATCTTGGTAAAGAAAGCAGCATGGAAGTAAAAAATTTGGATGGTTATGCTGGTCATTTAGAGATCGGAAACGGAGATGAGCTTCTCGGGATTCTTTGCCACGTCGATGTCGTACCTGCAGGTGAAGGCTGGTCAGTTGAGCCATTTGGAGGAGAAATCAAAGACGGCAAAATCTTTGCAAGAGGAGCGAGCGACGATAAGGGTCCTACGATGGCTGCTTTTTATGCAATGAAAATCATCCAGGAATTAAAATTACCTTTATCCAAAAGAATCCGAATGATTATAGGCTGTGATGAAGAAAGCAATTGGGAATGTGTCAGACATTATTTTAAAAACGAAGAAATGCCTGATTTTGGATTTGCTCCTGATGCAGATTTTCCGATCATAAATGCGGAAAAGGGAATATTTGATGTGGAATTTAAAATAAATGCTAAAAATGCAAAATCTGACGAAGGACTTTACCTCGTGTCTTTTGAATCCGGTCAGCGTTTAAACATGGTACCAGACAAAGCGATCGCGAAAGTGGCAGGCGGTTCATTAAAAGAAGCTGAAGAAAAATTTAAAAAATATGCAGCAACAAAAGGTTTTAGCTATGAGACCACAAAGGAAGATAACCTACTTACGTTAAAAGCTGAAGGGAAATCGGCACACGGAAGTACCCCAGAAGTCGGTGTGAATGCGGGACTAGAGCTAGCACAGTTTTTGTGCAGTCTTTCTTTCAATGATTCAGATCAAACCTTCTTAGAACTGCTTTCGGATGTTAGCGGCGAATTTACGGGTGAGAAAATTGGAATTGCTGCAAATGATGAAGCTAGCGGCAGCTTAACCGTAAATGTTGGAGTGATTAAATATAGTGAATCTGAAGGCGGCAAGGTGGGCATGAACATCCGATATCCTGTTACACATAACAGCGAGAAGATTGAAACTGCATTGTCCAAGCGCGCAGATCAAGACAACTTGACGATGAGAGTGATCGAGAATAACCCTCCAAATTATGTGGATGGAAATCATCCGCTTGTTAAAACACTTCAAAAAGTCTATGAAGAGCAAACAGGTGAACCAGGAGAGCTGATAGCGATCGGAGGAGGAACTTATGCGCGTTCACTTCAAACGGGTGTTGCGTTTGGGGCCTTGTTCCCGGGACGTGAAGACGTTGCTCATCAAAAAGATGAATACATGTATGTGGACGATTTGTTAAGATCTGCTGCAATTTATGCGCAAGCTATTTATGAATTGGCAAAATAGGGAGAAGAAAGAGAAGAGGGCTGCATCATGGAGAAAACTATCGATAAAACCTCCTTTAGTTTAAAAGGTTTTTATTTGTTTTGCTTTTTTGGGATTGGAAGCTTATTCCCGTTATTAGGCGTTTATTTCAAAGAGGAAGTAGGTCTATCAGGGACGGAAATTGGTACTTTGATGTCAATCAGTCCAGTTGTGATGATTTTTGCTCAGCCGATGTGGGGGATGATTACGGATTACTCCAGACGTCCTAGAGCCGTATTAAGTTTTTGTTTACTTTTTACAGCCTTTATTGGATACAGTATTCACCTCCTAAATGCTTATTTGTGGCTGTTGCTTTTATTAATTTTGTTTTCATTTATTCAAAGTGCTCTAATACCTGTTTCTGACAGCATATTGCTTAATTATGTTCAGAAAGAAAACAAACAATATGGGAACTATAGGCTTTTTGGAGCGATAGGATTTGCGATTGCCGTTTATATTGCAGGCCGATTTGCTGAAATTTATGGCGTGCATATTATTTTTTATCTTTTTTCAGGTGTACTGATTCTTTGTATAGGATTTGTATCCAATATGCCTAAAGAAAATCAATCATTAAAAACGGATCTGCGAAAAGGAATTGGACAGCTTGCGAAGATGCCTTCATTTATCGTTTTCCTATCTGCGACATTTCTTGTTTTTGGTCCGATTTTTGCAAATAACTTTTATTTTGGATTTTATATTCAAGAAACCGGGGGAACGTTAGCTGGAGTTGGCTTAGCTTTTTTATTAGCGGCTGGCAGTGAGGCGCCTTTTATGAAATTTGCAGGTCTTACGATAAAGAAATGGGGAATCATGCCAATCATGATGTTTGCTGCTACAATATCAGCTCTTCGCTGGACCTTTTATTTCTTTGAACCCTCCTTTCCAGTGGTGCTTGCGACAACTGTCGTACAAGGGTTTTCAGTAGGGCTGTTCATTCCGGCTGCGATGGAGTATGTAAGAATATATACACCAAGCGAGGTGAGAGCAACAGCCGTTTCTTTGTATACGGCAGTAGGCAATGGATTAGGTTCTTGGTTTTGTACGTTTATTGGCGGTGCCATCTTTGATAAATACTCTATCTTTTATACGTATTTATTCTTTGCTGTACTGACTCTAGCAGGCCTTTTTATGGTAATGGTTTTATCAAGAATGCAGAATAAAGAGCTAATATTGGCTAAACGAGCGATATAAAAACATCCCGGGATTACTGTCCCGGGATGTTTTTAATGTTGTTCATTTTTTCAGGTTCTCTTTTAAAAAGATTGTTGCTTTTAGGACATTTTCGACAAGAGACTTCATTGACAAGTTGGTTGGAGTGCAAGGTGCGAGACTCCTGCGGGCGCAGCGGGACAGGTGAGACCCTAACGGCGCAAAGTGCCAATGGGGCTCACCGCCCACCCCGCGGAAAGCGAGCAGCCTGGAACGGAAATCAACTACTTATAAGAACAACAAAGGTTATCAAAAAAGCATTTATTAATTATCAAACTGAAACAAGTCACTGGATAAATACCGTTCTCCAGAATCACAAGTCATACAAATAACCACCTCGCCTTTTTTACGCTTTTCTGCGATTTTCAGGGCTGCAAAAACAGCAGCTCCAGAAGAAGGTCCGACAAGGATTCCTTCTTCTTGAGACAGACGTCTTGTTATGTTATAAGCATCTTCATCAGTAACTTGAATAATTTCATCGTATACATCCTGATTAAGGATTTTTGGAATAAACCCTGGACTCGTACCAACAAGTTTGTGTTTACCTGGTTTTCCTCCTGATAATACAGGTGATCCCTTAGGTTCAACAACATGTACTGTCAAATCGGAAAAGAACGATTTAAGTGCTTCCCCTGTACCCGTAATCGTACCGCCTGTTCCTGCAGGTGCGATAAAAGCGGAGAAAGGTTTTCCGATTATTTCGATTGCTTCTTTAATTTCTAAAGCAGTCGTATGGCGGTGTGCATCTGGATTGGATGGATTCTCAAATTGCATCGGCATAAAACTATTTGGAATCTCTTTTTCTAATTCTCTTGCCTTTGCAATAGCGCCAGGCATCTTTTCGTCTCCAGGAGTCAGCACGACTTCAGCACCATAGGCTTTAAGCAGATTTATTCTTTCTTCTGTCATGGTGTCGGGCATTACGATAATGGATTTATATCCGCGAGCAGCAGCGTTCATCGCCAGACCAATACCTGTGTTGCCGGAAGTGGGCTCAATAATAGTTGCCCCTTCTTTGAGCAGTCCTGCTTTTTCAGCTTGTACGATCATATTAAAAGCTGCGCGGTCTTTTAAACTGCGGCTAGGGTTATAAAATTCAAGCTTGACATATACATCGGCTCCATCAGGATGAGGCAGTCGATTTAACTTAACAATAGGTGTATCTCCAATTAGATCAGCAATATTTGCTACGACTTTCATTCATATGCACTCCCTTTTTACTGCTTTCATTAGTATAACAAATAACTTGTTCGGGTAAAAAATCATAAGGACCACTTAAAATCTGATAAAATATTATGTAGAAAGCGGTGAACCAGATTTGGAACGGCATTTATTCATTGCGCTGCAGCTTCCTGTACAAGTTAAGGCAGTGCTTTCTGAAATATGTGATGAGATTAAAAAGGAAGCATCGTTTAAAACATGGGTACATCCTCATGATTATCATATTACCCTTGCTTTTTTAGGGAAAACAGAAAAAGACCAATTAAAAATATTGTTTCCGTTATTAAAAGAATTAGTTACTTCCTATGAAACTTTCCCGGTAAATATTGACCACTTTGGATTTTTCGGCAGAGCTGAAAGTCCACGGATTTTTTGGCGGGTATTGAAGAACAGGAGTCTTTAAATGAAGTGCAGAGACAAGTTGCCGAGGCATGTCTTGCAGCAAACTTTTCATTAGAAAAACGGCCCTATAAACCTCATATTACACTTTCACGAAAGTTTCTTGAAAGTGAACATTTGTTGCTGGATGAAAATGATTGGTGGGGAAAATTCGGACAGACTATAAAGTTTCAGGCAGAAAGTATTGTTGTTTATGAGACACATTTTGAAAAATCACCTAAATATGAAATTGTACAGTCCTTTTCATTAAAAAAATAGGTTCGGGGAGGAGAAAAGGATGGCACAGCTCGTTAAAATTCAAGACTATGTTTCCAGGTATGAAAAGAATTTGTATCATTATCAATCTTTATTTATGAGGCTAAAAGAAAATCGCTGGAAAGATTATTTACATAAAAATGATCAACACAATATTGTTTCAAATCGGAAGGAACAAATCATACAATTTAGAAAATCCTTATTTGATCAACAATTGAAGTGGGCAACGACAACTGTGAAAGAAATTTCGAATATCGAGCCTAAATATATGAAAGACAAAAGATTGCAATTTCTGACGCAAGAAACACCTGATAATTATTTTTTATTGTATGAGCCTGTACTTCAAATCAAAAATGCTCCAATCGAGCTTGATATCATTTTAGCAGGTCCAGCCAACATCTGGCTTATCGTATGGATAAGCGGAGAAGGAATATGGCAAGAGAGTGGAAACAAACGTTTTTGGAAGAATACTGATCCAGATCATAAAGAAACCCGAATAAGTCCCTTTATTCGGCTAGAGAGAATGAACAGCATCTTGAATGAATGGGCGAAACCGTATCAACAGCAGTTATCAATCAATCAAACGATTATTGCGCCTGAAGCTTTTATTGATATTTCGAATGACTGGAGAAAAGCTTCTTTTATCGATAAAAGAAATTTCAAAGAATGGCATTTACAAATTGCCGCTGAACCAGCTCCTGTAAAAAGTCAGCAGCTAAAATTCATTTCTGATGTTTTAAATCAAGGGGTGACGAATTCACTTTATCGTTTAGACCCTTTATCAACTGAGGCCGAATACAGTTTTGAAGGAAATTGATACATTTTGTCGAATATAATCCTCAAACAAATAATCGAGGACTATCTGAATGAAAAAATACTTTTTTATTGTTAATTCAAATAATGCAAAAGCTGTAAAATCATTTAATCAATTAAAACAAGAATTAGAAAGAGAAGGTATACATTACCGCAGTTTTTACACCGAATATGCAGGTCATGCCTTAGAAATCGCGAAAAAAGTGACCTATATGAATAAAGATTCGATACAGGCTATTATTGCTGTTGGCGGAGATGGCACGATTCACGAAGTATTTAATGGAATAAAAGATCAATCGGATATTCCGCTAGGTTTTATTTCAGGCGGCTCCGGAAATGACATTGTTCGCGTAATGACGAAACAGGTCAAAGGAATAAAAAACCAGATTTCCTACTTGAAACGAACCAAGGTTACTAAATGTGATTCTGGTATTATGCAATTAGTCGGACGAAGCAAACAGGAGCAAGTTTTTTTAAGTGCTGTTGGGATTGGATTAGATGGTGAGGTAGCAAGATATACGAATAAAGCTCCTTATAAAAAACATCTTCATAAACTGAAACTGGGAACGATGGCATATGTTATTACTTTATTTAAAGTGCTGAAGCAATATAAGCCTGCTTCGATTGACATTGAGGTTGATGGTCAGCAGCATACTTTTGATAACGTGTGGCTTGCCGCTATCGGAAATATGCCTTTTTATGGCGGAGGGATGAAAATCTGTCCAGATGCACGTTATAATGATGGGGTATTGAATTTATGCATCGTACATAATATCTCTTTAATGAAACTGTTAATCCTTTTTATTTCTGTTTTTTGGGGCGGACATGTGAACGTAAAAGGAGTGACACAGTTTAAAGGAAAAGTGATAAATGTTAAGAGTGACAGGCCGCTCGCGATTCATGCGGACGGGGAATACAAAGGGACAACGCCGGTAACCATTGAAGTAAATCATCATTCAGTGGGGGTAAAGGTTTAAAGCAGAAAAAATAGTTTGAGTGGTGAATAAAATGAAACGGACAGATTTTTTCAATATTGCCTTGTTTGGCATTCTTTGGGTTTGGCTGATTCAAAAAAAGCCGGCCGTTCATGATTGGTTACTTCATATAACAAACAATCACCTTATTGTAGGGATAATTATTCCGATTATCCTATATGCAGTGATGATAATTGGAATAAGAGTGTTAAAGAATAAGTATTTATAAGCGTACATGAGATGAGAGCGGGTGAAACCCCTCTCATTTTTCATATGCAAACGAATAACAAAAAGAAATAAAGTTCAATATGATGTTATAAGAACAAGAGGAGGTGTGGTAATGGGATATATAACTTTTGAAGCAGCGGCTTATATGGATGGTTTTTCGTTAATTACCATTGTCATTCAAGGTGATATTCATAGCGTCCCTTCCATCACACTTCACCATGCTGAAAATATTTCTTATCCACTAACGATCGAAAAGGAAGAAAGGTACCATCATCAGCGTATTTATAAGTGCAGAACACCATTAACGATGGATGTTTCTAATGAATACTGGGTCGATGTTTGTGGTAACAAAATTGCCGTTAAACTAGGAAGAGTTGTAAGAACAGAAGAATTTGATGCTGCTTTTTTTGATGATGGG
Organism: Fictibacillus barbaricus; assembly: GCF_031457135.1. Classification (GTDB taxonomy): domain Bacteria; phylum Bacillota; class Bacilli; order Bacillales; family Fictibacillaceae; genus Fictibacillus; species Fictibacillus barbaricus_A. Next base: position 316,606 of record NZ_JAVDWA010000004.1, on the reverse strand, counting down.
GCACTTGGTGCGCTTTATTCGGAAGGATTCACAACCTTTAAGGTTTGGTCCCCAGTTGCAAAAGAAATGCGGCTGATCTTTAGAGAAAATAACGACGAATATACGCATGAAGTTTCGATGGAGAAAACGAAAAAGGGCGTTTGGACTTACCGGTTGTCCGGTGACCACCATTTGACTGAGTACTTGTATAAAGCGAAGGTTAATCATGAATGGGTAATAGCAGCTGATCCGTATGCGCGTTCAGTAACGGTAAATGGCGAGAAGTCGGTTGTGCTGAATATGTCAACTACCGATCCTGAAAATTGGAACCGCTCCGAAAAGAAAATGAACTTGCGTTCCAAATTGGAGACACTTATTTACGAACTGCATATTAGAGATTTTACGATACATGCGGATAGCGGTGTGAAAGATAAAGGTAAATATTTAGGTCTCACTGAAAAAGGAACAAAAACATCTTTAGGAAATAGTACGGGTTTAGATTATTTAAAAAGTTTAGGAGTCAGCCACATTCAATTGATGCCCGTTGCTGATTTTGGAAGTGTTGATGAGACAAAACCAGATGAGCAATACAATTGGGGATATGACCCGGTTCATTTATTTTCTCCGGAAGGATCGTATGCAACGAATCCTTATGATCCTGTCTGCCGTGTAAAAGAGCTGAAAATGATGATTCAAGCTCTTCATCAAAACGGTCTTTCTGTCATTTTGGATGTTGTATTTAATCATGTATATAAACGGGAAGAGTCTTCTTTTGAAAAACTTGTTCCTGGCTATTTTTTTCGTTATGATGATGGCGGAAAACCAGTAAACGGTACAGGAGTTGGAAATGATACGGCTTCTGAACGGAAAATGATGCGTAAATTTATAGTAGATTGTTTAGTTTATTGGATGACAGAATACAAAGTGGACGGATTCCGTTTTGATTTAATGGGTATACATGATGTTGAAACGATGAACATCGCTGCAAATAAGCTTAAATCTTTAAATCCAAGTCTTTTTTTGTTAGGTGAAGGCTGGAATCTTAATACGAATCTACCCTTAGAATTGAAAGCCTCTCTATCTTCTGCTAAAAAAATGCCTGCTTATTCGTTTTTTAATGATACATTCCGTGATAGTGTTAAAGGGAGTATCTTTCCTGAAGGACGAAGCGGATTTATCAATGGGAATTTAGAAAGTAATGTGCTAAATCAGCTGAATCGATCAATAAGGGGTTGTTCAGGAAATACGGACACATTTTTGACGCCTGAACAAAGCATTAATTATACAGAATGCCATGATAACCATACATTGTATGATCTGCTTTCTATACGACACTATCGTGAAAATGATGATTTTAGAAAAAAAAGGCAGCATCTCGCTTTAGCTTTTACTTTATTTTCCCGTGGTGTCCCATTTATTCATGCCGGTCAAGAAATCTATCGTACTAAATTTGGAATTGAAAACAGCTATAATTCTCCAGATCGAATAAATGCGTTAAATTGGCTAGAATTTAAAAAGTATGAAAAATGTACAGCTTATTTTCGTGAATTAATAAAATTACGAAAAGAACAGCCTGTCTTTCATAAGCTATCAAGCACCATTTATGATAGATCCAACATCTCAAAAGGAATATTTGGTGTTGAAATCCATCTATCTTCAGCCGATAAGAAAGAAAGAGAGTTCCAATGGGGAAAAGTTTTGCTTCTTTTTAATTCCTCAATAAAAATAGAAAGTTTTTCGCTGAAATCTGAATACTGGACGATTGCTGTCGAAGATGAAAAATATAATGTTAACAGAGCAATAAGCGAATCTTACCAAATTAAACCTTTAAGCTTTTCTTTGTTATACCAAAGCTAGAATGGTGAGTTGCAATATTGGAGTGATTTTATTATTGTTATGTGTTAAAATAATGACTTCGCAGTGTTTTTATTTGATCGGATAATAGATAGCTTGCTGAACGAACGTAACAAAAACGGATTTTTTTAACATGACAAGAAGGTGAACAATTTGGAACAGATTTTGGGAGATGATTGGCAAGTCACCCCTGCTGGCGGAGCAACAGGAGAAGCATATATAGCTGAATATGGGAACCAAAAACTGTTTTTAAAACGTAATTCTTCACCGTTTTTAGCTGTTCTTTCAGCAGAAGGTATCGTCCCAAAGTTATTGTGGACGAAAAGGCTGGGTAACGGGGATGTTATCACAGCTCAACAATGGTTAGATGGCAGAGAATTAAAGTCACCAGACATGAAGGTGGAGAACGTCGCTAAATTATTAGCAAAAATTCACCGCTCCCAAGAATTGCTCGGGATGATGAACAGACTTGAAAAAAAGCGGCTTACTCCTGTTGATCTGCTAAACGATATACAAAAACAAATGATAAAAGAAAAAGATTATTTAGAGATCATAAACGATGCTTTTGCCTATTTGATGGAAACGGCATCCGAGGTTGAAGTAGATGAGAAGGTCGTATGTCACTGTGATGTAAACCATAATAACTGGCTTTTGAGTGATCAAGGAGAACTATACTTAATTGATTGGGACGGAGCTAAAATAGCTGATCCTGCGCTGGACTTAGGGATGCTTCTCTATAGTTATATTCCTTACGAGGAATGGGATGAATGGCTTGAAATTTATGGTGAGAAATTAGATGATGACTTAGAGCGCAGAATGCATTGGTATATGCTTGCACAAACAATCAGTTCATTTTTCTGGTATAAAGAAAAAGGACAGTCGAAAGAAACTGCCCAGTTCGCAGAAAATATTAAAGAATTAACAGGTATAATCTGACAATAGATTTGTGTAACTGACACTATTTCCTAGGGAATAGTGTCTTAATATGGGTGATGGGTCTGAATAGTGTCAATCCAGGATTCTAAATGCGGTAAGTGATTTGAAATATGTTCATTTAGATTTTCATGTGAAGATCCTGTATGACTATATTCATTAATGTTTGTTAAAATTGTTCGTACCTCTTCATGAACCTCTCCGTTTTCAAGCAGATGCGCAGCTAGACGTTCTATCTGTGCACACTCAGAAGGCGAACCTGCACAGTCAGTTAGATGGTCTTGAAGAAGGTCTCTGATGATATGCAATTGATCATTATGATTTAATGGCATCATTCTACACACCTTTCTTTTTTCATAGCATGTGGATTTAGGAGAAAAATATCCTATAATAAAGAAATGCAACTAGAAGAAAAACAGTAAGTATTGCGAGGAGAAACAATATGCGTCAGCGGTTTAAAGCATGGGCAAAAGATAAATTAGTTGATAATCCAGAATTTGTATCTGTAGATCCTGCTAGTATGAAAGGGAAATGGCATGCTTTTTTTGGAAATCATAATCCGATTCATTTGGAAGTCGGAACAGGAAAAGGACAATTCATTAACGGTATGGGCAAACAAAATCCGTCCATTAATTATATGGGGATGGAATTATACGACAGTATTATTATTACCGCATTAGACCGAATATTAGAAAATGATATCTCAAACGTTAAGTTGATTCGTGCTGATGCCTCTCATTTATTAGATTATTTTGAGCCAGGTGAGATTGATCGAGTGTATTTGAATTTCTCAGATCCTTGGCCAAAGAAAAAACATGCAAAAAGAAGACTGACACATGAAAGTTTTCTTGCCCGTTATGAGACAATCCTTAAACCAAATAGTGAAATTCATTTTAAAACAGATAATCAAGGTTTGTTTGAATATTCACTTGAGAGCATGTCGAAGTATGGGATGTTTTTTAATGACATAAGTCTTGATCTTCATAAAAGTGATATGCCAGACAACGTTATGACTGAATATGAAGAGAAGTTCTCAGAAAAAGGTTCTCGGATTTATAGGATGGAAGCACAGTTTCGCTCATAAAAAACTCGGTAAGTATACCGGGTTTTTTATTTTACTCTTTTTCACTAGCTTTTTTTAAAAGCTAGTGATTTTGTTTCAGATCATTCTCATCATTGACAAGTTGATTGGAGTGCAAGGTGCGAGACTCCTACGGGATCAGCGGGACAGGTTAGACCATTCAATGTCGCATTGCGACGAGTGGGCTCACCGCACGCCCCGTGGAAAGCGAGTATCCTGGAACGCAGATCAACTGCTTTCAAAAACAACAATGAACAGCATTGTGCATTAAAAGTGCGTAAATCACCCTCATTCAAAAGCAACAAAGCTTACGAAAACAGTCATTTTTATCCTTTGAGTTTCCGATTCTTGTGATACACTTAAAAAGGTGTATAGGAGAGAGAAAGGAGCAAGATCATGGATAAATGGAGCATTGGGAATATAACACTTACTTGGTTAGACGGCGGAGTTACACATATGGATGGCGGTGCCATGTTTGGAGTTGTTCCAAAACCGCTTTGGGAAAAGAAATATCCGGTAAATGAAAAAAACCAAATTGAACTTCGAACGGAACCGATTCTTCTTCAAGGTCTTGGCGGTAAGAATATACTGATTGAATCTGGAATAGGTTCTGGGAAATTATCAGATAAGCAGCGCCGCAACTATGGTGTGACTGAAGAATCCGCGATCGTAAAAAGTCTTGAAAAAGAAGGTCTTACAACGAAGGATATTGATATTGTTATTATGACACATATGCATTTTGATCATGCTTGCGGACTAACGGAGTGGCAAAATGATAAACTAGTCTCTGTTTTTGAAAACGCTGTTATTTACACATCTGAAATTGAATGGGAAGAGTTAAAAAAACCTAATGTCCGTTCTAAAAATACATATTGGCGTGAAAACTGGGAACCCATTGAACAACAGGTAAAAACGTTTAAAGAAGAAATTTCTCCAGTAGAAGGAATCAGAATGGTTCACACTGGCGGCCATAGTAATGGTCATTCTGTTGTCGAAATAACGGTAGATGGGAAAGAGAAGATCTATCACCTTGGTGATTTGATGCCTACACATGCCCATCACAATCCTTTATGGGTTCTGGCTTATGATGATTATCCGATGACATCCATTTTTGAAAAAGAGAAATGGATTAAACCGGATACATGGTACTTTTTCTATCATGACAGCATCTATCGTGCAGTAAAGTGGGATGCTAAGGGCGAATATTTGGAAAGAGTTCCACGATCCCCTAAAATGTGAATAAAAAGACACATTATTTCCATTTTCAAGTGAATGTCCAAAATCACATCATATGTTAAAATATGAAAGAATGACATTATTTGAATTATAATTTATGACAAGTGAAAAAGCGAAAGGGGATAAAAAAATGAAAAAACAGATCGCAGCATTATTTACTGTTTTAGCACTGTTTTTATCAATGGGTACATTCGTATCTGCGGAGCAAGCTACAGATCAAATGAAAAAGACAGTTGAAGACGGCTTGAAGAAAGAACATAAAGACATGAAAGAGGGCACTTTAACAATATCTGATATTCAATCGTTTCCGAATGAAGATTCTGAGTTAGATGCTTCAGAAGTCACAATTGGTATCGCTCATTTTGAAACTGTAAGAGATAACATCTTTTATTTTGATCATTCTAAATTTGTATTTTACAATCCGGATACAAACGAATTAGTAGCAGAAGCAGCTGCAGCAAAAGCAAATCCTAAACTTATTGATTACAAAGATGCGCATGAATCTGATATCGGAACTCACATGGACGTAGTTGTTGTGACATTACTTTTATCTATCTTAATTATTGTGCCGCTTTTAATATTGACTGTTTGGGAAAAACGTCAATATTTGACTACGAAATTCAAAATCGAAAACAACTTATTCAACCAAGATAATCTTTATCGATAAAATGAAAAATGCCCCTTTGGTATTACCAAAGCAGGGCATTTTTTTATTGTTCGTTTAATTGAAGTACAGCTCCTGTATGTGCATCGACCAAAAATTCATAATGAGAAGCAGCAAAACCTTCTATTGAATGAGAGAAGCCACCTTTATATACGGTGTAAGGGAGATTATGCACCTCTATCTCGTCCCGGTTTGTTAAGATCCATGCGCCTGAAATACTAAATTGGGAGCTGGCTTTTTCTTTTAAAATTTTTAAGGCTTTTTCAGGCGTTATCCACTCAGTCCTTTTTTTCGTGATCAAATATCCTGCAGCTGCCCCAGCAAGACCTGCGATCAAGAAAGTTTTACATTTCATATGTATTCCCACCTTTTAGTAAATTTTCATACTTGCCATTTTTAAGTATATCAAAGAAAAGCCTTCATTTTCTCGTCAGTTTTTGTTAAGATACTGATGATAACTATGAGGGTTCGAGATTCCCACCCCTCACAAAACAAAACTAGGGAGCGTGAAAAATGATTTTCCGCATTCTCTGCTCGTGCAGGGATTTTTTGCACTTTATTTTATTGTATAAGTGCAACTGATGCTTATGGAAGAACTGGCGCTGGCCAGTTTTCTTTATTTCGTGCTCTCCTCATTGAAAGGATGAATTGGAATGTCATATAAAATTCCAAAAGATGTTCAAGTTCTTGGACGAGATATTACTAGTGAACAATTAAAGTATCATCACAAAAGAGTGGCTGTATGTAAAGAGTTCACATTTGATGCTGCTCACCATCTCCATTGCTATGAAGGGAAATGTAAAAACCTTCACGGTCATACGTACAAATTAGTCATTACAATGAGCGGCTTTGTTAACGAAATAGGAATCGCCGTTGATTTTGGTGAAATAAAAGAAATTTTCAAAAAAGCAATAGATGAAAAACTAGATCATAGATATTTAAATGAAGTTCTCCCGCCTATGAATACAACGGCTGAAAACATGATTGTGTGGATGTGGGAACAAATCGAAAACGAACTTCAAAACAGGGGACTTGCAAAACTTGGTCACCGTATTGAAGAACTGAAGCTTTATGAGACGCCAACAAGCTTTGCTGTTATGAAAAGAGAATGGATGACAGCGGAATGAAGACATTTAATTTACCATCTAAAGACGTTTGGAGACAATGGAAACTTCCAATGGTTGAGATTTTTGAAACGGTGGAAGGAGAAGGTTTACAAGCAGGTTATCCAACTGTTTTCGTACGTGTATTTCACTGTAACTTACGCTGTACATGGTGCGATACCCCCTACAGCTACGCACCTGCAAAGCCTGAATTCGAAGCAACAATTGATGAAATCATCGAAAGGATTAAAGAGTTTCCATCTGCCCGTATTTGTTTTACTGGGGGTGAACCTCTCATTCATCGTGAAAAATCAGCAGCTTTATTAATGGCTATGGCAGACCTCGAGCATATTGTGGATATCCATATTGAAACAAATGGTGCCATCGATTTATATCCATTCGAGCACTTACGCAATTCTCACGCGGAATTGCAGCGAAAAATGAGATTTGTGATGGATTATAAGCTTCCTGCTTCAGGTGAAATGGACAAGATGATCTTGAGTAATTTTAAAGAACTCCAAAATCAGGATGAAATAAAATTTGTCATTGGTTCAGAAGAAGACTTTGAAATCACAAAACAAGCAGTTGCTGACAACTATATAAAAGGCCAAATCAGTGTAAGCCCTGTGTGGGAAAGTATGCCGCCTAGAAGGCTTGTCGAGCTTTTATTGGCAAATCCTCTTCCTAACGCAAAACTTAGCTTGCAGCTTCATAAAGTCATTTGGCATCCTGATGAGAGAGGGGTATAACAATGAGCAAAAAAGCGGTTATCGTCTTAAGCGGTGGACTTGATAGTACGACTTGTATGGGAATAGCAAAAGCAGAAGGCTATGAACTATATCCGATTACGTTTCATTACGGACAGCGCCACAACCGTGAAGTTGAACAAGCGATTGAAGTCGGTAAATATTATGGAGTGAAGGATCATCGCATCGTTGACCTTACTTTTTTAAAAGATATCGGCGGAAGTGCTTTAACAGACGATGAATTAGAAGTTCCAACAGAGGCTGAGGAAGGAATTCCTGTTACTTATGTTCCAGCTCGTAACATGATTTTTCTTGCTTTATCCAGTGCTTATGCAGAAGTGATTGGAGCTACTGCAGTCTATACAGGTGTTTCAGCTGTAGATTACAGCGGATATCCTGATTGCCGTCCGGAATTTATTAAAAGCATGGAAGAAACGATCAATCTGGCTACTAAAGCTGGAGTAACGGGTCAAAACATTCATGTTAAAACTCCGTTAATATATCTATCTAAGAAAGAAACAATTGAAGCAGGACTATCATTAAACGTACCATATGAGCTAACAACCTCTTGCTATAATGGTAAAGAGACAGCTTGTGGAAAATGTGACAGCTGCCAGCTTCGATTAAAAGGATTTAAGGAAGCCGGCTCAATGGATCCAATTCCATACGAAGTATAAATTCATAAACCTAGAAAACCCCTTCTGAGAAAGTGTACAATAAATATGTACATAGGAATTCTTAGAAGGGGTTGTTTTATTATGAATAAAGAAACTCTCACATTATTTAAAACATTAACTGAGATGGGAGCAGCACCAGGGTTTGAAAGAGATATTCGAAATTTTGTTCGCAAAGAAATAGAACCTGTTTCAGATGAGATTATTCAAGATGGTTTAGGAAGTATTTTCGGAGTTAAAAAAGGAAACGGACCTAAAATCATGGTGGCAGGACACATGGATGAAGTAGGGTTCATGGTCACAAAAATTACGAAGAACGGGATGCTGAAGTTTCAGGAGCTCGGCGGCTGGTGGAGTCAGGTGCTGCTTGCTCAGCGAGTGAATGTATATACAGATAGCGGGGAAGTTATAACGGGTGTAATCGGATCTACACCTCCACATTTATTGTCTGAAGATCAGCGGAACAGACCGATGAATATAAAGAATATGTATATTGATATTGGTGCAGACGACGACAAAGAGGCTCATGCTTTAGGTATTAGACCAGGCCAGCAGATTGTACCAATCTGTCCATTTACGCCAATGGCCAACCCAAAGAAAATCATGGCAAAAGCTTGGGATAACCGATATGGCGTGGGTCTTGCTATCGAGTTGTTAAAAGAGCTGAAGGACGAGACGCTGCCAAATGAATTATACAGCGGGGCTACGGTTCAGGAAGAAGTCGGGCTTCGCGGGTCTAAAACGGCTGCCAACCTCATTAATCCAGATTTGTTCTTTGCACTGGATGCCAGTCCTGCAAATGATGCGACTGGGGATAAAAGCGAGTTTGGACAGCTTGGAAAAGGAGCCCTTTTACGAATATTAGATCGTACGATGGTGACTCATAGAGGGATGAGAGAATATATTTTAGATACTGCTGAAACACATAATATTCCTTATCAATATTTTATCTCTCAAGGCGGAACAGATGCCGGAAGTGTGCATGTTTCAGGGAATGGAGTGCCTTCTGCTGTAATCGGAATATGTTCCCGCTATATCCATACTCATGCCTCAATCATCCACATTGATGATTATGCTGCTGCAAAAGAATTACTCCTTAAACTTGTAAAGTCAGCCGATGCTGCAACACTAAATACCATTTTACAAAACAGCTAAGGGTGGAAAGAATGAAGATTGGAATCGGATCCACAAATCCTGCTAAAATTAAGGCGGCACAGCCTTTCCTCGAATTCTTTAAGGACGCAGAGCTTGTTTCTTATAACGCAGCTTCCCTTGTTTCAGAACAGCCTTTTTCAGATGAAGAGACGAAGATAGGTGCCATAAACCGCGCGCAAGATTGTGTAGCTCAAGGCGCTGCAATCGGTCTTGGGTTTGAGGGCGGAGTGATGGAAATGGAAGAGGGTATCTACTTGAGTAATTGGGGAGCTGCAGCCGACAAACAAGGAAATGTATTCACAGCAGCTGGTGCAAGAATTCTTCTTCCTGCTCCAATTACGGAAGGATTGCGCAAGGGCATCGTACTCGGTAAACTTATGAGTGAATGGACTAATGATCCTGAGATTAGAAAAAAGGATGGAGCGATTGGTGTATTTACTAGCGGAATGCTCTCTAGAGGGGAAATGTTCTTACATATTTCCACCATGCTTTTAGGTCAATATGTATATATGAAAAACAACAGATAAACCCCGCATTTGCGGGGTTTTTTGCATGAAATAAGGAAAAAGGGAAAATAGATACAAAAACGTAAGGTTGATAGTGTAAAAAAGACAAAGAAGAATCTTTTTATTATAGCGAAGAAAAATGATTTTCAAACAATATCAGCGAATTTAGAAGAAAAGGGCTTTATCAAAAATAAGATGCATTTTCACTTTATGGTCAATTCACGGGTAAAAAAGGTCAGATTCTTTCTGGTGAACACACCCTTCGATACAAATTCTTCTGGAAAAAAATACACAAAAACCACCTAAGTGCTTTTACGCACTAGGTGGTTAAATCAATTATCTATCATTTTTGCTGGATGAATAATCATCTGTTTCATCATACTTCTCATCGAAATTCAGTGCTTCATTTTCGTCTTCTACTAAGACTGGATCTTCTTCAATGGATGAAGCGACTTCTTCAAATTCTTCTTGAAATTCTTCGTAAATATCTTGGTTTTCATTCGTTTCTTCTTCTTCAATAAATATTTCTTCTCGTTCATCTAAGACTGTTTCACCAAGCTGAAACTGGTCTACTTCAGTTTGAAGTGAAAGGGCGATTTCCTGCAATTCAGTAGCTGCAAGGTTTACTTGATGGATCGCTTCTTTTTGGTGAATGCTGGATGCACTTACTTGTTCACTCGTTGCAACAGATTCTTCTGAAATCGCACTTACTTCAAATAACTTCTCAGATAGGTCCTCATTGGCTGCTTCTACGCGAGTGATAGCACCTTTAACATTTGAAATTCGCTCGTTAATTTTAGATACGTTTTGAATAATATTTGAAAAAGCATGTTCTGTTTCTTGAACAGAAACTTGCTGTTCGCTTCTGTATTGCTCAAATCGAACGGTTTCTTTTGATAAATTCTCCATTTGGGTTGTCATGGATTTTACCAGCTTTTGAATTCTAAGAGCTTCATTTTTAGAACGTTCAGCAAGTTTTCGCACTTCGCTTGCAACAACAGAGAACCCTCGGCCAGCTTCTCCTGCTCTTGCAGATTCGATTGCGGCGTTTAAGGCTAACAAATCTGTACTGCCGGCAATTTCTTGAATGGTTTCAACTATGGAATTAATTTGTTTAGATTGCTGGCTAGCGTGCTGGATTTCGGAGATCAAGCTTTGGGCAAGCTGTAAAAATTGTTCAGAATGCATATTTAATTGCTGTACGATATCTGAACCGGATTTACCTTCTCTTTCTGCCTGTTGTGCGTCTATTAAAATTTCATCGCTGATCGCTGCTGTTTCTTTGATGGATTCTGTAACACCTGTTAATAAAACCGTACATTCATGCAGGTGATCTGCTTGACTTTGTGCACCAGTTGCTACTTGAGAGATCGCCTCTGTTACCTCATCACTTTGAGCAGTCGTTTCCTCAGATACTGCTGCTAAGTTTTGAGAGGATCCTGTAAGCTTTTCAGCAGCATATTTTACTTCATTCATTGATTTTTGCATTTTTTCAGCCATTGCATTAAAGGTTTGAGCAAGTTCTGCCATTTCATCCTTAGACTTCGTTTCTACACGGTAAGAGAGGTCTCCATTACCTATTATAGAAGCTCCTTCTTTTAAAACGGAAATGGATGATTGAATGGATCTTAAAAGCCAGATGCCAATAATGCTTAGTATCGCTAAAATAAGAACACTCATGGCAATTAATATAATAGTAAGCCATAGCTTAACAGACGACTGTTCTTTCGAAAGCTTTGCACGGTCTTTTTGTAACGATTTTTCAATGATTTGTGTATATTTATCTACTCCGCCTGCGGTCTTTTCAAAGTTGCTTATGTCGTTTCCAATCTTTTCTGTCATTGTTTGAATCGTATCAGCAGAATTTGTATATTTCAGAAGCTTTGATTTAAAATCTGAAAGTTGTTCTGGTGGAAGATTCTTGTTATCCAGCATAACGTCGAAAGCTGCTGCGTTTTCTTTGAAATTCGAAACGGATTGGCTGTCATATTTAATATGTACATCTTTTTCATAGTTTTGCATCTGTAATAATTGAATCATTAATGCTGAATCGTTCATTCCTTTGACAGTTTCCGCGAACTCACCAGATGTAGTTGTCATCATTTGCTCTAATGAATCGATTTGGGTAGTGAGTGCAGTAGCGGATTCAAAAGATGTTTTATAGTTTGTAAGTTCCTGACTGAGTGTTTTAAATGATACACTTTTGGTTTGCTTTGCAAGTTTGTCGGTTTCTTCTTGCAGTGTTTTCAAACGTGTCAATACATGATCTTTTGCCTCAGGACTAGGGCTGTTCAAATATTCTTGTTCTAATTTTCTAACTTCATTAAATGAGCTTTTCACTTCATTGCTTGCATTTAATGTTTGTTGAAGTCGGTCTTTTTCGGTTTCCATTTTTGTGTTCTGCCATAAAAATAACCCAATAAATGCAAGTAATAATACCATTCCGGCTAAACTGATAAAAAGCATCAGCTGAACTTTTTTACGAATTGTCATGTTCATTTGGATTCCCCCCAGCCATTTTATCGGTCTTTATTTGAATTTTTTAAGATTTCTAAGAAAAGTATTTAAATGTTTTTTATATATACATGTGTCTTTACACCTGAAAGAAAAAAGATATAATGTTTTAGTGGGTTTTAAATCAGCTTCAATTAAAGGAGATCAAATAATGCGGGAGTTTTTAAATAGAAAGGGAGTAAGTCTTTCACCAAAGACTTATTTCATTACAGGTTTTCAGTATTTTGCTTTAGGATTGATGGCTTCATTAGTAATCGGGTTGATATTCAAAACGATAGGGGAACAGTTTTCTTTACCTTTCTTTGTAACCATGGGGCAGCTTTCCATGACTTTAATGGGGCCAGTGATCGGAACGGCTGTTGCTTATGGATTAAAAGCACCGCCTCTTGTGATTTTTTCTGCAGGAATCGCAGGTGCAGCAGGAGCCGAGCTTGGAAGTGTTGCAGGCTGTTATGTTGCAGCATTAATCGCTGTTGAATTTGGTAAACTTATTTCTGGAGAAACTAAGTTCGATATTCTGGTGACACCTGCCGTAACGATTTTATCAGGATATACGGTTGCGACTTTTATAGGTCCAGGGATCAATCAATTTATGAAAGCCTTTGGCCAGCTTGTCATGTGGTCTACAGACCAAAGACCGTTTATTATGGGAATTTTAGTTGCTGTATTATTAGGTTTTGCGTTAACCGGTCCTATTTCTTCAGCTGCCATTGCCATGATGCTCGGTCTGGAAGGAATTGCTGCAGGTGCTGCCACAATCGGCTGTGCTGCTCAAATGATTGGTTTTGCTACAATCAGTTTCCGGGAAAACGGTTTTGGCGGATGGCTGACACAGGGGATTGGTACTTCAAAGCTGCAATTTCCGAATGTCGTGAAAAATCCGTATATTTTGATACCGCCTACTGCTGCAGCAGTCATTTTAGCACCGATTGGAACGCTATACTTTCACATGCAGAACATTCCGGCTGGGGCAGGGATGGGAACAAGCGGTTTAGTGGGCCAAATTATGACACTCAGGACGATGGGCTTTACCTTTGAAACATTTCTTGCTATATTTATTTTGCATTTTGCAGGACCTATTGTCATCAGTTTAATCATTTCAGAATGGTTAAGAAAAACGGGTCGTATAAAATTTGGCGATTTAAAGCTGAATCAATAAAGGAGACTTTAATATGGAAAAAATGAAATCGGTTGAACAGTTTCATTCAACGGTAAATAACGGTGTGACTATTGCTGTTTTTTCCGCAGACTGGTGTCCTGATTGTGTTGTTATAAAGCCAATCCTTCCTGAGATTGAAGCTGAATACTCTGCTTTTCAATTTGTTTATGTCGATCGTGATGAACTTATTGAACTTTGTCAGGAACTTGATATCTTTGGAATTCCTAGCTTTGTTGCTTTTAAAGATGGAGAAGAAATCGGTCGCTATGTTAATAAAGAAAGAAAAACAAAAGAGCAGATTACTGCCTTTTTAGAAGAGTTGAATATTACAAGTAAATAGTGTAAAAAAATATGTGTTATAATAGCACAATAATGATTTATTTTTTAAAGTGAAGGGAAGATTTTGCAATGGCAAAAGTTGAAGTAAACCACAGTAAATATGAAGGCATCCGTTTTGATATTCAAGACGAAAATGTCATCTTAGTTGATATACTAGAAACAATTCCTTATGAGTATGTAGGGAAAGATACAATGGTTACGATTCCAACAACAGAATTCACTTCTGTTTGTCCATGGTCAGGTTTACCGGATTTTGCTGATATCATCATCAGCTACATTCCAAACAAAGACCTAGTTGAAATGAAATCATTGAAATATTATTTAACTTCATACAGAAATGTAGGAATCTATCAAGAGCATGCTACTAACCGTATCTTAGAGGATTTAGTAAAGCTCCTTAAACCGAAATATATTAAAGTAGTAGGGAACTGGAATGCTCGCGGAGGACTAGGAACTGAAGTAGTAACAGAATATAAAGAAGATAGCAGCAACTAGCATAAAAACCTCCATTTGGAGGTTTTTCACGTTAACTTGAGAGAGGAGGAAAATTTTTGAGTACATTAAAACTAAAGAAGGCGCTAGAAAGCAGGCTCTCGAATAGTGAACGTGAAATCACGTATCAAAGAGAGGAAGAAACATTAAGAGTGACGGATACTCTTTCCGGAAAAGGGGTAACACTTTCATTAAACGGCCTTTCGGCAAGATGGGAAAAGGAAAAAGACCAGCTTCTCGATGATCTTGTTTATCATGTGGAGGAAGGATTAAAAGCTACAAGAAAAGATTCCGGCGATGAGCTATTATCAAGAATTTTCCCAGTAATTCGTTCAGCTTCTTTTCCAACAGAGACACCTGAGGATGAACACTTGTTTATGCAGGACCATACAGCTGAAACGAGAATTTATTATGCTTTAGACCTAGGCAATACTTACAAACTTTTAACGAATAATAAATTAAAGGAGTTAAAAGTGGAGGAGTCTCAAGTAATCGACGCTGCTAAGTTCAATGTGAAGCGGCTTTCAACGTCTTATAAACAAGACCAGGTCGCAGGCAATACTTTTTTCTTTCTCAATCATAATGATGGATATGATGCGAGCAGAATTTTGAACACTAGTTTTCTTGAAGAAATGAAAAAGCAAATAACGGGTGAGATGGCTGTAGCTGTTCCACATCAAGATGTATTAATCATAGGTGATATTCAAAATAAACAAGGCTATGACATATTGGCTCAAATGGCGATGCAGTTTTTCATGAATGGAAGAGTACCGGTTACCGCTTTGCCTTTTATTTATGAGAATAAAGAGCTGGAACCGATTTTCATTTTAGCTAAAAATCGACCAGTAGAAGATGAAACGGAATAAAACAGAGCACGAGGATACTAAAAAATAAAAGCCGCTAGAAAGCTCTAGTGGTTTTTATTTCTTATTTCAATACTTATATGTGCTCCTGTGAAATATTTATACTATTGTTTCTCTTCTATTTTCGCTACAATAAAGAAACAACCAACAGAAATAGGTGAGAAGAATGAGTTGGATAAAAAAATTAATGAACACTTTTTTTGATGACGATCATGATGACGATGAAGTTTATTATGAAGAAAAAGAAGAACAACCAAAAAAACAGCCTGCCGCTAATAAAGAAATTAGCACTCCAAAAGTGAAACGTTCGGAACCGTTAAATAGAGGAGTACGAAAATTCGCCCAAAATCCAAATCAGCAGTCTGCAAAGATGCTACACAAATATCCAGAAAACGGCGCGTTTCGTTTTCCTGTAATTCCTGACGAAAAGCCGGGTAATGCCACTCACTATCGCAATACATACCAACAAGATAAAAACTATGAAAAAGAGCAATTAAGGACAGAAGAGCGGATCACGAAAAGCGAGAGCAGAAAAGCGCCTTCAACACCAGCTAATCCGATCAATAAAGAGCCGGTTAAACGTCCATCTTTCAAACCATCTCATGTACCATCACCCGTCTATGGTTTCGATAAGCAGAAGAGAACAAAGCCAACAGCAGATTCAAAAGAAGCTTCTCCAGAAGTGAAATCAAGGTTTACTCCAACCGATGTGCCATCACCCGTATATGGTTTTGGCCAAAGAAAGCCTGAGGGCATTTTATTTATTGGGAGGGATATTCCATCCTCTGCTCCTTCTATTGCCAAGGAATTATTAAAATCAGTGGATGAAATTCTTCCTAATGTGCAGGATGAAAAAGAGATCGTTAACAACCAATATGATCTTCCATTGGATGAAAGGGAAGCACCGTTTTCAGACGACACGGTATATGAGCATGAAGAGCTGCAAGAAGTACAAAGGTTTGAATCAATGGAGGAAGTTTCATCAACAAAGCAAGAAATAGAACAAGTTGAACAACCTGCGCTTGAGATGGAACAAGTGGAGAAGCCGGTCGTTCATAACGAAGAAATTTCTTTAGAAACAAAAGAAAAAAATGAAGTAGCAATCGAAGAGAAGAAAGAGGAAATGATGGTTAAACAGGAAGTTCATAACCCATCTATTTCTGAAGAAACTGTGCATACGGAAAATCAAGATGTCCGGCCTGTACCTGCTTTACAAAAACGGGATTCGGTCAAGCCTGGTGGGAATTATGTGCCATTCAATGTCTTAATGCTAAAAAAAGATAGACAAACCGTATCCACTCAGCCAAAACAAGTGCAAAAGACGGAAAGGTTCTCTCCTGTTAGAGAACAGCAGCCAGCAGTAACACCTGTGCAGAATGCTCAAAAGCATGAGAGAAATCTGTTTGTACCACTATCATTCTTAAATGAAGCTACTGTTTCACTTCAAGATGATGATATCTGGCTTAATGAACAAAAAGAAACATTGCAGTCTACACTTGATAATTTTAATGTAAACGCTAAAGTGGTCCATATGACAAAAGGTCCTGCAGTTACAAGGTTTGAAGTACAGCCTGCACCAGGTGTCAAAGTAAACAAGGTTACCAACTTAACAGATGATATAAAGCTTAGCCTTGCAGCAAGAGATATTCGTATTGAGGCTCCTATCCCTGGAAAAAATGCGATCGGGATTGAAGTGCCGAATCAGCATAGCCGTGCTGTTTATTTACGCGAAATTATTGAACACGATGTGTTTAAAGAATCAGCATCGTCATTAACGGTAGCGCTTGGATTAGACATATCAGGTGCTCCAGTTGTAACAGATCTGCAAAAAATGCCGCACGGTTTGATCGCCGGCGCAACAGGTTCAGGTAAGAGCGTTTGTATAAACTCGATTTTAGTTAGCTTGCTATATAAAGCAAAACCTGATGAAGTCCGGCTTCTTTTAGTGGATCCAAAAATGGTGGAACTTGCTCCTTACAATCACATTCCACACCTTGTCACACCGGTAATCACGGATGCCAAAGAAGCGACAGCCGCTTTGAAATGGGCAGTAGAGGAAATGGAAAGACGCTATGAAGAGTTCGCAAAAACGGGTGTCAGGGAGATTAAGCGATACAACCAAAAGATGGAACAAGAAAGACTTTATCAGAACAAAATGCCTTATATCGTTGTTGTGATCGATGAGCTTGCCGATCTGATGATGGTATCGCCTCAAGAAGTAGAAGAAGCTATTTGCCGGATTGCCCAAAAGGCAAGAGCATGCGGCATTCACTTATTGCTTGCGACACAGCGGCCATCGGTTGATGTTATCACAGGGTTAATAAAAGCAAATGTTCCTACCCGAACGGCATTCGCTGTATCATCTGCAATTGACTCTCGTACGATTTTGGATATGAGCGGTGCTGAACGGCTTTTAGGTCGCGGAGACATGCTATTCATGGAAAATGGATCAAATAAGGCAGTCCGTATTCAAGGTACCTTTGTATCAGATGAAGAAATTGAAGAAGTCACTCGCTATGTAAAAGAGGAATACCAAACGGATTATTTGTTTACGAGAGAAGAATTAATCCAGCACCAGCAAGCGACAGAAGTGGAAGATGAGCTATTTGAAGAAGCTTGCTACTATGTCATAGAAGTGGGTGCAGCATCTTCTTCTAGTCTTCAGCGCAGATTCAGAGTCGGTTACAATCGGGCGGCGCGTCTCGTTGATATGATGGAAGGATTCGGGTTAGTCTCGCCAGCGATGGGAAGTAAACCAAGACATGTCCTTCTTACACAAGAAGAATTTGAAGACCGACTATATAGTCAAGTAGATTCATAAATAGACGAAGACCTAAAGGCTGCATGGCTTTAGGTTTTTTTCTTTGGCCCTAAAATCATACGAATGCCCTAAAATCATACGAACCCTGCGAAAAACCGTGAATAATGCCGGCTCGCGAGTATATGAAAATTTCCGTGAGATTAATCAGCTTTTCCGTGAGATTATTTAAAAATCCGCGAGAATAAAAAGGATTTCCGAGAGATTATTAATGAAAAGTATATAAGCAAGCAAATAAAAGAGGTCTTTAGTCGCCAAGCTTTTCCTTTCAAGCTTTTCCTTTAATGTACAATTTGGGGTGAATCTCTCTAGATTTATAGGATTATGCTTCACACATTTACGTTATTGAATGATTTTCTTGAGTTATTAATGCTTGTCGGCTATTATAATGTGGGGCATAGTTCCTTTTCGTTTAAAAAGTCGTTAATTCGCAATGAGGGGTATATACATGAAGGAAATAGAATTAAAGCTGCAAGGAAAAATTAAGCGGCTTACCAATAAAACGTTTAAATTTGATGAACGAATCCGCGAAGGATGGTTCTCAGCGGTTTATTTTCTAAAAACATGTGAGATTGTAGAATCATATAAATCAGATAATAAAGTTACCATGCAATTTTTTCAAAAAAATGATGCGGTCCTTTGCGGAACAGATGAAGCGATCGCTCTTGTTAAAACATTTGCCAAAAATCCGGACTCTTTAGAAATCTATTCATTAAAAGATGGTGACAAAATTTCACCATTCGAAACCGTACTTACGATAACAGGTCCTTATCAAAACTTTGGTTTTCTTGAAGGAATGATTGATGGTATTCTAGCCAGAAGAACGTCAGTAGCTACGAATGTTTATAATGTAGTAAAAGCTGCAAGTAAATCCGGTATTCAGAAACCTGTTATCTTTATGGGTGACAGAGATGATCATTTTGCTCAACAAGCTGGAGATGGGTATGCATCATATATCGGCGGATCTACAGCCCAAGCTACACATGCCATGAACGAATGGTGGGGTAAGGCAGGAATGGGAACGATGCCGCATGCACTTATTCAAATTTTCAACGGGGATATTGTTGAAGCAACAAAAGCTTATCATACAAAATATCCTGAAGATGATCTTATTGCCCTTGTCGATTACAACAACGATGTTGTGACAGATGCGTTAAGAGTAGCGAGAGAGTTTGGAGAGACGCTAAAAGGGGTAAGGGTGGATACGTCCCGTACGATGGTGGATCAATACTTCTTTAGAAATCCCGATGTGTTAGGCTCTTTTGATCCGAGAGGTGCCAATTCTGAATTGATATTTGCCTTAAGGGAAGCACTAGATGCTGAAGGGTTTTCTCATGTGAAGATTGTTGTAACTGGTGGATTCAATAAAGATAGAATTGAACAATTTGAGGAACACAAGGTTCCTGTCGATATATATGGTGTAGGAAGTAATCTGCTTAAAATCAACATCGGCTTTACCGGGGATAACGTACTTATGCACGGCAATCACCAAGCAAAAGCAGGGAGGATCTATCGTCCTAATCCAAGACTCGAGCTTGTGGAATAGCAATAATAGTCAGATTCATTTTTTTAGGTGTTGTTGTACAAAATAGAAAAATAAGAATATCATATCCTTTTATCATTTACCTATCATGGTTATGAATCTTGATTTTTGCTATAATAGTCAAGTATTTGAATCAAGTCTGCTTACCGAACTTATAACCATTCACGTAATCAGGCATATATTAATACAAATAGGCCTTTTAGAAGGTTTTCTTTTTGTGGAGGTCTTAACATGACACAATACCATTTTATTGGAATTAAAGGGACAGGGATGAGCCCGCTAGCACAAATTCTTCATGACATGGGTCATGAGGTTCAAGGATCAGATATTGGTCAGTACATTTTTACTCAAGCAGCGTTAGAGGAAAGAAATATTCCTGTTTTCACTTTTGATAAGAATAATATTCAGGAAGGTCAGACCATTATTGCAGGTAATGCATTTGGTGATGATCATGAAGAAATTCAAGCTGCAAAGGAAAAGAATATTCCTATTCACAGATACCATCATTATTTAGGTGAGCTTCTTTCTAAATATACATCAATTGCTGTAACAGGTTCGCACGGAAAAACATCAACAACAGGCTTACTGGCACATGTTGTGGGTGCTGCAAAACCAACATCCTTCCTTATCGGAGATGGCACAGGCAGAGGTACAAAAGGCAATGAGTATTTTGTATTCGAAGCGTGTGAATACCGCAGACACTTTCTTTCTTACAAGCCAGATTATGCGATCATTACCAACATAGATTTTGATCACCCTGATTATTTTTCAGATTTAAAAGATGTAATCAGCGCGTTCCAACAAATGGCTATGCAAGTGAAAAAAGCTATCATTGCCTGTGGTGATGATGAAAACCTGCAAGAAATCCATGCGCAAGTTCCTGTCGTGTTTTATGGTTTGGGAGATGATAACGATTTCCAGGCTAAGAACATTGTACGCGGTGAAGAAGGTACGTCATTTGATGTATTTGTCAGAAATACATTTTACGGTTCATTCCAAATCCCAGGATTCGGTACCCATAATGTCCTGAATGCCCTTGCAGTCATTGCAATCTGCCATTATGAGACATTGCCAATGGATATTATTGTAGAGCAATTAAAGAGCTTTACGGGCGTTAAACGCCGCTTTTCTGAAAAAACAGCGGGAAGCCAGATTTTAATCGATGATTATGCACACCATCCTACTGAAATTAAAGCAACGATTGAAGCAACGAAATACAAATATAAAAACCGTGATGTTGTAGCGATTTTCCAGCCGCACACATTTACGCGTACGAAAACATTTTTAGATGAATTCGCTCAAAGCTTAAGCGAAGCAGATCATGTTTATCTTTGTGATATTTTCGGATCTGCCCGTGAGCAAGCAGGAAACTTAACGATTGATCATCTAAAAGATAAGATTCCGAACGCTCAATTAATCTCGGAAGAAAAGATGGACGTTCTAAAACAATACGACAACGGTGTTCTTCTATTTATGGGTGCAGGGGATATTCAAAAGTTCCAAAGAGCCTATGAAGAAACACTAACAGCAAAGCCTTAAGAAATTATTTGAAGCCGACTCGGAAAATGAGTCGGCTTTCTTGTTCTTATCAAACAAAAAAGCATGTCACTCATATTGTTTGTAAATAAAAAGAGAGGTAACCGAAAACTATTTTTTCGATCTTCCTCTCTTTTTTTGGCTCTATTTTTAGAGATTGTTGCTATTGGCTCGTATTGTTCAATTCATTTTTTATTTCAAGTTTTCAGGATTTAATTGTTCTAATTCAGGCAGTACGAAAACCCCGTCTTTACGAATCAATACATCATCAAAATAAATTTCTCCGCCGCCGTATTCAGGACGCTGAATCATAACCATATCCCAGTGGATATTCGAGTCATTGCCATTATAAGCTTCATCATAAGCTTGCCCTGGAGTAAAGTGGAAGCTTCCGTCGATTTTTTCATCGAATAGGATGTCTTTCATCGGGTTTTTAATGAACGGATTTACGCCAATCGCGAATTCTCCAACATAACGAGCTCCTTCGTCAGTGTCAAAAATCTTGTTGATGCGTTCTGAATCGTTTGCTGCAGCTTTAACGATTTTTCCGTTTTCAAAAGTTAACTGAACGTTTTCAAACGTAAAACCATTGTATGGAGACGGCGTGTTATAAGAAATTGTACCGTTTACCGAATCTTTTACGGGTGCTGTAAACACTTCTCCATCTGGGATGTTGTTTTGACCCGAACATTTAATAGATGGAATATCTTTAATAGAGAAAGTAAGATCTGTTCCAGGACCAGTAAGGCGGACTTTGTCTGTTTGATCCATCAAATCTTTTAATGCGTTCATGGCATTGTCCATTTTACCGTAGTCAAGATTACATACTTCAAAATAGAAATCTTCAAAAGCTTCTGTACTCATGCTTGCTGATTGTGCCATTGAAGCATTTGGATAACGAAGAACACACCATTTCGTTTTCTTAATACGAATTTTTCTGTGCATAGCGAAGATTGTTTTTTCGTAAAGTGCCATTTTATCTGAAGGTACGTCAGACATTTCGTTAATGTTGTCACCAGAACGTAGTCCGATATAAGCGTCCATTTCGCTCATTAGATCGCCTTCATGCTTAGCCATAAGCTCCATTTGCTCAGTTGAAGCTTGAGTATATTGCGCGCGCATAACCGCATGATCTTTTAACAATACAAACGGAAACCCGCCTGCTGCATAAGCTTCTTCAATAAGTGCATTTACTAATTCTTTTTGCAGGCCGAAATTTTCGATAAGAATTTTCTCACCTTTTTGCAAGTTTACAGAGTATGTAATTAAATTTTTTGCGAGTTGTTGAATTCTTGGATCTCTCATTTAAAAATGACCCCCTGGTTTATTTTATTCTTCTTTTTTATTTTAACTTAATTTAAAGAATTTGTAATCTTCTATAAAAGGATTTTCTATGAAAGTAAAGAATAATTAAGATAAATACGTTTCTTTTGATTAAAACTCGGGAAAAAGCAATAATATACTTTTAGGAGGTGTCTCGTATATGGATATTATTATTTCTGTCAGTGTAGCTCTTATTGCAGTTGCATTTGTCGTATTAGTTTACTTTTTGTCAAGAGCTCTAAAATCGTTGCAACTAACCCTCGATAACGTCGCGGTAACGCTTGATAGTCTAGAAAAACAATTAGATGGCGTGACGCGCGAGACAACCGATTTGTTACATAAAACAAATAAAATCGCCGAGGATGTTCAGAAGAAAGCTGATTCGTTAAACACTGTTTTTTCTGCTGTGCAAGATTTTGGTCAATCCGTTCAAAAGGTGAACCACTCTGTCCGCAAGGTAACTGATCAAATTACGATGGAAACCGAGCGACAGTCTAAACAAATATCACAAACGGTTCAATGGGGAAATGCAGCGTTGAATTTATGGGAGAAATGGAAGCTCAAAAAATCCAATGTTGAAGCATCAACCAAACAATATTCCAGAGGAGGAGTGTAAATGAGCAACAACAATAACAACAATAACAACAATCAGAATATTGACAGCAAAGATTTTATGATTGGTGCATTAGTTGGAGGGATGTTAGGTGCTGCAGCAGCTTTACTTCTTGCGCCTAAACCAGGAAAAGAATTACGCAGTGATTTAAACGAACAAGCTGTGTATTTGAAAGACAAAAGTACTGAAATCTCACAAATCGCTCGTGAAAAATCCTCAAATATTGTAAAAACTGTCTCTGAGCAGTCCAATCAAGTCGCTACAAAGGTAAAAGATCTAACATCTAACCTGCGTAAAGACATTGATAAATGGCGCGCGAAAGAAGAAGAAAATGCTTCTGAGCTTTATGGAGAAATTACAGACGATATTGAAGATGAAATGCAAAAAGACTATGACGATGTTAGAGAACAGGAATTAGTCGAGCAAAAATATTGATAACTAATGATGTAATATGAAAAGATAAGAAAAAGAAATTTTTCTTATCTTTTTATTTGGCTCTTTTCTAAAAGATTGTTGCTACAGAGCGATTTTAAAAGTTCTTCATTGAATAGTTAATTGGAGTGGAAGGGTGAGACTCCTGCGGGACGAGTGGGACAGGTGAGACACTTAAAAGTGAAACGTACGAATGTGGCTCACCGCCCGCCCCGCGGAAAGCGAGCCACTCCACGGAAATCAATCTCTTTCAAAAGCAACAAAGTTTACGAAAACAGCCTTTTATTTTATGGAGGTATCCTTATGTCACTTATTCAGCTTCACAACGAACAAGATTGGAATTTAGTAAAAGATCAAAAGAAACGTATTATTGTAATGAAAAATAGTACGACGTGTCCGGTAAGCCACGAAGCCTTTAAAGAGTATCAAAAGTTTGCTGAAGGTCACGAAAATGAAACCATTTATTATTTAAATGTTCAAGATTCAAGACCATTATCCAATGCATTAGCGGAACAAACGGGCATTAAGCATGAATCGCCTCAAGTATTGATCCTTGAAGGGGATGATGTAGTATGGCATGCATCTCATTGGAATATTACAAATAAGAAACTCGTTTCAGCACTTGATCAAACAAAAGCGTAGCAAATAGCTACGCTTTTTTTATGCCATAATCCCGAATTTCAATTCTAAATGATCACCTGTTGAAATCTCCGTTTGAAAACCAGCTTTCTCATTATTTTTTAAAATGATTAATGTCTCACCAGGCTGTGGATTTATAGATAGCTCAACCTTTAAAAATAGATCTTGAAAGATAAAAGGTTTATGTTCTCTTTTTTCAATGAAAAGCTCATCATCTGGATAAAGAACAGATTCTTCGTCCAGTGCAATACCTTGGCGGATGATCGTATATAAAGGACGCTGCAGGGTGATTTCTTCATTGTTAAAAATAACAGAACACGATTGGTAAAGATTCAAATCCAATCTGCTTAATAAATCATTCAGTTTTGCATGATGGCAAGTCGGTTCATTATATGTTAGCTCGTCTTGATCCTTCCAGTGCCTATTATCATGGATTGCTATTCCATTAAGATAAAGCGTATTGTTCTCATGCTGTGGGAAGGACACTTTTTTCTTATCGACAAACACTGAAAATGATGAGGCATCCGTGTTAAAAGGTATATGATTATTGTCCATAACCTCAAAAATGGTTTCAGGAAAATACGTTGAAATGTCATCTCTGTCATGAATGAGAGTGTCATTCGAAGCGAATGTTTGGTTAACAAAATAACTTGTTTCAATCATCGAGGGCTTGCCGTTAATATAAAGTGTTTTCGTTTGATGATCGTTTACGGCCTCTTTTACAGAAATACATGCATCAGCCCCATTTACCCCTGATTCATAAAAAATGACGTCACTTTCCTTGATAAAATCTGTAATGGAGCATTCTTCTCCATTTTTAAAAATTTTTGGCGGGGTTCCTACATCGCCTTTTATAAGCTTAATTTCACCATTTATGCGAACCATTAAGCCCATTCCAGGTCTGCCATAAAGTTTTCCAAGTTCTGCACCCCCGGCAACCAGTGCATCTCCGATTGTTAGTCTCTTCACCTCGAAAAGTCTAACCGTTTTCTCATTAACAGAAACAGTAACGTATTTCACGGGATTTTCTCTTGCCGCAATTCCGATCCCAACTGGTGTAACGAGTTCTGGACCAGTGTGGTCGAGAGAAGGAATTAACGATGTGATGGCATTTATACCGCGAATGGCTACACGTTCAATTGGGATGTTGAGTTTTTGTGCTATCTTTTCTTTTAAGCCAGGTGTTAAACTGCCGCCTCCAACTAACATTACTGCTTGAGGAGGTTTAGCATTGAGATATAATATCTCTTCAGTGATTTTATCTGCAAGACCGTCAATAGCCGTGTTTATACTAGAGGTTACTTCACTGGCCGCTTTTTTAGAAGAAATTCCGAGTATATCTGTAAACTCTACATCGTCATTGTCAGTAAGAGACCTTTTCACATTTTCAGCAATAGGAAAATCGAGAAGGTATTCTGAACTGATTGCCTCTGTAATTTCATCTCCAGCTACAGGGACCATTCCATAAGCGACAACTGTACCATCAGCGGTTAATGCAATATCAGATGTACCTGCACCAATATCAACGAGTGCAACATTTAATTTTCGCATCGATGGTGGAATAAGCACGTTTATAGCGGCAATAGGTTCGAGTGTTAAAGCTTCCATTTCTAGATCTGCTTCCCGCAGAGCTTTAATGAGAGACTCAACAACTACTCTTGGCAAGAAAGTAGCGATCACTTCAACAGATGCCGTATTTCCTTGCTGGCCAATAAAGCTTCCAATCTCTTGATTATCTAAGTAATAGTGCAGAACGGAATAACCCACACAATCATAGAGTTGATTATTTGTTTCGTCCAAAAGGCTTGCAAGCTGAAATTGAGCATGCTGAACAGCAGAAAGTTCTAGGTGTGTAATTTCTTCGGCGCGAGTGATAGGGGTTTCAGAAATCTCTTTATCAGTCCGGCCTTTTACTGTTTTTAATGCACGTCCTGCTGCAGCAACACTAACCTTTTTGAGAGGACCTGTGTGCTGTTCAAGCTCATCTTTGATTTCTTTTATGACTTTTGCTACGGCAGGAATATGATGGATTTGTCCGTCCAGCATGGAACGCTCTTCATGTTCCTTTATTTTCATATGTAAAATCTCATATTTTCCGTCTGCATGCTGTTTTAATATCATACCGACTACAGAACGAGTGCCGATATCCAGTGCGAAGAGAATATTTTTGTCCACGAAGGCACCTCTTTTTGATACGATAGATGTAGTGTTATCTTTTTACAAAGGGCTGCATGCCCAATTATTAGAAATGTATCATAGATTTTACATTTTATAAATACTGAGGTGTCGATAAATGAATGATTCTGATTTGTATACATTACGAGCCAATCTGGATGAAATAAATAAACAGTTATTAAAATTGATCAGTGAACGCGGTGAACTTGTCCAGGAAATCGGAAAAATAAAAAATGCTCAAGGTATGAAAAAGTATGATCCAGTTCGGGAAAGACATATGCTGGACTTAATCGCAGCGGAAAATGAAGGGCCTTTTGACACGAGTACGATGCAGCATTTGTTTAAAGAGATATTTAAAGCAGGATTAGAACTGCAAGAAGAGGATGGCCGTAAAGTACTTCTCGTTTCAAGAAAAAAGAGATCAGAAGACACGGTCATTTCTGTAAAAGGAACAGAAATCGGCAATGGCAATCCACTGTTAATAGCAGGGCCGTGTGCGGTTGAAAGTTATGAGCAGACAGCTGAAGTCGCTGATGCTGTAACGAAGAGAGGTCTTAAAATTTTAAGAGGCGGTGCATTCAAACCGCGTACTTCTCCATATGATTTTCAAGGCTTGGGAATAGAAGGGCTAAGCATATTGAAAAAAGTTTCTGAAGAATATGGCTGTGCCGTTATTAGTGAAATCGTGCACCCAGACGACTTGGAAACGGCGGCCGATTATTTAGATATCATTCAGATCGGTGCCCGAAATATGCAAAACTACGAGTTGTTAAAAGAAGCCGGAAGAATAAACAAACCTATATTATTAAAAAGAGGACTCTCAGCAACGATTGAAGAATTTATCCATTCTGCTGAATATATTATGTCACAAGGCAATGGACAGATTATTTTATGTGAAAGAGGAATCCGCACTTATGAAAGAGCTACAAGAAACACGCTCGATATAACCGCAGTGCCTATTTTAAAGCAAGAAACCCATCTGCCGGTATTTGTAGATGTCACACATTCTACTGGACGAAAAGATCTGCTTCTCCCCGCAGCAAAAGCAGCTTTAGCGATTGGTGCTGATGGTGTTATGGCAGAAGTTCACCCAGATCCAGCAGTTGCCTTATCCGATTCTGCACAGCAGATGAATATTGAGGAATTCGAAATTTTCACACGTGAGCTTGTGGATGCAGGCTTTTTAAAATTGAATCAGATGGTATAAGAAATGAAAACCGCCTTTTCGGTGGTTTTTTAATTGGGTTGTTTTCACAATCATTGTTGTTTTTTTCGTTTCAGATTTCACCTAATTTTTATCAGATTAGACTTAATCTTCTTTTATCCAGACGTAAAACTTTTAAAGGTTGTTTTCTAAAAAAATATTGCTTTTGGAGCTTATTATTCCTCTCTTCATTAGCAAGTTGATTGGAGTGAAAGGTGCGAGACTCCTGCGGGACTGGCGGTCAGGTGAGACACTTATAAGTGAAACGTCCGAATGTGGCTCACCGCCTGCCCCGCGGAAAGCGAGCATCCTGAAACGGAGATCAATTACTTACAAAAGCAACAAAGTATGCGAAAACAGCCTTTTTAAAAAAGACTTAATGTACAGGAGATTAGACTTCATCAGCTGATATCCATTACAACTCAAACCAACGAATGAAAAAAAACCAATTTTGTAAAGAAATCGGTTTTGATAATCCGCTGAAGTTAGTATGATTATTCATGGTTTCGCTCAAAATAAGGAAAAATAGGATTCGTTTCTTACATTATTGATTAAATAAATGAATAAATGGTGAAACATGCTCCTATTCGTTGCCTACTCTACTACTTTATCGTATGATAATAGCATTACATAGCTGTCGGATATGCAGTAAAAAGGAGGACTACATTTTGAATACAACAATCTATGACGTGGCTCGTGAGGCAGGCGTTTCAATGGCAACGGTTTCACGCGTTGTGAACGGCAACCCTAACGTTAAGCCATCGACCCGAAAAAAAGTTTTAGAAGCCATTGAAAGACTAGGTTATCGCCCGAATGCTGTTGCAAGGGGCTTAGCAAGCAAAAAGACGACTACAGTAGGTGTAATTATCCCTGATATCTCCAGCATCTTTTTTGCTGAACTGGCGAGAGGGATCGAGGATATTGCAACGATGTATAAATATAACATTATCCTTTGTAATTCTGATCAAAATAAAGAAAAAGAAATTCATCTACTTAACACACTATTAGGTAAACAAGTGGACGGTATCGTATTTATGGGCGGCAAAATTACAGAAGAACACGTAGAAGAATTTAAGCGTGCTTCTGTGCCGATTGTTATGGCAGCAACAGTGGATATGAACGAGGAAGTGCCATCTGTAAATATCGACTATCAAAATGCCGTATATGAAGCTGTAAGCCATTTACTTCAGAATGGACATTCTTCTGTAGCTTATGTTACAGGACCACTGGAAGATCCTATCAATGGTTATTATAAATTTAATGGTTATAGAAAAGCGTTAGAAGAACAAGGGCTAAAAGTCGATGACAGTCAAGTGTTCGTTGGAGACTACACATATGATACCGGAATTGAAGCGGTAGAAACTTTCCTGGATAGCGATAAAAAGCCGACTGCCATTTTTGTAGGAACAGATGAAATGGCACTTGGTGTCATTCATGGTGCGCAAGACCGCGGATTGAAAGTACCGGAAGACATTGAAGTGATTGGTTTTGACAACACGCGACTCGCTACAATGGTTCGTCCTACACTTTCGACTGTTGTTCAGCCGATGTATGATATCGGAGCAGTAGCCATGAGATTATTAACAAAACTAATGAACAAAGAAACGGTGGAAGAACACACTGTTGTGCTGCCACACCGTATTCAATTTAGAGATTCTACGAAATAGAGAAGTGTTTGGGGTGGAAGAAGTGAAAATCGGTATTATCGGAGCGATGGATGAAGAAATCGTCTATATGAAAAAGTCGCTTGATATTTATGGGGAAAGTGTTTATGCACGTAATACGTTTTATGAAGGAACGCATCACAATAAGGAAGTCGTTCTTTGTAAATCGGGTGTTGGAAAAGTAAATGCGGCAATCACAACACAAATTTTAATTGAACGATTTAAAGTGACCCATATTCTTTTTACAGGTGTAGCGGGTGCATTGGATCCTTCATTAGAAGTGGGAGATATCGTGATTTCTTCAAGTGCAATGCAGCATGATATGGACGCATCTGCATTAAGTCCTGATTTTCCAAAAGGAACGATTCCTATGTTTGCTTTTGATTCAGAGTTTAGGGCAGATGAAAAACTCGTCAGATTAGCTGAAAATGCTGCTGAGAAGCTTTCTGGACCAAAAGTTAAAGTAGGTAAGGTGTTGAGCGGAGATCAGTTTATTGCTGATCGTGATCTTGTGGAAAGCTACAGTGAGCTATTCAAAGGAACGTGTATTGAAATGGAAGGTTCAGCAGTTGCGCAAGCTGCGTTTTTAAACGAAATTCCATTTGTTATCATCCGATCGATTTCAGATAAAGCGAATGGTGAAGCCCCGGCAAGCTTTGCCGAGTTTACTGCACTTGCGGCAAAACGCTCGTCTGATATGGTAGAAACAATCATTGAATCTTTGTAAATACATGAAAAAGAGGACTCCGTTTAGGGTCCTCTTTCATTTTATGAGCTTTTCCGAATCGAATACATACTTTTTTCGAGAGTTGCTCTGTTTTTAGATGTAATCTCATCTTTTCTTGGAATGGGCTTATAGATGCCTGTTTCATCTTCCCACGTTTTTGGCAGTGGATGTTTCGCTTCTTTCTCCCAGCGCGAAATCCATTCTTCTGCAATTCTGCCGGATGGCTCGATATTGTTCATTGCACACCATAAATGGGACCAAGCTCTAGGAACAACCCGCCAAATATCATAACCGCCGCCGCCAGTCGCGATCCAGCGGCCGCCACAATACTTTTCAGCTACTTCTTTTGCAATCCTTGGAATTTCAGCATATGTTTTCATCGTTACGGACAAGTGCGTTAAAGGGTCGTAATAATGAGCATCTGCCCCATTTTGTGTAATGATTACATCCGGTTTGAAAAAGTCAGCTACTTCCCAAATGCTTTTTTTATAGCACTCTAGAAATGAATCATCCTCTGTGAATGCATCAACAGGTACATTGAAAGAATAGCCATATCCTTTTCCGGCACCTTTTTCATGAATGGATCCTGTGCCAGGAAATAAGTACCTTCCTGTTTCGTGAATGGATAATGTGCAAACATCTGGATCGTCATAAAATGCCCACTGAACACCATCACCATGATGGGCATCTGTATCAATATATAAGACACGTGCCTTATATTTTTGCTTCATATATTCAATGGCGATCGAACTGTCATTATAGATACAGAAGCCCGAAGCTTTTCCTCTGAATCCATGATGAAGACCACCGCTTAGACTTAGAGCATGTTTCGCTTTGCCTTCCATTACCCATTCCGCTGCGGTTAATGTAGCACCGACGATCCAGCTGCTGGCCTCATGCATGTTGGTGAAAATAGGCGTATCTTCTGTCCCAAGTCCATAATTCAGAGCAGTTTCCTTACTTAAATTACCGCTTCCAGCATTCTTTACAGCATTCACATAGCCTTTATCATGAATGAGCATGATTTCCTCATCAGTTGCTTGCCGAGGGGGGATGATTTCATTAGCACTCAAGAACCCGGAATCTTTTAAAAGCTCATAAGATAGCTGCACTCTGAGTTGGTTAAAAGGATGGCTGTCATTGAATTTATAGCCTAGTAAATCTGGTGAATAAACGAAAATGCTCTCATTCTTCATTACTTTCACCTGGAACTGGGGGCCATTTTATTTCATAGCCGTTTTTCACTAAATGTTCGATGACAGGGAGAGGGTTCATTGTCCCTACTCGGAAAACAACGATCTTTTCTTTTTCATCTTTTGAAGGATAGACAAGAACGCTGCTGATATTCAAATGAAAATCTTTTAAAACACTTGCTACTTTAGCAAGCTGGCCGGCTTCATTTTTAACAGCCACTTCTAAATGTGAACCTGGCTGATGGGTTCCTGTAAGCTGTATAAAGGCATATAGCATCTCTCGCTCTGTGATAAGGCCTACAAGCTTATGATCCTCTAAAACAGGGATACAGCCTACATGCTGGTCATAAAAAATAGTAGAAAGTTCTTCTGCAATATCAAAAGGATGTGCAGTAAAGACTGCCTCTTTCATGATTGTTGAAACAGGCTGTTCAAAATCTTCCGGATGTTCATTTTGATGAAAGATAGACGGGCTGGCATCTTTCATTTCCCGATCAGAAACAAGACCTGCTAACTTTCCCTCAGTATCTATAACTGGAAGGTAACGAATATCTTCATTAATCATTAGTTGAAGTGCTGTTCCGATTGTTGTATCGGAACCCACCGTTTTTACGTTCTTTAACATCATATCTTGAACGATCACAACGAACCACTCCTATTTTTATCTCTTTCGTTAATACATAAATCGGTTTTTAAATCGAATTTGATCAAACCTTTGAACTGAATCCAAGTCTATCCGTTTCCCTATCCGAACCATTAAGCAATTTGCAGGGTGTGAACTGATTTCTGGATCATCTGTTGCCATGTATTCAAGATCTCCGGCATTCATCATTTTTTCCATTACTTTACGATAATCCCAAACGGAAAGCTTCGTTCCTTTTAAATCCCAATGCCAGTAATATTCAGTAGTGATGATGATATAGTCCTCCATTGCATCATCCATCATCGAGACTTTTAATAGGTTTTTACCCACTTTAAAGTTTCGGTATTCCGGAATGACTTCTATCGCTCCAAGCTCTAATAAGTTTTCCATCTTACCTTCAGACCAACGCTCGAGCGGGTCAGGATATACGTATGTTACATAGCCGATAACCGTTTCTTTATTTCTAGCAATGATTATTCTTCCTTCAGGCAGTCCTGCTATTTCTACTATAGCTTTTTTTTGTTCCTGTGCAGGCCTGAATGCTTGGAGGTGTTCATGGAAATGAAGGCTTTCGAGTGTTTCAGCAGATACGGGACCTTCAATAGTTAATGTTCCATGAGAGGTTTTTAAAGCTAAACAGTTGTATGTTTTTATGTGTTCCATGTTTCACCGCCTTGAATTGTTTCCATCTCTATTATACATGATATCGAGAGGTTGTAAGGGTTTTCATCTTGTTTTTATTGATAGTTCTAATAACTTAAAAGATTTAGAAAATATGATATACTGAAAGGGATATTGAATAGGGAAGGAGATTTTTGCAATGAAACTGGAAGCGCTTCCGATAATTAAAGGTGATTTCAATTTACAAGACTATGAGGCAGCATATGGAGCATTTGATTGGAAAGACATTGAAAAAGAATTCTCCTGGCATAAAACCGGACGAGTCAATATGGCATATGAGGCAATTGACCGTCATGCTGTATCCCACAGAAAAAACAAAGTAGCACTTTATTTTTCAGATCAAAAAAGAGATGAAAAATACACATTTAAAGATATGAAAGAAATGTCTAATAAAGCAGGAAACATGCTTCGTCAAATTGGTGTAGAAAAAGGAGACAGGGTTTTTATATTCATGCCTCGTTCTCCTGAATTGTATTTTGCTTTCATAGGTGCCGTAAAATTAGGGGCAATCGTAGGTCCTCTTTTTGAAGCGTTTATGCAAGGGGCAGTAAAAGACAGACTGGAAGACAGTGAAGCAAAAGTCCTGATAACGACACCTGCATTATTGGACCGTGTTCCTGTCGATGAGCTGCCGAACTTAAAAAAGGTAATCCTAGTTGGGGAAGATGTAAAAGAAGAAGGACTTTATGCAGATTACTACAGCCGTATGGACAAGGCATCCAAAGAATTGGACATAGAGTGGGTGGATCGTGAAGACGGACTTATTCTGCACTACACATCTGGTTCAACAGGAAAGCCAAAAGGCGTACTGCACGTTCATAATGCAATGCTGCAGCATTATCAAACATCCAAGTGGGTGCTTGATCTAAAAGAAGATGATGTTTATTGGTGTACAGCAGATCCTGGCTGGGTAACAGGGACTTCTTATGGCATATTTGGTCCATGGCTGAACGGAGCATCAAGTGTGATCCGCGGAGGACGCTTTTCCCCTGAGGATTGGTATGGCACGATTGCAAAATATGGAGTAACCGTTTGGTACAGTGCACCAACAGCGTTCAGAATGCTAATGGGTGCTGGGGATGAAGTCGTGAAACAATATGATTTGTCTTCACTTCGCCACGTATTGAGTGTAGGTGAACCGTTAAACCCTGAGGTCGTAAAATGGGGAATGAAGGTATTCAACTTGCGTATTCATGATAACTGGTGGATGACTGAAACTGGCGGACAATTGATCAGCAATTATCCAGCCATGGAAATCAAGCCTGGATCGATGGGCAAACCTTTCCCTGGAGTAGAAGCGGCGATTATTGATGATCAGGATAATGTTCTCCCGCCTTACCGAATGGGTAACTTGGCGATCAAAAAAGGCTGGCCGTCCATGATGCGGAAAATCTGGAACAACCCTGAGAAATATGATTCTTATTTTACTCCAGGAGGCTGGTATGTATCAGGAGACTCCGCTTATATGGATGAAGACGGCTACTTCTGGTTCCAAGGAAGAATTGATGATGTAATCATGACTTCTGGTGAACGAGTAGGACCTTTTGAAGTGGAAAGCAAGCTTGTTGAACATCCCGCTGTAGCTGAAGCAGGGGTTATTGGGAAACCGGATCCTGTTCGCGGTGAAATCATTAAAGCATTCATTGCGCTCCGATCTGGCTATGAAGCAAGTGATGAACTTATTGAAGAAATCCGCAGCTTTGTTAAATCAGGGCTTGCTGCACATGCTGCACCTCGTGAGATTGAATTTAAGGACAAACTTCCGAAAACGAGAAGCGGAAAAATAATGAGACGTGTACTAAAAGCTTGGGAGCTTGATCTTCCGACTGGTGATCTTTCTACAATGGAAGATTAAAAATAATGAGCAAAACAAAAACCCTCGAATTAATTCGAGGGTTTTTTGTCATCCTTTTTATCTCCCGGCATTGTTGGAGGCGGATTGGTTGTTCCAGGATCCGTTGGCGGAGGCGGAGGATCTTTTGGTTTATCTCCTCCTCCATCCGTTGGTGGTGTTGGCGGTACTGGCGGAGCAGGCGGATCAGCCGGCTTAGGCTGACCAACCTGAACCTTTGTTTGCGGTGCAGATTCTTTTCCTGCAATATCAACCGCTGTCACATATACAACACCGTTTGGAACTTTGGCAGATGTTTTATCAGAGGTTACAGAACCAATCTTCTTAAACGTTTTTCCGTCTGCAGAATGATAGATTCGATAACCGATTACATCGTTTTCACCATGTGCCGACCATGACAGAATGCCATCAGACATTTTAACTCCAGCGACAGGTGAAGGGGCTTTGCCGTTATCTTTTAATTCTTTTTCAGGAACGATATTGTTAAATAAATTTGAATCCTTCGTTAACTTGTTTAAGCTTTCGACGCCGAGTTCCTTCAAGAACTCTTCTTTAATGAGTACACCTTCTTTTGTAAACTCTTCTGGTGTAGTCGGCAGTGCTTTATATTTCGTATCCCCTACAATGACGTAACGACCTTTTGTTAATGTATCATCCACTTCTCTAGGAGTGAACTTCGCGTTAAACAAATCAGAAGTTACTAACCCTGCACTGCGGCAAAGATCGGAAGGCAGCTTGCCAGATATTCCGCAGATTTCTCGACGAACAATACCAGATGGCATAGCAAATCTTTTCTCCGGGTCAATTAACTGTGGATTATTTTTATAAGCTGCGTTAATTAACTGAGCCCAAATGGTTTGGTTGCGCTGCCCGGTGTTTCCATAGAGGTCTGCCGGAGTATCATAACCGATCCAAACACCAAACGAAACATTCGGGTTTGTAGCAACAAACCATGAATCCTTATCTTCATTTGTAGTTCCTGACTTACCAGCCCAATCCGTTTGAAAAGATAGTTTTCTAGGAACACCAGCTCCTGTACCACCCGGACCTAACACCCCTCTCATCATATCCAGAAGAAGATAAGACGTTTGTGGACTATAAACAGAAACAGGTGCTGCTTTATGCTGGTAAAGCAGTTCTCCGTCCTTTGTTTCAATTCGGTCAATCATATAGGCGTCTACAAAATTACCGCCATTCGCAAACGTAGCAAAGGCATTCACGTTTTCCTCTACTGTTACACCAACTTGCATACCGCCAATAGCTATCGATGTATTTGTGCGGTCATCTTGGGTAAGGTTACTAAAGCCCATTTGAATTAGCTTTTCTGTAGCTTTTACATGATCTACTCGCTGATAGGATTTAATTGCCGGGATATTTCTTGACTGTTTAAGTGCATCTCTTACAGAAATAAAGCCTTTAAATTTACCGTCGAAGTTGTTTGGATTCCAATCTCCCATGTGAATAGGAGTATCAGCGATAATAGTACCAGGCTGTATTTTCCCCATTTCAGTAGCATACGAGTAAGCAAGAAGCGGCTTCATCGTTGAACCGTTCTGTCTAGGAGCTCTCATCGCATGGTTCGTTTGTTCACGGTTGAAATCTCTACCGCCCACAAAACTGATGATCTTTCCTGTTGAATTTTCAATTAACGTTGCACCGACTTCTTCAGGCTGTGGTTTACTAAGTTTGATTTTTTTCCCATGAGAGTCATATACATATTGATTTTGTGGACCGAACAAATTATTGTTCTTCACAACTACTTGCATGTCATCATAGATCTTTTGATTGATCGTTGTATGAATCTTTAACCCTTTTTGTCTGATTTGAGTTCGTGCGTTATCTTGATATTCTTGTAATTCTTCTTTACTTAGTTCACTCAATTTTTTACCGTCTTTTTTCGCTAAAAGCTCTGTTAAGATATCAGTCGTTCTGCGTTGAACCTCAACTGTTATGTACGGATATTTTTCAAAAGAGGATTGTTTTCTAGTTGTTAAATTTTTAGCGACATCATATTTTATAGCATCATCATATTCAGCTTGTGTAATCGCATGAGCTGACAGCATTCTGTTTAATACAGTCTTCATACGTTTTAAACCGGCTGACATATCTTTCTTTTTCGTCCCCTCATTCGTAAAAGGTGTATAAACGAATGGGTTCTTTGGAAGTCCAGCTATGTATGCTGCCTGTGCTAAATTTAAATCCTTTGCACTCACACCGAAAAGACCTTCAGAAGCTGCTTGAATACCTGCGATATTTCGGCCTGAGGAATTACGGCCATAAGGAACGATGTTTAAATAAGCTTCTAGTATTTCATCTTTTTTAAAGAATTTTTCAAGGCGCATGGCAAGCAAGATTTCTTTTGCTTTTCTGTCGAACGAAACTTCATTCGTTAAAATTTGATTTTTGATTAATTGCTGTGTCAGTGTACTGCCGCCTGTTACGACTTGCGCACCTGAAAATTCTTGATACATCGCACGCAATATGGCTTTTGGTACTACTCCGTCATGTTCGTAAAAGTAACGGTCTTCTGTTGAAATAACGGCTTTTGTCACATAAGGTGATACATCTTTTAATTTGATTTCCTGTCGATCGAGGTCAGCTTGAAGCTTCCCCATTAATTGATCATTGTCAAAAAAAACGGTGCTTGTTTCTTCATAGTTGTAAATGTCATCTTTCATTGATGCGAAAGCTCGTACTGGCTCATCTTTTACAAGTGAAGCAAAAAAGCCTGCTCCGACACCTGCTGCAAACACACCGCATAAAATAACGAGTGAAGCGATAACTAAAAACATGTTCCAACTAACGTTATATGTAATTCGTGCTGTTTTAATAATCTTCTTTTTCCGCAAAAAGTGGACAAAATTCTCCCATTTTTGTCTAAGTCCATCAAAATGAGACATCATTTGGTATCCCCCCCGTTTATTAGTATAACATAAGGTCAGATTTTGAAATAAGTGTTTATTCAAACTGAATATTGACATGAATTTCGTCCTTGTGGTAAAAATAAGAGAATATAATAAAGTGAAAGCAAAGATAGGAATAAGTAGCAGGTGTCTCCCTGTTTCAGAAAGCTGGTGGTTGATGCAAACCAGTACAAAGACATATTGTGAATTACCTCCTGGAGCTGTCCTTGTGAACGAATCTAGATTAGCAAGGAACGGATAAACCGTTATGAGATGAAGTGAAAAGCTTTTATTGTATATTAGCTTTTAATTAGGGTGGTACCGCGAGATTGTAATCACGTCCCTTTCCATGTGAAAGGGACTTTTTTTATTGCCAAAAAACAGAGAGGAAAGATTGCGATGAACATTTTACAAGACTTGGAATTCAGAGGACTGCTTAACCAAGTTACAGACCGCGAAGGGCTCGAAAAAGAACTTGAAAGTGGAATGGTAAAACTATATTGCGGATTTGATCCGACAGCTGACAGTCTTCATATCGGAAATTTATTGCCGATTATGACATTAAGAAGATTTCAGGAAGCAGGGCACCAGCCTTTCGCGCTAGTTGGCGGAGGAACAGGTTTGATTGGAGATCCAAGCGGAAGACAGACAGAGCGTACATTGAATGAAGCACAAGTGGTTGAGCAATGGACAGATAAAATTAAAAATCAGCTGTCCAGACTTCTTGATTTTGATCGAAAAGGCAATCCTGCCAGACCGGTTAACAATTATGATTGGCTAAGCCAGCTCACAATGATTGAATTTCTTCGTGATGTTGGAAAAAACTTCTCGATTAATTACATGCTTGCTAAAGACTCTGTTGATTCAAGATTAGAGGGCGGAATTTCTTTTACTGAGTTCTCATACATGATCTTGCAATCCTATGACTTTTTGAACTTGTTTCAAAAAGAAAATGTAAAATTGCAGATCGGCGGAAGTGACCAGTGGGGGAACATTACTGCCGGGATGGAATTGATTCGCCGTTCAGGTGAAGAAGAAAAAGCGTTTGGATTAACAATACCATTGATTACA
The DNA here is from genome assembly GCF_031457135.1 of Fictibacillus barbaricus. Classification (GTDB taxonomy): domain Bacteria; phylum Bacillota; class Bacilli; order Bacillales; family Fictibacillaceae; genus Fictibacillus; species Fictibacillus barbaricus_A. Next base: position 278,291 of record NZ_JAVDWA010000004.1, on the reverse strand, counting down.
AAAGCTGATGGAACCAAATTCGGGAAAACCGCAGGAGGCACTATTTGGCTGGATGCAGAAAAGACCACTCCTTACGAGTTCTACCAATTCTGGGTAAATGCTGCGGATGCTGATGTTATTAACTGGCTGAAGTACTTTACTTTCTTATCACAAGAAGAAATCTCTCACCTAGAGAACTCACTCAACGAGGCTCCTGAAAAACGTGAAGCACAAAAAGCTTTAGGTCGTGAAGTAACAACTCTAGTGCATGGAGAAGAAGCATACCTTCAAGCGGTAAAAATTACAGAAGCTTTATTCAGCGGGAACCTATCGGATTTAACTGCGGATGAAATTGAACAAGGTTTCAAAGATGTTCCATCATTCACAGTGGAAAATCAAGCTGATTTAAATATTGTAGACCTATTAGTAGATGCAAAGGTATCTCCTTCAAAACGACAGGCGAGAGAAGATCTATCAAATGGTGCTGTTTCCGTTAATGGGGAAAAGGTACAGGATCTTGCATATGTAATTGATGAAAAGGATCGTATTGAAAACCGATTCGTAATCATTAGAAGAGGGAAGAAGAAGTACACACTAATTAGATACTAGGTAAAAGGATGACTCAAAGATGTTTTTTAATCTTTGGGTCTTTTTTTGTCGGGAAACGGTTAATTTCACGTACCGTGGAATTATCGGAAATAACGTCGATAAATTGGGCATTACCGTGGAATAAAATGAAAATGATAGGTTCAAAAGGTCAGAAACAAAAAAGATTTTAGGAGCTTTAGGCTAGTATTTTTATTCTATTCATTGACAAGTTGACTGGAGTGCAAGGTGCGAGACTCCTCGAAAATGAAAATCACATTTTCTTCGTGCGAGGTTACGCTGCCGAAGCCTTTACTTTGAAACGAAAAAAAGGAAGATCCGGTTTGGATCTTCCTTTTGATTATGACGATTAACGAGAGTAGTACTCAACGATAAGCTGTTCAGTAATCTCAGCAGGAAGTTCAGAACGCTCTGGTAAGCGAGTGAAAGTACCTTCCAATTTGTTTTCGTCAAATGTTAAGAAATCAGGTACGAAGTTGTTTACTTCGATTGCTTCTTTAAGAACATCAAGGTTGCGTGATTTTTCACGAACACCGATTACATCTCCAGCAGATAGACGGTAAGAAGCGATATCAACACGCTTTCCGTTAACTGTGATGTGACCGTGGTTTACCAATTGGCGAGAAGCACGACGAGTGCGAGCAAGACCAAGACGGTAAACTACGTTGTCTAAACGAGCTTCTAATAGAGCCATGAAGTTTTCACCATGGATACCAGGCATTTTACCAGCATCGTTGAAAATGCGGCGGAATTGACGCTCGTTTACACCGTACATGAAACGAAGCTTTTGCTTCTCTTGTAGTTGTAAACCGTATTCAGAGATTTTTTTACGTTGAGTAGGACCATGTTGTCCTGGAGCGTATGGACGCTTAGAAAGTTCTTTACCAGTACCGCTTAGAGAGATTCCAAGACGACGTGATACTTTCCATGTAGAACCTGTATATCGAGCCATTATAGACTCCTCCTTCATCTGTTTGTTTTGTGTTAAAACAATCCAGTGACTATGACCTTTTCAAAAGCATATTTTGTATAAAAAATACCTTCACTTCAGCAGCCATGAAGCTACGAGATATTCCGAAATCATAATGATTAAGGTACAAAATATCAACTTATGATGGGCACAGTGCCGCTTATTTTACACAAAGAACAGTATAAACTTTTTTGGGCCATTGTGTCAACTATGCCTTAGTTATTCTTGATTTTTTAAGGGACAATTTGTAAAACCCATACGAATCATATATGATAATAGTAAAGAAAGCGCTTACATTTTAAATCGTCCTAAAAGGAGCAGTCAAAATGGATACAAAACGCTTTGAAACAGAAGTTATTCACAAGGGCTATCATGCTCTTCAGCATCATGGAAGCTTATCACCCCCAATTTTTCAAACATCCACATTTGTTTTTGATACAGCAGAATCTGGGGCAAAACGATTTGCAGGTGAGGAAGAAGGTTTTATTTATTCAAGACTCAGTAATCCAACCGTAGCTATGCTCGAAGAACGAATCGCATCGATGGAAAATGGAGAAAAAGGATTAGCTTTTGGTTCAGGGATGGCTGCTGTTTCGGCTATATTGCTGGGACTAACGAAAACAGGTGACCACATTCTTTGTTCTGAGGGAGTTTATGGCTGTACATTCGGTCTTCTAACTCTTATGGAAGAAAAATATCATATTACTCATAATTTCCATTCCATGAGTGATGAAGATTCATTACGATCTGCGATCACAGATTATACAACTGTCATCTATGTGGAATCACCCATCAATCCTACGATGAAGCTCGTTGATATAGAGATGGTAAGCCGTGTAGCAAAAGAATACGGAATTCCAGTTGTTGTTGATAATACATTTTGTTCTCCATACCTGCAGCGGCCTCTTGATATAGGCTGTGATGTTGTCATTCATAGTGCAACCAAGTATTTATGCGGCCATGGTGATGTAATCGGCGGTTTGGCAGTCGGAAAAAAAGAGCTGTTGAGCCATCTGGCAATGACAACTCAAAAGGATATTGGCGGAGTTATGTCACCTTTTGATGCTTGGCTATTATTACGAGGAATGAAAACATTGCCTGTAAGAATGGACCGGCATTGTGATAATGCAAAAAAACTTGCAGCCTTATTAAAAGAACATCCAGCAGTTGAAAACGTATTGTTCCCAGGCGACGAAGATTTTCCTCAATACGAACTTGCAAAGAAGCAGATGAGTAATGCTGGGGGATTAATCAGCTTTGAAATCAAAGGAAACAAAGCGATGGCTCAGAAGTTCATGAATTCATTGGAATTAATAAAAATTGCTGTTAGTTTGGGAGATGCTGAAACGCTTATACAGCATCCAAGTACAATGACACATGCTGTTGTACCGGAAGAGAACAGAATGCAGATGGGAATCAGCGATCGTCTATTGCGATTATCCGTCGGCTTAGAAGCGTGGGAAGACATTTGGGCTGATTTAGAAAAAGCACTAAACCAATTATAAAAAAACGGCACTGTGCCAACAGCACAGTGCCGTTTTTTTGTGTTTTTATATAGCCGTTTTCGTATTCATTGTTGCTTATGGAAGTAGTTGATTTCCGTTCCATGTTGCTCGCTTTCCGCGGGGCAGATGGTGAGACAACCTTTTAAATAAATTGAAGGAGAATAGCAGCAAATTTCTCTAAATTCTCACGATCCACTTCGTCAAAGCGTTCTTTTTCTGGACTATCGATGTCCAGAACTCCTAGTAAATTACCGTTCTTCACTAATGGAACAACGATCTCTGATTGTGATGCAGCATCGCAGGCAATATGACCAGGAAACTCGTGTACATCCTTCACGACAAGTGTTTCCTGCTTTTGAGCTGCAGTTCCACACACACCTCGGCCTAACGGAATTCTTACACATGCGGGCAGTCCTTGGAAGGGTCCTAAAACGAGCTGGTTCGCTTGTTCGTCAAATGTGTAAAATCCTACCCAATTTACCCGATCCAAAAATTGATTCAATAATGCCGATGCGTTTGCTAAATTTGCAGTGCTATTTGTTTCTCCTTCGAGCAATGCCTGTAATTGTTTATTTAAAAGAGAGTAAGCATCGTTTCTGTCAGTGCTGTATTTTTCTGCTGTAAACATCACAATTCCTCCAAACCTGATAAAATGTACCCTTTATCTTATCAAATAATGCTGAACTGTACACCCTAAAACCCTTATTTGTCGAGCGATTATTAAAGGTTTATGTCTGTCGCCCAAGAAATTTATACATATAAGAAGGATGGTGAAAAAAATGAAGGCAGATCCGGTTGAAACAAAAATGAAAATTGCTGAAGCCGCCATATCATTATTTACAAGTCAAGGATTCAAAGGAACGACAGTAAGACAAATTGCGAAAAAGGCAAATGTAAACGCCGCGCTCATTTCTTATCATTACGGCGGAAAAAAAGGCCTTTTGGAAAAGTTAATCACTTCATTTTTTGAAGGTTACATTCGAAAGGTTGAAATCGTCTATCATACGTCTAATTCTTCTACCGTTAAAGGAAGCTTTATAGAGCTAGTAGAAGAACTGCTTTACTTTCAACAAATGAATCTTCCGCTTGCCCGATTCGTTTATCGTGAAATGACACTGGATTCAACGTTAGTCAGAGAATTAATGTCCACTTATTTATTAAAAGAAAAGTATTTTTTTCAAACACTGTTTGAAAAGGGTATGAAAAAGAAAGAGTTTAAAAAACAGCCAGTGGATTTTTTAACGCTTCAATTTAAAGAGATGATGATGATGCCGTTTTTGCATCCATTATATTTAAATGAGGTTTTTCACCTTTCAACAGAGAATGAACAATTCATTAAATCCTATCAAAAGTGGTTGATAAATTGGTTTGACAAATGTGTATGTCAAACAGAGAGAAAAAATTCTCTCCTCTCTGCTGTTCATACTCCATTATTTGGTTCTATTCAAGAGAAGTGGGGTAGTTAATTTTGCTGATGCATTTATTGTATCGAAACCTTGACCGAGTCCCTTAACAGTATGGGCATCTGACCCGTATATGAGAGGGATTTTTCTTTTTTGTGCTTCATTAATTACCCATAGCGGCGGATATGCTTCTTGGCAGAATGGTTTTACAAGCCCTGCACCATTGTAGTCCAATGACATGCCTCTATTTGAAACCGCCTCTAATATTTGAAGGATTTCCTTAGAATAATCAAAGTCTACTGGGAACAGCTTTTGAAACTTTTTTGCAAGTGTGATGTGTCCAACTCTTAATGGCTGAAATTGATTAAAAGAATGATCGACTGATTTTTTTACAGCAGCTAGATAATTTTGATAAACAGCAGCCAGGCTTCCGGATCTTTCAACCATGCCGCCAAATACGATTTCGTCAAAATCCATGCAATAGAAAGTTTCATCTATTTTTAGAAAATGAACAGAAAGAATAGCGTCGTCAAGCTCTGGCCAAACTTCGCGAAGCAGCTGATGTGTATCCTCTTCATAACCCTCTATAAAATCAATTTCCAATCCGCTTCTGATTTCAATTCGCTCTTTATATTTATTTTTCATTTCATGCAGTTTCTGAAAATAAGCATTTAAATCTTGATAGGCCATGGCACTATCTTTGTCAGGAGCAGGATCGTGAAAAGTTTTAGGCAAAGGAGCATGTTCTGTGAAAGTGATACCTTTTAGACCTAGAGATATAGCCCTTTCTATATATGTTTCAAACGTGTCTGGTGAGCCGTGTGGGCAAAAGGGAGTATGCACATGTCCGTCATAATACATCCTTTTTCCTCCTCTGTTCGACAAAATTTTCATTAATTTGGAAAAAATTTATCAAATTATGCAACTTTTTTGCGTCAAATGTGTGTTTACATGTTATCATAAAAGCATTAAACTGCAATTTTATATGCAGAATAACCTATTTTCCCGATCGTATTGAAGTAAATATCAAAATACATAAAAAAATGACCTTAAGAAATAGAACAGCAGAAAGGGTGCCTCTAATGATATACGTAGTCATTGCCATAGTTACATTCCTTGCATTGATCTTGTACGGGGCCATGTCACGGCGAAAAATTTATAAAGAGATAGACCGACTTGAAGCATGGAAAATGCAAATTATGAACCGTCCATTAACGGATGAAATTTCGAAAGTTAAAGGAATGGCGATGATTGGTGAAACGGAAGAAAAATTCGAACTGTGGCGCCAAGAGTGGGATGAGATTGTTACTACACGTCTGCCAAATTTGGAAGAAGATCTATTTGATTCTGAAGAGTACACGGATAAATACAGATTCAAGAAAGCTAGAACTGTCCTTAATGATGTGAACCATGCTTTAGAGCGAATGGACGTCCGAATGAAGGAAATCACATCTGAAATAAATGAATTAGTGACAAGTGAAGAGCTTAACAGAGAAGAGATTGTCGAAGCGAAAGAAAAGCTGCAGGAAACGAAGAAATATTACCTTACTCATATTCGTGCTCTTGGCCAGACAGCAACTATTTTTGATAAAGAATTGGATGAGATCAAAGTACTTTTTGAAACGTTTGAGGAATTAACGGTTCAGGGAAGTCATTTAGAAGCTAGACAGAAGCTTGTGGAAAGTTTAAACCGCATTACTGTATGTAAAACACAAATGGAAAGCGTTCCTGAGCTCCTTGTTATTTTACAGTCGGATATACCAGGTAATTTGAAAGATTTGGGAACTGGTTTTGATGAAATGGAGCAACAAGGATATGTGCTGCATCATATTGGGATCGAAAAAGAATTGGAATCTTTAAAAGATTTAAACGAAAAAGCATTAGAAAAAGTGCTTGAACTTGATTTGGATTCTGCCCAAAAAGATCTCGATGAATTAACAAACAAAATAGACCAGCTCTATGAAATGCTTGAAAGTGAAGTGCATTCTAAGCAATTTGTTATTAAACAACGTGCAGCGTTCTCATCTACCATCGAAAATTTACAGATTAGAATCGAGAAGCTTAAACAAGAAACGGAAGTTGTTTCCAATACCTACTTCATTGAACAAAATGAAGCAGAGATGCAAAAGAAGATCGAGAAACTCTTCCACAAGCTTGAAGGCAGATTCATGATCATTCAAGAATCAATCGATGAAAAGAGAGAATCATTCTCTGTCATTCGAGAGATGATGGAAGAAATGCAAAAACAGATGGAAGAACTTGAAAGATCTCAAAAGGTATATGAAGAAATGCTTCATAATCTTAGAAAAGACGAGTTAGATACAAAACAAAGCTTAAAAGCTTTACGAAAAAAGCTTCTAGAAGCAAGGCGTATGGTACAAAAAAGCAATCTTCCTGGTCTTCCTGAACATTACTTGATTACCATTGGAAAAGCAGAAGAATATATCATTGAAGTATCGAAAAAGCTGGATGAAAAGCCTTTAGAAATGTCTGATGTTTCATATGTTTTGAACAAAGCACATGAAGCTGTTGATGAAGGCTATGAAGAAACGTCTGCCATGATTGAAAATGCAATATTAGCTGAGAAGCTTATCCAATACGGGAATAGATTCAGAAGCTCGAATCAAACGGTTTCGATTCGGTTAATTGAAGCTGAGATTGCTTTTAGAAATTACCAATACGAAGATGCCCTTCAAATTGCAGCAGATGCGATCGAAAGAGTACAGCCAGGTATACTTAAAGAGATGGAAATTAATTTAAAATCACATGTATAAAAACTGTCAGGATTTTTCCTGCAGTTTTTTTACTGCGCAATAAAAAGAGTAATGCAAACAAACACTAATTAGAAAATGGTTTGGATGCCACCTTATTTATATTATGGTATTATAATGAAATGTGTAATTTTGAACGTTTTGTTTAATTGGAGGATTCAATTGATGATTTATCTAGATAATAGTGCAACGACTAAGCCATATAAAGAAGTGCTTGATACCTTTGTTACCGTTTCTGAAAAATATTTTGCCAATCCATCATCACTTCATTCCAAAGGCGGAGAGGCAGAAAATTTACTAGGGCAGGCGCGGCGATCCATTGCGCAGCTCTTACATGTAACTCCATCTGAGATCGTATTTACTTCTGGAGGAACAGAAGGAAACAACATGGCCATTAAGGGAATCGCATTTCAGCATCAAAACAGAGGTAAACATCTCATCACGACAGGAGTCGAGCATGCTTCATCTTATGAATCCTTTCAATTATTAGAGAGTCAAGGGTTTGAAGTAACTTATCTGCCTGTTGATGAAACGGGCAGCGTTTCAATAGAGGATTTAAAGAAGTCAATTCGGCCAGAGACGATTTTAGTATCCATGCTGCATGTTAACAACGAAACAGGAACCTTACAGCCCATTAAGGAAATGGGAGAAGTGTTAAAAGAACATCCTAAAGTTTTTTTTCATGTTGATAACGTTCAAGGAATGGGAAAGGTTCACTTGCCAATAAAAGAATATGGAGTTGATCTGTGTACCATTTCTGCGCATAAGATCCATGGTCTTAAAGGGACAGGCGTTTTGTACGTAAAGAACGGTGTAACGCTGTCTCCTTTATTTACAGGCGGTGAGCAAGAGTTCCGTAAAAGAGCGGGTACGGAAAATGTTGCAGGCATCGTTTCTATGGCAAAAGCCTTAAGAATCATACTTCAAGAAATGAACGCTAAAAAGGATCATTTAATTACAATCAAGAAACAGCTGTTAAATGGCCTGAAAAATATTGAAGATATTGAAATCAATACTCCAGAAGATGGATCTGCGCCTCATATCATCAATTTTTCCGTGAAAAATGTGAAGCCAGAGGTATTGATTCATGCTCTTGATGAAAAAGACATCTATGTGTCAACAAGGTCTGCCTGTTCTTCTAAACAAGGAGGAGCAAGCAGAATACTTCTGCAAATGGGTCTTGGAGAACAACGTGCTTCTACTGCTCTTCGTTTAAGCACTTCTTATGACAATACAAAGGAAGAGATCGAACTTGTCTTGCAAGTGCTGCAAAAAGAAATAACAAATTTAAAAAAGGTAATGAGGTAATAAATATGCTGTATGACCATTTAGTCGTCCGTTATGGAGAATTATCATTAAAAGGAAAAAATAGAAGACATTTTGAAAATCAGCTGCATGAAACAGTTAAGCGCAAGCTGCGTCGTTTTGACAATTTAAAGATTTCGAAGTTATTTGACCGCTTAGTAATAGAATTAAATGGCCAGCCTCATGAGCCTGTTGTCGGTTCCCTTCAGGATATATTTGGGATCCATTCTATCAGTCCAGCGCTTCGTACTGAAAATAATCTAGATGAAATTAATAAAACCGCTTTGATTGCATTGAAAGATGCAATGGAAAACACAGACAAAAGAACGTTTAAAGTTACGGGTAAACGTTCTTTAAAAACCTTCCCTGTAAATTCCATGCAGCTTAACAGTGAAGTGGGTGGATACTTATTACGAAATACAGAGAATATTACAGTAGATGTCCATAATCCAGACGTTGAAGTAAAAGTGGAAGTAAAAGATACAGGCACATATATCAGCTGCCAAACTTTTAAGGGAGCAGGAGGCTTGCCGATTGGTGTAGGCGGAAAAGCCATGCTGATGCTTTCTGGCGGAATTGACAGTCCTGTTGCAGGTTATTTAACGATGAAACGCGGCGTTCGAATAGAGGGTGTTCATTTCCATAGTCCTCCTTTTACTAGTGAACGTGCTAAACAAAAGGTTGTGGACTTAACACAAGAGCTTACACGTTTTAGTGGAGGGAAAATTAAGCTTCATGTCGTGCCGTTTACGAAGATTCAACAGATCATAAAGGATAAAATACCAGCTAGCTACAGCATGACAATAATGAGACGTGTGATGCTTAAGATTACAGAGAAGCTTGCAGAAAAAAATAATGCGCTAGCTATTGCAAACGGTGAAAATCTCGGGCAGGTTGCCAGTCAGACAATGCAAAGCATGTATGCTATTAATGAAGTTACAAACTTACCTATTCTTAGACCGGTTATAACGATGGATAAATTAGAAATCATGGACATATCCCAAAAAATCGGAACGTATGAGATTTCAATCCGCCCATATGAGGATTGCTGTACGATATTTTTACCATCAGCTCCAAAGACAAAACCAAAACGTGAAAAAGCGATAAGGTTCGAACAAAATATTGAAAACTTAGAAGAACTGATTGAAGAAGCTGTTCAAGGTGTAGAAACCATTATCTTGGAAGAGGGCAGATCAACAGAAACAACGTTTGAGGAATTGTTTTAAACCCGCAGAATTGCGGGTTTTTTCTTTATTATTTACAAGGAATTTGCAAATTGGCAGTACTCACAACAATTTCCAAGAATTGAAATGGGCAAAACGTCACACATTATTAGTACAAAGGAGGTGAAACAAAATGGCAAACCAAAACAACCAATTAGTAGTACCAGGTGCTCAACAAGCTGTTGACCAAATGAAATACGAAATCGCTTCTGAATTCGGAGTAAACCTTGGACCAGATTCAACTTCACGTGCTAACGGATCTGTAGGTGGAGAAATCACTAAGCGTCTAGTTGCTCAAGCTCTAGGTGGATACCAAAAATAAATAAAACATGGCTAACGGAGCGGGTAATCCCCGCTCCTTTTTATTTGGTTTTTTTCTTGGTTCTTTTTTAAAAAGTAATTGCTTCTGGGGCATTTTCGTAAAGGAAATTCATTAAAAAGTTGATTGAAAAGCAAGGTGCGAGACTCCTGTGGGATCAGTGGGACAGGTGAGACTCCTAATAACCCAAAGGGTCAAGGAGGCTCACCGCCCTCCCCACGGAAAGCGAGCAGCCTGGAAAGGAAATCAACTACTATCAAAAGATTTGAGAACGAATGACTAAATTTTAAAAAAATTCTAAAATATATTATAATGAATACATAGTCAATTTAAAAAAGGGAAGGGTGTACCACACAGATGAATTTAATTGCTCCAGCTCTTTACAACTTAACTTCAGAAATAGAATCGTACGCGAAAAACCCTGAGAAAAAAGCTTTAATATGGATGAACGAAACGCACGAAACAGAAACCATTACGTATAAGAAGTTAATGGAAAGAACAAACCAAATTGGAAACGCGCTTGAAGGGTTAGGATTAGAAAAAGGTGACCGCGTGCTTGTCATCATGCCTCGACTTATTGAAACGTATGCTGTGTATCTCGCCTGCTTAAAAGCAGGGATTGTTGTCATTCCATGCTCTGAGATGCTGCGGGCAAAGGATTTAAGCTATCGTGTTCAGCATAGTGAAGCAAAAGCCATTATTGCAGATTATCAATTTACTGACCAAGTTAACGAAATAAAAGATCTTTTACCAACGTTAAAATATAAAATCAGTGCTAATGGAGAAACAAAAGACTGGCTAAGCCTTCGTGTACTAACTGAAAATGAAAGCGCTTCCTATAAAGGTGCAGAAACTAAAAAGGATGATATGGCATTTTTGTCTTACACATCAGGAACAACTGGACAGCCAAAAGGTGTTGTTCACACACATGGCTGGGCATATGCACATATACGTACGGCGTCAAAGAACTGGTTAAATATATCTGAAGAAGATACCGTTTGGGCGACTGCCGGTCCAGGCTGGCAAAAATGGATTTGGAGCCCGTTTCTTTCTACATTAGGAACTGGAGCAACGGGATTTGTTTACCAAGGGAAATTCGATCCGCAAAAGTATTTAGGTCTTTTAGAAGACCAAAAAGTATCTGTATTATGCTGTACACCTACAGAGTATCGATTAATGGCAAAGGTTGATCATTTAGATCAGTACAAGCTGACTCATTTAAGAAGTGCAGTCTCAGCAGGGGAACCGTTAAACAGAGAAGTGATCGATACCTTTGAAAAGTATTTTCATGTGAAAGTTCGTGACGGATATGGACAAACAGAAAATACACTTTTAGTAGGGACTATGGAAGGAATGAAAATCAAGCCTGGCTCGATGGGTAAACCTACACCTGGAAATGATGTGGAAGTCGTAAATGAACATGGTCAGCCTGTCAAAGCAGGAGAAGTTGGAGATATTGCGGTACACAAAAATTCCCCGGCTTTATTTAAGGAGTATTACAAAGATCAGGATCGAACATTGATGGCTTTTAGAGGAGATTATTATATAACAGGTGATAAAGCCAAAAAAGATGAAGATGGTTATTTCTGGTTTGAAGGTAGAGGAGATGACATTATCATTAGTTCGGGGTATACAATCGGACCTTTTGAAGTCGAGGATGCCCTTGTTAAGCACCCAGCCGTTAAAGAATGCGCTGTTGTAGCCAGTCCTGATGAGATTCGCGGCCATATCGTAAAGGCTTTTGTTGTTCTTCGGGACGATTCAGCAGTCAATAAAGAGATGCTGACTTCCGAATTGCAAGAACATGTAAAAAAACTGACGGCACCTTATAAATATCCACGCAGGATTGAATATGTCGAAGATCTTCCTAAAACAACTTCCGGGAAGATCCGCCGAATCGAGCTTCGTCAGCTAGAAGCTTCGAAAATAAGATAATGGAGTGTAAAAAGCAGGCTGATGTCTGCTTTTTATTTTGCGAACCGTTATAATACAAAGAAGAATGCATATATAAAGGTGGTTGTAAAAGTGGGGACTTTGTTTCGAAATGGAACCATTTACACGATGGTTAATGAAAAGAGCTATTGCAATGCGGTATATGTTGAAAATGGTAAAATCGTAAAAGCAGGATCGGAAAAAGAACTCATCGTCCAATTTGGTGATGAAATTACGGATTCTGTGGATTTAGACGGAGGGGTTATGTACCCTGGTTTGGTGGATAGCCATCTGCACCTAATCGGCCATGGTGAAAAACTGATCAGGTTGGACCTGTCTGAAATGACGTCAGCAGAAGAAATGGAATCTGCATTAAAAGAAAAAGCAAAAACCTTAAAAAAAGATGACTGGCTTTTAGGTGAGGGCTGGAACGAAAATAATTTTATTGATCGTAAAATTTTTCATAAAGTAGAACTGGATATAATCGCAGAAGGAAGACCTGTCTTATTATCTAGAGTTTGCAGACATGCCTTTTTGGCCAGTTCCAAAGCACTTGAACTAGCAGGTATTACAAGCGAAACACCTGACCCCCCCGGTGGAATAATCAAAAGAGATGCGGAAGGTGAACCCACAGGACTTTTGCATGACAGTGCCGCTGATATCGTAAAAAAAGTCGTGCCAGAAGTTTCACAAGAATATTTGAATCAGGCACTAGAGACTTCTGTAAAAAACCTTCTTTCCTTAGGGCTCACAGGAGGTCATTCAGAGGATCTGAGCTATTATGGCTTTGTTGAACGTCCATTAAAAGCTTTTAAAAAGGTGTTAGATCAAGAAATAAATAAATTTAAAGCCCATTTGCTTGTTCATCACGAAGCGTTAGATGATTTTCTGAAAATCGAGCACGATTATCAAATGCCCTATGTCGAGTATGGTGCAATGAAAATTTTTGCAGATGGTGCATTTGGAGGCCGGACTGCATGGCTGTCATTGCCCTATAATGATGCTCCTGAAACTTCAGGTGTTTCCACTCACGGCGATGAGGCGTTATTGAACTTAGTACAAAAAGCAAGAAGTTATGATAAAAATATTGCAGTGCATACAATCGGTGACATGGCGCTTATTCAGGTGCTGAACACGATTAAGGAATGCCCTGCGAAATCCGGAAGAGATAGAATTATTCATGCGGGCTTGGTTTCGGAGCAAATTATCAAAGACTTAAAGCAGCTGCCTGTTATTTTAGATATTCAGCCAGGTTTCGTAGCTTCAGATTTCCCTTGGCTCATTGAACGTCTTGGAACTGAGAGAATTCCATATGCGTTTGCATTCAGAACATTGCTGGATGAAGGTATTATTTGTGCAGGCGGTTCAGACGCTCCTATTGAACCCGTTAATCCTTTATTAGGGATCTATGCAGCTGCGGCCCGGAGAAAACCGGGTGAATCCCATGAAGGTTACGTACCTGAACAAAAACTTTCAAGATATGAAGCTGTCGGTCTTTACACATTTGGAAGTGCTGCAGCTATCGGACAAGAAAATGTAAGAGGATATATTAAAGAAGGCTATATGGCTGACTTTACCGTATTTGACCGAGACATATTTCAAGTGCCAATTGACGAAATTTTAGAAGCTAAAGTTCTTTATACAATCGTAGACGGAGAAATTGCCTTTCAACAAACAAATAATAGCGTTACTCAAAATTAATAGACAGAATGACGGCCTATTAGATGTGAATAACATCTTATAGGCTGTTTTTTTTTGCCACTTTATGAAATTTGCTGGAATTATTGGAGTCACAGGAGAAATACGAGCGGAATAAAGAAAATACGAGCTCTATATAGAAAATATGATCATAACAAAAAATACTGACTCGTAATCGAATCAGTATTTTTTTGCTCTTTTCTAAAGGCTCTATTCTAAAAGATTGTTGCTTCTGGGGCAGTTTTGTAATTTGACTAAAATTATAGGTTGATTGTAGTGAAAGGTGCGAGACTCCTGCGGGACAGGCGGGCAGGTGAGACACTTATACGTGAAACGTACGAATGTGGCTCACCGTCTGCCCCGCGGAAAGCGAGCAACCTGGAACGGAAATCAACTACTTCTCAAAAGCAACGTTGAATGCGAAAACAGCTTTTTACAAAAAGCTTCTTTTCACTTTATGCCAGAAGGAATTATCTTTTAGTTTTACTGTTTTTATTCGCTTATCCGTAATTTCAAAGCTCATACTTTTGCAATGTTTAATACTCATTGCTTCATTATCCATACCGATTATCGGATAAGTCTGGCTGTTTTCCTGTTTGATCTTGAATGTCATTTTACGATTATTGCTAAGTATAAATGACGATCCAAGTGTACGGTATTGATTGTTATTGAGCGAAGCGAGCTCACTGATCTGGTAACAAGCAAGCATGGGATCAACAACTGCTCCGTTCACTGACTTATTATAAGCGCTGCTTCCTGTAGGAGTGGAAATGATCATGCCATCTCCGCGGAATGTTTCAAAATAAAAATCATCAATGAAAACATCAATTTCAAGTGTAGTTATGACTGATGACCTTATGGAACATTCGTTTAAACAATAAAACGATCCTTGTCCATCAATGTTTACGGATAGTGCAGGGTATTTTCTAACTTCAATTTGTTCATTTTTCATCGCGTCTATCATACCTGAATGATCATCTATATGAAAATCACAATAAAAACCTGTGTCAACGGATGCATTTATGCCAACGTATAAACAGTCTTCACGGAATCCCGTTTTACGGACTGCTTGTAAAAAAGAACCGTCTCCACCAATACTGGCGATAATATTTGCCTCTTTTTGATCTTCAACAATACGAAAACCTGATTGTGCAGCAAGCTGTTTTAGTTTCTCTGCTTTTTCGTGTATAGCCTCGTCCTTTTTGTAGAAGAAAAAAATATTGTTGCGTTCCCGCATTGAATGATACCTCCTATTGATCTCATCTTTTTATTCTGTTCTTTTCACCTTCTATGAATTCTTATGTATTTGGTTTCACGTTTAGATTAAAAGCATAGTGCCTATAATGAACGAATAGAAGGGAAGAACGAGCATGGAATGGATTTTGCTTATTATCGCTGTATTGCTGTTTTTTACTATTCTCTTAATGTTTTCTACGTTACATATTGAACTGCAATTTGTCCATCGAAATGACAATAGTGATGTTCAAATTAAATTGCGTATGTATCGTTTTTTACGGTATACGTTAAAGATTCCACTCATACAATTTGACGCAAAGGATCGTGCAATAAAAGTAAAAGAAGAAAAACAAGCAAGTATGGGAAACAAGAAAAAAAAGAAGAAGAGAATAACCTTTCGTCAGTTTAAAAATCAATATAAATCATTTAGAAGCATGCTGGTTCATGTTCGAAATTTTTATCATATCATTCGCCATTTTCTTAGCAAAATTAAAGTTGAAAATATTTCTTGGCACAGTGCGATCGGTCTCGGTGAAGCTTCTGCCTCTGCTATTGCTGCAGGAAGCTTGTGGGGAGTTAAAGGTGTTGTACTGCAGCTGATTAATACGTTTTTTATTTTAAAAGGCAACCCCTCTGTTTCTGTAATTCCTGTTTTTCAGGGGATGCACAGTGAAACAAGGTTTTCTTGTATGGTTTCCTTTAAAATCGGGCATGCTATTGTCGTTATGCTAAAAATAATGAAAGCTTGGCGTGGATCCAAGAATTCATCTCGAGTAAATAACGAATATATGACTGGAGGCATGTAAAAAATGGGTGAACATCCAATCCAGGGTTTAATGAAAACCGCTATGGAAAATTTAAAAGAAATGATCGATGTAAATACGATAATTGGTGACCCTGTTGAAACTCCTGACGGAAGTGTGATTTTGACAGTTTCAAAAGTTGGTTTCGGATTTGCTGCAGGTGGAAGTGATTTTGGAAATCAACAGGATTCATCATCTCAGCAACAATCTCAAGGCAATCAAGGTTCCTCAGGTGATTCTAAAAATTCTCCATTTGGAGGGGGAAGCGGTGGAGGAGTTTCGATTACACCCATCGCATTTCTAGTTGTAAGCAACACAGGCATCAAAACCATTCACTTAGATAACAGTACACATCTATATGAACGTATATTAGATCTTGCTCCTGGTGTAATCGATAAACTTCAGCATCTTATGAACAAAAATAAAAACAATGGTTCAGCAAATGCTCAACAGTCAAATACACATTCAACAGATTTTTAAAGCTAACTCTCACGTTAGCTTTTTCTTCTGTGTTGTTTTAAGATGATAGGGTAAGTACATAATTGATCCTGAGGAGGAGTTTATATCATGAGCGTAACATTTAAAGAAAAACCGGTTACACTGCTTGGCAGCCAAGTAAAAGTAGGAGATCAGGCTCCGGATTTCAAAGTATTGGCAAACGATATGTCAGAAGTTACTTTAGCAGATACTAAAGGCAGCGTAAGATTAATCGCAGCTGTTCCTTCTGTTGATACAGGGGTATGTGATGCTGAAGTACGCCGTTTCAATGAGGAAGCATCCAAATTAGAAAACGTGAAAGTACTGACGATCTCTGTTGATCTTCCATTTGCCCAAAAAAGATGGTGTGGTGCAGCAGGCGTTGAGAATGTACAAACTCTTTCTGATCACAAAGATCTTTCTTTCGGTAAAGCATACGGTGTTGCGATTGAAGAGCTTCGTTTATTAGCTCGTTCTGTATTTGTAATCGATAGCTCAGACAAAATCACATATGTTGAATATGTTGATGAAGTAACTAGCCATCCGAATTATGAAGCTGCTATTGAAGCTGCTAAAGCCGCAAAGTAAGAAACAATCATCTCCGGTAGCAATCGTTTACCGGGGATTTTTTTGTGTTAAGAGAAATATACGAAATCGTTGTGTATACCCCAATGTATTTGTTAAAATGTTCTCTGTGTAAATGTAGGAGGAAGCGAATATGAGCTCTTTTAATGAAGTAGAAAAACTTTTTGTAAGCATGGATAATTCCACCATGGCGATCAAGGATAAGCTTGATTTGCCTTATTTAGATGCTCTTGTGGAAACAGGGGAGAATTTGTTTTTTCAAGAGATTCCTAAAGAATATGATAAAGAACTGATCAATGTTCTGACAGAAGAGTATAAAAAAATCAATGTTGCAGAGTTTGGGAAAGAAGAGCTGAGAAAAGCGTTCCAGCTTACTGTATTAAAAGGCATGCAAGAAGCCCTTCAGCCCCATCATGCTATGACACCTGATGCAGTTGCTCTTTTTGTTGGATACCTCGTACAAAAATTCACTAATCAGAATGAGCGGGTCACCTTATTAGATCCGGTTGTTGGTTCGGGTAATTTGTTAACTGCGGTGCTTAATCAGCTAAAGCAAGAAGAGTGTGAAGCATTTGCTGTTGAGGTTGATGAAACATTGCTTCGTCTGGCTTGGGTGAATGCCAACATTCAAAAGCATAAAGTTGAGCTCTTTCATCAAGATGTAGTTAAACCTTTATATGTTGAACCAGTAGATCTTGTTCTTGCAGATCTTCCAGTCGGGTACTATCCAGATGATGATGGAGCAAAAGAGTACAAAGTGTTTCAAAAAGAAGGTCATACGTATGCCCACCATTTAATCATGGAGCAATCTATTCATTACTTGAAGGATGCAGGTATCGGAATATTTATCGTTCCAAATGGCTTGTTTGAAAGTGAGCAATCTGAATTGCTGCAGGCTTGGATGAAAGAAAGTGTAAATATTTTAGGTTTACTGCAGCTGCCGGAAAATCTTTTTAAGTCTAAAACACATGCTAAGAGTATCTTGATTCTGCAAAAGCAAGGAGAAGATGTGAGAAAGCCGAAACAGGCGATGCTTGCTGATCTTCCTTCGTTTTCGAACAAAACGGGATTAGCTAATGTTATGGGACAAATAAATGAGTGGTTTAAAACAGAATGGGAACGTGAAAAATAACAGCGTGGGATAACTACCTATGCTGTTTTTTTTTATGTGTTTGGAAACGTATTCAAGTCTGAATTGCATGAATATAAGGTGTAAGCGTTTTACAGCCTTGATAATAACGATGGGCAATGTTTAAATAAGGAAGGATTATAGTAACAAGTGAGATAGAAGTGTGCGATTTGCGCCCTTCTTTTTCATTTAATAAGAAGGAGATGGCTATTTTGGCTAAAATTATTGCAATTAATGCCGGGAGCTCGTCCTTAAAGTTTCAACTTCTTCAAATGCCAGAAGAAGAAGTATTAACAAAAGGGCTTGTTGAACGTATTGGATTAAATGATTCTGTTTTCACGATTGAAGTGATTGATGAAAAAATTAAAGAAATAAAAGATATACAAGACCATTCTGAAGCAGTTTCTATGCTTTTAGATAAATTGATTAAACATCAAGTCATTTCTTCACTTGATGAAATCGAAGGAATTGGACACCGTGTCGTTCATGGCGGAGAAAAGTTTAATGATTCTGTCTTAATCACGGATGAGATCTTAAAAGAAATTGAAGAAATTTCTTATCTTGCTCCACTTCACAATCCTGCAAACGTTGTTGGAATTAAAGCCTTCAAAAAAGTGCTTCCGAACGTTCCGGCGGTTGCAGTATTTGATACAGCCTTTCACCAATCGATGCCTGAGAAATCTTTCTTATACAGTTTGCCTTATGAATATTACGAAGAGTATGGCATCAGAAAATACGGTTTTCATGGTACAAGCCATAAGTATGTAACTGAAAGAGCGTCAGAATTGTTAGGACGTCCTGTTGAACAACTTCGTCTTCTTTCATGTCATTTAGGAAACGGTGCGAGTATTGCCGCGATTGAAGGCGGAAAATCGATTGATACATCTATGGGATTCACTCCGCTTGCAGGTGTTACAATGGGAACGCGCTCAGGTAATATTGACCCTGCCCTTATTCCGTATATTATGCAAAAAACAGGTCAAAGCGCTGAAGAAGTATTGAATGTTCTTAACAATAAAAGCGGTATGTTAGGCGTTTCAGGTTTCTCTTCTGACCTTCGTGATATTGAAAGTGAAGCAGAAAAGGGAAATGAACGTGCTGAACTTGCACTAGAAGTATTCGCTAGCCGTATTCATAAATACATCGGGTCTTATGCAGCAAGAATGGCTGGGATTGATGCGATTATTTTCACAGCAGGTATTGGTGAAAATAGTACGGCAGTTCGTGAACGTGTACTTCGCGGACTTGAATTTATGGGAGTTTATTGGGATCCAGCTCTTAACCAAGTTCGAGGGAAAGAGGCGTTTATCAGCTACCCACATTCTCCTGTAAAAGTTATCGTGATTCCGACAAATGAAGAAGTTATGATCGCTAGAGATACAATGCGCCATGCGATGTAATACTATTTTTAAGCAATCTTTTCCATGTTCCTAACATGAGAAAGGGTTGCTTTTTCTTTTTTAAATGCTCTTTTTTAAAAGATTGTTGCTTTTTATTCTTATTTTATTGTCTTCTTTAATAGCTGATTGGAGTAGAAGGTGCGAGACTCCTGCGGGACAGGCGGGCAGTCCGAAAAGCGGAAGCGGTTTGGTCAGCCCCGACAAGCAAAAGGGAAATGGGTTAAGAAGGCGCTTTTTGCCTTCTGGACCATTAAACTTTTGACCTCGAGGAGCTAACTGCTGCAGCTAGACAGTCCGAAAAGCGGAAGCGGTTTGGTCAGCCCCGACAAGCAAAAGGGAAATGGGTTAAGAAGGCGCTTTTTGACTTCGGGACCATTAAACTTTTGACCTCGAGAGGCTAACTGCTGCAGCTAGACAGGTGAGACACTTAAAAGTGAAACGTACGAATGTGGCTCACCGTCAGCACCGCGGAAAGCGAGTGTCATGGAACGGAAATCAACAACTTTCAAAAGCAACAGTGTATGCGAAAACAGCCTTTTTAAAAGAAGGAATAAGGGGGACCCATAGAGTAATGTGTTTAAGTGATTAAAACATAGTGCATTTTTAAAAAGTTTTTCTTCTAAAGGCTTTTTTCTAAAAGATTGTTGCTAAAAAGAGGTTTTGAAGTTCTTCATTGTAAATTTGGTTGGAGTGGAAGGTGCGAGACTCCTGCGGGACAGGCGGGCAGTATGAAAAGCGGAAGCGGTTTGGTCAGCCCCGACAAGCAAAAGAGAAATGGGCTAAGAAGGCGCTTTTTGCCTTCGGGACCATTAAACTTTTGACCTCGAGGGGCTAAGCGCTGCAGCTAGACAGGTGAGACACTTATATGTGAAACGTACGAATGTGGCTCACCGCCTGCCCCGCGGAAAGTGAGCATCCTGAAACGGAGATCAACTGCACTCAAGAACAACAATGATTACGAAAACAGCATTTTTATAAAAAGAGGAGAAACTGCATATGTACAAAAAAGAACTGTACCTATATATAGGTGATCGACCCGTTAAAGCTGTTGTTCGAAATTATAAGACCAATGATTTTAAAGCGCTTATTGAAATTCAAAAAGAAAGTTTTCCTCCCCCGTTTCCATCAGATCTTTGGTGGAACGAAGAACAGTTAAAGAACCACGTTGCACTTTTTCAAAATGGTGCATTATGTGTAGAGATTGACGGTGTGATTGCCGGATCAATGACAGGACTGTTAATTAGCTTTGATCCAGCACATCCTGAGCACACATGGGAAGAAGTTACGGATAGTGGATATATTCGAAACCATGAAAACAGCGGCAATACTCTATATGTAGTAGATATATGTGTCCGGCCATCTTACCGGAAGTTCAATCTTGGAAAACTTCTTATGCAATCCATGTATGAAGTTGTTATTCATTTAGGAGTAGATCGGCTGATTGGCGGAGGAAGGATGCCAGGCTATCAAAGGCATGCTGAAAAAATGTCTCCTCAAGAATACGTTCAATCAGTGATGGCTGGTGATTTATACGATCCAGTCATTTCTTTTTTACTGCGATCAGGAAGGACTCCTGTTGCAGTTGTATCAAATTATATAGAGGATGCAGAATCACAAAACAATGCTCTTTTAATGGAGTGGAAAAATCCATTTAAATAAGATTGTCTTGCTACCTGCGAATTTTTTACTTCACGCTTTTTTTAAAGTAAACTATAAAAAAGATCATTGGAGGGATAATATGCATTTCACCGATCGTGAAGAACAGATCTGGCAAGAAATCCAGAATTGGGAACAAGACTTTTTTACATATGAACCAACGGATTTTGGACGTACTTACGAAAAATGGGCTACAGGACAGATGGACCTTTTATCTGAGGATATGCAAGGGAAAATCGGTGAATATGTTGATACAGTATTATTTCATATACATGCGCTAATACAGAACTCTCAATTTCAGCTTGATATGAAACAAAGACTTTTATCCGAAGCACGTGTGTTCCGGGATGATATTTTTGAAATTGTAGATTTAAAAAAATGTACAGTCGATCAATTGTCTTATATGGCTGATCAGCAAATTGCACGTAACCGTCTTTTGTCTTTTACACAGGGTGGTCTTGCAGGAACTGGCGGGATTTTATTTTTAGGTACGGATTTTCCTGCGATGATCACGCTAGGGATCAGATCCGTTCAATCCATTGCTATGCATTACGGCTATGATATTCAAAGACCTTCTGAGATGATGCGTTCTTTAAAAGTGTATCATGCCGCAACAATGCCAAAACGATATCAGCAAGAAAAATGGGATGAATTGATGGAAGAAATCCACCAAGAAGAAGATCCAATCTTTTATGCAGGTAATGATGTGGTTGCGGATATTTCCTGGATGTCGCACCCGATTCAGCAAATTGTAAAAATGATGGCCATTCTACTTTTAAGAAAAAAGCTGACGCAAGGACTGCCGATTTTCGGAATGGCAGTTGGTGCTGTCATGAACTATCAGCAATCCAGAAAAATTACAGAAATTGCCCATAAATTTTATCAAAAACGTTATCTGTTAGAGAAATATAATAACTAGGAGCCTATACATGAGTGTTCAAGAGCATAAAAAGGAAGCTCCCGATTATGCAAGCTGCATGGTCGTAACAGTGAGTGATACGAGGAACGAAGAATCAGACAAGAGCGGCAATCTAATAAAATCACTTCTCAAGATGCATAAACATACTGTCTATGAATACCGGATTGTTCACGATGACCAAGCATGGATAAAAGAAGCAACAATGTATGCGGCATCAAATGATAATATAGATATCATCATTTTTAATGGTGGGACTGGAATTGCTCCAAGAGATGTGACGATTGAAGCACTGCAGCCCTTATTTGAAAAAGAAATACCAGGCTTTGGAGAACTTTTTCGTATGTTGAGTTACACAGAAGATATCGGATCAGGTGCTTTGCTTAGCCGTGCTGTGGCAGGTACGATTAAAAAGACAGCCGTTTTTGCATTGCCTGGTTCTTCAGGAGCCGTTAAGCTTGGGATGGAAAAATTAATATTGCCTGAAATTACGCACGTTGTTCAGCAGCTGCGAAAATAGAAGAGCTGGCTCATGATAATGTGAGCCAGCTTTTTATGTGGATTTAACCATGTATTTTAGACGATACGTGCTGATTGAGCCGGTACCACAGCCATAAATCATTGATAACAGAAGCAAGTGCAGATATTTTATGATTTAACTGGCAAGAAACTTCGAAGTTTTCCTCTAGTGATAAACGATCTTGCAGTCCATTAATCTCCTGTTCTATTGCACCGATGCGATCAGGTATACCTCCTCTAATTTTTTCCCACTGCAAAAGAATTAAAGATTGTTCATTGTTTTTATATTCATCCCATTGTTTCGTTAAGCGTGGAATTGAAATCCCAAGTCTTTCATCCCAAACAAAGTTATCATGCATGGTAGATCACCTCTTTTTCTATTGTACAAAACAAGGCGCTAACAGGCTAGGTGTTACGACTTTGTGATTTTTTATTCATTTTCAAGAATAACCTTGCATTTATTTCTCATTTTTTGTTATAGTATTTACTATCATAAATAGTATTTTTATAAATTGTTTTGCATAAAAATAAATACTTATTCAGTTTTTACTATTCAGGAGGAGAGATATATATGAAGAAAAAAGTAGTATTAGCATATTCAGGCGGTTTAGATACATCGGTGGCAATTCCATGGCTCACTGAAAAGGGCTATGACGTTATCGCTTTATGTTTGGACGTTGGAGAAGGAAAAGATCTTCCGTTTGTACAATCTAAAGCACTTTCAATCGGGGCATCAGAATCAATCGTATTAGATGTTCAAAAAGAATACGCAGATGATTATGCATTAGTAGCTTTGCAGTCACATGCTTTATATGAAGGGAAATACCCATTAATCTCAGCGCTAAGCAGACCGCTTATTGCAAAAAAATTAGTTGAAGTCGCGAGAAAATATGATGCTTCTGCTGTTGCACATGGCTGTACTGGAAAAGGAAATGACCAAGTTCGTTTTGAGGTTTCTATTGCTGCTCTTGCACCTGATTTGGAAGTATTGGCACCTGTTCGTGAGTGGAGCTGGTCTCGTGAAGAAGAAATCCAATATGCTAAACAGCATGATATTCCAGTACCAATCAAGAAAGAAAGTCCTTTTTCAATTGATCAAAACTTATGGGGAAGAAGCAACGAATGCGGAATTCTAGAAGATCCTTGGGCAACTCCTCCTGAAGATGCTTACGAAATGACAACACCATTAGAAAATACACCTGACAAACCAGAATTTGTTGAGATTGGATTCGAAAAAGGTATACCCGTTTCATTAAATGGTGAGAGGCTTACTCTCGACAAACTCATCCATCAATTAAATGCAATCGGCGGAGCACATGGTGTAGGACGCATCGACCATGTGGAAAATCGTCTTGTTGGTATTAAATCACGTGAAGTATACGAATGCCCTGCTGCAACAACTTTAATTAAGGCACACAAAGAACTTGAGGATCTTACGCTAGTAAAAGAAGTTGCTCATTTCAAACCGATCATTGAGAAGAAAATGACGGAATTAATTTATGAAGGACTTTGGTTTTCGCCTTTAACTGCTTCATTAAAAGCATTCTTAAACGAGACACAATCGTATGTAACGGGTTCTGTCCGCGTTAAGCTATTTAAAGGTCATGCAATTGTTGAAGGGAGAAAATCACCGTTCTCTTTATATGATGAAAAATTAGCAACTTATACTTCTGAAGATATGTTTGATCATGGTGCTGCTAAAGGATTCATATCACTTTGGGGACTTCCGACAAAAGTAAGCAGCATGGTTCAAAAAAATGAGGTGAAAGTGTGAAAAAATTATGGGGAGGCCGTTTCTCCAAACAGCCAGAAGAATGGGTAGATGAATTTGGAGCTTCGATTTCTTTTGATCAGCAATTAGCCAGTCAGGATCTTACAGGCAGTTTGGCACATGCTAAGATGCTTTTTGAATGCGGCATTATTGAAAAAGAGGCATATGAAAATATAAAACAAGGCTTATTGAGTCTTAAAAAAGAGGAAGAAAAAGGTGATCTTCAATATGCTGTTCAATATGAAGATATTCACCTGAATCTAGAAAAGCTCTTAACTGACAAAATCGGAGCGGATGGAGGCAAACTGCATACGGCTAGAAGCCGTAATGATCAAGTTGCGACAGATCTTCATCTTTTCGTCAAAGAAGAAACGGTATTGATCATGGATCATATTGATGAACTGCAAAAAGCTCTGTTGAATCTTGCAGGAGAGCATGTTGAAACGATGATCCCTGGCTATACACATTTACAGCGTGCACAGCCTGTATCATTTGCACATCACTTGCTTGCTTATTTTTGGATGCTTGAACGAGATAAAGAAAGGCTGCAGGACAGCTTAAAAAGAACGGATATTATGCCGCTCGGTGCAGGTGCGCTTGCGGGAACAACTTTTCCAATCGACCGCAGCATTACAATGAATGAACTCGGTTTTGCAAAAAAATATTTGAATAGTCTTGATGCTGTAAGTGACAGAGATTTTGCAATTGAATCCTGCAGTAACGCATCACTTGTTATGATGCATCTTTCACGTTTTTGTGAAGAACTTATTATTTGGTCTTCTGAAGAATTTGGATTTGTTGAGATCAGTGACAGTTTTACTACTGGAAGCAGCATGATGCCGCAAAAGAAAAATCCGGATATGGCTGAATTAATCCGGGGAAAAAGCGGAAGAGTGTACGGCTCGCTAGTCTCATTGCTGACTTTAATGAAAGGTTTGCCGCTTGCTTATAACAAAGATATGCAAGAAGACAAAGAACCGGTTTTTGATACGATCAAAACAGTAAAAGGCTGTCTAAGTATCATGACTGGTATGATCAATGAATTAAAGGTCAATGAAGAGCGTATGAATAATGCTGTTCATCAGGATTTCTCCAATGCTACAGAACTTGCTGATTATTTAGCTAAGAAAGGCATTCCTTTCCGTGAAGCACATGAACTTGTAGGAAAGATGGTTCTTTTATGCATTCAAAAAGGATGCTATTTATTAGATGTCAGTCTGGATGAATATAAAGAGTGGTGTCCGATTGTTGAAGAGGATATCTTTGAGGTTCTTTCACCCAAACATGCTGTAGAAAGAAGAAATTCTGAAGGCGGTACTGGTTTCCAGGCGGTTCGTCAACAGCTCGAAGCTGCAACATCTATTCTTATCGCTGCCAAAAATTAGCCGAGATAACTTTTCCTTCTTAACAGAAACTAATAAATAGTTTGAGCATAAGGAGGAATAGACATGGATAAAAATAAGCCACAAGATCAGCAAGCTCAATTCGACTCAGAAGGTGAGCTTACTGTTCATCAGCAAATTACGGAAGCATATCAGAGTGGTGTTATCGATAAGGTCGATCAAGGCCAGCAGCGCACTAAATTAGATGAAGAAGAAAGTTTAAGCTAACAGAAGGCCCAAAAGGTTTGTGAAACATTCCTTTTGGGCTTTTTTCTGTAGCTTAAGGGCGTGAATAATAAAGTCTGGATTGTTTTCTTTATTATGTATGGAATCGCAGCAAAAAGGGAAACTTAAGTGCTGATTTAATTTATTAATAGAAGTTTAACATTGTTCTATTTGTTTCTTTTTATTTAACTTTTTTGATGGTATGGTAACTATAAATAAGATGAAAAAAATTCCAATTACATATCAGGGAGGGAAACAAAATGAAAATAGGTGTTCCGACAGAGATTAAAAATAATGAAAATCGAGTTGCAATGACTCCTGCTGGTGTTTTAAACCTTGTCGCTTCTGGTCATGAAGTATTTATACAAAAAGGTGCAGGTGAGGGTTCAGGTTTTACGGATGAAGAATATGAAAATGCAGGTGGAGTAATCGTAGAAACACCAGCACAAGCATGGTCAATGGATATGGTAATGAAAGTAAAAGAACCACTGCCGGAGGAATATTGCTTCTTTCATGAAGGATTAATTCTGTTTACGTATTTACATTTAGCGCCTGAACCTGAACTTACAAAAGCTTTAACCGATAGTAAAGTGGTTGGCATCGCATACGAAACTGTTCAATTACCTAATAATTCATTGCCGCTCCTCACTCCGATGAGTGAAGTAGCAGGGAGAATGGCTGCCCAAATCGGTGCTCAGTTTTTAGAAAAACCAAAAGGCGGAATGGGAGTTCTTTTAAGCGGAATTCCTGGTGTGAAAAGAGGAAAAGTAACGATTATCGGAGGCGGTGTAGTCGGTACAAACGCTGCCAAGATTGCAATGGGTCTAGGTGCAGATGTTACGATTATTGACTTGAGTCCTGAGCGGCTACGTCAATTGGATGATATTTTCGGCAATGAAATCAATACACTAATTTCAAATCCTTTAAATATTGCAAATGCCGTGGCAGAGTCTGCTCTAGTCATCGGGGCAGTATTAATTCCTGGAGCAAGAGCACCGAAGCTTGTTACGGAAGAAATGATCAAAGGGATGCTGCCCGGTTCTGTCATTGTTGATGTTGCGATCGATCAAGGCGGTATTTTTGAAACAGTTGATAAAATTACGACACACGACAATCCAACATATGAGAAACATGGTGTGCTTCACTATGCAGTAGCGAATATGCCAGGAGCAGTTCCACGTACTTCAACGATAGGACTAACAAATGTAACCGTTCCATATGCCCTGCAAATTGCCAATAAGGGTTATGTAAGAGCATGTCTGGATAACGAAGCCCTGTTAAAAGGCATAAATACATTAGATGGATTTGTAACATACAAAGCAGTTGCGGAAGCTCATCAGCTTGATTATAAAGAAGCGGGTTCTTTATTAGCGCAAATGCAGTAATTTAATAAAATTGCTCTTAGAAGTAGCTGATCTCCGTTTCAGGATGCTCGCTTTCCGCGGGGTGTGCGGTGAGCCCCCTCTTCGCTTTGCGAAATGAGAGGTCTCTCCTGTCCCACTGATCCCGCAGGAGTCTCGCACCTTACTCTCCGATCACCTTGTCAATGAAGACTCTTAATCTTAATGAAATGACATAAAAGCAACAAACTTTTAGAAAAGCCCCTTTTTACAGAAAACGAGGATCTAAAAGCGGGTATCACCTACTCCTCTGATTGGTTAAATAGCAACAAAGTTTAAAAAACAGCCGAACTTAAAAAGTCCGTATTCGGACTTTTTTTTGTTTGAAATAAAGGGTATATAAAGAATTATAGCTAATATATAACGAAACAGATTTATTGAACGAAAGGAGAGTTTTTTTATGAAAATTACGTATCATGGACATTCAGTACTGGAAATTCAAAATGGGGAATATTCGATTTGGATTGACCCTTTTATTAGCGGAAATGGACAATGTAAAATTAGCGCTGATGACGTAAAAGCGGATGTTATCTTATTAACGCATGGTCATGGAGATCATGTTGGTGATACCGTAGAAATTGCCAAAAGGAACAACAGTTTAATAGTGGCGCCATTTGAACTTGCTAATTATTTAGGTACAAAAGGTGTAGAGGTTCACCCTATGCACATTGGAGGAAGCCGTCAGTTTACTTGGGGTAAAGTTAAATTTACTCAGGCCTTTCATGGTTCAAGTTTTGAAGAAGAAGATGGAACAATTGTATATACGGGAATGCCATCAGGAATTTTATTTTCAGCAGATGACAAAACAATCTATCATGCAGGAGATACGGCTCTGTTTTCAGATATGAAGTTAATTGGAGAGTTAGCGAAACCTGATGTTGCGTTTTTGCCAATTGGAGATAACTTTACAATGGGACCAGAAGATGCACTAATTGCAGCCAAATGGATCGATGCTCCAATCACTGTACCCATACATTTCAATACATTTCCTGTCATAGAACAAGATGCAGAAGAATCATTTGTTTCGAAACTAGGGGATAAAGGAAAATTGCTTCAAAGCGGTGAAACCTTAAACATATAAATGATTCTAACCTCTCTTTCTATGCATACCAATGGTAGTAAGGGAGGTTGTATTTATGAATCAAGAGAAAATTGTGAAGTTCCTCTTACTGGTCGTGTTATTTTATTCGGCATTACCGGTATTGTCTTTTCATGGTCCGCTCATGCATACGGTATTCTCCATTACATGGACAGCGTTTGCTTGTATTTTGCTGCTGGGCCTTCTTGTTAAAAAGGAACCTGTCAGAATGGTATCTGTAAAAAAGAAAACATCTCACACTATTCACCATTCACAAAAAAGAGTGCACATGGAAAGTTGAGTTTCTGTTCCATTGACTGTATAATCTGTATTAGTCAATTAACTGAAACAGATAGATACAGGTAAAAGGAACGGTGAGAGTATTGCTAACAAAGCATGAACAAATTTTGCAGCACATTTTGGGGCTTGATGTTGGGTCTAAGATTTCAGTCCGGCAAGTCGCAAAGGATTTAAATGTAAGTGAAGGTACTGCCTATCGAGCGATAAAAGAAGCGGAAAATCAAGGAATTGTAAGTACGATCGAACGGGTAGGTACCATTCGAATTGAAAGACAAGCTAAGAGCAATATTGAAAAACTCACTTTTGCCGAAGTCGTCAATATTGTTGAAGGACAAGTGCTCGGCGGACGAGCAGGACTTCACAAAACATTGCATAAATTTGTAATCGGTGCCATGAAACTTGAAGCAATGATGCGTTATGTGGATGCAGGAAGTTTATTAATTGTCGGTAACCGGGTAAATGCACACGAACTAGGATTAAAAGCGGGAAGTGCTATCCTCATCACAGGTGGTTTCGATACAGAAGAAGAGGTAAAAAGACTAGCAGACGAATTGCAGCTTCCTGTCATTTCGACCAGCTATGATACATTTACGGTTGCTACCATGATCAATAAAGCCATACATGATCGTTTAATAAAAAAAGAGATTGTTCTTGCGTCTGATATTTTGATACCAATAGAGGATACACACTATTTATTTCAGACGGATGAAGTAAAAAGATGGCACGAATTAAATCAAGAAACAAATCATAGCCGCTATCCAGTGGTAGATCAAACGAATCGAGTCACAGGTATCGTTACTTCTAAAGACATCATTGGGATTCCGGAAACTACCCAAGTCGAAAAAGTAATGACCCGTTCACCTCTAACTGTAACGGAAAAAACGTCAGTCGCCGCTTGTGCACATATGATGATCTGGGAAGGTATTGAACTTCTGCCTGTTACAGGGGCTTCCCATAAATTGATCGGAATTTTAACGAGGCAAGATGTATTGAAAGCGATGCAGATGATGCAAAAACAGCCGCAAGTTGGAGCAACGATAGATGATTTGATTTCCACTGAGCTTAAAGAACATAAATACGATAACCAAATGTCCTTTTCTTGCCTGATCACTCCACAGATGACCAATCATCTTGGTACGGTTTCCTATGGTGTATTAATGACGCTCGTAACAGAAGTTGCCCGTAAGACTCTGCGCAGAATTAAAAAAGGGGACCTTGTTGTTGAAAATGTAACCTTTTATTATATTAAGCCTGTTCAGATCGAGAGTGAGATTGAGTTTATTCCACGAGTATTAGAAGTGAGCAGGAAGTTTGGGAAGATTGAAGTCGAGATTTTTCATGAAGGGAAAATTGTTGGAAAGGCAATGATGATGGCCCAGCTGATTGATCACCGGTCATAAAATAAAAGGCTGTTTTGCCAGAAAGATGCCTGCCTTCTACTGGATATGGTTTGCGTTTGCAAGGAAACCAATGTAAAACATGCATACTCGTACCATGACCTTGCGAGAAGAATACTCAGGTATGGTTTGCTGAACCGTATGACTTGTCAGTAAAAGAGGACGAACAGGATGAACCCAAAAGGACTATGTTTTAGATTTGCTCTCTTTTTAAAGATAGATGCTTTTGGACCGTATTATTCTTTCTCATCATTAGCAAGTTGATTGGAGTGTAAGGTGTGAGACTCCTGCGGGATCAGTGGGACAGGTGAGACCACTCATTTCACAAGGCGAAGAGAGGGCTCACCGCACGCCACGCCCCGCGGAAAGCGAGCATCCTGAAACGGAAAACAACCACTTCCAAGAACATAACAGCCCTTAAAAAAACAACAAAAAAGTCCCTTTTTGAGGGACTTTTTATCCATTCATATTTTGATTTGTACTTTGAGACTCTTTTTTTGCAAGCGTTAAGTAATGCTTGTACATCTTCCATCCAAAAAATA
The DNA here is from genome assembly GCF_031457135.1 of Fictibacillus barbaricus. Classification (GTDB taxonomy): domain Bacteria; phylum Bacillota; class Bacilli; order Bacillales; family Fictibacillaceae; genus Fictibacillus; species Fictibacillus barbaricus_A. The sequence goes on along the minus strand of NZ_JAVDWA010000004.1, from coordinate 247,764 downwards.
ATAGAACCACTCCGTAAACTAAGAAAACAATAGCGATCCAGAGTTGTAACCGGCCTTCTACAGATGTTAATTCATTTAATCCGAATGAAGCGATAAAAGTTCCTAGAGCCATCTTTGCTTTTGAACCTGTCCAGCGTTTATAAAAAAGTTCCTTTGTACGAACTTCCCGAACCTTATAAAACACATAAAGAGCAAAAGAAAGTATAATAAGAATAATAAAAATCGGCATTAACGATTCCCCCATGAATTTACTCCATTACATTGTAAACGTTTAACAACAGAATTGCCACAACGAGGTCAAAAAGGAGCCTGATATGAAAGATCAAATATTAGATGAAATTCAACAATATGACCGCATTATTATTCATCGTCATGTTAGACCTGATCCAGATGCTCTAGGTTCACAGGGAGGATTAGCGAATATCTTAAAAGCTAGTTTTCCGAATAAGGAAATCTATGTTGTAGGTGAAGAAGACCCGAGTCTTACTTTTTTGAACAAGATGGATAGTATTGAAGACCATTTATATGAAGGGGCTTTAGTAATTATTTGTGATACAGCTAACGCACCCAGAATCAGTGAATCCCGCTATTCATTAGGAGATATGACGATTAAAATTGATCATCACCCTAATGAAGATCCATACGGGGACTTGATTTGGGTAGATACTTCTGCAAGCTCTGTCAGTGAGATGATTATGGAATTTTACCTTTTTGGAAAAGAGAAGGGGTTACGATTAAATGATCAGGCAGCAAGACTTTTGTATGCGGGTATTGTAGGAGATACTGGACGTTTTCTATATCCGTCTACAAGTGAGAAGACACATCGATATGCAGCACTTCTTTTAGAAACGGGTTTTAGCCCTTCAGAAATACATGAAAACTTATATAAATCACCTGAAAAACTAGTAAGGCTAAATGGTTATGTACTTCAGCATTTTACCATTTTTGACGGTCGTGTAGGGTACATTCACCTCAGTAAAGAGACGCTGGATGAATTTCATGTCAATGCGAGTGAAGCTTCATTACTCGTGAATTCATTTTCACAGGTAGAAGGATTGTTAGCATGGGTGTTCTTTGTGGATGAGCCTGACCAAATTCGAGTTCGGCTGCGTTCAAAAGGACCCATTGTAAATCAAATTGCTGCACAGTTTAATGGAGGCGGACATCCAAGAGCTTCTGGTGCCACTGTTTACACGAAGGAAGAAACACTTGCTGTATTAAATGCACTGAGAGAAGCGTGTACAGCATTTAGTTCAAAATAAAAAAGGCCTCATCGGGGGGGCCTTTTTACTTTGGTCAATTGCTTTTTTCTGGGATGAACCAGGAACCGACATCTGTAACATCTTCATGAACTTTTAAGTCAAGCTTTAAAAGTTCTTTTTTAATTAATTCTGCCACTTCTTTCGTTTCTGCGAACGCAGAGAAACCATTTTGAATTTCTTTTACCTTTTCACGGGCAAGTTCTTTTCGATTAATAATCATGCAGATTCCCCCAGTATTCACTCTTTATAGTAGTATTTTATACAAATTACCGGGCAAATGCTATTGAACTGCTTAAAGATTCATGAAAACGTAATATTTCGTTCGGAATTTTTAGAAATTTATTTTATAGGATGAACAGAAACATACATTCTGAGTATTCCTGTATATAGATAGAGATGATCGATTTTGACTTTAAACTTCTGTTCATCAACCATATAATCTTTATTTTCGATAGCCTGTACGAGTAATGTGTGGCTCTTTGCGATCGTTTCAGTATCTTCACCTATTAGGTGTTCGAGGTCATCTTCAATCAATTTAACAAGTTGAATCTTTGTCAGATTCGATAGTTTTTGAGAATTGTTAGAAATACGGGCATTAACTTCATGCAGCTTGAATTTTTTTGCTAATTCTTCGTTTGCTCTCTCGTCGTCTGAAGTAAGAATTTCATTTTTTTTCTCGAGATCTTCTATTTTCATTCTTTGTTGATTTATTTTATTGATCAGGCGCTCATGTGCCAAACCAAATTGGAATAAGAAAAAAGCCCAGCCGATGATACAGCCGATCGCAATACCTGCGAAAAAGCGCTGGTAACCTTTTCTCAAATACAGCGGAGGGATTCTCATTAGTTTAAGTTCTCCTGTGTAAGCCAGTGAATGATTAGCATAGCAGTATTTGCGCCTGATATCGCTACAAAGATGTAAGTTAATTGTTTAAAAATCTCGATGGTTGCACCATTTACAAAACTTCTTTCAAAATTATTGATCGTGTCGAACGTACCTCCGATTGCCGCAACGATTGCCCAGATCTTAAGTTTTTTGGCAAGATCCATCATTTCGAGAATAGGGGCTTTTCCAATTAGAAAAGCAGCAAGACCGCCGATCAATGCACCGCCTAAAATAACTCCAAACGCTATTGCAAAATCTAAAATAATGTTTCCAAAGAAATCGCGTACCATGCGAATCCTCCTCTCGTACTCAATGTATGGACAAAACTTCAAAGTATGCTTGTTTTATCGATAAAATAACCGATTTTATGAACAAGTTGACATAAGAAATTGTTACAATAGATAAAAGCTTAATATTCATTAGATTCTTATTTTAAGTGTTCGTTGTTTTTGTTTATCGTTATTATAAAAATAATTCGATGGAAAGCGAGCAACCTGAAAGGGAGATCAACTGCTTTCAAAATGCTCTTTTCTAAAAGATTGTTGCTTCAGGGCATTTATATAATTTGACTCCTATGGCAGGTTGATAGGAGTGCAATGTGTGAGACTCCTGCGGGATATCAGTGTGTCAGTCCGAAAAGCGGATGCGGTTTGATCAGCCCCGACAAGCAAAAGGTGAATGGGCTAAGAAGGCGCTTTTTGCCTTCATGACCATTAAACTTTTGACCTCGAGGGGCTAACCGCTGCAGCTAGACAGGAGAGACCACTTAATATTGCAAGGCGATAAGTGAGCTCTCCGCACACCCCGCGGAAAGCGAGCATCCTGAAACGGAAATCAACTGCTAACAGCTTTCAAAAGCAACAAGATTTACGAAAACAGCCTTTCTTTTAAACAAATTGACGGATGTACTATAATGAAGTTGCAAATAGGTGGGAAAAGGAAGTGAAGGTATGGGATTTGTTCCTTTACATATACATAGTGAATATTCTCTCCTCGAAAGCTCTTGCCGCATAGATGAACTCGTTAAAAAAGCGGAAGAATCGGGTTGTTCGGCACTAGCCTTAACAGATAAGGGGAGTATGTACGGAGCTTTAAAGTTTTACACCGCTTGTTTGAAGGCAGGAATAAAACCAATCATAGGATTAGAGGCTGAAATCGGTGACGAGCCACTGCAGAAAGATCAGACAGGAGCAGCCTCTAAGAACATTCTTTTATATGCCATGGAAAAAGAAGGCTATCAAAATCTGCTTAAGCTTTCTACGATGATACAGACAAAACAGGATGGCGTATATAAACCCATCTCTCATACCGTTCTCTCTGAGCATTCAAGAGGATTAATCGCTCTTTCATCTGGACGTGAAGGAGAAATACAGCAGCTGCTTGCTGCTGAAAAAACAGGAGGAATCCATTTAGAAGAGGTGCTTTCTTATTACAAGCAGACTTTTCCCGATCGGTTTTATTTAGGCATTGAGGACCACGGTACAGGATTCGAGAAAACCTTAAATCTTCAGGTGCAGTCTTTAGCGAGAGAACAGCATATTCCCATTCTTTGTGCGCATGAAACGTATTACCTGAATAAGGAAGATGCACATGCACACGATATCCTTTTATGTATTAAGCATGGGGAAAAATTGAACAATCAGGATCGATATAAATTAGCAACAGGAGAATATTATTTTAAGTCTGAAAAAGAAATGCAAGCACTTTTTTCTCATAATGAAGAGCTGCTGGCAGAGACGCTCAAATTTGCAGAACGCTGTAACTTAGAGCTAAACCTTGGTGAGATAGCTCTTCCTAAATATCCTGTTCCAGGCAATAAAGATAGCTTTGAATATTTAAAGTATCTGTGCAAAAAGGGCACAGAAAACAGATATGGAACAATAACTCCACTGATTGAAAACAGGCTTGAATACGAATTGGGCATTATTCAAAGTATGAAGTTTGAAGATTATTTTTTAATCGTCTGGGATTTTATGAAGTTTGCTCATGATCAAAATATGATAACCGGACCAGGACGAGGATCAGCAGCAGGTTCTTTAGTCGCCTATGTGCTGAATATAACGAATGTCGATCCGATTCATCATAATCTTATCTTTGAACGTTTTTTAAATCCTGAAAGAATCACAATGCCGGATATCGATATTGATTTTCCTGATAATCGGCGAGATGAAGTATTAAGATATGTAGCATCGAAATATGGAACTGACTATGTGGCTCAGATCATAACCTTTGGTACGCTTGCTGCAAAAGCAGCCATTCGGGATGCTGGACGAGTTATGGATTACCCGCCTTCCCTAATCGATTTGACAGCTAAAAATATTCCTTCCCGCCCTGGTATTAGTTTAGAAAAAGCTCTGCAAGAATCACATGGACTGCAGCAAGCTTATTCAACGGATGAAAGTGTAAGGAAGCTAATTGATATTGCCAGTGAATTAGAAGGACTTCCAAGGCATGCATCTACACATGCTGCAGGCGTTGTTCTTTCCCGAAACCCGCTTGTTCAAACTGTTCCGCTGCAAACGGGGCATGATGAGATTCCTTTGACACAATACAGCATGGAGTGGCTGGAATCAGCAGGTTTGTTAAAAATGGACTTCTTGGGTCTTCGTAATTTGTCTTTGATTGAAAATATACTCCTTTCTATAGAAGAAAGAGAAGGTATCTCACTTAATTTGAGTGATATTCCTTTTACAGATCAGAAAACATTTCAGCTATTATCTGAGGGAGATACGACTGGCGTATTCCAGCTGGAGTCTGATGGGATGAGAAAAGTCCTGCAGCAGTTAAAACCGACAGAATTTGAAGATATCGTTGCTGTCAATGCGCTTTACAGACCCGGTCCCATGCAGAACATCCCAGATTATATCGCTGGTAAGCATGGTGAAAAGACTGTTACATATCTTCACCCTGATCTCGAACAAATATTGAAAAGCACATATGGGGTTATCGTTTATCAAGAACAGATCATGCAGATAGCAACAAAGGCAGCAGGTTTTACACTTGGAGAGGCAGATCTGTTAAGGCGTGCTGTCGGTAAGAAGAAGAGAGAGATCTTATTAAAAGAGCGTGAACATTTTGTTGCGGGCTGTTTGAAACAAGGGTATGATGAAAAGTCTGCAGATGCCTTATATGATCTCATTGTCCGATTTGCAGATTATGGTTTCCCGAGAAGTCACGCTGTCGCCTATAGTGTAATTGCTTATCAGCTAGCTTATTTAAAGGCAAATTTCCCAACACACTTTATGGCAGCATTACTTTCAAGTGTTATTGGCAATCATGATAAAGTAAGTCAGTATATTAAAGAATCCAGGCAAAAAGAGATTCCTATTTTTCCGCCATCTATAAAAAAGAGTCAATCATTATTTGTGCCTGAAGGTGATGGTATACGATTCGGACTTTTAGCGATTAAAAACGTCGGTATAAATGCGATTCGTTATATAAGCGAAGAAAATAAAAAGGAGTCTTTTCAGGATCTTTTTGAAATATGTGCCCGCTGCCCTCAAAAAATCATTAATAAACGAACGATAGAGTCGTTGATTTTTGCTGGAGCCATGGATGATTTTGGTCAAGACAGAGCCGTTTTATTAGCTTCTCTTGAAACAGCCGTTGAATACGGTGAAGAAGTACAGGAAATATCGAGAAAAAACCAAATGTATCTTTTCGATGATGATATTAATCTTCCAAAACCGTCTTATATTACGGTTCAGCCTTTTCAAGATAGTGAAAAGCTTAAATTCGAAAAGGAAGCATTAGGCTTTTTCTTTTCTTCCCACCCTCTGGAAAGGTTCAGGTCTGTCCTGAAGAACTGGACAGCAACGAGTATTGGCGATATAAATGAAAAGAAATCTTCCATTCGGCTCGGTGTTCTTGTAGACAAAGTACGTGTGATTAAAACGAAAAAAGGAGAACTGATGGCCTTTCTTTCCATAAGTGACGAAAGCGGCGAAGTGGAGGCAGTTATTTTTCCAATGAACTATGAGGAATATCACGGACTTCTGCAAAAAGGAGAGCAATTGTTTTTGGAAGGCAGTGTGGAAGAACGAAATAATGTTTTACAAGTATTAATTAACAAATGTAAACCATTACGGGAACTCAAACCAAAAAACAAGCCAGCTGTTTTTATTAAAATTGATAAAGAACACAATTCCTCCGAATATTTAAATGCAATAAAAAAGATACTTGATCAGTCCAAAGGAAATGTGCCGGTTGTATTAATCTATGAAGAAACAAGAGAAAAAGTACAAGTCTCACAACGCATTCATGCTACAGAAGAACTCATATTAGAATTACTATCTGTTGCTGGTGAGGGAAATGTCGTGTATAGAAGAAATTAAAAATCTTTACAGCTTGATTACATTTGATATAATGGATGAGTCAATTATAGTGGTCTGACCACCTTGGGATTGAACTCTCCGACCCAAAAATCTTACAAACTTTAGGAGATGACGAAATGTCTATGTTACGCGAAGAAGCTTTGCACATGCACAGAATACATCAAGGAAAACTGGAATCGAAATCAAAGGTACCTGTGCGTAATGCCAAGGATTTAAGCCTCGCTTATTCACCTGGTGTTGCCGAACCTTGTAAAGATATTTATGATGACAAATCTAAAGTCTATGATTATACGATGAAGGGGAACACGGTAGCTGTAGTATCTGATGGTACAGCTGTTTTAGGACTTGGAAATATTGGACCAGAAGCTGCATTGCCCGTAATGGAAGGAAAAGCAGTTCTGTTCAAAAGTTTTGCTGGTGTAGATGCATTCCCTATTTGTTTAAATACGACAGATGTGGATAAAATTGTTGAAACGGTAAAACTGCTTGAGCCCACATTTGGCGGAGTAAACCTAGAGGATATTGCAGCACCTAATTGCTTCGTTATCGAAGAACGTCTAAAAAAAGAAACGAACATTCCGATTTTCCATGATGATCAGCATGGAACAGCTATTGTTACACTTGCGGGATTAGTAAATGCTTTAAAACTGACTGGCAGAGAAATGTCCAAAATCAGAGTCGTCGTAAACGGTGCTGGAGCTGCCGGAATTGCCATTATTAAATTGCTGGATCGCTTTGGTGTTAAAGACATTATTATGTGTGACACAAAAGGTGCAATTTATGAAGGACGTCCTTTTGGTATGAACAGTGTGAAAACAGAAGTTGCAAGATTTACAAACCGCACAAAATTAGAGGGTACTCTTTCTGATGTGATTAACGGTACCGATGTATTTATTGGTGTCTCTGTTGAAGGAGCACTCACAAAGGCAATGATCGAATCCATGAACCCAGATCCAATTATCTTTGCAATGGCAAATCCAAATCCAGAGATTATGCCTCATATCGCACGTGAAGCAGGTGCTATGGTTATTGGTACTGGCCGTTCAGACTTTCCTAATCAAGTAAACAACGTATTGGCTTTCCCAGGTATTTTCCGAGGGGCGTTAGACGTTAGAGCAACACATATTAACGAAGAAATGAAAATTGCAGCTGTACATGCTATCGCAAATCTTGTTAACCCGACTGAATTGAATGCAGAATATGTTATTCCGGCTCCATTCGATCCGAGAGTAGCACCGAATGTTGCAGCAGCAGTTGCTACAGCAGCTATGGAAACAGGAGTGGCAAGAATTAAAGTAAACCCAGATGATATTGCAGAAAAAACAAGAAGGCTGGCTATCATCGGTAAAGATGAATGAAACCGGTAAAGGAGAGAGGAATGTCTGTCCAACCTACCGAAAAAGTATATATTGAGATTTTAAAAAAATTAAGATCAATTATTGTAGAAGATGAACTGCAAGCGGGTGACAAACTTCCTTCTGAACGTGAGCTTACTGACCGTCTGTCGGTGGGCAGATCCTCAGTACGTGAAGCATTAAGGGCCCTTGAACTGCTAGGTTTAATTGAAACTCGGCGGGGAGAGGGCACATTCATTCGTGAAGCGACAGGACATCGTCTTGTAGAAGTGTTAGCTTCTTTCATATTAAATGATGAAAAAGCACGTACCGATTTACAGGAAACACGTCACATTGTTATTAAAGATTGTGTAGAATTGGCCATCATGAGATGTACATCAGCAGAAAAAAACAAGCTGGAAGAATTGATCGATAGAATGAAAGATGCTTCTGTGGATAAAATCAATCTAGCCTGTAAACAATTTGAAAAAGTAATCATTCAATCTTGCAATAACCATCTTCTTTATCGTTTATATGTCGAGCTTACAGGTTACGGTTCATCCTTACTTAGAACAAATTCACATTGGCCTCCAGAGATGTGTGTGGAAGTCATGGAACTTTTTCAGCAAAAAAAGGCTAAGGAGTTAACGGATTTGTTATCAAAACAAAACGATGCAGTTCATCGTATATAACTAGGTGGTGTTATTCATTTATGATTAAAGGTTTGTTCGTAAAAAAGAAAAAATATGCCACAATACCAACCGATCGAGCAAAGCAAGATGTACCTGAAGGGATTATGAGTAAGTGCCCTGAATGTAAACACATCATGGTTTCAAAAGAATTAAGAAAAAACCTGATGGTATGTCCAGGATGCCAATATCATTATCCGATGTCTTCGCAGGAAAGAATCGCAAGTTTAATTGATGAAGGAACTTTCGTTGAATATGATTCTGATATGATTTCAAGTAATCCGCTAGATTTTCCGGATTATGTTGAAAAACTTGAAAGTGACCGTAAAAAAACAAAAATTAACGAAGCGGTTGTTACTGGTGAAGGTCAAATCAATGGCATAAATACAGCAATAGCTATAATGGATTCTCGTTTTAGAATGGGCAGTATGGGTTCAGTCGTTGGAGAAAAAATTACCCGTGCCATCGAGAATGCCATTGAAAAGGAATACCCGTTTGTTATATTTACTGCTTCAGGCGGAGCGCGTATGCAAGAAGGTGTGCTTAGTCTCATGCAAATGGCAAAAACGAGTGTTGCTTTAAATAAATTAAGTAATAGAGGATTACTATTTATTTCTGTTATGACCCACCCAACCACTGGGGGAGTGTCAGCAAGTTTTGCTTCTGTAGGTGATTATAATTTTGCAGAACCTCGTGCATTAATTGGGTTTGCGGGGAGAAGGATCATCGAGCAAACGATCCGCCAAGAACTTCCGGATGATTTTCAAACGTCAGAGTTTTTATTAAAACATGGTCAATTAGATGATGTAATCCATCGAAGCGAAATGAAAAAAACGTTAGGGACATTATTAAAAATCCATAATGAAGGGAGGCGTTAAGTATGGCAGAGCTAGAATTTGAAAGACCGATCCACGAACTTCAAAAGAAAATAGCTGAATTAAGAGCTTTTATGGACGAAAAAGGAATCGATTTAACGGATGAGATTAAAAGACTCGAAGAAAAGCTCACGAATCTGGAGCAAAGTACGTATTCAGAGATGAAACCATGGGACCGAGTTCAAATTGCCAGACATGCTGAACGTCCAACTACCCTTGATTATATTAAGTATTTATTTACGGACTTCATTGAGCTTCATGGTGACCGTCTTTTTGGAGATGATGAAGCCATTGTTGGCGGCGTTGCATTTTATAAAGAGCTTCCCGTTACTGTAATTGGTCATCAAAGAGGTAAAGATACAAAAGAAAACTTGCGCCGTAATTTTGGAATGCCTCATCCAGAAGGTTACCGTAAAGCATTGCGTCTCATGAAGCAGGCTGAGAAATTCAACCGGCCGATTATCTGTTTTATTGATACAAAAGGGGCTTACCCGGGAAAAGCGGCAGAAGAAAGAGGCCAGAGCGAAGCAATCGCACGGAACCTTGTTGAAATGGCAGGGTTAACAGTACCTGTTATTTGTATTGTCATAGGAGAAGGCGGAAGCGGTGGAGCTCTTGCTTTAGGTGTGGGCAACTATGTTCACATGCTCGAGAATTCCACGTATTCTGTTATCTCACCTGAAGGTGCTGCTGCTATTCTTTGGAAGGATGCTTCTCAGGCAAGAAGAGCAGCTGAATCCATGAAAATTACGGCTCCTGATTTAAAAGAATTAGGTGTCATCGATGAAATTATTGAAGAAGTAAAAGGCGGAGCGCATAAAGATGCAAAACTTCAATCGGAAAAAATTGATGAAGTTCTGGAACTATCTTTAAACACACTTCTATCCATGTCTTCTGAAGCGTTAATCGAACAGCGTTATGAAAAATATAAAAAAATCGGACAATTTGGGTCTGTAAGCGATTCCATTGTTGTTAAATAGGGAATGTGCCTTTCCATCTAGGGAAGGGCGCATTTTTTTGGTTTTAGTTGTCTATTGTGTTCAACATTTGAACATGATATTTTAGTAAGACGAGAGAACTAGAGAGGTGAAAGTTTCATGAAACGGATAGGGGTTTTAACCAGCGGAGGCGATGCTCCCGGTATGAATGCTGCCATTCGTGCAGTTGTTCGTAAAGGGATATTTCATGATTTGGAAGTTTTTGGGATATACAATGGTTATGCAGGATTAATTTCAGGGAACATTAAAAAACTAGAGCTTGGATCTGTTGGGGATATCATCCACCGTGGCGGTACCATGCTTCATTCTGCCCGCTGTTTAGAATTTAAAACACTAGAAGGACAGCAAAAGGGGATCGAACAGTTAAAGAAATTTGGAATAGAAGGCTTAGTCGTTATCGGTGGCGACGGATCTTTCCAAGGTGCAAAGAAATTAACTGAACAAGGATTTCCTACGATTGGTGTTCCGGGTACAATTGATAATGATATTCCTGGAACTGATTTCACAATCGGATTCGATACGGCTTTGAATACAGTTATTGATGCAATTGATAAAATAAGAGATACTGCTACATCACATGAACGTACGTATATCATTGAAGTGATGGGACGTGACGCAGGAGATTTGGCTTTATGGGCCGGCCTTGCAGATGGTGCTGAATCTATTATTATTCCAGAAGAAGAACATAAAGTAGAGCAAATCGTGCAGAAGCTACAAAGAGGTCACGATCGCGGTAAAAAACATAGTATTATTATCGTTGCTGAAGGCTGCGGAAGCGGTGTTGATGTTGCAAACCAGATTGAAACTCTTACCGGTTTTGAAACGAGAGTTACTGTTCTTGGCCATATTCAGCGCGGCGGATCTCCATCAGGTTTTGACCGGGTGTTAGCGAGCCGCCTTGGTGCTAGAGCTGTAGAAATCCTTTTAGAAGGAAAAGGCGGTCGAACAGTAGGGATTGAAAACAATACACTTGTCGATTATGACATTACAGAAGTTTTATCACGAAAGCACACAATAGATAAAGATATGTACCGGTTATCTCAAGAGTTGTCTATATAAAAATTCCGATATTGCATCGTATGGCTTCTGCTGACAGAAGTCTGTACGATGCCTTCTTGCGAAAAAAGAAAATCAGGAGGCCATTTTTATGATGCGCAAAACAAAGATTGTTTGTACGATAGGTCCTGCAAGCGAAAGTATTGAAAAACTGAAAGCGTTGATGGACGCTGGAATGAACGTAGCACGACTTAATTTTTCACATGGAGACTTTGAAGAACACGGACAACGAATCAAAAATATCCGTGAAGCTTCAGCTGAATTAGGGAAGACTGTAGCGATTCTATTGGATACGAAAGGTCCGGAAATCCGCACACAAACACTTGAAGGCGGAGTAGCAGAACTGACAGCAGGCAATGAAATTGTCGTTTCTATGGAAGAAGTTGTCGGGAACGAAAAGAAAATTTCTGTAACTTACCCTGGACTTGTAGATGATGTTCATGTTGGTTCTCGTATTTTGCTTGATGATGGCTTGATTGAACTTGAAGTAACGGAAATCAAAGCAAAAGAGCTAACTGCAAAAATTCTTAACTCTGGAACTTTGAAAAATAAAAAAGGTGTAAACGTACCAAATGTTAGTGTGAAGCTTCCTGGTATTACAGAAAAGGATGCAATGGATATCGAATTTGGTATTAAACAAGACGTTGATTTTATCGCGGCTTCTTTTGTTCGCCGTGCAACTGACGTATTAGAGATTCGTGAAATTTTAGATAGAAATCAAGCGAACCATATTCAGATTATCCCTAAGATCGAGAACCAAGAAGGTGTAGATAACATTGACGAGATTCTTGCCGTTTCTGACGGATTGATGGTAGCTCGTGGAGATTTAGGTGTAGAAATACCAGCAGAAGAAGTACCTCTTGTACAAAAAATGCTGATTAAGAAGTGCAACGAATTAGGAAAACCTGTAATCACGGCAACTCAAATGCTTGATTCAATGCAGCGCAACCCTCGTCCGACACGTGCTGAAGCAAGTGACGTAGCTAACGCTATTTTTGATGGTACAGATGCTATTATGTTATCTGGGGAAACCGCTGCAGGGACATACCCTGTTGAAGCTGTTCAAACGATGCATAAAATTGCCAGCCGTGCAGAGAGTTCTTTAAACTTTAAGAATCTATTGTCATCCCGAAGCAAAGAAAGTAAAACAACGATTACAGATGCCATTTCGCAATCTGTTTCCTTTACCGCTCTGAACTTAGATGCTGATGCAGTTATTACAGCAACTGAAAAAGGCCAGACAGCACGAATGATTTCAAAGTATCGTCCTAAGGCACCTATTATTGCAGTAACAAGCAATGAGGATGTTTGCCGAAAGCTTGCACTTGTTTGGGGAGTAACTCCTGTTAAAGGGCACAAAGCGAATACAACAGATGAAATGTTCCAAGTAGCGATCGATTCAGCTATAAAAGCAGATGCCGTACAGCATGGCAATTTAGTTGTCATCACTGCAGGTGTACCAGTAGGCGAATCTGGTTCAACAAATCTAATGAAGGTCCATATTATTGGAGATGTTTTAGCGAAAGCACAAGGAATCGGTCAATCTTCTGCATCAGGAAAAGTAGTTGTAGCTAAAAATGCGCAAGAAGCAATGGAGAAAATGACTGAAGGTGCAATCCTCGTAACAGTAGGAACGGATCGCGATATGATTTCAGCATTTGAAAAAGCAGCAGCAGTCATCACTGAAGAAGGCGGATTAACGAGCCATGCAGCAGTTTGCGGTGTTTCATTAAGCATACCGGTAATTGTCGGTCTTCAAAATGCTACTGAGATCTTTAAAGATGGACAAGAAATTACAATTGATGCTTCTGTCGGTTACATTTATGATGGAAGAAAGAACGTTATCTAATCTAATAATAAAATGAAAGAGAAGGCACGAAACCTTCTCTTTTCTTATACGTAAAACTGGATACGTATAAGTAATTAGAAAGCGGTGAATGAAATGTTCCGAAAATTATTGTTCCTCTTTATCCTAGTCCCTGCTATTGAAGTCGGCTTGTTTATTGCCGCTGGAAAGTATATCGGATTTCCGGTAACGATTTTGATTATTTTTTTAACGGGAATAATCGGGGCATACCTTGCAAAACGAGAAGGACTTGAAACGATTAAAAAAGTTCAGTCCCAAATTCAAAACGGACAGATGCCTGCCGACGCCGTTTTGGATGGTGCCTGTATTTTAATTGGTGGAGCACTTCTTTTAGCACCTGGTTTTTTAACGGATATTATGGGGTTTTCATTACTTTTCCCGCCGTTTAGAAAAGTGCCAAAGTTATGGATAAAAGCCTTTTTATTTAATAAAGTTAAAAACGGTCAATTTTATTTCATTAGAAGACGCTGATCAACAAGGAAGAACGCCCGCTTTTATCAAGTAAGCAGGCGTTCTTTTTTTATTGGCTGTTTTCAAAGAGATTGCTTTTTAATGTTAACTCTTTTATATACGCTCTTATCTTTTCTAAAAGAATGTTGCTTTTTAATCCTTTTTTATTTTCTTCTTTGACAGTTGATTGGAGTGAAGGGTGTGAGACTCCTGCGGGACAGGCGGGCAGGTGAGACACTTAAAAGAGAAACGTACGAATGTGGCTCACCGCCTGCCCCGCGGAAAGCGAGCAACCTGGAACGGAAATCAACTACTTTCAAAAGCAACAAAGTTTACGAAAACAGCCTTTATTTGATGGGTCTCATGATAAACTGATAAATTTCTTGAAAAAACTTTGCTTCGTATAAAGCACGAAGTATAACGAGAAAAACTGGACCTATTATTAATCCAATAAATCCGAATAACTGAAAACCAGCAAATAAAGATATAAGAGTAGCAAGAGGGTCTAAACCAATCGTAGAGGACAATAATTTTGGTTCCATCACTTGTCTTTGAATGACGACAATTCCATATAAAATCGAAAGACCAATGGTTAATGGGAAGTTGCCCGTTAAAAAGCAGTAGGCGATCCACGGGAGGAAAACAGCCCCTGTTCCTAGATACGGAAGAAGGTCGATTGCCCCTATTAAAATGGAGATCGTTACCGCATAATCAATACGCAAAATAAGCAGTCCTGTTAGAACAATAAAAGCTGTAATTGATATTAATGTGAGCTGGGCTTTTAAAAAACCAATTAAAGCTTTCCGAAGTTCTATATAAACGGCTTCTACAGTATGGGTTAGCTTGTCAGGAAAAACGCTTGTTACATACCCTGTTAAACGGTACCAATCCTTACTTATAAAAAATGCTGCCAAAAGAGAGAAAGTAAAAACGGTTAATATGGTAGGTAGGCTTACGATCATAAGAGAAACGCCGTTTATTACACCTTGCGTTATGTCTGTAGCATTTGTTGTGATATTAGTACCCACTTTTTCAATATTGTCCATGACTGTTTCCTGCTGGTTAGAACCTAATTTACTATAGATCGATAATAAGTCATGATATAGCGGAAGTACGTTTGTTTTAAAATAGTTTTCAAAATAATAAACCAGTTCTTCGATATATCCCGGTATTTCATGAGCAATATACGCAAATCCGGTCATCATTTCCTGGATAAGCAAAATAATAAGTAATACAACGAAGCCAAGCAGAGCTAATAAGGATATAATAACGGCAAGTGCCCGGTTGATCTTGAATCTTTTTACTAAAAAACTCACGATCGGATTAATAATAAGAGCAATAATTGCACCTGCTATAAAAGGATAAAGAATCCCGGAAATGTAATATCCTATAACGATAAATCCGATAATAATCAAAAATATACTGGTTAAACGAAGTATCCGATGTGTAATTTCTGGAAGCATTTCATCACCTGCTTTCAAAATGAAAATAGAAAGGACACGAGCATGGAATCTATTATTTTTTTAGTTGGTCTTCTGTTAATTGGAGTGATTGCAAAAAATCAATCACTTATGATAGCAGCAGGTTTTTTAATTCTATTGAAATTAACAGGATTAGGCGGAAAATGGTTTTCTTTTATTCAGCAAAAAGGAATTAACTGGGGGGTTACCGTTATTACGATAGCTGTTCTGATCCCTATAGCTACAGGCGATATTGGATTTAAGCAGCTTCAGGAATCCTTAAAATCGTATTATGCATGGATTGCTTTGCTTTCGGGAATATTTGTTGCTGTGATTGCAAGTAAAGGTCTCCACCTTTTGCAAGACGACCCGCATATAACGGCAGCTTTAGTATTTGGCACGATTCTTGCAGTAGCCCTTTTTAAAGGGGTGGCGGTTGGCCCGTTAATTGGTGCTGGCATCGCTTATTTAGCGATGAGAATTGTGGATTTCTTTACAACGTAGTACAATCAAAACGTATGAATTATAGCATATCCGTTCACAAAAATCAGATTATTGTTTATAATTGATATGTATGTCCCATTTCCTTTAAATAGTCTTTCATTTTTCTAACGTGTTACTAAACATTTAGAAGTCGGAGACCCAACGATTAAATCCGGCTTTTTAAAGAATGAAAAATGTAAGCTCTTTCTATTTTTTAAAAAGTGAAACAATTAAAGGAGAAGAGAGAAAAACAGAAAAAAAGGAGAGATAGCCATGACAGCTACAAGAGGATTAGAGGGAATTGTTGCAACAACTTCTTCTGTCAGTTCTATCATTGACGATGTATTAACCTATAGAGGATATAGCATTGATGACTTGGCTGAACATGCAACTTTTGAAGAAGTTGTATACTTGTTATGGAATAAAAAACTTCCTAACCAATCTGAGTTAGAACAGTTTAAGGCAGAACTTTCAGAAGCGAGTGAACTTCCAGCTGAATTGCTAGAACAAATGAAATCGCTTCCTTTGAAAAATGCTCATCCAATGACAGTTTTACGTACCTTAATTTCTATGTTGGCGATGTACGATAAAGATGCAGAGGATATGTCTACAGAAGGCAATTACAAAAAAGCAATTCGTCTTCAGGCACAAATCGCATCAATCGTAACAGCTTTCTCACGCATCAGAGAAGGCAAGGATCCTGTATCTCCTAAAAAAGAACTTAGTTTTGCAGGTAATTTCTTATATATGTTAACAGGCAATGAGCCTGATGAGATTTCTGAAACTGCAATTAACAAAGCATTAGTATTACATGCTGACCATGAGTTAAATGCTTCTACCTTTACTGCACGGGTTTGTGTAGCTACACTTTCTGACATTTATTCAGGTGTAACAGCTGCCATCGGAGCACTAAAAGGACCACTGCACGGCGGTGCAAACGAACAAGTTATGAAAATGCTTTCTGAGATCGGCGAAGAAAATAATGTCGATTCATACTTAGATAAAGCAATTGAAAACAAACAAAAAATTATGGGCTTCGGACACCGTGTTTATAAAAATGGCGATCCTCGTGCAAAGCACCTGCGCGAAATGTCCAAGCAGCTTACTACGATTACTGGCGAAGAAAAATGGTACACAATGAGTGTGAAAATTGAAGAAACGCTTAAGCAGAAAAAAGGTCTGCTTCCGAACGTAGATTTTTACTCTGCCAGTGTTTATCACAGTTTAGGAATTGACCATGATTTGTTTACTCCTATCTTTGCAGTAAGCCGTATTTCCGGCTGGAACGCACATATTTTAGAACAATATGAAGATAATCGCCTAATCCGCCCGCGTGCTGATTATATCGGGCCTGATAAACAAATGTATGTTCCTTTAGATCAAAGATAAATTAAAGCTAATAAGTACGACTTCAAAAAAGAGAAGGGTTTCTTCTTCTCTTTTCACTATGTTTTTTAGTAGACTAGTATAGTAATTGTATTTGTAGAAATAGGAGGAATTGATTATGTCTAACGGAGAGCGTATTACAGTTGACAACGGAGTGTTGAAGGTACCAAATGAAGCAATTATCCCTTTTATTGAAGGTGACGGAACTGGACCAGATATTTGGGCTGCAGCTTCACGTGTATTAGAAGCAGCTGTTGAAAAAGCATATAACGGTGAAAAGAAAATCGTTTGGAAAGAAGTTCTTGCCGGAGAAAAAGCATTCAACCAAACTGGTGAGTGGCTTCCTGCAGAAACTTTAGATGTGATCCGCGAGTATATTATCGCGATTAAAGGACCATTAACAACTCCAGTTGGCGGAGGAATTCGTTCTTTAAACGTTGCACTTAGACAAGAATTGGATTTGTTTACTTGTCTTCGTCCTGTTCAGTATTTTAAAGGTGTTCCATCTCCAGTAAAACGCCCTGAAGATACGAACATGGTTATTTTCCGTGAAAATACTGAAGATATCTATGCAGGTATTGAATATGCAAGTGGTTCTGACGAAGTGAAAAAATTAATCCAATTCCTTCAAGACGAAATGGGAGTTAAAAAAATTCGTTTCCCTGAAACTTCTGGAATCGGTATCAAGCCTGTTTCATCTGAAGGTACGAAGCGTTTAGTGCGTGCTGCGATCCAATATGCAATCACTGAAGGACGCAAGAGTGTAACACTCGTTCATAAAGGAAACATCATGAAATACACTGAAGGAGCTTTCAAAAACTGGGGTTATGAGTTAGCAGAAGCTGAATTCGGAGATAAAGTATTCACTTGGGCTCAATATGACCGTATCGTTGAAGAAAGCGGTAAAGACGCAGCAAACAAAGCGCAAGCTGATGCTGAAGCTGCTGGCAAGATTATCGTTAAAGATTCAATCGCTGATATCTTCCTTCAGCAAATTCTTACTCGTCCAGCTGAATTTGATGTAGTAGCTACAATGAACCTTAATGGTGACTACATTTCTGATGCACTTGCTGCACAAGTAGGCGGAATCGGAATTGCTCCTGGAGCAAACATCAACTACGAAACAGGACATGCCATTTTCGAAGCGACACATGGTACTGCACCAAAATATGCAGGTCTTGATAAAGTAAACCCTTCATCTGTTATTCTTTCAGGTGTATTAATGCTTGAACACTTGGGCTGGGGTGAAGCAGCTAAACTTGTACTTACATCAATGGAAAACACTATTGCAAGTAAAGTGGTAACTTACGACTTTGCACGTTTGATGGATGGTGCAACTGAAGTAAAATGTTCTGAGTTTGCAGACGAACTTATTAAAAATATGTAATTAATAATTAAGCCCCTTACTTCAGGGGCTTAACTAAAGTTAATATTTGATAACGTTCCTATATTGTTCCTGGAGGGGAAAACATGGCAAACAAGCGTAAAAAGGTTTCAGTAATTGGTGGAGGATTTACCGGAGCAACTACTGCTTTTATTTTAGGACAAAAAGAAATTGGGGATGTTGTATTAGTTGATATTCCTCAAATGGAAAATCCTACAAAAGGTAAAGCGCTAGATATGATGGAAGCTAGTCCTGTTCAAGGCTTTGATGCTAAGATCACTGGAACAAGCAACTATGAAGATACAGCCGACTCTGATGTTGTTGTAATTACCGCTGGTATTGCACGCAAACCAGGTATGAGCCGTGATGACCTCGTTAATACAAACGCTGGGATCATGAAAAGTGTAACGAAGGAGATTGTAAAGTATTCTCCTGAGTGTACTATTATCGTACTGACAAATCCGGTTGATGCAATGACTTACACAGTGCTGAAGGAGTCTGGTTTCCCTAAACAGCGTGTAATCGGTCAATCAGGAATCCTTGATACTGCTCGTTTCCGCACTTTTGTTGCTATGGAATTGAACCTTTCAGTTAAAGACGTAACAGGATTCGTTCTTGGTGGACATGGTGATGATATGGTACCACTTGTTCGTTATTCCTACGCTGGAGGAATTCCTCTAGAGAAACTTATCTCAAAAGATCGTCTAGATGCTATCGTGGAACGTACACGTAAAGGCGGCGGTGAGATCGTTAACCTGCTAGGAAATGGTTCGGCATATTATGCACCTGCTGCTTCACTTGTTGAAATGGTTGAGGCGATCGTAAAAGATCAACGCAGAGTTCTACCGTCCATTGCCTTCCTTGAAGGTGAGTATGGGTATGATGGAATCTGTCTGGGAGTTCCGACAATCATCGGGGGGAACGGACTAGAGGAGATTATCGAATTAGAGCTGACTGGCGAAGAGAAGTCTGCTCTTGACCAATCTGCTGAATCAGTAAAAGCTGTAATGAAGGTATTGGCATAAGGAAGATTCGGGGGTTCATCCCCGAATCTTTTCTCCTATTTAAAATGTAAGCGTTATCATAAAGAGGGGGATTAAAATGCTGATTGGCAAAAAGAGAAAGCTTGGTAGAAAAATTAATGAGATTCAAGCTGGAGAAAAATTGGAGCTTCAAGAAACGATAGAAGATAAAGACTTATTATTATATTTAGGGCTGACAAATGATAATAATCCTCTTTATATACAACATGATTATGCAACACTGACTCCGTTTAAAAAACCGGTTGCACCTCAAATTATGCTGATGGGAATGATTACATCAGCTGTATCGAAGTATTTGCCTGGTCCGGGAAGTTCGATTACACAGTCGCACTTTCAATTTATAAAGCCTGTTTATCATTATTCAAAACTAACGTTCTACTTTGAAGTGACGAAGGTAGACCGTGAAAAACATGTAGTGGATATGAAAGCAAACGCAATAAATGAAGATGGAGCAACAGTTCTTCAAGCTCAATTACAAGTTTGTCCGCCATATCCGCCAAAACCAATTACTTCTCAAACAATGGAAAATTTTTAAAGAGATAGATCCGATCCTTAAGACGCGAATTTGTGTTT
This sequence comes from Fictibacillus barbaricus, assembly GCF_031457135.1. Taxonomy (GTDB): domain Bacteria; phylum Bacillota; class Bacilli; order Bacillales; family Fictibacillaceae; genus Fictibacillus; species Fictibacillus barbaricus_A. The sequence continues at coordinate 227,685 of NZ_JAVDWA010000004.1, read as the reverse complement.
TAAGGATCTTTTTGTTTTTTATCCTAAAGACTTGAGGGAAAAGGGTGTGAGACTCCTGCCCTGAGGAAAGCGGGCAGCCTGGAACGGAAATCAACTGCGTTCAAAATCTACAATGAATACGAAAAAAGCCTTAAAAAAAGGAGGATTATTGTAAAGGCTATGTAAAAGTAATATTAAGCAAGTGTGAAATATTCTCGATTTTTGTACACACTAATAAAAAAATAGTATGATAATTTTGTACAAGTCGTTAATAAGGGTGGGAATAGCATTGAGCCAAAAGTTACTCGTTGTAGAAGATGAACTCTCAATATCAACATTGTTGCAATTTAACCTGGAGCAAGCAGGATTTCAGGTAATAACGGCAATGGATGGAAAAAGTGGATTAGAAAAAGCTGAAAACGAAAACCCAGACCTCATTATTCTTGATTTGATGCTTCCTGAGATGGATGGGTTGGAAGTATGCAAAGAACTCCGCTTAAGAAAATTAAACTTTCCTATTCTCATGCTGACGGCTAAAGATGATGAATTTGATAAAGTGCTTGGATTGGAATTAGGTGCTGATGATTATATGACAAAGCCTTTCAGTCCAAGAGAAGTAGTTGCTAGAGTGAAAGCCATTCTCCGCAGGACGGTCATAAGCAATGAAACGGAAGAAAACAAGAATCATTCAGAACATCTTAAAATAGGAGAAGTGGATATTTATCCTGAAAATTATGAAGCCTATTTTAAAGGAAAAGCACTAGAGTTAACACCAAAGGAATTCGAATTGCTAGTATATCTTGCCAGGAATAAAGGGCGTGTTCTCTCTAGAGAGCAGCTGCTATCGGCCGTATGGAACTATGATTTTGTTGGTGACACAAGAATTGTTGATGTTCATATTAGCCATCTGCGCGACAAAATCGAAATAAATACACGTAAACCAATTTATATCAAAACGATTAGAGGGTTAGGCTACAAATTAGAGGAGCCTCAAATCTAATGACGGAATTTAAAAACCGGGTACTTACATTTTTCCTGCTCGGGATTTTGCTCGTATTTGTTCTATTGGCACTTATTATGGGAAACATTGTTCATCACTCTGTTAAAGATAAAAGATTAGAGTTTTATGTGAAAGAGATGCGGTTAATTGAACAAGTCATACAAAACGATAAAGAGCCATCTCATATAAACCAGCTTTTAAAATATGTATCGAAGGATTTAAACGGTGATATTTTTGTATTAAATTCTGATTGGAAAGTCATATATTCTTCAGACCACCAAAATTCGAAAAACATGTTATCCTATTTTTTAAATGGAAAACGCAATGCTCCCTCACGAGAAGAACTAGTTATGATGAATGAAAACGGAAAAACCTACTATGCATTAAAAAGGGACAAAACGGATGCTCCAGGATTCATTCAGTTAGTTGTACCAGAAGGGTTTGCCGAATCACAGGAAAGATCGATCTGGGTGATGATGTCGGTTGGTTTTTTCATTTGTTTTGTTATTATTTTATATGTTTCTATTCGGGTCATCCGTAAAATTGTACGGCCTGTTGAAGAGGCAACAAAAACGGCAAAAGAACTAACAAAAGGAAATTACAAGGCAAGAACATTTGAATATTCCGGAGAAGATATAGGCGAACTTAACTATTCACTTAATGTGTTAGCAAGAAATCTTGAAAAAATGACGAAATCTCAAGAATCGCAGCATGACCGATTGACAACATTGATTGAAAACATGGGAAGCGGATTGATCTTGATTGATTCGAATGGCTATATCAATCTCGTTAATAAAGCCTTTAAAGAAATTTTTGAAGAGCACACGGAATTTTGGACAGGACATTTATTTTATGAAGTGTTTCCGCATTCTCCGATTAAAGAGATTGTTCAAGAAACATATTTAACAGAAAAAAATGTAAGAAAAAATGTAGTACTACCCATTCATATTGAACGTAAGCATTTTGATGTCTACAGTGCTCCTGTTCTTGATATAAAAGGAAAGCTGCGTGGGATTGTACTCGTATTTCATGATATTACGGAATTGAAGAAACTTGAGCAAGTCCGAAAAGATTTTGTTGCAAATGTCTCCCATGAATTGAAGACCCCTGTTACCTCTTTAAAAGGTTTTGCAGAAACTTTATTAGATGGAGCAGGTGAAAATGAAGAATTCCGAAATAAGTTTCTGACCATCATTTTAAATGAAAGTGATCGACTGCAAGCATTAATTCAAGATTTGCTCGATCTCTCTAAAAGTGAGCAAGGGTTTAATCTAGATGTTCAAAAAGTAAACTTGCACGCGTTAGTAAACGAAACAATTGAAATTCTGCATCCTAAAGCTGAAAAGAAGAACATTAAACTATCTGTCTCTGTCTCTGGAGACCCTATGATGGACGGAGATTCACTTCGACTCAAACAAATAATTATTAATCTCGTTTCAAACAGTCTTACCTATACACCAGTTGATGGCACAGTCAAAGTCAAAGTAGAAGAACTTGAAGGCCAAATCAAATTCTCTGTGAAAGATACCGGAATTGGGATAAAAGAAAGTGAGATACCAAGAATATTTGAGCGGTTTTATAGAGTTGATAAGGCTCGGAGCAGGAACTCAGGCGGTACTGGTCTTGGACTAGCAATTGTTAAACATCTTGTAGAAGCACACCATGGTTCAATAAACGTGAGAAGCAAACTAGGTGAAGGATCCGAATTTACGATCTTGTTCCCTAAAGAAATAAAAGGAACGTAAGATTTACAATTCCTTTACACCTTTGTTTTCATTCATTAACAGTGTTGATCTATGATTAAATTATCCTTTTTCAGTACCCCCTTACGCGAGAGTCGTTCCTATGACTCTCGCCTTTTTTTATTTTTTGCTGATTGATAAGCGGTGAATCTCATCGTCAGCTTCATTTTCTCGGTGCTCATTTATGCGTACTCTGCTCCTGCGGTTACTCGTCGCAACTCGCTGTCTTCGTGCAATCAATGCTCGTAACTCCGCGCATCTAAAAATTCACTTCCTCCACCTTCTTGCTTCTAAATTAGCAAATGGTTGGCTTGATAAGCGGTGAATCTCATCGTCAGCTTCATTTTCTCAGTGCTCATTTAGGTTTACTCTGCTTCTGCGGTTACTCGTCGCAACTGGCTGTCTTCGTGCAATCAATGCTCGTTACTCCGCGCATCTAAAAATTCACTTCCTCGACCTTATTGCTTCTAAATCTGCAAATGGTTGGATTATAAGCCTCAAATCTCTTTCTTTTTGGTTGGCTCTTTTCTAAAATATGTTGCTACAGAGAGTTTTTTAAGTTCTTCATTGTGTAGTTGATTGAAGGTGGAGGTGAGACACTTAAAAGTGAAACGTACGAATGTGGCTCACCGCCTGCTCCGCGGAAAGCGAGCAACCTGAAACGAAAATCAACTGCTTCCAAAAGCAACAAAGTATACGAAAACAGCCTTTCTAAAAGATTTGTAAAGTACCTTCTTTGAAAATTTTAGAGGAAATCAACAGCTTCGTTTATTAAGTCTCTTTACTAAAAAATTGTTGCTTTTAGCTTGTAATGTTTATTTTCTTCAGTGACAAGTTGATTGGAGTGCAAGGTGCGAGACTCCTGCGGGACAGGTGGGCAGGTGGGCAGGTGAGACACTTATAAGTGAAACGTACGAATGTGGCTCACCGCGTGCCCCGCGGAAAGCGAGCAACCTGTAGCGGAGGTCAACCACTTACAAGACCAACAAAGTTTGCTGAAAAAGCTTTTCTAAAAGATTGTCACTACAGAGAGGTTTTTTGAAGTCCTTCATTTTAAAGTTGATTGAAGTGAAGGTGTGATACTCCTACGGGACAGCCCCGATAAGCTAAAGAGAAATGGACTAAGAAGCCGCTTTTTGCCTTCGTGACAATTAAACTTTTGACCTCGAAAGGCTAGCCGCTGCAGCTAGACAGGTGAGACCATTTAAAGTCGCAATGCAACAAATGGGCTCACCGCACACCCTGCAGAAAGCGAGTCCAAAGAGCGGTAATTAACCCATTCAATAGCAGCTAAGATCACAAAAACAGCCTACTTTTTTGTATCTGCAAGTGGTCATGATACAATAGAAACAGAGAATACCCTTGGGAGGTAACGGACTTGGGAGATAAAACGAAAAAACTAGTATTAATTGATGGAAACAGTATTGCATACAGAGCTTTTTTTGCATTACCGCTGTTAAATAACGATAAAGGCGTATACACAAATGCCGTTTACGGATTTACACAAATGCTTTTGAAAATATTAGAAGATGAAAAACCAACACATATTCTCGTAGCGTTTGATGCGGGTAAAACAACGTTCCGCCACAAAACTTTTGGAGAATATAAAGGTGGACGTCAAAAAACACCACCAGAGCTGTCAGAACAATTCCCGTTTATTAGACAGCTTTTAGATGCATTCCAAATTAAGAGATATGAACTTGAAAATTATGAAGCAGATGATATTATCGGTACGCTTGCTTCCCAAGCTGTTGAAGGGGAGTGGGATGTCAAAGTATTTACGGGAGATAAAGATTTACTCCAGCTTGTAACACCGGATATTCAAGTAGTTCTTACGCGAAAAGGGATTACTGAAGTCGAAGCATATACCGTCGAACAAGTAAATGAGCGTTACGGAATTACACCTCTGCAAATCATCGATATGAAAGGGTTGATGGGAGACCCTTCTGATAACATTCCAGGTGTACCAGGTGTCGGTGAAAAGACAGCCATTAAATTAATCAAACAATATGGATCGGTGGAAAAAGTGCTCGATTCCATAGATGAGATATCAGGAGCCAAGTTAAAAGAACGTCTTACCGAAAACAAGGAACAGGCTCTAATGAGTAAAGAACTGGCTACCATCACAACTGAAGCTCCTATTGAATTAGGCATTCATGATACAACATACGAGGGATATAGCACATCTTCTGTCTTTCCTCTTTTTAAAGAACTTGGTTTTCAATCATTGCTTGACCGTTTAGGCGGTGATGAAGAAATCCTTCCTGAAACAGAGAAAGAGGAGCTCCGTTTTCAAACGGTAACATCAATTGAATCAGACATGCTTTTAAATCCTTCAGCACTTGTAGTTGAAACGCTTGCTGAAGATTATCATGGAGCACCTATACATGGCATAGGATTAAGCAACGAAAGCGGTACATATTTTATTTCCGCTGATGATGCTGAAAAATCAGATGTATTTAAAAAATGGCTTGAAAACGAAGAAGAAAAGAAATACTTATTTGACGCAAAACGAGCGCATGTTGCTCTTCATGGCAAAGGGATTGCGCTAAATGGCATAGATTTTGATATTCAGCTTGCTTCCTATCTACTTAATCCAGCTGAATCTACGGACGATGTAGCGTCAGTAGCAAAACAGTTTGGCCAGCAAAATGTAGATGCCGATGAAAGTATATATGGTAAAGGTGCTAAAAAGAAAATAGCTGAAAAAGATATTTTAGCTGAGCATTTAAGCAGGAAAGCGAACGCTATTTATCATTTAAAAGCAATGCTTTCTGAAAAGTTAGAGGAAAACGAGCAGAGTCATCTTTTTTATCAGTTAGAACTTCCTCTTTCTATCGTACTTTCTAAAATGGAAGAAACCGGTGTTCGTGTAAAGGCTGAAACTTTAAAGAAAATGGGTGCTGAGTTAGAAGGACAGCTTTCGGTTCTTGAAAAAGATATTCATGAACTCGCAGGCGTAACATTTAATATTAATTCGCCAAAACAACTTGGTGAAATTTTATTTGAAAAATTAAATTTACCGGCTGTTAAAAAAACAAAAACAGGCTATTCAACCTCTGTTGATGTATTAGAAAAATTAGAAGGTAAGCATGAAATCATCAGCAAAATTTTAACGTATCGCCAGCTAGGTAAACTGAGATCTACTTATATTGAAGGCTTGTTAAAAGTTGTACATGAAGATACTGGGAAAATTCATACTCGATTCAACCAAGTACTTGCTCAAACAGGCCGTTTAAGTTCGATCGATCCTAATTTGCAAAACATACCAATTCGCCTTGAGGCAGGCAGAAAAATCAGACATGCTTTTGTTGCTTCTAATCCGGATTGGAAGATATTAGCTGCTGATTATTCGCAAATCGAATTGAGAGTACTTGCTCACATTTCGCAAGATGAAAACTTAATAGAAGCTTTCCAAAAGGAAATGGATGTTCATACAAAAACCGCGATGGATGTTTTTCATGTTAACGAGGATGAAGTGACTTCCGAGATGAGAAGACATGCTAAAGCCGTTAATTTCGGTATTGTTTACGGAATTAGTGATTACGGACTTTCTCAAAGTCTTGGTATTACTAGAAAAGAAGCTGGGGAATTTATTAAGACATACTTAGACAGCTTTCCAGGTGTACAAAATTATATGAGTGATAGTGTGGCAGAAGCGAAACAAAAGGGATACGTTTCTACTTTGCTGCACAGACGAAGATATTTGCCGGAGATCAACAGCAGAAACTTTAATCTAAGAAGCTTTGCAGAAAGAACAGCAATGAATACTCCAATTCAGGGAACGGCTGCTGATATTATCAAAAAAGCAATGGTTGATATGGATAAGCGGTTAGCAGATGAAGGATTTGAAGCCAAAATGTTATTATCCGTACATGATGAACTAATTTTTGAAGTTCCTGAACACGAAATTGAAAAACTCGAAAGAATTGTTTGTGATGTTATGGAGAACACAGTGAAGCTAGACGTTCCATTGAAAGTAGATGTCAGCTGGGGAAATTCCTGGTTTGAAGCAAAATAATCGCTAACAGCATCACCGTTATTGGTGGTGCTGTTTTATCGAAAGGATGTGATCATGTGCCTGAATTACCTGAAGTAGAAAATGTCAAAAATACGTTAAATCAATTTCTTCCGGGAAAAGTGATTGAAGAGGTTAAAGTTTATTGGGAAAATATCATTAAACATCCTCAACTTGAAGAGTTCATCTTAAGACTTCAGGGACAAACGTTCCAACACGTTTATCGGAGAGGTAAATTTTTAATTTTCCACCTTGAAGAGGATTCTTTAGTTTCCCATTTACGAATGGAAGGAAAGTATGGTTTATATCCTTCTGATGACTCAGCTGATAAACATACGCATGTCATCTTCCGTTTTACTGATGGAACAGAACTTCGGTATCGTGATGTACGTAAGTTCGGAACGATGCATGTCTATCCTAAAGGAACAGAAGAAAGCCATCTGCCCTTGAATACACTGGGAGTCGAGCCTTTGTCCGATTCTTTAACTGCCGGTCTTTTGAAAAGAATATTTGCAAAAACGAAACGAAATATTAAAGCAGTCCTTTTAGATCAAACAATGATTGCAGGTTTAGGAAATATTTATGTCGATGAGGTACTTTTTCAAGCGAAAATTCATCCAGAGACACCTGCAAATGAGCTCTCATTGCATCGTTTGAAAAAATTAAAAATAGCGATCACAGATATTTTATCAGAATCAGTAAAACACGGCGGAAGTACCATTCGGTCATATACAAATTCTATGGGACAATCCGGAGGCTTTCAGCTGAAATTATTTGTGTACGGCAGAAAAAATGAAGCATGCAGAGTTTGCGGACATGAGATTGAACGGATCGTTGTAGCGGGAAGAGGAACTCACATATGTAATCACTGCCAATCATAAACCAATTTAACACTCCTTTCATATACTACTTTACCGTTAACTGAAAGGAGTACAGGAACATGGTGGCTTATTCTTTTGTACTACTGGCACTAGCCGTCAGCCTGGACAGTTTTGGAGCCGGATTAACGTATGGATTAAAATCCATTAAAATTCCTTTTCGTTCGATCTCTATAATTGGAATTTGTTCAGCAATCACTTTTTTGTTCTCAATGCTGCTCGGTTCAGTATTAGAACATTTTGTATCGCAAAAGACAGGTGAAGTGCTGGGGGGAGTTATTCTTTTAGGTATAGGAATTTACTCTTTATGTCAGGTTCTCTTACCAGAAAAAGAAACGATTGAAAACGAGCCGAAAGATCTTGTTAAATTAGAAATTAAATCGTTGGGGATTGTCATTCACATTTTAAAGAAGCCGGTCATTGCAGATATCGATAAATCAGGATCGATCACGGGCTGGGAAGCGGTCCTGCTTGGCATCGCTTTATCACTTGATGCTTTTGGAGCTGGAATTGGTGCAGCGCTTATTGATTTATCGCCTTCATTGACTGCAATAACAATCGCGATTATGAGTGCTTTATTTTTATGGGGAGGCATGGCTTTAGGTTTATTTTTCTACCATAAAGGCTCATGGGTAAAACGTATAACTATTCTGCCTGGGATATTATTGATTGTGATGGGCTTATTAAAAATCTAACAGGAGGTAAATCATTCATTGATTATCGGATTAACTGGCGGTATTGCTACTGGAAAAAGTACAGCTAGCCACATTTTGAGCGAACAAGGGATTCCAATCATAGATGCTGATCTTATTGCAAGAGAAGTTGTCATGCCTGGAAAAGAAGCTTATCAAAAAATAGTGGCTTTTTTTGGAGAAAAAATATTACAAGAGGATAACACTTTAAACCGAACAAAATTAGGTGAAATTATCTTTAACAATGCTGAAAAGAGACTAAGATTAAACGAAATTGTTCACCCAGCAGTTCGAGAAGAAATGAAAAATCAGGCAGAACATCATCTGAATACGGGCAGTAAGATAGTGATCATGGATATTCCACTTTTGTTTGAAAGTAAGCTTACTCATATGGTAGAGGAAACATGGTTGATTTATGCTTCACCGGAAATCCAGCTTAAAAGGCTCATGGAACGGAATGGATATACGGAAGAACAAGCATTGTCCAGGATACATTCACAAATGCCGATTGATGATAAAAAGGCGTTAGCGGATGTTGTTATTTCGAATAATGGTACGAAAATTGAATTAGAAGAAAAACTTATCAATCAAATAAAAAGACTTTAGGTTGCAGGTTCTGTGTATAGCAGGACCTGTTTTTTGTTTAAAAAGTAGACAAGCCTCTTTTTTGCCTATTTTTAATAAAAGTATGTTCTTTTAAGGGGGCATTATGATATACTATTTACAGAAAGAGACGATATAAAGTATAACACATTGGAAGGAGCAGCTACATGAAAGCAAAAATTGCAATTAATGGCTTGGGGAGAATAGGAAGAATGGTCTTCCGCAAAATGATGGAGAATGATGAATTTGAGGTTGTAGCTGTTAATGCCAGCTACCCATCAGAAACTCTTGCTCACATGATTAAATATGATTCTATTCATGGCACTTTTCCTGGAGACGTAGTAGCTGCAGAGGATGCCCTTTTTATAAACGGAAAAAAAATCATTTTAGTTAATTCTCGTGATCCGCGTGAACTGCCTTGGGCTGCTTTAGAAATTGATATTGTTATTGAGGCAACCGGAAAATTCGTTTCCCAGGAAACGGCGGGACTGCACATTGAAGCAGGAGCAAAAAAGGTAATCATCACTGCTCCAGGTAAAAACGAGGATATTACAATTGTTATGGGTGTAAATGACAGCGATTACATTCCGGCTGAGCATCATATCATTTCGAATGCATCATGTACGACAAACTGCTTAGCACCGGTAATTAAAGTACTCGATGATCAGTTTGGCGTGCATTCTGGAATGATGACAACGGTTCATGCCTATACAAACGACCAGAAGAATATAGACAATCCGCACAAAGATCTTCGCCGTGCACGTGCTTGCGGACAATCCATTATTCCTACATCTACAGGTGCAGCGAAGGCAATCGCAAAAGTACTTCCTCATCTTGAAGGAAAATTAAATGGTATGGCACTAAGAGTACCTACACCGAATGTATCTTTAGTGGATGTTGTTGTTGAATTAAAAACTCCGGTTTCAAGAGATCAAGTGAATCATGCGATGAAATCCGCATCAGAAGGTTCTATGAGAGGTGTTTTAGGCTACAGTGACCTCCCATTAGTTTCAATTGACTATAATGGAAATGAAAACTCATCCATTGTTGATGGACTTTCTACAATGGTGATGGATGGGAATAAAGTAAAAGTGCTTGCTTGGTATGATAATGAATGGGGCTATTCCTGCCGGGTTGTGGATCTTGCAAAACATGTAGCAATCGCGCTTGAGAGTTCAGTCTCCGTAGAGAAGAACGTATCTGTTTCCTAAATAAAAATGATATTAAAATAAGACATTAGCCGGGGAAATTTACCGGCTTTTTCTTATTAGCCGTTCTTTTTTAGCATGCTAAAAAAATGAATTTAAAAATTTTGCCCATAGTTATTGCAAATCGAATTTAAAAGAAGTATACTATTTTTCGTGAACTTCAATTAAAGCAATTAAAGGCATTGAATGCTACTTAAAGGGTTAGGACCTCTTTGGACTAACTTGCCCCCGTGGTAGATGTTCGATACCGCATGCTTGAAGGCATGATTATTTTTAAAGGGGGACTATGCTAATGGATACAATGGGAAGACACGTAATTGCTGAGTTATGGGGTTGTGATTCTGAAAAATTAAACGACATGAAATTTATTGAAGAGACTTTCGTAGATGCTGCATTGAAAGCTGGTGCAGAAATTCGTGAGGTTGCATTTCATAAATTTGCTCCACATGGTGTGAGTGGTGTTGTTATTATTTCTGAATCTCATCTAACAATTCACAGCTTTCCTGAGCATGGTTATGCAAGTATTGATGTTTATACGTGTGGAGATCGAATCGATCCTAACGTAGCTGCTGATTATATTTCAGAAGCATTAGGCGCTAAAAAACGTGAAAATTTGGAAGTTCCTCGTGGAATGGGTCCAATTTCCGTAGCCAAATCCAAAGTTACAGCACAATAATTAAAAACAGAATGTAAACGAGGTGTGGGCTAATCACACCTCTTTTTTATTTTTTGCTCTTTATAAATCTGTTTTCTAAAAGATTACTGTTTTTGTTCATTTTTTTAAAGCGACTTCATTGATAAGTTGATTGGAGTGAAAGGTGCGAGACTCCTTGGGGATGAGCGTGACAGGTGAGACACAGCAGGTGCAAAGCACCAATGTGGCTCACCGCACGCCCCCCGGAAAGCGAGTATCCTGGAATGTAAATCAGCTACTTCCAAAAACACCAAAGATTTCAAAAAACAGTCTTTTAATAAGAATACGGAATAATACGATATAAATTATCATGTTTTGGAGGTGTTGTATGTTTAAAAAACTTCAAAATCTATTGGACAGCCATGCCGAAACGAGTGAAACGCATGTTGATGAATCATTAAGAACCCATTATTTTAAAGCTAATAAGAAGGAAGTTCTTCGTGAGATAAAAAAGATTATTGAGAATGATAGTAATTTTCGTGAACTTGGTTTCTCCGAAGATCGAGGAGAAGTAACATTCGAAGCCCAGGAGCCAAAGAATGCTTTTGTTGTCATGAGCGTGATCACTGTTCAGCCAAACAGAACGGCGGTAGATATTACCGCATCAACTGAATCGGCTTTTAACTTCGGCAAAAATAAACGCCTTATTATTAAAATTTATAATGAAATAAAAAATCAGCTTCCATTTTCGGGTACATCTATGGCGGAAAAATTATAGGAATAGCTTGTCACACTCTTTTCTTTTCTTTAAGATAGAACTAGTACAGAAAACTTTTTGGGGATGATTACAATGAGGTGTCCTTCTTGCCAGCACAATGGAACAAAAGTGCTTGATTCTAGACCGGTACATAGTGGACGGTCTATTCGTCGCAGACGTGAATGCGAATTATGCAATTATCGATTTACAACTTTTGAAACGGTAGAACAAACACCGCTTATCATTGTTAAAAAACACGGTGAACGAGAAGAATTCAGCCGTGAAAAAATTCTAAGAGGTCTTATTAAAGCTTGTGAAAAAAGACCCGTCCCATTAGAGACTCTTGAAAACATAGTAGATAATATAGAGAAAGAATTGAGAAACAGTGGAACATCCGAAATTTCGAGTACTGCTGTTGGTGAACAAGTCATGGAACATCTGTCACAAACAGATGAGGTGGCCTATGTTCGGTTTGCGTCTGTTTACCGTCAATTTAAGGATATTAACGTTTTTATTCAGGAATTAAAAGAACTGATCAAAAAAGATGAGCGTTAAAGCGTCTGGTGTACGTCTATAGCGCTCTTTTTGTTCCAATTAAACAAATTATAGATAATAAAGGGTGAAAACGATGACGGTACATTTTCAAGAAGTGGTGCCCGTTGATGCGTATTCCGTCCAAAGTAAAGGCTTTTTGCATGAAATCGATCAAAAAGTACTGACGATGTTATATCAGCCGTTAGTAGGTGCTTTTGCTTATAGTCTGTATATGACTCTATGGTGTGAAGCAACTATGAATCAACAAAAAAAGAAACATCAGCATCTAATGAACATTACTCAATTTTCTTTAAAGGATATTTTATCTGGAAGAAAAAAGCTGGAAGCGATCGGTTTATTAAAAACATTCACACAAGATAATGAACAGACAAGGGAATATTTGTACGAATTGCAGATGCCGTTATCGCCAAAAGAATTTTTTACGGATGGGTTTTTAAGTATCTATTTATATAACCGTCTCGGTCAGAACAGATTTATAGAAGTAAGGGATTCATTCCAGGTGCCTTTTACAGATTCATCTAGTTATACAGATGTCACAGCATCATTTAGTGAGGTGTTTACTTCACTGCATCCTTCAGAGATGGCATCTAAAAATTTTTCCGAAATTACAGAGAATGCAGAGACAAGAGACCGGACACTTTTCGGAAAGGGAACGAGAGGCAAGCTTTCTCTAATAGAAGACACGTTTGATTTTGAAGCAATGGTTAACCAAATCTCTACTTTTATTGTCCCAAAAGAAGTATTAAACTCTCAGCTTAAGGAAGCAATCTATAAGCTAGCCTATATTTATCAGCTTGAGCCCATTGATATGAGCAGGCAGATTCAAAATGTTTATTATTCAACTGGAGAGATCAGTGTTGAAAATCTCAGGCGTGAGGTTCAGAAGTGGTACCGTTTTGAACATGAAGAAGGGCTGCCGGTGTTAGCTCTTAGAACACAGCCAATTCCTCTTAAGGCGATGCAAGGTATGGAACCGAAAACAAAAGAAGAAGAACTGATTAAGTATTTTGAGGAAGTTTCGCCGTATCGTCTATTGGAAGACTATAGTGGTACAACACCTGCAGAAGTCGATTTAAAGCTGGTCGCTTATTGTATGCTGGATCAAAACTTAACACCGGGTGTAACGAATGTTCTCTTGGATTATGTTTTATCAGGAAATGATATGAAACTTGCAAAAGGACTAATAGAACGCATTTCTTCGCATTGGGCACGAAAAAGAATTCAAACGGTGCCAGAAGCAATGGCTTTGGCTCGTGAGGAGAAAAGAAAATATAAAGATTGGCAAGACAAGAAAACTAAAACAACTGGCTATTACAATGGAAAACAGCAAAAGCCGAGTGTTCAACTTCCGGATTGGCTGAAACAAGATTCATCTGAAAATAGCGTTTCTAAAAATAACACAGAATCTGACACTTTGTATTATGATGAAGAAGAAAATCGCAAATGGCTTGAAAGTTTAGCGAACAAATCGAAGTAAGGGGGGATAAACATGGAATCAATTAAAGAGTCTGTCAAGAATATGCCGGGATTTAATAAGTTTCAAGAAAAATATGAACTTATGAAGCAGCAAGTCCTTACAGATCCAAACGTGATGCGTTTTTTAAGAGAGAACCCTGATATTTCTGATGTGCAAGCGGAAAAGCTATTATCGAACTTTTACACGTATAGAAATGAACAGCTGGCTTGCAGTAATTGTCCTGGCCTGGAAAACTGCCCTAATTTAATGAAAGGGTATCGGTCTGAGCTGACAAAAGTCCGTCAGACTGTTGAACTTCGGTACAAGCCCTGCGAACTGAAAATGATAGATGATCAAAAAAAATCGATGTCATCCTTAATAAAGAGTTACTTTATTCCTAAAGAAATTCTCGATGCGAGGTTTGAGCGGCTTTACAACCCTAATATGGATGAAGCGCGGAGTATCGCCATTCAGAAAGCCTATGAATTTGTTCAAACAGCAGGTGCTGGACAAAAGAGTAAAGGAATTTATTTTTACGGAAAGTTCGGTGTTGGTAAAACATATCTGCTGGGCGCAATTGCGAACGGCCTAGCCGAAAAAGGCATCCACTCACTTATGATTCACACGCCTGAGTTTTTAAGAGAAATGAAGCAATCCTTATCAGATGGAAGCTTTGATTCGAAAATGAAATTGTTAAAAACAGTACCTGTTCTCATGCTGGATGATATCGGTGCAGAAAACATGACAAATTGGGTGCGTGACGAAATTTTAGGCGTAATCCTCCAATATAGGATGATGGAGAGGCTTCCAACCCTTTATACATCCAATTGTGATTATGACATGCTGCAGCAGCATTTATCTTTCTCGCAAAAAGGCGGATTGGATGAAGTGAAAGCATTACGTATTATGGAACGAATCAAGCATTCAAGTCATGCTGTGTTTATGGGCGGCAGTAAAAATTTCAGAGAAGATTTTTAATAGATCTCCTGTCTCATTTGTGACAGGAGGGTTTTTTTTGTGCGTTTTTTCTAATTACTAACCTTGAAAGCTGTCTATAAATGAAAAATATGATAGGATAGGTCTATAAGAATTAGGATTCGGAGGTTACCGATGAGTATTGAATCTATTTTACAAAAAGCATTAGACGGAGAACGTTTATCGGTAGAAGATGCCGTTAAACTTTATGAAAGTGATGAAGTAGAACGTATGGGGGAAGTAGCCGATCAGATTATGAAGAAGTGGCATCCTGAACCTATCACTACTTTTGTAATTGGCCGTAATGTAAACTATACGAACTTTTGCGATACATATTGCAGATTTTGTGCCTTCTACAGAGCACCAGGCAGTGATGAAGGATATGTCTTAGATGACGATGTTATTTTCCAAAAGATCCAAGAAACGATTGATGTTGGCGGAACTGAAATATTAATGCAAGGCGGAACGAACCCGAATCTGCCTTTTAGTTATTATACAGATTTACTGCGTGAGATTAAGAAGCGTTTTTCTATTACGATGCATTCTTTTTCACCTGCAGAAATTTGGAAAATGGTTGAAGTTTCAGGATTATCTCTTGAAGAAGTTCTTCGTGAGTTAAAATCTGCTGGTCTTGATTCATTGCCAGGAGGCGGAGCGGAGATTTTAGATGACCGTACTAGAAAGAAAATCAGTCGTCTTAAAGGTTCATGGACTGAGTGGATTGAATGTATGAAAACTGCCAAAAAGGTTGGTCTCCATTCAACCGCTACGATGGTTATCGGATTTGGTGAAACGTTTGAAGAACGAGCCATGCATCTAAAGCGCGTACGTGATGCACAAGATGAGACAAATTGTTTCTTAGCTTTTATTTCATGGACATTCCAACCAGACAATACAAATATGAAAGCTGAAAAAACAACGCCTCGAGAATATTTAAAAAATGTTGCGATCTCTCGTATCTTCTTAGATAACATTCCAAACTTCCAATCTTCATGGGTTACAATGGGACCTGAAGTCGGAAAAAAATCGCTCCATTATGGATGTAATGATTTTGGAAGCACAATGATGGAAGAAAATGTTGTGTCGGCAGCAGGTACAACACATAAAGTAAACACGAACTTAACTTTGCGTTTAATTCGTGAAGCTGGCAAGATCCCTGCACAGCGAAATACGAAATATGAAACACTTCGCGTCTTCCATGACGAAGAACAAGCAGAAAAAGACTTTGTCATGCAAAACTAAATCTAAGCACCTGACTGCACGATAAGTGCTGCAGGTGCTTTTTTTATTTGGAACTTTTCGCAATCATTGTTGCTTTTGAAAGTAGGTGATTTCCGTTCCAGGCTGCTCGCTTTCCGCGGGGCAGACGGTGAGCCACATTCGTACGTTTCACGTATAAGTGTCTCACCTGTCTGGCTGCAGTGCTTAGCCCCTCGAGGTCAAAATTTTAATGGTCCCGAAGGCAAAAAGCGCCTTCTTAGCCCATTTCTCTTTTGCTTGTCGGGGCTGACCAAACCGCTTCCGCTTTTCGGACTGCCCGCCTGTCCCGCAGGAGTCTCGCACCTTGCACTTTAATCAACTGTCACTGAAGACAATAAAATAAGATAAATGCAACAATCTTTTAGAAATCTGCCTTTTATTTATACCGTATGACATTTGTCACTGCGGTATTTTTTTATTGCGATTATTCTGTAAGTGTGAAACGTAAAGGGGGAGTGAAGATGCCGCAGCTGGAAAAGTCCAAGAAGCCTGTAGCACCAGTAAAAAAGGAAAAAGAGTTAATGGGAACTTTGTACGCCGTTTTCGGAGTAGGTCTGTTTATTGTTTTATCTTGGGCAGCTGTATATTTGCTGTATCTATCACGTTAGGAGGTTAGGGATATGCATATTCATAAATACGAAAAGATTTGGCTGTGGTCGGGAGCTGTATGTTTGACGATCTTTTTATTAATTGTTGGCGTATCTGCTTTTGCGATGGGGAATCAGCCTCCAAGTCATATGGAGACAATCGACCCTGAAAAAGCTGCTGTCACTGCTCCTTTTGACAAGCCCGGCTTGAACAAAATCGGAGACAAAGAATATGAAGCTGTGATGCTGGCACAAGCTTTTACTTATACCCCTTCAAAAATGAAAGTTCCATTAGGATCCACAGTACATTTTAAAGTGACTAGTACTGATGTTGTTCATGGGTTTGAGATTCCATCAACAAATGTAAATATGATGATCACACCTGGCTATGTCAGTGAAATTACACATACCTTCGATAAGCCCGGCAAGTATTTAATTTTGTGCAATGAGTATTGTGGAGCAGGACACCAGTTGATGGCTGTCACATTGGAGGTGACATTATGATCAACAAGAAAGATGCACAATTAAGTTTAGCATTTTTGACAGTTAGTTTTATCGCGCTTTTTATAGGGGCGATAGCAGGTCTCTTGCAATCTCTCGTTAGAGGAGGTGTCATTACACTTCCGCTGTCTATTGGCTATTATCAATTATTAACAGCTCATGGCGTTTTATTGGCACTTATCTTTACTACTTTTTTTATTATCGGTTTTTTATATGCGGGGATCAGTAGGACTATGGGAAAATTATATGACGTTCCCCGAAGATCAGGCTGGTTAGGTTTTGTAATGATGACGTTTGGAACGGGTCTCGCCACTGTTTTTATTCTCTTAAATAAAGCTACGGTGTTATATACATTTTACGCTCCATTACAAGCTTCACCTTGGTTTTATGTTGCACTTGTCCATGTTATAGTCGGAAGTTGGCTTTGCGCATTTTCTATGTGGAACCAATATTATATTTGGAAACGCAGAACAAAAAGCAACCTTTCTCCTCTTTTTAGTTATATGGCTGTAATGACCATGGCTTTATGGTTTATCGCTACACTTGGGGTTGCTGCAACTGTAATCTTGCAGTTCATTCCTTGGTCAATAGGCTGGGTTGATAAGATTGATATTTTGATAAGCCGAACACTTTTTTGGTATTTTGGCCATCCGCTCGTTTATTTTTGGCTGCTGCCGGCCTATATGTGCTGGTATGTTGTTATCCCTAAAATTATCGGCGGGAAAATTTTCAGTGATGCATTAGCACGGCTTGCATTTGTTTTATTTCTTTTGTTCAGTATACCGGTCGGTTTTCATCACCAGCTGTTAGAACCGGGTATCTCTCACAATTGGAAGTTCCTCCAAGTGGTATTGACGTTTATGGTTATTGTACCTTCATTGATGACTGCTTTTTCCATGTTTGCTTGTTTTGAAACAGCTGGCAGAAAAAAAGGAGCAAAAGGAATTTTTGGCTGGTTTAAAGTTTTACCATGGAATGACGTGCGTTTTTTTGCACCAATGGTTGGGATGCTCATCTTTATTCCTGCAGGTGCGGGGGGAATCATTAACGCAAGTCACCAATTGAATCAGGTTATACACAATACATTGTGGGTTACAGGGCATTTTCATTTAACGGTAGCGTCTACTGTCGCTTTAACCTTTTTTGGAATCAGCTATTGGCTTGTTCCTTACTTGACAGGGCGAACGCTGACGCCGTTAATGAATCGATTAGGCATCATTCAAACAATCATGTGGGCGGCAGGCATGTTCTTTATGTCAGGTGCGATGCATCTAGTTGGTTTGTTCGGAGCCCCGCGAAGAACGGCATATACAACATATAATGACAGTCCAATTGCGACGGATTGGATTCCTTATCAAGTTTCAATGGCAATTGGGGGAACCATCCTCTTTGCTGCCATATTGCTTTTGATTTACATTATTGGTTATTTGGCTTTCAAAGCTCCTAAAGGTGTAATGGAATTTCCAGTAGGAGAAGTGGAGGAGGGAGCTGCAAAGACCCCAGCTTTATTAGAAAATTGGAAGGTTTGGGTAGGGATATGTGCGGTTCTCATATTGTTTGCGTACACGATTCCATTCTGGCACATGATTGAACACGCTCCGCCAGGATCTCGAGGGTTTAAGTATTGGTAAATAAAAAATATAAGCTGGCTCCAATGCATCATGAGCGCATTGGAACCAGCTTTTTTTAGAGGTGATCAGAAATGGCAGCCTGTGTATAGTTAATTTGATTGAGAAACAGATCAACATGAGTTTTGCTATTTGCTACTATATTATTTAAATGCTTTAATACACGTTTATCAAACATACTATATAAAAAACTATTTTTATATTTCTCATCAAAGATAACGGCCGGAGAGTTTTTTTTATCTTTCAGCGCTTTTAATTCCGAGAATAAGTGTATCCCCGGAAATTTCATTGCTTCATGAAGGATCCACACGTCTTCTGATTTTGTTAAAGATAAAGCAGTATAAAGTGATGATAATAAGCCATTTCTTTTTTGATACGGAGTAAGAATACGTGCCCTGTCTTTTACATAAGGGAGATAGCTGGAAGGATGGTCACTAATTACTATAATTTCACTAAAAAAGGGCTTGATTTCAGAAATTAATTCTATTATTTTCGTTTTGTTGAACATATGAATCTGAGCATCTTGAATGGGAATCGTTAATATTACAGCAGCAGTCATTCGTTTAAATCCTCCTTTCCAATTGTAGAATAAACGAAAGGGGATTGAAAAGATGTATCAAAAATCACACATTGTTCATAAATAGTGTGATTTAAATCACAACGAATTTAGAGTTTGTGGATTATAATGGAAACAATAGAAGCGGGGAGGTAGTAAGATGAGTGCCTGCGTTCAGCAACAAAATTTCTGTTCCTACCAAAATACTGATATTTTTTCTAAACAATCCTTTCAATATTTAGAAAGTATCATGTATCCAAGGGTAATAGAAAAAGATCAATATTTATTTCTTGATTCAGATAGAGCCGACCAATTGTATTATATGAAAAAAGGACAGATAAAAATTACTAAACTTGCCGAGGACGGAAAAGAGTTAGTTTTATATATTTTTCAAGAAGGTGACTTAATCGGAGAGTTAGGGATCACAGCTGATTCCCGGTACAATTATAGTGCAAAGGCTACAGCACATTGTGAAATAGGAATTATTCAGCAGCAGGATCTTGAAACAATCATTTGGCAGCATGGAGATGTTGCAGTTGAATTCATGAGATGGATGAGTAATATGCATGCGATTACACGATCTAAATTTAGAGATTTGATGTTATACGGGAAAAAAGGTGCGCTTTGTTCCACTTTAATCAGGCTGGCTAATTCGTATGGAATCATGACTCCTACTGGAATCGTAATCTCCCAAACGTTCACGAATAATGATTTGGCAGAATTAATTGGAACAACTCGAGAAACGGTAAATAGAATGCTGAGTACCCTAAAAAAAGACGGTGTCGTTTCATTAGAAAGTGAAGGTAAATTAAAAATAATAAAGCTTAATAAACTGAAAGAAGCATGCAGCTGTGAAGATTGTCCAATCGAAATTTGCAGAATTTAACAGGGGTGTGAAAAAGGGTCTTGATATAAGGCTCTTTTTTTTATTGCATTTGCTTAGCGCCGCGGTAATTGACTGTACATCCACGTGGAAAAGGAGCACTTGAAAACAATACTCATGGCAACAAAGATTACGAAATCAGACTTGTTTTGACAAAAAAATAAATTGAATTTTCCTTAAATTAAAAATATTGTGTATAATAAAAGAATATTTAGCATAAAGGGGGATTTATGGAATGAATTTGAAGCAAACCATTAAAGTAGGAATCATTGGCCTATCTGCAGCTCTGCTTGCAGCTTGTGGAAGTACTGGTTCAGATGACAAAAAATTAACAATAGGAACGGATGCCGCATATGCCCCTTTTGAGTCTTTAAATGGAGACAAAATTGTCGGCTTTGATGTGGATGTTCTAGATGCCGTCATGAAAGAAGCAGATTTAGATTACAAATTAAAGAACACTGGCTGGGACCCTTTATTCATTGCTCTTCAAAATGAAGAGGTGGATGCAGGTATCTCTGCGATAACGATCAATGACAAAAGAAAGAAAACGTATGATTTCTCTTCTCCATATTTTGAATCAATCAACATGATTTTAACGAAAGAAGGTTCGCCAATAAAAAGTGCAAAAGATTTAGAAGGTAAAAAAGTAAGTGTTCAAAATGGTACAACAGGACAGGAAGCACTTGAGAAAATGTTCGGTAAAAATGAAAATATTAAAAAGTTTGATAGCAATGTTCTAGCCATACAAGCTTTATTAAATGGAGAAGTTGAAGCAGTTGTTGCTGATAATGGTGTATTAAAGGAATATGAAAAAAACAATCCAGATAAAAAGTTAGTTACGATCAGTGATAAAGAAAATTTTGATAGTGAATTTTACGGTATTATTTTTCCTAAAGATGGCGACCACCAGGATGAAATCAACAAAGCGATGAAAAAAGTGATCGACAGTGGAAAATATGCTGAGATTTATAAAAAGTGGTTTGGTGAAGAACCGAATGTAGACGCATTAAAACAATAATTCTAGCTGGAGGACTACATGGACTATTCATTACAAATCATTAGAGAGTACATGCCGCTGTTTCTAAAAGGAACAGTAACCACTATACAGCTGTCACTTTTAAGTATTTTATTTGGGACCATTCTAGGGTTATTTATCGGATTAGGCAAAATGACGAAAAAGCGTCTAATCAGCTTGCCCTGTTTGTGGTATATCAGTTTCTTTCGAGGAACCCCGCTTCTTGTTCAAATTTTATTGATTCATTCAGCTTTTATGCCGCTTATTATGAAACCGCCTAATGTTTTTGTATCAAGTGTTCTCGCCTTATCGCTTAATGCCGCCGCATATATAGCGGAAATATTTCGAGCAGGAATACAATCCATTGATAAAGGTCAGATGGAGGCGGCCAAGTCATTAGGAATGAATCATGTACAAGCTATGAAACACGTTATTCTTCCTCAGGCATCCAGAAGAATGATCCCGCCTCTAGGGAATGAATTTATCGTATTAATCAAAGATTCGTCACTCGTTTCGATTATTGCTACACCAGAGCTGATGTATTATGCAAGAGCGATGATGGGTGAATATTACCGCCCGTGGGAACCATATATGACTGCTGCATTAATGTATCTCATCCTTACTCTTGGAATGGCTTTTATACTTTCAAAAATCGAACGGAAATTTGTTTATGATTAAGCAGTTGACAGCTCGGATTATCCGGGCTGTTTTTTTCTATATGATTGATTAATTGCGATTTCTTTTCAGCATTTTCATTTATGCCAGAATCACGTGTAAAAAAGCTTCTTTCTTCTAATCTACAATTCCTTAACCTTTCTGCCGCACTAACTCGCCGCAGGTCTGCAAGTATGGCTCATTCCTAAATCTCTAAATTAATACTTTTTCTAACATGTTTTAAGACCTGGTCCCATATAGTGTATTATTGAGAATTTTATATGGGAGGGACTTGTTTGATCGCGATTGCTTTTTTACACCCATCCGACGGAACCACCGTTCTTAAAAATATGATAAGAGCAGCAGTAAAATATAAAATAACCCCTTCCTTTGCCAAATTATCTGAAACTTCATCTAAAATTATAGAGTTGCACATAGAGAAAGACCAAGACATTATTTTGGATGTGTTAACAGAATTCACAAGAAATAAGGTAGAGGATATTTGTTTAAAGGATATGATAGAGCACTTATTTTTTTATACAGATTCATCAGAACAAAAGGAAATCTTCTCAATAACGAAAAGTATTATTTCAGGTGAAATTGAAGGAATCCCCGAGACTAAAAATCTTCCAAGTTTAAATGGCTTGATCCGGAAGCAGTGGCAGTCGCTTTTTCAGTCATCGCTTCCGTATTTAGAGTTTGAATCGTTTTTAAAGTTTCGTTTAAAGGAGTATTTAGCCATCCTTTTGAAACTTGTTGAATGTGCAATAGACGAGTATAAATTAGAATTGGAGTATCAAATGTTTGTAGAGCAATTGAGGTCATGTGTAACGAAACAGAAGTCATTTTCCAAACGGAATATCGTGATTATTTTTGATAAAGAAAAGGTTGTTATTCTTGATGAAAATCAAAATCCTTTATCCGGTAACGAACTGGAGAGGTTACATGAACAAGCCGTTAAATTATCGAAAGTCACAAGCTTAGATGCTCGCTTGTTAGGTCCGCTCATTGGTTTAGCACCTGCTTCTGCTCATATTTACTCGTACGATCTTGATCATCCGCTCCTTCACACCGTTAAAAATATTTTTCAAGAAACCATCACTATTTCGTCAATTGAAAAGATGTCTTACCGGAACAAGAAAATATTTCATAAAAAGCAGTAATATTCATCTCACGCTCTTGCTTTTTAAAATAGAACTGCATATAATATGGTTATAATTTTATCAATTGATCAGTATTGATAAGGACAAGAAGCAAAATTTTACGGTTTATAGAGAGGGAAGTCTTGGCTGAAAGCTTCCTAACACGGAAATTTGCTTTACCACCTTGGAACTTCAGCGGTGAAACATACAGTAATCGCTGACGGCAGCAGTCCGTTATACTGTCCGAGTGCCGCATTTTTTTACATAATTGCGGAACAAGGGTGGAACCACGAGATTATCACTCGTCCCTTCTTTAGGGACGGGTGTTTTTTGTTTTCATTTTTTATTAAAAGGAGATGTTTTTAATGTCAATTTCGATTTCATTCCCTGACGGTTCAGTTAAGGAATTTCCGAAAGGGGTAACTTCTGAACAAGTTGCAGAAAGCATTAGCCCCAGTTTAAAGAAAAAAGCAGTTGCAGGAAAAGTGAACGGCCAATTATTTGATTTTTCACGTCCAATTGAAGAAGATGCCTCAATTGAGATCGTAATGCAAGATTCAAAAGACGGTCTGGAAATGACACGTCACTCAAATGCACATTTGCTGGCACAAGCATTAAAACGCCTATACCCGGATGTGAAATTAGGAATCGGTCCTGTTATCGATAATGGATTTTACTATGATGTGGATATGTCACATGTCCTGACTCCAGAAGATCTTCCTTCTATTGAAAAAGAAATGAAAAAGATCGTAAATGAAAACCTTCCAATCGTACGTAAAGAAGTAACACGTGAAGAAGCATTATCTATCTATGAAGAACTTAACGATCATTTAAAGCTAGAATTGATCCGCGATCTTCCTGAAGGGGAAAAGATTACGATTTATGAGCAAGGTGAATTTTTTGACCTATGCCGCGGGCCGCATGTTCCTTCTACAGGAAAAATCAAAGCCTATAAGCTTATGAGCATTTCAGGTGCTTACTGGCGCGGTAACAGCGACAACCAAATGCTTCAGCGTATTTATGGAGCAGCTTTCTTAAATCAAAAAGAATTAGACGAATACTTGCACTTTATTGAGGAAGCTCAAAAGCGTGATCACCGTAAACTTGGAAAAGAATTAGAGCTATTCATGTTCTCAGAAGAAGCGCCTGGTATGCCGTTCTATCTTCCAAATGGCCAAATTATTAGAACAGAGCTTGAGAATTTCTCTCGTGAGCTTCAGCGTCAAGTAGATTATGATGAAGTCCGCACACCGTTCATGATGAACCAGCGTCTTTGGGAACAATCTGGGCACTGGGATCACTACCATGAAAACATGTATTTCTCAGAAGTAGACGATACAAAGTTTGCGATGAAGCCGATGAACTGTCCGGGTCACATGCTGATCTTTAAAAACAAGCTTCACTCATACAGAGATCTCCCTGTTCGAATGGCTGAGTTTGGCCAAGTTCACCGTCACGAATACAGCGGTGCACTAAATGGTATGATTCGTGTACGTACTTTCTGCCAAGATGATGCTCACATTTTTGTGACTCCTCAGCAGATCGAAAGTGAAATTAAAAACGTATTTAAACTTGTAGATAAGATCTACAGTACTTTCGGTTTTGAGTATTCAGTAGAACTATCTACTCGTCCTGAAGATTCTATGGGTGATGATCGCCTTTGGGAACAAGCGGAAGGCGCATTGAAAAACGTGCTAGAAGATTTAGGTATGGATTACCACTTAAACGAAGGCGATGGAGCATTCTATGGTCCGAAGATCGATTTCCACATTAAAGATGCTCTTAAGAGAAGCCACCAATGTGCGACAATCCAGCTGGATTTCCAAATGCCGGAGAAGTTCGATTTAACATATGTGGATGAAAATAACCAAAAAGTACGTCCTGTTGTTATCCACCGTGCAATCTATGGCTCAATCGACCGTTTCTTAGGAATTCTTGTTGAACATTTTGCAGGAGCTTTCCCAACATGGTTAGCACCGGTACAAGTTAAGCTGATTCCAGTTTCTGATGTTCATAATGAGTATGCTTATAAACTTCAAGAAGATCTAAAGAAATATGCGGTTAGAGTGGACATTGATACAAGAAACGAGAAAATGGGCTATAAGATCAGAGAAGCCCAAATGAAAAAGATTCCTTACATGCTTGTTCTTGGTGACAAAGAGATCGAAGACCATGCTGTTAACGTTCGAAAGTATGGCGAACAAAAATCAGAAACTGTTTCTTATGAAGATTTCAGAGATATGATTTTAGCTAAAATAAACGAAAAAAGATAAATTTTAAAAAATCCGACCTAAAAATTGCATTTTGCTGCGATTTTTGGGTCTTTTTTCTGTACTTATCCGTATATTGAAAAATTAAACGAAATAATCCACCGAGTTTAAAGGATAATTCAACAAGTTTTTCTAATATTCCACCGAGTTTTTTACATAAAGTCCCGAGCTGACAAAATGAGACGTTATCTGACAAAAAGGAAGGTGCTTTTTACCTTCGAGACCATTTAATTTTTATCCTCGAGGGGCTAGCCGCTGTAGCTAGACAGGTGAGACCATTCAATGTTGCAGTGCGATGAGGGGGCTCACCGCACGCCCCGCGGAAAGTGAGGATCCTGAAACGGAGATCAACTGCACTCAAAAACAACAAGGATTGTGAAAACTGCCTTTTAAAAGATATTCCTAAAAAAACTCTTGCAATAACTCGAGAAACGAAGTAAAATTAATCTCGTTGTTATTTATTTCGTTAATTGACACAATTCACACCAATATGTTATAGTATGTTAGGTTAATAAAATAAGCATAAGCATCAAACAAGCAGAAGCACCCGCTTCTCACCTAATTTTGACGTCCATCATGGGATTGTTGATAGGTAGGATGAATTCTGGCATGTCAGTAGTACATAGCCGATTTGTGTGTGGGTGATATATGCGCCGACGCTTTTTTTATTTGCAGAAATAACATGTGCAGTGTTTTAACACTCACTGAAAAAATTCGGAGGTGACTTACTATTAGTAAGGACGTGTCTGTCAATGATGGCATTCGAGCTCGTGAGGTTCGCTTAATCGGTCCAGATGGAAGCCAGCTAGGCATTAAATCAAGACAGGAAGCTTTAGACCTTGCGACAAATGCAAACCTTGATCTTGTTCTCGTTGCTCCTGCCGCTAAACCGCCAGTATGCAAAATTATGGATTATGGCAAGTTTAAATACGAGCAGCAACGTAAAGATCGTGAAGCACGAAAAAACCAAAAGGTTATTACGACGAAAGAAATTCGTCTTAGTCCAACAATCGAGGAAAACGATTTTAATACAAAGCTTAGAAATGCCCGCAAGTTCCTTGAAAAAGGCGACAAAGTAAAGGCAAGTATTCGTTTCCGTGGACGTGCAATTACTCATTCTCAAATCGGAAAAACGGTATTGGAGAAATTAGCGAAAGAATGTGAAGATCTTTCTACGGTGGAAACTTCACCGAAAATGGAAGGACGAAGCATGTTTCTTATCCTAGCACCTAAAGCCGAAAAATAATTTTTACCAGGGAGGAAACCATTATGCCTAAAATGAAAACTCATAAAGGTGCTGCAAAGCGCTTTAGAAAAACTGGATCAGGTAAATTAAAGCGTGGGCGCGCTTATACTAGTCACTTGTTCGCTAACAAGTCTACTAAAGCTAAGCGTAAACTTCGCAAAGCGAAACTTGTCCACAGCGGTGATTACAAACGTATCCGCACGTTGTTAACTTACAAAAAACGCTAATCATTTATAAGTGATTTAAAAATAGGAGGTTTTTAATATGCCAAGAGTAAAAGGTGGCTATGTAACACGTCGTCGTCGTAAAAAAGTTCTTAAGCTGGCTAAAGGCTATTTCGGTTCTAAACATAAATTATTTAAAGTAGCACAACAACAAGTATTCAAATCTTTAATGTACGCTTACCGTGACCGTCGTCAAAAGAAGCGTGATTTCCGTAAGCTTTGGATCACTCGTATCAATGCTGCTGCTCGTACAAACGGTCTTTCTTACAGCCGTTTAATGCACGGTCTTAAATTAGCAGGGATCGATATTAACCGTAAAATGCTTTCTGAGATCGCAATTACAGATGAAAAAGCTTTCGCTGAATTAGCTTCTAAAGCAAAAGACAGCCTAAAAGCTTAAATTACGAAAAGAAAAGATCATTTCCTCATTTGACGGAGATGATCTTTTTTCATTCTGAAAGGAAAAGGGAAATAAGTTGTTAATCTTTTATTTAATCGTTTTAAATATTACTGCCTATTTTGTGATGAAAAAAGATAAACGCTCTGCACAAAAAGGAGAATGGCGAACTCCTGAAGGACGTCTTTGGTTACTTGCCTTCTTAGGCGGGGCACCAGGAATGTGGCTTGCGATGAAAAAGTACAGACATAAAACGAAGCATCTGACTTTTAAATATGGACTGCCATTTTTGAGTCTTGTGATAACAATCTTTGCAGGCTGGTTTTCATAATACGCGTTAATCTTGCTGTAAATATCGTTTGTCTTTTAAAAAGAGTCTCCAGAAAATATAAAAACCTGGAGTTAGGATGGCAAGACCGACTATATACATAACCATTAAAGAGTAGAAGGTGCTTTTTGCAGTAAATGCCTGATAAATGGTTAAGTCGGGATAAACGATATATGGGAGATGTGCCATTCCATAACCATAACTAGCAAGGCCGTATTGTGATACGGTGAATAGCAAAGTAAATCGCGGCCGTCCAATACCTGGGCGGTTTTGTTTTGGCCACCAAAGGGCAGCGTATGCGATCAGAAAAGCTGCTAGGGATAAAATAAACCATATTTTTTGTTCTCTAAGATTATCGATCAGCCATGCTGATTCGGGTGGTATAAACATAAGGGTAAACAAGGCAGCAATTAATGTTAGTGGTCCGAGCAAAATAGCATTTCCTCTATAAAGCTTGTACGCTTCTTCATTATTGGACACCCGTGAATAATCAGCTAAAAAAAGCGAAGACAAGTATAGTTCAGAAGTTAGACCAAATAATACATACAGGTAAAGCGTTGGGCTTGAAAATAATTTTCCGAGCAGTAATGTCTGATTGGACAGATCTCCTGCGATAAATCCTCCTTGAGAGATCGGCAGAACAGCAATCAGTAAAGAGGGGATTAAAACCCCTGAAATACCTGAAATCGTGAACATCGCTCTACGATAACCTTGAACAGAGTAGGAGAATACCATAAATGCACTTCGTATCGCTAAGAAAAACAGAATCAGTGATACGGGCACAAGCATAACCGTGCCGAGCGTATAAGCACCTTTCGGAAAAAAACCGACGAATGCAACGACCAAAAGAACGAGAAAAGTATTTGTTAATTCCCATGTAGGGGATAGAAATCGATTTGCTATTTTGCCGGCCATTGTTTTGTGATTGTTGTATACCATTGCCCAAAAACCTGAACCAAAATCAATAGAACCAAAAATACTATAGACAAAAATAAAGGTCCACATGATTAATATCGCGATTACCTCTTCACTCATTCTTCATACCTCCACTCTACCCGTACACTTTATCCATATCTTTTGATACCGGATTTCGTTTAAAATAAGCCGTTAATATTAAAATTGTTAGCACACTTAAAACTGCATATAGAAGCAAAAAGAGCAGGAAAAGCATTCCAAGATTTTCATTTTTAGTAGCTGCTTCTGCTGTCGTTTGAACCCTGTATATGGTCCATGGCTGTCTGCCGCTGCAGCTGAAAACCCACCCGAATTCAATTCCGAGCATTGATAATGGCCCAGATAAGACCAAGCTCCATAATAGCCACTTTGGAAATGTCTTGTTCTTTTTTTTCACTAAGAACCACCAGTAGAGCAATACCACACCAGCAAGTCCGAGTAATAAGGTTCCAATCCCAACCATCAGGTTAAATAAAGTATGAACATAAAACGGCGGCCACGTTTCACGGGGGAATTCATAAAGTCCTTTTACTTCAGTATCAAATGTTCCTCCAGCCAACCAGCTGAGTGCCCATGGAATTTCGATGCCATATTTCACTTCTTCTGTTTTGGGATCTGTGTATCCTCCGATTGCAAGGGGTGCATATCGCTGTGTATCAAAAAGTCCTTCTGCCGCTGCTAATTTTTCTGGAGAATGTTCATGAAGAATTTGAGCTGAATGATGTCCCGAAAGAGCTGAAACGAAGCTCATAACGAACGCGACTATTAAAGACATGAATAAACCTTTTAAGTGATAGGCTTTTTCTTTTTCGGAACGTTTTTTTAATAGTTTAAAAGCGGCTACCGAAGCGACTGCAAATGCCCCTGTCATATAGGCTGTTATGGCTACATGGAAAGCGGCTGATAAAAAGCTGGGATTAAAGAATGCATCCCATGGCTGGACATCATAAATCGTTCCGTCAGGTTTGATCTTAAAGCCATCCGGTGTGTTCATCCAAGTATTAACTGCAGTGATTAATATAGCTGATGCAACAGCACCAAATGCTACGAAAAATACAGAGATCAATCTAAAATAAGGCGGTAGTCTGTCTGCTGCATAAACATAAATGGACATGAAAAGTGCTTCCAGGAAAAAAGCAAAAATTTCAATCTGAAAAGGAAGAGAAATTACTTTTCCGACAATCTCCATAAAGCCTGGCCACAAAAGGGATAACTGAACCCCAACGATGGTTCCTGATGGTATAGCAACTCCTAATAACACGGCAAATGCTTTCGTCCATCGCTTTGCCATAATCGCATAATCTTTATCCCCTTTTACTTGATGGATAATTTCAGCGATCACGATCATTAATGGGATCCCTACACCGAGAGTTGCAAAAATGATATGAAAACCTAGTGATGTGCCGAAAAAAGCTCTAGCAAGTATAACCGTATTCATATGTAATCCTCCCTTAAGCCGAAACACGAAAAGTATCAATCTATGTTTATGATGTCATAAAATTGCAGTTCTTATTCGGGTATTAAATTGTCATATACGGCTCGTCTGCTGTCATATGCTGACTTAAAAGGGGGGTGTAAAGTGTTAAAAGATACGAGCATGTTCATAGAAGTTTTAAAGTTTAGTGGAATATTCGCCCCTTGTGTTTTTATTATGCTGCAAGCTTTCAGGCAGTTCTTATTTTTGCCGGTAGGTTTAATCTGTTTAACGGGAGGGCTATTATTCGGAGCGGTGGCGGGTACTCTTTATTCTGTCATCGGTATAACGTTATCTAGTGTTCTATTTTATTGGGGCATGAAGGGTATGCCGAAGCTGATGGGGAAAATAAAAAAACTTCAAAAGAAATGGATCGGTAAAAGAATGCCCTTTTCTGTAGGACAGATTGCGATATTAAAAATGGTTCCTTTTATGCACTTTCATCTGTTGAGTCTTTGTTTAATAGATATCTCTTCAAATTTTAAGGAATATACGAAAGCAAGCATTATTTCTAATATTCCACTTGCGGTCATTTATTCTTCTTTCGGATCTGTCATCCTTTCACTTTCGCTGATCACTTCAATCTCGCTCTTAATTGGTTTATCCATTCTGTTTTATCTATTAAGAAGAAAAGAACTGATTATCAAATGGAGTGATTTTTTCGAGGAAGGAAATAAATCAGAAACCAAGAGCATGTCTGCTTAAGGCATGCTTTTTTATTTTTGCTCCCCTTACTAAAAGCTTGTTGCTTTTGGTTCGAATTATTCTTTTTTCTTCTTTGGTAAGTTGATTGGAGTGCAAGGTGCGAGACTCCTGCGGGACAGGCGGGCAGGTGAGACACTTATATAAGTGAAACGTACGAATGTGGCTCACCGCCTGCCCCGCGGAAAGCGAGCATCCGGGAGCGGAAATCAACCACTTACAAAAGCACCGAAGTTACAACACCCTAATTTTCTAAAATACGTTATAATAGCTTAGGAATGAAAGGCAGGGGAATAACAGTGAACATTCAAAGACTGTTTTCAATGCAAAAAGAACTAAACAGCCGCATTGTTAAAGAACATCAATTAAAAAATGAAGAATTATATGATAAAAGACGTTTAGCGTTTCTCGTTGAACTTGGAGAGCTTGCAAATGAGACAAGATGTTTTAAGTATTGGAGCAAAAAATCGTCTTCTTCAAAAGAGACGGTATTAGAAGAATATGTTGATGGGCTGCATTTCGTTTTATCGATAGGGCTTGATTTGGAGATCACTGATGTTCAGCTGCCTGATCAGGTTAAAATGCAATCAAAATTGGACAAAATAGAATTAACGGATGTTTTTTTATCTTTGTATCAAGCGGGATCCAGCAAGCTTTCTAAAAATGAGTTTGTTTCATTTTTTGAAGATTTTATGAGGCTTGGAACGAAACTTGGGTTTAGTTATGAGGAAATCGAGGCCGCATACTTAGAAAAAAATCTTGTGAATCATGAACGTCAAAATACGGGTTATTAACAAATAAAACCCGGAGTACCGGGTTTTATTTTAAACCATTAGATAAAGTTGTTAAGATCTCTTCTTTTTTTTGCTCGTCTGAATTTTTCCAGATCACTTCAAAAAGAACACCAAGACCAGGAAGCATTTTTTCTTCTCCGCTTTCGATTGCATCTACAATTGTATCCTGCAGCTGCTCTTTATTATTTCCAGTAACGTTATGCAAAACCGCTTTTCTTAAATCAAGATTCATTAGATAAGCACCTCTATTATTTTTTTCTTTTTTTATTGTGTACGTATTGGAGATGTTTTATGAATCAAAATAAATATTTTATGTTTTAAAGGAGTTTAATGAGTATGAAGTACATTGAATCAGAATCAAATGCATCCATTAAGCAGTGGAAAAAATTACATACAAAAAAAGAGAGAGAAAAAACGGGTACTTTTTTATTGGAAGGACCTCATCTTATAGAAGAAGCCATAGCTTCTGGGGCTGCATTAGTTCATGTTATTGTTGAAGAGAATTTTGAAATGAAAGACGAATGGCTAAAAGAAAAATTTACGCTCTGGACAGTTCCTGCAAAAATAATGAAAATTTTATCTGAAACAGAAAAACCTCAAGGGATTATTGCTGTTTGTGAAATGCCTGCTGAACCTGAGGAAATTTTAAAGGAAAACGGCCGGTACTTATTTGTTGATGGAGTTCAGGATCCAGGAAATCTTGGAACCATTATTCGGACCGCAGACAGTGCTGGTCTGGATGGTGTTTTTTTAGGAGAGGGAACAGCCGATCTTTTCAATGGGAAAACGGTTCGTTCTACTCAAGGATCCATCTTTCATCTTCCAATCGTAAAAAAAGATCTTCAAAAGGCATTATCTGATTGCCAATCATTGAATATTCCTGTGTATTCCACATCTCTATCTGATGCCGTTGATATGAGGGAAGTGCCGGAAACGAAAGGATTTGCTTTAATTGTAGGAAATGAAGGCTCTGGTGTTCAGCCGGCACTTCAGAATGAGTCAACAATGAATGTGAAAATACCGATCTTCGGTAAGGCTGAATCTTTGAATGTCTCAGTAGCGACAGGTATTCTTCTTTATGAGCTTCAACGTAAAAGATAACCTTTTTTCGGTCAATGTACCTGACATACGTTGCAATTTCTGATTTTTATCATATATAATGGAACAAGACTAAATGAAAATGAAAAAATAACATTGATGGAGAATAGTAAATAATCAAAACCGCCAATTAGGGAGGAAATGTCCTGGACTGCAAGCATTTCTTTGGTAGGGATTATTGAATTCACTCTTGAGTTGTCACCTGAATGATCGAGTAGGGCTGACCGGTGAAGAGCCGTTATCTAAATGAAGTGAACAGTGTTTAATCATTGTTAAATTGGGTGGTACCGCGAACTCCTCGTCCCTTATTGGATGAGGAGTTTTTTATATTTTAAGGAGGGATTGTAAGGTGAAGGAACGTTTAGAAGCCTTGAAATTGGAAGCAATCGGAAAAATCAGCGAAAGCCATGATCTTAAAGATCTGCAAGCTGTAAAAGTATCTTACTTAGGAAAAAAAGGTCCTATAACAGAAGTGTTAAAGGGCATGGGAAAATTATCTGCTGAAGAAAGACCTGTTATCGGGGCTTATGCAAATGAAGTGAGAGACAGTATTCAGCTTGAAATCGATAAAAAACAAGCCATTTTAGAAGAAGCAGCCATTTCAGAAAAACTGGCAAAAGAAACATTGGATGTAACTTTACCGGGAAGACCCGTAAAACATGGTAATGCACATCCGCTTACTTCAGTTGTTACGGAAATTGAAGATCTATTTTTAAGTATGGGTTTTACGATCGCTGAAGGTCCAGAAGTAGAAACGGATTATTATAATTTTGAAGCACTTAACTTGCCGAAAAACCATCCTGCTCGTGACATGCAAGACTCATTCTTTATTACAGAAGATATCTTGCTTCGTACACAAACATCTCCTGTACAGGCGAGAACAATGGAAAAGCACGAAGGAACGGGTCCAGTGAAAATTATCTCTCCTGGTAAAGTATATCGCCGTGATAATGATGATGCGACACATTCTCATCAGTTCATGCAAATTGAAGGTCTAGTCGTTGATCGTAACGTTCGCCTAAGTGATTTAAAAGGAGTTCTTGAAACGTTTGCTAAGAAAATGTTTGGGGAAGACCGCAAAATCAGATTACGCCCAAGCTTTTTCCCTTTTACAGAGCCGTCAGTTGAAATGGATATTTCCTGCTTTAAGTGCAGCGGAAAAGGGTGCTCGATTTGTAAACAAACGGGGTGGATTGAAATTTTAGGAGCGGGTATGGTACATCCGAATGTTCTAGAGATGGCTGGATTTGACTCTAAGGAATATACAGGGTTTGCATTTGGAATGGGACCAGAACGTATCGCGATGCTTAAGTATGGTATTGATGATATCCGTCACTTTTATGCAAATGATATCCGGTTCTTAAAACAATTCAAAAATGTGTAAACGGGGGAGGATTTAACGTGTTAGTATCTTATAACTGGCTTAGAGAATATGTAAATGTAGGAATCAGTCCTGCTGATTTAGCAGATAAAATAACGAAAAGCGGTATCGAAGTTGAAGTTGTTGAAGCATTGAATAAAGGAATCAGTGGTGTAGTTGTAGGGCATGTTCTTGAATGTGTCCAGCATCCAAATGCGGATAAACTCAGAGTATGTAAAGTAGATATCGGACAAGAAGAAGCGTCCCAGATCGTTTGTGGTGCACCAAACGTTGCAGAGGGACAAAAAGTTGCTGTTGCGGCTCCGGGAGCTGTTCTTCCAGGAAACTTTAAAATTAAAAAAGCAAAACTTCGCGGTGAAGAGTCTTTAGGTATGATCTGCTCACTGCAGGAACTGGGCATCGATACGAAGCTTGTAGCTAAAGAATATTCAAGCGGAATCTTTGTAATGCCGTCAGAGGCCGTAACGGGAAGTGATGCATTAGAATACTTAAATCTTCATGACCATGTTCTTGAACTTGGTCTTACACCTAACCGTGCGGATTGTTTGAATATGCTGGGTGTTGCCTACGAAGTGGCAGCCATTCTAAATCAAGAAGTGAAAATACCTAGTCAATCAATAACAGCTTCTGAAGAAAAAGCAGAAGATTTTATCTCAGTAAGTATTGAGTCAATTGAAGATAATCCTTACTATGGTGCAATGATCATTCGTGATGTAAAAATCGCTCCTTCTCCGTTATGGCTGCAAAATCGACTGATGGCTTCAGGCATCCGTCCTATCAATAACGTTGTAGACATTACAAACTATGTTCTTTTAGAATATGGACAGCCGCTGCATGCTTTTGATTACAACCGCCTAGGTTCAAAAGAAATCGTTGTGCGCCGTGCAAATTCAGGAGAAGTGATTCAAACACTTGATGATCAAAATCGAACTCTGCAAGACACACATCTTGTTATTACAAATGGTAAAGAGCCGATTGCGGTTGCTGGAGTTATGGGTGGAGCAACGAGTGAGGTTCAAGCTGATACAACAAACATTCTTTTAGAAGCAGCCTATTTTGCTTCAGGACGTGTAAGAACCGCTTCAAAAGATCTAGGGTTAAGAAGTGAGGCGAGCTCTAGATATGAAAAAGGCATTGACCGAAACCGTGTGTTTGCAGCTGCGATGAGAGCAGCAAGCTTAATTTCTGAAATTGCTGGCGGAAAAGTAGCAGATGGAATCGTGGAAGCTGGAAAACGTGAAGTAAATACGTACTCTGTAAAAATGTCTGTTTCAAGAATGAATAATTTGCTTGGTACATCCATTACAGCAGAACAAACAGCGGTCATTTTTGATCGATTAGGATTTGCTTATAAAGCAAATGACGATGAATTTGAAGTAACTGTTCCATCAAGAAGACCCGATATTACAATCGAAGCAGACTTAATCGAAGAAGTGGGAAGAATCTATGGTTATGACCGGATTCCAACAACCTTTCTATTAACAGAAGCCCGTCCAGGCGGATTATCTTTGAGTCAGTCTAAGAGACGCAATATCCGTAAATATTTTGAAGGTGCTGGTCTGTTCCAGGCAGTAACATATGCGTTGACGACACCTGACAAATCAAAACAGTTTTCGTTTAACGGACAAAAGGTCTACCCGATTACTGTTGCACATCCGATGAGTGAAGAACGCAGTACGCTGCGCATGAGTTTGCTGCCGCAGCTCCTTGAGGTTGTTCAATATAACCGCAATCGTTCAATGGAAGATATTGCAGTTTATGAAATGGGTTCAGTATTCGTCAATCGTCAGGAAACATTAACTGATTTACCAGAAGAGTATGTGTTTGTTTCTGGCGCCATTACAGGTCTGTTTAATGAACATTTATGGCAAGGAGAGAAAAAAGGATCTGATTTCTTTTTACTTAAAGGAATTCTT
Source organism: Fictibacillus barbaricus (assembly GCF_031457135.1). Taxonomy (GTDB): domain Bacteria; phylum Bacillota; class Bacilli; order Bacillales; family Fictibacillaceae; genus Fictibacillus; species Fictibacillus barbaricus_A. Next base: position 192,178 of record NZ_JAVDWA010000004.1, on the reverse strand, counting down.
GAAGGGTTAATGAGTGAATTAAACCTTTCAGAACGAATCACGTATGAAGCAGGTCAGATTGAAAATATGCATCCTGGCCGTACAGCTGTCGTAAAACTTGATGGCATCCCAGTCGGATTCGTAGGACAGCTTCACCCTGCCATTCAAAAAGAATTAGATATGAAAGATACGTTTGTGTTTGAGTTGAACGCATCGAGCTTAATTGAAGCAGAAACAAATCAAACGGTATACAATACCTTGCCGCGCTATCCTTCTATTACACGAGATATCGCCTTAGTTGTGGATAAAGAATTGCCATCTGGTGATCTCTTCACAGTTATTCAAGCTGCTGGCGGGGAATTGCTAAAAGAAGTAAACCTTTTTGATTTATATGAAGGGGAACGAATGGAAGAAGGAAAAAAATCGCTTGCTTTCTCTTTAAAATACTTTGATCCAGAACGCACGTTAACTGATGAAGAAGTTGTTGCAGCACATGATCGTGTTCTTAAAAGTTTAGAAGAACGATTTGGAGCGCAGTTAAGAAAATAATAAAAAAAGAACTGTTCCGTCAGGGTGTAAATTAACCTTGAGGAGCAGTTCTTTTTTTACACTTGTAAGCACAGTGATTTTTGTGAAGCAGCAAGTAAAAGTCCATAGAATAAGCATAACTAAGGCTGACAGGAACGGATTGAAGCAGGCAACTTTTCTTTATAGGCAATTTTAAAAGATGGTGTTGCGTAAGTAGATATTGTAAAAGTAAAAACGTCCTGTGGAAAGTAAGCATTCAAAGAGCGGAAAGTAACAACTCCATATTCTAAAAGAATGTTACTTTGGGTATTTTGTATTTTGACTCTAAAAGTGTGTTTAAAATCAGTTGTGGCTGCCGTAATTACTTGGAGAAGTGTAGCCGGAAGTTACTGCTTCTTTGTCACTTTTCAAAGAAGTGTCCGTATTATATTTGTTCAAACGGTCATCAGCAGCATGTTCTGAACTGCCTGTTTCAATAGGATTGCCTGCAAGCTCGCTTCCTGCTTCAATTACTTTTGAACTGATATTGCTGATGTCACTTTTCGCTTCCTTAAAAGTTGAAAGTGCCTCACTTGAGACTTCCTTTAATACATTTATATTGCCAAAGGTGCTATTTACGCGTTGATAAAGCTCCTGCGCTTCTTCAATTGCTTCTTTTAATGTATGAGAAGCATTTTTGAATTGGCTGATCATCTGGTCTTTAATTTCGTTTGGGTTCTCTCTTACTTCTGTTAACATTTTACTTGAAGTATCCTTGAATCCAACAGCAGTATTTTTTACTTTGGATCGCGTGTTTCGATCAATTAAAGCCAAAGCTCCGCCGATAAGACCTCCAATTACAACTCCTTTTAAAAGCATGCTGTTTTGTTCATTTTGATAACCGGTTTGGCTAGTTGAATTTTCAATCATGATTATCCTCCTCTATTTGAGTATGTTAGTGTAACTAGGGAATTCCCTTTCATTTGAAATTTAAACGTTGTAGTGGGTCAAAGCTTAAATGAGGATAATAGGGGTACAAAAAAGAAGCACAATCCAAAGGCGTTATATAAGCCTATTAGATCAATGCTTCTCACAAAAAAATTAAAGTTTCTTTTTCTTTAAAAGATTCATCGCTTTTTGTGTATTTGCAAAATGCTTTTTGGTAAGGGTGTTTAAAACAGACTCACCATGTTTTTCGATTAATTCTGCAGCTTTAACGTCAACATGCGGACCAGCACCTTTAGGAAGAACTGTATGAAACTTAGATCCAAGTTTATCCATTTCTTTAATAAAACTATATCTGGCTAATATGGAGGCTGCAGCGACAGATAGATGAATTGATTCTCCTTTAGTGGAAAAATATAAGCCTTCTCTTAACAAGTTTTGTTCACTCTTCAAATAATTAAAATAAACACATGGTTCGCAAAACTGATCAATTAGTACACCATCGAGCTTCTCGCCTTCAATTTTCAACTTTACATTTTGAAGTGCACGATTATGCAGGAGTGCTTTGATTTTTCCTTGCGTCATTCCTTTTTGTTGTAGTGCATTATATTTCTCGTTTGGCAGTACAAGTAAACTATACGGAATGGTATGGATAAGTTCTTTCGCGATTTGTACAATCTGTTTGTCATTGAGGTTTTTAGAATCCTTAACTCCAAGTTCTTTTACAAGTTCCAGCCGATCGGAAGATACATATGCCGCCACTACGGTCATTGGTCCAAAATAATCGCCAGTTCCTACTTCATCACTTCCGATAATCGATAATTCTGCTATATTTGGCGGTGGTGCAAACCCGTGCTGCGGTTTAGAGGTTGCCTTTTTTTCCTTCGATGGTGAAATCTTCCCAGCGTAATTTTGGGAGGCTTCCTCCGCGCGCTTTCCTTGGAATAATACTTTTCCCGATTGATAGGCAGTAATTGTACATTCTTTTAATTTCGCTGTAAAAATGGCACCTGGAGGCGTCTTATCTGTAATAGCAGAGGCTAGCTCATTTTTCATGGCTAAAATCTCACTATTCGTCATTTTTTTTACTACATGAGCCATTTATTCATCCCCTTAATCCGATTTTTTCCAATATTATCAAAAAAATCGATGAGTTTAGACAGAAACGTTTTCAAGTATGTCATATATTTGTTAAGATAAAGATTAGAATAATCATCAGCAATGCATAGATCCTTTTGATAAGGAGGTTGTTTCGTGGCGGAAGACAAAAATAAAAACCGTACAACGGTCGAGATCTATGGACAGAGATATATAATTGCAGGGACCGAAACTTCCAGCCACATTCATTTAGTAGCTGATAAGGTAGATTTGAAAATGAGAGAGATACAAGCTCATAATCGGTTTCTTGATACAAAACAGCTTGCTGTTCTAACAGCAGTGAATACAATGAGTGAATATTTAAAGATTAAAGAAGAGCTAAAAAAATTGCAACAAAAGATTGGAAAAGAGGAAGAATAATATGCTTGATTTTATTTTATTCATTATTTTATTATTTGGATTTTTAATAGGTTTAAAACGCGGTTTTATTATGCAGCTTGTACATTTAATCGGGTTTGTTGCTGCGTATATCGTAGCTTATGTCTATTACGATGATCTAGCACCAAAACTAGAGCTTTGGATTCCATATCCAGCTTCGAACAATGACTCTATGTCGTTTTTATTAAACAGCATTTCGCTCGAGCAAGCTTACTATAATGCCATTGCATTTGCAATTTTGTTTTTCGCAACAAAAATTATTCTGCAGACCATTGGATCAATGCTGGATTTCTTAGCACATCTCCCGCTTCTTCATACTGTTAATAGATGGCTTGGAGGTTTATTAGGGTTTGTTGAAGTCTATCTCATCGTATTTATATTGCTTTATGTTGCTACACTAGTGCCAATAGATAATTTCCAAGCTTACTATGAAAATTCATGGATTGCACAGGGAATGGTTAAGAATACACCGGTATTTTCTGAGGCTGTAAAGGAAATGTGGATGAAACATATGGCGTAAAAACTTCTCCATTTCTGGAGAAGTTTTTTTGCACGATCAGAAATAGCCGATAGACGGTGCAGCAATAAGTTAAAGTCAATCATTTAAGTGGAACTAAGGCTGACGAGGAGAGGAAGGTCACTATGACGAATAAAAAAGAGATTGTCCGTACTCTTGAACAAATCGCTCTTTATCTTGAAATACTTGGAGAAAATTCCTTTAAAGTTTCGGCTTATCGAAAAGCCGCAAATGCATTGGAAAGTGATGAACGGACGATGGATGAAATTGACGATGTTTCCAAACTCAAAGGAATCGGCAAGGGGACAGCAGCCGTTATCTTAGAAATGATAGATAAAGGAAAGTCTGATCTATTGAACGAACTTCAGGAAAAAGTACCTTCTGAACTGATAACTTTATTAAAAGTTCCAAACCTTGGCGGCAAAAAGATTGCGAAACTTTATCAAGAGTTAGGCGTAACCAATGTTATGTCATTAAAAGAAGCTTGCGTATCAGGTAAAGTCAGAGGACTTGCCGGTTTTGGAGCAAAAACGGAAGAGAAGATTCTAGCCTCACTTGAAGACTTGGGAAAACGTCCGGAAAGATTACCGATTGCTTATATGATACCGATCGCGGAAAAAATTGAAAATCAGATTGAAAAGATGAGTCATGTTGAAAAGTATTCAAGAGCTGGAAGCCTTAGGAGATATAGAGAAACGATAAAAGATCTTGATTTTATCATTTCCACAAAAAATCCTGCAAAAGTAAAGGAACAATTATTAAATTTAGAAGGAATTACAGATATAATTGCAAGTGGTGATACGAAGGTTTCACTTGTAATCGGCGAAGTAGAAGTCTCTGTTGATTTTAGAATAGTAGAACCAAAGCATTTTGCAACGACACTTCATCACTTTACAGGTTCCATGGATCACAATGTTAAAATGCGTCAGCTCGCAAAAGTTAGAGGGGAAAAAATAAGCGAATATGGTGTAGAGAATGTAGAAACAGGTGAAGTGAAAACCTTTGAATCTGAGGAAAGTTTTTATCAGTATTTCGATTTGAATTGGATACCTCCTGAAGCAAGGGAAACAGGTGAGGAAATCGAGCTTTTGAAAGAAAAGTACGATTTTATTGAACTATCAGATATTAAAGGCGATCTTCACATGCATTCCACATGGAGCGACGGTGCTTTCTCAATTGAGGAAATGGCTGAAGAGGCTCGTGGCCGAGGGTATCAATATATGGCAATCACGGATCATTCGCAGTATTTAAGAGTCGCAAATGGCTTAACACCAGAGAGAATACGTATGCAGCGAAAAGAAATTGACCGATTAAATAAACAGTACAATGATTTTAAGATCCTAGCAGGGATTGAAATGGATATTTTGCCAGATGGAACACTTGATTATGATGATGAACTGCTGGAAGAACTGGATTTTGTTATTGCAAGCATCCATTCTGCTTTTTCTCAAGATCAGAATAAAATTATGAAGCGATTAACAACCGCTCTTAAACATAAGAAGGTAGCATTGATTGCACACCCTACTGGACGCTTAATCGGGCGCCGAGAAGGATATGACGTAGACCTTGATTTATTATTAAAATTAGCAAAAGAAACAGGAACAGCCGTTGAGCTGAATGCCAATCCAAATCGGCTGGACCTATCTGCAGAATGGCTGCGAAAGGCTCAGGAAAATGGTGTGAAAATTGTGATCAACACAGATGCGCATTATAAAGAAACAATGAAACATATGGAAATTGGGGCAGCGGTTGCACGAAAAGGGTTAATTAAAAAGGAGTCCGTACTGAATACGATGACTTTAGAGGAATTGGAAACCTACTTAAACCGTAAAAAATAGCCTAATTCCCCGAATCAGGAGGAATGAGACATGCAAGATAAATTGTTACGTGTGTTGGAATTGAAAAAAATCATTGAAAGACTTAAAAAGCACGCAAGCAGTTCACTAGGTACAAATAAAATTAATAATCTTACACCGTTAGTCTCATTGGACGAAGTAAACCTTGCTCATGAAGCGACAGATGAAGGTGTGAAAGTATTGCGTCTTAAGGGACAGGTCCCATTTGGAGGTATTTTCGATGTTCGATCGAATGTAAAACGTTCGCAGATTGGTAGTCTGCTTAACGAAGAAGATCTTCTGGATATCGCCTCAACCATTTATGGAGGAAGACGTTTTAAAAGATTTATAGAGGGACTTGTAGAAGATGGTATCGAACTGACGATTTTAAAACGTACCGCAGATCAGATCATTCCTTTAATAGACTTAGAGCAATCCATCAAAAGCTGTATTGATGACCACGGACATATGATGGATAGTGCGAGCAATGAATTAAGAATGATACGTCAGCAGCTCAGGACATTTGAAGCGAGAGTAAGAGAAAAGCTTGAATCGATCGTTCGTTCTTCAAGTTATCAAAAAATGTTATCTGATACGATTATTACCATTCGTAATGACAGGTTTGTTATTCCAGTTAAACAAGAATACAGAGGGAATTTTGGAGGCATGATCCACGATCAGTCTGCGAGTGGAGCTACTCTGTTTATCGAGCCTCAATCTGTCGTTACGATTAATAATCAAGTGAAAGATGCTAAAGCAAAAGAAGCACGTGAAATCGAGAAAATTTTAAGAGAATTAACAATGCAAGTTGCTGAAAATGCAGATGACATCCTTGTGAACGTTGATGAACTTGCAGAAGTTGATTTCATATTGGCCAAAGCAAGATTTGCAAATGAATTAAAAGCTACTCGGCCAATCATGAATGATCAAGGCTTTATTTCATTAAAAGAGGCAAGACATCCATTATTAGATCAAGAAGCAGTCGTACCAATCAGTGTAATGCTAGGCGGGGAATATCAGTCATTAGTCATAACGGGTCCTAATACAGGGGGGAAGACGGTTACATTAAAAACGATCGGTCTCCTGACATTAATGGCTCAATGCGGCTTGCAAATACCAGCGCAAGAAGAATCTGAAATGGCTGTATTCCAAACTATTTTCGCGGATATTGGAGATGAACAATCGATAGAGCAGTCTTTAAGTACCTTTTCTTCACATATGGTGAACATTGTTGACATTTTAAACAAGATGGATCGTGACTCGCTCGTATTGTTTGATGAACTTGGTGCTGGTACTGATCCACAAGAAGGTGCAGCACTCGCAATTTCCATTCTTGATTTTGTTTTTGCAAGAGGGGCTCGAGTTGTAGCGACAACTCATTATAGCGAATTAAAGGCATATGCCTATAATCGTGAAGGGGTAATGAATGCTTCTGTGGAATTTGACGTGCAGACATTGCGTCCGACTTATCGATTGTTAGTCGGAGTCCCAGGGCGAAGTAATGCATTTGAAATCTCAAAGCGATTAGGACTTCGCCAGGATATTATTGATTCCGCACGCGCACAAATCAGCGAAGACGAAAACAAGATCGATAATATGATTCGTTCGCTTGAAGACAATCGTAAGAAAGCCGAAAAAGAAATGGAACAGGCTAATCTGATGAGAAAAGAAGCGGAATCGATTAAAGCAGATCTTGAAAGGGAACTTGAGCTTTACCAAAAAGAAAAAGAGCGTTTGTACTTAAAAGCAAAAGAAGAGGCAGAAGAAGCAGTTCTGAAGGCCCGTGACACAGCTGAAGAAATCATCCATGAAATTCGTGAGCTCCAAAAATCAGGCGGACAAATTAAAGAACACAAACTAATTGAAGCGAAGAAAAGATTAGAAGAGGCAGTGCCTCAATCACAGACAAAGAAAAAACAGCAAAAGGCAGCTTCCACAAAAGACGAGTATATGCCTGGCGATGAAGTAAGGGTACTTACTGTCGGTCAAAAAGGCCATATTGTTGAAAAAGTAAGCAACAATGAATACCAGGTACAGATCGGCATCTTAAAAATGAACGTAAAAGAAAGAGATTTGGAATGGATCAAACAAACGAAACAAAAAGCGGAGCCCCGATCTTTCGTTAAAGTTACAGGTTCAAACGACAATTTCCGCCCTGAGCTTGATTTAAGGGGAAAAAGGTATGAAGACGCCATGTTAGAAGTAGACCGCTACTTAGATGAAGCCCTTTTAGCTGGATTTAATCAAGTCTATATCATTCACGGTAAAGGGACAGGTGCACTAAGAAAAGGTGTACAAGAACTATTGAAATCCCATCGGAATGTAAAGTCGACCAGGATGGGAGAAGCCGGTGAAGGCGGAGGCGGAGTTACGGTGGCCGTGCTAAAATAATCATGCTTACTTGAATGGAGAAAAAGGAGCTGCACAAACAATGGATTTTATGGGAAATGCCTTTTTAAAAACAGCAGCAAATTACAGTGTGGTCGTGCTTTGCTTGGTCGTGTTCTTAGCCGTTTTCGAACTTGTGACGCGCTATAAAAATTGGGTGGAAATCAAAAACGGGAACTTTTCTGTAGCGATGGCAACAGGCGGGAAAATTTTTGGTATAGCAAACATTTTCCGTTATTCAATCGGACAGAATGACTCTATAGTCACGATGATTACATGGGGAATTTTTGGTTTTGTATTGCTGCTTATCGGTTATTTTATCTTTGAATTTTTAACACCAAAATTTCAGATTGATAAAGAGATAGAAAACGATAATAGAGCAGTTGGTTTTATTTCAATGATTATTTCAATTGGTCTTTCTTTTGTCATTGGAGAAGGCATCGAATAGGTGAAGGGATATAAATATGGATACGTTATTTAAAGTTTTATTTGTTTTAAGCGGTGTGTTTATTGCTGCGGGTATGATTTATTTATTGTTTTTTTCTTAAGGGTTTTTTCACTTAGTTGCTTTTGAATATGGTTAATTTCCGTTGCAGGACTCGCTTTCCGCAGGGTGTGAGGTGAGCCCATTTGTCGCTTTGCGACTTTAAATGGTCTCACCTGTCCCACTCATCCTGCAGGAGTCTCGACCTTCCTCTTCAATTAACTTTCAATGAAGAACTTCAAAATCTACCCTTAGCAACAATCCTTTAGAAATAAAAGAAACCAGGTATCTTCTTTAGATTCCTGGTTTTTTTAGGAATAAATTTTACGGATTATTTTAAATTTTTCAAAAAGTATATAATTATGTATACGTTTTCAATATAATAGGAGTAGATATAGAATTTTTTGAAGGTAGGCGTGAATGAGGAGGAGATGCAAGTGGAAAGAAGGTGGCTTAACAGTTACCCTGACGAAATTCCAGGACATCTTGATTATGACAGCAAACCTTTATTCGCGTATTTAGAAGAAGCAGCAGTAGAGAAAAAAAATAACATTGCTGTGCATTTTTTAGGTAAGAAGTTAACCTTTGGCGAACTGTATGACAGCAGTTTACGGTTTGCTGATGCACTCTTAAAAATGGGAGTGAAAAAAGGTGATCGAGTTGCAATTATGCTGCCCAATTGCCCTCAAGGTGTGATTGCATACTATGGCACATTATTATTAGGTGGCATCGTTGTTCAGACCAACCCTTTGTACACTGAAAGGGAGCTTCACCATCAGCTTGCAGACAGCGGGGCTAAAGTAATTGTCGGGCTGGATCTGCTTTTTGGAAGAATTTCTGCAGTTCGAGGCGAAACGGCGTTAGAACACGTTATTATGACTTCAGTAAAGGATTATTTGCCTTTTCCGAAAAATCTTTTATACCCTTTCGTACAGAAAAAACAAAATCCTAAGGTTGTCGTTGATATCACGTACAACCATGAAGTACATTCCTTTACTGAACTGCTGAAACAGGCATCTCCAAACAACCCTAATGTGGATGTCGATCCTGTTGAAGATCTTGCATTATTGCAATATACAGGGGGGACGACAGGGCCTGCAAAAGGGGTAATGCTGACGCATCAAAATTTAGTCGTAAATGCATTGCAGTGTAATGCATGGATGTACAAAAACCGCGATGGGAAAGAAAAAATTCTCGGTGCACTTCCGTTTTTCCATGTTTATGGCATGACATGTGTAATGAACCTCGGAATTATTACGAAAGCAGAAATGATTATTTTACCGAGGTTCGAACCAAAACAAGTTTTAAAGACGATTCATAAAGAACGGCCAACTTTATTTCCGGGTGCACCAACCATGTATATCGCTCTATTGAACGACCCAGATCTAAAAAAATATGATTTATCTTCCATTCAAGCGTGCATCAGTGGATCAGCAGCCTTGCCGTCGGAAGTTCAACAAAAATTTCAGGCTATTATTTCAGGTACGCTTGTAGAAGGGTATGGTCTTACCGAAGCTTCACCTGTTACACATGCCAATTTAATTTATGGTGAACAGATTAAAGGCAGTATTGGAATGCCGTGGCCGAATACTGAAGCGGGAATCATTTCACAGGAGACCGGAGAATGGGCTGAGCCTGGTGAAGTCGGCGAATTAGCTGTCAGGGGTCCGCAAGTGATGAAAGGCTATTGGAACCAGCCAGATGAAACGGCTGCTGTGTTCCGTGATGATTGGCTTATAACTGGTGACGTTGGTTACATGGATGAAAGAGGCTACTTTTTCATTGTTGACCGTAAAAAAGACCTGATTATTGCAGGCGGTTTTAATATCTATCCGCGTGAAGTGGAAGAAGTGCTTTATGAACATGAAAAAGTGAAAGAAGCCGTTGTCGTAGGTGTTCCAGATCCCTATCGCGGTGAAACGGTAAAAGCTTTTATCGTGCTTAAAGAAGGTGCAGAGTGCTCCGAAGAAGAATTAAACAAATATTGCCGTGAGCATCTTGCGTCCTTTAAAGTTCCTAGATTGTATGAGTTCCGCGATGATTTGCCTAAAACGATAGTAGGAAAAATACTTCGCCGGGTCTTGCTGGAAGAGGAGAAACAAAAGGCTGAACAGAATGCCTGAATAATTCCTTAAAAAAGCCGCCATTGAGCGGTTTTTTTATTGTAAATGTAATTCAATCTACATTTAACTTGTCAATTGCGATAAAATAATGACATAATGAAATTGACAGAAAAGAAAGATTTGTTTTACAATTATGAATGAACAATCATTCATTTTCTGTATGTGTGATTGTGCTATACACAAATGAGGCGATAGTTATGAAACGTAAAGGTCCAAAATATGAAAAAATTATTGATGCTGCCGTTAATGTCATTGCAGAACATGGCTATCATCAATCCCAAGTATCAAAGATTGCAAAAGAAGCAGGTGTCGCTGACGGCACCATTTATCTGTATTTTAAAAATAAGGAAGATCTGCTTGTTTCTGTTTTTAATGAGAAGATGGGGACCTTTATTGAAAAAACAGAAAATGAGCTAAAAGGAAAAGATACGGCGATTGAAAAGCTTAGAACACTAGTTGAAATGCATTTTAAGCAGTTAACTGCTGATTATGAGCTGTCAATCGTGACTCAATTGGAATTGCGTCAAACAAATAGACAGCTTCGTGCAAAAATAGGTGAAGTTTTGAAAAGGTATTTAAACCTAATTGATACGATCCTACAGGATGGCATGAAAGAAGGTGTATTTGTTCCAGAAATTGATATTCGATTGGCGAGGCAGATGATTTTTGGAACAATCGATGAAACGGCGACAAACTGGGTGATGAATGATCACCGATATGATTTACCTGCTCTTGCTGATGCTATACACCAAATGCTAGTCAATGGATTATCAGTAAAGATGCCGCATTCAAATTAAGATTTAATTAGAGGAGGCTAGGTAAAAGTGGAATTTTTGCAAGTGGACAAACAAGGGAAAATAGCGACGATCAAATTAAATCGTGCACCAGCAAACGCTCTTTCAACAGGTGTGATTCAGGAATTAGACCAAGCCCTGGATCAGATTGAACAAGATCGTGAAGTTAAAGCAGTAGTTATCCTGGGTGAAGGCCGTTTCTTTTCAGCTGGTGCTGATATAAAGGAATTTACAGAAGTTCAAGACGAAGAAGGATTTGCTCAATTGGGGAAGAAGGGGCAAGATGTTTTTAACCGAATCGAGCAATTTTCAAAACCGGTCATTGCTGCAATTCACGGAGCTGCATTAGGCGGCGGACTCGAACTTGCAATGAGCTGTCATATTAGACTTGTAGCTGATGATGCGAAGCTTGGACTTCCTGAGCTGACATTAGGATTAGTACCTGGATTTGCAGGTACCCAAAGGCTGCCGCAGCTTGTAGGTGTGCCAAAAGCTTGTGAGATGCTGCTTTCAAGTAAGCCTGTTACTGGTAAAGAGGCTGCAGAATTAGGATTGGCAAACGAATCCATGCCAGCTGAAGACCTTTTTGAAAGGGCTTACAAGATGGCGGAAAGTTTTTCAGAAAAAAGTGCAGTATCTATTAAATATACACTCGAATTGCTTCATTACGCACGAGCAGGTCTATATGAAAAAGGATCTGTAAAAGAACAAGAACTGTTCGGCAAAGCTTTTAAGAGCCACGATGGACAAGAAGGCATCCAAGCTTTTATTGAAAAAAGAAAACCTGAATTTCAGGATAGATAATACTAGGAGGGGTAACCATGAATATTTATGTTATTTTAAAACGTACGTTTGATACTGAAGAAAAGATTTCTGTTTCAAACAACAAGATTTCAGAAGAAAGTGCTGAATTTATTATCAATCCATATGATGAATATGCGATTGAAGAAGCAATCACTTTAAAGGACGCACATGGCGGAACAGTAACTGTTGTAACTGTAGGGGATGAGGATTCTGAAAAAGAATTGCGCACAGCTTTAGCTATGGGTGCAGATCAAGCAGTCCTTATTTCTAACGAGGATCTTGATTCCCAAGATCAATATACAACTTCTACAATTCTTGCAACTTACTTCAAGGACAAAGAATACGATATTATCTTAGGAGGTAATGTTGCAATTGATAACGGAACAGGACAAGTAGGACCTCGTCTGGCAGAACTGTTAGATATCCCGCATGTAACAACGATCACAAAAATTGAGATTAATGGTACAACAGTTAATATTGAACGTGATGTTGAGGGAGATCTTGAGAAAATAGAAACAACGCTTCCATTATTAGTTACTGCTCAACAAGGATTGAACGAGCCTCGCTATCCATCTCTTCCAGGGATTATGAAAGCAAAGAAAAAGCCGCTCGAGTCATTGGATCTTGATGATCTGGATCTTGATGAAGACGATGTAGAAGCAAAAACAAAAACAGTAGAAATCTATCTTCCTCCAAAGAAGGAAGCTGGCAAAATTTTATCTGGTGATACTGCTGACCAAGTAAAAGAACTAGTATCTCTATTAAGAACTGAAGCTAAGGTAATATAAGGAGGAGACATCATGGCAAAAAAAGTATTAGTACTCGCTGAATCACGTGAAGGCGCACTTCGTAATGTATCCTATGAAGCGATTGCCGCAGGAAAAGAAATTTCTGGCGGAGGAGAAGTGTTCGCTGTATTGTGTGGTGACTCCGTTCAATCATTAGGAAATGAACTTATTCATTATGGAGCCGACCGCGTACTGGTTGCGGAAAATGAAAAACTGGCAAACTATACACCAGATGGTTATTTCCAGGTTTTAAAACAAATTATCGATGAAGAAAAACCTGAAGCGATCGTGTTCGGACATACTTCATTAGGAAAAGATCTTTCACCTAGACTTGCTGCTCGTCTAGAATCTGGGTTGATTTCAGATGTAACAGGTCTTGAGCAGGCTGGTGAAAATACAGTATTCACACGACCGGTATATTCTGGTAAAGCTTTCGAGAAAAAGGTGATTACGGATGGTCTTGTGTTCGTTACGATTCGTCCGAATAATATTGCTCCATTAGAAAAAGACGAATCCCGTACTGGTGAGATTCAATCGGTTTCTGTAGATATTAAAGACTTGCGTACAATTGTTAAAGAAGTTGTTCGTAAAGCATCTACAGGGGTAGATCTTTCAGAGGCAAAAATTATTGTTGCTGGCGGACGTGGAGTAAAATCAACAGATGGTTTTAAACCTCTTCAAGAATTGGCAGATCTTCTAGGAGCAGCAGTCGGTGCTTCCCGTGGAGCTTGTGATGCGGATTATTGTGATTATTCATTGCAAATCGGCCAAACAGGTAAGGTTGTAACGCCTGATTTGTACATTGCCTGCGGTATTTCTGGGGCGATTCAGCATTTAGCTGGTATGTCTAACTCTAAAGTTATTGTGGCAATTAACAAAGACCCTGAAGCAAGTATTTTCTCTGTAGCTGACTACGGCATTGTAGGAGATTTGTTCGAGGTTGTTCCATTGCTTACTGAAGAATTTAAGAAAGTTTTAGTTTAATAAAATAAGTCATTTTTTTGGGAAACAGCCCAAAGAAAAGAAGACGTCCTTGAACTTGGGCGTCTTCTTTAATTATCTTTATAAGCTTATCGCTTAACTAAATGGTGTTAACATAATATTATTATAGATACTAGATGCAGGAAAAAGGGGAGATAGTTTTGACCACAATCGGCTTTATTCGGCACGGGGAAACAGATTGGAATATTGAAAAAAGAGCTCAAGGATGTATAGATATTCCACTTAATCTTTCAGGGAAAAAACAGGCAAAAGCTGTTGCAGAAAGATGCGGGAATGAAAAATGGGATTTTATTTATACAAGTCCATTATCGCGCGCTTTCCATACTGCAAATGCGATAGCGGAACAAACAGGATTAACTGTAATAACAGACGAGAGATTGCGTGAGATTTCATTTGGTGAAACAGAAGGCACAACCGAAGATGAACGATTAGAAAAATGGGGTAGAGAGTGGAAAACACTTGAGTTAGGAAGAGAAAAAGATGAAGAAGCAGATATACGGTGGAAAGCCGCATTGCAGGACATTGTTCAAAAACATCCTCGTCAAAAAGTACTCATTGTTTCCCATGGTGCTTTGCTCGTAAGGATCTATAAACATTTACTGAAGGATAAGACAGACAAATGGTATGGTTTAAACAATACTTCATTTTCAGTTTTCACACTCCAAGGGGAAAAGTGGTCATGTGAATTATTTAATTGTAATAGACACTTAAATGGAATACTTGCCACATAACGTTTGTTCCAATTCAAACTTGGGTACTATATGGGTGAGCAAATTATTGGCAACAGTGTAATTTATGGTGATATACTTTGTTTACACTTGTTAATATCAAAGGAGGGCCAAATAAATGGCTATTGTAAATGCATCAGATCAAACATTTAATACAGAAACAAATGAAGGTTTAGTACTTGCTGACTTTTGGGCACCATGGTGCGGACCTTGTAAAATGATTGCTCCAGTTCTTGAAGAACTTGATCAAGAAGTTGAAGAAGTGAAAGTAGTAAAACTTGATGTTGATGAAAACCAAGAAACAGCTGGTAAATATGGAGTTATGAGTATTCCAACATTATTAGTTTTCAAAGACGGGCAAGTAGTTGACCAAGTTGTTGGTTTCCAGCCAAAAGAAGCTTTAGTTGAATTGCTTAACAAACATAAATAAGTAAAACAAAAAGCCCGGATATTCCGGGCTTTTTTATGTTATTTTCAAAGACCGTTATAGTTCTCATTTTTGTTTTAGATGATCTCCGTTTTAGGCTGCTCGTTCCACTATACATATTTAATAGAAAAATGGTTGAGTCATCCATCACTCAGCATTTATATAAAGCTTGCATAGTGTTCATTCATACTGCCAACGTGATATGATATACAAAAGTATTTTTAGCAGAGGGGAATGTAATATGGCCTCCATCAAGCAAAAGCTGATGCTGCTACCAGATCAGCCAGGTTGTTATTTGATGAAAAATGAATTCGGAAAAGTAATATATGTTGGTAAAGCTAAAGTATTAAAAAATAGGGTGAAGTCTTATTTCTCTGGATCTCATGACGGAAAAACGCAGCGATTAGTCAGTGAAATAAAAGATTTCGAATACATTGTTACTTCGACAGAAATGGAAGCACTCGTATTAGAGATGAATCTGATCAAGAAGCATGATCCTCGGTATAACGTGATGCTTAAAGATGATAAAAGCTATCCGTATCTAAAAGTAACCTCTGAGAAACAGCCCCGATTATTATATACACGTAAAGTTAAGAAAGACGGCGGTAAATATTTTGGTCCTTTCGTAAATGCTTACGCTGCACAAGAAACGAAAAAGCTGCTCGATCGAATTTTTCCTCTTCGGAAATGTGATACGATGCCAAAAAGAGTTTGCTTATATTATCATATCGGGCAATGTTTAGGCCCATGTGTTTACGATATTACAGATGCACAAAATAGAGAGATGGTTAACGAAATCGTAAAGTTTTTAAGCGGAGGCTATCAAGAAGTAAAGAATGAGCTTTCTGAAAAAATGCTTGAGGCTTCAGAAGCGCTTAACTTTGAAAGGGCTAAAGAGCTGCGCGATCAAATTCATCATATAGAAGCGGTGATGGAAAAACAAAAAATGATGACCGCAGATCTCGTAGATCGAGATGTATTTGGATATCATTTTGATAAAGGCTGGATGTGTGTTCAAGTATTTTTTATCCGTCAAGGAAAGGTAATAGCAAGAGATATTTCTGTTTTTCCTTTTTATGGAGAAGCACATGAAGATCTACTCACATTTATCGGCCAGTTTTATTTGCAAAAAAATCATCTTCTGCCAAAAGAAATTCTTTTACCGAATCAAGTAGATGCCAGTCTGGTTCAACAGCTGTTAGACGTTAAAGTGCTTCAGCCTAAAAAGGGACAGAAGAAAGAACTCGTTGAACTAGCAACAAAAAATGCAATGCTGGCACTTAATGAAAAGTTTGCATTAATTGAGCATGACGAGGCTAGAACGGTTAAAGCTGTCGAAAATCTTGGAGAGAAAATGGGGATTGAACCACCCTATCGTATTGAAGCATTTGATAACTCGAATATTCACGGAACTGATCCTGTTTCAGCGATGGTTGTGTTTATTGATGGAAAACCCTATAAAAAAGAGTATCGAAAGTATAAAATCAAGACGGTCGAAGGTCCTGATGACTATGCGTCTATGAAAGAAGTAGTCAGACGTAGATATTCAAGACTTCTAAAAGAAGAAGGGGAGTTCCCGAGTTTAATACTTATTGATGGAGGAAAAGGACAAATCGCCGCAGCTCAAGATGTATTGGAGAACGAATTGAATTTGTTCATTCCGGTAGCAGGTCTTTCAAAAGATGAGAAACATCGAACCTCACAGTTATGGCTAGGTGATCCTCCTCAAATGATTCATCTGGAAAGAAACAGCCAGGAGTTTTACTTACTTCAGAGAATTCAAGATGAAGTGCACCGATTTGCAATCACATTTCATCGAAAAGTGCGATCGAAAAGCATGTTCGAGTCCTCTTTAGATCGTATTGCTGGTATTGGTGACAAACGAAAAAAATTACTTCTTCGTCATTTTGGATCATTTAAGAAAATGAAAGAGGCTTCTGTTGAAGAAATTCAGGAAGCTGGAATTCCAAGAGCGGTTGCTGAAGAAATTTTAAGGTCACTTCAAACAGATGAGTAGTTGCAGGACTGCGGCAATTTTGTTAAAATAAACCCAACTTTATAAAAATGCCATGCTTCAATTGAAGTGATGGTAGAGGAGCAAAAACCAATAGTAGCCCATCAGAAGAGAAGAAGCTCTTATGATGATGGAGGAAAGGGGATTTTTGCCGAAGTGTAAATGGACTTCTTGCCATTTATGCTGGACCTGTATTGAATAAATCCAGGGCTGTCACACAAGTCCCCCCAGGATTTGTGTGGAGAACTATCTCACGAGGGGAAACAAACTTGGCTTGCTACGGATACAGCAACAATAGGGTTTTTTCCTTATTGTTGCTTTTTTTGTTTCTAAATTTGGAGATAGAATTTTACATCAAGAAAGGATTGGGAGAAATGGGGAGAATCGTACAAAAATTTGGCGGTACGAGTGTTGGATCGGTTGAACGGATTCAGAATGCCGCCAGACGTGTTATTAAGGAAGTAGAAAACGGTAATGAAGTGGTTGTTGTAGTTTCGGCAATGGGAAAAACAACTGATGAACTTGTGAGATTAGCAGGAGAAATCAGTGCTAATCCTTCGAAAAGAGAAATGGATATGCTGCTGACTACAGGAGAACAGATTACAATCGCTTTGTTAACGATGGCTCTCCACCAGCAAGGGTACAAAGCCCAATCATTAACTGGCTGGCAAGCAGGTATACAGACTGAAAATGCATTCTCCAATGCGAGAATTTTGGATATTGACTCAACACGGATAGAGGATTTACTAAAAAGCGGGCACATTGCTGTTGTAGCTGGTTTTCAAGGGGTTATCACTGAAACGAATGATATTGCAACATTAGGCAGAGGCGGATCAGATACTACTGCTGTGGCTTTGGCTGCTGCACTCAAAGCTGATCGCTGTGATATTTATACAGATGTAACGGGCGTATTTACAACAGACCCGCGAGTCGTAAAGACAGCCAGAAAAATTCCATCTATTTCTTATGATGAAATGCTTGAAATGGCTAACTTAGGGGCGGGTGTACTGCATCCGAGAGCTGTAGAATTCGCCAAAAATTATCAAATTTCGTTAGAGGTAAGATCCAGTATGAGTGATGAACGGGGAACATTAGTTGAGGAGGAATCATCGATGGAACAAAACTTAATGGTAAGAGGATTGGCGTTTGAAGGAAACATTACGAAAATCACCGTTTCGAATATGCCAAATAATATTAATGCTCTTTCCGATCTATTTACGATTTTAGCAAGCAATGGAATTAACGTAGATATTATCATTCAAAATGTTATGAATGAAGAGAAAACAAATATTTCGTTCTCTATTGAAACGAGCCATTTGTCAGAAACACAAGAAGTATTGGCGGGGTTTCAAGATAAGTTAGGTTTCGAATCAATCAGCTACGAGAGTGGGCTGGCAAAAGTGTCAATCGTCGGTTCGGGGATGATTTCGAACCATGGGGTAGCTGCAAAAATGTTCAAAGCGCTGTCTGACCAAAACATCTTAATAAAAATGGTCAGCACTTCTGAAATTAAAGTTTCTACAGTAGTAAAGCAGGAAGATATGGTTAAATCAATCGAAACCTTGCATGACATCTTTGAATTGGATGCACGTGTACCCGTTCAAAATTCATGAGCTAAAAAATGAAAAGATAGATCCGAAAAAGGCGCATAATAGTGCTTTTCAGGGTCTTTTTTCTTTGTTTCATTTTTTTTATCCTAGGTTAGGACATTATTACGCTTACCTATTTGCGGTTTACCAATGAATGATAGACTAATCCTGGATAATTCTACGAGATTAGCAAGTAATCCAACGAGTGATATTCAAATACTCCCGAATCGACATAATGACCCGTAAAAAAGTCAAACCATTATATCAAAAAAAAGAGGCATGACCGCAAAAGCAATTATACTTTTGGGTCAGCCCCTAATCAATCAATCGTATCCTTTTTATCCCACTGCACTGTAATCGTAATTTTATTTCGTTTAATAGATTCAAGTGCTTCTGTCGTACATTTCTTTTGCAGCTGAATTTGTTCAGCAAGGAAACCAGCTTCTAAGCTAAAGGTATGATTATGAAAATTCTGTAACCGCTCGTCAATGAGTGAAGAATGTAAAGAAAAGTTCATTTCGCTGCTCGATGCCTCTATCATTTCTAGAGTGCCCCAGGCGGCTTCATTGAAAAAAGATTGTACTTCTTCCATTGTATGTAAAGGGTATTTTCTGGCCAAATGTCTGCCAGCCCAATATAGAATATTTCTTTCTTCCTTACCAAGAAGTTCAGGTAACAAATCGCTGCGAAGTAATTCATAGGCAAATTGCGATACGGAAGCCTTTTCGACAGGTGCGGTCTCTTCGTTTGTTTTTTGCTTAAACATTCTGCATCCCTTCTTTCTAATTTTTATTATAACGGGTATACGAGCCAAACTCTACAGCACAATCGGAATTTGTCGAAAATCTTAATAAGAAAGAACGTTGATTTATCAAGAAAATATCCAAATTTACTTGTTAGCGTTTTCTTGACGGTGTCAAACGATGGGAGTAAAATGGACATGTTGCTAGTTGAGTAAACGTATTGTTTAAGATTCATCCTTTTTAAAGAGGAAACTAAAAACGCTTACACGAAAGATGGAGAGAAACAACAGATTAGCAGCCAAAAGAGGCTAAATATGAAGGGGGCAAGAAAATGGCTGGCAATAAAGATTTTGTCAACAGAAGGATTCATTCACTATTAGGAGTTATTCCTATCGGGCTTTTTCTCGTTCAGCATCTAGTTGTAAACCACTTTGCAACAAGAGGTGCAGAAGATTTTAATGCCGCAGCACATTTTATGGAAAGTTTACCATTTCGTATTGTACTAGAAACGTTTGTGATCTACTTACCGCTTCTGTTTCATGCGGTGTATGGACTTTATATTACGTTTCAAGCGAAAAACAACGTTAGCCGTTATGGCTACTTCCGTAATGCGATGTTTCTCGTTCAGCGTGTAACGGGTATCATTACTCTTATTTTTCTTGCGTGGCATGTTTGGGAAACACGCATACAAGCAGCTATGGGAGCTGAAGTTGACTTCAATATGATGCAGGATATTTTAAGTTCTCCATTGATGGTTGCTTTTTATTTAGTGGGAGTTCTATCAGCAGTCTTCCATTTCGCTAATGGATTATGGTCTTTCTTTGTAAGCTGGGGCCTTACAGTTTCCCCTCGTTCACAAAAGATTTCTACATACGTAACATTGGGCGTATTTGTTCTTTTAGCCATTGTTAGCGTACGTTCTATTTTTGCATTCATTTAAAGGGGTGAGACAAATTGAGTAATCAGAAAATTATTATTGTTGGCGGAGGTCTCGCCGGTTTAATGGCTACAATCAAAGCTGCGGAAGCTGGAGTGAATGTTGACCTCTTTTCAGTTGTACCTGTAAAACGATCACATTCTGTTTGTGCCCAAGGCGGTATAAACGGTGCGGTAAATACAAAAGGTGAAGGAGATTCACCTTGGGAACACTTTGATGATTCTGTTTATGGCGGTGACTTCTTAGCAAACCAGCCACCTGTAAAAGCAATGTGTGATGCAGCACCTGGCATCATTCATTTAATGGACCGTATGGGAGTTATGTTTAATAGAACACCAGAAGGTTTGCTTGATTTCCGACGTTTCGGTGGAACTCAGCATCACCGTACGGCATTTGCTGGTGCGACAACTGGACAGCAGCTTTTATATGCTTTGGATGAGCAAGTGCGTCGTCATGAAGTAGCTGGTCTTGTTACGAAATACGAAGGCTGGGAATTCTTGTCTGCTGTTATCGATGAAGAAGGGCAATGCCGCGGAATTACAGCACAAAATTTAAAGACGATGGAGATTTCTAGTTTCTCTGCCGATGCTGTAATAATGGCAACTGGAGGACCTGGAATTATTTTCGGAAAATCAACAAACTCTGTAATCAATACAGGTGGAGCAGCATCTGCTCTTTATCAGCAAGGTGTTTATTATGCGAATGGCGAGTTCATTCAAATTCATCCGACTGCGATTCCAGGGGATGATAAGCTTCGTTTAATGAGTGAATCTGCGCGTGGTGAAGGCGGACGTGTTTGGACTTATAAAGACGGAAAACCTTGGTATTTCCTTGAAGAAAAATATCCGGCTTACGGAAACCTTGTTCCTCGTGATATCGCAACTCGTGAAATTTTCCATGTTTGCGTAGATTTAAAGCTTGGAATCAATGGTGAAAACATGGTTTATCTTGATCTTTCTCACAAAGATCCAAAAGAGCTTGATATTAAGCTTGGTGGAATAATTGAGATTTATGAGAAGTTCATGGGAGATGATCCTCGTAAAGTTCCTATGAAAATCTTCCCTGCTGTTCACTATTCTATGGGTGGAATGTGGGTAGATTATGATCAAATGACTAATATACCTGGTCTGTTTGCGGCAGGTGAGTGTGAGTATCAATATCATGGTGCTAACCGACTTGGAGCAAACTCTCTTCTTTCTGCAATTTACGGTGGAATGATGGCAGGTCCTTCAGCAGTTAAGTACATTAAAGGCTTGGAAAAAACGGTTGAAGATGTATCTGCATCTGTCTTTGAAAATCAAGTTAGAAAAGACCAAGAAGTTTATAACAACATTCTTTCCATGGACGGAACTGAAAATGCTTATGTGATCCATAAAGAACTTGGTGAATGGATGACTGATAATGTTACAGTTGTAAGATACAACGATAAATTAAAACAAACAGATGAGAAGATCCAAGAATTGATGCAGCGCTATAAAAAAATCAATATCAACGATACTTCTAAATGGAGTAATCAAGGTGCATCCTTTACACGTCAGCTTTGGCATATGCTTCAGCTAGCACGTGTTATCACATTAGGGGCATTAAATCGTAATGAAAGCCGCGGAGCGCATTACAAGCCTGATTATCCAGACCGTAATGATGAACAATGGCTGAAAACGACGAAAGCGAAATTCAATCCTGCTGTCAACGGACCTGAATTTGAGTATGAAGAAGTTGACGTTTCGTTGATTCAACCACGTAAACGTGACTATTCTAAAAACAAGTAAGGGGTGTAAGCATGAGCACAAAAATGGTCAAATTCACCGTCACGAGACAAGATAGCCCTGATTCTGCCCCATATATAGAGGAGTTTGAGATTGCGCATCGTCCGAACATGAACGTTATTTCAGCTCTTATGGAAATAAGAAGAAATCCAGTTAATGCAAAAGGAGAAGCAACTACTCCTATTACATGGGAAATGAACTGTTTGGAAGAAGTCTGTGGCGCATGTTCAATGGTGATCAACGGGAAACCAAGACAATCGTGTACAGCATTGGTTGATCAATTAGAACAGCCGATTCGCCTTGAGCCAATGAAAACTTTTCCAGTGGTGCGTGACTTGGCAATCGATCGAAGCAGAATGTTCGATGCATTAAAACGAGTAAAAGCATGGATTCCAATCGATGGAACTTATGATTTAGGTCCTGGACCGCGTATGCCGGAAACTAAGCGCCAATGGGCATATGAGCTTTCAAAGTGTATGACTTGCGGAGTGTGTTTAGAAGCATGTCCGAACGTTAACAGTAAATCTGATTTCATAGGACCTGCACCACTTTCACAAGTTCGTCTATTTAATGCACATCCAACAGGTGCAATGAATAAAGAAGAACGTCTAAATGCAATTATGGATGACGGAGGACTTGCTGAGTGCGGTAACTCCCAAAACTGTGTACAATCTTGTCCTAAAGGTATTCCGTTAACAACTTCAATTGCAGCACTTAACCGAGATACATCTTTCCAAGCATTTAAAAACTTCTTTGGCAGTGACAGATAAATAAAGAGCAAGGCTTCTCCTGAATATGGGAGGAGCCTTTTCTATAAAAGGCGGGAATACATTGGCTAGACAAGATTACATCACAACTTTTGATGAGTGGAAAAAAGACTTTCATTACAGTCATGAATTATGTGTGAGGTTTGGCGAAATTGATGGTTTCGGACATGTTAACAATACAAATGTATTTATTTATATGGAAGAAGCAAGAATCTCTCTTTTTAAAGAATTAGGTCTAATGAAATCTTGGGGAACTCCAAATTCGGCAGAAATACCAGTAGTTGCAGACCTGCAATGTGATTACCTGGCACAGATTCTGTATGACGAGCGATTAAAAGTGTTTGTAAAAATCAATCATGTTGGTTCCTCTTCTATTGATCTGCATTATATGGGATTAAATGAAAAAGAACAGCCTGTTTTTACAGGAAGAGGATCAATCGTTCAGATCTCAAGAAACAGCGGAAAGCCCTCGAATTGGACTGAAGAACAAAGATCACTATTTAATCAATTTTCCCAAAAAGCCCATGAGTAAAAATGGGCTTTTTTTTATGCATATTTAAGTGAACCAAGTCACTCACATCACACGTGCTACATACTATATGTTGACTAAATACTTCCAATATTCGTTGGCGGTTCCTAAACCCTAGCAAGGAGGGGTGAATTCATTGAAGGATAAACACTACCGACCGAAGCCTCTACTTACAAAAAGAGAGAGAGAAGTTTTCGAACTACTAGTCCAAGACAAGACTACAAAAGAAATTGCGGAACAATTATTTATTAGTGAGAAAACAGTTCGAAACCATATTTCGAATACCATGCAAAAGCTTGGGGTAAAAGGACGATCTCAAGCCGTTGTAGAGTTATTGAGGCTTGGAGAACTAGAGATTTAGTCAGGAAGCGGCTTTCAGGTGAAAGCCGTTTTCGGATTGTCTTTTCTCATTAAATTGTAAAATCGCAGGGACTTTTTTTAGGGATAAATAAGTCTGGCTGAGCCTGCAGCCAAGACGGCAGGGAAAAAGTGTAATTGATTTTTATTCTCTTTTTCATATATGATGAAAG
This sequence comes from Fictibacillus barbaricus, assembly GCF_031457135.1. Lineage (GTDB taxonomy): Bacteria > Bacillota > Bacilli > Bacillales > Fictibacillaceae > Fictibacillus > Fictibacillus barbaricus_A. The sequence goes on along the minus strand of NZ_JAVDWA010000004.1, from coordinate 168,446 downwards.
TTGTATATCCTTTTCGGCATAGTTTATGAAATAGGTGAATGAAATGAAAAATAACCTGCAAGTTAAAAAAGTGTTAAATAATAATGTGGTAATTGTGTCCGACTCCTTAAACAAGGAGATTATTGTCATTGGGAAAGGAATCGGCTTTGCCAAAAAGCAAGGTGATTTTATTTTTGATGATCAAGTGGATAAGCTATTTGTTCTAAAAGATGAAAATGAACAAAAACAATACCGAACACTTTTAACCTATATTGATGAAAAAACGGCAGAGCTTATAAACGATATTATTTTACATATCGGCAATAGGTTCGAAAACAAACTAAACGAGCACATCCATGTTGCACTTACGGATCATATTGCGTTTGCTGTTAAGAGGTATCAGCAAGGAATGGACATTAAAAATCCTTTTTTAACAGAAACACAGACGCTTTACCCGAAAGAATTTACAGTTGCTGAAGAAGTAATAGAGGTTGTTAACCGTAAATTAAATATTCATTTGCCAGAAGGTGAAATTGGATTCGTTGCTCTTCATATCCATAGTGGTATTACGAACAAAAGTGTTACAGATATCAAGAAACATTCAGAACTAATTAATACTCTTATCAATATGACACAGCAATCTTTAGGTCTCTCAATAGATACAAAAAGTATAAATTATTTGCGATTAGTCAGACATCTTAGACATGCGATTGAAAGAATTTCAATGGGAGAAAAGATGGAAGATCAAGAAAGGTTAGCAAAAGTCTTGAAAGAAGAATATCCGGTGTGCTACAATTTGGCTTGGAAGCTAATCAAGGTCATGCAAAATGCCTTGAACAAACCCGTGCCGCATGCAGAAGCTGTATATTTAACGATGCATTTGCAAAGGCTTTCGCGATATGACAATGAATAGAACGCAATAAAAAAATACATTCGTTTTTACGTGTTACTGATTCGATCAGGCATAAGTAGAGAACAAAGTGTAGCAAACACTTAATTAGGATATATTAATATCTGATTAAGTTAATTGCTAATGTTCTTTATTTATGTCTTTTTTGTTTTTAGCGAAAGTAAATGGAAGGGTTATCATAACAAAAAAAGGAGGACTTCCTATGTTTAAAAAGTTGTTTGGTGTACTTCAACGAGTAGGTAAAGCTTTAATGCTTCCTGTTGCTATTTTGCCAGCAGCCGGTTTATTGCTTGCTTTTGGTAACGCATTTCAAAATGAAGCGTTAATCAAGGTCATACCTGCATTAGATGCACATTGGTTCCAGCTTATAGCAGATGTAATGGAACAATCAGGCGGTATTGTATTTGGAAACCTGTCATTACTATTTGCAGTAGGTGTTGCCGTTGGTCTTGCTGGCGGTGAAGGTGTTGCAGGTCTTGCAGCAATTATCGGTTATTTAATTATGAACGTAACAATGAGTGTCATTGAAGGTGTAAAGCCTGAAATGATTGATAAAGATCCGTCCTACGCGATGGTGCTTGGGATTCCAACGCTGCAAACAGGGGTTTTTGGCGGTATTATCGTTGGTATTCTCGCTTCTTATTTATATAAGAAATATTACAATATCGAACTTCCACAATATCTTGGTTTCTTTGCAGGAAAGCGATTTGTTCCCATTATTACAGCAGTATCAGCTTTAGTGCTAGGAATTCTGATGACAGTTATATGGCCGCCTGTTCAAAATGGTCTTAATGCGTTTTCAGAAAGTATGATTAATTCAAATCTTACTTTAGCTGCATTTGTTTTCGGAGTAATTGAAAGATCACTAATTCCATTTGGTCTTCATCATATTTTCTATTCTCCATTCTGGTTTGAGTTTGGGTCTTACAAGTCTGCTTCAGAAGGTCTTGTACGTGGTGACCAAGCCATATTCTTTGCACAGTTGAAAGATAAAGTGGACTTAACAGCAGGTACGTTCATGACTGGTAAATTCCCTTTCATGATGTTTGGTCTTCCAGCAGCAGCACTTGCTATGTATCACGAAGCACGTCCTGAGCATAAAAAAGTGGTTGCAGGTATTATGGCTTCAGCTGCCTTAACTTCTTTCTTAACAGGTATTACTGAACCAATCGAGTTTACATTCCTTTTTGTAGCACCCGTTCTTTTTGGAATTCATGCTATTTTTGCAGGTCTTTCCTTTATGACGATGCAGTTGCTAAATGTTAAAATTGGTATGACATTCTCAGGCGGTGTTATTGATTACTTACTATTTGGTGTCTTGCCTAACCGTACAGACTGGTGGCTTGTTATACCAGTAGGACTAGTGTTCTCTGTTATTTATTATTTTGGTTTCCGTTTTGCGATCCGCAAATGGGATCTTAAAACGCCAGGACGAGAACTTGTAGACGATGAAGTAGAAACTAACGTTGGACCATCTAATAATGACTCGTTAGCTGCGAATATTTTAGAAGGACTTGGCGGTAAATCCAATATTGCAGACTTAGATGCATGTATTACTCGCCTTCGCGTTGCTGTCCGTGATCCAAAAGAAGTGGACAAGAACCGTCTGAAAAAGCTAGGCGCATCTGGAGTGCTTGAAATGGGTAATAGCATTCAAGCGATCTTTGGGACACGCTCTGACACAATCAAGAGCGAAATCAAGGATATTATGGACGGAAAAACAGTTGCCAAGCCTAAAAACAGCGAAAAAGTTGCTGAACAAGGTGAACTGGCGGATACAAAAGCAACACCTGTTTCTTCCATATCTACTGATGCAGAACGTTTCGTATCTCCGATTAAAGGGAAATTACTTCCGATAACTGAAGTTCCGGATCAAGTATTCTCTGGCAAAATGATGGGTGATGGTTTTGCAATTGAACCAGCAGATGGTTTGGTGGTTTCACCGGTCAATGGTAAAATTATTAATGTCTTCCCTACAAAGCATGCAATCGGAATTGAGTCTGACAGCGGAAAAGAAATATTAATTCATTTTGGAATCGACACTGTTAAGCTAAAAGGTGAAGGTTTTGAAACATTTGTTTCTGAAGGAGACAAAGTTGAAGCTGGTCAGAAACTATTGAAGGTTGACTTAAACTTTGTTAAAGAAAATGCACCTTCTGTAATTACTCCGATTGTATTTACAAACTTATCGGGCGAAACTGTTTCGGTAGAAAAAACAGGAACAGTAGGTATTGAAGAAGAAAACATTATTAAATTTAAAAAATAAAGGGGTAAATAACAATGGCAGAAAAAACATTTAAAGTAACTAGCGAATCAGGAATTCATGCACGTCCAGCAACAACTTTAGTAAACCAAGCTGGGCAGTTCAGTTCAGATATCACTCTTGACTACAATGGCAAGAGCGTTAACTTAAAATCAATTATGGGTGTTATGAGCCTTGGTATTCAATCTGGTGCAGAAATCACTGTTAAAGCTGAAGGATCTGATGCGGATGAAGCATTAGCAGCAATCGAAGATGTAATGAAAAAAGAAGGGCTTGGTGAGTAATGTCTGAAAAAATTTCAGGTATTGCAGCATCAGCCGGCATAGCGATCGCTAAAGCATTTATTCTTCAAAATCCAGAATTGACGATTGAGAAGAAACCAGTTGCTAATATTGCTGAAGAAATCGAACGTTTCCAAGCTGCGATCAATGTGTCAAAAGAAGAACTCTCAGTAATTAAAGATAAAGCGAATAAAGAACTAGGTGAAGATAAGGCAGCGATATTTGCTGCCCATCTTCTTGTTCTAAGTGACCCTGAGCTCGTTGATGCTGTAAAACAAAAAATAGAGAATGAAAAGATAAATGCAGAAGTGGCAATGAACGACATTTCTTCTATGTTCATCAATATGTTCGAGCAAATGGATAATGAGTACATGAAAGAACGTGCAGCGGATATCCGTGACGTTTCAAAACGTGTATTGGCTCATCTGCTGGATGTTAAATTTACTACACCAGCAAGCATTGCTGAAGAAGTTATCATCTTGGCAGAAGATCTTACTCCTTCCGATACTGCTCAGCTAAATCGTCAATTTGTAAAAGGTTTCGCTACAGATATTGGAGGAAGAACATCGCATTCGGCGATCATGTCCCGTTCGATGGAAATCCCTGCAGTAGTGGGTACTAAGATTATTACTGAAAAAGTTAAGAATGATGTAATGGTAATTATTGATGGACTAGATGGACAAGTAATTATTGATCCTACTGAAGATGAAATTGCTGTTTATAAGGAAAAACAAAAAAAATATCAGCAGCAAAAAGAAGAATGGGCAAAATTAGTAAACGAAAAAACATTGTCATCCGATGGTGTTCAAGTTGAATTGGCTGCTAATATCGGTACACCTGCAGATGTAAAAGGTGTTTTAGAGAACGGTGCAGAAGGCGTTGGCTTATACAGAACAGAGTTTTTATACATGGGCCGTGATCAGCTTCCGACAGAGGATGAGCAATTTAAAGCCTATAAAGAAGTATTGGACAAAATGGAAGGCAAACCTGTCGTAATCCGTACATTGGATATTGGCGGTGATAAAGAACTGCCTTACTTGAATCTGCCAAAAGAACTTAATCCATTCTTAGGATTCCGTGCAATCCGTCTTTGTTTAGAAGAACAAGATATTTTCAGAACACAGCTTCGTGCGCTGCTTCGTGCCAGTACGTATGGCAACTTGAAAATTATGTTCCCGATGATTGCGACTCTTGGAGAATTCCGTTCTGCGAAAAGTATTTTAATGGAAGAAAAAGAGAAGCTTGTAAATGAAGGAACAAAAGTTTCGGATGATATCGAAGTAGGAATCATGGTAGAAATTCCATCTACTGCTGTCATGGCAGATACTTTTGCTAAAGAAGTAGACTTCTTCAGCATTGGTACGAATGACTTGATTCAGTATACGATGGCTGCAGATAGAATGAACGAACAAGTTTCTTATTTATATCAGCCTTACAATCCGGCTATTTTAAGACTTGTTAAGATGGTAATCGATGCGGCACATAAGGAAGGCAAGTGGACTGGCATGTGCGGCGAGATGGCTGGAGATCCAATCGCTATTCCTATTCTATTAGGACTTGGGCTTGATGAATTCTCTATGAGTGCCACTTCAGTCCTTCCTGCACGCAGCCAGATTTTAAATCTTTCTAAAGAGAAAATCAGTGCACATATCGAACAAATTCTGCAAATGGATACGATGGATGATGTCGTTAAGTTTGCTGAAGAAAATTTTTAAACAAAAGTAAACACGGACTATGGAATTTTCCATAGTCCTTTTCTGTATAAATTGAACGATTTTTATTGCAATTTCATAAAAATATTAGCAAAATAGAAATCACGGTAAATGCCTTTACAAGGTTTACAGCATGTTTACAGAGATGAGGCGATTTTTTGAGTAATAGACCGATAGGAGTTATAGATTCTGGTGTTGGCGGTTTAACGGTTGCCAGAGAACTTATGAGACAGCTTCCAAAGGAAGAAATCATATATATGGGGGATACAAAGAGATGTCCATATGGACCAAGACCATTTGATGAGGTACGGCAATACACATGGGAAATGATTGATTTCCTTTTAGAACATAAAATTAAAATGCTCGTTATTGCTTGCAATACTGCCACCGCGGCCGTTTTGGAAGAGGCTAAGATGAAGCTTGATATTCCGATATTAGGTGTTATTCATCCAGGAGCTCGTTCAGCATTAAAGGTAACCAAAAACAATCATGTGGGTGTCATAGGTACTGTAGGAACAATTAATAGTGATGCATACAAACAAGCTCTGCTGCAAATCAGATCTGATGTAATCGTTGAAAGTCTTGCATGCCCTTTATTTGTGCCTTTAGTAGAGCAAGGAAAACTAACAGGAGAAGAAACCATTCAAGCCGTTTCTGAAACATTACAGCCTCTCAAAGATGTATCTATTGATACGCTTATATTAGGCTGTACACATTATCCGTTGCTAAGACCGATTATTCAGCAAGTAATGGGCGAGCATATCAAATTGATTTGTTCTGGTGCTGAAACAGCCCGTGAAGTTTCAGTCATCCTAGATCACAGCAGTTTATTGAATACCAGCGGAAATAAACCGAATCATCGATTTTTAACTACTGCTGAAAGTAAACAATTTTTAAAGATCGCAAACCATTGGCTCGATACAAAAATTGACATGGTGGAATGCATCAAACTTTAGTAGTAGAGGAACTGCCTAAAAAGCAATTTTGGGCAGTTTTTTTATTTAGCCTTTTTTCTAAAGGTTCTTTTCTAAAAGAATTGTTGCTCTTGCTTAGTGTTGCTATTTCATCAATGTTGAAGTGCAAGGTGTGTGCCTGCCACCTGAGTATTCTCCTTGCAAGGCATGCGACGAGGAAGCCCGTTTCGTTAGCGTTTGCCTGCAGACGCAGGAGCAAGTACCTTCATATGTCTTTCACCGTGGCTCACCGTCTGCCCCGCGGAAAGCGAGCAGCCTGGAACGAAAATCAACTGCTTCCAAAATCAACAATGAATACGAGAACAACCTTTCTAAAAGATTGTTGCTTTTAGGACATTGTCTTAAAGTGCCTTCATTGAAGAGATGATTGAAGTGCAAGGTGCGAGACTCCTGGGGGATTGGTGGGACAGGTGAGACTCCTGAAAGTGCGAAGCGCTTAGGAGGCTCACCGCACACCCCCCGGAAAGCGAGTATCCTGGAGCGGAAATCAGCCACTTTCAAGAGCAACAAAGTTTGCGGAAACAGCCTTTATTTTAAAGACTGTCCTTGATGAAGCACAGCGTTAGCAGAGTGTAGCTTATCGAATTGCAGGGTTTCACACTTTATATCCTTTTCTTTTTTTATTTTTGTACAAGTGGTCTAAAAGGAAGTATAGCTCGTATACATATTAGTACAAACCACTTGAGGAGGGAAAGTATGCGCAAAACACTAAGAACAGGGGCTCCATTACTTTTGTTATCAGTATCTTTACTGGTATCTGGGTGTGGATTAGGGGGGAGTAAAACAGGGTCGGAGCTCGATCCCCCAAAAGTGAATTACGTGAAAGAAGGCAAGTCATTGGATAAAAAAGATAAGACGGCGGCAAAGTCTGCACAGACACAAAGACGCCAGCTCTTTTTGTTCGATAGTAACGGAATGGTTGTACCTCAAGTACTCGCTCTTCCGAAGAATGATGAAACGGCCAAACAGGTTCTGGAATATTTAGTTAAGGATGGACCTGTAAGCAATATGATTCCTAACGGATTCCAAGCCGTATTGCCTGCAGATACTGAAGTATTATCTGTAAACATCAATAAAGGCACAGCAACGGCTAATTTCTCAAAAGAATTTACAGAATATAAACCACAAGATGAATTAAAAATTTTACAAGCAATCACATTTACACTTACACAGTTTGATAATATTAAAAAAGTAAAAATACAAATTGACGGAAAGAACCAAAACTCTATGCCTGTAAATAACACCCCGATAGGTGAAGGTGTCAGCAGAGTCGATGGGATCAATATTGAAAACGGTAATGTAGCAGATATTACAAACAGTAACCTAGTTACGCTATATTTCTTAGCGCAAACAAACGACCAGACCTATTATGTTCCTGTTACACGCCGTGTTGCTAGAGAAGGTACAGATAAAGTAACAGCAACGGTTGAAAATTTAATCGTTGGGCCTTCAGCTCAAAGCAAGCTGCTTACAGATTTCAGAACGGATGTTAAGTTATTAAGCACACCGGTGGTTAATAAGGATGGAGTGGCAACTTTAAACTTTAATAGTGCCTTATTAGATAATAAAGAAGAAAATAGAATTGCGGATGAAGTGCTGAATTCGATCGTTCTTTCTCTTACAGAGCTTCCTGAAGTGAAAAAAGTAGCGATTCAAGTAAATGGAAAGTCAAAGATTTTTAATGAAAAAGGGAAAGAGCTGACTGCGCCTGTATCACGCCCTAAAGAAGTAAATACAGGTGAATTTTAAAAAGATAACTGATTGTGATACAGTAAAGAGACGAGAAATCGTCTCTTTTTTGTGTAGTTTGGAAATTTTAAAGTGAGGTATACATATGCAAATACTGATTGCGACAAAAAACAAAGGAAAAGTCTCTGAGTTTCAATCGATGTTTAACCAATATGGAATCGAAGTAATTTCACTATTAGACATGGAGAACATTCCAGATGTTGAAGAAACAGGAGATACTTTTGAGGAAAATGCGATATTAAAAGCGGAGACCATCTGTAATAAATTAAACATTCCAGTGATTTCAGATGATTCAGGACTTGAAATAGATGCTTTAGATGGAAGACCAGGCGTTTATTCAGCAAGGTATGCGGGAAGCCATAAAAATGACGAAGATAATATGAACAAAGTATTAAATGAACTAGAGGGTATACCTAATCAAAAACGAACTGCTCGATTTATTTGTGCATTAGCTTTTGCCAGACCCGGAAAAGATACATTTGTTGTAAAAGGGCTGTGTGAAGGAGAGATATTACATGACAGACGGGGAACAGAAGGATTTGGTTATGATCCGATTTTCTTTTTACCGAAATTGAACCGATCAATGGCCGAGTTAACAAAAGAAGAGAAAAATAAAATCAGCCACAGAGCTAACGCTTTAATTAAATTACAAGACTTTTTCAACGAGGAGGACATGCTATGGCAAAAGCCTTAATCGTCAGTGATAGTCATGGATTAAGGGAAGAACTGTTAGTTTTAAAGAAACGTTATGAAAATGAAGTGGAACTCATGATACACTGTGGTGATTCTGAACTTCAAACGAATTCGAAAGAGCTAGAAGGATTCGTTACTGTGTTAGGAAATATGGACTATTTAGGCCAAGAATTTCCGAAAGAAGCGATCGAAATGCTTGGCACAAAATGTATATACATTACACATGGTCATTTATATGACGTAAAGATGTCACATTTATCATTAGCTTATCGTGCGGAAGAAACAGGTGCTTCTATTGTTTGCTTTGGTCATTCCCATATAGCTGAAACCTATGAACGGGAAGGGATGATTTTTATTAATCCTGGGAGTATTCGATTGCCGAGAGGAACGTTTGAGAAGACATACGCTATATTAGAGGCAGTTGGCTCTGAAGTTTCCGTTATTTTTTATTCATTAGATGGAGAACGAATTGATCATCTAACAAAGCGTTACACTGTCTAATATACAATAATTAAAAAAATATTAAAAATGGGTTGACGCATAATTAAAAATCATGTATATTTAGTTATGTCGTCGCGACAAGATCTATTGTCCGCGGGTGTAGTTTAATGGTAAAACAAGAGCCTTCCAAGCTCTGGTCGTGAGTTCGATTCTCATCACCCGCTCCATTTGTTTTTCTCACGTTCAAATGGTACATGAAAATTTACATCCTAAAGTAACAGATCTTACATTTAAAAAGCATGTTATAAAAAACATATTTGTATCCACGGTCGACAGGTGGAACAAATCACTGTGTGCCCGCAGCGCATAGTAATTGCGGAAAGCGCATTGCTATGCGAAATGGGCTCAAATACATAATGTCCCAGTAGCTCAGCCGGATAGAGCATACGCCTTCTAAGCGTACGGTCGGGAGTTCGAATCTCTCCTGGGACGCCATATAACTATTCATATTACATAGCTTAACACGCTTTATGTTCTCTTTTATAGAACGTAAAGCGTGTTTTTTTGTGTGCTTTTTTAAAGGATAATGTAAGCGCTTTAAAAATGTTTACATTTTATGTTTTTAATTTATTTTTTCCCTCAACCATGGGAATGTAAGCGTGTACAAACTATCAGAAAAGTCTGATAAAGGAGATTTTAGACAAAATTCATGGTTGACCCATAAGGGATATGGGCGTAACATTGTCAACAATTATCATATGTTTTTAAATATTCTAACAACTTAATCGCTAAGAAAAGGAGGATCACGATGCAGGAGCAATGGGTTTATGTAAATGGTGAGCACGTATTAAAAGATGATGCAAAAGTTTCGGTCTATGACCATGGTTTTTTATATGGAGATGGGGTGTTTGAAGGTATTCGAGTCTATAACGGAAATGTCTATAGACTTGATGAACATCTTCAGCGTTTATACGAATCAGCTCAATCCATTATGCTGAAAATTCCACACACGAAAGAAGAATTAACGAACATCATCGCTGAAACGCTCCGAAAGAATAAATATCGTGATGCTTACATTCGATTAGTCGTTTCACGAGGAAAAGGAAATTTAGGATTGGATCCATTTACTTGCGGACAGCCGGGAGTAATCGTCATAACAGAAGCGCTGGCTCTTTTCCCGAAAAAACTTTATGAGACTGGCCTAGAGATTATTACAGTCGCCAGCAGAAGGAATCGGCCTGATGTACTAAGTCCGAAAGTGAAATCTCTAAATTACTTAAACAACATTTTGGTGAAAATCGAAGCCAATTTAGCAGGTGTAAGTGAAGCGCTGATGCTGAACGATCAAGGATATGTAGCAGAAGGGTCCGCGGATAACGTATTTATTATTAAAGGAAATTGCATTAAAACACCGCCAGGCTACCTTGGCGCTTTAGAGGGCATTACGAGGAACGCGATTATCGAGATTGCAAATGATCTTGGCTACAAGGTGGTTGAAGAACCATTTACGCGTCATGATGTGTATGTTGCAGATGAGGTTTTTCTTACAGGGACTGCTGCAGAAGTCATTGCAGTTGTAAAAGTAGATGGAAGAGTAATTGGAAATGGTGCTCCAGGCGAACATACTGGGCAACTGCTTAAAGCTTTTAGAAAAAAGGTCTCAGAAGATGGAGTAAAAGTATTTTCAGAACAAGCCGTTCAAGCGGGATAATTCAGATATATAGGAGTGTTTAATAACATGCGCAGTAATATGATCAAGCAAGGAATCGACAGAGCTCCGCACAGAAGTTTACTTCATGCAGCGGGTGTTGCACCAGAGGATATGGATAAACCTTTTATCGGTGTATGTAATTCCTATGTTGATATTATTCCGGGCCATATGCACTTAAATAAAGTGGGTGAATTGGTTAAAGAAGCCATTCGTGAAGCAGGCGGAATACCATTTGAATTTAATACGATCGGTGTAGACGATGGAATTGCCATGGGACATATAGGCATGAGGTATTCGCTGCCAAGCAGAGAAGTGATAGCGGATGCAGCGGAAACGGTTATTAATGCACATTGGTTTGACGGCGTGTTTTATATTCCGAACTGTGACAAGATTACCCCCGGAATGCTGATGGCAGCTGTTCGTACAAACGTCCCTGCTGTATTTGTTTCAGGGGGACCTATGGAAGCGGGAAAATCGATGGCTGGCAAATCTCTTTCATTAGCGTCAGTGTTTGAAGGGGTCGGCTCACATCTCGCTGGAAAGATGTCAAGAGAAGAACTGTTAGAGCTTGAAACGAGCGCTTGTCCAACCTGCGGCTCTTGTTCCGGGATGTTTACGGCAAACAGCATGAATTCCATTATGGAAATGCTCGGTATAACGCTACCCGGAAATGGGACGATTGTTGCAACATCAGATGAAAGAAAAAAACTTATTAAAGAGGCTGCTCATTCTCTTATGCAGCTCGTGAAAGATGATATTCGCCCGAGAGATATTATTACGAAGGAAGCAATCGATGATGCATTTGCACTGGACATGGCGATGGGAGGATCGACAAATACAGTTCTTCACATGCTTGCTATCGCGAACGAAGCTGAAATTGATTACGAACTTACTGAGGTTAATGAAATCGCCAAGAGAATCCCTTATTTATCTAAAATAAGTCCTGCTTCTGATTATTCTATGCAGGATGTCCATCGGGCAGGAGGAGTAAGTGCCATAATCAATGAACTCTGCAAAATTGATGGAGCAATCCATAATGACCGGATTACAATATCTGGTCAAACATTGGAAGAACGCGTTCAACATAGTGAAATCATTGATGATGATGTAATACGCAGAAAAGAAAATGCGTACTCGCCTGTGGGGGGATTATCCATTTTATATGGAAACATTGCTCCCGATGGAGGTGTCATCAAAGTAGGTGCTGTCGACCCTTCTATTAAAACTTTCCATGGTGAGGTCATTGTATATGAGTCACAAGATGAAGCCATCAACGGCATTAATAGCGGTGAAGTAAAAGAAGGGCATGTTGTTGTAATCCGCTATGAGGGACCTAAAGGCGGACCAGGCATGCCGGAAATGCTAACTCCTACCTCAGCTATCGCAGGAAGAGGTTTAAGTACAAAGGTAGCACTTATTACGGATGGGCGCTTCTCTGGTGCTTCAAGAGGAATCTCGATAGGTCATATTTCGCCGGAAGCAGCACAAGGCGGACCGATCGCTTTTGTTGAAAATGGAGATAACATTTATATTGATTTGGAAAACAGAACCATTCAAGTATTGTTAACGGAAGAAGAAATGGCGATTCGAAAAGATAATTGGATTCAGCCAGAACCGAAAATTACAAAAGGTTATTTAGCCAGGTATGCGGCTTTGGTTACATCAGCAAATACGGGCGGTATATTAAAAGTTTAATATAAATAAAACGATGACGGAGAACATTGGTAGCGTGGAATACACAGAGAGCCGGGGTTGCTGTGAACCGGTTATTCCTAATACCAGGACATCCCTCCTGAGTGCTCTTTTGAACGAATAATCAAGTAGGAAGAGCCAAGCAGCTGATACCATTTTTACTGCTTGTTATCAATGACGGCAAGTCCGTCATGAGGCGGTGACTCATTTGTAAATAGAGTTTCCGTGAAGAAGGGTGGTACCGTGAAAATGAACTTTTTCACCCCTTTGGTCAGGCATAAGCCTGTCCATTTGGGTGGAGAAGTTTTTTTTTTGACTCTTTTCTAAAAATGTTTTTCAAGGTTATTTTTGTAACTGCCTCAAATGGAAGATTGATTGGAGTGTAAGGTGCGAGACTCCTACGGGATCAGCGGGGTAGGTGAGACCATTCAATGTCGCAGAGCGACGAGTGGGCTTACCGCACGCCCCATGGAAAGCGAGCATCCTGAAACGGAGATTAATCACTTTCAAAAGCGACAAAGTCTACGAAAACAGTTCTGGTTTTATTAAAACGGTTAGTGACGAAGGAGGAATGAAAATGAAAGCCAGCTGGGTGGCCGAGAAAAAAACGGTGGAAACGTCTCTAGTATCGGGTGCAGAACTATTTATTCAAGGCTTGCAGAACGAACAAGTCGAAGTGATCTTTGGATATCCTGGTGGAGCGGTGCTTCCAATTTACGATGCATTATACAAAGCCGAATTGAAGCATGTTTTAACCCGCCATGAGCAAGGTGCCATACACGCTGCTCAAGGTTATGCAAGAGTAACTGGCAAACCTGGGGTAGTACTTGCAACATCAGGGCCTGGAGCGACGAATTTAGTTACGGGTATCGCTGACAGCATGATCGATTCAATTCCACTTGTTATTTTTACCGGTCAAGTAGCCACACAAGTAATTGGCACAGATGCCTTTCAGGAGGCAGACATCGTAGGAATCACGATGCCGATTACTAAACATAACTACCAGGTACAGAAAGCAGAGGATTTGCCGCGAATAATCCAAGAAGCTTTTCATATAGCAACAACAGGAAGGAAAGGACCAGTCTTAATTGATATTCCGAAAGATGTTGCCGTTAAAGCTGCTGAACAAAAAGCTCCTTCTGAAATTCGATTGCCTGGTTATCAGCCGACTGTAAAACCGAATATTTTGCAGGTCAAACGATTAAATGAAGCGCTGCAGCAATCGAAAAAACCTGTAATCCTTGCCGGAGCAGGTGTGCTTGCCGCTCAAGCCGAAGTCGAATTATTAACATTTGCCGAGTATTATGGCATACCGGTTGTTCAAACACTGCTTGGATTAGGAGGCTTTCCTGCCGAAAATTCCTTATCACTGGGAATGGGTGGAATGCATGGCACATATGCAGCGAACATGGCACTTTATGAAAGTGATCTCTTAATCGGGATTGGAGCTAGATTTGATGATCGGCTAACTGGAAACTTAGATCATTTTGCAAAGGATGCTGTTGTCGCGCACATTGACGTTGATCCTGCTGAAATCGGAAAAAATGTACCTGCTGAAATCCCAATTGTAGGATGTGCGAAAGAGACTCTCTCAGCTCTAAATCAATCAGCAGGAGACAAATTAAATATTAAGGATTGGCACTATTCGTTAACAAATTATAAGACGGAGTTTCCGCTTACTTATAAGAAAAATGAAAGCGAGCTAAAACCACAGTATGTAATGGAGATTCTGCATGAAGCTACAGAAGGAAATGCGATCGTATCTACTGATGTTGGCCAGCATCAGATGTGGGCGGCTCAATATTATAAGTTTTCAACATCAAATAGATGGATTACATCCGGAGGATTGGGAACGATGGGCTTTGGTTTCCCGGCAGCAATCGGGGCGAAAATCGGTCGGCCGGATCTTCCTGTGATTGCAGTCGTAGGTGACGGAGGGTTCCAAATGACGCTTCAAGAATTAGGCGTTCTGCAAGATTGGGAGCTGCCAGTCATTGTGGTGATTGTGAATAACAAATCTCTCGGTATGGTTCGCCAGTGGCAAGAAATCTTTTATGAAAAAAGGTACTCACAATCATTGCTGGATATTCAGCCTGATTTTATTAAATTGGCTTCTGCGTATGGTATTGATGGACAGCGTGTTGAAAATGAAGAGGACTTAAGAAAAGCCTTAACTGCTGCTCTTCGTTCCCAAAAACCATTCGTTTTGGATTGTGTTGTATCCGCAGATGAGAATGTCTATCCGATGATAGCTCCTGGAAAAGGTCTTCATGAAATGATTGGAGTGAGAGGATGAAACGCATCATTTCTGCAACAGTTATGAATGAAAGTGGAGTACTGAACAGACTGACCGGGCTCTTAACAAAGCGCCAGTTTAACATTGAAGATATTACAGTGGGGCATACAGAAGATCCATCCATTTCTAAAGTTACGCTTACTGTATGGGTGGAGGATGACAGAAAAGCAGAACAGCTCGTTAAACAGCTTCACAAACAGATCAATATTATTAAAGTTCGTGATCTGACAAATATGGCTCTTGTTTCTAGAGAGTTAGCTCTTATTAAAGTTTTAACAACGCCAGACACACGAAGTGAAATTAAAATGCTTATCGAGCCTTTTAGAGCAACAGTGCTCGATGTTTCTTTAGAAAATGTAACGCTTGAAGTAACAGGGGACAGCGAGAAAGTAGATGCGTTAATTGAACTGCTTCGTCCCTACGGAATAAAAGAGATTTCGAGAACAGGAATTACTGCTATCCCAAGAGGCACACAAAAGAAAGTACTTGAATTACATCCCTATTCTATTATGTAAAGGAGAAATGACAAATGGCTAAAGTTTATTACGAAAACGAAATTTCAAAAGAGGTTTTACAAAACAAAAAAATCGCAGTAGTAGGATACGGATCACAAGGACATGCGCATGCACTGAACTTAAAAGACTCTGGTTATGATGTTGTAATCGGAATTCGTGAAGGCAAGTCATTTGATCAAGCAGTACAGGATGGTTTTGAAGTATATCCTGTTTCAGAAGCTGTTCGGGCTGCAGACGTTGTAATGGTCTTGCTTCCTGATGAAAGGCAGCCTGAAGTTTATAAAAATGAGATTTTACCAGAATTGACTGCAGGTAATGCCCTTGTGTTCGCTCACGGATTCAATGTCCATTACCATCAAGTGGTTCCGCCTGAAAATGTAGATGTATTTTTAGTTGCTCCTAAAGGTCCTGGTCATCTCGTGAGAAGAACATATGAAGCAGGTGAAGGAGTACCAGCGCTTTTTGCGGTGTATCAAGACGCGACAGGGACAGCAAGAGAAACAGCACTTGCTTATGCTGAAGGAATTGGAGCAGCGAGAGCAGGGGTTTTGGAAACGAGCTTTCAAGAAGAAACCGAAACCGACTTGTTTGGTGAGCAGGCTGTTCTGTGCGGTGGATTAACATCTCTTGTAAAGGCAGGATTTGAAACGCTGACTGAAGCAGGTTACCAGCCAGAAGTAGCCTATTTTGAATGTTTGCACGAATTAAAGCTCATCGTTGACCTCATGTATGAAGGCGGATTAGAAGGCATGAGATATTCAATTTCTGATACTGCACAATGGGGTGATTTCCAATCAGGACCTCGTATTATCAATGGTGCTGTAAAAGAATCGATGAAGGAAGTATTAAACGAAGTGCAAAACGGTGTTTTTGCTAAAAACTGGATCTTGGAAAACCAAGCGAATCGCCCTGTATTCCATTCAGTAAATGAGAAAGAGAAAAATCACCCAATCGAAAAAGTAGGCAGAGAACTGCGCGAAATGATGCCTTTTGTAAAAGCAAAACAAAAAAAGGAGGCGGTTGTTAGTGCGAACCGTTGACATCTTAGATACAACTTTAAGAGACGGTGAACAAACGGCAGGTGTGAACTTAAATACAGAAGAAAAAATTGAGATAGCTAAACGCCTTGAAAAACTCGGTGTTGATGTTATGGAAGCGGGTTTTCCAGCTGCCTCCAAAGGTGATCTGGAGGCTGTGAGAAAAGTAGCTTCCATTGTAAAAAACTCATCTGTAACAGCTTTAGCCAGATCTAATAAATCAGATATTGATGCAGCTTGGGAAGCACTAAAAAACTCAGCAGAACCGAGATTGCATGTATTTATCGCAACTTCGCCTATTCATATGACATACAAATTGAAGAAAACACCAGATCAAGTAGTGGAAGCTGCAGTGCAGTCAGTTCGGTACGCGAGAAAGAAATTTTCGGTTGTGCAGTGGTCGGCTGAAGACGCATGCCGTTCAGATTTATTGTTTCTGACTCGGATCGTGGAAAAAGTAATTGATGCTGGAGCAAAAGTAATTAATATTCCTGATACAGTTGGTTTTATTAATCCGGAAGAGTACGGAAAAATATTCACCTATTTACGAGAAAATGTACCAAATATTGATCGTGCCATTCTTTCAGCACATTGTCATGATGATTTGGGAATGGCGGTAGCCAATTCCCTTTCAGCAATTGAAAATGGTGCAGACCAAGTAGAATGCACGATTAATGGTATCGGAGAAAGAGCGGGAAATGCTTCCTTAGAAGAAATTGCAGTAGCACTCGCGATTCGAGAAGATTTTTATCAAGCAAAAACGAACTTAAAGTTAAATGAAATCAGCCGTACGAGTCAGCTGGTGAGCAGGCTTACAGGAATAGCGGTTCCACCTAATAAAGCGGTAGTGGGCAAAAACGCATTTGCTCATGAGTCAGGAATACATCAGGATGGTGTCCTGAAAGAGAAATCGACGTATGAAATCATTACTCCTGAACTAGTTGGAGTTCCATCAAATCAACTTGTACTCGGGAAGCATTCAGGACGGCATGCATTTAAGAATTATTTATCAAAATTAGGTTTTCATCCGGATGAAAATAAAGTAAACAACGTTTTTGAAGAATTTAAGAAATTGGCGGATCGAAAGAAAGAAATGACGGAAGAAGATATTTTAGCTTTATTGATTGATCATCGTATTCAGCCTGAAGTACCGCTGTATCATTTGAAAGATATCCAAGTGAATTATGGAACAAATCAGATACCAACAGCGACATTAAGACTTCTAACGCCAGAAGGAAAATTGATTCAGGATGCTGCAACCGGATCAGGAAGTGTAGAAGCCATTTATAATACACTTGGTAAAATGCTGCCTTCCACTTTAAAGCTCATCGATTATCGTATCCAATCAGTTGGTGCAGGCAGAGATGCTTTAGCACAGGTTTTCGTACAAATTGTATGTGATGGTAATGAGATCAATGGAAGCGGTACGGCACAAGATGTTTTAGAAGCTTCTGCCAAAGCCTATGTCCATGCATTTAATAAATTGCAGCTTCACTCGGAAAAAGTAAATTATGAAAAAGTCAGCATTTAAATATCAGGAGGGATGTTAGATGGAAAAGAAGATAACGGTTTTGCCCGGGGATGGAATCGGTCCTGAAGTGATGAAGGGAGCCCTAGAAATACTCGATGGTGTTGCTACACGTTTTGGCCATGCGTTTCATACGACTGTAAAAAAGTTTGGAGGCGCTGCTATCGATCATTCAGGCTCTCCATTACCTGAAGATACGCTATTAGCTTGTAAACAAAGTGATGCCGTACTTCTTGGTGCAGTTGGCGGTCCACAATGGGACGGAAACATTGTCAGACCTGAACACGGACTTCTGCGTTTAAGAAAAGAATTGAATGTCTTTGCCAATCTTCGGCCAGTTCAAGTCTTTCCGGGTCTTGAAAACTTATCTCCTCTGAAATCTAACAGAGTAAAAGGTGCAGATTTTATCTTTGTACGGGAACTGACAGGCGGGATTTACTTTTCTCAGCCAAAAACGAGAGATAAAGAAGGAAAGAATGCGACAGATACTCTCTTCTATTCTAGTGAGGAAGTTGAAAGAATTGTTGAAAAAGCGTTTGAGCTAGCAAGCGTAAGAAAAGGAAAAGTAACATCTGTCGATAAAGCGAATGTGCTTGAGACGAGTAAAATGTGGAGAGAGATCGTTGACTCTACTGCAAAAAAATATCCAAATGTGCAAGTTGAACACATGCTTGTAGATTATGCAGCTATGCGCTTAATCAGTGAGCCGTCTAAATTCGACGTTATTGTAACGGAAAACATGTTTGGTGACATTTTATCTGATGAAGCAGCTGTTATTCCGGGTTCCCTAGGCGTGATGCCGTCTGCTTCTCTAAGCGGAAACGGGCCAGGTCTCTATGAACCTATTCATGGATCTGCTCCTGATATTGCAGGAAAAGGAGAAGCGAACCCGGTTGGCATGATCTTAAGTGCTGCTATGATGCTGCGCCATTCTTTTCAGCTTGAAAAGGAAGCAGAAGCTGTAGAAAGAGCGGTTTTTGAAACGCTTCAAGCGGGATATCGAACAAGAGACATATATAGCGGCACTGGTTATCTGACATCTACAAAAGAAATGGTAAACCAGATTCATTTACGAATGCTTGAAGATTCAACAAGTGCAACACTTCTTGAGGTTTATGTGTAAGAGGGGGGATGAAGATGGGAAAAACAATTATAGATAAAATTTGGGAAAACCACCAAGTAGTTAGTGAAGAAAATAAACCAGACCTCTTATATATTGATTTACATTTGATTCACGAAGTAACTTCGCCGCAAGCATTTGCTGGTTTAAAAGAAAAGAATCGTCCTGTAAGGAGACCCGATCTTTGCTTTGCCACCATGGATCATAACATCCCGACTGTAGATCGTTTTAACATTAAAGATGAAACATCACGTATGCAAGTTGAGACCTTGGAGAAAAACTGTATTGAATTTGGGATCAGGTTGGAAGGGCTTGAATCAGAACATCAGGGAATCGTTCATGTTATCGGTCCTGAACTTGGACTTACACATCCGGGTAAGACGATTGTGTGCGGAGACAGCCATACCTCAACTCACGGCGCATTTGGAGCCTTATCATTTGGTATCGGGACGAGTGAAGTGGAGCACGTTTTAGCAACACAGACCCTTTGGCAAAATAAACCGAAACAAATGAATGTGAGAATCGATGGAGAACTCGGTTTTGGTGTAACAGCAAAAGACGTTATTTTGTGGTTCATCGGGCAGTATGGAACGAATGTTGGAACAGGGCATATTATTGAATTTTCCGGCAGTACGGTTCGCTCCTTATCGATGGAGCAACGCATGACACTCTGCAACATGTCCATTGAGGCAGGTGCAAAAGCATCTGTCATTGCGCCTGATGAAATAACGTTTAACTATATAAAAGGAAAAGAGTTTGCACCAAAGGATAGTGAATTTGAATCCCGCTGTGCAGCATGGAAAGAGCTCATTTCAGATATCGATGCTTCATATGACAAAACCATTGAGATCAACGCTTCTGACATTGAGCCGATGGTTACTTGGGGAACTACACCATCGATGTGTTTGCCGGTTAATAGCCAGATTCCAGCTTCAGAAGAATCATTGAAAAATGCGCTGGATTACATGGGCTTTAAAGGGAAAGAAAATATTAAAGATATTCAAGTGCAGCACGTTTTTATAGGTTCATGTACAAATTCAAGGATCAGTGACCTTGTTGAGGCGTCAAAAGTTGTGTTAGGTGAAAAGGTGCATCCTGGCGTGAGGGCAATCGTTGTGCCTGGGTCGCAAACGGTGAAAAGAGAAGCTGAACAATTAGGGTTAGACCGGATTTTCCTTGATGCTGGATTTGAATGGCGCGATTCAGGTTGTTCGATGTGTCTCGGAATGAACGATGATATTGTGCCGGAAGGAGAACGATGTGCTTCTACTTCCAATCGGAATTTTGCAGGCAGACAAGGAAAAGGAGCAAGAACACACCTTGTTAGCCCGGTAATGGCAGCGGCAGCTGCTGTTAAAGGTAAATTTACAGATGTTCGGTCATTTATGCTTACAAAAAACACGGAGGTTAATCAATATGCCGGGACTTAAATCATTTGCGGGAAAAGCAGCGGCGCTTCCAAGAGACCATGTGGACACGGATCAGATCATCCCTAAGCAGTTTCTTAAAAAGATTGATAAAGAAGGCTATGGAGAATTCTTATTCTTTGATTGGCGGTATCGGGAGGATGGGAGTGATGATCCCTCTTTTGAATTAAACCAATCTGAAACAAAAAATGCCTCCATCTTAATTACAGGTAAAAATTTCGGATGTGGTTCATCCAGAGAGCATGCACCATGGGCATTAAAAGATTATGGTTTTCAAATCATTATAGCCGAAAGCTTTGCAGACATATTTTTTAACAATTGCGTAAAAAACGGGATATTGCCAATTCGTCTTTCAAAGGAAGAAATCGATAGACTTTATTCCGAAAATACAACAACTGTTATTAATGAGCTTAAAGTAAGTCTCGAACAACAGCTAATCCTGAACGAAGAAGGGGAAGTTTTTCATTTTGACTTTGATCCTTATTGGAAAACGATGCTGGTTAACGGCTGGGACGAAATTTCTGTAACGCTGCAGCATGAAGAAGAAATTAAAAAATATGAAATGAGAGAGGCAGTGATGTAACTTGGGAATTTAACAGTCACTCACGAGAAATTATTTGATGCAATGGAAAGAGTCTCTAAAATTGCACACCGAACACCTTTTAAACAATCATCCACTTTAAATAAGTGGACGGGCGGAAAAGTTTTCATGAAGCTCGAAAACCTTCAGAAAACAGGATCGTTTAAATTGAGGGGTGCTTATTACAAAGTTTCCAATTTGAATATGCTCGAAGCAAAAAAGGAAGTAATTGCCGCGTCTGCAGGAAACCATGCGCAAGGTTTAGCGCTATCCTGCAGTTTGAGCGGAATCAAGTCGAAAATATTCATGCCGAAAAGTGCCCCGTTGCCTAAGATAGATGCCGTTAAGTCTTATGGTGCGGAGGTAGTTTTAGAAGGAGAAAACTACCAGTCTGCATACGAAGCGGCAAGAAAAGAAGAGCAAAGAAACGGTGGAGTTTTTGTTCATGCGTTCGACGATCCTGATGTCATTGCTGGACAAAGTACGGTAGCTCTTGAAATGCTTCAGCAAAATCCGGAACTCAAATCCATTGTCGTTCCTGTTGGAGGAGGCGGACTATTGGCGGGTATCTCACTTGCGGTTAAGATGATACGTCCAGACATCCGTGTTATAGGTGTTCAATCAGCTAATGTTAGTGCGGTTGTTCAACGGTTCACGGGAAATCCAAAATCATCGTTAACGAGAAGTACTACGATTGCGGATGGAATTGCTGTCGTAAAACCAGGCGAACTCACCTTGCCGATCATCTCAAAATATGTAGATGAGATGGTTACCGTTACAGAAGAACAAATTGCTTTTGCGATGATGTTTATGCTTGAACGGGAAAAAATGGTAGTAGAAGGTGCTGGAGCAGCTAGTTTGGCAGCTGTGTTATTTCACCGTCATCTTGCCCTCGGTAAATCCGTTGGACTGATTATTAGCGGAGGCAATGTTGATCCTCAAAAGTGGTCCCTTTATAAAGAAATGGCTGATAAATTAAATGTGATGAAAAGGATTAGCTAAGGATTTGAAAGGCTTGTAGAAGAGAGTGTGAAATCTTCTATGAGTCTTTTTTTATCTCTCTTGAGGATTCTTGTGTTCCTCTGTTGAAACTGATATTCTTTATTCAAACAGAACAGGGAAACGGAGCGCTGTGATGACAAACGAAAATGAGAAGAAGAATAATATCATTCGGTTTCCAAATCTATCAGGTCGGTTGCTAGAAAAGGGCATGGATTCACTAAAAAACAAACATTTTGAAGAAGCTTTATCTTGTTTTGAGCAATTGCTTCAAAATGAACCCATGCATTCTCAAGGAAATCTTGGTCTTGTTTTAAGCTTAGTCGAACTAGGAAGATTAAAAGAAGCCAAAAATCGGTGTGACAGAATGCTTAAAGAAGGTATTGGAGAGTACTACGATGTTCTGCAGATCTATTTAAGCATACTTGTACAGCTATCGGAATACATAACAGTCGTTTCAGTAATCGAAGCCGTTTTAGAAGAACAGAAAATACCCGCTGATCGGGCAGAAACGTTTTTTCAGCTTCTCCAGTTCAGCAGAAAAGTAATTGAGCAGGAGGGTGTTCCTGAAGTTCAAAAATATCCTAAAGAGGATCGTGCTTACGAAAACCCAGACTTTTCTTCATTAAAAAAAATGTTATCAAGCGATCGAGCTGATTTACAATGGATGGCAGTTCAGCAGCTGAAAAAACTCGGTACGGAACTGACTGTTCCGTTATTTGAAGCATTTTTAATAGATGAAACGAAGCATCCTGCTGTGAAAAGTCTAATTCTGCAATATTTAAAAGAAAACCATATTGATAAAATTGTTCGCCTCGAAAAAAATGGGCAAGTTGAAGATGTGATGATTTCTGAACTGAATGAATGGAACGAAGCGCCTTTTTATATAGAAGTAAAGAAACTCATTCAAGATGAATTGGAACATGATAATCCTTCTTTACTTGATATTGCACTGGCTGTTTGGAAAGATTACACCTTGTCTTTATATCCATTCTTACCAGAGCCTGAAAATAAAGTGCTTTGGACTGAAGCTTCAATTATAGCCGCTTCTGAATTATCTGGTATGGAAGAAGATCATGACTTGCGAGACCCCGATCTGCAAAAAGCAGTAAACCTGCTAATTGATTTAGAACGCTTTTATTTACAGTGATTGCGAGAAAGTGATGTAACTTGTTGAAATACGCAATGTCTATGCTATAATGGAATGGTTGTAATCTATATGATAGTTATAGGAAATACCGATGTTGGAGGGAACATTCATGAGTGCAAAATGGGAAAAGTTAGAAGGTAATCAAGGCGTCTTAACTGTTGAAGTTGAGGCTGCTGAAGTAGATACAGCTCTAGATCAAGCTTTCAAAAAGGTTGTTAAACAAGTTAACGTACCAGGATTCCGTAAAGGGAAAATGCCGCGCAGACTTTTTGAACAACGTTTTGGTGTAGAGTCACTATATCAAGATGCTCTTGATATTCTTCTTCCAAAAGCTTACGGAGATGCAATAGAAGAAACAGGGATCGAGCCTGTTGACCGTCCGGAAGTTGATGTAGAAAAAATGGAACAAGGAAGCAACCTTGTTTTCACAGCAAAAGTAATCGTTAAGCCAGAAGTTAAACTTGGCGAGTACAAAGGCCTTGAAGTTGAAAAGGTAGAAACAGAAGTAACTGATGAAGATGTTCAAAACGAGCTTACTCGTTTACAAGAACAACAAGCTGAATTAGTTGTTAAAGAAGATGGAGCTGTTGAAAACGGCGACACTGTAAACATCGATTTTGAAGGATTTGTTGATGGAGAACCTTTCGAAGGCGGAAAAGCTGAGAATTATTCTCTTGAAATCGGATCTGGATCTTTCATTCCTGGATTTGAAGAGCAGCTTGTAGGTGAAAAAGCTGGAGCGGAAAAAGAAGTAAACGTTTCTTTCCCTGAAGAGTACCATGCTGAAGAGCTTGCTGGTAAACCTGCAGTGTTCAAAGTAACAATTCATGATATCAAATCTAAACAGCTTCCTGAACTTAACGATGAGTTCGCTAAAGAAGCTGAAGGCGATGCAGAAACGCTTGAAGATTTGAAAAAAGAATTGCGTACGAAGCTTGAAGAAAGCAAAAAGCAAGATGCTGAAAACGCAACTCGCGAAACGGTAATTGAAAAAGCATCTGAAAACGCTGAGATTGAAATTCCTGAAGCAATGGTTAACACTGAGCTTGACCGCATGATTCAAGAATTTGGCCAACGTCTTCAAATGCAAGGTATGAACCTTGATCTTTATTACCAATTCTCTGGAACAAGTGAAGAAGCTCTTCGTGAACAAATGAAAGAAGATGCTAATAAGCGCGTTCGCACTAATCTTGTGCTCGAAGCAATTGTTGAAGCAGAAAACATCGAAGTTTCTGAAGAAGAAATTGATGCTGAACTTAACAAAATGGCTGAAATGTACCAAATGGAAGTTGAGCAAATCAAGCAAATGCTTGCTATGCAAGGCGGAAATAGTGCTGTTGCATCAGATCTTAAAGTTCGTAAAGCGATTGAATTCCTTGTTGATAACAGCAAAACAGCTTAATCTACAAACAGAATGTCAATAAATGAGACAAGGCGCGATTTCTATTTATCGTGCCTTGTTTTGCAATACATAATAATAAAAATATCTAGGTAATTTATACTGCTATTTGAATAATAGGTTTTAAAACCGGCAGGAATGTTCATACTTATATAGAACCAAACCATACATATTAATAAGCGTTATTATTTCCGTTTTATGAGGGAAGTGTGATACAATCCATAATAATCAACGGAATGCTTAAGTAGTAGAAATAAAATAGAAGACCTCAATTTTTGTTAAAAATTGAAAACAGGTCAAGCGTTTCATCCATATTATTGTTTTAGGGGTGATATCATTGTTTAAATTTAATGATGAAAAAGGGCAATTAAAATGTTCGTTCTGTGGTAAAACACAAGATCAAGTAAGAAAACTGGTTGCCGGACCAGGTGTATATATTTGTGATGAGTGTATTGAGCTCTGTACGGAAATTGTTGAAGAAGAGCTTGGTACGGAAGAGGATGTAGAACTTAAAGAAGTACCGAAACCGGTAGAGATTCGTAAAATTCTTGATGAGTATGTAATCGGTCAGGAACAAGCTAAAAAATCTCTATCTGTAGCGGTATATAATCATTACAAACGTATTAACTCATCTCAAAAATCCGATGAAGTAGAGCTGGCGAAAAGTAATATTGCCATGATAGGACCTACAGGAAGCGGTAAAACTTTACTTGCTCAGACGTTGGCTCGTATACTAAATGTTCCTTTTGCTATTGCTGATGCTACTTCATTAACAGAAGCCGGTTATGTTGGTGAAGATGTAGAGAATATTTTACTTAAACTGATTCAGTCTGCTGATTATGATGTTGAAAAAGCAGAAAAAGGAATCATCTATATTGATGAGATCGATAAGATTGCACGTAAATCTGAAAACCCATCCATTACAAGAGATGTTTCTGGTGAAGGTGTGCAGCAAGCCCTTCTGAAAATTTTAGAAGGAACAGTTGCAAGTGTTCCTCCTCAAGGCGGCAGAAAACATCCGCATCAAGAGTTCATTCAAATCGACACAACCAATATCTTGTTTATTTGCGGTGGAGCCTTCGATGGTATCGAACAAATTATCAAGCGCCGTCTTGGTAAAAAAGTAATTGGATTCAGCAATGATTCTAAGCAGACAGAATTGAAAGCTGGAGAATATTTGTCAAAAGTTCTTCCGGAAGATCTTCTTCGTTTTGGATTGATTCCAGAATTTATTGGCCGATTGCCGGTAATTTCTAATCTTAATCCTTTAGATGAAGATGCGTTGATTGAAATTTTAACAAAACCAAAGAATGCTCTTGTTAAGCAATATCAAAAGCTTTTAGATATTGACGGCGTTGAATTGGAATTTACGGATGAAGCGCTTCGTGAAATTTCTGCACAAGCGATAGAACGTAAAACAGGAGCGCGCGGACTTCGCTCAATTATTGAAGGTGTTATGCTGGATGTAATGTTCGAGCTTCCTTCGCGGGATGATGTTGTAAAATGTATCATCACAAAAGAAACAATCTCAGATAAAGTTCCTCCAAAGTTAGAACTAGAAGACGGAACAGTTATCGAAAATAAGGAAACACCAAAGGAAAGTGCTTAATTTAAAAAGAGCTGATCCTAAAGACACGTAAAGTGCTCTTTGGATCAGCTTTTTTTGTCTTTGGAGGACTAATGAAGTCATTTTCATATGATTCCATACATTTCATAATCAGTAAAAACTTTAATTAATCCTGGAAAAATATAAAGTAATCCTGGAAAAACATAAAGTAATCCCGTGAAAAGTTACATCAATCATGGAAACATTCAAATATATTCTGGAAAAAATAACAAACGGTAAAAATTTCGTTTATTTAGGGCATACAAGTAAAGACTTTTATGGCTAACTTCTCAAGTAATGGTGAATTTTCGCCTTAAAAACCGTTTAGGTCATCCACTCCCCGGAGATACTATGGTTATCACTACATAAGTACCGGGAGGAAAATCATGAACTGGACAGGAATCGCGTTACTCATCCAATTGTTTTTTGGGATTGTCATCGGGTTGTATTTTTGGAACTTGCTTAGAAATCAGCGATCTCAAAAAGTGAGTGTAGATAAAGAATCAAGAAAGGAGATGGAACAGTTAAGAAGACTGCGTTCTATTTCTCTATCAGAACCTTTATCAGAACGGGTACGTCCCGGAAAATTTGAGGATATCATCGGTCAAGAAGATGGCATTAAAGCATTGAAAGCAGCACTTTGCGGACCAAACCCGCAGCATGTCATTATTTACGGTCCTCCTGGAGTCGGTAAAACAGCTGCAGCGCGGCTTGTTTTAGAGGAAGCTAAAAGAAATCGAACCTCGCCTTTTCGATCAACAGCTATTTTTGTTGAACTGGATGCTACAACAGCACGATTTGATGAGCGAGGAATCGCGGATCCTTTGATCGGATCAGTCCATGACCCAATTTACCAAGGAGCAGGAGCGATGGGCCAGGCAGGAATTCCTCAGCCTAAACAAGGTGCAGTAACAAATGCACATGGCGGCGTCTTGTTTATAGACGAAATAGGGGAATTGCATCCTATCCAAATGAACAAACTTTTAAAAGTGTTAGAGGATCGCAAAGTGTTTCTTGAAAGTGCTTATTATTCAGAAGAAAATGCAAATATTCCCCATCATATTCATGATATTTTTCAAAATGGGCTGCCTGCAGATTTTCGTATGATTGGTGCTACTACAAGAATGCCTGAAGAAATACCTCCTGCTATCCGATCCCGTTGTCTAGAAGTATTTTTTAGAGAATTGCAGCCAGCAGAGGTTGAAATGATAGCCAAAAGAGCTGCGGATAAAATTCAGCTTAATATCGATGATGAATCTGTAAAATATATGGCTCAATATGCCAAAAATGGCCGTGAAGCTGTAAATATGATTCAGATTGCAGCAGGGACGGCAATAACGGAAGATCGAAAAACGATTACAAAAGCAGACGTAGAATGGGTTACCTATTCTAGCCGCATGACCCCGAGACCCGAAAGAAAGATCGGCAGCAAGCCGAAAGTAGGATTGGTGAACGGCTTAGCTGTTTATGGACCAACCAGCGGAGCGCTGCTGGAAATTGAAACAACTGTTCTACCTGCGAAAAAACAAGGAACGATTACAATAACAGGAATCGCTGAAGAGGAAAGTATCGGCAACCAAGCTAAATCTATTCGCAGAAAAAGTATGGCAAAAGGATCTGTTGAAAATGTAATAACGGTTCTTCGTTATATGGGTGTTGACGCATCCAATTATGATATACATGTAAATTTTCCTGGCGGCGGCCCTGTAGACGGACCTTCAGCGGGAATCGCTATAGCTTCATCCATCTACTCGGCTATTCATAAAATCCGGGTTGATCACGAAGTTGCGATGACTGGTGAGATCAGTATTCACGGGAAAGTAAAGCCGGTTGGCGGTGTTATGGCGAAAGTATTAGCAGCTAAAGATGCTGGTGCAAAACGCGTTTTAATTCCATTTGAAAACAACCAAAAGATTTTTGAAGAAATTACGGACATTGAAGTAATCCCTGTGAAAAAGCTTGTAGAAGTGTTTCAATACGTATTTTTAGATGAGGTAGAGGACAAGTCAATACCTGCCTCTGCAGCAATCAACTCCCCTCCTTCTTCTGTATAAGGAGAAGCAGGGGTTTTCTTTTTGTTTATCGCTTTTTAAAACAAGAAAGTTAGGGTAAGTAACTAACATTAGACAAACGTTAGCATTATCGGTAGAATTGTACAAAGACTATGCATATATTTTATGATGACATAGCAGTTTCGGAGGTGTTTTTTAATGGGGGAAAAAAGAGTTCTTCCGCTCCTCCCTCTACGCGGATTATTAGTTTATCCGACAATGGTGCTTCATTTGGATGTTGGAAGAGAGAAATCAATTCAAGCATTAGAAAAAGTAATGCTCGATGATCAAATGATTTTTTTATCGACTCAAAAAGAGGTATCTATTGAAGATCCGGGTCAAGAGGAAATTTATAGTGTAGGGACCTTGTCAAAAGTCAATCAAATGCTTAAATTACCAAACGGCACGATACGCGTTTTAGTAGAAGGAATTCAGCGCGGCGAAATTACATCTTTTATAGATGAGAAAACGCATGTTGAAGTGGAGATCGAACTAAAAGATGATGTTGAAAAGAAAGAAGCAGAAACTGAAGCATTAATGCGGGCTGTTTTAGCACAATTTGAACAATACATAAATCTGTCCAAAAAAGTTACGCCTGAAACATTGGCTTCTGTACAGGATATCTCAGAACCAGGCCGTCTTGCAGATGTGATCTCATCACATCTTTCCTTAAAGATTAAAGACAAACAAGAAATACTGGAAATCTTTGATGTGAAGGAAAGACTCGAACATCTTCTTGCCATTTTAAATAATGAAAAAGAAGTGCTTGGACTAGAGAAGAAGATTGGTCAGCGTGTAAAAAAAGCAATGGAAAAAACGCAAAAAGAATATTACTTGCGTGAACAAATGAAGGCGATTCAAAAAGAACTAGGCGATAAAGAGGGAAAGACAGGGGAAGTAAGTTCTTTAAAAGATCGGATTGAAGCATCGGATATGCCTGACAATATCCTGGAGATAGCGCGCAAAGAACTTGATCGCTATGAAAAGATGCCTAATTCATCTGCGGAAAGTTCGGTGATTCGTACCTACATCGAATGGTTAGTTAATTTGCCGTGGAAACAGGAAACGGTAGATAATTTGGATATTTCGAATGCTGAGACTGTGCTGAATGAAGATCATTATGGACTTGAGAAAGTAAAGGATCGGGTATTAGAATACTTAGCCGTTCAAAAATTAACGAATTCTTTAAAAGGGCCAATTCTTTGTTTAGTTGGACCTCCTGGTGTCGGTAAAACATCCCTTGCACGTTCAATCGCTCGTGCAATTGGAAGGAATTTTGTTCGAATATCATTAGGCGGAGTAAGAGATGAAGCTGAAATTCGAGGCCATAGAAGAACTTATGTAGGTGCTATGCCAGGGCGGCTCATTCAAGGGATGAAAAAGGCAGGTACTGTGAACCCTGTATTCTTACTGGATGAGATCGATAAGATGTCCAGCGATTTTAGAGGAGATCCTTCCTCGGCCATGCTGGAAGTACTTGATCCTGAACAAAACAGCAACTTTAGCGATCATTATATTGAAGAGCCTTATGACTTATCCAAAGTCATGTTTGTTACCACAGCTAACTCTCTTTCGACCATTCCGGGACCGCTTTTAGATCGAATGGAAGTGATTTCAATCGCGGGTTATACAGAGGTTGAAAAACTTCATATTTCACGTAATCACTTAATTCCAAAGCAGTTAAAAGAGCACGGTCTAAAGAAAAGCCAAATCCAGTTTAAAGATGATTGCATATTAAAGCTTGTTCGTAATTATACTCGGGAAGCTGGCGTGCGAAACCTGGAGCGCCAAATTGCAGGATTATGCAGAAAAGCTGCAAAACAGATCGTCTCAACAGATAAGAAAAAAGTAATCTTTACAGCGAAAAATCTCGAAGAATTCATAGGCAAACCTCGTTTCCGTTATGGTCAGGCAGAGCTAGAAGACCAAATCGGAGCAGCGACAGGTCTTGCTTATACAACAGCTGGCGGAGATACACTATCAATTGAAGTGGCATTATCACCAGGTAAAGGAAAACTGATCCTGACAGGTAAGTTAGGTGACGTTATGAAAGAATCTGCACAAGCTGCATTGAGTTATGTGCGTACAAAAGTAGAAGACCTAGGCATTAGTCCTGACTTTTACGAGAAAACAGATATTCATATTCACGTTCCAGAAGGAGCTACGCCAAAAGATGGTCCTTCAGCCGGTATCACAATCGCGACTGCGCTTGTTTCCGCTTTAACGAAAAGACCGGTAAGACGTGATGTTGGAATGACAGGTGAGATTACATTAAGAGGCCGCGTATTGCCAATTGGCGGTTTGAAAGAAAAATCATTAAGCGCTCATCGTGCCGGGATAAAAACAATAATCTTGCCAAAAGAAAACGAGAAAGACATTGAAGAAATTCCTGAAACCGTTCAGGAAGGCCTTTCGTTTATCTTGGTATCCCATTTAGATGAAGTGTTAAAAGTTGCATTAGCAGGTGATCAAAAGTGAAAATAAATACAGCTGAGATTGTAATATCAGCAGTGGGACCTAAACAATATCCAGAAGGAAATCTTCCGGAAATTGCCCTAGCAGGACGGTCTAATGTCGGGAAATCTTCTTTTATCAACAAAATGATTCATCGTAAGAATTTAGCGAGAACATCCTCTAAACCAGGAAAAACGCAAACGCTGAATTTTTATATCTTGAATGACACGTTTCACTTTGTGGATGTACCAGGCTATGGATTCGCAAAAGTGTCCAAATCGGAAAGAGAAGCATGGGGGAAAATGATCGAGGAATATCTCGTTGAACGGGACCAGCTCAAAGCGGTTGTTCAGCTTGTAGATCTAAGACATGCACCTTCAAAAGATGATTGCTTGATGTACGACTGGCTTAAGTATCATGAACTTCCTGTCATTATCGTAGCAACGAAATGCGATAAGATCCCTAAAGGGAAATGGGATAAACATAAGAAAGTAGTCAAAGAAACGTTAAACATGGATCCTAACGATAAACTTCTTCTTTTCTCCTCTGAAACTGGTCATGGAAAAGAAGAAGCGTGGAGAGTTATTGACTCCTATCTCTTCAACAAGGAAAAATAATATTTTCAAAGAGGTATCCCATAAATAATACATGGGGTACTTTTTTATATACAGATCCAGTAAGGCTTTACTCAATAAAAGAAAAAGGGACTGACCATTCAAAGATTTTGAATGAGTTCAGTCCCTTTTTCTTATTTAACTAGTTTCTAAATGATCTTATCGAATAGATTGCTTGTTCATTTTAATAATTCTCTTCATTGACAGGTTGATTGGAGTGTAAGGTGAGAGACTCCAGCGGGATCAGTGTGACAGGTGAGACCAATCAATGTCGCAATGCGACGAGTGGGCTCACCGCACGCCCCGCGGAAAGCGAGCACCCTGAAACGGTGATCAACAACTTCCAAGAACAGTAAAGATTAACGAAGCTTTTTATTTTTTTCTAAAAAAGATCAGATACCCACCAAGTACCATCAAGACAATCGGCCAGAAGTTCTCCACATTTGCAAATATATTTTGCATGGAAGGGGTATTGGTTTTAAAGAACATAAACCATAAAGATAACACTGTCAGAAGAAGTCCGGGAATTAGACCTTCCTTAGCTTTTTTATATTGTACTAAAAATGCAATCCCTGTAAGTAATGTGATCATCTGTAAAGGATCTGGCCAGGCTTCTATTTTTGGCGCTGCATGGAAATGTAAGCCGAGCCCTGTAAGAAAAACGCCTGAGAAGAGGCTGGCTGAATCTTTTCCGGAATTTGCTTGAACGAGTAATGCGATTCCTATGATGATCAATAAAGTGGGCCATGTTAAATAGGGCTGAATCGGTTCAATGTTCATCCTGATGGCGAAAAAAAATAAACCAATCCCCAGTAAAATAATACCGCTAAATTTGCTCTGTTGTTTCATATTTCCTCCAATAATGCTTAACCCTTTGCTAATTTGGTCGAAATTTGTTATTTTTAATAATGGTGTTAAGTTTTGGGATTTAGGAAAACCTAAAACAGCTGCCAAAACCTATAAAATGATTAACACTATCATAGCATAAACGTTTGGATTCTGTTCACAAAATGCAAACAGAACGTATTTTTGTCCATGTTATAATAGAACCATATTTATACATAGAAAAAGGGAGGTGAGCTCATGCATATATTAATGGTAGGACTTAATTTTAAAACGGCACCTGTAGAAATACGCGAGAAGGTTTCGTTCCAGCCTGCTGATATGCCTGAAGCTATCTCTAGTCTGCGAAAACAAAAAAGTATATTAGAATGTGTTATCGTTTCAACGTGCAACCGTACAGAAATTTATGCCGTAGCTGATCAGATCCATACGGGGAGATATTATATTAAGTCTTTCTTAGCTGATTACTTCGGGTTAGAAGTGGCTGACCTTTCGCCATTTTTAACAATAAAGAGCGGAGAAGCTGCCGTTGAACATCTCCTCCGTGTCTCATCAGGTTTAGATTCTATGGTAATCGGAGAAACACAAATCCTTGGTCAAGTGAAAGACAGTTTCTTAGAAGCTCAAAAACTTTCAGCTACAGGAACGATATTTAATAAATTAATGAAGCAAGCGGTCACATTTGCGAAAAAATGTCATTCTGAAACGGATATCGGCGAAAATGCAGTGTCAGTAAGCTATGCTGCGGTTGAATTGGCTAAGAAGATTTTTGGCGGGCTCCAGAATAAAACGATCTTAATTGTCGGCGCTGGTAAAATGGGCGAATTGACTGCCAAGCATCTTCACTCTAGTGGTGGAAACGAAGTGCTTGTAATCAACCGAACATTTGAAAAAGCGAAAGAAGTAGCAGAGAAGTTCCATGGTACTGCACATCCTTTTGAACATTTAGATCGATTGCTTATTCGAGCAGATATTGTTATCTCTTCAACAGGTGCAAGTGATTTCGTAATTACAAAAGAAATGGCTGCCCCTGCAGTGAAAAAGAGAAAAGGTCTTCCGTTATTTATGGTAGATATTGCTGTGCCTAGAGATTTAGACCCAGCCTTGCATGACTTAGACAGCGTCTTTTTATATGATATTGATGATCTAGAAGGCATTGTAGAATCTAATCTTGCAGAACGCAAAAAAGAAGCAGAGAAGATTGAGTTGATGATTGAAGCTGAAATTGTCTCTTTTCAGTCATGGATCTCTATGCTTGGAGTTGTTCCGCTTATTTCAGCACTTCGTGATAAAGCCTTGTCGATCCAAGCGGAAACGATGCAGAGTATTGAACGGAAGATGCCGGATCTTACGGACCGTGAAAGAAAGATTTTAAGTAAACATACCAAAAGTATTGTGAATCAGCTGCTGCGTGAGCCTGTTACGAAAGCAAAAGAAATGGCTGGCCAGCCGCATGCTGAAGAGCAGCTCCAATTATTTACTGAAATATTTGGGTTAGAAGAGTTTGTGGATAAACAAAAGCAGTTGGAAACAGAACTTGCTGATCAAAGAAAAGAAACTATTTCTTTAACGGATAAAGCAATGAACCCGTATACAGCAAGAACATAATAAAGTTTCCCTCGAGCTCATGGAGTGTGAGCAAATATGAAATGGATATATGATCTGACAATTGTCTTATATGCACTTAGCATCACAGGCTATTTTATAGATTTTCTTCAAAACAACCGGAAAGCGAACCGATTTGCTTTCTGGTTGCTTTCTATTGTCTGGATATTACAAACGGTCTTTTTTGTGTTAAGGATGCTGAAAGATCAGCGTTTTCCTATTTTGACACCTTCAGAAGGCTTGTTTTTTTATGCATGGATACTTGTTACTTTTTCGGTAGTAATGAGCCGCTTTTTTCGAGTAGATTTTCTAGTGTTTTTTACAAATATTTTAGGGTTTCTTCTTGTTTCCATCCATTTATTTGCACCTACAGGACATGCCAGCCCATTGATCGAAAAACAGATGATCTCTGAATTATTAATCATCCATGTTACGATGGCCTTTATTTCTTACGGAGCCTTTTCACTGTCTTTTATTTTTTCATTCATGTATCTTTTGCAGCACAGCATGTTAAAAAGGAAAAAGTGGAACAAGAGATTACAGCGTTTCGGAAGCCTCTCACAGCTTGAAAAACTATCATTCAGGCTAACTACGATTGGTGTTCCGTTATTGTTATTGAGTTTAATATTAGGTGTTGTATGGGCATTCTGGAAGGTGAAAGATTTCACACTGCTCGATATAAAAGTGATTTCTTCATTTATTGTACTAATCGTATACAGCACCTATCTTTATCAGAAAGTCGCAAGAGGTGTTCAAGGGAAAACGTTAGCGCTGTGGAATACAGCCGCTTTTCTGGTCGTACTGATCAACTATTTTTTAGCAACAACATTTACTGAATTTCATCTGTGGTATAAGTAAGGAGATAGGAGATAAATTAATGAGAAAAATAATTGTAGGATCTAGAAGAAGTAAACTGGCTTTAACTCAAACAAACTGGGTAATTGATCAGCTGAAAAAAGCAGGGCTCCCGTTTGACTTTGAAGTAAAAGAAATTGTAACCAAAGGTGATGTTATCCTGGATGTTACGTTATCAAAAGTAGGCGGAAAAGGATTATTTGTAAAAGAAATCGAGCAAGCCATGTTAAACAAAGAGATTGATATCGCCGTGCACAGCATGAAAGATATGCCTGCTGCACTTCCGAAAGGGCTTGAAATCTCCTGCACACCAAAACGTGTAGATCCAAGAGATGCTTTTATTTCCGAAAAATATGCTTCACTGAACGAACTGCCTGCTGGAGCTATAGTTGGTACAAGTTCTCTTAGAAGAGCAGCACAGCTTTTACATAAGCGTCCTGACCTAACGATTAAATCGATTCGTGGTAATATTGATACAAGGTTAGTAAAATTAAAGACTGGTGAATTTGATGCCATTATTCTAGCTGCAGCAGGGTTAGAGAGAATGGGCTGGTCTCAGGATACGGTTACTGAGTTTTTGGACATAGATCTTTGTCTGCCTGCAGTCGGACAAGGCTCACTTGCGATTGAGTGCCGAAGTGAAGATGAAGAGGTTAAACAGTTATTAGCGACTTTGAATGATGAATATACATTCCAAACGGTTGAAGCAGAGCGTGCCTTTCTTAACACGCTCGAAGGAGGATGCCAAGTACCGATTGCTGCCTTTGCTGTATTAGAGAATAATGAAATTACATTAACAGGACTTGTAGCAGATCCAACAGGCAAAACCGTTTTAAAGCAAACTAAATCAGGACAAGATCCTTACAAAGTTGGTGTTGAACTTGCTTCTGAATTAAAAGAGCAGGGAGCAAAACAAATTCTTGATGATGTTAAAAAGGACCTTGATGCTTGATGGAAAACAGGCGCGCTTTAGCAGGTAAAAAAATACTTGTTACCCGGCCTAAAGAACAATCTGATCAGCTTCATTCAATGATTATGGGCGAAGGAGGAATACCGCTATCCTTTCCTATTGTCAAAATAGAGAATGCTTTTAATTCACTTTCTATATCGGACGATTTGCTCCATTGTGACTGGATTATTTTCACAAGTAAAAATGGTGTTGATTATTTTTTTAATGGAATGCGAAATAGTGGTTTTTCAATCATCGATCAGAAAGTTGCTGCAGTTGGTGAGAAAACAAGAGAGGCACTTCATGATTGGGGAATATCTAACGTGATTGTACCGGCAAAATTTGATGCAATGACATTGGTCGAACTTTTAAAGAAACATGTTAAAAAGGAAGATCGCCTATTATTTCCGAAAGGCAGCCTCGCTCCTTCTTACATTAAGGATGAGTTAATGGGATGGGCAGAGGTCAAAGAATTAATCGTATATGAAACGAAGTCAAATGAAGACGTGGATTGGTCACTTATTGAAGAAGCAGACAGTTTCTTTTTCCTCAGTCCTTCCGCTGTCACTTTCATGATGAGTCACCCGTTGAATGATAAAAATCACATTTTAGATAAGCCTGTTTTTTGTATCGGCCCTACTACAAAAAAAGCTGCATTGGAACTAGGGTTTTATAAAGTGTTCATGCCTGAACGCTATACAGCAGAAGACTTAGTTAAAACAGCAGCATCTTATTTTCAGGGAGGAAATTAAAATGAACTTTCAGCGCCATCGCAGATTAAGAAAAACAGAATCTATGCGTTCACTTGTTCGTGAAACACATTTGCATGTATCAGATTTTATTTATCCTTTATTTTTTGTTGAAGGTGAAAATGTAAAAAAAGAAGTACCTTCAATGCCTGGTGTTTATCATTATTCACTTGATTTACTTGAGGGTGAAATAAAAGAAATTGAAAGCTTAGGCATTCAATCCATTATTGTTTTTGGAGTTCCAAATGAAAAAGATGAATGTGGAAGCTCTGCGTACGACCACAATGGTATCGTTCAAAAAGCGATTCGGCAAATTAAGGAAGTGGCACCTTCATTGACTGTAATTGCCGATACATGTCTTTGCCAATTTACAGATCATGGACATTGCGGTGTGATTGAAAATGGAGAAGTTCTCAATGATGAATCGTTGGCACTTTTAGCTAAAACAGCTGTATCACAAGCAGAAGCAGGCGCTGATATTATCGCACCATCTAACATGATGGATGGATTCGTTGCCGCAATCAGACAAGGTTTGGATGAAGCGGGCTATCATGATGTTCCGATCATGTCTTATGCAGTGAAATATGCTTCATCCTTTTATGGACCGTTCCGTGATGCAGCTCATAGTACTCCGCAATTTGGTGACCGCAAAACGTATCAGATGGATCCGGCAAATCGTTTGGAAGCTATTAGAGAAGCTGAGTCAGACATCGCAGAAGGCGCAGACTTCTTAATCGTTAAACCAGCCCTTGCTTACTTGGATATTTTAAGAGAATTGAAAGACAGATACCCGCTGCCTTTAGTAGCTTATAATGTGAGTGGAGAATACTCCATGATTAAAGCAGCTGCACAAAACGGCTGGGTAGACGAAAAAGGTATCGTACTTGAGAAATTAATATCAATGAAGCGTGCAGGTTCTGATTTAATTATTACTTATTTCGCAAAAGATGCCGCAAGATGGCTTAATGAAACAAAGTAGAAAGGGTGTTCATATGAGAAGCTTTGATAAATCGGTTGCCGCTTTTAAAGAAGCCAAGGAGTATATGCCAGGGGGCGTAAACAGTCCTGTACGGGCTTTTAAATCTGTTAATATGGATCCTGTTTTTATGGAACGCGGAAAAGGTTCTAAAATTTATGATATCGATGGGAATGAATACATCGACTACGTATTATCTTGGGGACCATTAATTCTTGGACATGCAGATGATCAAGTGGTAAGTGCTCTAAAAGAAACGGCAGAACTAGGTACAAGCTTTGGTGCTCCGAATGAAATGGAGACAAAGCTTGCAAAGCTTGTGATTGACCGTGTACCATCTATTGAAGTCGTACGTATGGTGAATTCAGGTACAGAAGCAACAATGAGCGCATTGCGTTTAGCGAGAGGGTATACAGGAAGAAGTAAGATCGTTAAATTTGAAGGCTGTTACCATGGACACGGAGATTCATTATTAATTAAAGCAGGTTCAGGCGTTGCGACATTGGGATTACCTGATTCTCCAGGTGTTCCTGAGAGTGTTGCTCAAAACACAATTACGGTTCCCTATAACGACCTCGTGAGCCTTCAATATGCATTTGAAGAGTTTGGAGAGGACATTGCTTGTGTAATCGTTGAACCTGTTGCCGGAAACATGGGAGTGGTTCCTCCACAAAAAGGCTTTTTAGAAGGCATCCGAAAAATCACTTCACAATATGGTTCATTATTAATCTTTGACGAAGTGATGACAGGCTTCCGTGTAGATTATCATTGTGCACAAGGTTATTTTGGAGTAACTCCTGACATAACTTGTTTAGGTAAAGTAATCGGAGGCGGACTGCCTGTTGGAGCATACGGCGGTAAACGTGAAATAATGGAGCAAATCGCACCAAGCGGACCGATTTATCAAGCGGGTACACTATCAGGAAATCCTTTGGCGATGGCAGCAGGATATGCTACACTCTTACAATTGACAAAAGAAAGTTATGAACATTTTACAAAATTAGGTGATCAATTAGCGTCTGGAATTAAAGAAGCCGCAGAGCACTATGGAATTAAACATACGATTAACCGTGCGGGCAGCATGATCGGGTTCTTCTTTACTGATCAGGATGTTATTAATTATGAAACAGCTAAATCTTCAAACTTAGAACATTTTAATGCTTGTTTCCGGACGATGCTTTTAGAAGGGGTATCTCTTCCTCCTTCTCAGTTTGAAGGATTGTTTTTATCAACAGCTCATACTGAAGAGGATATTAACAAAACAGTCAATGCCTTCAGAAAAGCATTTTCCCAATTAAAATAATGATGAGTTTTGGCGTACGCTATTAGAGCGTGCGCTTTTTTTAGTTCTTTTCAAAAGGCTGTCTTCGTTTACTTTGTTTGTGAAAGAGGTTAATTTCCGCTCTTTGGGCTCGCTTTCCGCAGGGTGTGCGGTGAGCCCCCTCTGTACTGCGTACATTGAGTGGTCTCACCTGTCCCACTCATCCTGCAGGAGTCTCACCCATTCCGCTCCAATTAACTTTTCTATGAAGAATATTACAAAAATTCACTCAATAGCAACATTCTTTTTTAGAAAACAGCATTTCTCTAAAAGATTATTGCTTTTGAGCATTTTGTTGACTCCAATGACAAGGCTGATGGATAAGACTATGCTTCAGCCTAGTTTTCTTTTACTTTTCAAACATATTTCGTCCTCTCCTCTCATACACCTATATTGTATAACTATATGCATTTGAAAGGAGGAGAAGGGCATGAGTCAATCGAAGCTGCGTTTCTCCATTGAGGAATCTGTTTGGCTTAAGAAAGGACAGGAAGTAGCTGAAGTTTTGTCGATGTCACTAGATCCAGAGATTAGTATAACGGAAGAAGCCAATCAGGTTTGTATCAAGGGAGCTCTTATTCTTTGCGGGAAATATTGTACAGAAAACAAGGATGTAAATAATCAGACAGCTGATCAACCGTTTTCAGAAGGTGCTTCATACCGTTCGCTTACACAGCTAAATGTATCAGGGGACGGGGTCACTGAACTCGTACATCGCTTCCCAGTGGACATTACAATTCCATCTTACCGAGTAGAAGATTCTAGCCAGGTAAAAGTGGAAGTGGAGTCTTTTGAATACGAGCTTCCCAATTCAACGTGTATCGAGCTTTCTGCCTCTATTTGTATTTATGGAATAAAAGATGAAAAACAGCGTCAAGAAAATCAGTCCAATGAAGAGTTTAATCCTAATCCTCTTCAGCCTGAAGAAGCAGAGATGAGGACTTTGCAGCCAGAAGAAAAGGCAGACATTTTTACACCTTTTCAATTTGAAGCGAGGAAGACGCCTATGAATTCTTCAGATCAGAATGAGTTGAAATCAAGTTTCGAAAAAGAATTAATGGAAGTAAGGGCTGAAAAGAAAACGGCATTTGAATTCAAACCGCAATATGAAGCAATTGATGACAATTCGATGGATGCCACATTTGATACTTTAAAATCGATAGCCTTTTCTAATGAGGATGCAAGAAACGCGGACTTAGAGGAAGACACAGCAATAGATTTCGAGGAAGAACATGTGGATCAGCCGCAAGATGAAGAAAGTTTACAGCACGATCATTATGAAAATTATGAACATTCAAATGAACAGCCTGATCAATCTTATCCATCCTATCAAAATCCTTACCCGTATCAATCAAACGGATATGAGACTTATTCGAATCAGCAAGCTCAAGAGCCCGAGTACAATCAAGTTTATCATCCACAAACGAACTCTTATTCAGGCTATAATCCGCAAGATTATGTTCAGAGACCTGACGATGCACATTCCTATGGTGAACAGGAATATCAGGAAGAATCTGCTTATGAAGATCATTCCTACCACCAGGCTGAAGAAACCTATCAATCTCAATACGCTTATGAAGAAGAAGCAGAACAATATGAAGTTGAGTCAGAACAATATGTAACCGCACAATATGAACAAGTAGCAGAACCTAATCGAGACGAAGAGCCTAAAAATGAAAATGCGTTATATTTAACAAAAATGCTGTCTGGAAAAGATGATAATTTCTCAAGAATGAAAATGTACATTTTGCAGCGAGGCGATTCTCTTGAGCATATTTGTGAGAGATATGATATTTCCTTAAATACACTCATGCGTATGAATCAAATTCAACAAGAGGAATTATGTGAAGGACAAATTATTTATATCCCTGTCAGTTCACGTTAAAAATGGGGGGCAACTATGGGGATTATTAACCTCCTGGAAAATGAGTATGAAATATTTGGGGCAAGGTGGAAAGAAGAACCTCATGTGCTTTTCACTGATTTTGGAGAGAAACGTCTGCGTTATTGGTCTGATGAACAATTATTAAAATGGCACCTTAAATGGCGTGATGAGTCTTTTAAAGGCTCTAGCGCCGTTCCAGACCGCATGATCCGTACACGAGACGGAGGATATGCTGTATTTGATGGCAGACATTGGGTTACTCTTCACGATTGTGCAGACACACCCTTTGGATGTGAGGAAGTTGGCAAATGGGGACAGTTTATCGGACATCTGTTAAATGCATCAGTCAAACAAGAAATTCCTTTTCCAGTTGAGGCTAAACCGGTTTTGGATTTTGAAAACTGCTTGGAGAAGTTAAAGCTTTATGGCGAAGGAAATTTCCATAATTTAAACGTTAGTATCGTTGAAGCTAGGAAGCGTATACAGTTTGCTGAAGTACTTCAGAATAAGGCAGCACAAACGCCAATGCCAGTTTTAGAAAAAGAAATAAGTATCATAAATGGAAAAAGGATATTTCACTTCTTATTCTATGAAGGTGGTGATTCAAAACCTGTTAGAGGTTACGGACCCATTCGTAAATTCTTGTTAGAATGGCTTTTGCAAACATCTCCATTATCTTTGAAAATGCTGCTGGATGAGATCCATTCCTTGTTTTCGTTAAGTGAAAAGCAAGGTTTGCTATTGTTAGCGGAAATAACGATGCCTTGGGAACTGGAAGATTGCGTTAACTTGTTAGAAAACAGTTCTTTAGAAAAAATGGTTGAAGGAATGAACAGGTATGAAAGACTTTGGGAAGATAACCGAATATTACTCAAAACAGTAACGGAATGGTTTGAAGATAACAGAAGGAAGGTGGCCCTATGACAACGGAAAGAGAGACATTAAATTACGGGCCCGTCCTTTTTCATTATGACCTGTTTCCTGAGAAGCTGGAACGGCACGGGAGAGTAATGAAGGTCATAACGAAAAGGGGTACTTTTGCACTTAAAGAAGCTGAAATGAGCGAAGACGAACGAAACTGGTTTACTCATGTTATTCAACGATTATCAGAAATCGGTTTTCATCAAGTAGTACCGTTATATCCAACTAAATTTGGAGATTATACAGTTCAGCTTGGATCCAAAACGTATTATTTAATGCCATGGTTCGCTTCTGATGATCGGAACGAAAAAGGGAAAGAGGAAATTCTTCTCGACCAAATTGGAAGAATCCATGCATTAACCCTAAAAGAACAAGACTTTTCTAATGAGGTAGTCGAGCATTCTTATCAATTCTTAATGAATAGATGGGAAAACAGACAATTTGAAATGGAGAGATTTACTGAGGAAGCCGAGCAGAAGACGTATATGTCACCATTCGAATTAACGTATTT
Source organism: Fictibacillus barbaricus (assembly GCF_031457135.1). Classification (GTDB taxonomy): domain Bacteria; phylum Bacillota; class Bacilli; order Bacillales; family Fictibacillaceae; genus Fictibacillus; species Fictibacillus barbaricus_A. The sequence goes on along the minus strand of NZ_JAVDWA010000004.1, from coordinate 126,650 downwards.
AAGTCATTTTCATCAAATTATGAGGATGACAGAAGAAGCAAAGAGAAGATTAAAAGATTGGTATGATACTTGTCAGCGGGAAAAAAGATATCGAAGTGTTTTGTGCCATGGAAAGGTTTCGAGGAATCACTTAATCTTTAATCCAACTGGAGAAGGACACCTATTAAATTTTGAAAAAGCAGTGCTTGATACACCGGTTAGAGATTTAGCTGTTTATTTCAGAAGAGCTGTTCATCAGCGTGAATGGTCAAAGGAACATGGAAAGCAATTATTGGATATTTATGAAAAGCATGTTCCGCTTTTAAACGAGGAACGCGGATTATTCATTAGTTATTTATCTTATCCTGAGCCGGTTTTTAATGCCGTCGATCTTTATTATCATAAACGGAACCAACTTTCTCAAATCGAATTGGTTCACAGACTGGAGAAAAGAATCAGAGCGATGAAAAACATTCGTGACTTTTGCGAATTGATCATGCAAACTCCTCCACCGCCTTTGGAAATGGGAAATGCTCCAACCAAAATTCACATAAATGACGAAGATCACATATAGAAACTTATATGTGATCTTTCTTATTCATCATAAAATTTCATTAGCAAAACAAAAATGTAAGGCAATAAGAACCAGAAGGATAAAAAAGTCAATCCCAGAAGGAAACAGTAATGTGCGTATGGATTGAAAAATGATCAAAGGTATAGTGAGCTGAGAAATGGCATTTTTTATTGTAAAAAACCAACCTGGAAAGCGGGCTTTCCGAAAGTATCTACGTGACAAAAGAAGCCCCCCCATTTAATATTTTTATTAGTTTATGCGGAAAAAATGGGTTCGTGAAAAGACGAGCTGCACAAAGTATAATTAACTTGCATAGAATAACTTTTACAAGAAACGGTTATGCTATTGACGACAAATATACATGTTGTATAAAATATAATCAGAATCCATATTGTTGCGTAGATAGGGAATAGTACAATTTCGATGCCTTTTAGAGAGAGAAATCATTTGCTGAAAGATTTCTTAAGGAAAATCGGTTGGAAGTCGCCCTTGAGCATCTTCTTTGAACGATGAGTAGAAGAAGACGGTCCATCCGTTATAAATGAAGTGTACAGAAAGCTTATTTGAGTTTTTTGTAAATTAAGGTGGTACCGCGGAAAGCCCTTTCGTCCTTTAAGACGAGAGGGTTTTTTTGTTTTTAGCTCTATTCTAAAGGCTCTTTTCTAAAAGATTGTTGCTATTAAGAGGTTTTCATGCAGTTCTTCTTTGAAAAGTTAATTGGATCGGAAGGGCGAGACTCCTCGAAAATGAAAATCACATTTTCTTCGTGCGATGATACGCTGCCGTAGCCTTCCTTGTCCTACAGGATGAGTGGGACAGGAGAGACCATTCAATGTCGCAAAGCGACGAATTGGCTCACCGCACACCCTGAGGAAAGCGAGCCACTGCAGAGCAAATTAACATCATTCAAAAGCAACAAAGTTTACGAAAACAGCCTTTTTGAATAACTGAAGGAGGAGAAAGAAATGACAAACGAACAAAAAGAATTAACAATGCCGACCAAATATGATCCAAAAGCAACAGAAGAAAATCGATATGATTTTTGGCTAAAAGGAAAGTTTTTTGAAGCGAAAGGGGAAAAAGAGAAGCAACCGTATACGATTGTTATCCCGCCACCTAACGTAACGGGGAAACTGCATCTTGGCCATGCATGGGATACGACTCTTCAAGATATTTTAACGCGTACAAAAAGAATGCAAGGCTATGATGTTCTATGGCTTCCTGGAATGGATCACGCAGGTATCGCAACTCAAGCAAAGGTAGAAGGAAAGCTTCGTGAAGAAGGGATTTCCCGTTATGATCTTGGCCGTGAAAAGTTTCTGGAGAAATCATGGGAATGGAAAGAAGAGTACGCTGATTTTATTCGTCAGCAGTGGTCAAAACTCGGTCTTGGCTTAGATTACTCACGTGAACGCTTTACATTAGATGAAGGGCTATCTGAAGCTGTAAAAGAGGTGTTTGTAACCCTTTATGAAAAAGGTTTGATCTACCGCGGTGAGTATATCATCAATTGGGATCCTCAAACGAAAACAGCTCTTTCTGACATTGAGGTTATCCATCAAGATGTTCAAGGTGCCTTCTATCATATGAAATATCCTCTTGCCGATGGGTCAGGTGTGATTGAAGTTGCGACAACCCGTCCGGAAACAATGCTTGGGGATACTGCAATCGCTGTTCATCCAAAAGATGAGCGCTATCAGCATCTAATCGGTAAAAAAGCAATATTGCCAATCGTTGGACGCGAGATCGAAATCGTTGGTGATGATTATGTTGATATGGAATTTGGTTCAGGTGCTGTAAAAATTACACCTGCTCACGACCCTAACGATTTTGAGATCGGAAACAGACACAACTTAGAACGCATTCTCGTTATGGATGAAGGCGGAAAGATGAACGGAAATGCTGGTGCCTATCAAGGTATGGACCGTTTTGAATGCCGCAAACAAATCGTTAAAGACCTTCAAGAGCAGGGCGTACTGTTTAAGATAGAGGAGCACATGCATTCTGTTGGCCACTCTGAAAGAAGCGGTGCTGTAGTTGAACCATATCTTTCTACACAGTGGTTTATTAAGATGAAACCGTTAGCGGAAGAAGCAATTAAACTTCAAAAAGGTGAAGATAAAGTTAATTTTGTACCAGATCGATTTGAAAACACATATATGCGCTGGATCGAAAATATTCGTGACTGGTGTATTTCCCGTCAGCTATGGTGGGGACATCGCATTCCGGCTTGGCATCATAAAGAAACTGGTGAAATTTACGTTGGTAAGACGGAACCAAGTGACCCTGAAAATTGGGAACAGGATATCGATGTATTAGACACTTGGTTCTCATCAGCTCTTTGGCCGTTTTCTACAATGGGATGGCCTGAAGAAAAATCAGAAGACTTAAAACGATACTTCCCTGGAAGTGTACTAGTAACAGGGTACGATATTATTACATTCTGGGTTTCAAGAATGATCTTCCAATCACTTGAGTTTACTGACCAGAAGCCGTTTAACGATGTATTGATCCACGGACTTGTGCGGGATTCTGAAGGACGGAAGATGAGTAAGTCTCTTGGCAATGGTGTTGATCCGATGGATGTTATCGATAAATACGGAGCAGACGCACTGCGCTTCTTCTTATCTACTGGAAGTTCACCAGGAAACGATCTTCGTTTTTACTGGGAAAAGGTTGAATCTACTTGGAACTTCGCCAATAAAATTTGGAATGCTTCTCGATTTGCACTGATGAACATGGATGGCATGAAATATGAAGAAATCGATTTAAACAGTAAAAAATCACTGGCTGATCAATGGATTTTAACCCGCCTGAACGAAACGGCTGAGGATATTACCCGTTTAATTGATGCTTATGAGTTTGGTGAAGTAGGCCGCCTTCTTTACAACTTTATCTGGGATGACCTATGTGACTGGTATATAGAAATGGCGAAGCTTCCTTTGTACGGCGAAGATGAGGAAGCAAAGAAAACGACGCGTTCTGTACTCGCATATGTATTGGATCAAACCTTAAGATTGCTTCATCCGTTTATGCCGTTTATTACAGAGGAAATTTGGCAGCACCTTCCTCATGAAGGTCAATCGATCACAATTGCATCATGGCCGGTGAAAAAAGAGGAGCTGCATTTCCCGGCAGCAGCGAAAGAATTCGCTTTAGTAACCGAAGTGATTCGATCTGTTCGTAATATCCGAGCTGAAATGAACGTAGCACCAAGTAAACCGATTGAGCTGCAGATCAAGCCTAAAAATAAAGAAATTCTTAGTGCGTTAGAAACAAATCGTCAATACTTAATCCGTTTCTGTAACCCAAGTGAACTTGTAATCTCTGATGATATTTCTGCTCCTGAAAAAAGTATGAGTACTGTTTTAACTGGTTTAGAAATGTATCTTCCGCTTGAAGGTTTATTAAATATTGAAGAAGAGATTAAGCGATTGGAAAAAGAAGCAGAAAAGTATGGGAAAGAAGTAGAACGTGTACAGAAAAAATTAAGCAATGAAGGCTTTATGAAAAAAGCACCAGAAAAGGTTATTGCTGAAGAACGGGCAAAAGAAAATGACTACCAAGAAAAAATGGATAACGTTCTAGCACGCATTAAAGAACTTCAGAGCTAATATAAAATCATATGGAGGCGGATCCCTTTTTAGCAGGATTCGCTTCTTTTTGCACGCTTTACATCAAGGCTGTTTTCTAATGGCTTTAATTAAAGGATCTCTTCTAGAAGATTGTAGGTGCAGAATTATTTTTTATAAGTTCTTCATTGAACAATTTTAAAGCGGAACACCTATACACAAGGAAAGGCGGGAAGATGTTGAACACATATAACGAAGCGTTGACTTGGATTCATAGTTTATTAAAATTTGGCATTAAACCAGGGTTAAAAAGAGTGGAATGGCTTTTAGAAAGAACAGGTCATCCGGAAAAGGAAATAACATGTATACATGTGGCAGGAACAAACGGAAAAGGATCAACGGTAGCTTACTTACGGAGTATGTTTAACGCAGCCGGGTATAGCGCAGGAACTTTTACCTCTCCATACTTGATCTCATTTAATGAAAGGATCTCGATTGATGGAAACCCGATTGAAGAAGATGAGTTATTGCGTTTTGCCAGACTTTTAAAACCGCTTGTGGAAGAAGTTTCTCAATCTTCATTAGGAAGTCCAACAGAATTTGAAGTCATTACTGTAATATCCCTGCTCTATTTTGCAGAGAAGAAGCCGGACATTATCATCTATGAAGTTGGTTTAGGAGGTCTTTTTGATTCGACGAACGTAATTACACCAATTGTAAGTCTTATCACCAATATCGGTTTTGATCACATGGGTATTTTAGGTGACACAGTTGAAGAGATCGCTTTTCAGAAAGCAGGCATAATTAAAGAGAATGTTCCTGTCTTTTCTACAGTCGATCAGGAACCTGCTGTAAATATAATAAAGAAAAAAGCAAACGAGATGAGTGCTGAGGCTAGCTTGTCTGGAATCGATTTTTCATATATGCACTTAGGAAGTTCCGAGCATGGTGAGAAGTTTGTTTTTCAAGGCATGAGGGGCAGCAATCTAGAGCTTGAAATTACAATGAAAGGTCTTCATCAAGTAAAAAATGCGACACTCGCTTTAGCGGCAGTCGAATACTTAAACAGTGAAAAGATCTATCATTTCACTCACGGTCAAATAAAAGAAGGTATTTTAAGCGCTTTTTGGGCTGGAAGATTTGAAAAAGCAGCGAGTTCACCCGATATAATATTAGACGGTGCTCACAATCTGCAAGGTATACAGGCTCTTAAACAAACTTTAGAGCACCATTATCCAAGTAAAAACATCTATCTCCTATTTGCCGCCCTGCATGACAAAGAATACAAAACGATGATGAAAGAACTGAAAGATATAATAAAGGGTGTCTATTTCACTACGTTTGATTTCCCGAGAGCGGCTTTTGCTAATCAGCTTTTAGCAGAAAGTCCATTTCAAAATGCTAAAGCTATAGAACCTTGGGAAGAAGCTCTTGCAGAAGCAAAGAAACAATTAAAAGGTGAAGATATTCTAGTTATTACAGGTTCTCTCTACTTTATTTCAGAAGTTAGAAAAACATTTTCAAAAATCTGAATAACATTTATTGTAATTTTTTGAACTTTTGATAAAATAAAAAGATAATAGTTTTGTCCTAGTATAAAAGTTGCGATTAAGATATGAACTCTTCTTAAAGAAAGGAGACAAAGAGGAAATGACAGCAAGAAAAAAATTATACGTAGTAGTGGCATGGATTTTGTTTTTTCCGCTTGCCTTTTGGGCTGCATTTCAATTAGATGCTAATCAAACGCCTTTAAATTTTGTCGATCTTGCTTTAATTACTTTTTTAGCTTTTATTGTTTCCTTGTTTCCTTTAAGAGTTCTGGACACCACAATTTCATTGATGCAGGGTATTACATTAGCTGTTTTTCTATACTACGGACTGGTTGCCGAATTAGTTGTTACACTTCTAGCCGTTATTGCAACGTTCATTGGAATGAAAACAAATTGGATAAAAGAGTATTATCGAGTTTTTTTAAATATATTAATGTTTGCTTGGCTTTCTATTATTAGTGCATGTGTATTTTATTTTCTAGGTGGAGAAACAGGACCTTACCATCAAAACGAATCCATTCACTTATTACCAATCATAGGATTTATTATCGTCAACTTCAGTTTGAATCATATTACTCTTTACTATATTAGAACAAAGGTCTATGGACATAATTGCTCTTTTTTAGGACGTGATTTATGGTGGGATTTGCTTTCTGAAACACTCGTGTTACCTGTAGGACTCATGTTGTTTTTATTATATTCCCAAATGGACCGCCCAGCTATCTTCTATGTGGGGCTCCCGTTCCTTACACTTTCTATCATTATTAATCTCTATCATTCCAGTAAACAAATTAATGATTCACTTCAGAAAGCAAGTGAAATTGGTCAGCAGCTTTCAGAACATTTAAAAGTGAACGATATTCTGGATATTTTTATTGAGAAATTGATAGCCTTTATGCCAGTTGATTTCGCTTTTATATACGATGCAGATGCAGGTGAACATTTAGAAATTATTCGCAAATATGAAAGTGAAGATGGAATTTTAACTTCTGTTCCAATTAAAAAACAAGAAGCTATCAGTGGCAGAGTTTGGTCAACTGGTAAAAGCATCTGCTATCATAAGGCGAAGGCATGGATGAAAATTTCTCAATTGTTTTTTCAAGGAAAAGCTGAATCTGTAGTATCAGTACCAATGATACGCAATCAAAGAATTGTCGGGATTATTACATTTGCTTCTAAAGAGAAGCGTGCCTATCAAAAACATCACTTGATCATATTGGAGATCTTGGCAAACTATTTGGCTGTTGCGATTGATAATGCAAGAAACTATGAATCTACAAAATTGAAAAGTGAACAGTGTTCATTAACAGGACTTTATAATTCACGTTTTTTTGAAGATTTGTTAACAAGTATGTATGATCGCCGCGAATATTTTAAAAAGCCATTTTCAGTGATATTGCTAGATATTGATCATTTCAAATCAGTTAATGATTCTTATGGTCACCAAAGCGGGAATGAAGTACTTATTCTTCTTGCTAAAAGACTGGAAGAATTTATGGGTGATAAAGGAATTGTTGCAAGGTATGGCGGTGAAGAATTTATTATACTGCTGCCTGAAGCTGATGAAATTGAATGTTACGACATAGCAGAACAGCTTCGTTTCTTTATTTCAGATAATGCCTTTGAGGTTAACAATGACTTGACCGACAAACTCAGACATCATATTTACATAACTGCAAGTATTGGAATTGCTACGGCTCCTCATCAGGGAGAAGATCCGTTGACATTAATCAGAAATGCTGACCGCGCTATGTATACTGGTGCAAAACAACAAGGACGAAATAAAGTAGCGGCCTATACAGGATAAAAAAGAAGGACCTCGATTTTTTGAAAAATCGAGGTCTTTTTTATGCTGTTTTCCAAAGCCTCTTTCCTAAAGATTATTGCTTCTGGGGTATTTTTGTAATTTGACTCCAATGACAGGTTGATTGGAATGTAAGGTGCGAGACTCCTGCGGGATCAGCGTGACAGGTGAGACACAGCATGTGCAACGCGCCAGGGTGGCTCACCGCACGCTCCGAGGAAAGCGAACATACTGAAGTGGAAATCAAGCTCCTCTTTTCTTCTAGAGATCTTTTTTTCTAGTTCTATTAAAAAATGAAAAGCATAAAATTTAATAGATGCTAGAGAGGAGAGGATAGTAATGAAACAAGAGATATCAATTTTAATAAATGGTAAGGAAAGAACATATAAGCAAAATAGCAGTGACGAAAAAACAATACTAAATTTTGAAAAGGAAGAAGTAGCTGCTGCGTTAGAAGAAGCATGCATAGATGATTATAAAATTTTAAGTGCACCCTTAAAGAAAAAAGAAATCCTTTTTAAAAATAAAAAAATCTCCTTCATTGCACGGAAGAAGACAGGATTCACATTTCAAAATAACGGAAAGGCATTTTCAAAACAAATAATGGCAGCGATAATGGCTGCAGTCGTTACAGGAACAGCATTAGGAATCCTTGTGCTCATGGTGTTTTCTACAGATGTTACAGAGGCAGGCACTAGTAAGACAATACCAGCAGCCGTACAAAAAGAGACTGCACAAGCTAATTCCACAAACAAAATGACAAAAATGCCAGCAATAAAGCTAGAATTATCAGCACTGCAAGCAGGGGTGTTTTCTTCAACAAAAACAGCTGAGGATGCAGTTAAATCGATAGAAGAGAAAGGCTTTTCTGCAAGTGTTCTTCCACTTGATGATGGCAAGTATTCTGTCTTGATCGGGATTGGTAATAAAAAAAGTCAATTAGAAGAGTTTAAGGCAGATTATGAAAAGAAAATAGAAGAAAAACCGTTATATAAGTCACTCTCTTTTTCTTTCAATGATTTAAAATCTCCTGTCGATGTGGATGCTACTTATTTTACAAACGGAAACATCCTGCTTCAAAATGTATTAACACTTTCTCAATTGCCCAAAAATAATCAATCGATGATGGACCGAACCTTAGAGGAATTTGATAAATGGAAAAAACATGGGGAAAGCCAGAAAGAACGTTGGAAAAAAGATACCGCAAAGGCAGCCTCTGATTATGAAAAACAGTTAGAAGGCGCTTTTTTAGCAATAAAAGAAAGTAAGAAGGGTGAAATAAGCTGGGCATTTCAGCAAAAAGCAATGGACAGCTTTCAATCCTATCAAAAGCTGCTGACTACTCTGAAATAAGATAATGAAAGTGCAGAGAAGAAATACGTTCTTTGCACTTTTTGGATTTGAAGCATTTTCGGGAAATTTGTCAAAATGAGTCTATGTTTCTTTTTATTTGCCCACATAAAAATGAGTATAATAGCGAAAAACTAATAGAAGTAAGTTTTTGACGCAGTTTGTCTATTTTTTACAAGTCTGTTATTGTGAATCCGTACAAACTCAACGAACGAATTGAAAGGTGATTACATGAAACACCTCATTTTAGCCTCTTCTTCACCTCGAAGATCTGAACTTCTGTCATTAACGCTTCTTCCATTTGAAACGTATCCGAGTACACTTGAAGAAAAAATGGATTTGACTCTCTCTCCTAGTCAGCTAGTAGAATCACTTGCTGAACAAAAAGCGGCTGATGTTTTCCAATCTCACCCGGATCATGTCATCCTGGGTGCTGATACGATTGTGTCTTTTCAAAACAATCGCCTTGGTAAACCTAAGAATAGAGAAGAAGCAGTTCAAATGCTAAACTTGCTGTCTGGGCAAACACATGAAGTTTATACAGGTGTTTGTATTATGGACGAAAACAAAAAGCAGTTATTTTCAGTAAAAACAAGTGTAACTTTCTATACGCTAGATGAGGAAACCATCTCATGGTATATCGGAACAAATGAACCGTTTGATAAAGCGGGAAGTTATGGCATTCAAGGTTCAGGGTCTTTGCTCGTAGAAAAGTTGGATGGAGATTACTTTAATGTTGTAGGATTGCCGATTTCTAAAGTAGTACGAGTATTGCAGGAATTCGGATTTTCTTTCACCGGGTCAGTCACGAAGACTGATAAATAAGGGAGGAACGTAAGTGGTAACAAAACCGCTTATGATTAAAGACTATCCAGTACAGGAAAGACCGAGAGAAAGGATGCTGCAAGATGGTCCTGATTCTCTCTCCAACTATGAATTATTAGCCATTCTGTTAAGAACGGGCACAAAGCAAATGTCAGCCATTCAATTATCACATCACATAATTCAGCACTTTGAAGGGTTAAGGCAATTAAAGGATGCGACAATCGGGGAACTTAAAGAAATCAGCGGGATTGGACCTGCAAAAGCGGTTGAATTAATTGCTGCTATTGAAATCGGCAAGCGCATAAGCCGTTTGCAATTTGAAGAAAGATACACAATAAGATCGCCGGAAGATGGTGCGAGGTACCTGATGGATGAGATGAGGTTCTTGCACCAAGAACATTTTGTCTGTTTATATTTAAACACTAAAAACCAGGTGCTTCATAAAAAAACAGTTTTTATTGGAAGCCTGAATACTTCAATTGTTCATCCGAGAGAAGTATTCAAGGAAAGCCTGAAACGTTCTAGTGCATCGATTATTTGTTTTCATAACCACCCGAGCGGAGACCCGGCTCCAAGCAGGGAAGATATTGAAGTGACAAAGAGATTAGTAGAGTGTGGAAAAATGCTTGGAATTGAAGTGCTTGACCATATTATTATTGGTGATCAAAAATACGTAAGTTTAAAGGAAAAAGGATATGTTTAACATTGTCTTTTGATTCTTTTATAGCGTATAATCAAACTTATGAGTTTTGCTTGATGAAAGGAGTTTACATACATGTTTGGTGGATTTTCGAGAGATTTAGGAATTGATTTAGGAACTGCAAACACACTTGTTTACGTGAAGGGCAAGGGTGTTGTTGTGCGTGAACCTTCCGTTGTTGCGTTGCGTACTGACACAGGTTCAATTGAAGCAGTAGGTAATGCTGCTAAAAATATGATTGGTCGTACTCCTGGTAATATTGTTGCCGTAAGACCAATGAAAGACGGAGTTATTGCTGATTTTGAAACAACAGCAACAATGATGAAATATTTTATTCAGCAAGCACAGAAGAATCGTTCTGTATTTGCTCGTAAGCCTTACGTAATGGTTTGTGTTCCATCAGGAATTACTGCAGTTGAAAAACGTGCAGTTGAGGATGCGACAAAACAAGCAGGAGCACGTGAAGCTTATACGATTGAAGAGCCGTTTGCAGCTGCAATCGGTGCAGATCTGCCTGTTTGGGAACCAACTGGAAGTATGGTTGTCGATATTGGCGGAGGAACTACTGAAGTCGCGATCATTTCTCTTGGCGGAATTGTAACAAGCCAGTCAATCCGTATTGCGGGTGACGAAATGGACGATGCGATTATTGCTTATATTAAAAAGACTTACAATTTAATGATTGGTGAGCGTACAGCTGAAACTCTGAAATTAGAAATTGGCTCTGCAGGAACACCTGATGGAATCGAAGACATGGATATTCGCGGTAGAGATTTGTTGACAGGTCTTCCAAAAACAATTACGATTACCGCGGAAGAAGTTTCCAGTGCTCTGCGTGATACGGTTAACAGCATTATGGATGCTGTTAAGGTAACTCTTGAGAAAACTCCGCCAGAACTAGCTGCTGATATTATGGATCGCGGTATTGTTCTTACTGGTGGTGGGGCTTTATTAAGAAACTTGGATAAAGTCATCAGTGAAGAAACTAAGATGCCTGTTATCGTTGCGGAAAATGCGTTGGATTGTGTAGCAGTTGGAACTGGCCGTGCGCTTGAAAACCTGCACCTATTCAAATCAAAAGCTGGTATTACTTCTAGATCTAAATCCAAGTAAGTAAGTAGGTGTAATTTTCATGCCACATTTTTTTTCGAATAAACGGCTTATCATTCTACTGGTAAGTATTATTATTCTAGTAGCTTTGATTGGTTTTTCGATGAAAAAAAGAGAAAACCTAACCTTACCTGAACAATTTTTAAAAGATTCTGCAGGTCTAGCACAAACGATTTTCTATAAACCCGCTAATACAATAGCGGGTTTCTTTGAGAATTTATCAGAAATGAAACAGCTTTATAAAGAGAATCAACTTTTAAAAGCAAGGCTAGATGAATATGCAAAACTATATGTTCAGTATGAGGCTGTTAAAAAAACGAATGATACATTAAAAGCACAGTTAGACAAAGAAGAAGATTTAAATGACTATAAAGTACGCGAAGCAACTGTGATCGGCCGTTCTCCAGACCAGTGGAATAAGTTTATCTATATAAACAAAGGTGAAAAGGATGGTATTAAGCCGAATATGGCAGTGATATCTCCTCAAGGATTTATCGGGAAAATCACGAATGTTTCACTTTTTCAATCAACTGTACAGCTGATTAGTGACAATGATCGTACCAATCGTTTTTCAGCTATCGTTCAAGGCGAACAAAACATTTTCGGTACGATCGAGGGTTATGATCCTAAGCGTCAAGCATTGATGTTTAAGAAAATTAAAGTTGATGCGAAGATTAAAAAAGGACAAAAGGTTATTACATCAGGTCTAGGAGATGTGTTCCCTCCTAATTTACTTATTGGAGAAGTAATAGATACAGAACCCGATGAAGTAGGACTAACACAGACAGCTTATTTAAAGCCATCTGCCAATCTTTATGATTTGGATCATGTAATGGTGCTTGAAAGAGAAATGCCAGGCGTAGATGAGAGTTTAAAAGAAAAGGAGGAAGAATGATGAAAAAAATCCTTCTTCCTTTTCTTATCTATTTAGCATTTATTAGTGAAAGCTCACTCGTGCAAGCCTTCTTGCCCCAAGATGCTAGTATGGACTGGCAGATCATACCGCGCTTTTCAATGGTTATGATCTTGTTTATTGCCATGTATTTAAATACAACATATGGACTTCTTTACGGACTAGGTTTTGGTTTGCTTACTGACCTTCTTTATACTGATATTATAGGTGTCTACTTATTTTCGATGGCTGCCACAGCATACATTACTTCTGTCTTCTCTAGATATCTATTTGGAAACCTTATTGTTACTATATTTTTATCCATTATCGGAGTATCCATTTTGGAATTTTTTGTGTACGGTTTAAATAGTCTGATTGGAATCAGCAATCAGTCCATCGATCTTTTCTTATATAAAAGATTGCTTCCTACCCTCATCTTAAATGGTTTGTTTGCGATACTGATTTATTATCCATATGTAAAGTATCTTAATCGCATTAAAGAAACTATAAAAGAAAACTAACTTCTATAAAAAGGATATTAGACCTGCCTGTCGAATGTTAGTACGTTGAGGTGAACAATGGGAATGGCACAAAAACTGCAGCACAACGTAACAATAAAAGGTACAAAAGACGGCCTCATCTTATTGTTGGATGATACATGTTCCTTTGAAAAGATTATTGAGGAGCTCTTTGATAAATTAACCGCTGATAGTGGACAGCTGCTTAACGGACCTGTGATTTCTGTAAAAGTAAAAACAGGAAACCGATATATAACAGCTGATCAAGAACATAAATTACGGGAAGTTTTAAAAAACAAAGAGAACTTAATCATAGAAAGAATAGAATCTGATGTCATCACAAAAACAGAAGCTGAGGAATTAAGAAAAGACGCTCAAGTTGTAACTGTTTCAAAAATTGTCAGATCTGGGCAAGTGCTTGATATAAAAGGTGATTTGTTATTAATCGGTGATGTTAATCCTGGCGGTACCGTGATGGCTACTGGAAATATTTATGTCCTTGGCATCTTAAAAGGTATTGCTCATTCTGGGAGTAGTGGCAACGAAGATACGATTATAGCGGCATCAGTAATGAAACCGTCACAGCTAAGAATTGCTAACCATATTAACAGAGCTCCAGACTCATATCCGGATTTTGGAAATGAGATGGAGTTTGCATACATATCTTCAGAAGAAGAACAGATTCGTATTGATCGAATCAGCGCTGTTCATAGACTTAAACCTCAGTTGAACAGTTTGGTATAGAAAGGGGAATGACGCATGGGAGAAGCAATTGTCATAACGTCTGGGAAAGGTGGAGTCGGTAAAACGACCACTTCTGCTAATTTAGGCACCGCCTTAGCTCTTTCTGGTAAGAAAGTATGTCTAGTAGATACGGATATTGGTTTGCGAAATCTAGACGTACTTATGGGACTTGAAAACAGAATCATTTATGATTTAGTTGATGTTGCAGAAGAACGCTGCAAGCTAAATCAAGCATTAATAAAGGACAAGCGCTTTGAATGTTTGTACCTGCTTCCTGCTGCTCAAACAAAAGACAAGTCTTCTATTCAGCCAGAACAAGTTAAGAAAATTGTTCAAGAATTAAAGCAAGACTATGATTATGTCATTATTGATTGTCCAGCAGGAATCGAACAAGGGTTTAAAAATGCGGTAGCTGGGGCTGATAAAGCAATCGTCGTAACAAATCCGGAAATTTCTTCTGTACGTGATGCCGATCGTATCATTGGTTTATTAGAGCAAGAGGAAGTTGAAGCACCTAAACTAATCGTGAACAGACTTCGCAATCATTTAGCTAAAAGCGGTGATATGCTTGAGGTTGATGAGATTGTTTCCGTACTGTCAATCGAGCTTTTAGGTGTGGTTATAGATGATGAGAATGTTATAAAAGCAGCAAACAAAGGTGAACCGGTTGCTATGCAGCCAGATTCAAAAGCTTCAATCGCTTATCGCAACATTGCGAGAAGAATTTTAGGAGAATCCGTTCCATTATTATCATTGGAAGAGGAAAAAGGATTTTTCGGCAAAATTAAAACCTTATTAGGAATGAAGTAAGAAAGCAGTGGTTTGTTGCCACTGCTTTTTTTATTTTTTGATCGTTCAGCCAGCTATCTCGTCACTTTCATTTTCAATCATATCTTCAGCGGACAAGTCATAGGATGTACATATATGATAAAAATGGAGGAACGGTTATGAAAAATAGAGCTGATGAGATTCGAAAGAAATATGGCAACTTATCGAAAAGTCCAAATGGAAGTGAAAAGAATCCTTTAGTAAGCAGAGATCAGCCAGAAAAATCCCATCCTCTATTCAACCGTCATGCGCTCATTATGCAAGTCATGTTTTCTATTATTTTATTTTTAATTGTAGGAATTATCTTCAAAAATAACGGAGAACAAACTGCAAAGGCACAAAGCTATATTCGCCACGTTTATGAAGATGAATTTCATTTTGCAGCTGCAAAAGATTGGTATGAAAAGCAATTTGGAAAACCGCTCGCACTATTGCCAAAGGATAAATTATTAAAGGGAACAGATAAAGAAGAGGTCAGGGAAGTATTCGCTTCTCCTGCTAACGGAAAAGTATATGAGACGTTTAAAGCAAACGGAAAAGGAATCTGGGTGAAAACAGGGAAAGACGAAGCGGTTGAAACCGCAAAGGACGGCTATATTATTTTTGCCGGTAAAAAAGAAGGCTTAGGTTATACGGTTGTCATTCAACACTCGGATGAACAGGAATCATGGTATGGAGACTTAAAAGAAATCGATAAGTCAATCAAACTCTATAATTATGTGGATAGCGGAACATTGCTTGGGAAAGTATCTGATTATGAAGGGGGAAAAGCAGGGAAATTTTATTTTGCCTTAAAAAAAGACAAAAGTTTTATAGATCCGAGCAAGGTGGTTCCATTTGATTAACCTATTCATGGAATTTCTCCGGAAAATAAAGATTAATCCAGCCTTTTGGGTCGTCATTATGGGAGCAGTATATACGGGGCACTTCAGGGAGATTATTATTTGGTTCTTCGTCGTTCTTATTCATGAGATGGGACATTTTGCCGGTGCCCATCTTTTTAAATGGAGAATTTCCCGAATCGATTTGCTTCCATTTGGAGGAGCTGCTGTTGTAGAGGAGCACGGAACAAGGCCATTCAAAGAAGAAATATGGGTGGCTGCTCTTGGACCTTTGCAGCATGTGTGGCTTGTCGGCATTTCCTTCCTTCTTTATCAATTTCATATGATAACTGATGAAGCCTTTGATTGGTTCTTTATATTAAACTGGACGTTATTTTTATTTAACCTTTTGCCTATTTGGCCATTGGATGGAGGGAAGTTAGTTTTTGCGATATGCACGAAATACATGCCTTTTAAATACGCACAAAAAAAATTCTTAATGGGGTCCGCCTGTTTTTTTTTAATAGGGGCTGCCTGGCAGCTTTTTATACAGCCAAACCATTTAAATTTGTGGGTCATTTGTTTATTTTTAATCGTCGCCCATTTCTTAGAGTGGAAAAGACAGCATTATGTTTTCTTGCGTTTCTTATTGAGCAGAAATAAACACTCTCTACAAAAAAGAAAAAGCACGTTACTCGTTTCTCCCTCCGTTCCAATTTCTAAAGTAACTCATCTGTTCATGAAAGAGTTCACACATGAAATTATTGTTAAACAAAGGCGTCCTGTCGTTATTCAAGAAAAAGACTTGTTGAACGCATATTTTCAAATGTCATCAACAGAATGTGCAATCGGCAAGGTTTTTCGTTAGAATGTACTTAGAGTGTAAACGAACAGGGAGATGTGAAAATAAACATGCAACAAGTTGTAATAAACGCATCTGGAATTGAAAAACGCACAGCTCTGCTAAAAGATGGCAAGCTTATTGAATGTGCCTATCAGCGCCCAGACGAAAAACCTTCAGCTGGCAGTATTTATAAAGGAAGAGTTCAGAAAGTACTTCCAGGGATGCAAGCAGTATTTGTTGATATTGGTACGGATAAAAATGGCTTTCTTCATAAAGATGATCTTCCGGGCTTTCAACCATTATCTGATGAAGAAAAAAAACAAATATCCATTTCGAATTTAGTTAAAGAAGGAGAGTCCATCCTGGTTCAAATCGTGAAAGAAGAAACGGGTGAAAAAGGTGCTAAATTAACAGCGCTTCTCTCTTTTACTGGCCATCTGCTCGTTTATTTTCCATTTACACCGCATATCGGTGTCTCTAAAAAAATTAAAGAATCCGCTCGAGAGTCTTTAAATAAATGGGGAAAAGAGAATACTTCAGGACAGGAAGGGCTTATTATTCGAACGGGGTGTGAAGATTTTCCGGAAATAGAGATGGAAAAAGAATTAAATGCGCTAAGAAAACAATTATCAAATGTGCAAAAGAAAGCTGATGAGAAGAAAGCTCCTAGCTTGTTGATTCGACCCGCATTTTATCAAACCTATTTAGAAAAATGGCTGAATCAGCATGTAGAAGAAATTATTGTGGACGACCATGAAATCTACCACCAGATTAAAGAATATGTTTCAGTCCTTAATAAACCTTACTCGGTTAAACTTTATAAGGAAAGAGATCCCATATTTAATAAATTTGGCATCGATACAGAAATTCGAAAAAGTCTATCTCCTCATGTCTGGCTAAAAAATGGTTCATCTTTATATATAAATGTTACAGAAGCTTTGACTGTAATAGATGTGAATACTGGCAAGTTTACTGGAAAAAAAGATCGCGCTAAAACAATTGTTGAAACAAATTTACTTGCAGCTGAGGAAATAATGAAACAGCTGAGGTTACGCAATTTAGCGGGGATGATTGTTATCGATTTTATTACGATGTCATCAAATAATGACAAACAGATGATTATGTCTGCTTTGCAAAAAGAAATGCGAAATGATGCAGCAACCATGATGCTTCATGGTTTTACAAAAATGGGTCTATTTGAAATGACAAGAAAAAAAGAACGGCCGACTCTTTTAGAAACGCTAACGGTAAAACCGCATGGAGATGTGATGGATGGTCATCGAATTCGTTCAGAAACTCATTTTTATGAACTTGAAAGATTAGCAATTGAACATATGTATCATGATGATGAAGCGTTTTGGATTGAAGGACCGGCCTATTTTTATGATTGGATAAATAAACATCAGGACAAGCTTACTGAAATAGAAGAAAAATACGGTAAAAAGTTGTTTGTAAGCAAGGGAGATTCAAACAGGGAAATTACATTGCGCAAAACGGGTACGATTGATGAAATAAAAGCCCGTATATGCAAAGATACACATTGACACAAACGGTAAAAACATGGTATCCTTTTTTCGTTAGTGTTTGGAGCACCCGCTCCAACCGCACAGACTAGGTTTTAAGTATACTTTGTATACACCTAGGATGGCGAGTCTGAGTATAAGAGGAGGTGCACGTTGATGTACGCAATTATTCAAACTGGTGGTAAACAAGTTCGTGTTGAAGAAGGACAAGCAATCTATGTTGAAAAACTAGATATCGAAGCTGGAGAAACAGTAACATTTGAAGATGTATTGATGATCGGTGGAGACAGCTTGAAATTAGGAGCTCCTTTAGTTGAAGGCGCTACAGTTACGGCAAAAGTTGAAAAACACGGCCGTGGCGAAAAAGTGGTCGTTTACAAGTTTAAGGCGAAGAAAAACTATCGTCGTAAGCAAGGACACCGTCAACCATACACAAAAGTTGTGATTGATAAAATTAACGGGTAATTACTTATGATTCACGTTTCTATTCTCAGAAACCAAAATCAAGACATATTATCGTTTACGATGGAAGGACATGCTGATTTTGCACCGCATGGCCAAGACTTGGTCTGTGCAGCGGCAACAGCGGTTTCGTTTGGTACAATTAATGCGATAGAGAAGCTTTGCGGCTATGAGCCTGAAGTGACCACTGTTGATGATGGTGGGTATCTAAAGTTTAAAATTCCGGATGATATAAATGATTCTTCTTTTCAACAAACACAATTGCTTTTGGAAGGTATGATTGTATCCCTGGCATCGATTGAAGCAGGATACAAAAAATATATTAAACTGACTCAACATGAAGGAGGTGGAACAAATGCTTAAATTAAACCTTCAATATTTTGCATCTAAAAAGGGTGTAGGTAGCACAAAGAACGGTCGTGATTCACAGTCTAAGCGTCTTGGCGCTAAGCGTGCTGACGGACAATTCGTTTCTGGTGGTTCTATTCTTTACCGTCAACGCGGTACTAAGATTTATCCGGGTACTAACGTTGGTAAAGGCGGAGATGACACACTATTTGCAAAGGTAGACGGTATCGTTCGTTTCGAGCGTTTGGGCCGTGACCGCAAAAAGGTAAGTGTTTACCCAATCGCGCAAGAAGCGTAAGAGGGAGATAAAAACTCTAACCAGATTGGTTAGGGTTTTTTCTTTGCATTGCGTTCAAATGGATTTAATAAGCGGAACAGAGGCTGACGGTTTAGGCTTGCCGTCAGCCAAGTTTCTTTATCATTAAGCTTTTATACACATTACGAATTAAAGTTAAGCTAATTTGTCGGATTGAGGAATGCCATACTAATTGAAAGGCTAGGGAGCAGATGATGCCAAAAAATTGGACAACGGTTGATCTTTTACGCCATGCAAGGCATGACTGGTTAAACCAGCTTCAGCTTATTAAAGCAAACCTCTCGCTTGATCGAACAGAGAGGGCGAAAGAGATTATGAATGAAGTAATTGAATTGTCCCGGGAAGAATCGCGGATCTCCAACCTGAAAACCCCCAATCTAGCAGAGTACTTATTAACATATAATTGGTTGAAACACCCGGTAAAATTATTCGGGAAGGTTAAAGGCGAGAGCGGCGATTTTAGCTTATATGAAGAGGACTTGCTGCATTTGACGGATGAATTGTGCGAGCTGTTGAACAACTCGATATCGGGTTATGAAGAATGCTCCCTTGTGATGACATTTGTTCCTGAAAATCTTCATGTATGCTTTGACTTTCATGGACAATTATCTGAAAAAGAGCTCGTCCATAATAAGGTGAAGAATATTTTTTCAACACATAAAAGCATGAAAGTCATCGAAAGCTATATTCATGACAATGAATGTTATTTCGAAATTCGATTAAGTTCTTAAGAAAGGAGGAGAATAAATGTTTGTCGATCAGGTCAAAGTTTATGTTAAAGGCGGAGACGGCGGAAACGGTATGGTAGCGTTTCGCCGTGAAAAATATGTTCCGGATGGCGGTCCTGCAGGGGGCGATGGCGGTAAAGGCGCTAGCGTTATCTTTGAAGTGGAAGAAGGACTTCGTACATTAATGGATTTCCGTTTTAATCGCCATTTTAAAGCCAATAGAGGCGAACATGGCATGTCTAAAGGAATGCATGGGAAGAAAGCCAACGATATGATCGTAAAGGTTCCTCCTGGTACAGTCGTTTCAGACGCGAATACTGGAGAAACGATTGCGGATCTCGTGCACCATAAACAACAAGCGGTCATCGCTAAAGGTGGACGCGGCGGCCGTGGAAACACTCGTTTTGCAACACCTGCAAACCCAGCGCCGGAAATCGCTGAAAATGGTGAGCCTGGAGAAGAGAGAGAAGTTACACTTGAATTAAAAGTATTAGCAGATGTAGGATTAGTTGGGTTTCCGAGTGTAGGTAAATCAACATTACTATCAATCGTTTCTGCTGCTAAACCTAAGATTGCTGCTTATCATTTCACAACGATCACGCCTAATTTAGGTGTTGTTCCTGTAGAAGATGGCAGAAGCTTCGTTATGGCAGATTTGCCAGGGTTGATTGAAGGAGCGCACGAAGGTGTAGGACTTGGACATCAATTCTTAAGGCATATTGAAAGAACAAGAGTTATTCTTCATGTTATTGACATGTCTGGTATGGAGGGACGCGATCCATACGAAGATTATGTTAAGATCAACGAAGAACTCAACCAATACAATATGAGGTTAATGGAACGTCCGCAAATTGTTATTGCGAATAAGATGGATATTCCAGGAGCAGAAGAAAATCTGATTGCATTCAAAGAACAAGTAGGCGAAGATGTTAAAATTTTCCCTATTTCGGCAATCACTCGGCAAGGGATTCGTGAGGTATTATTCACTACAGCAGATATTCTTGAAGTGACACCGGAATTCCCAATCATTCATGATGAGGGGCCGGAAGAACAGCGTGTGCTTTATAAACACGAAAAAGAAGATGCTGGATTCTATATTACGCGCGATCCTGCAGGAACATTTGTTATTAACGGTCCGAAAATTGAGAAATTGTTTAAGATGACAGACTTCTCAAGAGAAGAAACGATCAAACGTTTTGCAAGACAGCTGCGTACACTCGGTGTTGACCAAGCACTAAGAGATCGTGGTGCTGAACATGGAGACGTAGTAAGAATCTTAAAATATGAATTTGAATTCATTGACTAAGAAAGAAGCTGACTCAAACGATTTGAGTTAGCTTTTTTTACATATGTCCATGTGGAATAGACATCGGCCTGTACATTTATTATAATAGGTCTATGATTTATACCGGAGGAAAAGGTTATGAAAAATGATAAACAATATTATATGGTAAGAGAAGATGTGCTTTCAGAATCGATGCAAAAAGCATTGGAAGCTAAATCATTATTGGATCGCGGAAAAGCGAAAACCGTCGCAGAAGCAGCTGAACAAGTAGGATTAAGCAGAAGCGCTTTTTATAAATACCGTGATGGAATATTTCCATTCCATACGATGGTAAAAGAAAAGATTATTACACTGTCTCTGCATCTTGAAGACCGGTCAGGTGCATTATCAAGTCTATTGACAGTTGTGGCTTCTCAAGGCTGCAATGTTTTAACAATTAATCAAACGATCCCATTGCAAGGGCGTGCACACATCACTTTAACGATCGAGACAAATATGCTTCAAGGGGACCTTAAAGATTTATTAGCATTGCTAAACCGAATGGAAACCGTAGAAAAGGTAGAAGTCGTCGGTACAGGAGCATAAATAGATTTAAGTAAAAACAGCCCGCTGAAATTTTTCAGCTGGGCTGTTTTTACGAGCGGAATCAGAAAATTACGAGCGGAATCAGAAAATTACGAGCGGAATCAGAAAATTACGAGCGGAATCAGAAAATTACGAGCGGAATCAGAAAAATACGAGCGGAATCAGAAAAATATGCGCGTCATACGAGAAATATGCGCGCTATACAAAAAATATGCGCGCCATACAGAATGCGAACCACCATTTGTCGGGTTCGCATTTAGATCTATTCATGAATTTTAGAGCAAATATCCTTTTTCACTTAAGGCCAGACATGCTTTATCAATTTTTTCTTTAGAATCGGATGTCAAGGTATGCGTATGCACACCATCCGTCAGTGCGCTTAAGAGGACGGCATTTGTATCGTTTAAGCGTTTCATAAACTCTTCTACATCGATACGGCTTGATAATTTCAGTGAGGCTTTGATATCTCCATATACAGGATGTTCGACTGTTACATCTTCAACTGTTACGCCGTGATCCACAATCGTATTTAGCTCATCGATTGTGGATTCTGCAGTATGATTCGCTGCAATTACACGAGAAAAAGGATGCCCTTTTTCAGCATTTATATAAATATATCCTTGTGCGGTTGCCATTATCGGCTCTCCGCTTGCTTTTAGTAGTGACATATCTTGAACGATAACTTGTCTGCTGACATTTGTTTTGTTAGCCAGGATTGAACCGCTAAGCGGCTCGGAAGACGTTTTCAGCCACTCTATCAGCTTTGCCCTACGATCATCACCTTTTAATTTTTCATTACTCATTAACTAGGAACACCTCTTACTGATAATAGTTTGTTTGTAATCTTATTTAAAGCTTCGTATAAATCATAAATATCCTTCTCTTTTGTTAAATGACTGAACGAAATGCGTACGAGGCCATGAGCTTCACTATCAGTCCTTCCGAGAGCAAGCAGCGCTTTAGACGGTGAC
This sequence comes from Fictibacillus barbaricus, assembly GCF_031457135.1. GTDB lineage: Bacteria > Bacillota > Bacilli > Bacillales > Fictibacillaceae > Fictibacillus > Fictibacillus barbaricus_A. Next base: position 104,321 of record NZ_JAVDWA010000004.1, on the reverse strand, counting down.
TGTTGCCCATTTTGACACGCTGATCCTGTTGACACGCTGATCTGCAAACGATTGAGCTCCTGCATGATGATCTGTCCTTCAATTCCCTTTATTCTGATTGGAAGGATATAAGGGGAACTTTTCAAAGTGTCTTCAATGATAATATTCTTATTTTTAAGTATAAGCGAAGTGAAAAGATTTCGCATGCCGCTAACATGTTTATAATGTGAGGGTTGTGCGTTAACGGCATCTGATGCGGCAGTTACAAATGCGACTACTGATGGCAGGTCCACTGTTCCTGCCCGGAAACCCTGTTCGTGTGTAACGTTTGAAAGAATAGGAGAGATGTGCAGCTTTGGTGAAATATATACCGCACCTGTTCCTTTTGGTCCGAAAATCTTGTGAGCAGATAGGGTGAAAGAATCTAAATTGGAAGATTTCAAGTGGCTTACTTCCATTTTAGTGAACGATTGAACACAGTCACTATGAAATAAAACACCGGTATAGTTTAGAAAATCTCCTAAACGTTCAATATCCTGCAGGGCACCAGTTTCGCTGTTAACATGCTGTATTGTAGCGAGTATCGTATCCGGCCGAATGTGTTTTTTTATTTCTTCAATCGTAATAACACCTGAGTGATTGACAGGAACCTTTGTAATTTCAAATCCGTTTCTTTCCAAGTAGTCTAGTGTGTAATCAACAGAAGGATGCTCGATGTTAGATGAGAGGATGTGTTTCCCTTTATGTTGTGAACCTAGTACTAAAGAGGTAAGGGCTAGAAAATTCCCATCAGATCCTCCCCCTGTAAAATAGATTCCTCTCGCTTCTAATCCGAGTAGTTCAGCCATCCTTGTTCTTGCATGTTCTAATAAATCCTTGGCATTTTGTCCGCAGTCATGCAGGCTTTCCGTATTATGAAAATAGTTTTTTGCTGTATGAATATAAGCTTCCAGCACTTGTTTAGACATCGGTGTAGTCGCTGCGTAATCAAGGTAAATCAGGGTTTTCACCTCATTTTCAATAAAAATTCTTGTATCTAGTTTAAATCTGTGTAAATATAGGTGTCAAGACACATGTAAAGTCGAGGTGTGCTTCATGAACATAGTTGAAGCAGATGTTTTAATTATCGGTAGCGGTATAGCAGGTTTAATGGCAGCTGAATATTTGAGTATGGATAAGAATGTGATTGTTATCACAAAGTCTGGAGTTGAACACTCAAATTCATTTATGGCACAGGGAGGTATCTCTGCTGCAATCAGTAAAACGGATCATTGGAAAAATCATTACGATGATACCCTTCAGGCGGGGCATCAACAAAATCATCCGGAATTGACAGAACATCTTGTTAAAGAAAGCCGAAAAGTTATTCAAACGCTTTTTGAATGGGGTGTACCTTTTGATAGAACGGCAGAAGGCAGGTATCTGCTTGGAAAAGAAGGAGGACACCATTTAAATCGTATCGTTCATGCAGGTGGTGACCAAACAGGTAAGAAAATCATGGAAGTGTTAATAAAACGCGTTAAAAAGAAAGCAAACATCGTATCTGGACAATACGCCATTGATTTAATGGTAGATGGGAATCAATGTTATGGCGTTTATTGCAAAGATAAAAAAGGCGACATTACGATGTACCATGCGCCTCATACGATTTTAGCTGGAGGGGGATATGCCGGGATTTACTCGGTTTCTTCAAATTCTCATGGGTCAGATGGCAGTGCCGTTTGCATGGCTTACAGAGCAGGTGCAGATTTAGCAGATCTAGAATTTATCCAGTTTCATCCTACATTACTTAAACATGAAAAATACACTGGACTGATAACCGAAGCGGTGAGAGGACAAGGCGGTATTCTTGTGAATTCGAGAGGAGTACCTGTGATGGATAGTGTCCATCCGATGAAAGATCTTGCTCCGAGAGATATCGTTTCCAGAAGATTATTTGAAGAAATTCATGTGCATGGTGAAACCGTTTACTTAGATATAACAGGAATTTTAGATTTCGAACAAAAATTTCCGGGAGTCACAGCATTATGCAAAAAAGCTGGTGTTTCTTTAGAAAAAGGATTCATTCCAGTTTCTCCAGGCGCTCATTTTACGATGGGCGGAATTATGACAGATATCCACGGCAGAACGACTTTGAAGGGTTTGTATGCTATTGGTGAATGTGCACATACAGGGGTACATGGAGCAAACCGACTGGCAAGCAACTCTTTATTGGAGGGAGCCGTATTTGCAAAACAATCTGCTGAACATATTTTGAGTTCTAAAGCCGAAAAATCAAGGAGTCTGCCAATTTTGCAGGATAAAAGGTTTTCAATTCAAGAAGATCTAGAGGATGAGCTTCTAGAAGAAATACTGATTAAAAAGGTAATGGATGTATCAGCAGGTATATGCCGAAATAAAGTGGAGCTTGAGCGTGCTGCAGAACTCCTGCAGCTTTCCGACCTTAAGCCATCCCTTTTCAGTAAACCATTATCCTATATTCGCAGATTGAACATACAAACAATGGCATGGTTAACAGTTTCGAGTTGTTTAAACCGGACTGAAAGCAGAGGAAGCCATTATCGAACCGACATTCCTATATCGCGAAATGAATGGTGTAAAAAAAACATAGTTAGGAGCTTGAAAAACGATGAATCTACTTTTGTTAAAAAAGCAGTTACAGGACTTTTTAATTGAAGATATTGGCACCGGCGATTTATCATCTTCTCTTTTTAATGAACAAGATATAACGACAGCAACAATGATAGCAAAGCAGAATGGGGTATTTGCAGGCTGCCATGTGCTTTCAATCGGGTATGGACTCATTGATTCCGAAGTGAAAACCGAAATATTTGTAAAAGACGGCGACTTCATTAAAGAGGGAACGGTTCTAGCTGAGATCAAAGGAAAAAGAGCGAGTCTACTAACTGGTGAAAGGGTTATTTTAAACCTATTACAGAGGCTTTGCGGATTAGCTACAATCACAGCAAAAGCTGTTTCATTGACAAAAGGCAATGCCAAAATCAGTGATACGAGAAAAACAACTCCTGGTTTACGAATGCTTGAAAAATACGCCGTACGATGTGGCGGGGGATACAACCATAGAATGGGCTTGTATGACACTGTGATGTTAAAAGATAACCATTTAGCAGGATTTTCATCCATTCAAGAGGCGGTCGCTGCTGTCCGTAAAACGCTGGGACATACAGTAAAAATAGAAGTTGAAACGGAAACAGAAGCACAAGTCATTCAAGCAGTTGAAGCAGGAGCAGATATTATCATGTTTGATAACTGTACACCTGAAGAAATAAAGCAGCGCCTGCAATTTGTACCACCTCATATTATTACAGAAGCTTCCGGCGGAATCGGCATGGAATCGATAGAAGTATACAGCAATACAGGTGTCCAATTTTTGTCCCTAGGATTTTTAACACACTCTTATACAGCTTTGGATATTAGCTTGATTTTGAAAGGGGCAGTCAAACATGACTATTCTAGAAACCTTCGTTAAACAAACTTCACTGCCTGCACATTACTCACTCATGTCAGTTCATGAAATGGAAAGCAGAATTTGGGAAATAAAAAATGTACTTAAGGAACGTCTATTTTTGCCAGCCCATCATTATCAAAAAGATGAAATTGTTCAATTTGCGGATGTTACAGGTGATTCCCTTCAATTAGCTAAAATATCTGCTGAAAATAAAAAAGCAGAATATATTGCATTTTGCGGTGTGCATTTCATGGCTGAAACTGCAGATATGCTAAGTAATGAACATCAAAAAGTTATACTGCCAGATTTAAAAGCGGGTTGTTCGATGGCTGATATGGCCGATATCTTTCAAACTGAACGAGCATGGGAGCATCTTACACAGCTCTTTGGAGATTCGATTCTACCATTAACATATGTAAACTCGACAGCTGCCATAAAAGCATTTTGCGGGAAGCATGGCGGAGCGACAGTAACTTCTTCAAATGCGAAAAATATGGTCGCATGGGCTTTCCAACAAAAAGAAAGACTGCTTTTTTTACCAGATCAGCATTTGGGAAGAAATACAGCTTTTGATTTAGGTGTACCACTTCATGAAATGGCAGTTTGGGATCCTATCCAAAATACATTGAGCTATGAGGGATCTGATTTAAATAAAGTGAAAGTAATTTTATGGAAAGGACATTGTTCAGTCCATGAGAAATTTACGGTAAATCATATTGATGATTTAAGAAAAAATCATTCAGATTATCAGATTATTGTACATCCTGAATGCACACATGAAGTTGTGCGGGCAAGTGATTTTAATGGTTCAACCCATTACATTATTGAAACCATTAAGAACGCAAAAGAAGGTTCAAAATGGGCGGTTGGCACAGAGATGAATTTGGTAAACAGGTTAGCTAAAATTTTTCCTGAAAAAGAGATTGTTTCACTGAACCCAAATTTGTGCCCATGCTTAACAATGAACCGAATTGATCTGCCTCACTTGTTATGGTCACTCGAAAATATTGTAAAAGGAACTCCGCAAAATATTATTACTGTTGATGATGTAACGAAAAAGGATGCTGTTCTTGCTTTAAACCGTATGATGTAATGTTCATCCGCTCCTGTCATATCCTTCATTTCTAAGACATAAATTGTTAAAGGAATTATTGTCATATGAATAAGATGTAGCAATATGCCCAAATGTTCATATACTGTAAGGAAATTTGGCAGGAGGGAGTTTTGCAGCGTGAGAATTCATATTGTTCAAAAAGGGGACACACTTGATAAAATAGCTCAAAAATATGATGTACCTGTAACGGAACTGAGAAAAGCAAATCCTGGTTTTTCAACTTCAGATGTAATTGAGCGGGGGGAAAAGATTAAAATCCCTATAAAAATGCCTAGTGTAAAAAAAGAAGCACCGATTAAAAAAGAACAGCCGATCGCACCGATTCAAGAAACACCCGCAGCGCCGATCCAAGAAAAGCCTAAACCTGCACCAATGAAACCGGCTCCGATGAAGCCTGCGCAGATGAAACCGGCACCGATGAAACCAGCGCCGATGAAGCCTGCACCAATGAAACCTGCTCAAAAGATGGAGAAAAAAGATGTACCGATGAAGAAAGACGTAGTACCAATGAAAAAAGATGTCGTACCAATGAAAAAAGACATTATGCCAATGAAAAAAGACGTTATGCCAATGAAAAAAGACGTTGTACCGATGAAGAAGGACTCCTATCAAGCACCAATGAAACAACCAATGGTTCCTATGCATGACAAAGATTTTGCAGGGATGATGGAGTCTTCCGATTTAGGCGGACCATATATGCCAATGGGAAATCCTAACGTGGCGAATATGCCTAATATGGCAAATCAGCCGAACATGGCAAATCAGCCGAACATGGCAAATCAGCCGAACATGGCAAATCAGCCGAACATGGCAAATATGCCAAACATGGCGAATATGCCAAACATGGCGAATCAGCCGAACATAGCAAATCAGCCAAACATAGCAAATCAGCCTCAAATGATGAAAAAACCAGGGTTAAATCCAATGGGTAAGGATATGTATCCCAATCAAAAACATCAATTTTTGATGGAAGAGTCATCAGCGATGATGCAATCGATGTACGGTTCGATGCCGCCTATGTTTCCGAAACCGCAAACATATTCACCAATGCCACAAGGGCAAGGTATGATGCCGCCACAAGGGTTTAGTGGTATGCCTCAGTTGTATGGGGGAGGTTATCCTCAAGGAATGGGTATGGGCGGACAGCAAGGCGGTATGGGGTTCGGTGAATTTCCTCAATCTGATATGGATTTAATGCCTGCTGGAGAATATACACCTGGAGGACAGCAAGCAGGGCAAGGAATGCCGCAGATGGGTCAGATGGGTATGCAAGATGGCGGAATGCCGCAGATGGGTCAGATGGGAATGCAAGGTGGCGGAATGCCGTATATGGGTCAGATGGGAATGCAAGGTGGCGGAATGCCGCAGATGGGCCAGATGGGAATGCAAGGTGGCGGAATGCCGCAGATGGGCCAGATGGGAATGCAAGGTGGCGGAATGCCGCAGATGGGCCAGATGGGTATGCCAGGAATGATGGGAATGCCTCAAATGGGTCAGATGGGAATGCCGGGAATGATGGGAATGCCTCAAATGGGTCAGATGGGTATGCCAGGAATGATGGGAATGCCTCAAATGGGCCAGATGGGAATGCCAGGAATGATGGGAATGCCTCAAATGGGCCAGATGGGAATGCCGGGAATGATGGGAATGCAAGGAATGCCAGGAATGCCAGGAATGCCAGGAATGATGGGAATGCCAGGGATGCCGCAAATGATAGGAATGCCGCCTCGAGAAAGTGATAATCTTCCAAATCCCTATGCTGAAGCACAATCACGCGAATATCAGCCAGATGATACAGAGGGATCAGAAGAAAATGAATAATACAATGGGAGACGGTTTCTCTGGAGATCGTCTTTTTTTAAACAAAATGAAAGAAGTCGGGCTTAATGTAATCGATTATGGTTTTTTTAGAGACAACGTAATCTGGATCGAAACAGCAGATGGTGATTTTGTATTAAAGGGATTTCAGAGGCATTCTACGTGTGAAAAGCAGTTGAAACTATCTAAACTTTATGAAGGGCTAAACCCTCGGATTATGGGAACGTATACAGTGTTCCCGAATAAGAAACCTTATATTGAATTTGGGCAAAACCAATGGGCGATCATGCCTTTTTACGAAGGCGATGATCTGCATTTTGGCAATAAAAAAGATGTGTCTGCTGGAATTGAAGCAATTAGCCGTTTTCATAACCATTCAATCCGCATACCATCAGCCATTTATGAGAATCTTTCATCTTATTCATTATATAAAAAATGGAACGAGCGTTATAACACATTTAAAAGTTATGCCAAAACGGCTAAATGGAGCAAAGAAATTCAGCCTCTTTTATCAGATATGCTGTTTTGGGGAAAATGGAGTTTAAAACATTTTGATCATGATGCAATTGATTCACTTGAAAGAAGTGCTCGTAAAAACAGAGAAATTACTCACGGAGATGTTGCTCCTCATAATTTTGTAATAAATAGAGAAACAAATCACCCCGCTTATTTAATCGACTTTGATTTATTTGCCGCAGTGCCGCAAGCTTACGACTGGCTGCAGTATGCGAACCGTATCCTTCCTTTTTGGTATTGGTCCTATTCAAAAATGGAAAAGATGGGCAACGATGATTTTTTAAAGTGGTTTAATAAAAAATGGTTTGTTATTTGTTTAGTTTTCCCGACCGATTTATATCGGGAATGGAATCGGGCATTGAGATATAATGATTCGGAAATGATTGAACAAGTGACAAAATTTACGCTCAGAGACTATTCATATCGAAAAAAATTTTTGGATAGAATTATTAAGAAGATTGAAGCTAGATGAATAAAAAAAATCCTACATTTAACAGATTAATTCATGCCTCCTCTTGCCAACCTAATAGGTGAAAGGAGGTTTTTCCATTGAAAACAATCGTGAAAACATTTACTTTCGCATTACTCTGTACAGGCTTAGCAGCATGTAATGGTGTAAATCAGTCACAAGACAAGAACGATAACGATACTCGTCCAATTGGATATTATTCAAATGAAGGCGACAATCGCGGTGATCTTGACAGAAGCAAAGGTCCCATTACGGATATGGCTGACAGGAATACTGTAGACCATAATGCCACTTATCATGAAGATTACAATGGGGCACTAGCTGAACGTATTGCTAATAAAGTAAATAAGATTAAAGGTGTTGACGATGCTCACGTTATTCTTGAGGATAATACCGTCATTGTCGGTGTAGACACCAGCGATAAAAAAAGAGATCAGCTTATAAATAAAGTTAGCGATACGGCAAAAAAGATCGCACCAGACCATAATGTGAAAGTAACGGCAGATAAACGAATGAATGCACGAATTAAAAGTGTCGAAAATGACTTGCGTGATGGCCGAGCTTATTCAGAAGTAGATACTGACGTAAGGGGCATCATGAATGACATTGTCGCCACAGGAAGTAATCTTGGTAATGATATTAAGCGTCCTTTCGAAAAAAACAGTTAAACAAATGACCCAAAAGGTGGAAAAGAATCCTTTTGGGCATTTTTTATGCCTTTTTTTATCCGTTTGGTTTCTGCTCTCAATCCTAATTCGTACATTCGAATTCACTTTTTATAAGGAATTAAAGCCTTGCCTATGTTACAATAATGAGATAGAAACATACGCTCGGTTTTTCATCGGATAGGGGAGAAAACATTGATCGAAAGTATAACTGGAATGGTTGATTATATAACAGCAGAATATATCGTTCTTAATAATAACGGCATTGGCTACAAAGTTCTATGTCCAAATCCTTTTATATATAAAAGAAATGAAGAGAGAACAGTTTTTACATACCAGCACGTGAGAGAAGATATTTTAGCCTTATATGGATTTTCAAACAGAAAAGAAAGAGATTTATTTTTGAAACTTTTAAATGTCTCTGGAATCGGTCCAAAAGGCGCATTGGCAATTACCGCTTTTGGCCAGCCGGAACAAGTTATTGCAGCGGTTGAACACGAAGATGAAAAGTTTTTGACGAAATTTCCTGGTGTCGGGAAAAAAACAGCCAGACAAATGATTTTAGATTTGAAGGGCAAGCTGGCTTTATTTGCGGACGCTGAAATAACGGAAGGATTGTTTGCTGAAGAACTCGTAAGCGGTGATGAATTGGAAGAGGCAATAGAAGCGCTTACCGTATTAGGATATGGAAGAAAAGAAATCAATAAAGTTCTTCCGGATTTAAAGAAAGAAAAAATGTCTGCAAACGAGTATATAAAGTTGGCTTTAAAGAAGTTAATGAATAGTTAGGACGTGAGGATACGTGGAAGAAAGAATTGTTTCTTCAGAAGAAAGTAAAGATGAAACAACCATGGAATTAAGTCTGCGGCCGGAAGCATTAAATGAATACATTGGGCAATCCTCTGTTAAAGAAAACCTGCGTATATTTATTAAAGCAGCAAAAATGAGAAATGAACCACTGGATCATGTGCTCCTATATGGGCCACCGGGGCTTGGGAAAACCACGTTAGCATCGATAATTGCCAACGAAATGGAAGTTAATATACGAACGACCAGCGGTCCTGCGATCGAACGACCTGGAGATTTAGCCGCGATTCTTACATCACTAGAACCTGGAGATGTTCTTTTTATTGATGAAGTGCATCGATTATCACGGGCAATCGAAGAAATTCTATACTCCGCAATGGAGGACTTTTGTTTAGATATTGTAATTGGAAAAGGAGAATTAGCAAGGTCTGTCCGTTTAGACCTTCCGCCATTTACTTTAATTGGTGCTACTACGAGAGCAGGGTCATTATCTGCTCCCTTAAGAGACCGATTTGGTGTTATGGCCAGGCTGGAATATTACAAGCCTGAAGAACTCTCTGAAATTGTGAAAAGAACAGGGGATGTTTTCGGTATTAAAGTTGATGATCTTTCTGCTGAAGAAATTGCAAGAAGATCAAGAGGAACCCCGCGTATTGCAAATCGTTTATTACGAAGGGTACGGGATTTTGTACAAGTAGAAGGAAAAGATACAATTTCATTAGCAAATTGCCAGCAAGCCCTTGAGTTATTGCAAGTAGACCGTTTAGGTTTGGACCATATTGACCATAAATTATTACTAGGGATCATCCATACTTACAAAGGTGGTCCTGTTGGGCTGGAAACCATTTCAGCAACAATTGGTGAAGAATCGATGACGATTGAAGATGTGTATGAACCATACTTGCTTCAAATCGGTTTTTTACAGCGAACACCGAGAGGACGGATGGTAACTGAGCAAGCCTATCATTACTTCGGACTGGAGGCTTCAAATAGATGAACCGGCTTTTAATTATTGCAGGGATCGTACTGATTATTATAGGATTAGTAGGTACGTTTATCGGGAAGATGCCGGGTGATATGATATGGAAAAAAGGAAATACAACCGTTTATTTTCCATTGATGACGTCTATTGTTATCAGCATCGTACTTTCCCTTATCTTCATGATTATTGGACGATTTAAATAGAAAGCAGGAATGGATCGGAATGAATGTAAATGATTTTGATTTCCACTTGCCAGAAGAGCTGATTGCTCAAACTCCGCTGGAGAACCGATCATCTTCAAGGCTAATGGTAATGAATAAAGAAACAGAAGAAATATCACATAATCACTTTTATGATCTTAAGGATTACTTAAAAGAGGGAGACTGTCTCGTTTTAAACGATACGCGAGTGCTTCCTGCACGCCTTTTTGGACAAAAAACAGATACGGGTGCCAAAGTTGAAATCTTGCTTTTAAAAGAAGAAGGACAAGATACTTGGGAAACGCTTGTTAAACCGGCTAAAAGAGTGAAACCGGGGACGGAAATTAGTTTTGGTGACGGAAGACTAAAAGCTGTCTGCACGAATATTAGCGAACATGGCGGAAGACAATTAAAATTTATGTATTCAGGTATTTTTTATGAGCTTCTTGATGAATTAGGCCAGATGCCTCTTCCTCCATACATTAAAGAGCAGCTTCAAGAAAAAGACCGTTACCAGACTGTTTATGCCGTTCATCAAGGTTCGGCAGCTGCACCAACTGCAGGTTTACACTTTACTCCTGAAATGCTGGAAGAAATTAAAGCGATCGGAGTGCATGTCACGTTTATTACCTTGCATGTTGGCCTTGGAACATTTCGGCCTGTAAGTGTTGATAATATTTTAGAACATGATATGCACTCGGAATTTTATCAAATCACAAAAGGAACGGCTGACCTGTTGAACCACGTTAAAAACTCGGGCGGAAGAATCATTACAGTGGGAACGACAAGTACACGTACACTGGAGACGGTTGCAACTAAATTTGATGGAACGTTTCAAGAGGATTCAGGCTGGACGAGTATTTTTATCTACCCTGGATATGAATTTAAAGGGATAGATGGTTTAATAACTAATTTTCATTTGCCAAAATCAACACTGATTATGCTGGTTAGTGCATTTGCCAACAAAGATTTTGTGATGAGAGCATACAACGAAGCCGTTGAAGAAAAGTATCGTTTTTTCAGTTTCGGTGATGCGATGCTTATACTTTAAGGGGGACAACAAAGAAATGAAGCCAGCAGTAACGTATGAATTAATTAAAACATGTAAACAGTCTGGTGCTAGACTAGGGAAAGTCCATACACCTCATGGGTCGTTTGAAACCCCAATATTTATGCCAGTCGGGACATTAGCAACAGTTAAAACGATGAGCCCTGAAGAATTAAAAGAACTTGGTGCTGAAATCATTTTAAGCAACACGTATCACTTATGGTTAAGACCCGGCCACGATATCGTAAAAGAGGCAGGCGGTCTTCATAAATTTATGAACTGGGACCGGCCGATTCTTACGGATTCTGGCGGCTTTCAAGTATTTTCATTAAGTGACTTAAGAAAGATTGAAGAGGAAGGCGTTCATTTTAGAAACCATTTAAGCGGGGAAAAACTATTCTTAAGTCCAGAAGGTGCGATGGAGATTCAAAATGCACTCGGTTCGGATATTATGATGGCTTTCGATGAATGTCCGCCATACCCAGCAGAATACGATTATATGAAGGCTTCAGTTGAACGGACAAGCCGTTGGGCTGAACGCTGTTTGAAAGCGCACGGCCGTCCTGAAGATCAAGCGTTATTCGGTATCGTTCAAGGGGGAGAATATGAAGAGCTGAGAAAACAAAGTGCCCGCGATCTCGTTTCTTTAGATTTCCCTGGATATGCGGTCGGAGGCTTATCGGTTGGAGAACCTAAAGATGTCATGAACAGAGTACTGGATTTCACGACACCGCATCTGCCTGATAACAAACCTCGATACTTAATGGGTGTCGGTTCTCCGGATTCATTAATTGATGGTGCTATCCGTGGAATTGATATGTTTGATTGCGTACTTCCAACACGAATTGCCAGAAATGGAACATGCATGACAAGTGAAGGAAGACTTGTTGTCCGCAACGCTAAGTATGCCCGTGATTTCCGTCCGATCGATGAAAAATGTGATTGTCATGTTTGCCGAACTTATTCGAGAGCGTATATTCGTCATCTTGTAAAGGCGAATGAAACGTTTGGTTTCCGTCTGACAAGTTACCATAACCTTTATTTTTTGGTAAACTTAATGAAGCAGGTGAGACAAGCTATTCTAGAAGACAGACTGCTTGATTTTAGAAATGAGTTTTTTGAAATGTACGGATTCAATAAACCAAATGCCCGTAATTTTTAATTTTACACATTTATGGAGTATGCGAGAATGTATATACTTTAAAGATTTAAATGAAGATCTTTTCTAAACGGTATTTTCTAAAAGATTGTTGCTTTTTAAAGTTCTATTATTGTCTGCTTTGACTGTTGATTGGAGAGCAAGGTGCGAGACTCCTGCGGGACAGGCGGGCAGGTGAGACACTTAAAAGTGAAACGTACGAATGTGGCTCACCGCCTGCCCTGCGGAAAGCGAGCAACCTGGAGCGGAAATCAACTACTTCAGAGAAAAAAGCCTATTTTATAGAAAGGGGTGAAGAAGAAATGGCAGGACTAAAAAGTTTAATCCCAATTTTGTTAATGTTTGCAATATTTTATTTTTTATTGATTCGTCCACAGCAAAAGAGACAGAAATCAGTAAGAGAAATGCAATCAAGCATGAAAAAAGGCGATAAAATAGTTACGATTGGCGGTTTGCATGGTACGATTGAAAGCATTAATGATCTAATCGTAGTTATTCGTTCGAATGATGGAGCTAAATTAACATTTGATCGCAACGCTATACGTGAAGTTAGAAATGAAGCATAATAACAGATAAGACCCGTCTATAGACGGGTCTTATTTATAGTTATTATGGCTGCTTAAATTAACTCCCATTATTCCGCCCAACATAGACAAAGCAAGAAAAATACCATGATACATGTATTGTGTAGAATTAAAAGTGCTTTGGTACCCTAAATACTGAATTAGAAAAACAAGGAACGAAAACAATAAACTAGTTCCGCCTCCAAGCATCCATCCTTTGTTTTGGCCTTTTTTTCCAGAAATAAATCCCCCAACAAATAAAGCCAAAAAAGATAATCCAATGGTTACCCATTTTAAGGAAGATTCTGTTACCTCAGTGAAACGTAAAAGAAAAGATAATACTAAACTGCTTACCATTATCAAAAGAAGAATGGCCGCCAGACCCCGTCCCATTGAATGGAACATATGCTTTAATCCCATCTTGACCCTCCTTTATCCATACAAGCTTTCTTTATACTGTATTCATGCCGAATGTGAAATAGAAGTACAAGCAATTGGATTTTCAGCTCAAAATATTTTATTGGCAAAACCTTCGTCTCATGATTTCTGCCAACTCGTGCAACACTAACAAAGCAGAATATTTGAAAGGAGGGGAAACATGGAACTGTATACGATTGTTTTTAGGACTTTGTTTATTTATTTTTTAATTCTTGTCGTTTTTAGAATGATGGGTAAAAGGGAAATCGGAAAATTATCTGTCCTTGATTTCGTCGTATCAATTATGATTGCTGAGCTGGCTGTAATATCCATTGAAGATCCTGAAGTTCCTATGTTGAACTCTCTTGTGTCTATTTTTGTTTTGCTTGGGGTTCAGCTTATTCTTGCGATTATTTCTTTGAAGAGCAGAAAAATGAGAGAATTTGTTGACGGGAAACCTTCTTTGATTATTAAAGAAGGTAAAGTGGATGAATATGAAATGAAAAAGCAACGATACAATTTTGATGATTTACTGACGCAATTACGCGAAAATAATATTCGGAATTTAAATGAGGTAGAATTTGGAGTATTAGAAACGACTGGCAAATTATCTGTTATTAGAAAAGACGAAGATCTCGAACCATCTGCTATCCATACAATTCTCCCGCTTATCTTGGATGGAAAAGTACTTGAAGATAATTTGGAAAAGATGGATAAAACACCACTATGGCTTAGACAGAAGCTGAAAGAAGTGGGATTTAAAGATGTAAAAGCCATTTCGTTCTGTACACTAAATAAAGATGGGTCATTATATATCGACCAAAAAAACGAAAAAAAATAAACAGCCGATGAAAAAGGCTGTTATTAGACCCATCTTTTTATGAAAGGGAGATGCTTGAGGTCATCTTTATTTAAAAGTCTGAAGAAGATCAAAGTAAATAAATACAATCCGCAAGTTCCTGTCACACAGATAACAAGGCCTTTGACACTTGTAAATTGGGGCATCATATATTGAAAAAGGTACATTGCTCCAGCTCCAGTTATGAAAATCGAGAGCATGCATTTCACAAAATCTTTCACAACGATCGTATAGCTGATGGCTTTTATTACAGTAGCAAAATGGAGCATGGTTACAACAACTATACCAAATACGATAGCTAATGCCGCCCCCATTATTCCAAATTCAGGACGTGTAGCGAGAGCGAATATAGCGGCTAACTTTACTAAAGCTCCGATTAAACTGTTGATCATCGCAGCTTTTGCTAAATCGAGGGCTTGTAACACAGCTTGCAGCGGCCCTTGAAAATAAAGAAAAAAGAAAAATGGAGTCATAATTTTTACATAAGAAGCAGAAGCAGGAGAATTATACATCAATTCCATGATAGGAACTGCAAAAACAAATGTAATCACCGCCGCAATACCTCCAGAGAGCATTGCAAGCTTTAGTGCTTGGTTTAACCTATGCTCGATAAGATGGTATTTTTTTTGTGCGTTAGCTTCACTAATGGCAGGTACCAACGAAACAGATAACGAATACGTAATAAACGTTGGGAGAAACAGCAAGGGGATTACATAACCAGCAAGCTCTCCGTATTGAGCGGTTGCAACACTCGTAGTAACACCAGCAATAAATAGGCTTCGCGCTACAATAATCGGTTCGAAAAAATAGGAAACAGAGCCGATTAATTGACTGCCTGTTGTAGGAAGTGCAATATTCAATAAATTTTTCACTGTTTCTTGTCCATCTTTAAGATGTTTAAAAAAACCTTTGCGTATACGCATTTTTTTCTTCATTTTGAACATGGACAACATATATAAAAGGGAAGCCAGTTCACCAAGTATGACCGAAATCATAGCACCTGCAGCAGCAAATTCAACACCGTATGGCAAAAATAAACCTGTTAATAAAGCAACAAGTGTAATTCTTACAATTTGTTCGATGACTTGTGAATAGGCAGATGGCCGCATGTTCTGCAAGCCCTGAAAATATCCACGCAGCACAGACGAGATTGCAATTACAGGCACTACAGGCGCAATTGCTAATAAAGGCCATACCGTTCTGTGATCTGTAAAGAAATACTGTGATAATAGAGGAGCTGCAATAAACAGAGCTACTGTTATAATTAAACTTAGTACACCTGTGATCGCCAATGATACGATTAAAATTTTTCTAACCTTTGAACGATCACCGGAAGCATCTGCCTCAGCAACGAGCTTTGATATGGCAACCGGGAGACCAAGTCTAGTTAAGGTAACAGCGAGCAAGAATGTAGGTACTGCCATCATATAAAGACCAACGCCTTCTTGTCCCATTACCCTGGCCATCACAATCCGGTTTACAAAGCCGAGTATTCTGGTAATAAGTCCAGCCAAAATAAGAAGTAATGTACCTTGTACAAGTGTTTGTTTTGTCATGTTTACCTGTCCTTTCTGGGACAATCTCATATTTTAACTATATGCAAGATATGTGAACAGACATGACTGCTTGTTTCATTAGGAATAGAGAGGAGAGATAAAAAGTGGAAAATATACAGCATACCGAATGGAAAATGGAAGTGCAGCCTGCAGTAAACAGCAAAAAAGAAGAGTTTCACTTTATGGGGTATGAGAGTGTTACAAACGAGGAAATATGGGAATGTGTGTTGGCGAAAATGAAAAAAAAGAAAATTGAGCCGCGTTTGCACAGTTTAGTTGACATGATCTTGTCTTTATCATTAAATGATTTCATGACATGGCTCACCAAAAAGGCTTACACAGAAGATAGGAAATAATCGAGTCAATTATTTGATTCACTTTGTTTATATTTTAATGTTTTTAGAAATATTGAAATGACAAATTGACAGAAAAAAACAACAATCGCTATAATGAGAAGGATTGCAGTTGTTTTATACAAGTTATGTTGTTTTTTTATACAGCATGAGGGAGGTTTCTTGAGTGGTAAAAAGAAGTAAGATCGTTATCTTTTTTGTGGTGCTTATCATGATCGCCGCTTTGATCGGAGCTACGACAGAAAAGATTGTTAAAGGAACGAAGCTTGGACTGGACCTCCAAGGCGGTTTTGAAGTGCTATATGACGTAAAGCCCGCTAAAAAAGGCCAAAAAATAACACAGGAAACACTTAAGAGTGCTGTTGAAGCGTTAAACAGCCGAATTAACGTTCTCGGTGTATCCGAACCCGAGATTACGATTGAAGGAAACAATCGGATTCGTGTTCAGCTTGCAGGAGTTACAGATCAAAATAAAGCACGTGAACTATTATCAACTCAAGCCGAGCTGACATTCCGGGATGTAAATGATAAAGTCTTGCTCGATGGTTCTGACTTAGAAGGCAATGGTGCAAAACAATCTTTTAAATCACAAACGAACGAGCCGATCGTTTCATTGAAACTTAAGGATGCTGACAAGTTCGCGAAAGTTACAAAAGAAATTTTGGCGAAGCGTCCTCAAGGAGAAAACTACTTAGTTATTTGGCTGGACCACGAAAAAGGTGATACATACAAAGAGGAGCGCCAAAAAGAATTAGCCGGGAAAAAGCCTAAGTATATTTCTGCTCCTGCAGTAAACGAAGTTTTATCTCAAAAGGAAGTCATGATTTCAGGTGCTTTTAAAGTAGAAGAAGCCCAAAGTCTTGCCAAGATCTTAAATGCTGGAGCACTTCCTGTTAAATTAAAAGAAGTATATTCCACATCTGTAGGTGCTAAGTTTGGTGAAAAAGCATTAAGTCAGACGGTAAAAGCTGGATACATCGCGGTAGGGATAATCTTCTTATTTATGCTTTTATACTATCGTGTACCTGGTATCGTCGCAGTATTAACATTATCGATCTATATTTACTTAATTTTAGCGATATTCTACTTGATGAACGGAGTCCTGACACTTCCGGGTATTGCTGCCCTCATATTAGGAGTTGGTATGGCGGTAGATGCCAATATCATTACGTATGAGCGGATAAAAGAAGAACTAAGAAGCGGGAAATCTGTTTTAAGTGCTTTTAAAGCAGGAAACCGCCGATCATTTACGACGATTTTTGATGCAAATATTACAACCATTTTAGCTGCTGCTGTATTGTTCGCTTATGGAACAAGCTCAGTTAAGGGTTTTGCGTTAGTGTTAATTATTTCAGTACTGGCAAGTTTTATTACGGCTGTATTCGGAACAAGGCTGTTCCTTGGATTATTAGTACAGTCCCGTTTATTGGATAAGAAGCCAGGATTGTTTGGGGTAAAGGAGCGTGACATCCGTGAGCTTTAAATACGACTTTGTAAAAAACAGAAACCTTTACTTTATCATTTCTGCTCTTCTTACGGTTGCTGGTATCGTTTGTTTATTGACAATCGGTTTGACGCGCGGAGTGGATTTTGAAAGTGGATCAAGAGTAAACATTACTGCCAATGAGCCTCTAACAAATGAAAAAGTGGAATCAGAATTCAAATCGTTGGGATTTGATCCAGAATCTGTTGTTTTGGCAGGGAAAAACAATACGCAGGCCAATGTGGCATTTAAAGGTGTATTGTCTAAAGACGAAATCGCAAAATTGAACACACATTTTGATAAGAAATACGGAGAACCGCCTAGTGTGAGTACGGTTACTCCTACCGTTGGCCGCGAGCTTGCCAAAAATGCAATCATTGCCGTATTGATTGCTTCGGTTGGAATCATCATCTACGTCGCTTTTCGATTTGAATGGTCAATGTCAATCGCGGCGATTATAGCATTGTTTCACGATGCATTTATGATCGTTGCTATTTTCAGCATGTTTAAGATCGAAGTAGATCTTCCGTTTATTGCGGCTGTACTAACGATTGTAGGTTATTCGATAAACGACACGATCGTTACTTTTGACCGCATACGGGAAAATATGAGACTTGAAAAAGTTAAGAGTAAAGAAAAGCTTGCTGAAATTGTTAACAGGAGTATTCATGAAACATTAAGCCGTTCTATCAATACGGTTTTAACTGTAGTCATTGGAGCTGTAGCACTATTGATTTTCGGTGCTGATTCGATTCACAATTTCTCAGTTGCCTTATTAATAGGTTTAATCTTTGGTGCGTATTCTTCGATTTTCATTGCTTCACAGCTTTGGTATATTTTAAAATCACGTCAATTAAAAACGAAAAAACCGCGTACTGCAGAAGCAGAACCACAAATTTAATTTTTAAATACGAATGATAAATTGTCACCTCTTATCCTGTTTTGTATAATGAATAGGTTAAGAGGTGATTTTTATGTTGGAATCCAGAACAAGGTGGAAGGTACAAGACGCTTCAGAGGAAAAAGCGAAGCAGCTTGCTGATAAACTCGATCTTCCGCTATTAATAGCGAATCTTTTACTTGTAAGAGGAATTGACTCAGTTGAAGAAGCTGAGCTGTTCTTAAACATAGATAAAAATGAATTTCATGATCCATTTTTATTGGACGGTATGAAGGAAAGCACAGACCGTATACATAAGGCGATTGAATCGAATGAAAAGATTCTGATATTCGGTGACTATGATGCAGATGGTGTGAGCAGTACAACTGTTATGTATTATGCGTTGAAAGAATTAGGCGCGGATTTTGATTATTATATTCCTAATCGTTTTACCGAGGGCTATGGGCCGAATGAGCCTGCTTTAAGAAAAGCGAAAGAAGATGGATATTCACTCGTAGTAACAGTAGATACCGGAATCTCAGCTGTTCATGAAGCAAATGTCGCTAAAGAAATCGGACTGGATTTTATTATAACGGACCATCACGAAGCTCCACCGGTTTTACCTGATGCCTATAGCATCATCAATCCCAAAAAACCTGGATGTATGTATCCTTTTAAAGGTCTGGCAGGGGTAGGTGTTGCATTTAAAGTGGCACATGCCCTTCATGGCAAACCACTCGTCCATCTGCTGGATTATGCTGCTATTGGAACGATAGCTGACCTTGTTCCGCTGGTTGATGAAAATAGAATGATAGCCAAGCTTGGGATTGAAGCTTTATCCAAAACAGATAAAATTGGTCTTCAGGAATTATTAAAGGTAGCAGGACTCAGTGATAAAGATCTTTCAGCTGAAGATGTTGGTTTCGCAGTCGGACCGCGGGTAAATGCCGCAGGAAGGCTAGGGTCAGCTATGCCTGTCGTTGAATTATTTACATCAACAGACCGCGAACAGTCAGCGATCCTTGCGGAAGAAGTAGATTCAGTGAACAAAGAACGACAAGCGATTGTGAACGAAATTACGAAAGAAGCCATCGCGATGGTGGAAGAATCTTTTCCACCTGAACAAAATGAAGTTCTCGTTCTCGCAAAGGAAGGCTGGAATCCGGGCGTTATTGGAATTGTTGCATCACGGCTAGTCGAAAAATATTATCGTCCAACGATTTGCCTGTGTCTGGACCCTGAGAAAGGTACTGCAAAAGGATCTGCACGCAGCATTGAGGGATTTGATATGTTTGAGAATTTGTCAGAATCTAGAGATATACTTCCGCATTTTGGGGGACACCCGATGGCAGCAGGTATGACTCTTAACCTTCATGATGTAGATGAACTAAGAAAGCGGCTGATTACACAAGCAAAAAGATTATTAAAGCCTGAAGACTATGTTCCGGTAACGACAATCGATTTGACAGCTACGCTTGATGAAATATCGCTTGATACGGTTGACCTTTTAAACACAATAGCGCCATTTGGTGTAGGTAATCCATCACCAAGAGTTTTAATCGAGGAAGTGCCGATTAAGGAAATGAAACGCATCGGCAGCCAATCAAATCATCTCAAGCTGCAGGTAGGCGGTGGTGCATTGTCTGTCTTGGATTGTATCGGCTTTCAAAAGGGAGACCTTATTGATGAAATGACCCCTTATTCTCAATTATCAATCGTTGGGCAGCTGCAATTAAATGAATGGAACGGATACAGAAAGCCCCAGCTTTTACTGGAAGACATTTCTGTCCCTTCCTTTCAGCTCTTCGATTACCGTGGAATAAAGGATGCAGGGAAAAGGCTCTTAAATCTGCCTTATACGAAAACGCACTTTATCACGTTTCAAACGCAAACTTTAAAAGAGCTCGGATTAGAGTCTCTCTCAGCACATACATTAGCAGGTGACGAGCTGGAAAATCTGCCAGATCAAGCATTTGAAAATAAATTCCTCGTTTTTTTAGATGTACCATCTTCTCTTTCTGAATTTAGTGTATGGCTAGAGACGAAAGGGGAACCCGATCGAATATATGCTGTTTTCCATCAGAATTCGGATCATTTTTTTACAACACTCCCAACAAGGGAACACTTTAAATGGTTTTACGCATTTATCGCAAAAAGAAAAACATTCAATTTGAAAAAAGATGGTCATGAACTAGCAAAATGGAAAGGGTGGTCAAAAGACACAATTGATTTTATGTCACAGGTGTTTTTTGAGCTCGAATTTGTTACAATAGACGATGGTGTGATTACAATTAATAGTAAACCAGGAAAACGGGATTTAGACAGCTCGAAAACGTATCAAAAGAAATTTGAGCAGGTTGATATTGAAAACCAGCTCGTCTATTCTTCCTATCATGCTTTAAAAAGCTGGTTTACTCAGCAAACTCGGCAAAAAGCGAGTTTGTAATTTTCAGGAGGCAAAGATTCATGGATTATAAGCCGTTTATTTCAGTAGTAGAAAACTTCCCGATTGAAGGGATACGTTTTAAAGATATTACATCTCTTATGTCTGATGGAGCTGTATACAAACAAGCAATGGACGATATTGCTGTCTATGCAAAAGAAAAACAAGTCGATGTTATTGTCGGACCCGAAGCTCGCGGATTTATCGTAGGCTGTCCTGTTGCTTATTCTTTAGGTCTTGGATTTGTTCCTGTCCGTAAAGAAGGGAAGCTTCCGCGTGAAGTAATCCGAGTAGATTATGGTCTTGAATACGGAAAAGATGTTTTAACGATGCACAAAGACGCGATTAAACCTGGTCAAAGAGTTTTAATTACTGATGATTTGCTCGCAACTGGCGGCACGATCGAAGCGACAATAAAACTCGTAGAAGAACTTGGCGGGGTTATTGTGGGAATTGCATTTATGATTGAACTAACATACTTAGATGGACGAAAAAAATTATCAGGTTATGATATTTTCACGTTAACCCAATACTAAAAAGAATCGAAAAAAAGAGCTCTAAACAGGGCTCTTTTTCATTTGCAATCATTAAACTAGCCAAATCATTCGACAAATTTCGTTTTTTGCTTTACATAAGCTGTGAATTTAACGATAATAGAAGCAATATACTTTTGACAACGTAAGGTGATTCCATGACGATTGAGCAAGTGTTGCAAAAAGCGGAAAGCTATCTTTCAAAGGAAGATATCGCTTTTATAACAAAGGCTTATGAATATGCGAGAGATGCGCATGAAGGACAGTTCCGTAAATCCGGAGAGCCCTATATCCACCACCCGGTTGAGGTGGCGGCTATTTTGGTGAACCTTCAAATGGATCCTGTAACAATAGCTGCAGGATTTCTTCATGATGTTGTTGAAGACACATCGATTACTCTTAAAGATATCTCCCAGCAGTTCAACGAAGAAGTTGCCATGCTGGTGGATGGGGTAACGAAACTTAAGAAGATTAAATTCAAGTCTAAAGAAGAGCAGCAGGCTGAGAATCATCGTAAAATGTTTGTTGCGATGGCACAGGATATTCGCTGTATCTTAATTAAGCTTGCAGACCGTCTTCACAACATGCGTACGCTAAAACATATGCCAAAAGAAAAACAGATTCAAAAAGCGAACGAAACATTAGAGATCTTTGCTCCACTTGCCCATCGTCTTGGTATTTCGACGATAAAGTGGGAGTTAGAAGATGTTTCTTTGAGATACCTAAATCCACAGCAATATTATCGGATTGTTAATTTGATGCAGCAAAAGCGTGCAGAGCGGGAAGAATATGTCCAGCAAGTTATGGACGAAATGAAAAACAAATTAAAAGAAGTTCAAATTACAGTAGAAATTTCAGGCAGACCGAAACATATTTATAGTATTTATCGAAAAATGGCCAAACAAGGCAAGCAATTTAATGAGATTTATGATTTGCTTGCGGTTAGGATTATTGTTCAGAATATTAAGGACTGCTATGCAGCCCTAGGAATCATTCACACATGCTATAAGCCTATGCCAGGACGATTCAAAGACTATATCGCCATGCCTAAAGCAAATATGTATCAGTCACTTCATACAACGGTTATCGGTCCAAAAGGAGATCCTTTAGAAGTTCAAATACGTACATCAGATATGCATCGTGTAGCTGAATACGGTATTGCTGCCCACTGGGCGTATAAAGAAGGCGCAACAAAGGCTCCAGTCAGTACATTTGAAAATAAACTTACCTGGTTCCGTGAGATTTTAGAATGGCAGAATGATCTTACTGATGCTGAAGAATTTATGGAGTCTTTAAAAGTAGATTTGTTCTCTGATATGGTGTTTGTTTTCACTCCAAAAGGAGACGTATACGAACTTCCTTCTGGATCGGTTCCTATCGATTTTGCCTACCGAATTCATACTGAAATCGGGAACCGTTGTATAGGAGCTAAAGTGAACGGAAAGATGGTCACACTTGATTATCGTCTTAAAACAGGGGATATTATTGAGATTCTTACGAGCAAACACTCTTATGGTCCAAGTCAGGATTGGCTGAAAATCACGCAGAGTTCTCATGCGAAGAACAAGATCAGACAATGGTTTAAGCGTGAGCGAAGAGAAGAGAATGTGGCTAAAGGAAAAGAGCTCGTTGAAAAAGAGATCAAAAATCGCGGATATGAACTTAAAGAAATCTTCACGAGTGAAAATCTGCAATATGTGGCTCAAAAATATAACTTTGCGGGCGAAGAAGATATGTATGCGGCTGTGGGCTATAATGGCATCACTGCGGCACAAATCGCAACTCGCTTAACCGATAAAGTACGCCGTAAAAAAGAGCAGGATCCAGACAATTCAGAACTGCTGGATGCAATAAGGGATTCTGCAGAAAAACCCGCAGCAAAACGGAGAACAGATTCAGGTATTGTAGTAAAAGGCATCGATAACATGCTGATTCGTTTATCGAAGTGCTGTAATCCTGTACCAGGTGATGACATTGTGGGTTATATCACAAAAGGCCGCGGTGTTTCTGTTCACCGGGAGGACTGTGTAAATGTACACAACGAAGATGCCCAAGTGCGTTTACTGCCTGTTGAATGGGAAGGCAATTTAGAACAGCCTAAAAATTACAACGTAGATATTGAAATCAACGGATTTGACAGACGTGGCCTTCTTAATGAAGTACTGCATGCAGTTGCAGAAACAAAAACAAACATTACAGCCGTAAGCGGCAAGTCGGACAAAAACAAAATGGCAACAATCAGTATGTCCATTTCCATTCACAATGTCAGTCATTTGCAAAAAGTAGTAGAACGGATCAAACGGATTCCGGATATCTATGCTGTTCGACGTCTTATGCAATAAGTGTTAGGAAGTGATTTGGAAGATGAAAGTAGTCCTGCAACGATCAAAAAGAGCAGCTGTTACGGTTGATTCAGAAGTTACAGGTGAGATTGACAAAGGGCTGATGCTGCTTGTCGGAGTCACCCATGATGATACTGAAAAAGATGCTGATTATTTAGCAGAAAAAATTATCAATCTTCGTATATTTGAAGACGAAGAACAAAAGTTGAATTTATCGCTTAAAGATACAGAAGGCAGTATTTTGTCTATTTCCCAATTCACTCTTTATGGTGATACGAAAAAGGGCAGAAGACCAAATTTTATGCAAGCAGCTAAGCCTGAACAGGCAAAAGAAATTTACGATTACTTCAACGATAAACTTAAATCATTAGGTGTTAACGTACAAACGGGAGTTTTCGGAGCTATGATGGATGTTACCTTTACGAATGACGGACCGGTAACATTAATTTTGGATTCTAAAGTTTAAGTTAATATTTTTCATAGGTTTTTGAAAATCAACCACCCAACTTTCTTTCTCAATGCAAAAAACACCTTATTAAATGAATGAAACCTTCGTCTTAATTGATAGACTAACCAAAAAGGCGGAGGATTTTTTTATGAGACAGAATCGAAAAGGAATTGACGGCGTTCCTCATTGGAAAAACCTAAGTTTTCATGACTTTCTTTCCTTAGAGAAATCGTCGAACCATATGGAACTGGCTGAAGAGTTTGGTCTGGATCTTTACCAGGTAAATCATTTAAAGAAAAAAATAAAACGCGAAAACTATTGACATTATAGCGGTAACAAAAGTATGATAATTTACAATCCAAATTATATAATTACATAACCGATGACGAAGAAAAGTAGTTTTACCCCACAGGATTAGAGAGGGAATGCCTTGGCTGGAAGCATTTCTGCCTGATGATAAAACGAAAGACACTTCACAGGTTTTTAATTCGAACGGTGAATAAATCTCAGTAGAGTTATTCGTGGGCAAACGTTACTTGCTATAACGAGGAAGCTTTTTAAGCTTCGAAGCAGGGTGGCACCGCGGGAAATCCCGTCCCTTATGAAATGTATACATTTCATAAGGGACGGGATTTTTTTATTTTAGCTGTTTTCTAATTGCTGTTATTTAAAGGCTCTTATCTAAATGTTATTTTCTAAAAGATTGTTACTTTTTAATCTTTTTATTGTCTTCTTTGAGAGTTGATTGGAGTAGAAGGTGCGAGACTCCTGCGGGACAGGCGGGCAGTCCGAAAAGCGGAAGCGGTTTGGTCAGCCCCGACAAGCAAAAGGGAATGGGCTAAGAAGGCGCTTTTTGCCTTCGGGACCATTAAACTTTTACCTCGAGGGGCTAACCGCTGCAGCTAGACAGGTGAGACACTTATAAGTGACACGTACGAATGTGGCTCACCGCCTGCCCCGCGGAAAGCGAGCAACTGAAACGTAAATCAACTACTATCAAAAGCAACAAAGTAGCGAAAATAGCCTTATATTTTAAAGGGAGGATGAAAAGTATGAATATCAATATTCCAAGGGGAACGAAGGACATTCTCCCAGGAGAAGTTGAAAAGTGGCAGATTATAGAAGAAAAAGCAAAAGAGGTTTGTGCAAGATTTAACTATAAAGAAATCAGAACACCTATGTTTGAACACACTGACTTGTTCCAAAGAGGTGTAGGCGATTCTACTGATATCGTTCAAAAGGAAATGTACACATTTACAGACAGAGGAGACAGAAGCTTAACTCTTCGTCCTGAAGGTACAGCATCTGTCGCACGCTCTTACGTTGAAAATAAAATGTTTGGTTTTGCGCAGCAGCCTGTAAAGCTATATTACATCGGACAGATGTTCCGTTACGAAAGACCGCAGGCTGGCCGATACCGTCAATTCGTTCAATTTGGTGTAGAAGCAATGGGTTCTTCTGATCCGACGATTGATGCAGAGGTAATGGGGCTGGCAATGACTGTTTATCAAGAACTCGGTTTAAAGAAACTGCGTCTTGTTTTAAATACACTTGGTGACTCAGATAGCAGAAAAACGCATAAAGAAGCGCTCATTAATCACTTTGAACCAAGAATTGAAGAGTTTTGCTCAGATTGCCAAAATCGATTAAAGAAAAATCCATTACGCATTCTGGATTGTAAAAAAGACCGTAATCACGAACTTATGAAAAGTGCACCATCCATTTTAGAACACCTGAACGAAGAATCAAAAGCATACTTTGAACAGGTGAAAGCTTCACTTACAGAGATGGGTATAGAGTATGTGATCGATCCAACCTTAGTACGCGGGCTTGATTATTACAACCACACAGCATTCGAAATCATGAGTGAGGCAGATGGATTTGGAGCAATTACAACTTTAAGCGGCGGCGGAAGATATAACGGGCTTGTCGAGGATCTTGGAGGACCATCTACACCAAGTATCGGGTTTGCAATGAGCCTTGAACGGCTGCTGCTTGCTCTCGAAGCAGAAGGTATTTCGTTAGATACGGAAGAAGACCTCGACTGCTATCTAGTTACTTTGGGAGACGAAGCAAAACTAAAGTCCGTTTCAATTTTAAATCAGCTTCGGAGTGCAGGGATTAGAAGCGATAAAGACTATTTAGATAAAAAGATGAAAGCACAATTTAAAGCAGCAGATCGCCTCAAATCAAAATTTGTTGCTATTTTAGGTGAAGAAGAACTGCAAAACGGAATCGTAGCAGTTAAAAATATGGAAACCGGTGAACAAAAAGAAATTTCTATAGAGAATTTGAGCGCTTTTATTAAGCAAGGATTATAAGGAGGACACATCGTATGGAATATCGTACACATCAATGCGGAAAAATTACAGAAAAACAGATCGGGGAAAAAGTTACATTAACGGGCTGGGTTCAAAAACGCCGTGATTTAGGCGGGCTTATTTTTATCGATCTTAGAGACCGCTCTGGTATTGTTCAGGTTGTCTTTTCACCTGAAGCATCCTCATCTGCTCTTGAGACAGCAGAAAAAGTACGCAGTGAATTTGTGTTAACTGTAACTGGAACAGTCATCGAAAGAGACGCAAGTACAGTAAATCCAGCAATGGAAACAGGGAAAATCGAAATTTCTGGTGCTGACCTTAAAATTGTCAACAGTGCCAAAACACCTCCTTTTTCAATCAGCGAAGATAATGAGATCAATGAAGATACACGCCTGAAATATCGTTATTTAGATTTGCGCCGCCCTGTGATGCAGCAAACGCTGAAGATGCGTCATGAAGTAACCCGTTATATTCGCAACTTCCTGGAAAATGATGAATTTATGGAAATGGAAACACCAATGCTTACAAAAAGTACGCCAGAGGGAGCACGTGATTACTTAGTTCCTAGCCGTGTTCACCCAGGTGAGTTTTATGCGCTTCCGCAATCACCTCAGCTGTTTAAACAGTTGTTAATGGTTTCAGGTTTTGAAAAGTATTATCAAATCGTTCGCTGCTTCCGTGATGAAGATTTGCGTGCAGACCGCCAGCCTGAATTTACACAAGTGGATATCGAGACTTCTTTTATGAGTCAAGAAGCTCTTCTTTCCATGATGGAAACAATGATGACAGGCTTGCTTCAAAAAGTGAAGGGTGTTGAAGTTCCTAAACCCTTCCCGAGAATGACATATAAAGAAGCGATGGATCGTTATGGTTCAGATAAGCCAGATACGCGTTTTGGACTTGAATTGATTAATGTTTCTGAATTAGTAAAGGAATCTGGATTTAAAGTATTTGCAGCTGCTGTTGCAAACGGCGGTGAAGTAAAAGCGATCAACGTAAAAGGCCAAGCAGCAAACTACTCAAGAAAAGATATCGATAATCTGACTGAATTTACATCAGTGTATGGTGCGAAAGGTTTAGCATGGATGAAAGTTGAGGCAGAAGGTTTAAAAGGGCCGATATCCAAATTCTTTAACGAAGAAGAGTCAGCAGCACTTATCAGTACACTGCAGGCAGCAGAAGGCGATCTTTTATTATTTGTGGCGGATAAACCTTCTGTTGTAGCAGACAGTCTTGGAGCACTTCGTCAAAAATTAGGAAAAGACCTTGATTTAATTGATCAAACGAAGTTTAACTTCTTATGGGTGGTTGACTTCCCGCTTGTAGAAAAGGATGAAGAAGCAGGACGATATGTAGCCTTGCACCATCCGTTTACTATGCCAAAGACAGAAGATCTTCATTTAATGGATTCAAACCCAAGTGAAGTTAGAGCACAGGCGTATGATTTAGTGCTAAACGGTTATGAATTAGGTGGAGGGTCACAGCGTATTTATCAGCGAGATGTTCAAGAAAAAATGTTTAAAGTATTAGGCTTTACAGAAGAAGGAGCGCGTGAGGAGTTTGGTTTCCTTCTAGATGCATTTGAATACGGTACACCGCCGCACGGAGGAATTGCATTAGGGCTTGACCGCCTTGTCATGCTGTTAGCTGGAAGAACAAACTTAAGAGACACGATTGCATTCCCTAAAACAGCATCAGCATCGTGTTTGCTTACGAACGCACCATCTCCTGTAAACGAAAAGCAGTTGGATGAGCTGCATCTGGCTGTAAAAATAAAACAAGAAACAAAATAATATAAAATTTAGAAAAATTTGAATTGTTTTTTACAAAGACACATTTTGTCTTGTATTTCAGATTTTCGTATGATAGTATTTATTTAAACGATGAGTCCTATGTTGACCGTTATAAACCGAAAGTTTTGAGCCAACATTTTTTTATCGGGAGCTTGTGTTTTCCCACAGCATCCACGCCCTGAAAGCTAGGGGACGGATAAAATGGGGAACAAGGCACCCACCTGCGAGAGCAGGTTCAAAACTAAGGCGAGACGGCATCTTTGGGACTCATTTTTTTTTGGCTTTTCCTTAAAGATGGGTTGCTTTTAACTTGTTTTTTTCAATCTCATCATTGATAAGTTGATAGAAGTTTAATGTGCGAAAACAGACTTTTTCACATTGATATGATAAAACCAAGTAAGCATATTGATTTTCTATTAAAAAGTGGATATGCTGTTAAAGATACATTTTCTTTATTCATGCAGCACTTTGAAAGGAGATCTCAATATTTATGCTTTATCAATTTTCAAGAAATGAACTAGCTATAGGCAAAGATGGAATAGACGTACTTAAAAATACGACAGTAGCGATTTTAGGAATCGGCGGGGTTGGTTCGTTCTCTGCAGAAGCTCTTGCACGTTCTGGTGTAGGGCGCTTACTTCTTATCGATAAAGACGACGTTGATATTACAAATGTAAATCGCCAAATACATGCACTAACAACAACTGTTGGACAACCTAAAGTAGATTTAATGAAAGAAAGAATAGCACTCATTAATCCTGAATGTGAAGTAATCGCATTAAAAATGTTCTACACGGAAGAGACGTACGAGCAGATCTTTGAATATGGATTAGATTTCGTGGTGGATGCATCCGATACGATTTCATATAAAATTCATTTAATGAAAGAATGTTTAAATCGTAACATTCCAATCATCTCTAGTATGGGTGTAGCAAACAAACTGGATCCAACGAGACTACAGATTGCAGATATTTCGAAAACAAGCTATGATCCGATCGCAAAAGTGATTCGCCAGCGCTTGAGAAAAGAAGGAATCACAAAAGGCATTCCAGTTGTCTTCTCAGATGAAAAACCGATCCAAATTCGCGAAGAAATTCGTAAAGAAATCGTTCCTGAAAATGCACCTGGCATTCGAAAAGCAAAATTGCCGCCATCATCCAATGCCTTTGTTCCATCCGTTTCAGGTCTTTTCATGGCAGGGTTTGTGATTAATAAAATTATCGAAGCGAACAACATCAAGATTGAAAGAATACGCTAATAAAATGATATTTTTATAAATGAAGCTGGATTAAAAGTGTGAATAACACGATTGATCCAGTTTTTTGTTTGTATTCGCTAGTTTTGCTTGGATTAAGGAGACTTACAGTGTGCAGAATTCAACTAAATATCTGAATTCTTGCCTTTGAACTATCATTCTTTAATAAATCAAAAAAAAAAAGAAAAAGCTAAGAATCTTTTTATAAGAATTCCTTAATTAAGTCTAATTATTAGTGTTTTTTCTAAAAAATTTTCGCTTCTGGGGCATTTTTGTTATTTGACTCCAATGGCATGTTGATTGGAGTGTAAGGTGCGAGACTCCTGCGGTACAGGCGGGCAGTCCGAAAAGCGGAGGCGGTTTGGTCAGCCCCGACAAGCAAAAGGGAAATGGGCTAAGAAGGCGCTTTTTGCCTTCGGGGCCATTAAACTTTTGACCTCGAGGGGCTAACCGCTGCAGCTAGACAGGTGAGACACTTAAAAGTGAAACGTCCGAATGTGGCTCACCGCCTGCCCCGCGGAAAGCAAGCAACCTGAAACGGAAATCAACTACCATCAAAAGCAACAATGAATACGAAAAACAGCTAAAGAAAAAGACCGAAAAGATAAATCATCTTCTCGGTCTTTAACTATTATTTGGCCAGTTTCTCTAGATTTCCGTTTTTATCCATTCGAAAGCTTTGATTTGGGTTATTTGCATCATCTTGGAATAATACCATTTTTCTAGCACGATCCATGATTTGGATAAGAGCTTGGTAATCTTCTTGAACGGTTTGATGTTCTTTTTCTAAAACAGCGAGCTGTTCTTTCATTACTTTGTTTTGCTGAAGAAGCTCATTCATCTGTAAGCGCAGTTCCATATTTTCTTGTACTAATTTACCGCTGGACATTCCATTTCTTTTTAAACCATTAAGGAAGTCTATTACTTCATCAATAGTTAAGTCTTCTTGTTTACTAGCTTGAGACAGCTGCTGATATGCGGCATTTCCTGATGCTGCAGGAACCGCTGAAGAGACAGCAGGCTGACTTTCGGTGGTATTTACCGCTCTCGTTTCTTGTCTATCATATGTGTAAGAAGTTTTAAAGAATTCTTCAGGATGATAGGTTTCATCGTCGTGTATCTGGGGTGCTGCAGCAGGTTTTGATACAGGCTGCTGGTATACAGGCTTTGGCTGCTGCGGCTGTTGCTGCTGCGTTTTTGCCAAAGCACGCTGACGCTCTTTTCTTTGCTTTTTAGCAATCTTTAAAGCTTGTTCATATTTTTTTCTGACGATGGCATTCCATCTGAACCCTACAGCAGCACTAGTCCGTTCTAATTTATCTCCAACTTCTTCAAAGGCGTGCAGTTGTGTACTTCCTTCACGGACATGGCGCAGAACGGTTTCGGCTAACAACAGATCATCTTCTTCTGACCATGCGTCCTGTCTGATTTTTGACACGTTAATCTCTCCTTAAGGTACTGAAAATTTTCATTTAATATTTTCATGTTTACCAAATAAAGAGATTTCTATACACGCCGTAATAAAATTTTGCTAGATTAAGAAGGATGTTAAAAGTCTCATAGTTTTACATGCCTTTTTTCTTTCGTTCATTAAAATAATCCAGTCTTCGCTTAATATTTTTTTCATAGCCGCGCTCTGTTGGTTCATAGAATGTTTTACCTTGTAAATGCTTTGGCAAGTATTCTTGTGGAATATATCCGTCTTCAAAATTGTGAGGGTATTTGTAATCCTCTCCATGCTTTAATTCTTTAGCACCTTTATAATGCGCATCACGTAAATGGATTGGTACGAGACCTGTTTTTTCTTTTTTGACAGTGTCCATCGCTTTATCAATTCCCATGATCACTTTGTTGCTTTTTGGGGCGGTTGCCAAATAAACGGTAGCTTCGGCAAGCGGGATCCGGGCTTCTGGCATTCCGATAAAATCTGCCGCATAACTGGCAGCATGTGCTACCAAAAGGGCATTCGGATCAGCAAGACCAATATCTTCTGCAGCATGGACCATTAATCGTCTAGCGATAAATCTAGGTTCTTCACCGGCATAAATCATTTTGGCTAACCAGTATAGCGCAGCATCAGGATCGGATCCCCGAATGCTTTTTATAAAGGCAGAAACCGTATCATAATGGTTATCTCCTTTTTTATCATATTGCAGAACTCGCTGCTGAATGGATTCTTCGGCAATTTCGAGTGTGATAACAATGTTCCCGTTCTTATCAGGTTTCGTTGTGAGCACTGCCAGCTCTACGGCATTAAGTGCTGTCCGTGCATCACCGTTCGAGATCGAAACAAGGTGTGCAAGTGCATCCTCATCCATCTGAATAGGATGTTTGCCATAGCCTCTTTCTGGATCCTTTAAAGCCTGCTCGATAACTTGTTTAACATGCTTGTCAGTTAGTGGCTCGAATCGAAATAATCTGGATCTTGATAAAAGTGCCGGATTGATTTCAAACATGGGGCTTTCTGTAGTAGCCCCGATTAAAATAACGGTGCCGTCTTCTACATAGGGCAAGAGGGCATCTTGCTGGTTCTTATTAAAGCGGTGGATCTCATCGATAAACAAGACTGTTTTTTTATCTTCTAATAGAAGACGGTCTTTAGCAGCGGCCATTACAACTTTTAGATCGGCAACACCTGAAGTGACGGCATTTAATTGTTCAAACCATGCTGAAGTTGAGTTTGCGATGATTCTTGCTAAGGTTGTTTTTCCTGTTCCCGGCGGACCAAAGAAAATCATCGGTGTCAGTTGATCCGCTTCGATTGCTCTTCTGAGAAGCTTTCCTTCACCAGCGATGTGTTCTTGTCCGATAAATTCCTGAATTTTGCGCGGTCTCATTCGGTTGGCAAGCGGTCTTCTCAAAGAATCTGAGCTGCCTTCCTTAAAAGAAAATAAATCCATTCTTTTCATCCTTCCGTACACCTGTTCTAATCGTCATATGACAATACTATACAATAGTCGTTCATGCAAGTTGAAACTATTTCATGCTATAATAATCTGTAGACTAAAGATGGAATGACAATTTCATATGGGAAGGGTTTTGCACAGTGAAAGACCATACACACTATCGATTGAACAAATTTATGTTTGAATGGTCTGTGTTTTTTATCGGCCTATTCATCATGGCCTTCGGAATTGCCCTCATGATTAAGGCAAGGCTTGGAAGTGCACCTTGGGATGTGCTTCATATTGGTCTTTTCGAACAGTTCGGTCTAACGATTGGAACTTGGTCGATCATTATGGGTTTTATTATTATTTTAACAACGGCATTGTTGACGAAAAAGTTACCGCAGCCAGGTGCTTTTTTTAATATGTTATTTATGGGTTTGTTTATAGATTTTTATTTATGGCTTCCCTTTTTTCATAATCCTGACACACTCTTTACGAAATGGCTTTATCTTTTAATAGGGATTTTAATTCTTGGTTTTGGTATTGGCCTTTATATCGCATCGAACTGTGGAGCAGGGCCGAGGGATAGTTTAATGTTAGCTTTAACTGATAAATCAGGCATGAAGGTTTCAAGGATCCGATTGTACATGGAACTGTTTGTCTTGTTTTTTGGCTGGGTATTAAAAGGACCGATCTCCTTTGGGACGATTCTATTTTGTTTAACGATAGGCGGTATAGTAGGTCGAACACTTCCTTATTGCCAAAAACTAGTTAAGATTGTTTTAGAACGGAGTGAACAATATGAAAATATCAACAAAAGGCCGATACGGATTAACCATCATGATGGCGTTAGCAAAGAAATCAGGTGAAGGTCCTATAGCCTTAAAATTGATAGCGAAAGAACATAGCCTATCCGAACATTACTTGGAACAGCTCATCGCTCCATTGCGAAATGCGGGATTAGTAAAAAGTATTAGAGGAGCATACGGCGGATACATTCTGGCAAAAGAAGCAGGAACGATTACAGCGGGAGATATTATTCGTGTCTTAGAGGGACCGATATCGCCTGTTGAAGTGATGGATGATGAAGAGCCTGCAAAGCGGAATCTTTGGATAAAAATTCGAGATGCTGTAAAAGATGTACTAGACTCAACGACTCTAGAGGACTTGGCAAATTATGAAGACGAAGGCGCACAGGATGCCTACATGTTTTATATTTAGGAAGGAATTTGATAATGAAAAACGTTTATTTGGATCATGCAGCAACATCACCCATACATCCTGAAGTAATGCAGGAGATGATTCCATATTTAACGGAGCATTTTGGTAATCCTTCAAGTATCCATCAATATGGAAGACGTGCCAGAAAGGTACTAGACGACGCTCGCCAAACAGTTGCTTCATCAATCGGAGCCTCACGCAACGACATCATTTTCACGAGCGGGGGGACCGAGAGCGATAACATGGCGATATTAGGTGCAGCATCTGCTTTAAAAGAGAAGGGAAAGCATGTGATTACGACGCAAGTTGAACATCATGCTGTACTTCATACGTTTCACGAGCTCGAGAAAAGAGGGTTTGATGTAACGTATCTGCCAGTTGATCAATATGGCAGAATCTCGATTGAACAGTTGAAAAACGAATTAAGAGAAGATACGATTCTTGTTTCAATCATGTACGGAAATAACGAGACAGGAACCCTTCAGGATATTCAAACAATCGGAAGTGTACTGGATGAAAGGGATATTTTTTTCCACACGGATGCGGTACAAGCTTTCGGTCTCATACCCATTCAAGTAGACGAGTTAAAAATAGATTTGCTTAGTGCATCTGGCCATAAAATCAATAGTCCTAAAGGAACAGGCTTTCTATATGTGAGAGAGAGTGTCCCATTTCTTCCTCAAGGATTTGGGGGAGAGCAAGAGCGGAAACGCAGAGCAGGAACAGAAAATGTAGCTGGAATTGCTGCGCTGAACAAAGCAGTAACGATTTCTCAGGCTGAACGCAAAGACCGCTATGATCAATATGTAAATTATCGAAATAGGATGAAGCAAATCTGGGATGAACAAGGAATCTCATATGTTCAAAACGGCAGTGCGGAATTCTTTCTTCCTCATATTTTGAATGTGAGTTTTACAGAAGTCAGTACAGAAGTGATGCTTGTTAACTTGGATCTTGCTGGAATTGCAGCTTCGAGCGGGTCAGCATGTACGGCTGGATCAGTTGAACCTTCACATGTACTGACTGCTATGTTCGGAACAGATGAACGAACAAAATCATCCGTCAGATTCAGCTTTGGATTAGGCAATACGATTGAAGATATTGAGTATGCAGCAACAGAGACAGCAAAAATAGTGAAACGTTTAACAAAATAAGTTAAAATGATTTTCATATGAAAGAAATGAGGTGAATGCTATGCAAACAGAATTAAACAAAAAGGCACCTCAAGATACACGAGTAGTAATCGGAATGAGTGGCGGAGTTGACTCTTCCGTTGCCGCACTTTTATTAAAAGAGCAAGGCTATGACGTAATCGGCATCTTTATGAAGAACTGGGATGATACCGATGAAAACGGAGTATGTACAGCAACTGAAGATTATAATGATGTCATTGCGGTCTGCAACCAAATTGGCATTCCATATTACGCAGTGAATTTTGAAAAAGAATACTGGGATAAAGTATTTACGTACTTTTTGGATGAATATAAGGCAGGAAGAACACCTAATCCTGATGTCATGTGCAATAAGGAAATTAAGTTCAAAGCCTTCTTGGATCATGCCATGAATCTAGGTGCGGATTATGTTGCAACAGGCCACTATGCAAGAGTGGCTGAAATAGATGGCGAAGTAAAAATGCTTCGCGGTGTCGATGAAAATAAAGACCAAACGTATTTTCTTAACCAGCTTTCACAAGAGCAATTAAAAAGAGTTTTGTTCCCAATTGGAGAGTTAAAAAAACCAGAAATCCGGAAAATTGCTGAAAAAGCGGGTCTCGCAACTGCAAAGAAAAAGGATTCTACGGGTATTTGTTTCATTGGTGAAAAAGACTTTAAAACGTTCCTGAGTCAGTATTTGCCAGCAAAACCGGGTCAAATGCAAACTCTTCAAGGGGAAGTTAAAGGAAAGCATGATGGTTTGATGTATTACACGATTGGTCAGCGTCATGGTCTTGGCATCGGCGGAAGCGGAGATCCTTGGTTTGTTGTCGGGAAAAACTTAAAAGACAATGTATTATATGTGGAACAAGGCTTTCATCATGAAAAATTGTATTCTGAAAGTTTAACTGCAGTTAAAGCAAGCTGGATATCTAATCAAACTCCAGCATCTACTTTCAAATGCACAGCAAAATTCCGTTATCGTCAGCCAGATATGGGTGTTACAGTACATGTGATGGAAGATCAAACACTGCAAGTCGTTTTTGATGAGCCGCAAAGAGCTATTACACCAGGACAAGCGGTAGTGTTTTATGATGGTGATGTATGTTTAGGTGGAGCGACGATCGATACCGTCTATAAAGATGACAAAGCGATCACATATTTGTAAAAGTACAATTCATAAACTGGCTTTTTCAGGTGAAAGTGTCTGAAGTAGCCAGTTTTTTGTTTTTTCTAAGGCTGTTTTTGCAAACTTTGTTGCTCTTGAAAGTGGCTGATTTCCGCTCCAGGATACTCGCTTTCCGGGGGGGGTGTGCGGTGAGCCTCCTAAGCGCTTCGCACTATCAGGAGTCTCACCTGTCTAGCTACAACGGTTAGCCCCTCGAGGTCAAAAGTTAAATGGTCTTGAAGGTAAAAAGCACCTTCCTAGCCCATCCACCTTTTGCTTGTCGGGTCTGTACAAACCGTTTCCGCTTTTCGTTTGTCCCACTAATCCCCCAGGAGTCTCGCACCTTGCACTTCAATTAACTTTTCAATGAAGGTTCTTTACGAAAATGCCCTAAAAGCAACAATCTTCTAGAAGAGAGCCTTTAGAAAAGAGCCTTTCCAAAAATACAATGTAATTATAATTAGTTATGCCATGCGTGTTCAGCGACATCTATAGTCGCTGAATGCGCGCCATACGGAATATATGCAAACGAAAGAAAACGTTATGCGGTTTTAAGTGGGGTTTGATATACTTTGATTGGATATATGGATGGAGGAATGAAGATGGAGCCATCAAAGGGTCTTGAATATTTAAAAAAAGGAAAATTTGAAGAGGCTGCTAAAAATCTTGAAGCCATGATAGAAGCAGATCCTCAAAATCCAGTTCATTATATTAATTTCGGTAATTTACTTTCTGCTGTACATGAACATGAGAAAGCGATCCTCTTTTTTGATAAAGCCCTTTCTCTCGATGAAAATGCTGCAGCC
This sequence comes from Fictibacillus barbaricus, assembly GCF_031457135.1. Classification (GTDB taxonomy): domain Bacteria; phylum Bacillota; class Bacilli; order Bacillales; family Fictibacillaceae; genus Fictibacillus; species Fictibacillus barbaricus_A. The sequence goes on along the minus strand of NZ_JAVDWA010000004.1, from coordinate 67,612 downwards.
GCATTGTATGGTGCAGGTATTGCATGTTATCGTCTCGAACAATTTTCAAAAGCGGCAAAATTGTTTCAAGAAGCAATTAAAGGCGGCTTAAGAGATGCTGATTCATATTTTATGGCAGGTATGTCCCTTGTTTCACTTGGAGAAAACAGACTGGCATTTCCTTACTTGCTTCGGACAACTGAGTTGAATGAAAAAGATGATGAGGCACTTTTTCAATTTGGACTGTGTCAAGGAAGAATGGGTGATGTAAAAGCAGCGCTAAACACATTTATGAAAGTGACTGAGTTCAATCAAAATCATGCAGATGCCTGGTACAATCTAGGGGTCTCTTATCGATTTTTTGATCAAGACAATGATGCTTTAGAAGCATTTGAAAAAGCATTAACTATTCAGCCACAGCATTATCTAGCAGGGAATGGGAAAAGGAATATAGAAAATAAAGGTAAAAATGAATAAAAAGGAGGTGCGTTATGGCACAGCAGCCTTCCTTTCACTTACAGGATGAATCGTCTGGATATATTAAAGGAACGTTGATTTCGACTGTCTACCATCAGGCGGAAAGCTTATATACGGTTGCAAGGATTAGAGTAAGAGAGACGAACGAAAATTATGATGAAAAAGAAGTCATGATCACAGGTATTCTTCCTCCGCTAAGAGAAGATGAACAGTATGTTCTATATGGGAAGTTTAAAGATCATCCGAAATACGGTAAACAGTATGAAGTCCATTTTTTCAAAATTGAGATGCCGCAATCTAAAGAAGCGATGATTCAATATTTATCGAGTGATCTGTTTAAAGGAATCGGTAAAAAAACAGCTGAACATATCGTTGATGTCCTCGGGGATAATGCAATCACAAAACTGATTGAATCACCCGATTATATTAGCGAGATACCAAAACTGACAGAAGATCAGGCAAAGAATCTATATGAAGCATTGCTTGAAAACAGAGGATTAGATCAGGTCATGATGACTGTGCAGCCATATGGAATTGGTCCGCAGCTTGCGATGAAGATTTTTCAAACGTATCAAGATGAAGCGGTTACTGTAATTAAGAACGAACCATATCGGCTTATTGAAGATGTTCCGGGTATCGGGTTTCACAGAGCGGATGAAATCGCTAAAGGAAATGGCATGCAAGTAAACCATCCAGAGAGGATACAAGCGGCTTGTCATTTTATTTTAAAAGAGCAAGGTACCGATCTTGGTCATTCCTACTTGCCTGTTGATGAATTGCTTTCTGGCGTAAGAACACTATTAGCCGACGGAACAAACACCGTAGACGAGATGAGTGTTTTTAGAGAAATTCAAGATATGGAAATTGATAAACGGCTGATATTAAAAGAAAATGTTGTGTATTTACCTTCACTTTTTTATGCGGAAAAAGGGTTTGCAGAGAAAATCACTCATCTGCTCAAATCCCAAGAAACAGATTACGCCATTCCAGAAAAACAAATTGACGCTGAAATCATAAATTTAGAAAAAAGACTCAATATTACATATGCGAATAGTCAAAAAGAGGCCATTAAAAAAGCACTCACCTCCTCGGTAATGATTCTTACTGGAGGACCCGGAACAGGTAAGACTACCGTAATTAAAGGGATCGTGGAACTTTACGGTGAAATTCATGGTGTAAGTCTGAATCCGGATGATTACCGTGGAAAAAAAGAACCATTCCCTGTTTTGCTTGTTGCTCCAACAGGAAGAGCAGCTAAACGGATGATGGAATCAACAGGTATACCTGCTCATACGATTCATCGTTTATTAGGATGGAGAGGTGCGGGAACTTTTGAAAAAAATGAAGAGGAACCTATTGAAGGAAAGCTTTTAATTGTAGATGAAATGTCGATGGTGGATATATGGCTCGCATTTTCTTTAGGGAAAGCTCTCCCTGAACATATTCAAATTATTTTTGTGGGGGACGAAGACCAGCTTCCATCAGTAGGACCTGGGCAAGTTTTAAAGGACTTGTTATCTTCTCCGCATATTCCAAATTCAAGATTGACGGATATATATAGACAAGCAGAGGGTTCGTCCATTGTTCGTTTGGCACATGACATGAAAAAAGGCACCGTGCCAGATGATCTGTTGAAACCGCAAGCTGACAGACGCTTTTTCCCATGCTCAGGAGAAAACGTTTTTCAAGTCATTATGCAAGTGTGTGAAAATGCCATAAAAAAAGGCTATACTTCCCGCGATATACAAGTTCTGGCTCCTATGTATAAGGGACCGCTTGGGATTGACAGGCTAAATTTGGAGCTGCAGCGACTGTTTAACCCTGAAAAAGCGAAACAGCGCCAATTACAAGTTGGACAAGCTTTTTACCGAAAAGGTGATAAAGTGCTTCAGCTTGTTAACCAGCCAGAAGACCATGTTTTTAATGGGGACATAGGTGAAATAGCAGCAATCATTTACGCAAAAGAAAATACAGATAAAGAAGATCTAATCGTTATTAGCTTTGATGAAATTGAAGTTACGTATAAACGGAATGAATTTCACCATTTTACACATGCTTTTTGCTGTTCGATTCATAAATCACAGGGAAGTGAATACCCCATTGTCATTTTGCCTATTGTGAAAAGCTACTATCGGATGCTCAAGCGTAATTTAATCTATACGGCCATAACAAGAAGCAAAGAATATTTAATACTGTGCGGAGAACAAGAAGCCTTCTCCTGGGCAATCAGCCGTTCGGATGAATCGGAACGTTACTCTGGGTTACAGGACCGTTTAAAAGAAACATTATTGGAAAAAGATTTATTGAATGATTCTTTGTTTGAAGAAACAAACTAGAAATGTTCGAAGGATGCACATTCGCATCTTTATCGAACATTTCTTTTTTTCTTTATAGGCATGACCTTCAACAATCCAATAGTACGTATATTTCCAGCACTTTTAGGACACCCTTGTAAAAGTAAATTTAAAGGAGAGAAAGCAAGTGGAATGTCCGAACTGCAGCAGAAAAGATATTGGAAAAATCGGGGTTAACCAGTATTATTGCTGGAATTGTTTTATTGAACTTTCCATTGTTAAAGGAAGACTGTCCCTTCATCAAGTGGAAGAAGACGGTTCATTAACATCCCTCGATGACTTGTTTGAAGATCAGGATCTATCCTATAAGGAAAATACATGGTAAGCACGATACTCTGATGTCGAGGTGAAAAGTATGAACAGGACGATGAGTTCTTTGATCGCACTTGGTATTGGAGCAGCGACATATGCGATGAGAAGCAACGGAAATAAAAGAATGTCCATGAATTTTTCGGATCTTGGTGATCTTTGGACATCTAGAAGAATGAAGAAAATCAGAAAAAGAATCGCTAAAGCCATATATTAATATCTTCCCCGTCTATATAAAGACGGGGTTTTTTCGAAAAGGGTGATATGGTTTGACAAAAGATAAAAGACTGAAATGGGTATACAGGCTTACATTCTTAGTTTTGCTTTTTTTGTGCTTGTATCTGCTCATGAAACTGAATCCTCTTTATACCCCTTTTTTAAATGCAATTAAAGGAGTTTTTTTGCCATTCTTTTTAGCGGCTCTCATAACGTATTTGCTTCATCCAGTAGTGGAGTACATTCATGAAAAGGGCATGCCTAGATTTGTAGCTATTTTAGTTATTTATTTTCTGTTTTTTGGCGGACTAGCGTACGGAATCATAAAGGGATTCCCGTATTTTATCGTACAATTAAAAGAACTCTTATCAAATTTACCCGGACTGGCGACCGATTATAAAGCGCTGCTGTCAAAAGTAGATCAAGGGACATCTGCTCTTCCATATGGCGTCCATTTAAAAATTGAGCACTACATTGATAAAATGGAAATGAATGCTCAGAACATCTTAACAAATGCTATTTTTTCTATCAAAAAGCTTTTTGATTATTTATTGGTTATCGTTGTTGTACCCTTTTTAGTTTTTTATTTCTTAAACGATTTTGAAAAAATTAAGAAGGCAGCCTGGTATATAACTCCCCGAAGGTTTCGAATGGAAGGAAAGCATCTTGTGGAGGATATCGATCGTTCTTTAGGGGGATACATAAGGGGACAATTATTTGTAGGAGCCATTCTAGGTGCAGCGGCTATGATTGCGCTTTGGATCGTTGGAATGCCTTATCCGATTCTATTAGGAATCGTTATTGCGATAACCGATATTATTCCATATTTTGGACCGATTTTAGGAGCCATTCCTGTTATTTTAATTGCGCTTACGATTTCATGGAAAATGGTTTGGATCACAATTGGAATTATGCTTGTACTTCAATTTATTGAAGGAAATATACTTGGTCCATTCATCGTAGGAAGAAACCTTCACATTCATCCTGTATTTATTATTTTTTCGCTTCTTCTTGGCGGCGAGCTTGCTGGTGTTCCTGGGATGATACTTGCGGTTCCCGTATTTGCGGTCATAAAAGTAATCATCGTACATATTCGCGAGCATCGTTTAAGAGATCCGATTGACAAGCCAGATTGAAAAACCGTATACTAACGCTAGAAGATTAAAAACGTTGATAGAGATCAGTACGTTTTAGCCCTTCCGAAAGAGAGAAACACCCACCGGCTGAAAGGTGTTTTAGGAAGAAGAAAAACCGAAAGCTACTCTGGAGTGCAGAAGGAAAATCTGTCGTGCTGCCGCGTTATGGCGTTCGAGGTGACATGTATATTTGCATGTAACCAGGGTGGTACCGCGTGAAGCCAAACTCTCGTCCCTGTTTTATTTAGGGATGGGAGTTTTTTGTTTGGATTTTTCTAATGTTTACTTCGATGACAGGCTGATTGGAGTGTAAGGTGCGAGACTCCTGCAGGGCTCACCGCCTGCCCCGCGGAAAGCGAGCAACCTGAAACGGAAATCAACCACTTTCAAAAGCCACAATGAATGCGAAAACAGCCTTTTGATTTATCAAAAAAATGAAAAAAATTAAAGGAGATGCAATGAAATGAAAACATTGACTTCAGCTCAGGTTAGACAAATGTTCTTAGACTATTTTAAGGAAAAAGGACACCGTGTGGAGCCAAGTGCATCACTTGTTCCTCATGAAGATCCAACTTTACTTTGGATAAACAGCGGTGTAGCTACGCTAAAAAAATATTTTGACGGACGAGTAATTCCTGATAATCCCCGAATTACGAATGCTCAAAAATCGATTCGTACAAATGACATTGAGAACGTAGGAATAACAGCTAGACACCACACGTTTTTTGAAATGCTTGGTAACTTTTCAATCGGCGATTATTTTAAAGTAGAAGCAATCATTTGGGCTTGGGAATTTTTAACAAGCGAAGACTGGATCGGATTTGATCCTGACAAACTTTCGGTGACCATTCATCCTGAAGATGACGAAGCATTTGATATCTGGACGAAGCAAGTAGGTCTGCCAGAAGAACGTATTATACGCCTCGAGGGGAATTTCTGGGATATTGGCGAAGGTCCAAGCGGCCCGAATACGGAGATCTTCTATGACCGTGGAGAAACTTATGGAAATGATCCAACAGACCCTGAACTATATCCCGGCGGGGAGAACGACAGATATTTAGAAGTATGGAACCTTGTATTTTCTCAATTTAATCACAATCCGGACGGTACTTATACGCCGCTTCCTAAGAAAAATATTGATACAGGAATGGGTCTTGAAAGAATGGTTTCCGTTATCCAAGATACAAAAACGAATTTTGAGACGGATCTATTTTTGCCGATCATTAAAGAAACAGAAAAGATTGCGAACTCAACATATGGCACGAGTACTGAAACGGATACTGCATTTAAGGTAATTGCTGACCACATTCGCACAGTTAGTTTTGCAATTGGTGACAGTGCGCTTCCTTCAAACGAAGGGCGAGGGTATATTCTTAGACGTTTGATTCGAAGAGCAATCCGCTTTGCAAAAAAAATCGGTATCAACAAACCGTTTATGTATGAATTAGTTCCAACGGTTGCGGATATTATGGTTGATTTTTACCCAGAAGTAAAAGAGAAAATCCCTTTTATTCAAAAAGTCGTTAAAACGGAAGAAGAAAGATTTCATGAAACGATTAACGAAGGTCTTGCTATTTTAGAAGAAGTGATCTCTAAAGAAAAATCACAAGGAAATACTGTTGTTTCTGGACAGGATGCGTTCAAATTATATGACACATTTGGTTTCCCATTTGAATTAACACAAGAATATGCAGAAGAGAATGGTATGCAAGTTGATCTGCGAGGTTTTGAAAACGAAATGAAAGCTCAGCGTGAACGTGCTCGTGCTGCAAGACAAGAAGTAGACAGCATGCAAGTTCAGGGTGGAGTTCTTTCTGACATCACCGTTAAGAGTGAGTTTTCAGGATATGACCAGCTTACTGGCGAGGCAAAGATTCTTGAAGTGCTGCAAAATGGAGAAAGAGTCACGATGGTTCCTTCAGGTGAGGAAGCACAGATTATTTTAGACCAAACGCCATTTTATGCGGAGAGCGGCGGACAAATTGCGGATGAAGGAACGATTACAGGAAGCGGGCTGCAACTGCGGGTGAAAGATGTACAAAAAGCTCCTAATGGGCAGAATTTGCACACTGTAATTGTAGAGCACGGTGTCCTTGAAAATAACATGAATGTTACAGTTCAGGTTAATGAAACTACCCGTGCAAAAGTAATTAAGAACCATACAGCTACACACCTTCTTCATCAGGCGCTAAAAGATGTACTCGGAACACATGTAAACCAAGCGGGATCACTTGTACAAGGCAGCCGCTTACGTTTTGACTTTACTCATTTCGGAAGCATCTCTTCAGAAGAACTTGAGAGAATCGAAGAAATCGTAAATGAAAAAGTATGGGCAAATATCCCTGTCGAAAAAATGGTCAAAAATCTCCAAGAAGCAAAAGCAATGGGGGCAATGGCGCTTTTCGGCGAAAAATATGGAGAAACGGTTCGAGTTGTTAAAGTCGGTGATTATAGCCTTGAATTGTGCGGCGGATGCCATGTTAACAACACAGCTGAGATTGGACTCTTTAAGATAGTGTCCGAATCCGGAATTGGTGCAGGAACACGCCGTATTGAAGCAGTAACAGGTGAAGCGGCTTATCGTTTAATGAATGGTCAAGTTCAGCTTTTAAAAGAAACAGCTTCAAAATTAAAAACGAATATTAAAGATGTTCCACAACGAATTGATGGATTAAATGATCAGATTAAAGAACTTCAAAAAGAAAAAGAATCTCTTGCTTCAAAACTTGGCAATATGGAAGCAGGAAGTCTTGTGGATGAAGTCCAATTCATCAATGGGGTATCTGTGATTGCGAAGAAAATTAATGCATCTGACATGAATGGTCTGCGTTCGATCGTGGATGACTTAAAGAACAAAATTCAGAGCGGGATTGTAATTTTAGGATCAGAAAGCCAAGGAAAAGTGAATATTGTTGCTGGTGTTACAAAAGATTTAGTTTCAAAAGGATACCATGCGGGCAATCTAGTTAAAGAAGTTGCTGTTCGCTGCGGCGGCGGTGGCGGAGGCCGTCCGGACATGGCACAAGCAGGCGGAAAAGACCCTGAAAAACTGCAGGAAGGGATAGATTCTGCAGTTGAATTGATTAAAACGGTTTCCTAAGCTTTCCTCTTTCATGTACAATAGAGTAAATAACTAATTTGTCCCTTATGGGAGATCTTCAGAAAGAGGTGTTCGCTAGTGAGTTCCATGGATAAAACGATGAAGTTTAACTTCAACGAGGATGACGCTTATAAAACGAATGTAGAGACAGTCCTATTCTCTGTTTATGAAGCCCTGCAGGATAAAGGATATAATCCGATTAATCAGATTGTCGGTTATTTACTTTCAGGGGATCCGGCGTATATTCCTCGCCATAATGATGCGAGAAGCATGATTCGAAAACTCGAGCGGGACGAGCTGATTGAAGAGCTGGTTAAGTCATACCTGTTAAATCAAAAAGAAGGAAGCCGTTAATGTCAAGAATACTTGGATTGGACGTAGGTTCAAAAACGATAGGTGTTGCCGTTTCTGATGGTCTGGGATGGACAGCACAAGGCGTTGAAACGATCAGAAGACGTCCGAACCGTCCTGAAGAAGATTTTGTAAGACTAGAAGAACTGATCTCAAACTATGAAGTCAGCAAGATTGTTGTTGGTCTCCCGAAAAACATGAACGGTTCAATCGGACCGACAGGGGAGGCTTGCCAAGCTTTCGCAAAAGAAATTGAAAGTAAAACGGGACTTCCGGTTATCCTATGGGATGAGAGACTGACAACAATGGCAGCAGAACGTACGCTGATAGCTGCTGATGTGAGCAGGAAGAAGCGTAAGCAAGTGATCGATAAGCTGGCAGCATCGATCATTTTGCAAGGGTACATGGACAGCCAGCAAAATCGAAACTAAAGAGGTGAGCCACTCATGGCAAAAGAAGAACGCGAACGCATTATTATTCCAGATGAGAACGGTGACGAAAATTTATTTGAAGTTTTATTTAAATTTGATGTGGACCAAACAGGAAAATCCTATATGGTAACTATTCCAGTATCAGATTCTGAAGATGATGAAGATGATGACGAAGTTGAAGTGTTTCCATTCCGTTATGAAGATAAAGGGGAAGAAGATGATGATTTAGCATTATTCCCTTTAGAAACTGATGAAGAGTGGGACATCGTTGAAGAAATGTTAAATACATTCCAAGATGATGAATTCGAAACTGAATAAACAAAAGTAAAACGAAACGGTTCAAAAGTGATAAATCATCGCTTCTGAGCCGTTTTTTATTGCTTTATAATAATGTTAATGAAAGAGCTGTTTTCGTAAACATTGTCACAAATAGATGTGGTTTGACTTGCGTCCAGGACGGTCGCTATTCGTATGGGCACTTGTCATGGTTCCTTTTTTTAATTCCAATTAACTACTAATCTCGACAATTTCTGTTAGCAAAAGTATAATAAAGCAGATGGAAGGGGGACCCACAATGATTCAGCTCCAGTCATCTGGTGAATACATAAATAAAAAACGAAAACGTAAACGAATCTTATTCAACATAATGGCCATATTGTTAGTCATTATACTTCTTGCTGCAGGAGCTGCTTATTTTTACTATGAAAAGAATACGGCGCCTATGGATGCCGGTAACAACAGTAAAGTTACGGTAAAAATACCGATTGGAGCATCTACAGGTGCAATCGGAAAAGAGTTAGAAGAAAAAGGTGTCATCAATAGCGGATTGTTTTTTAAATATTACATACGCGCTAAAGGAGAAAGCAATATTCAAGCCGGAATATATGAACTTTCGCCTTCCATGAATCTGAATAAAATCATCAATGCTTTAAAAGAAGGAAAATTGTTTAAGAAGCCGGAACTTGTCATTATCATCCCAGAAGGCTTTAATGTTCCTCAGACTGCCAAAGAAATCAGCGTAAGTACAGGATACAAAGAAGCTGATATTCTGAAAGTGATGTCTGACAAAGCTTATTTAAAAGAACTGCAAAACAAATACAGCTTTCTTCCTGATGAGATTAATAAACAAGGATTATATTATCCGCTAGAAGGTTTTCTTTTTCCTGCAACCTACGAATTCGATAAGAAGAAACCACCTGTAAAAGAGATTATAGATAAAATGGTGGAGCAAGCGAATCATGTTATTTCAAAACATGAAAAAGAAATAAATAAAAGCGGCTTCTCTTTATTTCAAGTGATCACCTTATCCTCTCTTATTGAAGAAGAGTCACAAAGGGAACAGGACCGTAAAAAAATCTCTGGTGTATTTCATAACCGTCTTGCACAAAACATGAAACTAGATTCAGATCCAACCGTGAAATATGCAAGAAAAGATTTTGAAGTTAAAGTTCTGTACACAGATTTGCAATACGATTCTCCTTATAATACGTATCGATATAAAGGAATCCCGATCGGTCCTATAACCTCACCGGGTGAAAAATCGATTGCAGCAGCATTAAACCCTGCAAAAATGACCGAGCTCTTTTTTTACGCAAGACCAAATGGTGAAGTCATTTACTCAAAAACACTTCAAGAACATAATGCTGTTTACCAAAAATATAAAAACGAATGGAACGTGTGGCAGCAAAAAGAAAGCAAATAGCAAAGGCTGGTTCGCAGGATCAAACTCCTCGGGCGAGCTTTTTTTTTACAGATATGGATAAAGGGGTCACAATGGAGATGATGAAAGGAATCTCCAATCAATCTTTGAATATCACATCCTCTCGCCTTCACATAAAGATTATGTTACAATATACCGGTTAGTGTGAAGGAGGCGTGTGACATTGGTCTCAAATGAAGTAAATCAATATATCGAAAACTTAATTCAAGCGCGCACTCAGCATGTTTTGCAAATGGAACAATATGCAAAAGAAAATGACGTTCCCATCATGGAATTAATAGGAATGGAAACGTTATTAACATATGTCAGATTGAAGAATCCGAAGCGAATATTAGAAGTAGGGACTGCCATAGGGTATTCCGCTATTCGAATGTCACTAGTATGTTCTTCAGCTGAAATCATCACGATTGAAAGAGATGAAGATCGGTTCAATATAGCGAAACAAAATGTGGCTGCACTGGATCTGCAGGATAAAATCCACTTATTGCTTGGGGATGCGAATGAATTGCAGAGTCAGGTAGAACACTATGCCCCATATGACTTTATTTTTATTGATGCGGCAAAAGGACAATATCAAAACTTCTTTGATCATTATTCTTCTATGCTTTCATCAGATGGGATTATCGTGACGGATAATATTCTCTTTAGAGGATTTGTAGCAGACGAAAGCGGTTTAGAAAGCAGAAGACTGCGTTCGCTTGTAAAGAAAATCAGAAGTTTCAACAGTTATTTAATGCAGCACCCGGACTTTCATTCTACAATCGTGCCTGTTGGGGATGGAATGATGGTGAGTATGAGGAAGAATACAAAGTAGGTTCATTAGTTTGGAGGATTAAGAAAGATGTCAAAAAAACCTATTGTTATTGGGGTTGCAGGCGGATCTGGGTCTGGTAAAACAACAGTTGCGAAAGAAATTTATCGACAGTTTGCAGATCAGTCTATTTTAATTATTGAGCAAGATGCTTATTATAAAGATCAATCAGAAAAATCAATGGATGAAAGGATTAATACGAATTATGATCATCCGCTAGCATTTGATAATGATTTACTAATACAGCATATTTCCGCCCTTCAAGCCTATGAATCGATTGAAAAACCAGTGTACGACTATACAGTACATACAAGAAGTGATAAAATTATCCCAGTTGATGCTAAAGATGTAATAATATTGGAAGGTATTCTGATTTTGGAAGATGAGCGGTTACGCGATTTAATGGATATCAAATTGTTTGTTGATACAGATGCTGATATTCGTGTCATAAGAAGAATGGTACGTGATATACGTGATCGCGGCAGAACCATTGATTCCGTTATCGACCAATATACTTCAGTCGTGCGGCCGATGCATAACCAGTTTATTGAACCGACGAAAAGATACGCTGACATTATTATTCCAGAGGGTGGACAAAACCTGGTTGCAATTGACTTAATGGTTACAAAAATTAAAACGATTTTGGAAGACAAAGCATTATTGAAAAAATGAGGAAACCAATCCTCATTTTTTCAGCATACATGGACAACCTTAGACTTAATAGTATGCCCGTCCACTGTTGTCCAATTATTTTATACATACCCTGCTGGAAATATCATATAACGTAACAAGGGTACTGATTATTGAAGGAGTGAAAAACATGGCAGACGAGAAAAAACACTATATGACACTAGAAGGTAAACAAAAGCTAGAAAACGAATTAGAATTTTTAAAAACAGAAAGACGTAAAGAAGTAGTAGAACGCATTAAGGTTGCTCGCAGCTTTGGTGACTTATCTGAGAACTCTGAGTATGATGCAGCTAAGGACGAGCAGGCATTTGTTGAAGCACGTATCGTACAATTAGAAAAAATGGTTCGTGATTCGGTAATTATTGAAGATAATAAAGACCATTCTGATAACGTTTCCATTGGTAAATCTGTTAAATTCCAAGAGCTTCCAGATGGCGACGAGGAAACATATATGATCGTAGGTAGTGCTGAAGCAGACCCATTTGAAGGCAAAATTTCAAATGATTCTCCAATGGCAAAAAGCTTATTAGGCAAAAAGCCTGGTGATAAAGTAAATGTTCAAACACCTGGCGGAGAGATCAGCGTTGTAATCTTAGAAGTAAAATAAAGTTTAGAAGAAGGCTTGCATCTTGCAAGTCTTTTTTTTTTTGCATTTTTGAAAGACTTTTCGTTAAGCTCTTATCTAAAAGATTGTTGCTACCGAGAGACTTGGTAGAACTCTTCATTTGAACAGTTAATTGTAGAGGAAGGGCGAGACTCCTGCATACCAGCAACCTGAATATTCATCTTGAAAGGTATGCGACGAGGAAGCTAGCTTAGGGAGGATGTTCTTGCAGAAGCTGGAGCAGGATCGGTCATCTTCTACCGAGGGCTCACCGCACACCCTGCAGCGAGACATGCAACGGAAATTAATCTCATTCAAAAGCAACTAAAAGATTACAAAAACAGCCTTTCTAAAAGATTGTTGTTTCTAGGTCATTTTTGTAGTGTGACTTCAATGAAAAGTTGATTGGAGTGCAAGGTGCGAGACTCCTCGAAAATGAAAATCACATTTTCTTCGTGCGATATATAGCTGACGAAGCCTTCCTTGTCCTGCGGGATCAGTGGGACAGGTGAGACCCTGAAGGCGCAAGGCGCCAGGGAGGTTCACCGCACACCCCGCGGAAAGCGAGCATCCTGGAACGGAAATCAACGACTTTCAAAAGCAATAATGAATTCGAAAACATCCTTTGTTTAAGAAGTTTTAGTTGGGGTGAAAATGTGGTTAGGATGGTGACCACAATGATTTCGCAAAAAAGATTGATGTTCATAGCAATCGTATTTTTATCATTAATTCTCCTATTGATTTACCGTATAGCTGATATTCAACTGATTTCAACTAATTCTTTTTCCAAGCATAAAATAAATCTTATCGAAGAAAGTGTAAGTCAGCGCACACACCGATTTACGATAAATGATGGAAGAGGTTATTTTATAGATCGTAATGGAGAGCTATTATCAACAGATGTTAAACCTCAAATCGTTGTATTTCCTAGCCTTATAAAGGATAAATGGCCAATAGCCAAAATTGCGGAGATCGTACAAGTAAAACCTGAAAATCTGAGAGAGATGTTGGCCCACTTTTCAAAACCTGGCACACTTTCTATCCAGCATGAAATTACTGTTGAACAGATGAATAAAATCAATTCTTTAGAAATTCCAGGTTTGTATGCCCAGTTAGTTACTAGACGTAAACCTCTGCCTTTCGCGAATCACATATTAGGAGCAGTTGGAGAAGACCCCAAATTAATCAATCAAAAATACCCTGATAAGCTGGATAAAGGTACTGTAACCATTACAACAAAAACAGGAAAGAACGGTTTGCAGTATACCTTTGATCCTTTCTTGATATCAGAAGGAGAGTCTCAATTTATCTATCATGTTGACCGGCAAGGTAACCCTTTGTTTGGTCTCGATGTGAAATATAGATCACAAACCAATCCTTTATATCCCTTGCATGTCAAAACAACAATTGATAAGAAGATGCAGGAAACTATGGAAAAGTACATCGACTTCTATGGATTGGAAAGCGGCGGAGCTGTTTTGTTGGATGTTAATTCCAGTGAACTGCTGGCAATGGCAAGCCGGCCGCTTTTTACGAGTAAGACCATTTTTAAGAATGAGGATAAGATGACGGCACAGCAAATCCCGGGGTCCATTTTTAAAATCGTAACGGCAGCAGCCGCCATTGAAGATAACAAGATTCAAGACAATAGACAATATGACTGTAATTTAAATATTTATGGCAAAAAAGATGAAAGACAGCTAGGTTTACTGAATTTCAAAGAAAGTTTTGCCCAAAGCTGCAACAAAACATTTGGGGATCTAGCGAATGAGATTACTGATTCAAATCCGGAATGGATAAGCGAATATGCATCGAAATTAGGACTTCTGCAAAAAAACGGATGGTCAGGTAAAATTTATCATCTAGATCATTTTTCACATTTTTACAATGAAGAATATGGACAAGTCTTTAGCCAGAAAAAAAAGATAGAAGAATACCGGAGTCCATTAGCGATCTCTCAAACAGCTATTGGACAGCTGGATGTTAAACTAACACCTTTAGCGATAGCGAATATGATGGCAACCATCGCAAGAGGCGGACCATGGAAGGAAGTAAAAGCTGCGGAATCTGTTAATTTTGCCAATGAAACGGAACTCATTACGTTTAGTGATCATGAACAGAATTCAGAGTCTCTGTCCCCTTATACAATGATGAGGTTACAAGCACTGCTTGTTGATGTAGTTAAAGACGAACGAGGGACAGGACATGCACTTCAATCATTGCCGTTTCAAGTAGCAGGAAAGTCTGGGACAGCACAAAAAGGAACGGCGTCAACTCTGAATAATAAATGGTTTGCCGGTTACTTTCCTGCAGATAAACCCCGTTTTGCTCTTGTGGTTGTCGATTTAAAGCACGATCAAACAAATAGAACTATCCCGATTTTTTCCGAAATCGCAAGAGAACTCATGGACATTTCAGAAGAGAATTAAGTAATTGATGGATAAAAATAGGGTAAAAGAAATAGGCCTGAACTCTATAGTCATGGTAAAATAGATTAAGTCCATTTTACTTGACTGGGAGGAAATCATGAAACGAAACGAAAGATATGCAACGAGATCAGAAAAAAGAAAACAAAATCGTTTTTTAAACATTGCAATTGGATTGGTAATTCTGTTAATCGTTGTGGTTGTATATAATTTGTTTTCGGGCAGCGATGAAGAAACCGCTTCAACTTCAAGATCCGAAACACAGCAATCTCAAACCAAAACAGTTAACAAAGAAGATGATAATTCATCCATAGAGATGGAATCAGATAAAGATGATCAGAAAAGTGATGAAACTAAAACAGAAGGCGATTCGGACAATCAATCAGATTCTGAGGGGGATCAAGCTGACTCGAATGCAGATACACCCGAAGGAGGCGGTCCAGAAGGTCCTTGGGAACCGATAGGAACTTCACAAAGCGAACCGCATCAAAAAACGTATGATGATCAATCACAAGATTGGAAAGAGATGGTTAGTGCGCTCTCTTATGCAACAGGTATTCCTGAGGATCAAATGACGATTTTTTGGTTAGGAAATGGCGGAGGACCTGATTTATCAAAAGGGACTGTTCAATCAAAAGTAGATAAAGTAAAATACGATGTTCAATTACAGTGGATTCCTGAAAAAGGATGGAAACCTACCAGTGTAACACGTGCACAATAGCATGATTGACAATTCACTTAAAAGTGGATTGTCTTTTTTTATTTCATTTTCAGTGTTTTCGTTTGCGGCTTTTTTAATATTTTAAAGTTGATTGATTTGAAAATTTATTGAAAATGTGTTAATTTGTAACCTGTAAACTTTTAATTCATAGTATGTTGATAGGAATTATATAAATTAATGGTGGAGTGAAAAAAATGGGACGAGAATTTATTGATCTTTTTGATGAGTGGTCATCATCATATGATGAAACAGTTTCAGGGGACGATCAGGAATATAAAGAAGTTTTTCATAAATATAATGAAATTTTAAATACTGTTGTACAAAGATCAGGAAATATCGTTTTAGAATTCGGAGTAGGTACTGGGAACTTAAGCGAAAAATTAATATCCAGTGGAAAGAAAGTGATTGGAATTGAACCGTCAAAGGGAATGAGAGAAAAAGCTTTAGCACGTAATCCTCAATTGGAACTGCATGATGGAGATTTCTTATCTTTCCCGCAAGTTGAACATGCAGACACAATTGTAAGTACGTATGCGTTCCATCACTTGACAGATGAAGAAAAAGACAAAGCGGTGGGACTCTATAGCCAGCTGCTTAAAAAAGATGGTAAAATTGTATTTGCGGATACCGCCTTCCTGCATGATACTGACAAGAAAGAACGTCATGAAAAAGTGAAAAATCAAGGATATTTGAATTTATTAAAAGATCTTCAAACAGAATACTATACAACTATTGGTGTGTTAGAAGATATTTTCAAAAAGCATCATTTTGATGTCTCATTTCAAAAACTAAACGAATATGTTTGGCTAATGGAAGCGGTAAAAAAATAATATTGGAGAATTAACCTTTATGAGAATTGGAATTATTGGAGCAATGGAAGAAGAAGTTGTTCTATTAAGAGAGCAGCTAAAAGATCTTGAAGAAAAAAAACTAGCGGGCTGTGAGTTTTATCAAGGATTATTAAATAATCAAGAAGTCGTTTTGCTGAAATCAGGAATCGGTAAAGTAAATGCTGCGATTGGTACAACATTAATGATTCAGATGTATGAGCCTGACGTTATTTTGAATACGGGTTCAGCAGGCGGCTTCCACACAGACTTAAACGTTGGGGATGTCGTTATCTCTACTGAAGTTCGCCATCATGATGTGGATGCAACCATCTTTGGCTATGAGTATGGCCAAGTACCGCAAATGCCTGCAAATTATTTGCCGGATGAAAAGCTAGTGGATGCGGCAGTAAAAGCAGGATCAAAAGTTGAAAATATTCAAGTCGTTAAAGGTCTTATTGCATCTGGTGATTCTTTTATGAGTGATCATGAGCGGGTAGAGGACATTAGAAAGAAGTTTCCAATGCTTTTTGCTGCAGAGATGGAAGCGGCAGCAATTGCTCAAACTGCTTATCAGTTCGGAGTTCCATTCGTTATTATTCGCTCACTATCCGACATTGCTGGAAAAGACGCACGTTTGTCTTATGATCAGTTTTTAAAAACAGCATCTAAGCATTCAGCAGAACTAGTACAAAAAATTGTAGAGGAGCTGAAATAAATAATGACTAAAAAAATGAACGTTGAAAGCTTTAACCTTGACCATACAAAAGTAGCTGCACCATATGTTCGACTGGCGGGTACGACGACTGGTGCGAACGGAGATATCATCCATAAATACGATATCCGTTTTTGTCAGCCTAACAAAGATCATATGCCAATGGAAGGACTTCATTCTATCGAGCATTTAATGGCTGAGAATATTCGTAATCACCATTCTACGGTAGTAGATATTAGTCCGATGGGCTGCCAAACTGGCTTCTATTTATCGGTTATCAACCATGATAACTATGATGAAATTTTAGAAGTGCTTGAAAAAACACTTCATGACGTTTTAGAAGCAACAGAAGTGCCAGCTTGTAATGAAGTACAATGCGGCTGGGCAGCAAATCACAGCCTTGAAGGCGCAAAAGAGATTGCTCGTAAAATGCTTTCTAAAAAAGATGAATGGCATATCGTATTCGCGGAATAGAGGTCGGGCAAGATGAAGGTATATAAAAATGTGCACGAATTAATCGGTAATACTCCACTGATGGAAATAACTCAGTTCTCTCTTCCAGAAGGCGTCCGTCTCTTTGCAAAATTGGAGTTTATGAATCCAGGAGGCAGTGTAAAGGATCGTCTAGGCATTGAACTGCTTGAACAAGCTTTATCTTCTGGAAAATTGAAGCCTGGTGGAACAGTCATTGAACCCACTGCTGGAAATACGGGAATCGGGCTTGCGTTAGCTGCAATTAATAAAGGAATTAATGTTTTATTTGTTATTCCTGAAAAATTCAGCGTAGAAAAGCAAGAACTTATGAAAGCACTCGGAGCTAAAATTGTTCACACGCCAACTGCTCAGGGTATAAAAGGCGCGATTCAAAAAACAATAGAATTATTAAATGAAATTCCAGATTCGTTTTCACCTTCACAGTTCTCAAACCCGGACAATCCAAACACGTATTACAAAACGCTTGGACCTGAGATTTGGAGAGACTTGGATGGCAAGGTAGACATTTTTGTTGCCGGAGCTGGAACAGGTGGTACCTTCATGGGGACAGCTCGTTATTTAAAAGAAAAGAATCCTCAATTAAAGACAGTTATTGTTGAACCAGAAGGATCTATTTTAAATGGGGGAGAATCTGGTCCGCATAAAACAGAAGGAATCGGAATGGAATTTTTACCTGATTATATGGATGCGTCATACTTTAACAGCATACACACAATAACAGACGTTGACGCGTTTAACAGGGTATCTGAACTGGCAAAAAAAGAAGGCTTGCTGGCAGGAAGTTCTTCAGGTGCTGCACTGCACGCAGCTCTCATCGAAGCACAAACTGCTAAGAACGGTGATGTGATCGTTACTATATTTGCAGACAGTTCAGAACGATATTTAAGCAAGAAAATTTATGAAGGAGGCATCTGATATGAAAAGAAAAACGCAACTAATCCACGGAGGCATTCCTTCTGATAAACAAACAGGAGCGGTGTCATTTCCGATCTATCAAGTAAGCACGTATAAACAGGATGAAGTAGGTGTTCATAAAGGATATGAATATTCGAGAACAGGAAATCCTACAAGAAATGCGCTTGAAGAATTAATTAAAGACTTAGAGGGCGGTAAACGAGGATTTGCATTCGGTTCAGGAATGGCCGCTATTACTGCTGTTATGATGATGTTTAACACCGGTGATCATGTGATTTTAACAGATGATGTATACGGCGGAACATACCGAGTGATGTCTAAGGTCCTGAATCGATTAGGAATTGAATCTACTTTTGTGGATACGACTGATGTTGAAAAAATTGAAGCGGCTTTAAAACCGAACACAAAAGCTCTTTATGTTGAAACACCAACAAATCCATTATTAAAAGTAACGGACATAGAAGCAGCTGCAAAATGGGCAAAATCGAAAAATCTGCTATTCATGGTAGACAATACGTTCAACACACCATATTGGCAAAACCCAATTGAATTAGGCGCTGACATCGTATTGCATTCAGCAACAAAATATATTGGTGGCCATAGTGACGTTGTAGCGGGGCTTGTCGTTGTTAATGATGAAAAGTTAGGCGAAGACTTGCACTTTGTCCAAAATTCAACTGGAGGTGTATTAGGACCTCAAGATTCATGGTTGCTAATCCGAGGAATTAAAACGCTTGGATTACGAATGGAAGCACATGAAAGCAACACGAAAAAAATTGTTGAGTTTCTAAAAAATCATCCATCTGTTGAAAAAATTTATTATCCAGGACTTGAAGAGCATCCGCAGCATGAGATCGCTAAAAAGCAATCAGGCGGTTTCGGCGGAATGGTATCTTTTGATGTAGGCAGTGAATCAAAAGCAAATGCCGTACTGCAAAAAGTAAAATATTTTACTTTAGCAGAAAGCTTGGGAGCGGTAGAAAGCTTAATCTCTGTACCTGCTAGAATGACACATGCATCTATTCCTGCTGAACGAAGAGCTGAACTAGGAATTACAGACGGATTAGTCCGAATTTCAGTTGGTATTGAGGATGTAGAAGACCTTATTGAAGATTTGAAAAATGCATTAAATTAAGCTAAAAACAAAAGTGGTTCATGGGATGTTAATTCAACCCAATGGACCACTTTTTTCTTTTGCGATATAACAATTTAGACAAATTTTCTTCACGTTTTTGTCAAAAGTATTCCCGTTATGTTAGCTCAGCCTATGTTATCCTAATGTTAGTGATTAGGAGGTAGAAGCTACTATGAATAACAATATGACGAAAGAATTAAAAAACAAAATAGCTGACTACCAGCGTTTTGGGTTCATCTTATTGGCAGTTAGCACATTCTTTTATGTAGGATTAGTTCTTCCCGAAGATAAAAGCTTTATCCAATCCGTTACTTTAGGCAGTGCTTCTCTTATATGTTTATCATTCACAGCACTGATGTACAATACTGTAAGAAAGTGCAAAGTAAAACTTCAAGAAATTTCAAATTAATAATAAATAAATAATTTCAATTACCGTTCCTTTAAAAGGAACGGTTTTTTGTTTTTGTTTTCCCTCTAAACGGGTATGAATACTGCATGACCATTATAGGTCATACTAAGTTTTAACGACTATCTTAGAGAAAGAAGTGGATTTTTTGGGTATTGTTTGGGCACTAATAACAGCGGTCTGCTGGGGAAGTATTGTATTAGTTAGTGAAAAGCTAGGTGGTGACTTTCATAGTCAAACGTTTGGGATGACCCTTGGAGCCTTGCTATTTTCCATCGTGGCGTTCTTCGTTGTTCAACCGCACATCACCATGACCGTCTTTGCGATCGGTGCTATATCAGGTGTGTTTTGGGTAATTGGCCAGAGGAATCAATTCGCCAGCGTTGATTATTTAGGCGTCTCAAAAATTGTTCCTCTCTCAACTGGAATGCAGTTATTCGGCACAACACTGTTTGGCGTTATTGTCTTTCATGAGTGGAAAACAAAAACTGAGATTATCATCGGTATTATTGCCATATGTGCAATAGTCGGAGGAGCTCTTTTAACTTCATTGCGCGGAAAGAAAGGCAGTGAAGAAGACAATCAAAACTTGAAAAAGGGTATTACAATCTTGCTCATTTCCACGGTTGGGTATGTTACATATGTTGTACTCATTAGATGGTTTGAGATAAGCGGCTGGGAAGCGATTCTTCCTCAGGCTGTTGGAATGTTTATCGGAGCACTCATTATGTCCTTCAAACATAAGCCTTTCAATAAGTATTCAGTAAGGAATATTTTAACCGGTTTAATTTGGAGTACAGGGAATTTAACATTGCTCCTTGCGCTTCCTTTGATCGGGATCGCTACAAGCTTTTCGCTTTCTCAGACAGGTATCATTATTTCGACATTAGGCGGAATTTTTATTTTAGGAGAAAAACGAAGCAAAAAAGAAATCATATGGGTTATATCAGGCTGTGTGCTGATTATTGTCGGCGGCGTGATGTTAGGCTACACAAAATCATAGAGAAGGAGTGGCTGTTTAATGTATCCAGATCTTAAAGGAAAAACAGTAGTTATTACAGGAGCAGCAAGTGGAATCGGAAAGGCGTGTGCTCTTCGATTTGGTGAAGAACAAGCGAATGTTGTTATCAATTATTTTGATGATAAACAAAAAGCTGATGCAAATATGATCGTGAGTGAGATCCAGGAAAAAGGAGGGAAAGGTTTAATTTTTCAAGGAGATATTACGAAAGAAAAGGATGTCAAGTTATTAATAAAAACGGCAGTAGATGAGTTTGGTTCGCTCGATGTGATGATTAACAATGCAGGAATTGAAAATGAAGTTCCATCGCACGAGCTATCTTTGGAAGACTGGAACAAGGTCATCTCTACAAACCTTACGGGGCAATTTTTAGGCTGCCGAGAAGCACTGGATTATTATGTTGATCATAACATTCAAGGAGTCATCATTAACATGTCGAGCGTTCACGAAATTATACCGTGGCCGCATTTCGTTCATTATGCTGCAAGTAAAGGCGGCATTAAATTAATGACGGAAACATTAGCGCTAGAATATGCACCTAAAAAAATTCGAGTCAATAGTATTGCACCGGGTGCGATCAATACTCCCATCAACGCAGAAAAATTTGCCGATCCAGAGAAAAAAGAAGGAGTAGAAAAACTGATTCCAATGGGTTATATCGGTGAACCAGAAGAAATCGCCGCTACAGCTGCATGGCTCGCGTCAAGTCAAGCCAGCTACGTAACTGGGTTAACACTGATTGCTGATGGCGGAATGACCTTATATCCAAGCTTTCAAGCAGGAAAAGGATAAGCAATAAAAAAGAAGCGGCTCAAAAGTGAAACAAATTCACTTCTGAGTCGTTTTTTATGAAATGAAAACGATTATTTTTTATTAAATTCATGGGTTATCCTCTATATAAAAAATGACCCAAACGATAAATGCATCATCGTTTGGGTCATCATCTTCTAATTCAATTTTTTATAATGGCTTTTTTCAAAAAGATTGTTGCTAATGGTGTAATTCTGTAATTTAGCTCCACTGACAAGGTGATTGGAGTGTAAGGTGTGCGAGACTCCTACGGGATCAGCGGGGTAGGTGAGACCATTCAATGTCGCAGAGCGACGAGTGGGCTTACCGCACGCCCCGAGGAAAGCGAGCATCCTGAAACGGAAATCAACTGCACTCAAAAACAAGAATGATTGCGAAAACAAACTTTATAATAAAATACCTGTTAACGTACCGATACATAATAAAATTCCGAATGCCATGTGCAGCATGGCTGTTAAACCTAAAACTTTATTAAGCTGCTTAGCATCCCATGTTGAAACCGCAATTTTTAATCCTTTTATAGCAATTGGCAATGTAACTGCAGCGATCAAGCTCCAAACAGGGAGTATATTCATGAAAATAAGTCCAATCAAGCTGAAATAAGTGCCAAGCATTAAGACATAAAACTCAACACGGGAAGCTTTTCTGCCGATTAAACCTGCTACTGTCGTTTTGCCGATCTGTTTATCTGTATCAAAGTCTCTCAGATTATTAGCATGCAGAATGGACATCACCAAAAGAGCATTTGGTATAGCCGCTAAAAAGATTTCAGCATTAACGTTAAGTGTCTGAGTATAAAATGAACCAACAACCGCTAAAATGCCAAGCGTACTGCCTGACGCCACTTCACCTAATCCATTATAAGCAAGAGCATATCGAGTTGCCGTATAAAAATAGCCAACTAAAAGTGATGGAATACCAAATAATAAAACCACTGGACCTGTTAAAGCGGTTAATATTAGACCGATAATAATGCTTAATGCAAAGAAAATGAGTCCTGTGGCATACACTTGGCGCGGCGTCATTTCTTTTCTGTCAATAACACCAGAGGGACTTAAACTTCCTAGTGTATCCGCACCTTTTACATGATCAAAATAATCGTTTACAAGATTTGTTCCGCATTGCAGAAACACAGCCCCGATTAAAGTTAATAAAAATGTAAGCCAGTCTATGTTTGTCCACTGTAAGGCTAGTATTGTTCCAAACAATACTGGTATTACAGAAGCGGTAAGTGATATTGGCCGTGTTGAAGCAAGTATTACTTTAGGATGTATCATCTTGCATTTCCCCCTTTACAGAATAATTATAATAAAAGATTGTGAAAGTGTACACATAAAAGTAATTTAGTGAAATAGCCTTATTTTTAAAAAAAGAAAAATGGTTGGAAACATTTAGAGCAGCTTGCATATCCTTTTAAAGGCAATAAAAAATACTTTACAACACTTGGTAAAATGTGTATAATTTGCTAAGTAAAGTAAAAAAACGAGGAGGTTGAACAAAATGATGTATAAAGTAATCAGCAATATACAATTTCATATGGAAATGTGTTCGACCATCCCATGGAGCAGTTTGTCTATTTAATTATGTGTAAAGACACCGCGGGTCGAATACCTGCGGTTTTTTTGTGCCTTTTTTTACACCGCAGGTTTGCTCTGCGGTGTTTTTTATTTAGTTCTTTTCTAAAAGAATGTTTCTTTTAGGAGCGGAATTCAATTACTTCAAGAGCAGAAAAGTTTAAGAAAACAGCAGCAAACAAAGGAGGGAATTGTGATGATTATGATCAGCATTACACTATTAACATGGTTTTTAACGGAGAAAGACTCGACCTGACCAGGTTGGTGAAATCGAGAAAGTCTAAAACTAATTAAAATTATAGGAGTGATTCATTTTATGTTTACGTTGCATTTATTTTTTGTAACCATAACCTTTTCGATCAAGAGAAACCATCGTTCAGAAGAACGATACGCTGACGATAAAAGAGTAAAGTCTCTTTATGAAAGTGCACAAGAAAAGGTATTATCCAATATGTCTTCCATGATGTAACAACAAAGAGCCTTCTGTGCAGATTGCACAGAAGGCTCTTTTCTAAAGGCTGTTTTCGTAAACTTTGTTGCTTTTGAATGATGTTAATCTCCTCTGCAGTGGCTCGCTTTCCTCAGGGTGTGCGGTGAGCCATTCGTCGCCATGCGACATTGAATTGTCTCACCTGTCCCACTCATCCTGTAGGAGTCTCGCCCTTACGCTCCAATTAACTTTCAAAGAAGAAATACTTGAAACCTCTTAATAGCAACAATCTTTTCGAAAAGAGCGTTTCTAAAAGGTAATTTGTATTCACCACTTTTGAGAGCAGTAAAGGGATGTGAGTACATCCTTATTTCTTCATGCCTGCAGGTAAGAAGTAGGAGAGGTTATCTGTAATCCGATTGCCGACGCGATATCCGAATGCACTTGGTTTACCGTTGATCAAAAATGTTCCCGTCATCCTATAGCCCTCAACGAAACCTTTTTCCGTTTCAAAAGTCATTTTTGGCAATGGGGTGTATTTCTGATAGACACTCATATAGGATTCGTAACTTTCATGTTTGTCACGATCAAAAAGTTTTCCGTTCTCGTCAAATAGTCGAACCGTATCTCCTTCACGGCCGAATACTGGTTTTTGAACGAATTTTTCTTTCTTCTTTAAAAACGTATCTGGTTCTAGATAGGTAGGGAGAAAATGTTCTTCAATCCATACGTGCTCGTCACGGGTGTAAAACGGAGAACGTTCTTCATGCAATCCCCAGATGACAGCTAATACCGCTTTACTTTGCAATAAAAAAGCGGAAGGGGGATTAATAATGGCAAGTTTATTTTGAATAACTAAATCAGTTAACTGCAAACCGATTTCTTCATTTGTTTCTAAATCTTTATCTTGAATGAGCATTTCAATCGGAAAGGTTTGTCTGTACAAGATATCTATTTTCTTTCCATATGGATCAAACAAACCATGTTCTTTTTGAATTACCAGTTGCTCTAATGGTATGTATTGTGAAGGAAAACCACCTAAGGCTTTTAAATAAAGTACGGTCTGTCTATCTTCTATATTCTCTTCATGTGAAGTGAAAACAATATTTGGAGAATGATCGGTTTGCAGCTGGCGGTAAGATGACAGGATGGCTGTTCTCACCGCATTTGATAAATCATTTTCCATTTCCCTATTTGGATTTATAAGATGGTGATGATTACATAGCATACCATTTACTTTAAAACACTCATAAATAAACGTTGGGGTATCACTGTTAAATTCCATCACTTTATGTCCATTTTCTGTCTCGATTGAATCGATTCTGCCAATCACCGTTTTTGGCAGAGGTGATTGGAATCTGAGAAACTGGAATATAGAATCCGGAAATCCCAATAATCTTAATGTTTCATTTGTCAGATCTGGAGATTGCAGAAGTGCAGCCGTTTTAAATAAAATATGACTCACTTTCTTGCCAAAAGCGTGTATCGTTTCTTTTTCGTTTTCATCAATAATATACGGTTGAAATAATGCATATTCTTGTCCGTACATATCTGCCCAAAATTCGGGTAACTTTTTAAAAAATTCGTTTCTTTCTTTTCGATAGTTGCTCATAGTTCCTCCGCGACATAAAAAACTGATATCATTAACATAACAAATTGAAAAGGGATTGAAAATGATGGAACTCACTTATTACATTGAAAAATTAGATGAATATGAACCTTTCTTAAGCTATAAAATTCCTGAAAACATGAATCATGATGAAAAATATGCACGGCAGCTTTGTGAGTTTTTCATTCATGAAGGTAAGGAGTATGAACTTCAATCAAACGAAATGAAAGACAATGAAGAGATTTTAGTTATAAAAGAAATGGGAACAGCTAAAAAATTCGCTGATGAGGAAAGTTATAAAGGAAGAGGAATTTTTATTGAGTTTCGTCAATATCATGAAACCGGTGAAATGCCTTTGTTGCATCTTCAAGCTTTAAACAGCCATTGGGACGTCATCCGCTATTTGTTAAAAGATGTTGTTGATATCCCTCAAAAAGGTCAATATTTAAGGGATTCGGCAGAGATAGATGAAGACCGTGCTGTCTATGTCATGTATGTTGGAGAAAAATTATAAGCATGCGGGCTTATGCCGCATGCTTTTTAATAAGTCAAACATTGAGCGATCACCCAGCCGACTGAAAGACTGAGAAACATCACGAGTAATCCAACGGCTTTATTATCTGCATCAATAGCTTGAGAGATACTAGATCGAATCGCTAAATGTTCAGCTGCAAATAACGCGATGATCTGGGCAGCGATTCCAACAGTTCCCCAAATTAGCAAGTCGATAAGGCTTAAAGAATTTGCGATGGAAGAACCGATGACGAAAGAAAGACCGAACAATCTTCCGCCAAGTGACAAAGCTGCGGCTGTATTGCCATTCGAGATTAGTTTTAGCTCTTTTGTTTTCGTAGTTAATTCAAATACGACAAATCCTGCGAAAAGAAGAGCAAGACCTGTAGCGGCGTACAAAGTAAAATTTAAAAATAAGTTCATTTTGACAACTCCTCAATTTTTATCCGCCAAACCCTTTACCACTTCCAAAACCAGTACTCCCGCCTTTAAAACTGGAGCTGCTTTTATAGGACTTATACGAGGAACTCTTAAGCAAACTGCTTTTGCTAGTAAAGAATCTTCCGCCGTGATAGTAATGGCCAAAATAATGAGAGTTTGTATCGTCACACTCATAAACGCCATCATCAGCGTCCCATTCCCAATCTCGACACTCTTTATTCGTCGGTTTTGGAGGAATATCCTGTGTCTGATAATTATTACAGCCAGAAAGAATAGCGGCAACTGAAGCTGTAGAAACCCCTGCAATCAGCTTTTTTGTTTTGTTCAAAATCTTCACCTCATTCCAAGCCTAATTATAGTATGTAGAACTTCTGCTTGAAAACCATAATTTTCATTTTGCTCTAGAGCTTATCTTTTGGTAAATAAAAAAAGAGCTGCAATGAGAAATAAAAATCCAAGGATACGCTGTCCATCAATAGGGATTTGCTTCATACCAAGCAAACCGAAATGATCAATAAAGGAGCTTGTTATCAGTTGTGCAACAATTACGGAAATGATTGCAGATGCGACACCGATTTTAGGGACAGTAAGAACTAAGGTATATACATAAAAAGCACCTAAAAGTCCTCCGATAAGCTGCCACTTTGGTACAGTAGAGACATTTAAAAGGTTTCCTTTGCCAAAAATCAGCATCATTATAAATAAAGTAACCGTCCCGATAAGAAAAGAGAGGAATGTCCCTTCAATTACCCCTATTTGCTTCCCAAGACCTCCGTTCACACCAGCCTGTATAGAAACAGCGATACCACCCATAAACACTATTAAAACCATTAACCAGTTCATTGAATAATCACCTTTTCCAATCGCTAACTATTAATAAAAATCTATGTTTATTGATTTTACTTTAACATAAAGTTAAATTTTTTGAGAATAATTAACTGAAATTTCAAATAACGACAAAAATAATGGATTTTCATAGGTTATTTCTACAAAATTTTTAAAAAACTTATGATAGTTTTTTATTTAAGAGCTTGTTTACTAATAAGCACGTTCGTACTCATTTCATTGTATTTATCCCTCCCCGAAACAGCATCATTAAATTCTCTTCTTTACATAATAGATAATTATTATTTATATATTTTTACATTTTGTAAAATGTAAAAATCATTTCAACCATTTAAAATAGACATAATATTCAAAAAATTCTTCTGATATGTGGCTTCAATTTATATTTTTACATAAATGAAAAATTAGAGGAGGAAAAGAAAATGTCTGATTTAGTTAAGATTGGTTTGATCCAAGCGATCCATGATGTGGATGGAAATGAACCTGTATCGGTTCATAAAGAAAAATCGATTGAAAAGCACATCAAACTTGTAAGAGAGGCGGCTGTAAAAGGAGCACAGATCATTTGCTTACAGGAAATTTTCTATGGTCCTTATTTTTGTGCGGAACAAAATTCGAAATGGTATGACGCTGCTGAAGAAATTCCTAACGGTCCAACTACAAATAAGTTTATGGCATTAGCGAGGGAACTTGGGGTAGTCATCGTTCTCCCCATCTATGAACGTGAAGGCATTGCAACTTATTATAATACTGCAGCTGTCATTGATGCAGATGGCAGCTATTTAGGTAAATATCGAAAACAGCATATCCCGCATGTGAAAGTGGGAAATGAGGGCTGTGGATTTTGGGAGAAATTTTATTTTAAGCCTGGTAACCTAGGCTATCCGGTGTTTGAAACGGCATTCGCCAAGGTTGGTGTTTACATTTGTTATGACCGTCATTTTCCGGAAGGTGCAAGATTACTAGGACTAAAAGGTGCTGAAGTTGTTTTTAATCCTTCAGCTACTGTAGCTGGCCTATCTGAATACTTATGGAAGCTAGAGCAGCCCGCGCATGCTGTTGCAAATGGCTACTATTTAGGTGCGATTAACCGAGTGGGAACAGAAGGACCTTGGAATATGGGCGAATTTTATGGGCAGTCTTATCTAGTTGATCCCCGTGGCAGCTTTGTAGCTCTTGGGAGCCGAGATCAAGATGAAGTAATCATCGGTGAAATGAATAAGAAAATGATTCGGGAAGTGCGTGATTTATGGCAATTCTACCGTGATCGCCGTCCAGAAACGTATGGGGAAATGACGGCTTTGCTTCCATAAAATCTAATGAGTTTGGATGAAAAACTATTTTACTGAAACTTATATTTCTATCATCTCAAAAGGGGGCTTAACAGTTGTCTAAATCTGAAAAGCTGCACATATCGATGACGGATCTGACAAAAAATTTTCAAGAATATCATCTGGCACTTAGTAACCAAGATGCATTTGAAGAGGCAAATCGATGTTTATATTGCTACGATGCACCTTGTATTCAAGCTTGTCCAACAGGGATTGATATCCCAAAATTTATTAAAAAAATTGCTTCAGGAAATTTATTAGGATCTGCGAAAACGATTATGAGCTCAAATCCTGTTGGAGCGAGTTGTGCCAGGGTTTGTCCAACAGATGAACTTTGCGAGGGTGCATGTGTTCTTAATCAAGCCACAAAACCAATTATGATCGGTGATTTGCAGCGCTATGCAACAGATTGGGCTATAAAAAATGATCAAGTACTTTTCCGAAAAGGTGAAAGCAACGGAAAATCGGTTGCTGTTATAGGCAGCGGACCAGCTGGATTATCTGCAGCACGAGAGCTGGCGCTGCTCGGGTATAAAGTCACCATATTCGAAGCTTCCAAAAAAGCGGGAGGTTTAAATACGTACGGCATTGTTTCATTTCGTTTGCCGCAATCCATCTCTTTTTGGGAGGTTGATCAAGTCCGTCAGCTTGATGTGGAAATTCGAACGAATACGGCTGTTGGAAAAGATGTTTCGGCTGAAGAGCTTTTATGTTCTTATGATTGTGTTGTGTTAGCTGCAGGAATGGCCCATGTTCCAAACATTGGTATTGAAGGGGAAAATTTAATTGGTGTCCATGATGCGATTGAATTTGTAAAAGATACAAAAACGAAGCCAATAACAAATCAGTATGCAGGAAAAAATGTTGTTGTTATCGGTGCAGGAAATACGGCGATAGATGGTGCGACATGTTCAGTTCGTTTAGGTGCTAAAAATGTAAAAATCCTATATCGCCGTACTTTAGAGGAAATGACAGCGTATGATTTTGAATATGAATTTGCAAAACAAGATGGTGTTGAATTCCGCTGGTTGACCCAGCCTGTAAAAATTCATAGTGACGGCAATGGACGAGTCCAAGCAATTGAGTGCATCCAAATGGAGCTCGGTAAACCTGATGAGGATGGCAGAAGACGTCCGTTTCCCGTAGAAGGATCAAATTTTATGCTGCCAGTGGATGTCGTAATTAAAGCGATTGGGCAAACACGGCATATCAGTTTGATCGAGCATTTCAAGCTTGAACATCTAGAAGGCGTAGTTCAAGTTTCTGAATCCTATCAGACTTCTAATCCAAAAGTATTTGCATGCGGTGATGTTATTTTTGGAAAAGGCGTAGGGGAAGCGATGGTTGTTACCGCAGCACAGCAAGGAAAGAATGCGGCGTATGCCATTCATAAACAATACAAAGAACAATCTGTAACAGCTTGATAGATTAAGGACACGCAACATCGGAAAGGGGAGTAAACAATGGCAGATTTAAGCATTAACCTTGCTGGAATACAATCACCTAATCCATTTTGGCTAGCCTCAGCACCTCCTACTAACTCTGGGTATCAGGTGCAAAGAGCTTTCGAAGCTGGGTGGGGAGGTGCTGTGTGGAAAACACTAGGCGATCCAATTTTGAATGTATCTTCAAGATTTGCTGCCGTTAGTTTTAACGGTCAGCGTGTTGCCGGGTTTAACAACATCGAATTGATTACTGACCGTCCTCTAGAAGTCAATTTACGAGAAATTTATGAAACGAAGAAAAGGTTTCCGAACCATGCAGTTGTTGTTTCACTTATGGTAGAACCTAAACAAGAAAAATGGCATGAAATCGTTAAAAAAGTAGAGGCAGTAGGGGTAGATGGTCTTGAACTTAATTTTGGCTGTCCACATGGTATGGCTGAACGTGGAATGGGATCTGCTTCAGGTCAAGTTCCAGAACTTGTGGAAAAGCAAACCTATTGGGCGAAGGAAGCTGCACAGACGCCAGTCATAGTAAAACTGACTCCCAATATTACGGATATTACATCTACAGCTGAAGCAGCAGTCCGTGGAGGAGCGGATGCGGTCAGTATGATTAATACCATTAATAGTTTAGCAGGTGTCGACCTTGATTCATGGAACACAATTCCTCATGTAGGGGGAAAAGGGGCACACGGTGGATATTGCGGACCTGCTGTAAAGCCGATCGCACTCAATATGGTTGGTGAATGTGCAAGAAACACCCGAATCAACGTTCCGATTTCCGGAATGGGGGGAGTATCAAATTGGCAGAATGCTGTTGAATTTATGCTCATGGGAGCTTCTAATGTTCAAGTCTGTACTGCTGCCATGCACCACGGTTTCCGGATTGTCGAAGATATGATAGATGGATTGAACAATTATCTTGATGCAAAAGGTATTGCTTCGGTAAGGGATATCGTTGGTAAATCTGTTCCAAAGTATTCTGACTGGGGAAACCTGGATCTCAATTATAAAATTGTAGCAAAAATTAATAATGATGTTTGTATTAATTGCAACAAATGCCATATAGCTTGCGAGGATACATCACATCAATGTATCGATATGCTAAAGGACGGTCATGGAAACTCTTATCTAGAGGTACGTGATGAAGATTGTGTAGGATGCAACCTTTGTTCGATTGTGTGTCCAGTTGATGGTGCGATTGACATGATTGAGGTTGCTAGTGAACATCAACCGATGACATGGAATGAAAGACAATCAGTACTCTCTTCACTTCAAGCAAATCCAATAAAGTAACTAAGCCATTTTTACGGAACAAAAAATGAAAGGAGACTGACACTGTGAAAAAATTAATAAAAAATGGAACGATTGTAACGGCATCTGATACGTATATGGCTGATATTTTAATAGAAGATGAACGCATATCAGCAATTGGGAAAAATTTAGATGCTCAAGGTGCAGAAGTGGTTGATGCAAAAGGCTGCTATGTGTTTCCCGGAGGAATCGATCCACATACCCATTTAGAAATGCCATTCGGCGGGACTGTTTCTAAAGACGATTTTGAAACAGGTACAATAGCAGCAGCTTTCGGCGGAACAACAACTGTGATTGATTTTTGCCTCACAAGCAAAGGAGAGCCGTTACAAAACGCGATTGATATTTGGCACAAAAAATCGAAGGACAAGTCTGTTCTTGATTACAGCTTCCATTTGATGATTTCAGAACTCAATGAAGACGTCCTCCATCAGCTTCCTAAAGTGATAAATGAAGAAGGAATTACATCTTTCAAAGTTTTCATGGCCTATAAAAATGTGTTCCAAGCAGATGATGAAACATTATTCCGCACCTTGATTACTGCAAAGGAACTAGGCGGCTTGGTAATGGTACATGCTGAAAATGGTGATGTAATTGACTACCTAGTTAAAGAAGCATTAGAAAACGGGAAAACGGATCCTATTTATCACGCGCTTACAAGACCACCTGAGATTGAAGGAGAAGCTACAGGAAGAGCTGCTCAATTAACAGGACTAGCAAAATCACAGCTATATGTCGTTCACGTATCGTGTGCAGAGGCGGTCCAAAAAATTGCTGAAGCTCGCAATAAAGGCTATGACGTTTGGGGAGAAACGTGTCCGCAATACTTGATGCTTGATCAATCTTATTTAGAAAGACCAGATTTTGAAGGGGCAAAATATGTGTGGTCACCGCCGCTTCGAGAAAAATGGAATCAGGACGTGCTTTGGAATGCTTTAAAAAATGGGCAGCTTCAAACATTGGGTTCTGATCAATGTTCCTTTGATTTTAAAGGTCAAAAAGAGCTTGGAAGAGGAGACTTTTCTAAAATTCCGAACGGTGGACCGATGATTGAAGACCGCGTTAGTATTCTTTTTTCAGAAGGTGTACTGAAGGGGCGAATAACGCTGAATCAATTTGTTGATATTATGTCAACGAGAATTGCGAAACTGTTTGGCTTATATCCGAAAAAAGGAACAGTAGCGGTCGGTGCTGACGCGGATCTAGTTATTTTTGATCCAACAGCTGAACGGACGATTTCTGCAAAAACGCACCATATGGCGGTAGATTACAATGCCTTTGAAGGAATGAAAGTAACGGGAGAAGCAGTTTCTGTTCTATCAAGAGGTGAATTTGTAATACGTGATAAGCAGTTTGTTGGTAAACCTGGAAGCGGAAATTATATAAAACGAGCAAAATATAATGAAACACTTAGTTCAATAGATGAAAAACTGCCAATTTAATCATTTGAAAGATTTTATTTGGAGGCAAGAAACTATTATGACAGCGAAAAGGGTGCTAGATTCAGCCAGATGAAACACTAATTGCAATTAAATAGGATATAGGAGTGATTGTTTATGAAAAAACAAGAAAGTTATTTGAAGTCTCCTGACTTGTTACCTATTGGCCAGAATGGAAGGAAAATTACAACACTAGGCTTTTCATTCATGTGGGTCGGTATGGTGGTTGTCCTTGCAACATTCGCAATTGGTGGCTCTGGTGTTATGTCGCTGCCCCTGCCTTTAGTTGTCCTTGCAACAGTAATTGGTTCAGTTGCCATCGGTTTATTTATTTCACTCATTGCGGATATCGGGATTGAACATGGTCTCTCATTTCCTGTTTATATGCGTGCACCATTCGGCACAATTGGGACACATATCCCTTCAATTGTTCGTGGCGTAGCTGCATCAATGTGGTTCGGCATCAACACCTATTTTGGTGCGACTGCAATGAATGGCATTTTAGGAATGTTATTCAATTTTAATAACTGGTTTGTCTGCTTCCTGATATTCTCACTGCTTCAATTAGTAAATACAGCTCTTGGTATAAAAGCTGTAGAACGTTTTGCTGACATGGCAGCTCCTACAATCTTACTCATTTCGATTTGGATGTATACGGAACTTGCTGGAACAGCGGCAGCTGAAGGCAGGAATGTATGGAGCTGGGCAGAGGATCCTGCAACTGGATCAGCAGCATTTACAGCTTTCCTCGTTGTCATATTCAGCAACATGGGATTCTGGGCGACATTATCAGCAGATATCCCTACCATATCCCGCTTTATAAAAGCGCCAAAGTTTGAAAGGAATTGGTTCAAAAGAAATAAGGGCGCTCTAATAGGAAATTTAGTAGCTTTGCCATTGACTCAGACCTTTATGATTATCATTGGTGCTGTTGCTTACATCGCAGTAAAAAACTATGATCCTGTATTAGCGCTGCAAGAAACAGCGTCAGGTCTAATACTTGGCGTACTCCTTCTTATGATCGTACTAGCGCAATGGTCAACAAATATCGCAGCGAATATCGTTCCGGCTGCGACGATTTTTTCAAATGTAGGCGGACCTAAATTTCCGTTCTGGGCTGGTGTATTTGCAGCAGGTATCGTTGGTACAGCCGTTCAGCCATGGAGTCTTTTCGGGATAATCATTCCGGTCCTTCTTATCGTAGGAGGAATTCTTTCCGCTATTGTAGGCATTCTTTTTGCTGATTATTACATGCTTAGAAAGCGGCGTGTAAATGTATATGATTTATACAAATTTGATGGTCAGTTTAAATATGCAGGCGGAGTGAACGTTGCAGGCTTCATTTCTTGGGTGATCGGAGCTGTCGTCTCTTATTTCATTCCGAGTTACTCCTTTCTAATCGGTTTTGGTCTCGGTGCAGCTTGTTATTATGTTCTTTGTAAATATTGGTATTTTAAAAAATATAAGCAAGCTGAAATCGAAGACCCAAGTGATGACAAGTATCTTGGTATTACTGTAGGAAGAGATTGGGACTTGAATGATGAAATACAAGAAGTGGAATTGAAAGACGCTAAATAATGAGACAGGGATGACCTAGCCAAAGTACATTTTTAAATGGGTCATCTCCTTTCCTTTTGGAACAGAGGAGGTTTGTGGATGTCGGATTATCAAGATTACATGCTTGAACGTGAGAAAATGGATTATATGATGGAAAAAGGTTACAAGATTAAAGATGTTATGGAAAATTTGAGCGGAGCATTTGTCCAGTTTGAGAAATCAAAAGATGATGCAGTTACTATTCATATTAAGACGGCTGATGGCCGCAAGTATTTTTCAAATCTGATTCTTCTACAAAACCGTTCCGTCTAATTGATTTGAAGAAAGCTAGTTTCCGTGTGAAGTAACTAAGACTTTGATGGAAAAGAAGCCTCCCTGGAATGCAGAAAAGTACTTAAATATGAAAATCTCCTAAGCTATAGAGGATAATACATTCTCACAACAAGATTATGCATTTAATGGCTGCCTAAAGGTAGGAGTGGTAAAGTGTGCAGAATCATTCGAGCTTAGCCGTGAAAGACATATTATTTAGAGATCAATTTGATCGAACGAAAGTGATTGCAGGGCTTGAAGGGCTCACCCGGCAAGTAAAATGGGTTCATGTCGTTGAAGTCTTGAACATTAAGAAGCTGTTGAATGGAAATGAATTGATTTTATCTACAGGAGTAGTTTGGAAAGACAATCCATCGTTATTGACAGATTTTCTTCAGCAATTAATTGATTGTGGTGCTGCCGGTCTTTGCATTGAGATCGGCACGTATACTTCATCTATCCCTAAAGAGGTTGTAGATTTAGCGAATCGCCACCACTTCCCGATTATTTTATTTTTAGAGGAAGTACAATTTGTCAATATCACTCAAGATATACATGTACAACTCATAAACCAGCATTATCAAATGATACAAGACTTAGAGGAATATTCACAAAAGCTTAATCAAAAATTATTAGGTATTGAAAATAGCGATGAAATGCTGAAATTGATGTATGAGTACACGGGACTGCACATTATTATGAATACAACGCACGATGAGACTATTTTTCTGCCTGAATCGAGTGAAGAAATAGAACGTGAAGTTAAGGAGCGCATCTTAAATGACCCGCAATCTCGATTTCTAGTAAAACAGCCTCTGCAAGTACTCGAACAGCAATTGGGGGAAATCATTATTTTCTCGAATGAACGTGAAATTAATGAATTTGATCAGCTCATTCTTGATCGAACGACGACCGCACTCGCTCAATTGTTTCTTCGGGAACTGTATGTTGAAGAAAAAAGACGCACTAAAAAAAATGAGTGGATCAACAATTGGCTAGATGGAGGCTATAGTGAACAGGAGACACTGGATAACCTTATTTACCATGAAGGCGACATGTGTATCCAAGGAGGCACAGTTTTGATTTGCAGGGCTACAAATCAAACGACTAATTCTGATCTTACATACCTCATTCTTTTTTTGCGATCCGTATTTGAGCAGCAAGGATTCCATTTGATAACTACCGAAAGACAAGGTTATATGGTCTATATATTACTGAATAAACGCAGCGCAGATACTTGGAAACAGCGTCTAATTAATGGGATGAACAAGGTTTTTCATACCGATTTTATAAAGAAACATACATGTAAGTTTTCAAATTTTGCAGTGGGTCAGTACAATCGATCACTGAATAAAATTGGCAGAAGCTACGAAACGGCTGTTGAAACGATTAAGCTGCAAAAAAATAGAGGAACAGATCGGATTTGCCATTATTACGAGGATTTACATATGTACAGGGTCATAAGTCTCTTTAAGACAAATGAAAACCTTCATGAGATGATGATGGAGTACCTTTACCCAGTGATTGAGTATGACAGAAAATATAATGCGAAATTGCTCCAAACCTTAAAAGCCTACTTGGCGTGCAGCGGGTCGAAAAAAGAAACCGCTAAACAACTATTCGTAGTTCGCCAGACTTTATATTATCGAATTGAAAAGCTTGAAAGATTACTAGGAAGAGATTTTATTGCGAATTCAGAAAAACGTCTTGCGATCGAACTGATGCTATTTGTTCATGATTATTTATTTTCATCAGAACATATGCAAAGTGTTAAAACAGACGAGCAAGTGAAGACATGAAATTTGCATCATGTTGAAGTAGAAAGGTAAATAATTTTACATTATGTATAATGAAAATCTATTTAATATTCCTGATAATGACTTTAACGCTCATGTATTCATTTTAAAGGAGGCACGATTAAGATGACAGTGACGAAAAGTGATACAAAACTTTTGAAAAATTATATTAATGGACAATGGGTTGCATCGAATAGTACTGAGGATCTGGAGGTCCCTAATCCGGCTACCGGTGAAGTTTTGGCACGCGTACCTATTTCAACGAAAGATGATCTAGAAAAAGCTATTCTGGCAGCTGATGCTGCATTTCAGAAGTGGAAACATGTGCCTGTTCCGAAACGTGCACGTGTCATGTTTAAATTTCACTACCTTTTAACAGAAAATCATGAAGAACTTGCCAAATTAGTTGTACAGGAGAACGGCAAAGCATACAAAGAAGCATATGGAGAAGTTCAACGCGGAATTGAATGTGTGGAATTTGCTTCTGGTGCCCCAACTCATTTGATGGGCGAAACGCTTTCTAACATTGCAGAAGAAATTGATTCAGAAATGTTCCGATACCCTCTTGGTATTGTCGGTGGAATCACTCCTTTTAACTTTCCTATGATGGTCCCATTATGGATGTTCCCGCTGGCGATTGTGTGTGGAAACACGTTTATTCTAAAGCCTTCGGAAAGAACACCAATTCTTGCCAATCGTTTAGCAGAATTATTAACGGAAGCAGGTCTGCCAGAAGGTGTTTTCAATATTGTGCATGGTGCTCATGATGTCGTAAACGGTCTTTTGGAGCATGAAGCGATTAAAGCTATTTCCTTTGTAGGTTCACAGCCAGTTGCGAAATATGTATACGAAAAAGCAGCATTAAACGGTAAAAGAGTTCAAGCCCTTTCTGGAGCAAAAAATCATCATATCGTCATGCCTGATGCGGATACGGAAAAAGCCGTTCAAAATATTATAAGCTCAACTTTTGGCAGTGCCGGTCAACGATGTATGGCATGCAGTGCTGTGGTAGTTGTAGGGAATAATGATAAATTTGTAGAAGAAATCCGGAAGAAAGCTGATGATCTGACAATAGGCAGTGGATTGGACGATGAAGTTTTATTGACACCAATTATTAGAGATTCTCATCGACAAAAAGTACTCGGGATTATTGAAAAAGGCATTGAAGAAGGTGCCGACTTGATTCGAGATGGCAGACGAGAAATGTCTGATTTTAATGAGGGGAATTTCTTGGGAGCTACGATATTTGACCGTGTCACACCAGAAATGACGATTGCTAAGGAAGAAATATTTGCGCCTGTTCTCAGTATTTTACGTGCTGAAGATTTAAATGAAGGTCTAGAATACATCAGAAAGTCTAGATATGGAAATGGTGCCACACTTTATACGAAAAATGCACAAGCTGTCCGTCAATTCCGTGAAGAAGCAGATGCAGGCATGCTCGGAATTAATGTAGGAGTTCCTGCAACAATGGCTTTCTTTCCGTTCTCCGGGTGGAAAGATTCATTCTATGGAGATCTGCATGTGAATGGTAAAGATGGCATCAATTTCTTTACCCGTAAAAAAATGATCACGTCTCGTTACGATTATTAAAAGGGGTGGGTGTAATGGTTCATCAAATCGATCAATCCCAAGACGTTCTTAAAAAAGATGATCAGTTTGTCTGGCATTCTATGAAACCTTATAATCCGAACGCTACAATGGTCGTTTCGAGCTCCAAAGGCGCCTGGGTAACTGATATAAACGGTGATAAATATTTAGATGCAATGGCTGGTTTGTGGTGTGTAAATGTCGGCTATGGCAGAACCGAACTTGCAGATGCTGCTTATGAACAATTGAAGGAAATGGCCTATTTTCCGTTAACCCATAGTCACGTGCCTGCTGTAAAACTCGCTGAAAAGTTAAATGAAATGCTCGGCGGGGATTATGTTCTCTTTTTTTCTAACAGCGGCTCTGAAGCGAATGAAGCTGCTTTTAAAATCGCAAGACAATACCACCAGCAAAAGGGACAGTATAATCGATATAAGATTGTTTCACGTTATCGAGCCTATCACGGCAGTTCTATGGGAGCACTTGCTGCAACAGGTCAAGCACAGAGAAAATACAAATATGAGCCACTTGCACCAGGATTTCTTCATGTAACCCCTCCTGACTCATATCGAATGCCGGATGCTAATCTAGATAACGCTCTTGAAATGGCCTGTGTTCAAGAGGTCGAGCGCATGATGACATGGGAGCTCAGCGAGACGATCGCAGCGATGATTATGGAACCCATCATTACCGGTGGCGGTGTGTTAATGCCTCCGGATGGATACATGAAAGCTGTCAAAGAAACTTGTGAAAAACATGGTGCACTATTAATTGTAGATGAGGTTATCTGCGGATTCGGCCGGACTGGAAAACCATTTGGCTTTATGAATTATGACGTGCAGCCGGACATCATTACAATGGCAAAAGGGATCACTTCTGCATATTTGCCGCTTTCTGCAACTGCAGTAAGGAAAGAGGTGTACGAAGCGTTTAAAGGAAATGATGAATACGACTTCTTTAGACACGTAAACACATTCGGAGGTAACCCTGCAGCTTGTGCGCTTGCGTTGAAAAATCTTGAGATTATGGAAAATGAAAAGTTATTCGATCGTTCACGAGAATTAGGAGATCAATTATTAAATGATTTGCAGGCACAATTGCAAAACAATCCATATGTCGGTGATGTTCGAGGTAAGGGGCTTCTAGTCGGTATAGAACTTGTAAAAGATAAAGCAACGAAAGAGCCACTTTCAACAGATATGGTAAATGGTATCATTGGGCTGTGTAAAAAGAATGGATTGATCATCGGGAAAAACGGTGTGACAGTAGCAGGTTTTAACAATGTGCTCACATTAGCACCTCCATTAAGTCTTGAAAACGAGGATTTAACATTTATCATCAAGACTCTCACAAATGCATTGAATACATTAGTGAATTAAATGAAAAACAAGTGAGGGTGACTTAAAAGAGTCACCCTCACTTTATGTTTAAATGCTGCACGAATAATGATTTATTAAAAATTGGAAATAATACCATCTAGTATAAACAACTAGGAGGATATATGATGTTTAATACTTCAGCAGGTGACATGATGATGGATTGCCTAATCGATTGGGGAGTCGATCATATATATGGAATGCCAGGAGATTCAATAAATACCTTAATAGAGTCCTTAAGAAAAGTGCAAGATAAAATCCAGTTTATTCAAGTCAGACATGAAGAAGCAGGGGCATTAGCAGCAGCCGCTTATGCGAAATTAACAGGTAAACTAGGTGTTTGTATGGGCATTGCGGGACCTGGTGCCATTCATTTATTAAATGGACTATATGATGCGAAATTGGATAAAGCACCAGTGTTAGCCATTGTTGGACAAGTAGAAACAGATTTAATTGGAACGGATTTCTTCCAAGAAATCGATCTGGTTAATGTTTTTAAGGATGTGGCCGTATATAGCCAAATGGTTATGTCAGCCGAACAACTTCCTGTTATATTAAATCAGGCAATTAGAACAGCCTACGACAAAAAAGGTGTCTCCGTTCTAATCATTCCGGATGATGTCCCAAAGTTTAAAGTTCAGAGGCATGCCCGACAAACAAATTCGTTTTATGTACAGTCCACAATACTTCCACAAGAAAGAGATTTAGAGCAAGCAGCAGCGATTTTAAATCAAGCAAAACGACCAGTAATATTAGCAGGTAAAGGTGCTAAAGGTGCAAGTGAATCTCTACTGGCAGTTGCTGAAAAAATGCGAGCTCCTATTATACTTAGCCTGCCAGGTAAAGGTGTCATTCCAGATGAACACCCTTATTGTTTGGGAGGGCTAGGCTTAATTGGTACTAAACCGGCAACTGCAGCAATGGAGGAT
Source organism: Fictibacillus barbaricus (assembly GCF_031457135.1). Lineage (GTDB taxonomy): Bacteria > Bacillota > Bacilli > Bacillales > Fictibacillaceae > Fictibacillus > Fictibacillus barbaricus_A. Next base: position 27,461 of record NZ_JAVDWA010000004.1, on the reverse strand, counting down.
GCTGATACATTAATCATGGTTGGTACTTCGTTTCCGTTTACTGGATTTCTGCCTAAAAATGCGAAGACTCTACAAATTGATACAGATCCCTCTCAAATTGGAAAACGCTATTCCGTTGATGTGGGGCTTGCTGGTGATTCTTTTCAGACGTTAAACCGTCTCATACCATTGATAAACAATAACAATGAGGGCACTTTCTTGAAACAATGCCAGAAAAATATAAACGAATGGCGGGAAAAATTACAAGAGCAGGAACAAGATGATTCAATTCCTATCAAGCCGCAACGCGTCATTCATGCGCTCCAAGAAGTTGCAGATGATGATGCCGTTCTGTCAGTAGATGTAGGGAATGTTACCGTATGGATGGCCCGCCATTTTAAAATGACAAATCAAAAATTTGTAATCTCAAGCTGGCTAGCAACATTAGGATGCGGTTTACCTGGAGCGATTGCTGGAAAAATGGCTTTTCCCAATAAACAGGTATTTGCCATTTGCGGAGATGGCGGATTCCAAATGATGATGAATGACTTTGTCACTGCTGTAAAATACAAACTCCCTCTAATCGTCATTGTTTTAAATAATCACAAAATCGCAATGATAAAATTTGAGCAGGAAGTAATGGGCAATGCCGAATTTGGAACCAACTTGCATAATCCGGATTTTGCTCGGTATGCCGACATTTGCGGAGGAATGGGGTACAAGGTGGAACACCCCGATGATCTACTACCCGTCTTGAAAAAAGCGATATCTGCAAATAAACCGTGCATTATCGATGTTATTGTGGATGCAAATGAAGCACCACTTCCAGCTAAAATAACATTAGGACAAGCCACAGGCTATGCCCGTCATATGTTAAAAGAATTGTTTCAAGAAGGAAAAATACATAAACCACCACTATGAAAGACAAAAAAGCTGGTGCTTGTCTTTCTATTATGAGAACGATGACCTATATCTTTAGTAATAAAACCGAGTTCCATTAGAGTGGAGGACTCGGTTTTTTGTTGAAAAGATTTAATAGTTTAAAAACATCTTTTAAAAAAGCTCTTTTCTTAAAGATTGTTGCTTTTAATCTTATATATTGTCTTCTTTGACAGTTGATTGGAGTGTAAGGTGTGAGACTCCTGCAGGACAGGCGGGCAGGTGAGACACTTAAAAGTGAAACGTACGAATGTGGCTCACCGCCTGCCCTGCGGAAAGCGAGCAACCGAAACGGAAATCAACTACTTTCAATAGCAACAATGAATGCGAAAACAGCCTTTAAAAAAGGATCACTCACCATTTTCCTAGTACAGATACACCCAAGCCCAGGGCAGCATAAACATAAAAAAGGAATATGCCTTGGAGGTGCTGTTATGTCATTAGTAGGTGTGTTGGTTTATTTTTTCAAAGAAGTTATGCTCTTTGTCTCATATGTAAAAAACAATGCTTTTCCACAGCCGCTGTCTGAGAATGAAGAAAAGCAGTACTTAAAAGATATTGCAAACGGAGATGAGCATGCAAGAGGATTGCTGATCGAGCATAATTTAAGACTTGTCGCTCACAACGTCAAAAAATTTGAAAACACAGGGGAAGATACAGAAGATCTTATCTCTATTGGAACGATCGGCTTAATCAAAGCCATTGAGAGTTATTCCAGAGGAAAGGGAACAAAGCTGGCAACGTATGCAGCAAGATGTATTGAGAATGAGATTCTAATGTCATTAGTAGTGCATGATTTATGTAAGAGAAAAAATAAAGACTTGTGTTTACTATATAATAAAACTACATTAACAAATTTTGTATTTAAACTTTTACATATTAAGTTATTCAACAAATGGGCCAGATTGTGGAATATGATGATAAGCTTATCTATTCGTAGGATTGAAGGAATAACAAAATCGTCTTGATTTATTTTGAAGTTAGATACGTATTCACGTTCATAAAAGAACTTGTTTTTTTAGCTGTATTAATCTTCAAGGAAGTTATTAAAGCACATAAATTATTAAATTTAAGAAATATTTAAGAAATCGTTTAGAAAATTTTTAGCAGAGGTGGATATTATTAACTTGTAACCCAATTTTTTTAGGAGGAGGAAAATATGAAATTAAATACTAAGGTTCTCTCAGCAGTTGGAATCAGCGGCTTATTAATGACTCCAGTGATGTAATTGAAAAATATTTTAATATTTTCAAGTGATTATGGAGAAGGACATAAGCAGGCAACACTTGCCCTTGAACAAGGAACTGTGGAGCTTGAAGAACAAGTTAATGTCCAAATTGTAAATTTTATGAATATGGTTCATCCTGTAATGAACTCATTTTAGAAATTTCTTTAACATTGAAAATTAGCACTTCCCTTATTAAAAATGAACAGAATACGTTTTTCTATTGAAAACGTATTATCAATGTTTTTTCATTTATACAAAAAATTATGAAAGTGTTCATTTCATTATAAGATGGATGGAAGGTTTACTTGGACATTGGTGCCTTTTCCAAAAATACTCTCAACAGTAATTGTTCCTCTAAGACTTTTAGCAATCGACTTGGCAATCGATAAACCAAGACCACTTCCACCAGTTGCTCGATGCCTTGATTTATCGATCCTGTAAAATCTTTCAAAGACATGTGGAAGGTCATCCGCAGGAATACCTACACCTTCATCTTTTATTGTAATAGAGATGATATTTTTCTGTTTTTGTATACATATGTGTATCTCATTTTCACTGTATTTAATGGCGTTATCTATTAATATCCTTAGTAACTGTTCTAGCTTTGGTGGGTCGGTGTAGCATGAGATGGATTCAGCACTTGAGGAAATCATGATCATTCTTTGGGTACTTCGAATAAATGGTTGAATTAGTTTTTCACAATAAGGAACAAGTTGGATCTTCTCTGTTGCAACTTCTTCATTATCGTGAGCAACAGCAAGAAGTTGGTTGATTAAATCTTTCATTCTCTGAGATTCAAGATGAATAGCATCAATAGCTTCTGATAATATGGCAGGCTCTTTAGAGCCCCAGCGCTTTAGTAATTTTGTATAGCTATCTACGATCGTAAGTGGCGTTTTAAGTTCGTGTGATGCATCTTCAAGAAATTGTTGCTGCTTTTCAAAGTTTGATTCCAGTTGACCAATCATATGATTAAAAGTTCCCGTCATCATTGTTAATTCGTCTTTAGAACGACTAAGAATAGGTATTTTAATAAATTCCCCGCTATGTTGAATATCACTCATCGTTTGGCTCATAGAAGAAATCGGCCGTAACAGTATATTTGCTAACAGTCTGCCGGCAATAAAAGATAGTAAAATGGCTAGAATTGTTGTACCTAGTAAAATCATCATTAATAAGGTCATATTGTCGTATAATGTGTCCAAGTTTTGAGCAATCTCAATGGATCCCACAAAATGACCATCACTGTTGATTGGCAAGTGGTACAACATAACTTTATGATTTCCGACTATTTCCCTGCTAAAGTCCTCTTTAACATGAAAGATGGGTTTCATTAATTTCAAATTAGTCTCTTTGAATGCAGAGTTAATCACTTGCGATTCAGGTGAAATGATGCGTATCATACCATCATCTGTGACGTAGGGACGTAGAAGGTCATTTCTTTTAGTCATCAACTCGGAAGATGAGTGGTTTTCAAGAATGAGGTCACCCTGACTCTCTAGTATATCCTTGGTCTCACTTAACGATCTTTCGTAAAATAACAGACTGATTAAGAGGCTGGTGATAAGAAGTATGGAAAGAATGACAAGACTCGTAAATAGATGGATTTTAGTTCTGATTTTCATATAAATTGGCCGAAGACTCATGACGATAGTCAAGAGAAAGCCTTCCACTCCTTTCCTTACTCTTTTATGCTATAACCAACACCACGATATGTCTGGATAAGCTTTTTGTCCGATGTTTTATCAACTTTTTCCCTTAAGTAACGAATATAGACATCGACAGCATTTGTAACACCAAGATAATCATGACCCCATACTTGTTTTATGATTTGTTCTCTGGATAATACATGATTTTTATTTTCTAATAGAAAGACAAGTAAATCAAATTCTTTCGGTGTTAGCTCAATTAAAGTGCCATATCGGGTAACCTCACGGGTATCAGGGTTCACGGTTAAGTCTTCAATAGATAAAACATCTGACTGTTCAAAGGTTTTATTTCTATCAGTCATGCGAAAACATGCCCGAACCCTTGCGAATAACTCTTCGATATCGAATGGCTTCGTGATATAATCGTTTGCCCCATGATCTAGTCCGTTCACCTTATCAGGGACAGTATCTTTGGCAGTTAGGAGTATGACGGGAGTGGATGTATCTTTCTTCCTCATCCTTCTTAATACCTCGATACCGCTTATTTCTGGCAACATAACATCTAAAAGGATTAAGTCCCACTTTGAGGACAGAACTTTCTCTAATCCTATCATTCCATTTTCGGCAACATCCGTTTGATAACCTTCATGATTAAGCTCTAAACTTAAGATACGGGCAATTTTTCTTTCATCCTCTATAATTAATATCTTTTTAGTAGCCATTAAACATACTCCTTTTTAGTTCAATGTAACAAATAAAGAAATCATTAGAACAGAAGCAATTAGAAAGAGGTGCTAATTCCTTTAAATAAATTCGCTCTTTCGGTCAGACTGTAAAGATGCTCATGATCTGGTGGCGGAAAAGCGGAAATTTTTTTAATGTAACCTAATTTCAGAATTTAAAAAGGGCCGCCCCAAAAGCATAATAATCAATTTGGGAGCGGCTTCATGCACATACCTAAGTTTAAGCTTGTGCTGGGCTTACTTGTTCTGTAGTTGTTCTAATTTTTCAGCATCATCGTCTTTTGCTATTTTTAGGATTTTGCCAGTATCTGCGTTAAGGGTAATTTCTTTTACAGTCGATCCGTCATAAATAACCACATCGTAAACAATTGTTCCTTGATTCTTATCAAGGTCTATTTCTAATACTTTGCCAGAGACTTCATCCAGAGCTAAATTTTCTGCTTTTACTAAAGATAATTTGGCATTGTTAGCCCATTTTACTTGGTTATAGCCATACTCATCATCCTCTTTAGACGACACATCGGAAGTTGCATGGAGATGTTCTACCTTTTTTTCACCATCATCGTCTTCTGCCACTTTCAATACGTTGCCAGTGTCAGCGTTAAGAGTAATCTCTTTTACAGTCGATCCGTCATAAATGACAACATCGTAAACTATCGTTCCGTGGTTCTTATCAAGGTCTATTTCTAACACTTTGCCAGAGACCTTAGTTAAGGCGGTTTTTTGAGCTTCAACAGATGTCAGCGTTGCTTTGTTGGCCCATTTTACCTGGTCAAGACCATCTTTGTCCTCTGGTACAGCAATGGAACCTTGAGCGAAAGCATTGTGGATAGGGAGATGCGATACAAGAGCACCATAACCGAGAATAGATAACACCATGCCACTCACAATCAATGATTTCTTCATTCGTTTTCCTCCTTCCTTTAAAAATGTCTCTTAACACCTATCATACTACCCTTTTAAAATATAAAAATGGTTAAAAGAATATTAGAATTTGAAAAGAAATAGATTTCCAAAAAAATTCTGCAAAAAAATGGTTAATTATCTTCATGAGTAATTCGTACTTCAACAAAACCAGCTAATAGTTTGTCAACATTATTCATTAAAAGCCTATATTTATTCGTGTTATACTACATTTGTCCATGACAAATAACCTTCCGATTATTCAACTTTGGAAGGTATTTTAATTAATGGATAGATATAGACTTTAAACTATATCTTGGTAAGTCGTTCTGCTTTTTAAAAGGGCAAAGATCCAGTGTGAGAGTTTATTTACACATGCAATGACGGCTACCTGTCAAAAAGATAAAGAAAAGTTGCTACATATTCAACAATCGGGTACTTTGATCCAAAAAGGATTAACGCCTTTTCTTATGGAACTTATTAAACAAACGTAGCACGATTGTTTAATAAGTATAAAATACTATTTATATTATTTTGAAGAAAATGTTACCATAATTAAAACAAAATGCGATGAAGAGAAGAGTAAACCGAATGTTTCTTTACAGAGAGCTCCCATTTGCTGAAAGGGAGTAAGAATGATCGATTGAAACAAGTCTCTGAGTGGCACGTTGAAACCTTTAATGGTTATAGCGTGACAGGTGCTCCTGTTATAGAGCTAAGGTATAAGCAACATTGCCGTACCTGATAAGGTTAATATGGTGACGTATTAATAAACTGGGGTGGTACCACGATTATATAATCTCATCCCCAAGACAATAGACGCCAAAGCAAGTTAAAGTTCAAAATATGTGCGTAACTTTGTATAGTAAATTAAGCTAGTAATTTTAGGTTACCTAGTGTTCATCCTGTTAATGGTACTAATCTATATAACTATTCCTCGTGAGTATACTACTTTTATTTCCCTAATAACCGTAGGGCTACTATTTGGTTTTTATCAAATTGTTTTAAGTTTAAAAGTAAAAAAGAAAATAAAAAACATAGAGTGCTCCAGTAATTGCTTATGTTTGAACTATAAGGTGCGTTGATCCCCAAAGGATTAAGCACCTTTTTTATTGAATTCCTTAAACAAACGCGGCAGGTTAGCTCAACAAGAATTAGTAAAACAGAGTTGTTAAAAAACTGAAACTCCACAATCAGCACTGTTTATTAATGGTATAATTGGAAAATGTGCGAGTGCGTAAGGGGCATTATGGAGTTTCAGTTTGCTTGTCTCTGCGGAAAAGGAAGGATTGTAATTATGTATCAAGGAAAGTTACGAAAAATAACGATTGTGTTGTTAACATTATATACAGGTTTGATCCTCTATTTCTTGTATCTTGGTTTCAATAGAGGTTCCCTAGGGCATGACTCTAGCTTACGATTTAACCCAATACCTGGAGCGATTCAATTGCACTATCCAATGGGAAGAGACTTTCAAAATTGGTTTTTTCAGTTTGGGAATTTTGTAGCGTTCATACCTTTTGGGATTATCATTCCACTCCTGTTTCGATGTAGTTTTAGACGTTTTATAACCTTTTTTATTTTGTCTATAACAATACTTGAAATCCTACAAATGTTTTCTGGTTTGGGAGCTTTTGATATAGACGATATCATAATCAATTTATTAGGTGCTTCGGTAGGATATGCGGCACAGCAAATAGTCACCGGTGACCGAGATAAACCCAAACGGATTTGCAAAATATTTATAATGGCTATGGTACTTGCCCTTTGTACTATTATAATTATTGGCGGTATCAATAATTATCTAGAAAAAGGGGGAGGAAAAACCGCAGCTCTGAATGAACTGATCGTAAAAGATGGGTCTGTAAAGTGGGACGAAAACTTGTCCAGCTTTACAGTAGACGGAAAAGAGGTTACACCTCAAATAAATCTGTATAGTAGGAATAATACGAAAAACAATGAATTCACGTATCACTTAGATGGCAAATATAAAAACATAACAGGCTATGTCGCTATACCGGACGATGTAATTAACGATGCAAGAACAGAAGGTAGTGACATAGAATTCATCAGTAGCGGAACAGTCATTTATTCGTTAGGGTTATCAATCACAGGCGAGGAGAATTTTCAAATCCCTTTAGATGGCGTAACTGACCTTACAATAAAAGTAATTAACAAAGATCCAAATCCAATTACAAATGCTGTGATGTGGGATATTTCTCTTACAGAGGTAAACTCAGGTCAAAAAGTTATAAACATTATAAGAGAAAAAATAAGAGCATTATTCTAACAAAAACCTCAACAAAGAAACTAAAATAAGCTACATACGAGAGGGGTACCTTATTTTCGTTGTTGGTATTGTGATTAATTTCACTTAAACTAACGGGTGCATTTCTTCAAAAAGGAGAAGTGCACTTTTTAATGGAACTTATTTAACAAACGTGCAGGTTTGTTGAAGAAATATATACGGATTTCCCAATAATAATTTATAATTATTTTAAAGTTATTGTCTGATTAAGGAGAAACCATAATGGGGTTAATAATAACTATAATAAAACTGATTAGTTTTTTGTTGTTTTTTATTTTTCTTGTTTTGGGCTTGTATGAAACCATTAAGGTGTATATGTACTTCAATAAAGAAATGAAAAAGAGAAAAGTGCTTAAAGAGGAATATAACCAGAAAGCTAAAAAGTTGTCATTATACTATCTTGTATTTGTTATAATAACAATTATTTGCAGTATATTAAAAAGCCTTTAGTACATCTCTCCTTATTCAACTAAACCAGCTAATAGTTTGTCAACATTTTCATTAAAAGCCTATATTTATTCATGATATACTAATTTTGTCCATGACAAATAACCTTCCGATATTTCTATCTTGGAAGGTTTTTCTTTTAGTTAAACGGGATCTTACTTGTCCCAACCAGCCTGAAACATGTTTATACAAGTAGGGGGTGAACAGTTTTGTTGACGGGATCAGTCCCACGGGTGCTACGTTCTACCCCGACTACCGCTATAATAAGACCAAATAAAAAAAGGTCAACCAGAAAATCTGGCTAACCTTATATTACGAACGGGTGCGTTGATTCAAGAAGGATTAACGCCTTTTCTTATGGAACATATTAAACAAACGTAGCAGGATAGCACAGCAAGTTAAAAATAACAATTTAATAAGGGTGTATGTTTTGAATAAAATAAAATGGATTAAACGGGTCGCAATTGGATTCTCAATCACTCTAGCCTTGATTTTCGCTTTAACGTATATACCTCATAAAATACTAAGCATAGAGCCAACCGAGGTTTCTAAAATCACTATCTTCGATGGAAATACTGGGATTAAAACCATAATTACCGATAAAAATAATATTAACCATATTATCAATAATTTTAACGATGTTACATTTCAAAAGGGTAAATCTTCTTTTGGGTATATGGGTTACAGTTTTAGAACTACTATTTTTGATAACGAAGGAAAAGTAACTAAAGAGTTTACAATAAATTCAAGTGATACAATTATATACAATGGTTTTTTCTTTAAAACGAAAGATAATGCAATAGAGTATGATTATCTTGAGAAATTAGTTAGTAAATAATCTTACTGGACTATCGGGTGCATTTCTCTAGGATGGAGAAGTGGACTTTGTTATTGAATTTAAAGGCAGGAGAATTGAGTTAAGTTTTCTTTTCGTTTAATTCTTTTATGCTTTATTGGAATTATAAAAAAAAAGACATGGTTTTCCCATGCCATTAACAGTATTTAAATAATCCCTTAACCCCAATAATGCCGGTACTGTTGATAAATGTATGGAGTTTGTGGGTATTGTTGAATATATTGGAGCTTTTGATATTGTTGATCGATATTTTGATGTTGAACATTTTCCATAATTCTTTCACAGTCCTTGTATGGTCCTATATATGTTGAAGGTTTTACTGGTGCAATTGCTTGCTTCCATTGATTTTCATCAAGGCAATAAGTATGAGCCATTATATTTGCAGGAGTGAATTTTAGGATGTCAGAACCTAAAATTACTTCAGGAGTAGGTGCATCAAAAATGGCTAAAAGATGAGTGTTATCCTGCAAAGCTATTTCAAAATGCCACCAACCTTGTGGAACATTTGCCACTTGTCCAGGTGTGATTGTGAAATTGAGTAATTGCTTTGTAAAAGGGTTAAATATTGATACAACAGCAGAACCCGAAATACAATAGACAAGCTCAGCTGCATTTTGGTGATAATGGGGTTCTACAACATTGCTAGTGCTAAGGAAAATGTCTAGTAGAGACACATTTTCTAGAGTATTTAACTGTTTAATACCCAGCACGTTGATAAAATTCTCGTTATCTTTTATAAACAAAGGACTTTTATTTACATCAAACGTAAATTGAGTAGATGGAGATGTATAGTCCATATATGAAACCATAAATTCATCACCTCATTTATTAGCGATAAAAACAATTTGTCATAGCATGTTATGCAATTCCCAAAATTTCGGTGTGTTCGGAGTATTTGATGATTCAGTGCTACTTTCACAATCGGGTACGTTGATCCAAGAAGGATTAACGCCTTTTTTTACGGAACTTATTAAACAAACGGGCAGGTTAGTGGAAGAAGATATGCTATAATGATGGGCGATAAATGTTATAAATTTGAAAGTTTACGAATAAGGAATTGTGACTAAGTAATGAATCATAAAAATAAAAAAAATCCATTTCGAGATATGAATTTATTTGAAAAAGTATTGGTTATTAAAGCTTTAATCCTCTTAGTTGTCATATCCTTTACGTTTGTTATAGGGAGTATATTCTTTGGGATTGTAGGCTTTTTTAATTTATTTGGAGTACGATATACGTCGCCATACTCCCTTATAGGATTTGTGTTGTTGTTGTTTCTTTTTGGTGGTGTGGTGGATTTATTCTCTATAACTTTAATCGCATGTTCATCACGATATGTATCAGGTAAATATAAATTATTTATTATACGGATGGTTATTGATTGGACATTTACTTGGCTAGCATTGCATACAGTAGATGAATATATGGAAAGCATTACAATTCCATTGAAAACAGAAATCATTGCCGTTTTATTATTATTCTTTATAGAAATTGCCTTTGATAATAAAGAAAAAACTAAAAAGTAATTTTTACTTAAATGGGGTGCGTTGATCCAAGAAGGATTAATGCCTTTTTTATGGAACTATTGAACAAACGTGCAGGATTGTAAAGTAACTTGTTTAGAGTTACTCCTTATTTCTGAAGTAAATTTAAAAAGTGGGTGTTTGTTTCAATGGATTTTAAGATTTCTGAATTACAGGGTTTTACTCATCAAATAGGTCATTTAGTTTCACAGATGGATTATGCTAGAAAGACAACGTTAGACGCTGTAAAAGGGTTAACTACCGAAGAATTAGATTTTTTGCCAAGTGAAGATTTTAATAGCATAGGAGCATTGTTATTACACATCGCAGCAATTGAAAAGGGATTTCAAATTGAGATATTTGATGGCAGAACTCCAAATCAACAAGAGATGGCTGAATGGGGAGACCCATATAGTCTTGGTGAAAAAGGAAGACAGAATATCAAGGGTAATTCCTTAGATTTTTACATCAATAAACTTGAAGAAGTACGACAAAGAACGTTACAAGAATTTGCTAAGCTAAATGACAAATGGCTGTATGAAAATAGATTATGGGATAACAACCAATCTAATAATTATTTTATTTGGTTCCACGTCTTTGAAGATGAAATTAATCATAGAGGTCAAATACGACTTATTAGAAAAATGTTGTCAGTTAGATAATAAAAAGAGTTATTCAGTTAAAGGGTGCATTTCTCTAAGAAGGAGATCTGCACTTTTTTATTGAACTTATTGAACAAACGAGCAGGATTGTTGAATACATGAATTTAAGAATTAATATATTTTTGAAAATTTCGCTTTAAAAAGGGGGAATTAATTTTGTGGTGGTTGTTAATTTTAGTCATTGTAATTTTAGTGTTAGTGTTAGCATTTATTATAGATTTCAGAAGAAAGAAAAGAAGGAATGATAAACATACAAATGGTGTTGACCCAAGTATAAGGCAAGGGAAATATGGTGGTGATTGGAATAGCGGTGATGGTCCAAATGGATTTTAACTAAGAGTAGGAAACTTTATTCCATTAAAGGGTGCATTTCTTTAGGAAACGAATGTGTTTTTTTTATTGAACTAATAAAGGCTTGTAACTTAGATTAAAAAATAAAGGAGATTACTATGTTAACGAAACAACAACTTCAAGATATTAAAAAACTACAAAAAGTGTGTGAGAATCATGATAATATACAGCTGAAACTTAACTGGGATATGCTAGAGAATCGCAAATCTTATCAACTAGACTTTTTTCATTATGAAAAAGACGAACTTGTCGCGTTTTTAGGTTTGTATCCTTTTGGTTCTACAGTCGAAGTTTGCGGCATGGTGAAACCAAGTGAGCGACGGAAGGGACATTTTCATCAGTTGTTCCAAGAAGGAATGGATACAGTTAAACAAAGCCAATACAAAAAAATCTTATTGAATACACCAGCGGAATCAAATGCTGCAAAAGCTTTTTTGTATAAACTAGGTGCTAATTATACATTTTCAGAACATCAAATGGTGTGGCAAGAAAGATCCTTAGATCCAGTAGAGGGTTTAACACTTCGACAAGCAAAAGTAGATGATTTGGACATGCGTATACGTTTGTCTGTTGAAGCATTCGGAATGTCCCAAGAAGATGCCCAATCGATGGAACATTCGTTTGACAAAGAGGGAAACACCGATATGTTAATGATCGATGTGAATAAAAAGACAGTAGGGAAAATTCGTGTTTCACGAAAAGATGGGCAAGCTTGGATATATGGATTTTCCATTTTACCAGAGCACCAAGGTAAAGGAATCGGCAGGAAAGTGTTGCGCCTAGTCATAAAAGATCAAAGTTCTGATGGGCATTCGGTACACCTAGAAGTTGAAACAAAAAATGACCATGCCCTTGGGTTATATAAAGCAGTAGGATTCAAAGTTGTACATTCACAGGATTATTATACATATTTACTTTAAAACAAGTAGACTTGATGCAGAGAAGTTTAAAAGAATTTTCTGATGTAAAAAAATGAGACTTTTCTTATTCAACAATCGGGTGAATTTCTGTAAGAAGGAGAAATGCTCTTTTTTATTGTATTTATTGAACAAACGTAGCAGGATTGTTTAATTATTCTGAAAAACAATTGAACTATAAATGGAAGAGTTGATAAAAATAAAATTGAATAGTTTGAAGTCATATATTCTCTCTACTGGTCTGGGCATTTTGGCAGGAATAATAACACGACTATCAGATTTTTTTCCGAACGACAATCTGTGGAATTTCAGTTCAATAGCCACTTTATTTGGTTTTTGGATATTTACGACAACATTAGTTATATATTTTAGTTCTTCAAATAAAAATGCTGCTATTAACGTAATCTTGTACTTGTTCAGTATGAATTTTAGCTTTTATTTTTTGTTATATTTACTTGGTTATTTTATACCTAGGTTTTACACTGAAGGTTTTCAATGGAATTTATTTATGTTGTATAATATTGTTGTCTTAGTAGGTGGTATCATTGCTTACATACTTCATTTCTGGAATAAACCGAATAAGTTAAATAGTTTATTATACGCATTACCAGTAAGCGGATTAGTTGCAGAAACAATTGGTGTGGGTATTTATTTTTATAAAAATGATACTTTTTTGTTTCAACTTATTTTCGACTTTCTTAGTCTAATTATATTAGGCGGTTGGTTCTATAAAAAAGTAAACAATAAGTTAACTTATGTTTTGAGCATTGGAATCGTATCTCTAAGTGGCTATTTTCTAATTTATCGCCCTTTTCTTTAAATTGATTTCTATAAATTTTAATGGTTTCTTATTCAACTAACGGGTGCATTTCTTCAAGAAGAAGATCTGCACCTTTACTTCAGCAAACGTGGCAGGATAGTTGAACAACCAATTAGGAGTATGTGGTAACTTGGTAAAAAAGGGGAGGTTAAATTGTTAAAGATTTTGCAGATTATTTTATCAATAATAGTCACTTCACTTGCAGGGTATGGATTGGTTACTGAGAACTTTAAATTTCAACCATATATGATATTGTTTTTAAGTTTTACGATGTTAGTAATCGGATTAAGGGAATTTCAAAAGGGACAAAAAAGTTACGGCTGGCTAAGTATAGTTGTATCTATATTTATCCTATTTGTATCAATTGAAAGTTTCTTCTTGAAGTAAATGTTACATTTCTTCAAGAAGAAGAAGTGCTTTTTTTATTGTATAAAAGAGTTAGAATCGACATGCATTTTTATAAAAGATTGAGGAGTGCTTATTTATTAAATTTAATGGATAATTTATTAAAAATAAAATATCAAAAATATTAAAGGAGAATTATCTTGTTTACACAACATGCAGGATTTTTGATTAGATTACTTGCTACTATTTTAGATGGACTTATTGTTTCATTACCTCTTTCATTAATAAGTTACTTTATTACAGGTAATATGAATGAAAACATTTACGTAAATTTTATTAATTTTCTTTATGCATTGATTGTTCCTGTCATTTGGTACGGTTATACGATAGGAAAGAAAATCACAGGAATTCGAATCGCGAAAGTCAATAGTGAAAAGCTCGGATTAGGAACGATGATCTTACGCTTAGTAGTGGCAGGGCTCGTCTATGGAATCACATTAGGAATTGGCATAATAGTTAGTGTATGCATGGTCATATTTAGAAAAGATAAACGATCACTCCATGATATTATTGCAGGAACTTATGTGACATACGAAAGACCTAATTAATCCCTTTACTTTACAAATCAATTATGAGTCATTCAACATTCGGGTGCTTTTATTCAAAAGCATCCTTTAATTTGTTTTTGATTAGTTATTAGATTGTTGAATAAACAGTGTTTGGCTTTTCCTTTCCATGCCAATACTATAATAAAATTTTAATTGGTTCATGGAGTGTGAGGTCAAATGTTATTTTCGAACGCGTGGGAGAAGTACCAGCTTGATAAAAAGATAGAAGGGTATTCATTAATAACATTAAAAACGTATTCGTATCAGTATAATTTGTTACTTCGGTATTTTGGAGACATTGATATGAATGAAGTAGCTACCGATCAGTTAAAAGCTTATTTAATTGACAAAGGAGAGCATTTAAAACAATCAAGCTTAGGGCACCGAGTTAGGTTTATTCGCTCTTTTTTCAAATGGACTCATGATGAAGGTTTTATTAATCAGAACCCTGCAGCAAAATTGAAAGAACCAAAGCTAGGCAAGAGAATTCCAAAATTCCTAACTGAACTTGAAATTGAACATTTAAGAGAATCTTGTCAAAACACTATGGAAAATGCTTTGTTTGAGTTCTTTTACTCAACAGGTTGTCGTATTGGGGAAGTAGTAAAATTAAACCGTAATGATATTAACTTTATAACAAACTCTGTTATTGTACACGGAAAAGGTGATAAAGAACGTGAAGTTTACTTTAATACTCGGTGCTCATTATGGTTAAAAAGGTATCTGGATTCAAGAGACGATACAGACCCATGTTTGTTTATCACAAATAGGAAACCTAGAAGAAGGATGAGTATTGATCTCATCAGGTACATCATAAAGCGTATATCTAGTCGTGCTATAATCATATACGCTCAATTTAGTGGGAAGCAAAGACAGGATTTTTATAGTAGATATTTCTAAAGTGCGTTTTAGTAGACGTACTTTTTTTATTGAATTTAGGATTGAGTTCAATGATATAATTTGAAATAATTGGTAATAAGCAATCGTAGCAGGATTGTTGAACATATAAATGCAATGAGAAAAAAGATATTAGTATAGTTAACCATTTATTGAGGGGGATATATGAAGATTAGAATTGGATTTACGATTGTTGCCATTGTGTTTTTATTAGTTGGTTGTTTAGAAAAGAAAGATATTGATTTAAATCAACATCCATTAAGTGCAGAAAAAGAGGGAACGTTTTCTCTTTTTGTATTAGATAAGAAATTAGATACAGTATCAAGCGACAGTTTAAGAAAACAAGGAATTTTAAATGTAAGCAAAATTAATGCTGCAACTTCATTAAAAAGTGCACAAAAAAGATACGGGTTCCTAAAATTAAAGAAATTGCCTACCTATGTGGTTTTTGACACTAAACAGGTATTGTATAAATCGAGTGATTACAAGCAGTTGCTTGATTATCTTAAAAAACATCAATAATGTGAATTAATGTTATTGAGCAATCGGGTGCGTTTATCCAAGAAGGATTAACGCCTTTTTTTATGGAACTTATTAAACAAACGTGCAGTATAGTTGAAGAAGGTTTTATTGAGAAAATGAAGAAAAAATGATGGTAGTTACCCTAATTAAAACTCAGTTGCGAGGATTAGTAATGTTAAAAAGTTATGGTGTTGTACTTATTTATTGTAATCCGCTCAATGATTTGATTATCATTTCTTGTGGGGAATCTAAAAAATTGGAAGGATTAAATAGAACGATTGATGTAGTTTCTAAGGTTAATTATCCATACAATGAACTTGAATTTTAAGAAAAATTATTAAAGTCTATGGAATTATGCCATTCAAAAGAACCAAATGTGGAGAGTAAACAGTCAATTATCGAAAGAGTTCTGGGAATCAACGGCTATGGAAAGGCAACCAAAAACTTGAAGCTAATTCAATTCGAGTGGAATAAGAAAGATGGATATGATGTTCGACCTTATCAAAGAAAACCACGTCGTGGTTATGTAATAATGGAGGAACAGATTATTCAGTTAGGCAAAAAAATAGTCCCAGGTCAATTAGCTCAAGCTGTAAAAAGAGCTATTAAAATAGCAAAACTATAATACAGTCCTTACTTCACTATCGGGTGCGTTGATCCAAGAAGGATTAATGCCTTTTTTTGGAACTTATTAAACAAACGAGCAGGATTGTTAAATAAGAAATGATAATATTTTAATCGAATTCTTATTTTACAAGCCTGAATGAACCATAAGATTGGTGTGTGTCTTTATTGAATATCTTTGAAAAGTTTAACCTCTTAATACAACATGAAAAAAAGATGAAATTCTTAATCTACTGTATGACTTTAGAGGCAAGAAGACACTTTCTAATTTCAAATGTACTAGCCATTCAAAGAAAAACAGAACAAGTTTATGAAAATCATGTGAAGTTGGTTAAGTGGGAAAAAAATTTTTATATCCAGATATACTACATTGGTTTGTTTCGGACAGTTAGCGGAAAAAATTTATTTTTTGAAAAATATCACTGTAAGGCATGGGATTTTAAAGGGTTTTGGAGAAATGTAGTTCAAAAATTTGATTTCTTTAATTTGGAGGTAAGATTAGATGAATATAAAATTTGATCAAAACAACGTCGTTATTAAACTCTGTATGAGTGGGATGAACATGGAAGATGGCGGAAATGTTGAAGGTGCAATCACGATGTTTCATCAAGCATGGCACGAAGCAAAAGACGACTATGAAAGGTTTATTGCAGCTTATCATTTGGCTCGTAAACAAAAGAGTATTACAGACAAATTGAAATGGATGGAAACCTCTTTACAGTGTGCACTAAATATAAATGATGATAATGTTAAGAGTGCAACCTCAACGTTATATTTAAACATTGCCAAATGCTATGAGGAGTTGGGTGATTCTGATAATGCAAAAAGAAATTATGAATTGTCAAACTCATATCGCGGTGCACCTTCTGATGAAGGTCCATTTTATCATGGAACAAAGGCAGATTTACAGGTTGGTGATTTGCTGACAGCGGGTGGAAATTCAAATTACAAACCTGGGATTAAAATGAACCACATTTATTTCACTGCTAATACCAATGGTGCAGGACTTGCAGCAGCATTAGCAAAAGGAGAAGGAAGAGAACGCGTTTATAAAATAGAACCAACAGGTGAATTTGAAAACGACCCAAATGTTACTGACAAAAAGTTCCCGGGTAACTTAACACGATCTTATCGTTCTCAAGAACCTTTAAGAATTATTGGTGAAGAAACTGAGTGGGCGAAACTGACAACTACGGAGCGAAGTGAATGGCACAAAAATTTGGCCGAAAACAAGGGCGAAATTATTAACTGAATATATTTCAAATGGAGTAAAACGGGTGCATTTCTGTAATATGAAATGTACCCTTTCTTTATGGATTGGGCCGGATTGTTGAAGATGTAGTGTGGCACTAATAGTGGAGAGCCTTATCATAAGTAAATGAGGTTTTTATTCTATAAAAAGAAATAAATGACACCTAGACCGCACTATGTCTAGGTGTCTGTTTATTGTGTCATGAGATGTATCCGAAGTCTTAAGTAACGGTGTTAGGAAATTTTGTCCTTGTAAAGAGCTTCACTTAATTTAGTTTCATTTTTTTGGTCATTTGATTCGGATAAATAAAAATCTTGTTTATCCAAGAATACGGTTGCCAAGGTACCCCCAACCAGACCCCAGAATGGCGCTCCGATATGGAGAATAGAGATCCCAGAGATTGTAATTATAAAAGAAAAGAGGGCGCCTGATTTGAAGGGACCAGAGAAACTCATTTTCAAAGAGTCAACCAGTACACTAATCATGGCGATGCCACCTAGTAATTGAATTAATGAGGCAGGAATGACATGTGGAATTTGCGAAGCTATTGGAGAGAATAGAGCAAATAGACAGGATAATACTCCTAATACAATAGCAGCGACATACCTATGTTCAAGTTTGCCTGATTCTTTATTAACAAGTAAGCCCGTCATGGGACCTGCAATACAGGCTGGGTGGCCTCCAAAAAAAGCATTAATAATGGTGCCGATTCCGCTCCAATTGGTCATGGCTTTGATCGGTGGACGATAGCCATGGGTCTCTAACATAGCAATCCCTTGGGCATTTTGTATGGCAATAACCGTTAAGAGTAACGGAATGACAAGTTCCCCTACAACG
Source organism: Fictibacillus barbaricus (assembly GCF_031457135.1). Taxonomy (GTDB): domain Bacteria; phylum Bacillota; class Bacilli; order Bacillales; family Fictibacillaceae; genus Fictibacillus; species Fictibacillus barbaricus_A. Next base: position 9,051 of record NZ_JAVDWA010000004.1, on the reverse strand, counting down.
GAAAAACTAAATGATGGGATGATAAAATGGGGAATGCCCATTTTTATATGAAGAGGCTGTACAGAAACGTTCGGCAAAAATTTAAGACAAAGAATTGCTGCAATGATGGCCCCTAATATAGGCGGAAATTTTTTTGAAAATCGCAAGAAAAAAGAAAGAGCAAAAAAGACAAATAACGGGATTCCGTTGAGTAAAGGATTTTTTACAACCGAGCCGATCATTCCAGTTCCGAAAGGGAGTAAGACGCCTGACACCATTCCCATCATAACCGGCATAGGCAAAACCTTCATCAATTTTGTAACAAAACCAGATAATCCTAAAAGAAAAATAAGGATCCCGGTTATAATATAGGCACCAACCACCTGGTTGAAAGAATAATGGGTTAAGCTTGAGCCGACAAGAATGGCTCCAGGTATAGAAAAGGCGTAGCCTATGGGCTGCCCATAATATAAGGAGACGATGAGCGTTAGGAGTCCCCCCATTCCATAAATGGCGAAAATCCATGAGCTGGTTATGCTACCAGACAAATGACCTTTTGCAGCAGCTTGTAATACAATTAATAATGGTCCTGCTGAACCAAAAAGCCAGGCCACAAATCCATTCGATATATTCCCAACCGATAAAAGCTTTGGAAATTGTATGGTATTTTTTTTGAACAACAAAGTCACACTCCTTCAACATATGAATCACACTAAATCTTAGTGTATACTCAATTTATCGATACTTAAAATATCTGTTTTATCTTTTTACTATATCTTTTGGGTATGATGGAGGTTTCATCTTGGATATTCGACAGTTAAAATACTTTGTAACTATAGCAGAAGAAGGTAAAATCACGACCGCTGCAAAGAAATTAAATATGGCTCAACCCCCTTTGAGCAAACAACTCAAACAAATGGAAGAAGAGCTAGGCGTCGTTTTATTTGATCGGGATAACAAAAGTCTTAATTTAACCTTGGAGGGGGAAAGATTACTTCTTCGAGCAAAAGAACTATTAAATAAACTTGATGAAACAATGGTTGAAGTTCAAGAATTGAGGAAAGGCGCCAGTGGGATTTTATCTGTTGGATCCAATCTTTATTGTGCATCTTTAATTCTTTCTAAGGTGGTAGAGATTCGTGAGAAAAATCCTGGTCTTACATTCAAAGTATGGGAGGGTGAAACGATTCATCTCATAAAAATGTTATCGAAACGTCAGATTGAGATTGCGATAACAAATAGTCCAATAACAGAAAAAAGCATCTCTCAAATGACATTGAAAAGTGATCCATATGTGCTTGTTTTGCCTGAAAAATGGACGTGGAGTGGATCAGAACAATGCAGGTTAGAGGAAATCATCGATTTGCCATTGATCCTTCTGCGACCAAACTATGGTTTAGGTGCCTATGGACAAATTGTCAATGAATTTCAACGGTTAGATTTAGAACCAAATATATTATGCGAATGTCAGGATTTAATTATGTTACTGGGTCTCGTTTCATCGGGGTTTGGTGCAACGATCTTACCCCTCTCGTTATTATCCCTCCATTCTATGGGAGGATTGAGAGTCATTCAGCTAAAGGATCAGACCTTAATATCTGAACCCAAAGTAATTTGGAGAAAGAATAGTTACTTATCAAAAGCAGCAAAAGAATTTTTAAAACTTTTTTAGACACCAAAATTGTTTACTCAAAAGTAAAAGACTTCAACGTTGAAACATGGATTAAAAAGCGAAGCAATTTTGTAAAGTGTTATTCCACGATCGGGTGCATTTCTTCAAGAAGGAGAAATGCTTTTTTTATGGAATGGAATGAACTAAAGACAATCCAAACAACTAGGAGATAGATATATGAACATTGTGAAACAGAATCGCAAAGCTTGGGACAAAAAAGTAGAAGAAGGTTCGGTATATACAAAGGCTGTATCCAAAGAGATTATCGAAAAGAGCAAAATAGGAGAATGGAAGATTACTGTAACAGCAGGAAAACCAGTACCGAAAAGTTGGTTTCCTAGTTCTTTAAAAGGACTAAAGATACTCTGTCTAGCTTCTGGAGGTGGACAACAAGGCCCTGTCCTAGCAGCCACTGGGGCAGAAGTAACCGTTTTGGACATTTCTAGAAAACAATTAGAAAAAGATGAATTAGTTGCTACGGAAAATGATTTAGAGCTAACTACGATACAGGGAGATATGTCTGATCTATCTGTATTTGGTGATGAATCTTTTGATCTTATTGTGCATCCAGTAGCAAACTTATTTGTTGAAGATATAACTCCTGTTTGGAAGGAAGCATCTAGAGTATTAAAAGACAAGGGCGTTCTTATTTCGGGATTTACTAATCCTCTATTGTTTATTTTTGATGACGAAGAGGATATGAAGGGGAATCTTGTTGTGAAAAACTCAATTCCTTCATCCACGCTAGATCAGATGACTAGTGAAGAAATAACTGAACATTTGATGGCTAATAAGACTATTGAGTACGGTCATAGTTTAGAGGCACAAATACAGGGGCAGATTGACGCTGGTTTTGTTATTGCAGGTTTATACGAAGATGATTTTGGTGGAAGTCGACCACTCGATAAATTTATAAAATGCTTTGTAGCAACTCGTGCGGTCAAAATGAAATTCTAGTAATAACTTTTTTATTCAACGGTGCATTTCTTCAAGAAGTAGAAGTGTAATTTTTATTGAACTTATCCAACGAACGTGTAGGATTGTTGAGTAAGTGTAGAATAGAAACTTTATCTTAGGAGTTGGATATATGAGTCGAATACTAGTTATGGGCGGAACTGAATTTGTTAGTAAGGCATTAGTGGTTCATTTAATTTCTAAGGGTTATGAAGTAGATATCCTAACAAGAGGAAAACGAGTTATTGACTATGAGGGAGTTCATAAACATTATATTTGTAACAGGAGAAATAAAAATGAACTATTTAATACTTTAAATGAAATAGAGTATGATTATGTATTTGACATTTCCGCTTATACCGAGGAAGATGTTCGATTTCTAACTTCTGTGATAAATCCAAATAGACTTAAGAGATATGTGTTTTGTAGCTCTGGTGCGGTCTATAAATCTTCTGAATCACGTTTATCAGAGACTGCTGAAACGGGTTACAACCCAAATTGGGGACAATATGGTGAAGATAAGAAAAATGCAGAAGATTATTTGATTCAATTATACAAAATCAAAGGGTTCCCTATAATCATTTTTCGTCCTCCATATATTTATGGGGAAGGGAACAACCTGTATAGAGAAGCATTTCTGTTTGAACGTATTCAATATAAACTACCTATACCTTATCCAGGTGATGGTAACACCTTAGTACAGTTTATACACATTGATGACCTTGTTAACGTATTTTCAAGTACGATTTTTAACGAGAATTCAATTGGACAGGTATATAATTTGGCAAACTCTGAAGAGGTATCTTGGCGACAATTAATCAAAACAGCTATTTCGGTATTAGAACAAGAGGTCCCTAAGGTGGAAATTTCAACGACCAAAATGAATGAAATAGGAGTTGTGCCAAGGGAGTTTTTCCCATTTCGTGATAATACGTTTTTGATGTCAACGGAAAAACTTAAAAATTCAGGGTTGTATTCACCTGAAATTAACCTGAAGGTGGGAATATTAAAAGCATATCAATGGTACCAAAAACAAAACCACCTACCGAATTACGATAAAATGCCAAAGGTGGACTATGTAATAGATAGTACAAAAGTTAACAAAATATAACTTTCTTCAACTAACGGGTGCTTTTCTTCAAGAAGGAGAAGTACTCTTTTTTTATTTGAAGTTACTGAACTAACGAAGCTGAGTTAGTTGATGAAGAAATACCAATAATCGGTAGAATGAAAAAGCAGTCATCAACATATTTGAGGTATAATGAAATATATAAATTAAAGGTAAATTGGAGAAATTTTTATGAAGTTAAATACTTTTTTTGAACCTGTATCTAATCTTTCAAAAAAGCAAAAAATATTGCGGGTGTTTTTCTTTCTTATTTTATTTACTGATATTATCACTCGTAGTCTAAAAATTGGTTCAATGTTAGTTCAAAATATAATTGATTCAGTAATGGGGTTATGTCTATTTGCTTTCGTCATTGAAATGCTGTTTTTAAAGAAAAAAAATTATCATTTACTTGATTTAGTTATAAAGCTTAAGGGTGCAAGAATTGAAGAACGATATGATGAGTCATCTGAAGACTAGTTACCTAGAAATGTAACAGGGTTTTTGAATAAGGTATGAAATGATGACTTTTGTATAATTACGGGGATAAATCCAATATCATAAGGAGATTACATGATGAAAATAGGTATTACACACTTAGTTTTATTGATTCTGTTCTCAATTCTGTTATTTTTTTGTGTAGGTTATATATTTGGGATTCAAGAAGAATATGGAGCGATTACATATTTGTTAACCCTACTAACTTCACACCTTATACTTGATAAAAATAATTGGCTTGTGGATTTTTTTCTTTCTTTTAATAATGAATCCGAAAAAAATAAGTAATGTCTAAAAGGGTATATTTTCCAAATGCCATCCATCTCTTGTTACTATAGCGGATGTCAACATTAATTCATATTTGGTAATACTAATTCTACATAAATAGTAAATGGGAAAACCATTACTAATCAGTACACAAAGGTTTAAGGTGTTAAATCACAGTGATGGTTTCTCCTACCCTATGACGGAGTGTCCTTTCTACTGATAGTCATATTTGATTATTTTACATACACATTACAAATGATTTATTAAATCTAAATAGTACTGCTTTAACTGTTCTTTCAGAGAGGCTGGCTCCACTATTTTTATAGACTTACCAAAACTAGATAAATACTGAATGATAAATTTTGTTTCAGTTGGCTCATACGTTCCCATCAAATACATATTTTCATTTTCATGTACTACTTTCATGGAAGGATATTGTTGTTGTTTAAATAATTCTAAACTTGTTTCTGTAATCAAGCATTTAAAACGGGAGGCTTGTTCTGAGGGTTTCCAGAGACTATGGACGTTATATATATTTATTTCTTTTAAATCTTCGGCAATGTCAAGTTCTATTGCTTCTAATGAGGTAATTCTGTCGCAGCGAAAAACACGATAAGCTTTTTTATCTAAATCATAAGCTTGGCAGTACCAATAACCTTTCATTGCATAAATGGATATAGGCAGTATGCACCGGGTTGTTGTTTTATAGGGGGTTGTGTATTGTAGTTTTAAAGCTTTAGTGTGAACCGCAGCTATCAAGAGTTCCTCCAGGTAAACACATTCATACATCTGTTCAGTGTGGTAGAAAGATACTCTCTTTTGAAAGCTTTCGATTTGATCACGATGCTTTTGTGAAACGCCATTTAAAAACTTCTCATTAATAGAATGAAAAGATATTTGAAAAGGACTACTTGTGAAGCTTTGCAGCGCTTGCATGGCAAAATAAAGCGCAAATACCTCGTGGCTCGTAAAGGAAATCGGTGGTAATGTCATCGATTTCAGTAATCGATACCCTCCATACCGACCATAATCTACTAAAAGAGGAACACCGATTTCCTCTAATGATGCAATATCACGTAGCGCTGTCCTTTTAGAAATTTGAAATTCATTTATTAAATCTTTCAATGTGAACATTTGTTTTTGATTGATAAAATGTAACATCTGATTTAAACGCTCAACTTTTTTCATAAAAAATCTCCTTATAGGTGCCAGCTCCTGTCACCTTATGATTTTATACTGATAAGTGTAAAGAACATCTACAAAGGAGGCAATAGAATGAATTTTGAAGTAATTCCTTTTTTATCGTTTAATGGGCACGGGGCTCTTGCAATTGCATTTTATGAACAGTATTTAGGGGCAGAGGTCTTATTTAAGAAAAGCTATAAAGAAATGAAAGAGATTAATCCGCGGTTTGAGTATGAAGAAGGTCAGGATGACTATATAACGCATTCTGTTTTACAAATTGGCAGTAACAAAATCATGATTGCTGAAGAAGAAATGGACTCAACTCGTCCATGGCAATTAAGTAATAGCTCATCTTTATGTATTCAATCTAAAGATTTCTCAGTCATTGAAACAATCTATCATAATCTAATTAAGCATAATCAAGTCCATATCTTAAAACCTTTTAAAGCAAATTCATTTAGCCCTGGCTATAGCATAGTGCGAGATCCTTTTGGGGTCATTATCCAATTAACCGTAACCAAGCATGACTTTTAAGTAGATAATATTGAGGTTGTAATGCTCTAATATTTGGCGCAGCCCTTGAAGTATGAATTTGTGTTTTTTCTAGTAAAGTCCAAATACAATGTAGTTAAGAATTTATGCATTGAATTTACACTAATTTACAGAAAATGTCACCATAATTAAAATAAAATGCGATGAAGAGAAGAGTAAACCGAAAGTTTCTTTACAGAGAGCTCCTGTTTGCTGAAAAGGGAGTAAGGACCATCGATTGAAACAAGTCTCTGAGTGTCAAGTTGGATCCTTTAATGGGTGATAGCGTGACAGAGCTCCTGTTATAGAGCTAAGGTATAAGCAATATTGCCGTACCTGATAAGGTTAATATGGTGACATATGAATAAACTGGGGTGGTACCACGATTATATAATCTCGTCCCCAAGACAAATGTCTTGGGGGTGGGATTTTTTTAATGGGTAGGAAGAAGCAAACGATTTTGGAGGTGTTTTAATGTTAAAATCTTGTTTGAAAAACCTTGTATATATTATTGAACATAAAATAAATGTTCTTGTTGAATGTTGGAAAGAAGGGCTTTATCTACAAGGAATCACACACGATTTGTCAAAATTTTCTCCAGCTGAATTTTTACCTTACGCGATAAAATTCTCCACCGATAGAGAAATAAGTGCCAATGAAGAATTGAAATGGAAGTATGCTTGGCTACACCATCAACACAAGAATAAACATCATTCGGATTATTGGGTTGTTGATCCAAAGAATAAACAGGCACTGCCAATGCCTAGAAAATATCTCATTGAAATGGTTTGTGATTGGCAGTCTTTTTCAAGGAAATGGGGGAAGAAAGTTAAAAATTCTCAACTAGATTTAACAGATCACCTCATATTACATCCTGATACAAGAAGAGAACTTAGGATAATAATGAATAAGTCTGATGTTAAATGTGATGAAAATATTTCATCACATTAGACAGAAGAAACGTTTTGCTGAGGAAGAGTAAAAAGATAATGACCAATTTGGGATAAGTTAACCACAAATGTTACTACGCAATCGGGCGCTTTTATTGAATCATCGGAGCTATGCTGCAGCTCTTTTTATTAAACAAACGGGCAGGAAAAATAATAATAAGCAAATAATGAAAAGCCAGCTTAACATGCTGGCTTTATCTATTTTCAAGTTAAGATTCAGTTGTTTGTTGACACCCGAGAGGAGGTGGTGGACTTAACGGCTTCATCCAAGGACTTACATTTTTTTGTTCTTTTTCTCTATTCATTTCTTTTCCTCCTTAGGATGCTGTCGCATCCTTAAAACCAATTAAAAGGTGAAGTCTATTTTATTAAATAAAAAGATTCTTTATTGGTGTTACTTTTAATATATGACTTTGCGCTAAGACATGTGTCATCTTAATAGAATTAAAATGATATTATCATCGAAATTAATAAGTAAGGAGTATATTAACTACTTTCATCCCTATGTTGATGCACAATTTTTAATTTCCATAAAGGGGAAAAAACCATGGGAAAGTCTCTCCCAAAATTTGCTGTGATGAGGGTAGTCTTCTTGATTGACCTGTCAGCATGTAAGCCAGCAAATAATGTAAATAACAAAAATGGGGAAAATGCTAATACGTTTAAAATTCCTAATTCCTTTGAAGTTGCATTTGATATTCCTAATGCATAAAGAGGGAACGCAACATTTGAGATTTGCGACCCAAATAGATAGATTGTTTCTCTTGACTATGAATTGAATGGAATCCGAATTACACAGTCAGCAATTCCTTTAAAAAGTACTATTTAAAGAGAAAACCTCAGCGATTGAAAACGGAAGAAGAAATAGTTGCTATGCATGAACATATGAAAAATGATAGGTATTTAGTAAATTAGTAAAAAAGAGTTAATTGATATTTATAATACTTATTTACCAAGTAATCAATTCAAAATACACCTTTGTTGGAGATATTCACTAGTATGGCACATGCCTGTTGATTGAATTTTGTTAAAGTGTTAAGTTTCTCCACTATCGGGTGCGTTTCTTGAAGATGAGAATATCTTTTTTAGTTGAACTCCGAAGATGTATGGTACAAACTAATATAAAATTAAACGGATAACGGTGGTTTTAATGTCAATGTATTTTCAAATCTTAATAGTAGGTATCTTAATATTTTTGTCCGTATTCTTAAAGGATAAAGCTAATTGGAGGAAACATCTTCTTAGATTGGTTTATTTTGTTGTTTGTTTATCAATATTTTATTTTATATTGAACGTATTAATAGACAGACTATTGCACTAACGGGGCAGGATTGTTGAAGAAGGAGATAATTAATAACTCTCGAATTTTTAATCAATCTTTTATGAAAAGAAGTGATTTCTATATGAAATATCAACAAAAAGAGTTTTCAGAGGATTTATTGGAGAAAATCAGAAATACCGAAGCTGCTTTAAAAGACCATATTGATCGTTTGTTATTGAAGTATAAACCTGTTTTTGCTAAGAAGAATTTAGATTTTGATGCTGGGTTTTATAAAGAGGGTAACGACCCTTTTATGACTGAATATCGTTCCTCGATTTCGATTGGAATTTCTGAAGATAATGAGGAACTTATTGATTTACATACAATTAACATATGGGAATGCAATCGTTATTTTTTAGGAATGCCCACTTCAAAAAAAATTCCTGGCAGTAAAATTATTGGTGAATTACTTGATGAGACGATTGAAGATGTTAAAGAAGAATTGAAAGAATATATTAATGACTTTTTAGAAGAGTAACGTATGATTTTATTCCACAAAACCAGCTAATAGTTTGTCAACATTTTTCATTAAAAGCCTACAATTATTCATGTTATACTGAATTTGTCCATGACAAATAACCTTCCG
>NZ_JAVDWA010000003.1:0-695355 GCF_031457135.1 Fictibacillus barbaricus | reverse complement strand
ACGAAAAATATGCGCACCATACGAAAAATATGCGCACCATACGAAAAATATGCGCACCATACGAAAAATATGCGCACCATACGAAAAATATGCGCACCATACGAAAAATATGCGCGCCCTTACACAGAACGCGTACCTCAAAAAAACAAACCCGCGTCTACTCAGACGCAGGTTTGTTCTTTTCGATCGGAAGCATGATGGAGAAGGTGCTTCCTTCGTCTATTTTACTGTCGATCAGGATTTTGCCGTAATGGTTTTCCACAATTTTATAGCAGATCATCAAGCCGAGTCCGGTCCCTTTTTCTTTTGTCGTATAAAAAGGCTCACCTAACGTGGCGATGCGCTCCTCAGGGATTCCGCAGCCGTGGTCTTTAAAAGACGTAATCACGTGATCTCCTTGTTTTTTTAGATGAATATGTACAGAACCCCCTGTTGGCATGGCTTCAATTGCGTTTTTCAACATGTTGATAAACACTTGTTTGATCTGGTTATCCACACACCAGATTTCAGGTGTATTGGATTCGCAATCGAAATGGATCTGAACATTCGTCATAATTGCCTGTGTGTCCAGAATCGAGATGACTTGATTCAGCAGCTGCCGTAAGTCGGTTTTCGTAAAATTCATCGCTTGCGGCTTAGCGAGCAGCATGAATTCGCCAACGATGCTGTTAATACGGTCAAGCTCAGATAGCATGATGTGATAGTATTCTTCATTTTCGTTAGCTTTTGTTTGAAGCAGCTGCAGAAAACCTCGAATCGACGTGAGCGGATTGCGGATCTCATGAGCCACACCAGCCGCGAGCTGACCGAGGACGGAGAGTTTATCGGATTTTCGAAGCATCTCCTCCGTTTTCTTTCTCTCTGTAAGATCACGTGCTACTACAACAAAAGAAGCAGGCTGATCGCCGTCGTTCAGTATGGGGGTTGCATTTGCCTCTAGTGTCACCCAGTGTCCATGGGCATGCTTGCAGCGCACTTCAAACTTTACCGGTTTTTGTGTGTGGACCATTTCATTGATAGCGATTTTAACCTTTGGCCGATCATCTGGGTGGAAAAAGGCTTGTATCCTTTTTCCGTCGTAAAGAGAGGGATCGAAGCCAAGCAGCAGCCGGTTGGAAGGAGAAAAATATTTTACATTCCCTTTAAAATCGACTACACCTATTAAATCAGTCGTATTTTCTGCTATGATTCTGTATTTTTCTTCACTTTCTTTTAATGCTTTTTCTTTTAGTTTTTTATCTGTAATATCGCGTGAAATCGCGGATAGAGCGACAACTTCGCCGCTTTCGTCATAGATCGGACTAAGGGAAAGGCTGACGTTTATCCGTTTTCCGCTTTTTGTTACACGGATCGTTTCGACCCCTTTTACATACCCCCCATGTTTTACAATCGTCATGAGGCGTTCTGATTCCGCTGCTTTGTCTTCTGGCACGACCGGAAGCATATGCGAAGACATGTTCAATAAATCATCTTGTGACCAGCCATAGATCTGCTCAAAAGCAGGGTTCAATTTTACCGAAAAATCTTTTAGATGGATGACAGATATTGCGTCGCTGGAGTGATAGATGACAGCTTCAAGCAGTTCCTTTGTTTCTCTGAGTTCCCTTTCAGCTTCTCTTTTTGCGGTGACGTCTTTTGCTATACCGAAAACCCCTAAAACTTTATTTAGCACAATGATTGGTGTGAGCGTAAAGGTCACCTGACGGATCCCGCCGCCCTTTTGCCGAATATAAACTTCGTGCATTTGAGAAGTCCCTTGCAGAGCCTCTTTGAAATTGTCGATCGCCAGTGACTTTCGATTTGGCATCATAAGCGGATCGAATGTCATATTCAGCAGTTCTTTTTCGTTATAGCCTGTCAGTTCGGTGCAGGCTTGATTAACGGTTGTGAATTTTCCATCCATATCCAATGAAAACAAGGCATCAATATTATGATCCATTAAGGAACGAAACCGCTGTTCACTCTCTGCAAGCTGTGTTTCGATCCGTATTCGATCACTCAAATCCACACAAAAACCGTAAGCCTCAGTAATAATCCCGCCTTTAGCAACCGGCCCGATCGCCGCTAAAAAAGGAATGCCGTTCAGTTCTCCTTCATACGTCAGGCTTTCACCGGCTAAAGCCCGTTCATACACTTTTCTTTTAAAAGCGGCCATTTCAGGAGGGAAGATTTCTTCAATCTTTTTTTGCAAAACATCCTTTTGTTTGAGGCCGAACAAGTCAAAAAGCTCTCCCTCACTTTCGGTCATAATGATGGAGCCGTCTTTTTTGACGAAGCGGAAAGACATGCTTTTTTGACGGGAAATCCCAGTCTTAAACGGGGAAAAATGCTGCCACTGGTTTTCCCCTTTTGCTGGAATGGCCGATGCGTTATGGATCATGCTCGTTCCTCCCTTTAGCAAACACTAGTTATTATACTTTTATATACGCTATTAATTGTGTTATCCCTTCTCTGCCGCCTGAAAGTCTTCCTTTCTTAATAAACAACTGCTTGTATATTTTTGTAGTCTTTTTAAAAAAAGACATGCATAGGCTGAAAGTAGTGAGCGATAAAGGGGTGGAAGCGATTTTGGCGACGATGGGGGAATGGATGACGCTGTGGTTTATGTCCTTTGCACTCGGAATGGATGCCTTTTCGATTGGATTAGGTATGGGAATGCTGTCACTAAGGATAAATCAGATTTTGAAAATAGGAATCACGATCGGTTTGTTTCACATGCTGATGCCGCTTGGCGGAATGACAATCGGCAAGGAAATTTCGGTTCATTTTGGAAGTATCGCTGCTATGATAGGCGGCATTCTACTCGTTATTTTGGGACTGACCATGATCCGTTCGTCTTTTTCTAAAAGCGACGAACCGTTTGTGCACCCCGTAGGAATCGGTTTGCTCGTATTTGCGTTAAGTGCAAGTCTTGACAGTTTTTCAGTCGGCCTTAGTTTAGGGATATACGGAGCGAAAACCTGGGTCACGATCTTTATGTTTGGGTTCATGAGCATGCTGTTGACATGGCTAGGACTGATGATGGGAAGAAAAGTCCAAAAGTGGATCGGTTCGTATAGCGAAGCGCTCGGTGGCTGCATATTGCTTGCTTTCGGTATGAAAATTCTTTTGCCTTTTTAACACTTTTAGAAAGGATAACTTGTCTCCATGCTGAATATCGTTGCAGTGACAAGTTTAAGTCCTAAGTATAAGTGCAAATAAGTCTGACGAAAAATTTTTTGTGTCAGACAAGTTTTCTTTAAAAATAGTGGTTTCAGGCGATTTGTTTTTACTATACTAGAGTTACGATACCCGTTTTTATTCATAAAAATAGGGAAAGTTAGAATATGAGGTGACACCCCATGAATGTGTTATTTGTCTGTACTGGGAATACATGCCGAAGTCCGATGGCAGAAGCTCTTTTGCGTGAAAAAGGCAGAGGGAAGTTTCATGTAAAATCAGCTGGTGTGTACGCGGGGAATGGCGCGGTAATGAGCTCAAACGCTTCTCACGCACTAAAAGAGAGAAAAATTAAAGAAACCCATCAGTCCCAAGGTGTCTCTGATTTTTTAATCAGCTGGGCAGATTTGATTTTAACGATGACAGAGAATCATAAGCATGCGCTTGTTGGGAAATGGCCAGATGCGGTAAATAAGACTTATACATTAAAAGAATACGTTCTTAGCGATGATGAAAAGCAGAAGATTGAAGAGATTTATCAGCTGTATACTGAGATTGAGATGCTTAAGCTTGAATATATGGGAAAAGATTCAGAGAGTGAAGACGTGAAACAAGCGTTTGCTGAAGCCGTCAGACCGCTCGTTGAAAGACGAATGGCACTTGAGAGCACAGTCCCATCACTGGACATCATGGATCCTTTTGGCGGGCCATTGGATATTTATAAAGAAACAAGAGACGAAATTGAAGCGCTTATTGAAAAATTAGTGAAAAAAGACGATATGACTCATGAGTGAATCATAATCGAATGAGGTTGTCCTAAATAGGTGAGCAAGGACATTGAATAGGCAATCTAGACAGCATATAATGGAAAAAAGATGAGAGAGCAGGTGCTATTCAGCATGAAAGTAGCAATAGGTTCAGATCACGCTGGAGTCGGATTACGCAAAGAAATTATAACGATGATTGAAGAACTTGGCATGGAAGTAGAAGATGTTGGCTGTGAATGCAGTACATCTGTCGATTATCCCGATTATGCCATTCCTGTAGCAGAAAAAGTAGCAAACGGTGAAGCGGATCGCGGAATCTTAATTTGCGGAACGGGAATTGGAATGAGTATTGCAGCAAACAAAGTTAAAGGCATCCGCTGCGCACTTGTTCATGATCTGTTCAGTGCAAAGGTAACAAGACAGCATAACGACAGCAACGTGCTCGCCATGGGTGAACGTGTCATCGGTCCAGGTCTCGCTTTGGAAATTGCAAAAGTGTGGCTGACAACTGAATATGAAGGCGGACGCCACGGTCGCCGAGTGGACAAAATCTCTCAATATGAAGGTCAATAACCTTTGACCCAAAAACGAAAGGAAGACCACAAATGAGCGATGAGCTCCAACAAATTCAAGACCAAGTCCTGAGTGTTTTGCATGATCTGCAAAAGCAAGCACAGTTAAAATCTTCACAATTATTAGTGGTAGGTGCAAGTACGAGCGAAGTAATTGGAGAACGAATTGGTACGTCAGGCACAATGGACACAGCAGGCGCACTATACCAAGGTATACTAGCATTCCAGGAAGAAACGGGTGTTGCGTTAGCCGTTCAATGCTGTGAACATTTAAACCGTGCTCTTGTCATGGAGCGTGAGGAAGCAGATAAAAGAGGCTATGATGAGGTTCGGGTTGTTCCCGCTCGTTCGGCAGGCGGTGCTCTGGCTACACACGCCTTTCACCATATGAATGAGCCCGTAATCGTTGAATATATAAAAGCGGACGCAGGCATAGACATCGGTGACACCTTTATCGGTATGCACCTCAAGCATGTTGCCGTGCCTGTGAGAAGCGAAGTGAAGAAAGTCGGCGAAGCCCATGTAACGCTGGCCAAAACCCGCCCGAAGCTGATCGGCGGCGAACGAGCTGTCTATCCGAGCAAAGAAGACATCCGTTGTTTTTAACATTTGAAGTGGATAGCCCTCCTAGTGAGGGCTTTTTGTTTTTGTGAGAGCAGTGTAGATGTCGAAATATGGTGAACGAAGTCTTCTCGCGAGTATTACAAATTTTTCGTGCAATTATGCTGTTTTTTCGCGAGATTATTGATCCAAGACGATCGATCACTCCTAAAAAAGAGGCTTGGCAGCTGCCAAGCTCACTAATTATGTTCAATTTCATAATGAATCCACTCGTGATTGATGTTTTTACCGCCCATTTTGCTGTAAAGTGCCTGAGCTGGCTTATTATCTGCTGCCGTTTGCCATGACATATAAGCAAAACCTTCTTTTTTTGTGTATGCCAGCACATACTGAAACAGCTCCTCACCCAAACCAGCGCCGCGAAAAGATGAATCTACGAAAAGATCGTTCAAAATTGCTATTTTTTTTACACGTGTTGTGCTGAAGGAATAATACAGAGTGGCAAACCCGGCTAATGTGCCATCTTCTGTTTCCGCCACAAACTGCTTTCCATCAGTGTGGTGATCAAGAAGATGCTGAATCAGTTCCTCGACCTTATCACTTTCAGGTTTTTTACTTTTATAAAAATCAACGATGTACGAGAACATCAATTTTCGCAAAGGGACGAGATCTTCAAGAACAGCAGGACGAATCTGAATAGCCGTCATATGGACGCAACTCCAATCATTTGGGATATTTTTCTATCCTTAGCATACAGGATAATCACGATAAGGGGATACCCTAAAATTGAGAAGTGCTGATGATTTTATGGTAGGATTCTTAGTAGCATAAATGAGAAAGAATAGAGAAGAGCAGGAGATATGACTATTCCGCTGTTTGGCTTGGAAGGGAGATTTACATTTTGAAAGATTATGCAATCGGAATCGATATCGGAACAACAAGTGCAAAGGTTGTTCTTTTTGATGAATCTGGGGAGGTCACAGCCTATCATTCAAAAAGTTATCCTTTATTGGCAGAAGAGCCGGGAGCAGCTGAGCAGAACCCTGACGAAATTTATGAGGCAGTTGTTCATTCCTTAAAAGAAACGGTAAAAAAGAGCGGAGATAAAGCAGACCGGATCGGGTTTCTATCTTTTAGTACGGCGATGCATACATTGATCGCGGTGGATGATAATGGTGCCCCATTAACAAACAGCTTCACATGGGCGGATACGCGAAGTGAGCCTTTTGTGATGGAAGCGAAAGAGAATGGCCTGGCAGATGATATTTATACTTGCACGGGTGTGCCAGTGCATCCGATGACCCCGCTATTTAAATTAATGTGGCTGAAACATGAATCTCCTGACATTTTTCAAAAAGCGGCAAAATTTGTTGGGATTAAAGATTACATACTTTTCCGCTGGTTTGGCGATTGGAAGACGGATTATGCATCTGCAGCAGCAACTGGACTTTGGAATTTAACGAGCCTGCAGTGGGATGAAAAGTTAATGAATATGGCAAACGTAACGATAGAAAAATTGCCTGAGATCAAGCCGGCTACGTATTATTGGGAATCCTTATCTGAGGAGATCGGAAAGGGGTGCGGACTGGGTCCAGAGGTAAAAGTGGTGATCGGATCTACTGATGGCCCGCTGTCAAACCTAGGAGTAGGAGCCATTTCGCCTGGGGATGTTGCGGTTACAATCGGAACAAGCGGTGCGATTCGAACGACAACACCTGAACCCATTTTAGATCCTGAAGGAAGAACGTTCTGCTACCCGCTTACGGAAAACCATTGGGTATCAGGCGGTCCGGTCAACAATGGAGGGCTTGCGTTTCAGTGGGTACATGATTTGCTGGAAGAAAAGAAAAACGAGAAAGACTCGTATGAAATGTTATCAAAGTTAGCAGAAAAATCTCCAGCCGGTGCAGAAGGACTGCTGTTTTTGCCGCACTTAACAGGTGAGCGTGCCCCATTATGGGATGCGCAGGCGAAAGGATCCTTTATTGGCCTGACATTGCGCCACGAAAAAGATGATCTCTTGCGGGCGGTGCTGGAAGGGACGATTCTGAACCTTTTTGATGTATACAATCTAGTGAAAACACAAACAGCTGCAGAAGCTGAAATCAAAATTTTTGCCACGGGCGGGTTCACACAGTCAGCGATATGGAAGCAGATTCTGGCTGATGTTTTTCAAAAAGAAGTTTCGATTCCGGAAAATACGGAAAGTTCTTGCCTTGGGGCTGTCTTATTGGGAAGATATGCTGTTGGATTAACGAGCCAGCTGCACGAGGTGAAGGAAGAGACAAAGCAATATGAAACCATTCAGCCGAATAAGGAGAATAGGGAAGTCTACCAAGAATTATTCCGGCTGTACCAGGCGTTATCACAGGCACTAAAGCCCAATTATAAGGGATTGAATGAATTTCAAAATAAGCACAAAAAAGAGAGCGGACAATAATCCGCTCTTTTCTATTCTACATAAGTAGCATTTAAGGTAGTTAAGCCAGTTTTAGGATCTTTTCCATCTTTTACATTGCCGTAGATGGTAATTTCAGCACCTTGGGCAATGGATGAGTCCATCGTAAAATTCATAACCTTGTATTTCGTTTCGCCAACTTTGAACTCAAAGCTGCCGCCCATTTTTTGGGCTTCTGAATTCACTTTACCTGTTGCTTTAATAATTTTTTTGTCATAGGCATTCGAATCGGCTTCTAATGCTTTTGGATCTAGCTCTACCGCAGTATCTTTCATGTGCTTGATGACTTTTGCCTGCTGTTTTGCCATATCTT
Source organism: Fictibacillus barbaricus (assembly GCF_031457135.1). Taxonomy (GTDB): domain Bacteria; phylum Bacillota; class Bacilli; order Bacillales; family Fictibacillaceae; genus Fictibacillus; species Fictibacillus barbaricus_A. Next base: position 687,525 of record NZ_JAVDWA010000003.1, on the reverse strand, counting down.
CAGCGACTGTGTTTTTTTCTTTTTGCTCAGACTTCGGTTTTTCTTCTGTTTTTGCTTTATCCTCACTGCAACCTGTTAAGGCTAGTACTAAAATTAGGAGGCTCGCTCCAAACCACTTTTTCATCATGATGTATGACACCCCTTTACAATCTTCTTCTCTCTGTTTAGTCCATCATATCACGGAAAACGTATACAAATAAATGAATTTTCAAACGTTTATGAAAGATGTCGCAAAACCCTTACAAGTTGAAGCAGAAATGTGTAATATAGAGAAGGTATGTTACTATCAAAATAACTTTTGACATAAGGTGAGGGGGAAGCGAAAAATGAAACATTTACAATCAGCTGATCAAGAAGTTTATCAATCCATCATGGACGAACTGCATCGCCAGCGTACGAAAATAGAATTAATTGCTTCTGAAAACTTTGTAAGCCAAGCCGTAATGGAAGCTCAAGGCTCCGTATTAACGAATAAATACGCAGAAGGGTATCCGGGACGCCGCTACTATGGCGGCTGTGAACATGTCGATGTGACAGAGAACCTTGCAAGAGACCGTGCGAAAGAAATTTTCGGTGCGGATCATGTGAACGTTCAGCCGCACTCAGGTGCACAAGCAAACATGGCCGTTTACTTCACAGTTTTAGAACCGGGTGATACTGTTCTTGGGATGAATCTTTCTCACGGCGGCCACTTAACTCACGGTAGTGCAGTAAACTTTTCCGGTGTTCAATACAACTTTGTTGAATACGGTGTTGATAAAGAAAAGAACGTAATTGATTATGAAGATGTTCGCCAAAAAGCGCTTGAGCATCGTCCTAAAATGATCGTTGCAGGTGCAAGTGCATATCCGCGTGCGATCGATTTCGCGAAATTCCGTGAAATTGCAGATGAAGTTGAAGCTTACCTGATGGTAGATATGGCTCATATCGCAGGACTTGTTGCAGCTGGCCTTCACCAAAACCCAGTGCCATATGCAGACTTTGTTACAACAACAACGCATAAAACACTTCGCGGACCTCGCGGCGGTATGATTTTATGTAAAGAAGAGTACGCGAAGAAAATCGACAAGTCGATTTTCCCAGGAATCCAAGGCGGACCATTAATGCACGTGATCGCTGCAAAAGCGGTATCGTTCGGTGAAGTGTTAACAGATGAGTTTAAACAATATGCAGAACAAATCGTGAAAAACGCAAAACGTCTTGCAGATTCTTTGAAAAAAGAAGGACTGACACTTGTTTCTGACGGAACGGACAACCATCTGATCCTGATCAACGTGAGCGAGCTTGCGTTAACAGGGAAAGTGGCTGAAAAAGCCTTGGATGATATCGGAATCACAGTAAACAAAAACACGATTCCATTCGATAAAGAAAGCCCTTTTGTAACAAGCGGAATCCGTATCGGAACAGCGGCTGTTACATCACGCGGATTTGTAGAAGAAGATATGGATGAAATCGCATCAATCATGGCTTCAGTACTGAAAAACGTGGAAGATGAAACCGTACTAAAAGAAGCAGAAGCACGAGTAGAACAACTAGCAGGTAAATATAAGCTTTACGAATAAAATAGAAGTAAGAAAACCAGTTTCTAAGCAGAAACTGGTTTTCTTTGTATATCCGTTTGGTTATTGCTCTTTCTTTTAGCAGGAATCGGAATGATATATTGATGATTAGGCAGCTGCTGGATGAGTTTTACAAATGCGAGTGTGCCGAATAAGACGACGAAGAACATAATCGGCATCATCTCGGTCTGCCAAACGTCAGCAGGAAGAACTTTTTTCAGCATGATTAAGGTAAAAGGATGAATTAAATAAATTCCCATAGAAAACTGCCCGATTGTTTGGAGAGAGCTTTTTACCCAGTCAACCTTTGCTAAATAATAATATAAGCCAATCGTTGCAAAGCTTAATAAAGGAATGTTGATCAAATTCGTTTCTCTTTGTGATGAAATTGATCCAATCATTTTATATTCAACTACTGCTCCTACATAAATAGCTACAACGGATAGAGCTAATACATGCGAATATTTTTTAGACCAAGCAGAGATCGGCTTCCAATAATAAGCCATGAACCCGCCAAATACAAAGTAAAAAATCCAATGTAATAGAAATACCTTATCGATAATGACTTTTTCAAGAATACCTGTAAAAAAAGGAATCTCCGTTACGTTTGAAAAGTAAAGACTGACCGCTGCAGATACGATTAAACCAATCCACCAGCCAAAACCGTTTCGTATGAACTGCAGGAGCGGAAATAGTAAATAAAATTGAACAACAATCGCCATAAAATAGAGATGGTAAAAAGATTCACCCATTGTGAAGTTGTACAATAGAACCTTAGAATCCTCTGGAAGCTTTCCACCTAAAAGAAATACAGTTACGAATTGATAAAAAATACTCCAGACCACAAATGGCATGATAATTTTCGTTGTCCGGGAAACCACAAATTTCTTAAATTTAAACCCTCTTTTATTCACTTGATTAAAAAGCAAAAAGCCACTAATGACTGCAAATGTCGGTGTTCCGAAACGGCCGATCTGATTAAAAAAGTACGTAAACGAATTGAATACTTCTCCAGCTTGAGTGAAATAGGTGGCTGAAATGTGCACAAAAAGTACACCGATACACGCAAATGCTCTTAAAAAGTGAATTTCATTGAAATATTCTTTGTTGTTTTTTAGTGTATTCACCTTTACACCCTTTCTAGAAAAATTTATTTAAACCGTTTAATTATTTCACTTCTATACCGTTCGTGGAAGATTTGTATAAAACTAGGGTTCAATCACTGTAAATAAAAGGGATTCACCCTCTTTTAAATCAGAGTAATGACGGATTTATTAAGAAGATAATAAAAAGGAAAATTCTGAATAAATATTGAAAGATTATGGTAAGGAGAGTGGTGAACGTGGAAGAAGTTATTTCGGTTAACAATTTAAGTAAAAGGTACGGGTCGACAAAGGCTGTAAACAATCTTTCATTTTCCGTTAAAAAGGGTGAAATATTCGGCATTATCGGGCCGAATGGTGCAGGAAAAACAACCACGATTGAAATACTAGAAGGTCTCCGTAAAAAAGACGAAGGAGAAGTTTTAGTTCTAGGAATGAATCCAGAAAAGGAACGAAAAAAATTAAACAACAGAATCGGTGTTCAATTTCAGGCAACATCGATTCAGAAAAAGATGAAGGTAAAAGAAGCGATACAGCTTTTTGGCTCGATTTATGATCAAAATAATACGAACAATCAGATCATCAAACTATTAGGTCTCGAAGAAAAAATGAACAAGTATTTTGATGACTTATCAGGTGGATGGAAACAGCGAGTAACATTAGCCCTTGCGACTTTACATAAGCCGGATATCCTTTTTTTAGATGAACCGAGTATGGGACTCGATCCTCATGCAAGAAGGGAGATGTGGAGTATTATTCGCTCACTGCGTGATGAAGGAACGACCATTGTCGTAACGACTCATTACATGGAAGAAGCAGAGAAACTCTGCGACCGAGTAGCGATGATCTACAACGGAGAGCTTCGTGCCCTGGATGAACCGAATCGTTTAGTAGAAGACATTTCCTCCCAATATGTAAGCTTTCGCAGTCCTGATTTTCCGGTTGAAATTTTAAAAGCGATGCCGGATATCATGAAAGTCGAACATGATGAACTATCAGATACGATCAAAGTTTACGCAGAAAATCTTCAAAGCTGTTCATATCTTCTTTTTAAAGAAGCAGAAGAAGGACATTATCATATCTCGGACTTTAAATTTGAACGGGGTACGCTGGATGATCTGTTCGTTCATTATTTGGAAGGAGGTCAAACGGCATGACGGCTTTATGGCGTTTAACAATTCTCGAAACGAAAATGTTCTTTCGTGAAAAAGTACAGGTATTTTGGACTTTTTTATTTCCTGTTCTCATGATTTGGCTGTTTGGTTCGATGTTTGGCAACCAAGATTATGGAAATATGACTTTTGCAAGCTATTTTGTTCCTTCTTGGATCGGTGTGAATATTGTTACGACAGCCTTTTTTACATTAGGAACGGTACTGACCGGTTATCGTGAGACAGGTGTTCTGAGAAGGTATCAATCTACACCGATAGCACCTTGGAAAATATTATTTGCCCATACGGTACAAGGCACGGTAATTTTCTCTCTATCTGCGGTTGTATTGATCGTTTTTGGAAGTTTGATGTTAGATTTGCATGCACCCCGTTATTTAGGCAGTACGTTGATTGCTCTTGTTTTAGCTGTAGCAGCTTTTTTTCCGTTTGCCTTGTTTATTACTTCTCTAGCGAAAAATACCCAAACGGCAGCTGCGATTAGTTCGTTATTTTTAAATTTAATGCTGTTTTTGTCAGGTGCTACGTTTCCGCTGGATGCTATGCCGAATGTGCTGCAATATGTCGCAAAGATATTGCCTCTTTATTACGTGATTGATCTGATGAGGGCGTCATGGAACACTGGTCCCATCTGGGAGCATCAGACTTCAGCTTTAGTTCTACTCGGGATATCTGTCGTATCCATTTTCCTCGCATCAAAATTTTTCAGGTGGAGCGGGAAAAACGAATAAGCCAATCCTAATTCGCTAAAAGCAAAAAAGCTAGGGGCTGTCACTAGTCAGTTGATCTGACACTTGGGACAGTCCCATTTTTGTGTTCTGATTTTATAAAACAGTACAAAATATAAGGTAAAACTTAATATAAAAATGAAAAAAGGTGAAATTCGCGATGGGAATCTGTTCTATTACTACTTCTAATGGTAAACAAGCGCGATTTATGAGGGGAAACAAGATTTCTGCTTTTCAGTATCTTAATGATTTGTTCCTATGAGTGAGAGTCAAAGATCTATGAGCAAAAACCAGATTCTATGAGTAAAAACCCAATTTCTATGAGCAAAAACCAGATTCTACGAGCAAAAACCTATTTTCTATGAGCAATCTTGTAACAGGATAAAAAATACGTACCGTAAAACAGGAAACCGATACAAATCACTTTTGGTAGTTTCATCCGTTAAAAACGGGAATAGTAAATATGAAAAATTTGGAGTCAAAACCTTTATTGATATTATCTTGATTTCGCTTGAAGTGAATGAGGATTTTCTGTACAATTCTAGAGATGCTTTTAGAAATGAACGAAAAGAATAAAGTTACATAAAGGAGAGGTGCTTTAACATGAGTAATGTATACGTCCTGGACCACCCGTTAATTCAGCATAAGTTAACATACATTCGAGACGAACGCACGGGTACAAAAGAATTTCGCGAGCTTGTAGACGAAGTAGCGGGGCTGATGGCATTTGAGATTACACGTGACCTTCCACTACAGGAAGTAACCGTAAAGACGCCAGTAGCTGAAGCAACAATGAAAACAATCGCCGGAAAAAAACTAGGGCTAGTACCGATCCTTAGAGCGGGTCTTGGCATGGTTGATGGTATCCTTAAATTGATCCCGGCTGCAAAAGTTGGACATGTTGGTTTATACCGCGACCCTGAGACATTAACACCGATTGAATATTACGTAAAGCTTCCAACAGATGTGGAAGAGCGCGACTTCATCGTCATCGATCCAATGCTGGCAACAGGCGGATCTGCCTCAGCAGCGATCACATCTATTAAAAACCGCGGCGCTAAAAACATTAAGCTCATGTGCTTAGTTGCAGCTCCAGAAGGTGTAAAAGTCATTCAAGAAGAGCACCCGGATGTTGATATCTTCTTAGCAGCATTAGACGAAAAATTAAACGACCACGGATACATCGTTCCTGGCTTAGGTGACGCAGGTGACCGATTGTTCGGAACGAAATAAAACAATGTTAAAATCCCTCAGATGAATTCTGGGGGATTTTTTTATGAGGCAGTGAAGGGTTGTCGAAAATTGAAGGCTCGCGGGTTTATTCGTTAAAAGTGTGGAATTCCGGAGAAAAAGTGTGGGATCATCCCAAATAAGTCTGGGATGATAAGTAAAAAGTCTGGGATTATATATCAAAAGTGTGGAATTCCCGATCAAGTGACAGTTTACATCCCAAAATCGAGTTCGCTACTCAATAAAAATGCAAAAAGCCCTAGTTCCATACCATGAACTAGCGCTCTTTTTCTTATTTAGCTTCTTTCCTCGAACTTATAATCCATTAGCTTGTCTTTTGTATGCATAACTCCGACTTTAACGAGATGCTTCCTATTCTCTTGATAAACGGTGAAATCGAACCAGTCGGTGATTGTTCCATCAGGAGCGATACGGCGCACGTCGTACTGATAATCACTGATACGGCTGTTCGGATATTCCTTTTTCGTTTCCTCCAGCGCAAGCTTGCCCCACTTGGCATAATCTTTTCTGCTCAAATTCGTGTCGACGTTCAATGGTGTATTTCTGTTTTGGGCATCGTACGTACCCATATTTTCTCTTTTAGGCATTGAAGTTTTCTTTTCTTCTTTTTTCATACAGCCAACTGATAAAAAAAGAGCAAAAATAATCATAAAAATGGTTGCCTTCTGCTTCATTATAATTAAGCTCCTTCCATATATTTAATGTAAGTATTTATCAAATAGGTTTATTTATTCAGATAGAAGCAAAAGATGTAAGAAGATAGTAAACAAAGTGAATAATAAACAAATAAAACAAGCCACAAAATTTCCACAATTTATTTAATAAACCGTCCCGTAAGTCGTTGACATAGAAATGTCACTATTGTATTCTTACAAAGGGAATATGGTAAGGTTTACATTCTTGTCATTTCAAGGGTTTTGCATAAATTTTCTTGATGAAAATATTACCTATTTCCGAAATGGAAGGAGTCCGCCTTATGAGCAACGGGAAACGCCCTTATAAAGCAATGGCTTTAATGACTGGCATTCTTTCTCAGCTTGTTGGTTGTATTTTAATTGGACTTTTTGGAGGAAAATGGCTGGATGAAGCCGTTGGTACGACTCCACTTTTCCTTATCATCGGGTTGTTTCTAGGTCTTGGAACAGGTGTTTTCGGAATGATCCGCTTAATATCGAAGTTTTCAGGGGACGGGCAATGATGAATGAGTACAAATCAGTTTTCTTTAGATACATAAAGTACACGCTATATGTACTCTCAATTTTTTTCCTCGGTTATGCGGTAACGCCCTATAAGTCGATATTTTTAGGACTAGCTCTCGGGACTGTGTTCAGCCTCTATAATTTATGGAGTATGTATGCAAAAATCGAACGACTTGGACAAGCCGTTATCCAAAAAAGAAAAGTGAAGACGCTCGGTTCACTTTCCAGACTCATGCTCGCTGGGTTAGCGGTGCTCATCGCGATGAAATACCCAGAACATTTTCATTTATTAAGTGTGGTAGTTGGATTGGTCTCAATCTACATTATCATGTTAATAGATTCACTAACTATTGCTATACGTACTCCAAAGGAAAAGAGGTGAACATAGATGGAACATGGTGCAGTTACAAAAGAATTTCTCGGTTTGACATTTAACATGTCTAACGTACTGATGATCACAGTTTCATCCGTTATTGTTTTCCTTATTGCGGTACTGGCTACTCGAACTTTGTCAATGCGACCAGGTGGAATGCAAAACTTCCTTGAATGGGTAGTCGATTTCGTAAAAGGAATCATCAATAGCACAATGGACTGGCAAACTGGCGGACGTTTTCTTGCTTTAGGACTTACACTTATTATGTATATTTTTGTCGCCAACATGCTGGGATTACCTTTTGCAGTAGCTGTGGATGGAAACTTATGGTGGAAATCACCTACTGCAGACCCGACTATTACATTAACTCTAGCAGTTATGGTAGTGGTGCTTTCACACTATTACGGTGTAAAGATGAAGGGATTCAAAGAATATGGAGCAGAGTACTTCAAACCAATGAAGTTCTTGTTCCCGCTAAAGATCATTGAAGAATTTGCGAACACATTAACGCTTGGTCTTCGTCTTTACGGAAACATATTCGCAGGTGAGATGCTTTTATCACTTTTAGTAGGATTAACGAAAATCGGTATTTTTGCAGGCGTTCTTGGGATTTTCCCATTGATCGTTTGGCAAGGTTTCTCCGTTTTCGTAGGAGCAATCCAGGCATTTATCTTTACGATGCTGACAATGGTTTACCTGGCACACAAAGTGAGCCACGATCACTAATCTTGGGAAATATCAAGCTTCTATATAGAAGCGAATTTTCATAAAAATTTTTTGGGGAATCAGAAGGGAGAAATTTTATCATGAATCTTATTGCAGCTGCAATCGCGGTAGGTCTAGCGGCACTTGGTGCTGGTATCGGTAACGGTTTAATCGTAGGTCGTACAGTTGAGGGGATCGCTCGTCAACCAGAATTACGTGGTACTCTTCAAACAACAATGTTCATCGGGGTTGCGTTAGTTGAAGCACTTCCAATCATCGGTGTAGTTATTGCGTTTATCGCACTTGGATCTAAATAATCATAACAAGCATTGTTTATTATGATTTCTATAATGGCGAAGCAAGTTTCCGTGTATGGGACTACCCTTCGCCATTCCTTATGTATGACGACTGAAAGGAGGAAATGCTGTGCAATTCTTAATTCTAGGTGCTGCTGCAGGTGAACACCCAGCCTTGAACACAGGTGATATCGTTTACCAGTTGGCTGCATTTTTAATCCTATTAGTATTGTTGCGCAAATTCGCTTGGGGCCCGTTGATGGGGATCATGAAGGAGCGCCAATCACATATCAGCAGTGAGATTGATGCGGCTGAAAACTCTCGTAAAGAAGCAAAACGCTATCTTGAAGAGCAAGTTGAAGAGTTGAAAAAGGCACGCGAAGAAGCAAAGGCTATTATCGATAATGCGAAAAAACAAGGCGAAGTTCAAGGTGAAGCTATCATTAAAGCATCCCGTGAAGAATCTGAGCGTGTGAAGGAAAGTGCATTAGCTGAGATTGCCTCTGAAAAAGAAAAAGCGGTTGCTACACTTCGTCAAGAAGTTGCTGCTTTATCCGTTAAGATCGCTTCTAAAGTGATTGCAAAAGAACTTGATGAAAGCAGTCAAGAGAAGCTCATTAACGAATACCTTCAAGAGGTAGGCGAGTCTCGATGAGCAAAGATAAAGTAATCGTAGCAAAACGTTATGCATTAGCACTTTATGAAGTGGCTGGAGTTGCGAAACTTGAAGAAACTGTGGCAGAACTTCGTGTTGTGAAACATGTTTTAGAGAGCAACAAAGACCTTCAGAAAGTCTTATCTCACCCTAAAGTTACGAAGGGTCAAAAGAAAGAATTGATCAAAGAGAGCATTGGGGCTGAACTTTCAACACCAGTAATGAACACGATCTTCCTAATGGTAGATCGCAACCGTTACCTGTTTATCACAGAAATGGCGGCACAGTTCATTGAATTAGCAAATGAGGCACAAGGCATCGCCGACGCACAAGTTTACTCTGTTCGTCCTTTAACAGACGATGAACTGCAAAAAATGGAGCAAACCTTTGCTGCGAAAGTCGGTAAAAGAGCATTGCGCATTAATAATATTGTTGACCCTTCACTAGTTGGAGGCGTTAAGATCCGTATTGGTAACCGTATTTTTGACGGCAGTATCAGCGGAAAGTTGAATCGAATGGAACGTCAATTAGCTTCGCACGGAAGCTAGAAGGATAGGGGTGAAATTCATGAGCATTAAAGCTGAAGAAATCAGTGCTTTAATAAAAAAACAGATTGAGAACTATCAATCTGAGATCGAAGTTAATGATGTGGGTACAGTTATCCAGGTCGGTGACGGTATTGCCCGTGCCCATGGATTAGATAACGTTATGGCTGGTGAGCTAGTTGAATTCTCTAACGGTGTTATGGGTATGGCCCAAAACCTTGAAGAAAACAACGTAGGTATCATCATTCTTGGGCCTTACCAAGAAATTCGTGAAGGTGACGAAGTAAAACGTACAGGACGCATCATGGAAGTTCCTGTAGGTGAAGAGCTTCTTGGCCGTGTAGTTAACCCTCTTGGACAGCCTATCGATGGCAAAGGTCCAATTGCAACTACTAAGACTCGCCCGATCGAACAAAAAGCACCAGGCGTAATGGCGCGTAAATCCGTTCATGAGCCTTTGCAAACAGGTATTAAAGCGATTGACGCTCTTGTGCCAATCGGACGCGGACAACGTGAGCTTATCATCGGTGACCGTCAAACAGGTAAAACAGCTGTAGCGATCGATACGATCCTTAACCAAAAAGATCAAGATATGATCTGTATCTATGTAGCGATCGGACAAAAAGAATCAACAGTTGCGGGCGTTGTAGAAACACTTCGTTCACACGGAGCGCTTGATTACACAATCGTTGTATCAGCATCTGCTTCACAGCCTGCACCAATGTTGTTCCTTGCTCCATATGCTGGGGTATCTATGGCTGAAGAGTTCATGTGGGATGGCAAGCACGTATTGATCATTTATGATGATCTTTCTAAGCAAGCTGCTGCATACCGTGAACTTTCATTGCTGCTTCGCCGTCCTCCAGGCCGCGAAGCTTATCCAGGGGACGTTTTCTACCTTCACTCACGCCTATTAGAGCGTGCAGCGAAGTTGAATGACGAGCTAGGCGGCGGATCAATCACTGCGCTTCCGTTTATCGAAACGCAAGCATCTGACGTATCTGCTTATATCCCAACAAACGTTATCTCGATCACAGACGGACAGATTTTCTTACAATCTGACTTGTTCTTCTCCGGTGTTCGTCCGGCGATTAACGCAGGTATCTCCGTATCTCGTGTAGGGGGAGCAGCGCAAATTAAAGCGATGAGTAAAGTATCTGGTACACTTCGTCTGGATCTTGCTTCATACCGTGAGCTTGAAGCATTTGCTCAGTTCGGTTCTGACCTTGATAAAGCAACTCAAGCAAAACTTAACCGTGGTGCACGTACTGTTGAAGTACTTAAGCAAGGACTTCACAAGCCGCTAAAAGTTGAGCACCAAGTTGCCATCTTGTTTGCATTAACTCGCGGTTACATCGATGATGTAGCTGTAGAAGATGTAAGCCGCTTTGAAGAAGCTCTATACGCACACATGGAAGCAAACTCTAAAGACGTTCTTGATGCAATCAAGACAAAAGGTAAACTTCCAGAAGACGACAGCCTAGACGTAGCAATTCAAGCATTCAAAAAGACATTCGCGTAAGATTTTTTATAAATAGACCCAAAAGCAGAGGTACGGCAAACCCGTACCCTGCAACCAGCTTAATAATAAGGTTTGTTTAAAACTTGGGTTAACAGGTCGGAGTAGTTCAAGGCGACGCAGTTTCGAGGATCGGAATTTAGTTCGCTAAATGAGAACCGGAGAAACAAGTGAACGCAGAAATACGACAGGAATGTTAGCACGAGTTTTAAACCTCCGCTAAAAGGTGGTGGAAAATGAATGGCATTAAAAGATATCAAAGCCCGCATGGACTCAACCAAAAAGACCATGCAGATCACAAAAGCGATGGAGATGGTTTCAGCTGCTAAGCTAAACCGAGCTGAGCAAAATGCACGCGCATTTGGCCCTTACGTGAACAAGATCCAGGAAGTGGTCAGCAGCATCGCATCTGGAAGCAACGCTAAACATTCCATGCTTTTAACACGGCCGGTTAAAAAGACGGGTTACTTCGTCATTACAGCTGACCGTGGATTGGCAGGAGCTTATAACTCAAATATTTTGCGTCACGTTTACCGTACGATTCAAGAGCGTCACAAGTCACCTGACGAGTATGCATTGATCGTAGTCGGTAAAGTCGGTGTAAACTTTTTCAAAAGCCGTAAGATGTCTATATTGGACAGTATTACAGGTGTGGCAGACCAGCCATCCTTTGCTGAAATTAAGGCGATCGCATCGAAGGCAGTCGGTCTTTATACGGACGGTACGTTTGATGAACTTTACATGTATTACAACCATTATGTAAGTGCCATTCAGAGCGATCTGACGGAGAAGAAACTTTTACCGTTAACAGATGTCGCTTCAGGAAAAAAATCAAGTTCTTCTTACGAGTATGAACCATCAGAGGATGAGATCCTCGAAGTGCTTCTTCCTCAATATGCAGAAAGCTTGATCTATGGTGCTTTACTTGATGCTAAAGCAGCCGAGCATGCTTCTCGTATGACAGCGATGAGAAATGCAACGGATAACGCTAATGAACTGATCGGCCAATTGAACCTCTCGTATAACCGTGAGCGTCAGGCAGCCATCACTCAGGAAATTACGGAAATCGTCGGCGGTGTAGCAGCACTTGAATAGACTTTAATAAAAAAAGTCTTAAAGTGCATCATGTGCAAAGTAAGATAGGAGGGAAACCGATGAATAAAGGCTATATTACTCAAATTCTTGGACCGGTCGTTGACGTAAAGTTTGAAGGCCAGCTTCCAGAATTGCTTAACGCTTTAACTGTTAGCGCTGAGGGTGTTGACTTAACACTAGAAGTAGCACTTCACCTTGGTGATAACATGGTTCGTACAATCGCAATGGATTCAACGGATGGTCTTGTTCGTGGGATGGAAATCACAGACACTGGGAAACCGATTTCTGTACCAGTTGGAAGTGCAACACTTGGCCGCGTATTTAACGTAACAGGTGATCACATTGACCTTGGTGAAGCAGTACCGGCAGATGTTCGCCGCGACCCGATTCACCGTTCAGCACCTTCTTTTGAAGAATTAACAACAAAAACTGAGATTCTTGAAACAGGAATCAAGGTAGTTGATCTTATCGCTCCTTACGTAAAAGGTGGAAAAATCGGTCTTTTCGGTGGTGCGGGTGTAGGTAAAACCGTTCTTATCCAGGAGCTAATTAACAACATCGCACAAGAACACGGAGGTATCTCCGTATTCGCAGGTGTTGGTGAACGTACTCGTGAAGGAAATGACCTTTACCACGAGATGAGCGACTCTGGTGTTATCGCAAAAACGGCAATGGTATTCGGACAAATGAACGAGCCTCCTGGAGCACGTGCACGTATCGCTCTTTCTGGTTTGACAATGGCTGAATTCTTCCGTGATGAAGAAGGACAAGACGTTCTTTTCTTCGTAGATAACATCTTCCGTTTCACGCAAGCAGGATCTGAAGTATCTGCCCTTCTTGGCCGTATGCCATCAGCGGTAGGTTACCAGCCGACACTTGCAACTGAAATGGGTCAGCTTCAAGAACGTATCACATCTACGAAAAAAGGTTCAGTAACATCTATCCAAGCCATCTATGTACCTGCCGATGACTATACGGATCCGGCTCCAGCTACAGCGTTTGCTCACTTAGATGCAACAACAAACCTTGAGCGTAAATTAACAGCTATGGGTATCTATCCAGCGGTAGATCCATTGGCATCAACTTCTCGTGCACTTTCTCCTGAAATCGTTGGAGAAGAGCATTACGAAGTAGCACGTAAAGTACAGGCTACTTTACAGCGCTACAAAGAACTTCAAGATATCATCGCGATCCTTGGTATGGACGAGCTTTCAGAAGATGACAAGCTAGTTGTACACCGTGCGCGCCGTATCCAGTTCTTCTTGTCCCAAAACTTCCACGTTGCAGAACAATTTACAGGACAAAAAGGTTCATACGTTCCTGTTAAAGATACAGTTCGTGGATTCAAAGAAATCCTTGAAGGAAAATACGATGATCTTCCGGAATCAGCATTCCATCTCGTAGGCTCTATTGAGGATGCTCTTGAAAAAGCAAAAACTTTGGCCTAATGCCTGAAAGGGGTAAGATTGGATGAAAACCATTCAAGTCAGCGTAGTAACCCCTGATGGTCCTGTGTTTGAAGGAAATGCGAAAATGGTCAGCGCGAAAGCAAAAAGTGGGGAACTTGGAATTCTTCCAGGTCACATCCCTCTTGTAGCTCCTTTAACGATCAGCGCCGTGCGTGTGCACGAGGTTGACGGGAAAACACAATACGTGGCCGTTAGCGGTGGATTTATTGAAGTGCGACCTGAAAAAGTTACAATTTTAGCAGAAGCTGCTGAAGTTGCTGGCGACATCGAGCTGGATCGTGCACGTGCAGCAAAAGAACGTGCCGAACAGCGTCTCGCAGGCAACAAACAAGATGAGCTAGACTCACTTCGTGCAGAGCTTGCACTACAGCGTGCGGTTAACCGTATCGATGTAGCTGCTAAAAGATAATAACTCATATATGAAAAACCCTCTTGCTCATTTAACGTGAGCTGGAGGTTTTTTTGTTTTTGTAGCGTGTCGTTGAGCGTGGTTGGAGTTCGAATCTCCTCAAATGATGTCGACTCGGGAGTATATGGCTCATCTCCGTGAGATTATGGTACTTTTTCGTGAGATTATCAGGAAAACCCGTGAGATTATTGTGATTTCTCGTGAGATTCATGGCTCCAAGTGACGAACAACTCTCCAAAATGACGCTTGGCACCCGCCAAGCTCCCTATTTATGAGCAATTATTCAATGATTCACCAGCAGATCTACGTTTTCAAGACAATTTTTTGCCAAAAATCTTTGCTTTAGTGCGTTTTATTCCATAATGAGACTTGGCATCCGCCAAGTTTTCCTTTTTTCGTTCAACTTTACAAACTTTTTTATCAAAAGTCTTATTCGGCAGCCGCGAAATCATTCTCATAGTGCGAAAACTGTACAATGTCGTAAAACAGGCGTTTTACAAATGATGTTAGTGGGGAAATCTATAAAAAGTGTTCTTTCAATCATCGAACACACTATTGGAGGAACAAATTATGAGTTTTCTTGGCCAATCCATACTCCCGGCAGCAAGAAAAATGCGGGATTTTGAAAAACTGCTTAAAAGCAAATATACATATATCGTTTGTTTGGATACGCATATCAGCCAGCTGAAATTTATGATTTCGATGGCGAACGAGCATGAAAAAAAAGTACTTGTTCATCTGGATCTCATTAATGGATTAAAAGCGAATGAATACGCGGTCGAGTTTTTGGCGCAGGAGATGAAACCGGCAGGGATTATCTCGACTCGTTCCAATTGTATTATCCGTGCAAAAAAGAAGAACATGATTGCGGTACAACGCTTATTTTTACTTGATTCTTTGGCACTTGAGACGAGCTATAAAGTTATTGAAAGGGCACAGCCAGACTATTTAGAGGTTTTGCCTGGCATCATGCCGGAAATAATAAAAGAGGTGCGGAAAGAGGCGGGTATTCCTGTCATTGCGGGGGGACTCATTCGAACAGTGGAAAATGTTACCGAAGCACTTGAAGCCGGGGCTGAAGCAGTCACAACATCAAATCCTCAGCTTTGGATTTAATGTTCTCCTAAAATAATTTGACAACGTTTACATCCTTGGTATAATGGAGACAAGTTCATAAACGTGACGGAGAACATGGAGATTCACAAGAGGTAACTTATAGCAAAACTATAGGTGTCTTTTGCTGGGTCTCTTTCTGTTTTTATGAACACGTTTACAAAAATAAACTATACTACGAAAATATATTTCGTCTGCATAAGGAGGAAAAGTCATGTCAGCATTCATGGGAGAACTAATCGG
Organism: Fictibacillus barbaricus; assembly: GCF_031457135.1. GTDB lineage: Bacteria > Bacillota > Bacilli > Bacillales > Fictibacillaceae > Fictibacillus > Fictibacillus barbaricus_A. Next base: position 672,094 of record NZ_JAVDWA010000003.1, on the reverse strand, counting down.
AACAATGATTTTGATCATATTTGGTGGCGGCGTTGTTGCAAACGTTTCCTTGACTAAATCAAAGGCTGAGGGCGGAGGATGGATTGTCGTCGCCCTTGCATGGGGACTTGCCGTTGCGATGGCTGTTTATGCTGTAGGTAAGTTTAGTGGTGCACATCTTAATCCGGCAGTTACGCTTGGACTTGCCGCAATTGGTGAATTTGCCTGGAGTGACGTTCCAAAATATATAATCGGACAAATGCTTGGCGGAATGCTTGGCGGAATGGTAGTCTACTTCCATTTCCTGCCTCATTGGAAAGCAACCGATGATCCTGCGGTAAAGCTTGGCGTTTTTTCAACTGACCCAGCGATTCCGCATACATTTTCTAATCTATTATCGGAATTTATCGGGACAGCCGTTTTGTTAGTAGGAATCTTATCAATCGGAGCGAATAAATTCACAGACGGACTAAACCCATTGATCGTTGGATTTTTAGTCGTCGCGATTGGGTTATCACTTGGCGGACCAACAGGTTATGCAATCAATCCGGCACGTGACCTTGGCCCGAGAATAGCACATTTTATTTTACCGATACCTGGAAAAGGCGGATCAAACTGGACGTATTCATGGATTCCGGTTGTTGGCCCTGTATTAGGCGGAGTGTTTGGCGCATTATTTTACCAAGCTGTATTTACTGGAAAAGTGACAAATCTTTTTTGGATTTGGACAATCGTTTCACTAGGAATTTTAGGAATTACATTTATGTTAGGAAACAGAGGAACACATGCACTTCCGCATGGAAATAAAATCGAAAACTAAAATACACGAGGAGGTTTTAGTATGGAGAAAAAATACATCATTGCACTCGACCAGGGAACGACAAGTTCAAGAGCTATACTATTTGACAAAGCAGGAGAAGTCGTTGAAATCTCCCAAAAAGAATTTACGCAGCATTTTCCGAAGCCAGGCTGGGTAGAGCACGATCCACAACAAATCTGGGGAACGATCTTGGCCGTTGTGGCAGAAGTCCTTTCCAAAACAGATACGGACCCGAAAGAAATCGCTTCAATCGGAATTACGAATCAGCGCGAAACGACTGTAGTGTGGGATAAGAACACAGGAAAACCAGTCTATAATGCGATTGTATGGCAATCCCGCCAGACGATGGATATTTGTGAAGAGTTAAAAGAACAAGGACACAATGATAAATTCCGCGAAAAAACAGGCTTGCTGATCGATGCTTATTTTTCAGGAACAAAAGTAAAATGGATTCTGGATAACGTAGAAGGAGCAAGAGAAAAAGCGGAAAAAGGGGATCTGTTATTCGGCACGATCGATACGTGGCTCGTATGGAAGCTGACTGGCGGTAAATCACACGTTACAGATTATTCAAACGCTTCACGAACGTTGATGTATAACATTTATGACCTTAAATGGGATGACGAATTGCTTGAGATTTTAGGAGTACCGAAATCGATGCTTCCAGAAGTAAAATCGTCTTCAGAAGTTTATGGGGAAACGATCGACTATCATTTCTTCAACACAAATGTTCCAATCTCAGGAATCGCCGGCGACCAGCAGGCAGCACTGTTCGGTCAAGCTTGCTATGAAAAAGGAATGGCGAAAAACACGTACGGAACAGGCTGCTTCATGCTCATGAACACAGGTGAAAAAGCAGTTCCATCTAAAAACGGATTGCTTACGACGATCGCTTGGGGAATCGATGGCAAAGTAGAATACGCGCTTGAGGGCAGTATCTTTGTAGCCGGTTCTGCGATTCAGTGGCTTCGTGACGGACTTCGCATGCTGAAAAATGCAGCTGACAGTGAACAGTATGCAGAACGCGTTTCATCAACTGATGGTGTATACGTTGTTCCTGCTTTCGTAGGATTAGGAACACCTTACTGGGATTCAGAAGCCCGTGGTGCGATCTTTGGATTAACGCGAGGAACGGAAAAAGAACATTTTATTCGTGCGACACTGGAGTCATTGGCTTATCAAACAAAAGATGTTCTGACAGCGATGGAAGCCGATTCTGGCATCGAGCTTAAAAAATTGCGTGTAGATGGCGGGGCTGTTAAGAATAACTTCCTTATGCAGTTCCAAAGCGATATCTTAGATGTTCCGGTTGAACGTCCTAAGATTAACGAAACGACAGCACTTGGAGCAGCTTACTTAGCAGGTCTAGCTGTAGGTTTCTGGGAAGATCGAAACGAAATCGCAGAAAAGTGGAAAGTAGACAAAGATTTCGACGTAAATATGGAAGAAGAGGAACGCAACGACCTCTATAACGGCTGGAAGAACGCTGTAGAAGCAACTCGTGCTTATAAAAAACAAAAATAAGTATATGACTTGAAAAAGATTGATATTGCGTTATACTATAGTCAAGTTAATATCGGACCGGTTGGAGATCAGGAGAGACCACAAAACCTCGTACAATACATGCGGGGTTCTTGTGGTCTTTTTTTGTACTGTCAATAAGGAATAATTTGTCCGCAGGCAAAGACTGACAGAAGCCAACAGCCAGGTTTTCTTTGTTTGCTGTTAAGATTTACGGGAAAACTACATGTAGCAAATTGACCCCAACGGTTTAAATAGATAAGGAGTGAAGAGAAAATGGCATCAGCATTTTCAACCTATAAAAGACAAGAGACTATACAGAATTTGAAGCAGAAAAAGCTCGATCTGCTTGTAATCGGGGGCGGCGTAACGGGTGCAGGTATTTTATTAGATGCACAAACACGCGGAATGAAAGTAGGACTTGTGGAAATGCAGGATTTTGCTGCGGGTACGTCCAGCCGTTCAACAAAACTCGTCCATGGCGGATTGCGCTATTTAAAACAGTTCGAAATCAAGCTCGTAGCGGAAGTAGGGAAAGAGCGTGCGGTTGTTTATGAAAATGCACCGCATGTAACAACGCCTGAATGGATGCTTCTTCCGATCTATAAAAATGGTACATTCGGTAAATTTTCAACTTCAATCGGTTTGAAAGTATATGACTTTTTAGCAGGTGTAAAACGAAAAGAACGCCGAAAAATGCTTTCAGCTTCAGATACACTGAAGCATGAGCCATTGCTGAAAAAGCGCGGACTATTAGGCGGCGGTTATTATGTAGAGTACAAAACAGACGATGCCCGGCTAACGCTTGAAATTATGAAAGAAGCTGTTTCTCGCGGTGCATCAGCTGTTAACTACACGAAAGTTACAGGCTTTATTTACGACGGTAAAAAAGTAATCGGAGCAAAAGTTCAAGATCAGCTAACAGGTGAAACACATGAGATCTATGCGAAAAAGATCGTCAATGCGACAGGCCCTTGGGTTGACATGCTTCGTGAGGAAGACCGCTCGAAAACGGGAAAAGAAATTCACCATACAAAAGGAATCCACCTTGTCATCGATGGGTCAAAATTCCCGCTGAAGCAAGCTGTTTATTTTGATACAGAAGATGGCCGTATGGCGTTTGCGATTCCTAGAGCAGGAAAAACCTATGTAGGAACAACAGATACGGACTATAAGGGAGACCTTGCGAACCCTGGCATGACAGAAGAAGATTTAAATTATGTGCTGGATGCGATCCACTTTATGTTCCCAGATGTAAAAATTACACGTGATGACGTGGAATCATCATGGTCTGGTCTGCGACCGCTGATCCATGAACCGAAAAAAGGTCCTTCTGAGATCTCGAGAAAGGATGAAGTATTCCATTCGCCGTCAGGCTTGCTGACGATTGCAGGCGGGAAGCTTACTGGATACCGTAAAATGGCTGAAAAAGTAGTGGATATTGTTCGCGATCAGCTTAATGATGAGGATGATACTAAATTCCCGGATTGCCGAACAGAACATATGGAGTTGTCCGGCGGTAAAATGGGCGGCAGCGAAAACTTTGCTGACTTTTTCCGTTCGAAAGTGCAGGAAGGGATAGGCTTAGGGCTAGAAGAAGCGAAGGCAAGCGAGCTTGTTCAGCGTTACGGAACAAACATTGATGTCGTTTACGGATTCTTAAAAGAGCGAGGAGAAGAAGCCAAAGCTTATAACATTCCTAGAAGTTTATATGCATCACTTCTATATGCACTGGATTATGAAATGGCATCAACACCTTCCGACTTTTTAATCCGCCGTATCTCTGCTTTATACTTTGATATCGACACGGTCTACAAATGGAAAGAAGGCGTCATCAACTGTATGGCAGATAAATTGAGCTGGACGGAAGACCAAAAACACGAACATGCTGAAGCGTTTGAAGAGCAGTTAAGACTGTCAATTGAAGCGATGAAAGCGTAGGATGAAAGGGGAGAAAACCTGTAGAGATGCAGGTTTTTTCTTTTTTTCTGATTTTTTATAAACAAAAGGATGTTCCCGCACAATTGATGGGAACATCCTTATTTTTTAATAAATGTAGATTGCTTTAAGTAGTCTGATGGATATTTTTCAAGCAAATAGTGAAGAAAGAGCATCATTTCATTAGGGATATCATCCATCTTTTCAATCTCAGAAGCACTTAATTGATGCAGTAAGGAAAAAAAGTGTTTTTTATCCTCTTCTTCCGCTGATTTTTTAAAATAACCCCAGACATGCTCAAGTGTATTTACCATTGCTTTCACCTGATACGGATTACTTTTGTATTTTGCAATCAGCTGCTGAATCTCCCTATAATCCTCATCAGCCGCAGCGTCCCGCATCTTTCCTTGAATATCCTTATAAAAAGCATAACCCTTTGCCATTATCGTGTATTTCTCGCTGGCCCATTGTAATTCGGTTTCTTTTTTTATAAGAATCACTCCTTAAAAAGGCTTGTATTACATATATACATAAAGAGCAAGTGCAATCAATGAAATGACGATTAATACCGCATAAATAGATGTCAGCCGTACGAGGTTTTCTTTTGTAGAGCTGCTGTATTTCTCATCCTGTGTGCGGGAAATCAAGATTGTGCCCACTAAGCCGCCTATTGAAATCACAACAATTAAAAAATATGCGATCCACCATAAATTCATAATAACTTCCCCCTTACTTTTTCACTTTAATCATACTGCTTATTTTCTAAATAAACCCATTTAGAAATTACAGGATTGTGAACTTTTCTGTAGAAAAATAAGGTAACAATCTTTTTAAAGTGAATATATTCAAAATAGGTTTCATCGACACAAAATTTGGAATTTGTTATAATTAAAGCGGTTTCACAATTTGAAAAATTCTGAGTTTTTATGGGGGTAGTCAGAATGGAGCATTATCATTTATATCAGAATAATTACCTCATCGTGGCCGTATTCCTTTTGTTAGGCATTCTTTTGCCGGCTGTAGCTTTGACAGCAGGCCGTTTCCTGCGTCCTTACAAGCCGTCGAAAGAAAAGTACACCACTTACGAAAGCGGGATCGAACCTTTTCACCAAAGCTGGGTTCAATTTAACGTCCGCTATTATTTGTTTGCGCTCATGTTCGTTATTTTTGATGTTGAGACAGTGTTTTTATATCCATGGGCTGTTGCCTATGACAAACTTGGAATCTTTGCACTTATCGAGATGGCGATCTTCGTCGTTCTATTAACGCTCGGTCTCGTATACGCATGGAAAAAGAAGGTGCTTAAATGGACATAAACTGGGAACTGACAGCAGCTGAACGAGCTGAGCTGGATCGAAACGTATTTATGGTCACGCTCGAACAAGTGAAAGCGTGGGCGCGCAGTAATTCGCTGTGGCCGCTTACGTTCGGGCTTGCATGCTGTGCGATTGAAATGATGGGAACAGGATCTTCACATTATGATTTGGACCGATTCGGAAGTATATTCCGTACGTCTCCAAGACAATCGGATGTCATGATCGTTTCGGGTACAGTAACGAAAAAAATGGCGCCGGTCCTTAAGCGCTTATATGAGCAGATGCCGGAACCAAAATGGGTGATCGCGATGGGATCATGCGCGACAGCAGGCGGTCCTTACATAAAATCATATGCCGTTGTAAAAGGGGTCGATCAGATCGTTCCTGTAGATGTGTACATCCCAGGATGTCCGCCAAACCCAGCCGCACTGATATACGGCATCAATAAACTTCAAGAAAAAATTCGTTATGAAGCAAAGACCGGCAAGAAGGTGATGAGTGAATGACCAAAGAGCGTGATGATCAAAATCCGACAAATGACGGGTTATCAATAGAAGAACAGAAAAAGAAAGCAGCCGCAGAAGCAAAGGCAAAAGCGCTCGAACTCGCCAAACAGCGTAAAGCGGAAAAAGAGGCTGCAAACCCGGAACCTGCTTCAGAACCTGAGCTCACAAAAGAAGAGTTGAAAAAGAAAGCAGCCGCAGAAGCAAAGGCAAAAGCGCTCGAACTCGCCAAACAGCGTAAAGCAGAAAAAGAGGCTGCAAACTCGGAACCTGCTTCAGAACCTGAGCTCACAAAAGAAGAACTGAAGAAAAAAGCAGCTGCAGAAGCGAAGGCAAAAGCACTCGAACTTGCTAAACAGCGTATGGCGGAAAAAGAGGCTGCAAACTCGGAACCTGCTTCAGAACCTGAGCTCACAAAAGAAGAGTTAAAGAAAAAAGCAGCCGCAGAAGCAAAGGCAAAAGCACTCGAGCTTGCTAAACAGCGTATGGCAGAAAAAGAGGCTGACGCTGCTTCAACACCAGACTCTTCTCTAGAAGAGACAGACGATCTCGCGAAGCAAAAAGCTCTCGCAGCCGCAAAGGCGAAAGCTGCCGCTGCCGCGAAAGCAAAGGCCGCCGCAGCTGCAAAAGCTAAAATGCTTAGAGATGCAGGCGAATCAGATACAACAGAAACCGCAGAAGCGGGAGAAGATGAAAAAGCGAAAGCTGCCGCAAAAGCAAAAGCCGCTGCAGCCGCGAAAGCGAAGGCCGCCGCTGCTGCCAAAGCAAAAGCGCTCAGAGACGCAGGCGGAGGAGAAGCCGCAGAAACCGCCGGAGCGGGAGACGACGAAAAAGCAAAAGCGATCGCTGCCGCGAAAGCGAAAGCTGCAGCCGCAGCTAAAGCACGTGCCGCCGCAAATGCGAAAAATGCAGCAGAAGAACCTGCTGAACCAGAGAAACCATCACCTAATCAGCCATTCCTCGACACCTACGTAAAAGTCATCAAAGAGCAACTCGGACCACATGTTTTAGAGGATGCTTATATAAACAAGCTGTCAAAAGACGTGCCAACGCTAGTGGCAAAACCAGAGAGCTATTATAAAATTGCAGATCTATTAAAACACAATGAAGCCCTTCATTTCGACTATCTTTCTGAAATGCACGGTACTGATTTTGAAACGCATTTTGAAGTGTACAACCACTTTTATTCATATGAAAATCGGCAATCTGTCGCATTAAAAGTAAAAATTGATAGAAACAGTGCAACTACCCATTCAATTACCCCGTTATGGGAGGGAGCAAACTGGCCAGAACGCGAAACGTACGATCTATTAGGAATTATTTTTGAAGGTCATCCGAATTTGACGCGCATCATGATGCCGGATGACTGGGTGGGTCATCCGCTTCGAAAAGATTATGAACCGCATGACGTGGAGGTGTAACGTATGATCCGGACAGAAGAAATGCTCCTCAACGTAGGTCCGCAGCACCCGAGTACACACGGTGTTTTCCGGATCGTACTCAAAATTGACGGAGAAACGATTATTGAAGCAACACCTGTAATCGGCTATCTGCACCGCGGAACAGAGAAATTAGCTGAAAATCTGCAATACACGCAGATTATTCCATACACAGACCGCATGGATTATTTAGCGGCGATGACAAACAACTATGTCATCTGTCATGCCGTAGAAACGATGATGAACCTCGAAATTCCGGAACGTGCCGAATTTTTGCGTGTCATCGTGATGGAGCTTGGACGAATCGCAAGTCATCTCGTTTGGTTTGGTACATATTTGCTCGACATCGGCGCGATGAGCCCGTTTTTATATGCGTTTCGTGAACGCGAAGCCATCATTAATATGCTGAACGAGATATGCGGAGCCAGGCTGACGTTCAACTACATGCGTGTCGGCGGCGTGAAATGGGATGCTCCAGAGGGATGGATCGAAAAGGTTCGTGATTTTATTCCTTACATGAGGGAAGAACTTGCTGGTTACCATGACCTCGTTACAGGCAATGAAATCTTTCTGAACCGTGTAAAAGGAATCGGCTATTATTCGAAGGAAGAAGCGCTGAACTTTTCGCTCAGTGGTGCTAACTTGAGATGCACCGGCACACAGTGGGACCTTCGAAAAGATGAGCCGTATTCGATATACAGCCGATTTGATTTTGATGTACCCGTCTTTCATACAGGCGATGCATGGGCGCGTTATCAATGCCGTATGCAGGAAATCGAAGAATCATTAAAAATTTTAGAGCAGGCGGTTGAACAGTTTCCTGAAGAAGGACCCGTCATGGCAAAAGTACCGCGCATCATCAAACCTCCAAAAGGAGAAGCTTTCGTCAGAATCGAATCGCCTCGTGGAGAAATCGGCTGTTACATCGCATCAGAAGGAAAGAAGGAGCCTTACCGCTTAAAGTTCCGCAGACCGTCTTTTTATAACCTGCAGATCCTGCCAAAGCTTTTAGTCGGCGAAAATATTTCCAACTTGATTACGATATTGGGCGGAATCGACATTGTGCTCGGGGAGGTTGACGGCTAATGATGCAAGACCTTTTACACGCACAGCCCGGGTGGATGCACGTTGCGATTTTTTTTGCGCTTGGTGCTGCTCTTTTGATGACGGTTTTAGGCTTCGTAACGTACGCCATCTTAGCAGAGCGGAAAGTGCTCGGGTTCATGCAGATGCGTACCGGTCCAAACCGTGTTGGCGGAAAATACGCGCTGCTCCAGACCGTTGCTGACGTTTTTAAATTATTAATAAAAGAAGACACCATTCCGAAGCTTGCTGACCGGCCGCTCTTTATTTTAGCTCCTGTACTCGCTTTTGCACCTGCGTTCATGGTGCTTGCGACGATTCCTTTTTCAAAGAACATGCAGTTCGCGGACCTTGGAGTCGGACTTCTGTATTACGTAGCGATCTCCGGGATATCGACAATCGGAATATTAATGGGTGGCTGGGCTTCCAACAATAAGTATTCATTGCTAGGCGGCATGCGTTCTGCAGCACAGATGATCTCATACGAAATTCCGCTCGTCATCTCAGTAATCGGCGTCATTTTGTTTGCAGGCAGCTTGAACTTAAACGACATTGTGGCCGGACAGCAAAACATCGCCTATATCTTTTTAACACCAATCGGCTTTATCGTCTTTTTGATTTCTTCAATCGCAGAATTGAACCGTACGCCGTTTGACTTGCCAGAAGCAGAATCAGAGCTAGTAGCGGGATACCATGTCGAGTACTCCGGCTTCCGCTGGGCGTTCTTCATGCTCACAGAGTATGTGTATCTGTTCGCGATGGCATCACTGACAACTGTCTTATTCTTGGGCGGCTGGAATCCGATTCCGTTTTTAGGCTTTATTCCAGGTGTGATCTGGTTCGGCCTAAAGTTCAGCATCGTCGTATTTTTTATGATCTGGATCCGCGGAACACTGCCGCGAATGCGTGCCGATCAACTGATGGGCTTCGCGTGGAAAGTACTGCTTCCACTAGCCTTATTAAACATTTTTGTCAGTGCAGCTGTAAAAGAACTGTTTTTATAGGTTGTTCTATTAAAGCTGTCTCCCAAAAAGGTTGTTCACTAACCGTCTATTTGGTTTTAAGACTTCATCGACAAGTTAATAGGAGTGTAAGGTGCGAGACTCCTGCGGGACAGGTGGGCAGGTGAGACACTTAAAAGTGAAACGTTCGAATGTGGCTCACCGCCTGCCCTGCGGAAAGCGAACAGCCTAAAACGGATATCAATTTCTCTCAAAGCTGCAACGAAAGACCAAAGCTCAAGGAGCGTGATCAGAAGATGAAAGGTCTTGTAAAAGGATTAGGTTATACCGTTAAAAACCTAACAAAACAAAACATCACAACAAGCTACCCGGATGTGCCGATCAACATGCCAGACCGTTTTCGCGGCATACAAAAGTTTTATCCCGAAAAATGCATCGTCTGCAACCAATGCGCGCAAATTTGCCCGACAGATTGCATTCAGTTAACAGGCAAGCCGCACCCAGACCCCGCAAAAAAAGGGAAAATTATCGACACGTACGATATTAATTTCGAGATCTGCATTTTGTGCGACTTGTGTACCGAAGTTTGCCCGACAGAAGCAATCGTCATGACGAACCAGTTCGAACTTGCTGAATACAGCCGTGACGAGCTATTTAAAAATCTCGAGTGGCTCGATGAAAACGATGAAAACATTCGAAAGGAGAACAAAGCATGACAGGTGAAATGATTGCTTTTTTCCTGCTCGCGCTTACAGCCATTGCCGGCGGTGTTCTCCTGATCAACTTAACGAATGTCGTACACATGGTTGTCGCGCTTATTTTTACATTTCTTGCGATAGCAGGAATTTATATTACGTTATCCGCCGAATTTGTAGGAGTCGTGCAAGTGCTGATCTATTCTGGGGCAATAACGATTTTAATGCTGTTTGGAATCATGCTCACAAAGCATCAGGAACAAGAAAAGAAGACACCTCGATTAAAAGTGTGGCTGACTGCTCTGACGATCGGACTTTTTTTCCTCATCATGTACGGAAAGATTAAAGATCTTAATTTTGGCCAGCAAAATGTCGAGCTGCACGTGGATAATACGAAGAAAATCGGGGTGGAGCTCTACTCCCATTATGTGATTCCGTTTGAACTGACGTCTGTATTACTTTTAGTGGCATTGATCGGAGCTATCATTCTAGCAAAAAGGGATGCAGATGACGAAAAGGGGGCAAAGAAATGAGCAGTGTTCCATTGACGGCTTACTTGATGCTTGCCTTGATACTGTTTTGTATCGGCTTGTTCGGTGCACTCACGAAACGAAACGCAGTTATCGTTTTAATTTCGATCGAATTGATGCTGAATGCCGTGAATATTAATTTAGTAGCTTTTGCAAAATACTCGTTATTCCCAGGGTTAAAGGGACAAATTTTCGCTTTGTTTACCATTACAGTTGCGGCGGCTGAAGCAGCTGTCGGACTGGCGATCTTAATTGCGCTCTACCGCAATAGACAGACGGTAAATGTGGACGAAATGGACACGATGAAGCGGTAGGAGAGGAGATAGCGAAATGTTGCAGATGAGTTGGCTTATACCGTTGTTCCCGCTTTTATCCTTCATTTTATTATTGCTTTTTAGAAAATCCGTGAAAGAAAGCACCGCTTGGATTGGTGTTTTATTAACCTGGCTTTCACTCGTCCTGTCGATCGGCGTGTTTTTAGCGGTATGGCATGGCGGCGGGATAAAAGTAGAGGGAACTTGGTTTCAATTAGGAAAGAAAATGATAACGATGGGTTATGAAGTGAATCCACTTAATGCACTCATGCTCGTCATCGTTTCACTTGTCAGTTTCCTCGTTCACATCTATTCCAAAGGGTACATGCATGGCGACGAGCGCTTTCCTGTATTTTTTGCTTATTTAGGACTGTTTTCGTTTGCGATGCTAGGGTTAGTACTCTCTCCGAATCTATTGCAGTTATATATGTTTTGGGAGCTTGTTGGATTAGGGTCGTTTCTATTAATCGGATTCTACTATTTCAAACCAGAGGCGAAGGCAGCAGCTAAAAAAGCCTTTATCATGACACGGATTGGTGACGTTGGTCTGTTTATCGGAATGGTTTTGCTATTTTGGCAGGCTGGCAGTTTCGAATACGACGAAATTTTCGCGTCTATAAAAAACGGAGAAATTGCACAGAACATGCTGACGTTAACAGCGGTCTGTATTTTTGTAGGAGCGGTCGGAAAATCAGGTCAGCTCCCGCTTCATACATGGCTTCCTGACGCGATGGAAGGTCCGACGCCGGTTTCTGCTCTCATCCATGCAGCTACGATGGTAGCGGCAGGGGTTTACTTAGTCGCGACAATGTATCCATTGTTTCAAGCATCACATACGGCATTGACGATCGTTGCTGTAGTTGGCGGAGTGACAGCTATATTTGCAGCATCAGTCGGTTTGATGCAAAAAGACATTAAACGCGTGCTGGCGTATTCGACGGTCAGCCAGCTAGGCTACATGATGCTATCACTTGGAGCGTCAGGCTATGTGGCGGGTGTGTTTCATTTAACAACACATGCGTTCTTTAAAGCGCTGCTATTCTTAGCAGCAGGAAGTGTCATTCATGCAGTACATACACAGAACATTGAGGAAATGGGCGGGCTTTGGAAAAAGCTGAAGTTGACGGGACCTCTCTTTTTAATCGGTGCCCTCGCAATCTCCGGCGTCCCCCTTTTATCAGGATTTTTCAGTAAAGATGAAATTTTAGCGAGCACATATGCAGACGGCAAGTACGGACTGTTTTGGCTAGCGGTTATCGCAGCATTCATGACCGCGTTCTATATGTTCCGCTTATTTTTCCTTGTTTTTACCGGAGAACCGCGTTCAACAGAACATTCGAACGTGAAAAATGTTCACGAATCACCAAGCGTCATGACGTTTCCGATGATTGTCCTGGGACTTCTTGCAATTGTAGCCGGTTATGTGAACACATCTTGGTTTGGGACTTTTTTAACAGATTACTTAGCGCAAGGTCCAGTCGATCTTTCGCACGCTGAACATCATACACCTGTCTGGATACCGTTTGTGGCAACAGGCGTGGCTCTTTTAGGCATTCTGCTCGCTTACTTAATCTATCAGAAGAAAACAATCTCGAGAGATTGGCTTACGCGGGTACTGCCGAGTCTTTCTGACGCTGTCTATAACAAATGGTACGTGGATGAAGGATATGATCAAACGGTCGTCAAAGGAACTCGGGGACTCAGTAAGCTCGGTGTACTTTTTGACCGATATGTTGTTGAAGGGCTTGTTTCGGCCGTTACAGCATCTGTTAGGTCTTTGAGCAAATTCGGCTCGCGCATGCAAGACGGCCAGGTTCAATCTTATGGAACATTTGCGATTTTTGGCATCGTCCTTTTATTGCTGATCGTGGCATTGACAGGGGGGTATTTCTCATGAATACATGGCTTTTAACGATATTGATTTTCTCCCCCTTATTAGGAGTACTCGTCCTATTATTCATACCTTCTAGCGATGAGAAATCAATCAAAACGATCGGTGTTTTAGGAACGCTGTTCGTGCTGGGTACGGCATTGGTCACATTATCGGCGTTCGACATAAAAGGTTCAGATCTGCAGCTGACAGAAACGTATCGCTGGATTTCATATGAAGTGTTTCAGTCAAAAGGAGAAGTGAGCTACCCGATTTTGTATGAAGTCGGAATCAACGGACTTTCAATGGTGCTCATTCTTTTGACCGCAGTCGTCAGTTTGCTCGCGGCTATCGCTTCTTTCTCGATTAAGCAAAACTGGAAAAGTTATTTCATTCTGTTTTTCATTTTAGAAGTCGGGATGCTTGGTGTTTTTGCCTCTCAAAACTTATTCCTTTTCTTTATTTTCTTTGAACTCACACTGATTCCGATGTTTTTCCTGATCGGGCGCTGGGGCTATTTAGAAAAAGAAAAAGCGGCATACAGCTTTTTAATTTATAACGGAATTGGATCGGCGATTTTATTGATTGTTTTCGTGGTCCTGTTTATGAAGACGGGTACGATGAATTTTGACAGACTGGCAGAAACGTTAGCATTGCCACAGGCTCAGCTGGATCAAATGTTTATTACGAAATCATTTAAAATGGGCATGCTGATCGCGCTTCTGATCGCATTTGCAGTGAAACTTCCCGTCGCTCCGTTACATAGCTGGATGGTGCGCGTTCACGTTCAAGCGCCGCCTGCGATTGTAATGATCCACTCTGGAATTCTTTTGAAAATCGGAGCATACGGATTAATCCGCTTTGGGGCAGGAATGTTTCCAAAGGAATTTCATTCTTTAGCTTTTGTGATCGGCCTTTTCGGCGTTATCAACTTGCTTTACGGTGCATTTATTGCGATCAATCAAACAGATTTCAAACGCGTTCTCGCCTATTCCTCCGTCTCACATATGGGAATTGTGCTGATTGGGCTTGCGGCGCTAAACGACGCAGGTGTAACGGGAGCCGTTTTCCAAGTCGTCTCGCACGGTCTCATTTCTGCCCTGCTGTTTTTCTTAGTTGGTGCATTATATGAGCGGTCAGGAACTTCTGAGCTGAAGGCATTTGGAGGACTGGCGAAAAACATGCCGATACTCGCAGGTGTTCTTTTAGCGGGAGGTCTCGCTTCATTAGGACTCCCTGGGATGAGCGGCTTTATTAGTGAGTTCATGGCATTTTTAGGATTGTTTCATAAAATGCCGATTTTGGCAGCAGTCGGAACGCTAGGTCTTATCTTAACGGCTGTATACGTGCTGCGGGCGGTAATGGCGATCACGTTCGGGTCAGAAAATGAGCAGCAATCCGGCTATCCTGATTTATCTTCGGCAGAGCGAATCCCAGCGTTTGTTTTACTGACGGTGATTCTTTTTATCGGAATTTATCCTGCTTGGTTAAGCGACATGCTCCGTCCAGCATTAGATGCCATTCTGCTAGGGTTAGGGGGCTAATCGATGGATCTAGATACGCTTTTATCATTCGACTGGGGTGCTATGGCTCCTGAATTTATCATTTTAGGTACAGCAACACTTTTATCAGTGATCGACCTTTTTATGAAAAAAGAAACGAGCCGTAAACCAATCGCGTGGCTTACAGGTGCTGGAGTCATCTCGGCACTCGTCTCAGTATTAATGCAGCTCGATCATAAAGTGACTTCGATTTTGTTTGATACGTATCGCCTGGATTCGTTTTCGGTCGCCTTTAAAATCTTAATGCTGCTCGGTACGGGACTCGTATTGGTGCTCGCAGCAAGCTATAAAAAAGACGACATCGAAGAAAATCGGGGAGAGTTTTACTATTTGCTTCTGACCGCTTTGTTAGGTGCGATGATGATGGCATCGAGTGCGGACTTAATCACGCTGTTTGTCGGTCTCGAACTGCTTTCATTATCTTCCTATATCATGGCGGGTCTTGAAAAACGCGACAAACGAAGCAACGAGTCGGCGTTCAAATATGTGGTTTCTGGCGGAATCGCAACAGCGATCACATTGTTCGGTATGAGTTATGTTTTCGGTCTGACGGGCGAAACCAATTTGTTTTTGATCGCTCAAAACATGCAGGATCCAGAAATATTGAAACATGGCTTTCTGCTTGTGTTTGCGTTCTTTATTACATTTGCCGGATTAACGTTTAAAATTGCGGCAGCACCACTTCACATGTGGGCACCTGATGTTTACGAAGGAGCGCCTGTACCGGTCACGGCATTTTTGAGCGTTGTATCGAAAACAGCAGGATTTGTGATCATGCTGAGACTGATCATTATCACGTTTATTGCAGCCGCAGGAATCAAAGGTGATTCTTTATTGCTCCAAGTTCAGCCATATGTAATGGTCCTGGCCGCAGTAACGATGATTATCGGTAACGTAACCGCCTTAAAGCAGAGAAACATAAAGAGGATGTTTGCCTATTCATCCATTTCTCAAGCGGGATACATTCTAGTTCCGTTCGTATCCAACTCATCTTTAATGTTTGAGCTCATCTGGTTTTACTTGCTCGCTTACTTGTTTATGAATATCGGAGCCTTTACCATTATTCAAGTATTAACAACACAAGCGAAGTCCAATGACATCAGCGTGTTCCGGTCACTGTTCAAGCGGTCGCCATGGCTTGCTGTTCCGATGACGATCTTTCTTTTATCGCTCGCTGGTATTCCGGTCACAGCAGGATTCGTCGGGAAGTTCGGAATCTTTATGGGAGCCCTCGGCGGACAGCCTGCCCATTATTGGCTCGCAGGTGTCATGATGGTTGGAACACTCATTTCGTACGTGTACTACTTTAATGTGATGGCAGTCATGTTTTTCCGAGACGGGGAAGAAGCGAAGATTTCTGTTCCTCCAGGCTTGGCAGTTGTATTAGCGTTTTGTGCGGTTTCAACCGTCATACTCGGTATCATGCCAGAGCTCGCATTGAATTTCTTTTATGGAAACTTCGATATTAACGAATTCTTTATGCGAATTGAAGATATCGCTGATCATGTGCATTAACTAAGACTACTTTTCATGAATTTCCCTGTCTGAAGAAGATGGCAGGGAAATTTTTTGTTTGGAAATAAGAAGATTCCACACTTTTGTTGAAGAATACGAGACTTTTTCGGTGGAATGCCATACTTTTTTTATTATAAACACGAGACAACAAAATTCGACAAACCAAGAACGGAAACTTCAGCTAAAACGAAATTCATTTTCAAGCTGAAATTAAGGACATTTTTTAGCTCAATTATCAGGCTATTTCCATCAATTATTACGAAAAAATGAACAATATTTATTTAAGCGTTTTCATAAGGGAAAACTAGTGAAAAAGTAACTATCTAATATATGTAGAAAGAATTAATATTAAGGTTGTCGAAATATGTAATAGGAGGTCCGTACGACATGGTTCAAATAGGTCAGCAAGCTTTATTGCATATTATCGTACATTTGATTTTTTTAGTTATTGTTTGGTGGGCTATGCAAGCTTTCAACTTTGATGCATGGATCAGAAAAGGAAAAGTCGTTCAGGCACGAGTGCTGTATATATTATTTGTTATTAGCATCGCAAGTCTAGTGAGCGATTTCTTTTTAAAGTATTTACAGTTTTCCACGAATCTAAGTCAATTATTTGGATGATTTTGTTCGCTTGCTTTTTGAACTTGAAGTAAACAGAATTGTCGGAAAATGACTACAAGTTCCACGGATATCCTTTTTCTTCTTGGCAATAATGAGAAATAGAGAGGATGTGCCGGGGATGAAAAAATGGACATTAGCGATTACAGCAATTTTGCTTTTTATATGGATAACTTCTGGATATGCGAAAACAGACGATGAAACCAACGAAATTCCACATATAATAGACGTTTTAATAAAAGATGGTGCAAAGCCTGACAAATGGACGATGTATTTCAGAGGAAAATTAGGTTTTGATTCCAATGGACTAGGGTATTTAAATCAAGCAGAAGAGCTAAAACGCAAGTGGCCAGAATTTAACTGGGTGGTAAAGGAAGATGCAGCTGGACATGAAAAAATATCTGGGCAGCTTCAAAACGAGGACCTGCAAGTCATTGAGAAGATTACGGTCATCACATACCCCCAAAAACAGCAAATGCAATCGTATTTTATTTATGCGGTTGAAGGACTTGTAAATACAAATCAAAATTGGAAAGAAATCCAGACATTATTAAAGAACCGTACAAAAGACTCAATTGGAGGAAATCCCAATATTTTCTCTTGTGTAACAGGTACATACGGTGATAAAATGGTGGGTGATTTGTATTTTAAAGCAAATGAGCTGGTACAATCTTTTTCTGGAATTTCTGTAGAAGGGCTAAAGGAAGAGACGTTTGTGTCACTATCTGCATATACTGAGCAGTGGGAACAAGCGATTTATACTGGTCATAACCAAAAAATGAATCTTCAGGTGGCGTTGAGAACTGAAGGAATGGGCAGTAAAACTACTGTCACAATTGGCACACCAATAATTACGTCTGAATATTAATATACAAATTGGACGCGGAGGGGAATATCGTTGGAAAAAATCATTGTCCGTGGTGGTAGGCGGTTAGAAGGCTCTGTTCGAGTTGAAGGAGCTAAAAATGCCGTACTTCCTGTCATCGCAGCATCCATTTTAGCAAGTAAAGGCAAGAGTACAATTACAGAGGTCCCGGCACTCGCTGATGTATTTACAATCAACGAAGTGTTACGTTATTTAAATCTTGATGTAGTCTTTGAAAATGGTCAAATTCATGTAGATGCTACAAATGAATTGAAAACAGAGGCACCTTTTGAATATGTAAGAAAAATGAGAGCGTCATTCCTAGTAATGGGACCGTTGCTTGCGCGTGTGGGACTATCCCGTATCGCATTGCCAGGCGGATGTGCAATCGGATCACGTCCGATCGACCAGCATCTTAAAGGCTTTGAAGCAATGGGCGCAGCTGTCAAAATCGGAAACGGCTTTATCGAAGCTAAAATCGATGGCAGATTACAAGGCGCTAAAATCTATCTGGACTTCCCAAGTGTAGGAGCTACTGAGAACATCATGATGGCAGCAACACTTGCAGAAGGAACGACAGTAATCGAAAACGCAGCAAAAGAGCCTGAGATTGTTTGTTTAGCGAACTACTTAAATGCTATGGGCGCAACTGTAATTGGTGCAGGTACAGGAACAATCCGTATCGTTGGTGTTGAAGAGCTTTCAGGCGCTGAGCACGCAGTTATCGCTGACCGTATTGAAGCAGGAACATATATGGTAGCAGCAGCAATCACGCAAGGTGATGTTTTAATCGAAAATGCAATCGCAGAGCATTTACGTCCTTTAATCGCAAAAATGGAAGAAATGGGCGTTCAAATTCAAGAAGAAGGTCAAGGACTTCGTGTTCGCGGACCTGAAGAATTAAAGCCTGTTGATATTAAAACAATGCCGCATCCAGGGTTCCCGACAGATCTTCAGTCTCAAATGATGGCGTTATTGCTTCGTGCAAACGGAACAAGCGTTATTACGGAAACTGTATTTGAAAATCGTTTCATGCACGTGGAAGAATTCCGCCGTATGAACGGAGATATTAAAATCGAAGGCCGTTCATCAGTGATTAACGGACCTGTAAACCTTCAAGGTGCAGAAGTAGCATCAACTGACCTTCGTGCCGGCGCAGCACTTGTACTGGCTGGGCTTGTCGCAGACGGTTACACACGTGTTACGGAACTGAAGCACATTGATCGTGGATATGTTGATTTCACAGGAAAACTAGCAGCATTAGGCGCTGATATTGAGCGTGTTAATGAAGATGTACAAACAAAACCAGCAACAGAGCAATCATTAAAAAGTAATTTAGCATAATATATTATTCCTGAAAAAGCTGACTCAAAGGCGATTTACGCCAGCGAGTCGGCTTTTTTGCATACATTATTGCTCTTGGAAGTTATTGATTTCCGCTTCTGGATGCTCGCTTTCCGGGGGGGTGTGCGGTGAGCCACCTCGTGCTTTTGGCACCTGAAGTGTCTCACCTGTCCCACTGTTCCCCCAGGAGTCTCGCACCTTACACTACAATCAATTTATCAATGATGACTTTGAAAGAAGCTCAAAAGCAACAGTCTTAGAAACACCTTTTCTAAAAGACTGTTACTAATAAAATATTTTCAAGAAGTTTTTTAAAGAAAATAAATTGAAGCAGAAGGTGAGACTCCTCTATTTCGCAAGACTACGAGTCGGGTCATAGCATGCAGAAAGCAAACAGTTTGAAAAGGAAATCAATTACTATCAGAAACTATGATTTCTAAATTTGTAAGCTTCTTGAAGAATCCCGTTAAGTCACAAAAAATAAAAACGACTGAATTGTTTATTTCAAAGAGAGTTCGGGAATCATAACCGTATACCAATTTCCTATATAAATAGAAAGGAAGTCGAACTTATGCTTTGGACAATAATTGGAATTTTACTTGTACTATGGCTATTAGGCGTAGTATTTAAAGTAGCTGGCGGTATCATTCATATTCTTCTCGTAATTGCACTGATTGTCTTTTTAATCAATTTTTTTAGAGGCAGAAAGTCCAGGTGACGAAACAGCTAACTCATTCATTGGGTTAGCTGTTTTTTTATGAAGAGTGATTGTCTTATGATGTCGGGATGTAGATATGTAAGACATTCGTATAGAATAAGTGTTCAATCGTGTAGAAATAAGTAGCTAAGCTGGATTTTCACCTTCCTTTTAGGTGGCTGATCCAGCTTTTTTTATGTAATTGAAATTTATTTACCGAACTGTTCAGTATCTTCTTCTTTTTCTTTATACTCCGTTTCCATTGCAGCAGTAACTAAGCCCCTTTCACGTAAAAAGAACCAAGCAGATATCGAACGAAACTAGTTCCAATAACCTGTTTTTTCTATAAAATGCAGATAATTAGTAATAAACTATCAAAATTTTTGAAATAGTTTGAAAATAAAATAAATGGTGGTAATATAGATTCACTGGGCTTTAAAAGCTTCAAACTACTAATGAGGTAAAGGGGATAACAGGATGAACAAGAAACTAGTGGCATGGGGATTAACACTTGGACTTGCAGTAAGTCCTTTTGCAAGTGGACAAGCATCTGCAGCAACACCTTTTAATGTTTTGTCTGTAAAAGAGTACAACAGCGCTACAGGCACACCTTCATTTGTATCAGGGAAGTTAACGGACGCGTCGAGTCAATCGGCTAAGGACGTAGTTATGTCCTACATTCAAAAAGAATCAAAAACATTCAAAATCGGCAGCCAAAAAGCGGGGGACGCTTTTACGGTACAATCCGTTACAAAAGATGCGTCAGGACGCCAAATTGTTCGTCTTCAGCAATCATATAAAGGAGTTCCTGTTTGGGGATCTACCCAAGTAGCACATGTGAATGATAAAGGAGAGCTGGTTGTATTCTCTGGAAGTGTGATCCCAAATTTGCAGGATCAACAAGGATTAGGATTTGGTAAAAAAATTCCGGCATCCAAAGCTGTAACCATCGCAGCTGATGACTTGGGCTATACGCCAACATATGAAAAAACACCAACCTCAGACTTGGTTGTGTATACACAAGGAGATAAAGCAACGTATGCTTACTTCGTTAACTTAAACTTCTTATCTCCTAAACCGGGGAACTATAACTATTTTGTAGACGCTAAAACAGGAGAAATTCTCAATTCCTATAACAATCTAGATGAAGTAAACGGACCGCAAGCGGCTAAGCCTGGCGGAGGCGGTTCATTAACCGGAACAAACACAGTGGGATCTGGAACAGGAGTACTAGGGGATACAAAATCTCTGAACACACTATTATCAAGCGGAACATATTACTTGCAGGACAATACGAGAGGCAACGGTATTCTTACATACGATGGTGCTAATCGTCAGCAGCTTCCTGGCAAGCTTTGGGCAGACGCCGATAACCAGTTTAACGCCACTTATGACAGAGCGGCTGTAGATGCTCATTATTACGCAGGATCCACTTACGATTATTATAAGAACGTATTTGGCCGTAACTCTTATGATAATAAAGGTGCGGCGCTCAAATCGACTGTACACTATGGCAGAAACTACAACAATGCGTTCTGGAACGGTTCTCAGATGGTATACGGCGATGGGGACGGAACAACTTTCATCTCCTTATCTGGCGGACTGGATGTTGTAGCTCATGAATTAACACATGCGGTTACATCAAGTTCATCTAATCTTGTCTATCAAAATGAGTCAGGCGCATTAAACGAAGCCATTTCCGATATTTTCGGTACTCTAGTAGAGTTCTATAAAAACAACAACCCTGATTATTTGATCGGAGAAGACATCTACACACCGGGTACTGCCAACGATGCGCTTCGTTCTATGAGTGATCCGACGAAATACGGTGATCCCGATCACTATTCTAAGCGCTACACAGGTACAAGTGATAATGGCGGCGTTCATACGAACAGCGGTATCATCAACAAAGCAGCTTACTTGCTGGCAGCAGGCGGCACGCATTACGGAGTGACGGTAACTGGTATCGGAAACGATAAAGTAGGAGCGATCTACTACAGAGCAAACACAGTTTATTTAACATCATCATCTACGTTCAGCCAAGCGAGAGCGGCACTTGTACAAGCAGCAGCTGACCTTTACGGAGCGTCTTCAGCAGAAGTGAATTCCGTGAAAAAATCTTACGACGCAGTTGGCGTAAACTAAAACTAAATCGTGACAAACCCTGATCTTTGCAATGCGGATCAGGGTTTTTATTTTTACAGCCCATTCACCGCCATTTTCCCTAAAGGTCCATTTTCATCAATCACATCCTGCAGGTCAAAAACGGAAATAACAAACATCGGAAACCCATAAGCGTATGCGGTTAACTCATATAACTGAAAGTAGATGACGAGCGCTTTATCCGCGATATAGAAGTCTTGATCAGGACTGATGCTTTTAAAGGGCTCCAGCGTGAAAATGTTCAATCTTTTGATCTGTTCTTTTATGTTTCGATTCAAAACCTCCACGTAATTGCTGTTTGGTTTGAATAAATCCTTCAAGCTGTACGTTCTTCCCGTTGTCAAATCCCACGTCAGTGACTTAATGTACGTCATTCCATGTGCGGCATGCGGGGTATAGGCAAAATTGCTGAAACCGATGCTCAGTATGTTTTTTTCGTTTGTTTTAACAGCGAACTCTCCATACATACCAGGCCGTGCCTCAGGATTTTGCATCTCTCCAAGCTGCTGATTCATGTGAATGATTTGCTGATTCACATGGTGTTTAATTCGCGGATTGATCTGTCCATCAATCTCTGGATAATAAATCCTCATTTGATTATGAGTATACGTACGTGTCCGAACCAAAACAGGAGCTTCGAAATTTGCCATCACAGTCACCCCTTTAATGATCATCCATTTATTTTATGCAAAATGAAGCTTGTATCAGACGCCTTGTAAACAAAACTCGCAGAATAATAATAGAACCATTTTTCAATAGGCTGTTTTCGTATACTTTGATGCTCTTGTAAGTGGTTGATTTCCGTTTCAGGTTACTCGCTTTCCACGGGGCGGGCGGTGAGCCACATTTGTGCTATGCACCATTAAGTGTCTCACCTGTCCCACCTATCCCGTAGGAGTCTCGCACCTTGCACTCCAATCAACTTGTCAATGTTGATATGAGCTGAAAGTAACCATTTTAGAAAATAGTCTTTTATATAAATCGACGTGGTAACAAGTTTAGGTTCATAGCATAAGTGCAACAAAGACGGGCGGATAAAGCATAAAGTCAGTCGAGTCTTTTTTAATTGTAAAAATACTAGTTTTCATGTTCTAAGTCTTACCGATTTTGTATAAGTTGTATGGTAGAAACGATATAGGAGGGCATCGGAAAAGTGAATATGAAAATCAAGCCATTGCTCTGGATCATCGCCATTTTTATTGCTGTTATCGTCCTCATTCCCGCCATACTTGTCCTGCCATTTTCGTCAGCACCTCCTGATTGGAAGAAAGAAAGCCGGGCAAAACCAACTGAGAAAATGCTAGCTTTGGAAATCCCGCATTCAGACATTGTCGTTCCGGTCTTTCGAAGTTCAATGGATACTGTCGAAAACATTCCGCTAGAAGAGTATGTAACCGGTGTGGTAGCGAGTGAGATGCCGGCAGAGTTTGAAGTAGAAGCTTTAAAGGCACAGGCGTTGACAGCAAGAACGTATATTGTGAAAACGATGTACGCGCAATCTAAGGATGATAGTTTGCCAGTAGAAGCAGTCGTCTCTGATACCGTGCAGCATCAGGTGTACAAAGGAAACGAAGAACTCAAAAAAATCTGGGGAGATGAGTATGCGGATAAGCTATCAAAAGTCGTTAAAGCTGTTACTGAAACAAAAGGGCAGATCTTGACGTACGAAGGACAGCCGATTCAAGCGAGTTTTTTCTCAATGAGCAACGGATTCACGGTCGATTCAGAAGATTATTGGAAAAATAAGTACCCTTACTTAAGAAGTGTAGAAAGTCCTTGGGACAAAAAAGCACCGAAATTTGAACAGACGGTTCAACTGCCCGTAAGTCTGGTAGAGGAAAAGCTCGGGGTTTCCCTATCAAAGGATGGGAAAATCGGAAAAGTAGTTTCATCCACAAGCGGAAAGCGGATCGGTAAATTCGCAATCGGAAAAAAAGAGTTTACCGGTAAAGAAATAAGAGAGAAGCTGGAACTTCGGTCGACCGATTTCCAGATAACGAAGAAAGGCAAGCAGGTCACAATCACGACAAAAGGCTACGGCCATGGAGTCGGGATGAGCCAATACGGTGCGAACGGAATGGCGAAGGAAGGAAAAACATACAAAGACATACTAAACTATTATTACAAAGGGATCGCAATAGCCGATTACAAGCCTCTCATTGATAAGGGAGTAGCCTATCAAAAATAAGAGAATAGTAAAAAAGAAGGGGGTCTGTCCCGGGTCTGTCCCCGGGACAGACCCCCTCGCTCAAACCGCATTATGCCGCTTGGCTTGATGCGGTTTTTCCTGTTGGGTTTGTCGTATTTTGGCTGTCCGTGGTTATATCAGAAAAAATGTGGGATTGCTGATCAAAATCCTGGCTATGTGACGAGAAAACCTGGATATCCAATTAATAAATGTGGAATCGACGAATTTTAATCACTCGAAACCCCTGTTTTAGCTTTCAAAACAGGGGTTTTCCTATATGTCGAAAAAAACTTTCAAAAAATTTTTCCGCCAAAGTATATATTTTCAGAATTCTGTTCAAACTTGTTGCTGAGGTGATGAAAAATGAAAGAAGAAGAAAAACAAACAAAAAAACCAGTACCAATGAAAGGTATGAAGAAAATGAAAAAACGTTGGGTATACCCTGCAGTTTATCTTAGCTTTGCCGCAGTTATTTTAACATCTGTTCTATGGTATCAAAACGATGCGAAAAACGAGAAGGAGAACACAACTCCGAAAAGTGCATTTGAAGATAACGGAGCAGCAGTACCAGTTTCACTCACAAAAGAAAAATTCCAAATGCCAGTAGCTGATCCTGAATCCGTGGAAGTTGTAAAAGATTTCTTCAGCAGTGATTCCACAGCAGAAGAACAAGAAGCAGCTCTAGTATTCTATAACAATATCTACTATCAAAACCGCGGTGTGGATCTAGCAGCTGAAAACGGAAAATCGTTTGATGTAACTGCCGCTTTAAGCGGAAATGTTGTAAAAGTAGCCAAAGACCCTGCACTAGGCTGGGTAGTAGAGGTTGAACATGACAAAGGTGTTGTAACTCACTATTCATCACTCGCATCTGCTTCTGTAAAAGAAGGCGATCAAGTAAAACAAGGTACAGTCCTTGGTAAAGCTGGACAGAACGCATATGACAAGGATTCAAAAATTCATGCACACTTCGAAGTACGCAAAGACGGAGAAGCAGTTGACCCTGTAATGGCTTTGGACCAATCCGTTGCACAGCTTGCAACCGACGTTGACAGTCAGCGTAAAGAAATGAAGAAGCAGGAAGAAAAGAAAGCAGAAGAGCAAAAAGAGCAAAAGCCTGCGGAACAAAAAAAATCACCAGAACCAAAAGCTGATGATAAAGGCAGCAAAGACATGAAAAAAGATGAAGGCAAAAGCGGGAAAGATGGCAAAGATGCCAACAACGAAAAAGAAGAATCTTCCACGCAGTCTTCTGAAGACAGTGATGCTGCTCCATCAGGAACAAAAACATCTGCAGATGATTCAGGTGCACAAGATTAATAAAGGACAAGCTGACGCTGACATGGCTAACCCCATGAAGGAGTCGGCTTTTTCTTTTTTATAGGCTGCTACTGTGAATAAGAGGTTAATTTGATTGCTTTTCAAAAAGAAGAATGTGAGCGTGAACGGGCTAACTGGATCTGGAGTTAAGCAACATCTTTATCAACGGGGTCTGCTCACAAAACGTAGTTATTTTTTGAAAAGAACTTTTTAAGACAAGCCTATGGAATAAACATTCTTTGTTATTTTCACAAGAGGATATGTAGGTTTTTTCACGAAAATGGACATTTCCCCTTGTCCCAGTTGAGATTTAGGCATATAACCAAAACTTGGTTAATAAGATGTTACAAAACCTACAATTCAATTGAGGGTGAGCGGTGAGAAATCGTACTATGGCTGCGGTGGAAAAAGGGGAATGGATGTTGTAACTTATAAGCCGAAGATGACAACAAAACTTGTCACGTAGCTTGATCATACAAGTCTCTATCGCATCTCTCACATCCATTTTAGGGAGGCGAGTGGTGTGCACGATTACATCAAAGAGCGAACCATCAAGATAGGACGGTATATCGTGGAGACAAGAAAGACAGTTCGCATGATCGCAAAAGAATTCGGGGTTTCCAAAAGCACGGTGCATAAAGATCTCACCGAGCGGCTGCCTGAAATTAATCCTGATCTTGCAAATAACGTAAAAGAAATCCTCGAATACCATAAGTCCATCCGCCACTTAAGGGGTGGAGAAGCAACGCGCGTAAAATATAAAAAAGGCGCAGAGGAAGTTGTTCAATAACCCTTCAAGTATATGCAAGCTGATACAGAAAACGTTATGTACCTTGTAAAAACGTCTTTTTGATGTATTTTTGACAATTTTTCTCCTAATTCGACATACTTATGCTATAATGATAAATTGGATAGAACTTCGATTTTTTACTATAAATGTCATTATAAAGTATGGACTGTTTAACAGGGAGGATAAAAAATGCTTACAAGGGACGTTGGAATTGACCTTGGTACCGCTAATGTACTGATTTACGTAAAAGGAAAAGGGATCGTACTCGATGAACCATCAGTTGTTGCGATTGACACGAACACCGGGAAAGCGCTTGCTGTTGGAGAAGAAGCTCGCCGCATGGTTGGCCGTACACCAGGTAATATCGTAGCGATTCGTCCGTTAAAAGACGGCGTTATTGCTGACTTTGAAGTAACAGAGCAAATGCTGAAACACTTTATTAACAAAATTAAAGTGAAGGGCGTGTTTGCCAAACCAAGAATCTTAATCTGCACACCAACAAACATTACGTCTGTTGAACAAAAAGCCATTAGAGAAGCGGCGCAAAAGTGCGGCGCGAAGCATATCTTTTTAGAAGAAGAGCCTAAAGTTGCAGCAATCGGGGCGGGGATGGATATCTTCCAGCCAAGCGGTAATATGGTTGTGGACATCGGTGGTGGCACAACGGATATTGCTGTCTTGAGTATGGGCGATATTGTCACCTCCTCTTCTATTAAAATGGCAGGGGACAAGTTCGATGCTGAAATTCTTCAGTACATAAAGAAGGAATATAAGCTATTGATCGGTGAACGAACAGCTGAAAACATTAAGCTGAACGTGGCTACTGTTTACCCTGGTGCTCGTGAAGAAGAGCTTGAAATCCGCGGACGCGATATGGTGTCTGGATTGCCCCGCACAATCACAGTACACTCAAAAGAGATTCAAAAAGCATTGATGGAGCCTGTGATGGTTCTCGTTCAGGCAGCGAAAAGCGTTCTGGAGAAAACACCGCCAGAGCTTTCAGCAGACATCATCGACCGCGGTATCATGTTGACAGGTGGAGGAGCGCTCCTTCACGGAATCGATAAGCTATTTGCCGAAGAGTTAAAAGTACCTGTATTGATTGCAGAAGAGCCAATGAGAGCAGTAGCACAAGGAACTGGCTTAATGCTTGAACATATGGATAAAATCGCGAAAAGAAAAGTGTTTTAATAAAGGAAAACTGGCATAAACGTGTGGATTTTGCACGAGATAGCCAGTTTTTTTGTTTTATTTGACTGTGATCCAGTTGGAAATCCGTGGTCCATATATCCACGTTAATTTTGTTTTATCCTCGGTAAATCTGATTAATTCCACATTAAATGGTATTTAACCACGAACTGACAAAATTCGAAATTCGCGCGCAGTCTCAAACACTCACAAATGAATATCAAATTCCTTTAGCAAATCTTGAAAGGCAGGCCGTTCATTCCCATCTCTTCCGATGACATGAGTAGCCGTCACTAAAGAATTTAGCACAGATTCTTCAACTGCCTCAACGACAGCCCGGAAAACTTCATCCATATCTTCCTCATGAATGGTTGGGATCGTTAAACAGTGCGATGGCTTGTCATGTGGAATTTTTGTTGCGGTGGAAAAACTGATCACAACTTCGCCACTGCCATGAGTGATGATTGATCCTGTTCGTGATAATCCCGCAACAGCTCTTTTATTTAGACGGTTCAACTGACGCTCAGAAACAGGAAGATCAGTCGCAATAATGACAATAATGGAACCCTTATCTTTTTCTTCCCATGAACGCAATAGAGCTTCCTTCAGCTCTTGCCCGATCGATCTGCCGTTAATCATGAGATCACTCAAAATACCAAAGTTCGATAACACGAGCACGCCGACTGTATATTCTCCATGTGCTAAAGAAATACGTCTAGATGCTGAACCTATGCCTCCTTTTAAGGAATAACAAAGCATGCCTGTCCCCGCGCCAACACTTCCTTCCAAAAATTCAGTAGAAGCATTGTGAATGGCTTGGAAAACATGCTCTTTTTTAATGAATTGAGCACGGACATCATTCAGCAGCATGTCATTGCATTCTCCTACAATCGGATTTACGGTTCCGGTTGAACGGCCGATCTCAGGATTATGTTCGAGCATGTATTGGATCAATACGTCGGCGGCTGTCCCGATGCTTAATGTGTTCGTTAATATGATGGGTGTTTCAATCACACCTAACTCCTGCATTTGAACCGTCCCCATCGTTTTTCCAAACCCATTAATTACATGACTCGACGCAATCAATTTTTCTTTGAAAATATTACCGGAATGGGGAATGATGGCGGTAACCCCTGTCTGCATGTCTCCATCACTAAGGGTAACATGTCCGACTGTAACGCCTTCCACATCCGTTATGGCATTTAAGGGTCCTTTTTTTAGGCGTCCTATTTTCACTCCATAATCATGTATTCGTTTTTGATGAAACATCAAACAATCACCCTCAATTTCATTTAGTAAAAGATTCTTTCATTTTATCACGAGCAACTTCCTGCATTATCAGAACATCTTTTAGTACAAATTCCTCATTTTAAAAAGGAATTCGCCATTGTTCGCAGAATTGTATTAAGGAATGTAAAAAACTGTCGATATTTACGAAGAGACATTTTGTGTCCAGATTACAATTACAGGAGGAATACTCCGTGTTAAGAGGTTTTTATAACGCTGCATCCGGCATGCTGGCACAGCAGCGCAAACAAGAGATATTAACGAACAATATGGCAAATGCCAATACACCTGGATATAAAGCAGACACCGCCAGTCTGCGCACGTTTCCAACGATGCTTTTGCAGCATATGGGAGAGACGAAACTAAACGGCAGATCGATTCCAAACAACTACTCGCTAGGACAAGCAGGTCTTGGAACAGGAGTCTATGTACAAGAAACGACTCCGAACTTCCTCCAAGGTGACCTTAGTGAAACAGGGATCAAAACGGATATGGCGCTTTTGCAAAGCCAAGTACCTTTAGATCCTGAAACAAAGACCCCTGGCGGATTGTTTTTCCGATTAAACGTAAATGGCGAAGAACGATTTACTCGTAACGGTCATTTTTCCGTTGATGCATCCGGTGATTTAGTTACAGCAGAAGGCTATTACGTTCTCGGAAAAAACGGAAACCGAATTAACGTTACAAATGAGAATTTTTCAGTGAATAAAGATGGTACGGTTCTGGATAATGGAAGAATCGCGGGTCAGATCGATGTTGCTCTAATAGCAAACCCTAACAAACTTGTAAAAGAAGGAAACGGACTTTTCAAGCTGAACGGTGGAACAGCAAAAAGCGCCATCGATAATCCTGAAGCGGCGTTTCAGCTGCAGCAAGGTTTCGTGGAGCGTTCTAATGTTAATGTAGAATCTACGATGACAGATATGCTGACGGCATACCGTGCATTTGAAGCAAATCAAAAAGTGCTGCAAGCCTATGATCGTTCGATGGAAAAAGCAGCAAACGAAGTCGGCCGGATCGGCTAGGGGGATAAATCATGAATCAATCTATGATTTCAGCAGCGGTGACAATGGGACAGCTTCAGCAAAAGCTCGATACCATTTCAAATAATATGGCGAACAGCAACACAAACGGCTATAAACGCCGCGATGTACAGTTTTCCGATCTTCTAGTTCAGCAGATTGAAAGTAACCAGCTAAATGATGCCGAAGTAGGACGAACGACTCCGAATGGAACGAGACTCGGAACGGGTGCACGTGCTTCTTCCACTTCTGTAAGTTTAAACGCAGGGGCACTGCAGCAAACGGGCCGTACGCTGGATGTCGCGCTGAATGAGCCGGGGATGTTTTTTCAAATTCAAACCGGAGATGGGACACAATACACGAGAAATGGTGCATTTTATTTATCACCATCTGCGAACAATCCAAATGTAATGGAGCTCGTAACATCTGAAGGCAACCTGGTGATGGGTGTAAATGGACCGATTACGATTCCTGCTGACAACCAGAAAATTTCCATTGGACAAAATGGTCAAGTTTCGGTAACGTTAAATAATGGAACAGTTGTTGAATCTGGACAGCTTTCACTCGTAAATATTGTTCGGCCGCAGCTTATGCTTGCTGTTGGACAAAATTTTCAAGCTCCACAAGGTATTCCATTGAATCAGCTTCTTCAGCAATTAGGTGCAGGATCAGGAAACTTTGTACAGCAAGGAGCATTAGAGTCATCCAACGTAGATATTTCTAAAGAGATGACTGACATGATTCAAACACAACGTTCTTATCAATTTAATGCGCGTTCTCTTACAATGGCTGACCAGATGATGGGGTTAGTTAACGGGCTTCGCTAAATGAGGTAGGTTTATATGATGCCGAACGAAATGCAAGATATGAATAAAAAAGAAAATAAACCGAAAACACAGCGTTATCAAGAGCGTGATAAATCTTCGCGTGATGAGGAGAAAAAGCTGGTCAACCGCGGAAGAAAAAGAAGCTTCCCGATTTGGCTGCGTTTATTGCTATTGATCTGCGGAATTATCGTTTGTTTTGTTGTGGGAACGATGGTAGGCTATGGCGTTCTTGGCGACGGCAAACCGATGAATGTGTTTGAAAAAGAAACATGGACTCATATCGTCGACCTTGTACAAAAAGATGTGTAAAGATATAATAGGGAAACAATGGCTATAAGTAATCGTCATTGTTTTTCTTTTGATTTGGATTAGTACCAGGTAACAATACCACGTTATAATATAAGTAAAACAACAATAAGAAATTTTGAAAGGTGGATGAACCATGTTAACGATTGAAGAAATTAAAGAGATAATCCCGCATCGCTACCCATTTTTGTTGATTGACCGCATCCTAGAGGTAGATGAAGGGCAGCGTGCAGTCGGAATTAAAAATGTTACTGCAAACGAAGAGTTCTTTAACGGACATTTCCCTGAATATCCTGTGATGCCTGGTGTACTGATCGTTGAAGCATTAGCACAAGTCGGTGCAGTTGCCATGCTGAAAAAAGAAGAGAACCGTGGTCGCCTAGCATTCTTCGCGGGAATCGACAACTGCCGTTTCAAGAAACAAGTTGTTCCTGGAGACCAGCTTCGTTTGGAAGTCGAGATGACGCGTGTACGTGGAGCAATCGGAAAAGGTAAAGGCATCGCAACAGTTGACGGCCAAGTCGCATGCGAAGTCGAAATCACCTTCGCCCTAGGCAAGTAGGGGGTACAGACCCCAGACAAATACAAAACCACGGTTTTGTATTTGTGGGGTGGACACTCAGCGCAAAATAAGGGAAAGAGCCAAGCGTAACTACGGCTTGGCTCTTTCCTTTTTTAGTACTGATGTTATTAATGGAGTTTTACGGTACGTGTTATTTTAGCTGTTACACATTCGCTCATAAAAAAAGGGTTTTTGCTCATAGAATTTCCTTTTTGCTCATAGGATTAGAGATTTTACTCATAGAATTTCAATTTACGCTCATAGATTGCTCACACTTGCTCTGAAAAAATAAAAATAGTAGATTTCCTATGCAGAAATCTACTATTACAGGTAAAAATCCTTAATTATCTTATTTTTTATACCATTAGTTAATAACAATGGCGAAAACATGATGGATTTTGCCGTTTTCAGGTCATTTTTTTCCTATTTTATTAGTAACGGGTTCGCTTCTATAATCCTTTCAGCCGTCTCCCACAATCGTGGCAAAAACTCCAAAACTTCTTTGCTCCGACGCAGTAAGTCATCCGAACTCGTAATGCCAAGGTCTCTCAAAACAGCATCAAAATAAGGATTCAGTTCGCGCTGCAGTTCAGCACTTCCGTCAACAGCCAATATTTTATGACAGCGTACAAATGTCGCCACAATCCAAAACACGACCTCACGATGGTTTCCATTCCGAATTTGTTCACGGCTGCCATCGATAGCGATTGATCGTGCTTCCATTGTAATATCTGAACTAAAAAAGAAAGGCGTCTTCGCAACAGCTGCTGCAGCATCAAAAGTTCGTTCAAGCGCAGACAAATGTTCCATCACACACTCGGCACTCATATCGGCGCATCCTAACAAAATCAGCAACTTCGCATATACATCCTCATATCCATATTCCGTTAAAACTTCTCGTGCGGCTAAATAACGCAATCGTACAGTTGGATTACGAAGGGCTGCTACTAAAAGAACATGTGTCGTTACCCCAGCAGGGAACAGCCAGTTCGTTACTTGATCATGCCATGGCAAAGAATCATCAAACCCGCGCAGCCCATTTTCAATCCTATTCCGAGCATCCTCACATCGGCGGCGAATCCACACTTTTTCCGCAAAATGGAGAGATACGAGTTTAAGAAGCTTGCTCAAATGGCCTGTAGGATCTGCAATAATAGTATCCGTGCGAAAGCTTCCTGCTAAATGGTAGGATGATAATACTTCATCAACAGACATAAGCTGATTCCAGGCTAGATATGTGACCTCAATTAAAGTGTCTTGATAAGTAAATTTTCCAAGTTTCAGAGGCGGATCGTCCAGTGCTGTTACAATCACAACGTCTACATCAGATCCGACGGGCAGTACAGCATCATCTGGCATTGATACAGTAGAACCGCTAAAATAAGCACCACGAAACCAAGACTCATCACTGGCGAATTTCATCACCCATTCAGCTGCAGCCGAACGCGCCGTTTCAATTCTCATAGGGATCACCTGCCTTTTTACTTCGCTTTTGCCACGATTCCGTTATGCACTTTTATATAACCGTGCTTCATAATATCCAGACCGTTTTCGTACAAATACAGACCCATTTGTTCAAGTGTCATCAGCTCGCGGTACGTGTGGTTCATCACGTCGGCCATGATTTCATAGTACAGCTTGGATCGCAGCTGGGCGCGCGGTGTCGTCATCACGATATAGCCGCCAGGTTTTAAAAACTTCCGATGCCACTCGACGACTTCCGCTTTCATTGAATCTGGAAAGTGCTCGAGCAAGCCGACACTCAGTACAATATCAAACTCGTGACCGAATGGCAGATTCCGAATATCATCGACTACATATGAGATGTTGAAATCATTTTTATAATAAACTTTATCCCCGCCAGTGCTCGGATTTCGCCCTAAAAATGGATAAGAATCAGGAAACTCTCCGAACCGTTCATCCCTGCAAAACGGATCATAATCGACCAAAACCACCTCTCCTCCTGGATACATGGCCGACAATTGCATGGCTTCATATCCTTCAGCGGCACCTAGAAAAAGAATGCGAGGCTTTAGAACGTCCAATCCCTCAAACAAAGCGCGTTTACCCCGAGGATCCCAAATGCCATCTTGAATGCGGTGCGCGTAATTCCAAAGATGGATCCTGGCATAATCACCAAGTGCAGCCTTTATCTCTGAAGGCTTAAAGCTTTTTAAACTGTAAAAAAAATCACGCTTCTTGGCATCCATCTCAGCAGGGACATCTTTTGTGAACCACTCGTGAAAAGATTTATTAAACATCGTCCATGACGTATGAACAGGAAGCATTTCACCATGCTCCTTTTCCCACTCCGTTTTTTCTTTTGAAAAACTGGTTACCTCGTAAGGCTTGCCAATGTTTTTCCAAGAAACCTGGGACCAATCGTTCACTGTATTTACTTTTACAAATTTCTCGTATTCTTTTTGATTATATTTGCGCAAATCCATACGAAAAGAAGGGGTCATTTCCGTTTGGCCAAACGTTACAGATCGATTAACAGCTGTTTCAAGCATACTTTTCCTCCTACAAAAGGATCTTTTCTTACTAATTCCAAAAAAGAGTGTAAAACCCTTTAAATTTATAGCTTCATGATAAAATATAAACAAATAAGAAGGGGGTCTGACCCCGGGACAGACCCCTAAAAATGGAGGCATGCACATGAAAAAAATTATCTTTATTGGAGACAGCATTACAGCTTCTAATAAAAACGCAGACCAAGAAAGACTTGGAAATGGATATGTGAGGATGATAAAAGAGCACCTTGAAAAAAGCGGCAAAGAGATACAGATCATAAACAAAGGTGTAAATGGTCATCGCGTGACAGATCTTGCTTTTCGCTGGAAGAGGGATGTGATTGATCTTGAACCAGATCTCGTTTCGATCTCAATAGGAGTTAACGACGTTTGGAGACAGCTGGATTCTCCTGACTTGAATCAAGTAGGCACAGAAAAGTTTGAAGCTGTTTACCGAGAGCTTTTAACACAGCTCAAAACAAATACATCTGCACAAATTGTCCTCATGGAACCAACAATAATCGAAGAAAACCCTGAGTCAAAAGGCAACCAAATGCTCATTTCTTATGTAGAAATCGTTCAAAAATTGGTCGAGGAGTTTGATGCCATTCATGTTCCAACACATGAGGTTTTTATCACGCACTTAAAAAACGAGCCCGAAGCCGCATTAACAACAGACGGTGTACATATGAAAGTAATAGGCAACGAACTTATGGCGAATGCTTGGTTAAAAGCAGTAAAAGAAATTTTATAAGGAATTGGGGATTACATATGAAAAATGGCTCACTTTCATTTTACGATCAAACTTATCATGAAGAATTACTCGCTTTCTATTTGCCTCTCGAACAAGAACAATTTACAGCGCTGCCGGTAGACGCCTTAAGAAAATGTAACGAAGACCCTGGACGATATCCCATTGTCATCACAGACATCAGCGGAAAAGCAGTGGGCTTTTTCGTGCTGCATGAAGGAGAAAACATCAGGGACTATACATCAAACACAAACGCGATGGTGATACGCGCGCTTTCCATTAATCAAGTAGAACAGGGAAAAGGATATGCGAAGGAAGCAATGCTACAGCTGCCGGAGTTTGTTTCAAAAAACTTTCCTGAAATTAATGAGCTCATTCTTTCGGTGAATTTTAAAAATGAAACAGCAAAGAAAGTGTATGAAAAAGCAGGTTTTGAAGATCGAGGTCAGATCAAACATGGACCAGCTGGACCTCAGTATGTGATGCATTACGATATCAAAAAACAATAATTATTTTTCGTTTTATCATCCGATTTTAGTGTCTATTTTACTAAACTTGTTTATTAGAGAAGGTTTTTTTGGCTTTCTCTTGTATAGAGGGGGTAATACTAAAGGAGGAATGCATGAGATGAAAAATCATATTTCGATAGGTTTAATTGGATTGGGTGGCATGGCGAATCACCACATTTACCTATTATCACAGTTAGAGAACGTTTCTGTAAGTGCTATTTCAGATGTAAATAAAGAACAGCTCCAAACCATTGGCGATAAACTAGATATTCCCTCGCATAAAAGATATGAAGATTACGAGGAACTAATAAGAGATTCTGAAGTGGATGCGGTCATTTCGATCGTTCCAAACTATCTGCATGCCAAAATCATCAGCAGCTGTATAGAACACCAAAAGCCAATCATGACAGAAAAACCATTTACATTGAACTTTGAAGAAGCCAAAGATCTTAAAACTTTATACGAAAAACAACCGATTCCTTGTATGGTGGGATTCTCATACCGTTATGTTTCTGCGTTTCGATACGCCAAAAAATTGTTGCACCAAAATACCATAGGACAACTCAGACACATCTCCGTACGTTATTTGCAAGACTGGGGTATTCCAGCAGCCGGAACGCCTTTAACATGGCGTTTTAAGGAAGCGCTTTCTGGATCAGGTGCTCTCGGTGATCTTGGTTCCCATATGATAGATGCTGCCCGATTTTTTGCAGGAGAATTTATACAAGTAAAAAGTTTAAACAGGACTTTTGTAAAAGAAAGGGCATCCATCAATCAATCATCTGAGCTTAATGAAGTGGATGTGGATGATTATTCTGCGTTTATTGCCCAGCTTGATCATGATATTGTCGGTCAGTTTATGACAACTCGTAATGCGGTTGGTTTTTCAAACGCTCTGGAAGTTACTCTGTTTGGTGATGAGGGTACAATGGAGCTTTCGTGTGAACTTCCTGATGAGATAAAGCTCATACAATTTAATCATGAACAAAAAACAAGAGAAAAAACAACTGTAGAAGTTCCGGTGACTTACAGAAGAAACCAATTAGAAGACTTTATTGATTTAATAAAAGGAAATTCGCAGGAAGACTGTCCAAATTTTTATGATGGCTTTGAGAATCAAAAAGTACTGCATGAAATCATTGAAAGCGCCAAAACGTTCACTGAACGCGAGGCAATTAAATGAGCAGTGTTAAAGTTGGGATCATAGGAGCGAGCTGGTTTGCAGATTTGTGGTATTTGCCTGTTCTCCAAATGCATCCGACTGTAAGCCTAAGTGCGATATGCAGTAAAAACGGGAAAAATGCGAAAAAAATGGCTGAGAAATATAATATTCCTGCTACTTACACTTCTTTTGAAGAGATGGTTGACCAAGAGGAATTAGACGGTATTTGCATCATTACCCCTAACAACACACATGCTGATATCGTATTAACTGCCGTGAAGAAAGGATTACACGTTATATGTGAAAAACCGCTGGCTATGGATATGGAAGAATCAAAGAGAATCGTTGAAAGTGTGCAAAAATCAGCTATCATTCATGCAGTAAATTTTACATATCGTGAAAATCCTGCGGTAAAACAAATGAAAGACTATTTGGTCAGGAACAAAATTGGATCCATATTGGAAGCGGATTTTGAATATACAGGAGATTACGGTATACATTCATCACCAGGTTGGAGAGGTGAAGTAGAGATCGGGGGGCGCGGCGGGGTACTGGCTGATTTAGGCTCGCATCTTATTGACCTTGCACAATTTTTATTTGAAGGAACTATACATCCACTAGATGCATCCGTTCAAGTGATAAAAAAAGATTCGAATGAGACAGAAAGAGCTCCTGATTCAGTTTTTTTTACAGCACAACTTCCAAACTGTGCACATGCAAGTTTCCAGACAAGCTGGGTCCGATATCAAGGAAGCAACGGTCAAACGATAAAAATCAACGTTTATGGTGATAAAGGGAAGATGGAACTTCTCTCCACAGAGGTTGGTATTACGCTCAATGTCACCAATGATACGAAAAAGAAACACACGTGGATTGTAAAAGAAGGCAGCTGTGAAGAAAATTTCCGGCCGTGGCGCCTTACTTCACAAAATGAAATATGGAAATGGGCAGATCGGATAGCAGAACCATATGTTCCTGTTGATCAGCCTGATTTTTATGATGGTCATCTCACACAAGTCGTAATGGATCAAATTCTCGAAAAAGCTTCTTACAGCAAAATTGAAAAATAGATGGACAAGATGGTGTATATTTTCTCTCTAAAAAGAGAAATCGTACACCATTTTTATTTGTTTAACAAAACTAGTAGATGGTTTTGGTAGATAATACACCATTCTTGGAATGAAAGCGGTTACAAATATTACAAAAATTATTCATAATGAAATTAACAATAAAAGGGGGAGTAAAAGATGCAAAAGCTTTTTTCAAAACTGTTAGGCTTATTATCCATTGTGGCATTGCTGCTGGTTAGTGCTTGTTCATCTTCTGATAACTCAACGGACAAGAGCTCAGGAGATAAAGTAACAATTGAATATTGGCATACTTACAGTGATCAAGAAGAAAAGGTTTTAAAAGAAAAGATTAAACCGCTGTTTGAAAAAGAACATCCAAATATAAAATTGAAATTGACGCGCATGCCTTATGAAGGTTTAAAACAACAAGTCATTGCCGGTGTATCTGGGAATGCTGCTCCTGACCTCATGAGAATGGACATTATCTGGGTACCGGAGTTTGCAAAAATGGGAGCTTTAAAGGATGTAAGCAGTTTAAAAAGTTTTGATGAGGTCAAGTCCTCTGTTTTTGAAGGGCCATTAGCTACGAACCAGTTTGACGGTAAATATTATGGTGTTCCGGTAAATACGAATACAAAAGTCGCGATTTACGACAAGAAAGTGTTAGAAAAAGCAGGTGTAACAGAAGTACCAAAAACGATGGAAGAACTTGCGGCAGCTGCTAAAAAAGCGAAGGATGCAGGTGCTAAAGGCGGAATCACAATCGGTGGAGCAAATGCATGGGGAGTTCTTCCTTACTTTTGGAGTTTAGGCGGAAAGTTAACGAATGAAGATTATACAAAAATTGATGGTTACGTAAATAGTCCTGAAAGTGTAAAAGCATTAGAACAACTTATCCAATGGAAAAAAGACGGGATTCTTAGTCCTACGATCCTTGGAGGAGAGCCAGGAGCATGGGATGGGATTAAGAAGCATGAATACATGATGCTAGATGACGGACCTTGGTTCTACAGCGTACTGATGAATGAAGAAAAGAAAAAGGAAGATCCATTAGAGTATACAGTTCGCGGACTTATTCCTGAAGGACCTGGAGGTAGCCGTTCAGTAATCGGTGGAGAGGATCTAGTAATCTTTGCTAACTCGAAGCACCCTGAAGAAGCTTGGACATTCGCAAAATGGATGCTGACAGAGGAGCCTCAAAAGTTAATGGCAGATACAGGGTTGATCCCAACGAATAAGAACGCAGCACAAGATCCTGAGTTCTTGAAGGTTCCATTTGTAAAAGAATATGTAGATCAATTGAATACAGCATTACCGCGTACTCCGATTCCGCAATGGTCTGAATTCGAACAAGTATTCAACTTAAATATTGAAAAAGCGATTCGCGGAAAAATGTCTGCAAAACAAGCTTTGGATGACACTGCTAAGCAAGGAGAAGCCATTCTAAAGAAATAAAATAACAATCAATAGATGCACTTCACACTGTGTGGGGTGCATTTGTTACATCTATTTATAAAACGAGGGGGGAGAACCATGACAGTACCAAAACTTGAGACGCAGCAACTAAAAAAACAGCACACTCCAAATCCTGGACGAAAAGAAAAAAGCGCTCTTACTAAAGGCTTAAAACAATGGGGAGAGGTATTTCCTTTTATCATTATTGGTTTGGTTGGGGCGGCCGTTTTTGTCATCTATCCTTTAATTAAAGGAATAATTATGAGCTTTCAGGATTATAACATCATGCCAGGAGCAGATAGTCCTTTTGTAGGTTTGGAAAATTACAAGCAAGCTTTTCATGATGAACAATTTAGGTATGCAGTAAGGAACACTTTGTTGAACACAGTTGTAACAGTCCCAATCAACTGGATATTAGGGCTTGTATTTGCTGTGTTGATCAACATGCAATTCATTAAATATAAGA
The DNA here is from genome assembly GCF_031457135.1 of Fictibacillus barbaricus. Classification (GTDB taxonomy): domain Bacteria; phylum Bacillota; class Bacilli; order Bacillales; family Fictibacillaceae; genus Fictibacillus; species Fictibacillus barbaricus_A. The sequence goes on along the minus strand of NZ_JAVDWA010000003.1, from coordinate 632,944 downwards.
TCACATTTCGTACACTGTATTATTTGCCTATCATCACTTCCTGGATCGTAGTCGCTTTTTTATTCCGTTATTTGTTTGCAGACGGAGAAAATGGATTGATCAATTATCTTTTATACAACAAGCTCGGTATCATTGATGAACCAATCAGCTGGTTACAGAATCAATGGACAGCAATGGTTGTCATTTGGGCGTTCCATATTTGGAAAACGGTTGGATGGACGATTGTGATTTATTTAGCTGCGCTGCAAGGCATTCCGAAAGAGCTATACGAGGCAGCGAGTATTGATGGTGCTAACGGGCTGAAACTGTTCAAAAACGTCACCATTCCACTTTTAGGACCTGTCACAATTTTTGTGCTAATCAATCTCGTAATAGGAGCATTTAATATCTTTCCTCAGGTGTACTTTATTACGAATGGCGGACCGATTGGACAAACAGAAGTATTACAGAGCATGATTTATAAAGAAGCTTTTAATAATTTTAAATTTGGCTATTCTTCAGCATTAGGTGTGATGATGGGACTGACGATCTTTTTGATCACTTGGACACAGCAGAAAAAAATCGGACGACAGCGATTTTTTTAATCTTTTAGAAGGGAGGTACTTATATGTATACAACAAAGACAAGTTTATTTTGGAAAAGCGTCGTTTATGCTGTCTTAATAGTAGGTGTTGCGGTGTTCATTCTTCCTTTTATTTATATGATTTTAACGACTTTTGTAGATAATGCTTACACTTTGCCTAGACCAAGTGAGGTTTTTTCAGTAACTCCGAATCTGGATAACTATGAAACAGTATGGGATAAAAATAACTTTTTCCGCTATTTTTTAAATAGTTTATTGATTGCAGGGGTTTCCATGATTGGCAGCTTGTTTTTAGGTGCGATGACAGCCTATGCATTCGCACGTTTTCAATTTCCATTTAAAGAATTTTTGTTTCGTGTTTTTCTTTTTACGATGATGATTCCAGTCGTTTTAGCAATCGTTCCGCAATTTACGGTGATTAATAGCCTGGGTCTTGTGAACACTTATGCTGGATTATGGCTGCTTTATATAGGCGGAGGAGTAGTCGGGTCTACGTTCTTTCTTAGAGGTTTTTTTGAAACGATTCCTAAAGAGCTCGAGGATTCTATTCGCATGGATGGTGGAGGGAATTGGCGGATCTTTTGGAATATTTACTTGCCGCTTTCCAAACCAGCACTAGGAACAATGGCAATCTTTTCATTCTCGGGAACATGGGATGAGTACTTTGTTGCGCTTACGATTATTAAAGATGAAGCCATGCGAACATTGCCGATTGCACTCATGATGTTTCAAGGACAGCATGCGAGTAACTGGGCATGGATCTTTGCCGCTTCGATTATCGCACTTCTTCCGGTCGTACTAGTGTACATCATCTTTCAGAAGCAATTTGTGAAGAGCGGTATAAGTGAAGGAAGTATGAAAGGATGATAAAGAAATTATTGATCTGTATCTCCTTATGCTTCGTGTTTACAGGCTGTTCATCTAAAAGTGCAGTTGTCCAAGTGGATGAAAACAATGATAACAAATCGTACTTATCATCAATTGAAACGGACAAAGCCATTTACAAACCAGGTGAAACCGTTCAACTCAAGGTGGACTTCAAACAAGGACTAAAAGGAAAACAGCTGGAGGTTCGATACCGCTTTGGAAACAAAATTATTAAAGAGGAAAAAAAGAATTTAAATAAAGAGAAAACCTTCACTTGGAAGTGGAATCCGCCAACCGAGAATGAAAAAGGTTATATGGTTGAAGTTTTTCTTAAAAAAGATAAAAAATATGTGGATCATATAAATATTGCGGTTGATGTTTCAAAAGACTGGTCCAAATTTCCTCGCTATGGGTACTTAGCCGATTTTGAATCGATGGACAAAACAGAACAACAAGAAGTTATGAACAGATTGAATCGATACCATATTAATGGCATTCAATTTTACGATTGGCAGTACAAACATCACCAACCGCTTCCGCCTGAAGGCAGTCCGTTACAAAAGGAATGGACTGATATCGCGAACAGACCTGTTTCATATGAGACCGTCAAAAATTATATTGATTTGTCCCACCAATTTAATATGAAGGCGATGAACTACAATTTATTATTCGGTTCGTATGAAGGATCAGAAAAAGAAGGTGTGAAGCGGGAGTGGGGGCTGTATCAAGACTCTGCCCATGAAACGCAAGATTTCCACCCATTACCTGATTCCTGGGCAAGTAATATTATGCTGGAAGATCCAGCAAACAAAGAATGGCAATCTTATTTAATAGAAAAAGAGAAGGAAGTGTTTAGCGATCTTCCATTTGATGGATGGCATGTCGATCAATTGGGCGATAGAGGAATGCGATGGAACTATGAAGGAGAAATCACTTCATTGGAAGAAGGGTATGTGTCGTTTTTAGATAAAGCAAAGGAACAATTAAAAGTTCCACTCGTCATGAACGCTGTTAATCAATATGGACAAATAAACATCAGCAAGAAAGCACCTGTAGATTTTTTATACAGTGAAGTGTGGAAACCATTTACGCAATACAGTCATCTGAAACAGATTATTGATCAGAATAACAATTTTAGTTCATTTGAAAAAAATACGGTGCTTGCTGCATATATGAACTATGACCTATCAGACAGCTTGGGTGAATTTAACACACCAGGTATTCTTTTTACAAATGCGGTGATTTTTTCGTCGGGAGGATCTCATCTCGAACTCGGAGAGAACATGCTTTCAAAAGAATATTTTCCGCACAAAAAATTAAAAATTACTAAGAAATTGGAGAAACAACTAATCTCGTACTATGACTTTTTAACAGGCTATCAAAATTTCCTTCGAGATGAAGTAAAGCCTTCTTCCCTAGAGGTGAATTCTAAGACGAACAAGATATCTCCTGAATTCAATAAAGGTGAAATCTATTATTCAGCGTACGAAAAGGGCAATAGAAATATCGTCCATCTTATTAATTTCACAAATGCTTCAACGATGGAATGGCAGGATAATGAAGGTACGCAAACGGAGCCGAAAGAAAAGAAGGAAATAGAGTTGGAGATAAACACGGCTAAAAAAGTAGAAAAGGTATGGCTTGCCACTCCAGACCAATACTTTGGTTCTCCTGTTTCACTAGATTTCAAGCAAAAGAATGATAAAATGACTGTAACTATACCATCCCTAAAATATTGGGATATGTTTGTCATAGAATATGCTAAATAAAAAACCATACGTATAAACAGAGGGGCTGGAATGATGATTCATCAAACGTGGCAAAAACAAAGTATTGCTGTTAAGTTAATCGCAGCATTCCTTGTCGTCATTTTAATTCCAGCCTTTTTTCTTAGTTTTTTATATTACAACTCATCTTCTTCCATCATTAAACAAAACGTCCGCGAATCATCGCTTCAAATTACGAAACAAGCAGCAAACACCCTCTCTTACATTTTCACTATAGGCAGTGATACCTCTGATTTAATCTATGGAGACCCATCTCTGCAGCAAATCGTAAAAATGGATAGCGATCCGGACGTAAAGGGTTTAGAAAGGCAAGAAAACAACAAAAATTTGACTGATAAGCTAAACAACTATGTTTTTTCCAGTTCTTTTGTCAAGATTATCTATGTATTAAAAGAAGAAAATACGAGCTGGGGGAGCGGGACATTTTCCTTCTATAAGTGGAATAACGAAAGAAAAAATGACCTCCAATGGCTGAAGGAAGCACAAGATAAAGAGGGTGAGCTTGTTTGGATGGGGCTTCAGAAAGATAAGTATAGCGGAGGAGGCAGCAACACCGAACTGGTTCTCCCTGTTGGCCGGGTATTGAAAGATTTTCAAACATTAAATAATATTGGGTATTGTTTAGTGAATCTAGACGGAAAAAATATCTTATCCAAAATTAATCAATTAAAACTCGGCAAGACGGGTAAATTTTTTGTAGTGAATGAACAAGGTGAAATTATGATTCACCCTGACCTCTCTAAGGTAGGAACAAAACTAACAAATACAGATTTGTATCATGCAGTCATAGAAGAAAACAAAACAGAGTTTGAATATGTTCATACCCACACGGATTATTATGGTGTTAAGCAGCCGCTTAGCAACGGATGGCTCATTGTTGGTACTGTACCAATCCACGAAATTACAGACGAGATGGACAAGATGCACCAACTTGTACTTCTTTCTTCAATTGCATTAACCATTGCTGCTATTCTGGTAGGTCTTTATATAGCAAGAAAAATAACACGGCCGATCAAACTGCTGACGAACCAGATGAAAAGTGTGGGAAAAGGAAACTTAAAAGCAAGAACCAATGTGTTTTCCTTTGATGAGATTGGCGTCATGAGCGAACAATTCAATAAGATGATTATCAGAGTTGAACATCTGATGGAAACTGTAAAAGATGAACGAAGTAAAAAGCAGCAAGCTGAGCTGAGAGCAATAAAACATAGAATTAACCCTCATTTCTTGTTCAACACACTCAGTACGATTAAATGGCTGATCCAATTTAAGCAGAACGACAAAGCTAATGAAGCAATTACAGCCTTAACAAGACTATTAGATGCCAATATGGGTAAGAAAGGAAATTTCATCTCAGTCGAGGAAGAATTAGATATTATAGAAAAATATTTAGTCATCTTACAGATAAGATATGACCGGGAATTTCACTTAACAACGGAGGTCGATGAAAAGATCCGTCATTTCACTATACCGAGGATGCTGCTGCAGCCGATTGTTGAAAATGCTATTTTTCATGGTATTGTACCAACCGAAAAAGAAGGCATGATTGTAATAAAAGCAGAAGAAAGAGGCGATGCAGTAAAATTTACAATTTCCGATAACGGGAAAGGGTTTGATCCATCACAATTAAAGCTAGTAAAAGATATGGAGGATTCTATTCAAAATGGCTTTGTAGGAATAGGATTGGCGCACGTATATGAAAGCATTAACTTATATTACTCCCAAAAATCTGAAATGCTGATTGAGAGCGAAGAAGGTATGGGAACTAAAATTACTTTGCTTCTCTATCCTAATAAGGAGGGCGAAAAGTATGTATAAAGTTATGATTGTTGATGATGAGCCCGTAATACGAAATGGATTAAAGGCATCAATACCATGAGAAAGTGAGCACTTTGAATTATCGGGAGCTTACGCGAATGGAAAAGAAGCCCTAGAACGCTTTAACGAGCAGTTTCCAGATATATTAATTACCGATATCAAAATGCCGATTATGGATGGAATAGAGCTGGCAAGGCAAGCTTTAGATATCCATCCTTCAATAAAAATCATTTTTGTAAGCAGTTACAGTGACTTTGACTATGTAAGAGAAGGTCTCAAACTTGGTGCGGTCGATTATTTGTTAAAACCAACATTAGAGCCTGAAGATTTATTGAACCTTTTAAAAAAATGTACATTATTAATTGAACAAGAACAAAGAATTCAGCAGGATCTGAATGATCATAAGCAAAAACTGAAAGGATATCATCGAAAAGAGCTTGAACAAAAACTAAAGCAGATGTTGGCCGCAAAAGAGTACGAATGGGATTCAGACGAATGGAATACTTGTTTTCCTGAACCGTACACGATTTGTTATGGAACGATTCGGCACAAAAAGGATTTGGAAGAGAATAATGGATTTCTTTACTTAAGTATTAAGGCAGAAGAAGTAGTTGAATCTTACTATCGCCTTTTTGATAAAGGTGTCATGTTTTCTTTATATAACGCAGATGTTGTTCTTGTAGTACCGAAATCGAGTGAAAATAAGTCACAGCTCCACGATATAAAGAGTTCACTGGAAAGTGAAACTGGAATAAGCTTATCATTCGGATTTCAAATAGGAGATTCAATGAGTAAGTTTCAAACATGCTTTAACCAGGCAAAAGAGGCATGTGACTATCATTATTTTTATAAAAGTACTGAAATTTATCCTTATAAAAACAAGTTTCAAGACTATAAAGAAAACAAAAAAGATTTTTCTCTTTTATTAAAAGAAGCAGTCAGCAAAAGCGATGATTCCAAAATGAATTTCGTACAAGAGGAATGGATAAGTGAGTGGGAAAAAGGAACAAAATCTCCAGAGCTGGTAAAACGTGAGGCAGGAGAATTATTGAGTATTCGCTCTCAAAGAAAAGTTGATATCTCTTTACTCGTTCAAAAAGTCGACGAACTTGCAAATACAGAAACAATGTTAGAACTAAAAGATGTATTAACAAAAACGGTAGTTGAATGGGAAACAGAGCAGTATATAGCATTTGATTCCCTGACAAATCATCAGCAGATCATGGAGAAAGCGATACATTACATACAGCATAATTACACATCAGAAATTACACTGCAAAAAATAGCGGACTACACATTTATAAGCAAAAACTATTTTAGTATTTTGTTTAAAAAATACATGAATCAAAATTTTTTAGATTATGTAATCTCACTAAGAATAAAAAAAGCAAAAGAACTGTTATCGACTACCTCATTAAAAGTGTATGAAGTCGCTCATAAATCTGGTTTTAACGATGTGAAATATTTCAGCAAATTATTCAAGAAACTTATAGGATCAAGCCCAATCGAATATAGGGAAAAAGAACTTTTGAACGTCGACTAAGGAGATGGTGAGAGTATGGTTAAACAAACAAAAGTGGTAAGGATATTTCTTTATATTTGTTTAGCCCTGCTTTTAAACGGTTGTTCTGATCAAATCATATCAAACAAAAAAACTGTTTCGTCACTGAAAAAAGTAAACAAGGTTGCAGAAGTTGTTTATTGGCACACTTATAGTGATGAAGAAACAAGGGTATTTGAAGAAGAACTCATACCTCTTTTTCAAAAAGAGCATCCTAATATAAAAATTGTATCGGTCAGGCAGCCATACAATGATCATTTAAAGACAGCTCTTATTTCAAAGGGTTCTTCTCATCAGGCTCCAGATGTAGTAAGGATGGACATTGCTTGGGTACCTGAATTTGCGTACCTTGGTCTTTTAGTACCTTTAGATAATTTTAAGGGTTTTACCGATAAAAAAAGAACGTTATATCCCAATGCGCTCGAAACAAATTTTTATGATGGTCTTTATTATGGACTTCCGGTGAATCTCACAACGAAAGCTGCAATTTATAATCGTATATCGCTGCAACTCGAAGGAGTGAATTCTCCCCCAGAAACGATGGAAGAATTTTTACAACTGACTGAGCGAATTAAGGGAAACAGTTTTATTGGAATGAAAGGTTTAAATGCGTGGGACAGCCTTCCTTATTTTTGGGGTCTCGGAGGAATGCTGACGAATAGCGACTATACTCAAACAAATGGGTATTTTAACAGTCCTGAAAGTATTAAAGCGGTCTCAACAATTAAAAGTTGGAAAAATAAAGGATTACTCCCTCAAAATTTTTCATCAGGGTCAGTTGATACGTGGAACGCTATTTTAGAGGGACACGCTTTCATGACAGAAGAAGGTCCGTGGTTTTATAGTGTTTTATCGACTTCCTATTACACTGTCGATCAGCTCATGAACGTGACAATTCCTTTTCGCTTTCCGCTAGATAAGGAAGGGAAAGGTTCGATTCTCGGCGGGGAAAATTTGGTTATGATGAAAGGGACAAAACAAAAAGATGCAGCATGGACGTTTATGAAATGGATGACAAACGAAAAGGTTCAGCAGCATATGTTTAAATCAGGTATTCTCCCAGCTAATAAAGAAGCCGCCAATTCTTCTGCTGTACTAAAAACACCTTATATTAAAGCGTACGTCGATGGGTTGGGAAATGCACGTTTACGACCGCCTGTGAAAAACTGGTCCCGTATGGAAAATATATATACGAAAGCGATGGAAGCGATAATTTATCGCGATGAAGATGTTCAAACAACATTAAATGAAGCAGCAAAAAAAATGGATCGACTGTTAAGAGATGAATGATTTTCGGGTATTTGTTAAGCGTATTTTAACATTATGCAGGAATTGTAAAGCCTTCGTTAGGACTTGGTAAATTCAGTCTTTTCGGTGTTTTTTGGTGATATATTATGAGCAAGGGACAGACAAATCCCAGAACTCATGCATTTAAATCATAATAAAACATCCGAAGGGAGCAGTGAAAAATGAGTAAAATCTTTTTGGCGAAAATCGGAGCATCTCTTATGGCAATTATGTTAATTACTGCATGCGGCAATCAGGACGACAACAAAAAAGACGACAAATCAAACACTGAACAAAGTCAGAGTCAAGACGAAGATAATTCAACCAATTAAGGAACACCTATTTTAATCATATCTGAGCACTCATCTTAATAAGATAATACAAATGCCGGGCCTCTACCTATCAGAGAGGACCCGGTTTTTAGTTTAGAGAGAGTTTAGGATGAGTTGTGCATGGGCTGCGGCATTCCAATTTTGTCGACTCGTGGTTAAATCGAAAATAACGTGGGAATACGAATTAACGTTGAAATATTGAGCGTGAACGTGGAATTAATTAAAAATGATCGCTTCAAAAGACATCCAAAAACAAAAAACGACCCGAAAGTGGCTTAATCCACTATCGAGTCGCTAAAACAATCTCATTATTTATCTTTTCTGCCGTGTTCTTTGCCTTTTTTATCATGATTTTCTTTATTTTTTTGATGATCATCGTTGGTTTGATCATGATTTTCGTTGGGATCATGTTTATCTCTGTCTTTATTTTCATGATTCTTTTCACCGCGCTCATCTCTATCTTTACGCTGTTGAGGAGTCTCTATTTTTTGGGGTTTTTCGATCTTTGGTTGAATCTTTTTCGGCTGTTCTTTTTTAATTTCAGGCTTTTTGGGTTCATCTTTTACTGGATAAACGTTTTTGTCTTTTTGATCTGTCACTTTTTTCACAGGAACAGCGATTGCTGGTGCTTGTACTTCATCTTTTTCATCCACTTCATTAGCCGGCTCCGTAACTACAGGATCTTCTGAATCTTTTGTTTCAGGTGTATCAGGTGTTTCAGTTGTTGTTGGGACGTCTGTAGATGATTGATCTTCTTTATCTTGATCTTCTTCTTCAACTTTTTTATTTTGTTTCATTTCATGCTTAGCGATTTTTTTCTCAAGTTTTCCAAAAGCTTTTGCAATGTTCTTAGATAACGATTCTTGGGCTTTTGGATTATCGATTTTTTCAAGTGCAGCCATTAGCGAAACGATGTTTTGGAAGAATTTCTTCTCTAATTCAGTAGCGGGTTCTTCGTTTTCTTCTGGGGCTGTTTCTCCATTGATTGCAGCAGCTTCTTTATCATCTGTTGATGCTTTATCATCAGATGTATTCTCATCAGCAGCTTCATCACTTGTCGTTGCTTCTGAATCTGTTGTTTCGGAATCTGCTGATTCAGAATCTGTGTCTTTTGCTTCTTCCTCTTTTTTCACTGCTTCTTTTTGCTGTGTGATTGCTTCCTCTAAAAGCTTGGCAGCATCATCAATGCTTCCTTCCTTTATAAGGACGTTTGCTTCTTTAATACGTTCGGCAGCAAAGTTTGCCAATAGTTTAGCTTGGTCCATATCATCGGTCGTCATTGCCAGCTGGATTTTTTCCATCATGATTTTTACAAAATAAAAGAAATCTCCAGGAATTAAATCGGGAGCCTCTTCGGTTGGCGTTTCCTCTGCTGGCTCTTCTGTTGTCACATCATCTGGTGTATTTTCTTCTGCTGTTTCAGTTGATGGTGTATCAACTGTGTCGTTTATTTCTGTTTCATCTGTCTGTTTTTCTGTAGTTGTCGTTCCATTTGTGTTCGCGAAAACGGCTGGTCCGAACGATGTTGTTGCTAATCCTATTGCTAATAATGAACTCAAAATCTTCTTCACTTTTTTTCTCCCTTTCTCAATTAGACTGAAATTAAAAAGACACACTTGTGCCGTTGGCGGAGTGTGCTCCGGGAAAAACGGCAGCTGGCTGGCATTGCACAAGTATGCGGAAGCCCCTTTAGCTTTGCGTCGCTATGTTTCCATAGGTTTGCCTTTATCTTTTTAAGTTCCAAATAAAATGTATTCAATTTACTTTAAACTGTAAAAATATGTCGAACAAGTAACCGTTTTCCTATTTTGAAGAATTAGTTTATAAAGTTTTCCTTCTTTTATGGTAATTGCTGCCTATTAAAAATTTTAAATCTCAGCCGAAAGTCATATTTTCCAGAAAAAGAAAACGTGGCATAATAAAGAAAGTGGAAGCGCTGTCATTTATAGGTTTGTGCAAACGCTTTCTCCTATATTGTTCAACTCAAAAGGAGGATTTTTGTGAGGAAAAGAAGATCATTTCAATCAATTTCATGGTTTTTACTTTTTACGCTGATTTTGCAAACGTTTGCATCAACGGTACTTATACATCCATTGAAAACAACAGCAGCTGAAAGAACGGTGACACTTGTCGGCGATCTGCAATCAGAACTGGGTGGTTCAGGAGACTGGAACCCCGCAGAGGCAAAAACAAAAATGGAACTGCAGCCGAACGGAAAGTATAAGCTTAAAGGAAAGCTGCCTGCAGGAAACTATGAATACAAAATTGCCATCAACGGCTCTTGGGATGAGAACTATGGAGTGGATGGAAAAGCGGGTGGCGACAATTATAAACTCACAGTCGATTCCGAGAAAGAAGTGACGTTTGTGTATGATTACTCGACGCACAAAGTTTCGATTCCAGAACCACTTCCAGTAGAACAAGCGCCTCGTATTGTCGGGAGCATTCAGCCTGCAATTGGTGCGGGTGGGGAATGGTCGCCTGGCGAATCCAATGCGTTTTTAAAAGATGAAGATACAGACAACATTTACACATATACAACACAAGTTCCTAAAGGAAAGTACGAATTCAAGATCGTTCTCGGCAACAACTGGAATGCGCCAGCTTATCCTGGGAACAATTTTGCCCTGAACGTTGTAAAAGATGCGACGATCACATTCTTCTACAACCATGACACGAAAGAAGTGTACACTGATTATGATGCAGGTCTCCCGGACGGCAGTTTAAAAGGGGACAAGCTCTACCATGATACGTGGAATGAAGCGTATCGTGCACCATTTGGAGCAATTAAAGCAGGTCAAGACGTAAAACTTCGCCTGCAATCTAAAAAAGGCGACCTGACAGGAGCAAAGCTTTACCTCAGAAACTACAATTCAGGAAGCACGACTGTAAAAGAGATGGAGAATGCCGGATGGACAACGGTAAACGGCGAAGAAGTCGAGCTTTGGGAAGCGACTGTAACGCCAGCTGAAAAAGGCGTCTACGGCTACAAGTTTGAAGCACGCGATGGAGATGCAATTAAAGAATATGGAGAAGACACGCAAGAAGGCGGAAAAGGAGCAACGAGCGATACGAATGCAGGCCTTTTCCAAATGACAGTCTATGATCCGGCATACAAAACACCGGATTGGATGAAGGAATCGGTCGTTTATCAAATCTTCCCTGACCGCTTTTTCAACGGCAACAAAAAGAACGATGCTGCCAAAACGACAGCTCGCGGAACAGAACCAATCGAGCACAGAGATTGGAACAAGCTTCCGGATAACCCGAGACTGGCTGAGAACGAAGGCTATGATGGCGACTTGATCTGGTCGAACGACTTTTTTGGCGGGGACATTGCGGGTATACAGAAAAAGCTAGACTACATTCAGTCACTTGGCATAAACACGCTCTATTTGAACCCGATCGCCAATGCATCATCGAACCATAAATACGATGCAACGGATTACAAAGCAATCGATCCGATGTTCGGATCACCAGAAGAATTTAAAGCTTTTACAATGGAACTAAAAAAGCGCAAGATGCACCTTATCCTGGACGGTGTGTTCAACCACGTCGGGGATGATTCCATCTATTTTGACCGCTACGGCAAGTACGATACGGTTGGTGCTTATGAATATTGGTCGAGCATCTACGACCTTATGAACAATCAAGGCTTAACAGAAGCACAAGCTAAAAAGAAAACGGAAGAAAATCTGGTGAAGGCTGGACAGAAATTCAGTCCGTACGGTTTTGAAAACTGGTTTAACATCGAAAACAAAAAAGTGGACGGTGTTTATAAATACCAAGCATGGTGGGGCTTTGACTCTCTTCCTGAGATCAAATCGGTTCCAGGAAAAGCTGTTGACTATGATTCTGAGCTGAACAACCAATCATTCGCAGACTACATCATGTACAAAAAAGACTCAGTCGCAAAATCGTGGCTCGACCGCGGTGCATCCGGCTGGAGGCTAGATGTAGCGAATGAAGTAGATACAGAGTTTTGGAGAGAATTCAGAAACGAGCTGAAAACAGGGAAAAAAGAAGAACCGCTGATCCTTGGCGAAATTTGGGATGATGCGTCAGAATACTTCCTTGGCGATCTTTACGACTCGGTTATGAACTACCGTTTCAGAGGTGCGATGATTGATTACCTGAAAAACGGCAATGCAAAAGGTGCCGAAAATCAGCTGAACGCTGTATTTGAAGACTATCCGCAAGAAGCTTTTTACGCATTGATGAACTTAATGGGTTCACACGATACACCGCGTGCAGCATTCGTACTGGGTAACGGAACCGATTCTTATGAGCGCGCGGAACTGGATCCGAATTACAATCCTGAACTTGGCAAGAAGCGTTTAATGCTAGCAAGCATTTTACAGATGGGGTATGCAGGTGCTCCGACGGTTTATTACGGAGATGAAGCAGGCGTAACAGGCTCTAAAGATCCAGATGACCGCAGAGTTTATCCATGGGGCCATGAAGATAAAGAGCTTGTGAAACACTATCAGACCATCGGAAAAGTACGAACTGACTATCATGATTTGTTCAGTTATGGTGAATTGAACCACCTTTACGCAGAAAACGATGTACTAGCCTATTCGCGTACAGATAAAAAGAATGCGGCGATCGTAATCACAAATCGTGGGAACGAAGAGAAAACGGTGGAGCTTGATGTGAAGAAGCTGATCGTAAACAACGTAAAATTAACCGATCAACTGAACAAAAAATACAAAGCAGCTGTAAAAGATGGAAAGCTATCAATTACAGTTCCAGCAATGAGCGGACGCATGCTCGTTACAGACAAAGGGCAAAATTTTAAGCATCCAAAAGCTGTGAAACATATGAAAGCAACAGAAAGCAGTCATTCGGTGTCGTTAACATGGCAAGGAAACTCCAAACACTATGCTGTTTACCAAACGACGATTTCAGGCGCTTTTTATAAAAAAGTAACGGAAACAAATCGAAGCTCTGTAAAAATCGACGGTCTTGATAACGGACGCAAATACTATTTCGCCGTTGTTGCAGTCGATAAATACAACAATGAATCTAGTAAAACAGAATTAAAAACAGCAGCCATTCCTCACGTGGAATTGAAAACAGGAAACTATGAAATTACGAATGTGACAAAGCTTGAAAATGGAGTGATTGATCTTTCGAAAACGCAAATCGTATCGGCTGATCTTTTTATAAAAGGTGAAACCGAAACCGATCAAGCTGAAGGACTAAAAGCAGAGCTTCAAGTGAAGGAGCCAGGTAAAACCGCATGGACATCACATAAAGCAAGCTATACCGCACAAAACGGACAATCCAACCAGTTCAGCAGCTCATTCCTGCCTTTTGAAGAAGGTACGTATCAATACCGATACGCCTTTACAACAGATCTCGGCAGAACTTGGGTAACGAGCGAAACAAATTCAGTAACATTCACAAAAGGAAGCGATACGACTCTACCGGCAAAAGCGGTGACACTCGAAAAGCCTGCGCAAGAATCAGGACAAGTGAACTTGAAGTGGTCTGTGGATGGAGCGAACGAGCCGTATTTGTTCACCATTGTCCGTGACGGAGAAGTGATTGATCAACTCCTGGACACGAATGCCACAACCTATAAAGATCGAAACGTCACAAACGGAAAAACATACTCTTACGAAGTGCACATTTATGATAAAGCTGGAAACAGCGTGAAGTCGAACGCTGTTAATGTCACACCTGACTTAGTGATGGTAAAAGTAACGATGAAAGTAAACGCACCAGCATACACTCCACAAGGCGTTGACATCACAATGCCTGGCAGCAAAAACGGCTGGAACACAGGTGCGTGGAAAATGACGCGCGGCGGTGCGGTAACAAACGATTATGAATACACATTTGAAGCACAAGAAGGGGAAGTCATCACATACAAGTACACGAAGAACAGTTCGTGGGATCAGGAAGGTCTATCTGATCATACTCCAAGCAATGCAAATGATGATGACATAAGTTTCTACGGCTACGGAGCGCAAGGGACTGACTTAAGTTTTGTTGTCACGAACCAAGGCGGCAACGAAATGACAGTCCAAGATAAAATTCTGCGCTGGATCGACATGCCGGTCGTTGTGACATCACATACAGACGGACAAACTGTAACATCTGACACAATTACGCTAAAAGGGAACGCAATCAAAGAGGGCGTGATGACGATCAATGGTCAGTCTGTCACCATTAACGCTGACATGACATTCTCACACACTGTGAACCTGCAAAATGGCGAGAATAAGATCAACATCCACATCGAGCCTTCCGATGAAAACAAAACCACCATCTTTAAAAACGATGGCGGTGCGATTGGAAAGAACACGAAGGATATCGTCATGACGATTAATAAGAACTAAATGTGAGAAGGAAAGGTGCCTCGAGGTTTCGGGGCATTTTTCTTTTGCCCGATCAAGAAATGTCAAAATACCTATTAAACGTACGAACCGTTTTTCATCTATCTAGGTATGTTCAACACGTATCATCTAAAAAAAAAGAGGGTTAATCCAAAAGTGGATCAACCCTTACCCCTTATATTTGTCTAAAATCAAATCCGTAACAGGTTTTGTGTCACGGTGAGTGATTTTCGCTTCGGCATATTTTTCATAGTCTTCTTCCGACACTTCCAGCAGAAAGCTTTTTGGGAAGATGTACGGTTTTCCTACATCCTGTTCATCGAGGTTGTTTACGACTTCCAGCTCATCTTCATTCTCTTTGTTTTTACGAGAATCATGAACAAACATCCTCGCATACTCTTCTTCAACACTTTTATTTACGTTAATAAAATAGCGCATGCTAACAGCTCCTAAATGAAAGTTCTACACATATGGTATTCCCCATTTTGCTGGATATCAGACTTCATTCACTGATAGAATGGAAGAAAGCAGTCCTAAGAAGGGTTGAGTGCCAAGTGAACGAGAGATATTCAAGACAAGAATTATTTAGCCCGATCGGCAAAGAGGGGCAATTGAAAATAAGTCAAAAAAGCGTATTGATCGTAGGAGCTGGAGCATTGGGTGCGGCTAGTGCAGAAGCTTTAACTCGAGCTGGTGTGAAAAGAATCGTAATAGTAGACAGAGATTATGTCGACTGGACAAACCTGCAGCGCCAGCAGTTATATACGGAACAGGACGCTGAGAACCATCTGCCAAAAGTAGTAGCCGCCAAGAACAGGCTTTCCCAAATCAATTCCGAGGTGGAAATTGAAGCACAAGTGATGGATTTCGGTATTGAAGAAGCGGAGGAACTCATCTCAGGGATCGATTTGATTCTCGATGCGACCGATAATTTTGAAACACGACTCATGATCAATGACTTGGCGCAAAAGTACGATATCCCGTGGATATACGGTGCGTGTGTCGGCAGTTACGGTGTCAGTTATACGATCTTACCTGGAGAGGGGCCGTGTCTGAACTGCATCATTGATAAAATTCCGGCCAACGGACAAACGTGTGACACAGCAGGAATTATTGCACCAGCCGTTCAAATGGTAGTGGCCTATCAAACAGCAGAAGCTCTGAAGATTTTAGTGGAAGACTTTGGTGCTGTCAGGAAAGGTATCGTGAATTTTGATTTGTGGAATAACCAGCAGATGAAAATGAATATGGACAAGGCGAAAAAAGCAGATTGTCCATCATGCGGCGTGAATGCCAGCTATCCTTATTTGGAAAAATCATCTGAGTTGAAAGCCGCTGTGTTATGCGGTAGGGATACTGTGCAAATCAGACCATCAGTGGGAAGAGAGATCGACTTGGCACAGGTTGAAAATTTGTTGCTCACACAAGGAAAAGTTCAGCGGAATCCGTATTTACTAGCGTTTGAGAGCGGATCGCACCGAATGGTTTTATTTAAAGACGGACGCGCGTTAATTCACGGCACAAAAAGTACATCAGAAGCCAAAACGCTTTATCATAGGTATTTAGGATAATGTTGCTATTAGAAATAGTTAATTTCCGTTTCAGAATGCTCGCTTTCCTCGAGGCGCAGAGAAGCCGGTATGCGGATTCCTTTTGAGGAAAACAGACTATAGTAAAGAAGAACGTTTACAAACAAAAACATGACTTCTTCAGACAAAAAAAGGGCTCTTTCAGACAATAAATCGACTCTAACAAACCAAAATAGCATGTCTATAAACAAAAATGTCATCCGCAACAAAGGTGTCCATTTGGGAAAGACAAAATAAAAAGCTAACCTGAAAATCATCAGGTTAGCCTCAGCTTAAGCCGCATCCCTTCTCCGTATTCTTCTGTTTCGAAATTCCTCAATGGCTCCTGATCCTAATAGAACTCCTGATATAATCAACAAAAATCCTAATATGTGATTGAAGCGGATTGTCTCGTTTAAGAATAAAGCAGCTCCGATAAGCGCGAAAAACGGATTAAGGTTGATAAAAATCGATGCTTCAGCAGCTCCGATTTTTCCCATTGCATCGTTGTACATCATATGTCCCATCGCTGTTGCGATAACGGCTGAACCTAAGAAAATGAGCCAAATACTCGGTGTAGCTGAAGCGAGTTCGGCATATCCTCCTGGCTCTTTGAAAAAGCTGATTACGATGATGAATAGAGATCCGATCACAAGCATGTAGCCAGTCATCAAGCGTGGATCGAGCGTATGTGAAACTCTTTTTATCAGAATGAAGCTGATCGCCTGAACTAAAGCGGAAAGGAAGAGGTATCCATCACCGAAAGCAAAACCAGTAAGAGCACCGCCCTGCAGGACGATAAGCGCGGCACCCGAAAATCCTAGAAGAAGACCAATCGTTCTCAATAAGGTTAAAGGTGTTCCTAAAAAAATAATAGCAAAAATAGTCGTAAGAATCGGCGACAACCCCAAAATCAACCCACCGTGTGTAGCGGATGTTCCCGTTAAACCGATCGATAAAAAGTAGTGATGCGCAACGACGTTAAAAAGAGATGCGAGAAAAACATAAAAAAATTCTTTGCGGGTCAGCTTGCGGACTTTTTTTATAAGCGCCAAAAGAAGTAGTACGCTTAATCCAGCGGTTAAAACACGGATCCCTGTGATGGTGAGCGGTAAAAAATTTGTAACGAGGATTTTCGTTGCTGTGACGTTTAATCCCCAAGCAATCATGACGAGCACCAAAATAATGTAGGTCTGGTAGGCTTTCATTCTGTCATCTTCTTTCTTCAGCATCTCTATTTCGATAGGAAGGAAATTGTAATTGAATTTTTAATTTCCATTGTAACGCAATGTGAAAAAATTTAAAGGAAAAAAGCTAGAAATAATGCGTATTTCCTAAAATTATTTTAAACAGGCAAAAGCTTTTCTGTCAGAATAGGAAATTAATATAGTAAGAGTAACTTTTAGAAAAGTGGTGGAGACTTCTATGAAAAAGATAAACCCCTATGCACTGCTTGTTTTAGCGACCCTATTATGGGGAGGGAATTTTGTGATCGGACGAGCGATTACGAGCAGTCTGCCTCCATTTACACTATCATTTTTTCGATGGTGCACTGCGTTCCTTATCTTCCTCCCTTTTGCATGGAGCTCGCTTCAAAAAGAATGGCATCTTGTAAAGAAACGCTGGCCGATCGTCATCATGATGGCGTTAACCGGCATTACCGGCTTTAACACGTTATTGTACATAGCTCTTCATTATACAACGTCTATCAACGCATCCCTTGTAAACACCTCAACACCAATCGTCATCTACATGTTGTCGTTTATCGTGCTAAAAGAGCGGCTGAACAAAAACCAGATCATCGGAACTGTTCTTTCGCTGTTCGGTATTCTTTTCATTCTCTCAAAAGGTTCGCTCGCTATTTTACTGAACTTTTCCTTTAATAAAGGAGATTTGATCGTCATCGCAGCGGTCATTTGCTGGGGCATCTATTCATTATTGATCAAACAGTATGCGGGGAGACTGCCGGGTTTCAGTACGTTTACCGTCTGCATGGTTTTAGGGATTTTCTTACTTCTGCCGTTCTATATTCATGAGAGTGCGACGACTCCAGTCCATTGGTCAGTCGGCTCTGTTTTAACGATTTTGTATACCGGAATCTTTGCTTCGATAGTAGCCTTCATGTCCTGGAACACAGCAGTAGCGAGAGTCGGAGCGAACAAAGCTGGAGTCTTTTTAAATTTAATTCCTGTCTTTGCTGCTTTTTTTGCCGTCCTTTTTATAGGTGAAAAACTAGCCTGGTATCAGCTGGCAGGAGGAATTATAGTAATTCTAGGAGTCTATATGTCTACACGTTTGACGAAAATAGAGAAACAGAGGATTGCGATTCAGAGAGAGGAAGCGTAAACTGGGAAAGTGGATATTTTTTACAAAAATAAGAAACTTTATTTATTTTCATTTCGTAAGTTATTAGGTAGATAAGTTACTAGAGTTTGGTTAGGAGGAGTCATGAGTACACACACGTTGGAATTAAGAAATTTAACGAAAAAAATCAAAGGGAAAACGATCGTTGATGATTTGTCGTTCTCAGTGAGAGAAGGGGAGATCTTCGGATTGCTCGGACCGAACGGAGCTGGAAAGACAACGACGATCCGTATGATTGTGGGATTGATCTCAATTACGGACGGCGATGTTTTGGTGAACGGAAACAACGTCAGCAAAGACTTTGAAAAAGCGATGGAACGCGTTGGTGCGATCGTTGAGAACCCGCAGCTTTATGATTTTATGTCAGGCTACAAAAACTTGATGCAATACGCGAGAATCATGCCTGATATTACAAAAGAAAGAGTAGATGAAGTTGTTAAGTTAGTAGATTTGGATTATGCGATCCATGACAAGGTAAAAACGTATTCACTCGGAATGAGGCAGCGTCTTGGCGTGGCACAGGCGCTATTACATAAGCCGAACATTTTAATTCTGGACGAGCCGACGAACGGGCTCGATCCTCAAGGAATGTACGATCTTCGAAATTATTTGCGTATGCTTGCAAACAACGGTACGTCTGTCATCGTTTCATCGCACATTTTAGCTGAAATGCAGCTTATGTGTGACCGTGTGGCAATTATCCAGCACGGAAAACTTGTACGAATTGATGAAATTTCGCAGCGCGAAGAAACCGATGTAAAAGTGCACTTTGTAATCGGTGGAGATGTTTCTGATGCGAAGCGCGTAATTTCGGATCTAAATCCTGAGTTAGTGGTTGAAGAGTCAGGGAAAGAGCTTGTAGTGGAAACTGCCGATATTAAAGTAATTGCAGAAATTAATAAACAGTTGGTGCTTGCTGGAGTGCAGGTAGTCGGTATCCAGCGCAAAACAAAGACCTTGGAAGAACGATTCCTTGAAATGACGAAGAAAGGGGGAGATCTGAATGAAGTGGCTGTCCCTGTTAACAAATGAGTGGATTAAAATATTTAGCAGGATGAGAACATGGTTTTTCTTGGCGATTCCAGTCCTGATCATTATCGGGGTAGCGGTTTACGATAAAGTAACCGAGGAAGAGCATCAAAACTGGAAGCAAGAGCTGCAGGTTCAGATCGACAACGATAAAAAAGAATTAGCAGAAATGAAGAAGGATGATAGTCCAGAATCCTATAGCAAATATTTAGAATCAAATATCGCACAAAATGAATACATGATTAAAAATAATATTTCACCATACGAAGGCACAACATGGCAGTTCATGAAAGACATGGCGCCGATCTCGTCGCTGATCGGGTTGTTTGTCATCGTTGTAGCGAGTGACATTGTTTCTAACGAGTTTTCAAAAGGTACGATTAAAATGCTGCTCATCCGGCCATACAGCCGGTGGAAGATTCTTTTATCAAAGCTTTTGGCTACACTTGGTTTCGCCTTTGTGATGTGGCTTGTTGTCATTGCTGCCTCTTGGCTCGTTGGAGGACTCGCTTATGGATTCGGCGGTATGGATCAAACATACATCGTTGAATCAGGCGGGCAAATGAATGAAAAGTCTATCGTTGAATATGTCTTTACGAATATTGGACTTGAGTTTATCGAGCTAGCGGTCGTAGTAGCATTGTGCTTCATGATCTCTACATTGTTCATGAGTAACTCCGTTGCGATCGGTGTTGCGATGTTCACGATGTTTGCCGGAAATGCAATCGTAGCGCTTTTGGCAAGCAAAAAGTGGATCATCTACACGTTGTTTGCAAACATGGATTTGACTTCTTTAATTGATAATCAAAACCAGATGATTGATGGATTGTCGCTGCCATTTTCAATCAGTATGCTGGCTGTGTATTCAGCGATTTTCCTTGCGATTACGTTTGTAATCTTCCAAAAGCGCGACGTGAAAGCTTAAGTAGTACAAAAGAAGGGGTCTGACCCCACCTGTGGACAAATCCCTGATTTGTCCACGTCAAAAGGACAGGAGCACGTACTCCTGTCCTTTTTCTTATGGAATCGGCGGTTTACGGTATGTGTTCTATTAGGTGTTACACTTTTGCTCATAGAAATTACGTAATTGCTCATAGAATTCACTTTTTACTCATAGAAATCAAGTTATTGCTCATAGAATTGTACTTTTGCTCATAAAACCGTCTTTTTTACTCATAGAACAAGTTAAGGATATGAAAAAAATGAAAAAGCTGGCTCCAGAGGTAAGAATCACCCTCGCAAGTGCCAGCTTTCATCATTATCAATCATTTATTGCCAGTTATTGTGCTTGCTGGAATTGATCTTCCTCTGTCGAGCCTTTCAAAGCGGTCGTTGAGGAAGTTCCTCCTGAAACGAGCTGTGATACCTCGTCGAAGTAGCCTGTTCCTACTTCACGCTGATGGCGGGTAGCTGTGTATCCGTCCACTTCGCTTGAGAATTCTCGCTGCTGCAGTTCAGAATATGCGCCCATGCCACGAGCCTTGTATCCTTTTGCGAGCTCAAACATGCTGTGGTTTAATGCATGGAAGCCAGCAAGCGTAACAAATTGGAACTTGTAGCCCATTTCAGCAAGCTGCTGCTGGAACGTCTCGATCGTCGCATCATCCAATTTCTTTTTCCAGTTAAATGATGGTGAGCAGTTATAAGCCAGCAGTTTTCCAGGGAATTGTTCATGAATTGCGTCCGCAAAACACTGTGCCTGTTCTAAGTTTGGTTCAGATGTCTCACACCATACCAAATCCGCATAAGGAGCATAAGCGAGACCCCGTGCAATTGCTTGATCGATGCCTGCTTTTGTACGATAGAAGCCTTCAGCTGTGCGCTCACCGGTAATGAACGCCTGATCTTCGGGATCGATGTCACTCGTGATTAAGTCAGCTGCGTCCGCATCCGTACGTGCGATCAAAATCGTCGGAACTCCCATCACATCAGCCGCTAAACGAGCTGAGATCAAATTTCGTACTGCAGTCTGTGTTGGCAACAAAACTTTACCGCCTAAGTGTCCGCATTTTTTTTCAGAAGAAAGCTGATCTTCAAAGTGAACAGCAGATGCACCAGATTCGATCATGCCTTTCATTAATTCAAATACGTTCAACTGACCGCCAAATCCAGCTTCCGCATCCGCGATGATCGGCAGGAAGTAATCCACTTCATCTCCGCCTTCCAAATGCTGAATCTGATCGGCGCGCTGTAATGCAGAGTTAATACGTTTTACAACAGAGGGCACACTGTTTGCAGGATAAAGACTTTGATCAGGATACATGTTTCCAGAAAGGTTGGCGTCAGCAGCGACTTGCCAGCCACTTAAGTATACGGCCTTCAAACCAGCCTTTGCTTGCTGCACCGCCTGGTTCCCCGTTAGAGCACCTAAAGCGTTTACATATGGTTCCGTTTGAAGCAGATTCCAGAATTTTTCGGAGCCATACTTAGCAAGCGAATGTTCTATGTCGATTGAACCTCTTAATCGAATAACTTCTTCAGCAGTGTAAGGACGAGTGATTCCTTGCCAGCGGCTTTCGTTTTCCCACATTTCTTGCAGCTTTTGTACACGTGACTGACTCATATAAAATCTCTCCTTTAAAGTGTTTGTTTTTTTCAATAGGGCAGACGGATCATAATTGGTGTCAGCCCATTTTTTTAAAGAACGTCGTAGCCTCTTAACGTTAGGAAATCTGGAAAATCATCATTCACAATCAGTTCATCAAATAATTGAGCTGCTTCATCAAAACGGCCGTTAGTGAATGAATCCTCATTCATACTTTGTCTCACTTTTTGCAGCTCTTCCCATTTAAATTGTTCCACCATCTCAAATGTCACTTTGCGGCCATCGTTTAAAATCCCTTTTGGATGGCGAATCCATTGCCACACTTGTGCTCGTGAAATTTCAGCAGTGGCGGCATCTTCCATCAAGTTGTTGATTGGCGCAGCACCTTTTCCTCTCAGCCATGAAGCAATATATTGAATGCCAACACTTATGTTTGTGCGCACGCCTTCCTCTGTTATATCCCCTTGTGGTACAGCAACTAGATCGTCTGCTGTTACAACAACATCTTCACGTTTTCGATCAATCTGATTTGGCTGCGGCATGACACGGTTAAACACTTCCATCGCAACAGGAACGAGTCCAGGGTGGGCAACCCATGTTCCATCATGACCATCCGTTGCTTCGCGCTCCTTATCCGCACGTACTTTTTCAAAAGCAGCCTTATTCGCTTTTTCATCGTTCTTAATCGGAATCTGTGCTGCCATTCCACCGATTGCAGGTGCATTACGTTTGTGGCACGTTTTAATCGCGAGCAAGGAATACGACCTCATAAACGGAACAGTCATTGTCACGAGTGATCGATCAGGTAAAATAACGTGAGGCTGATGGCGGAACTTTTTGATATAGCTGAAAATATAATCCCAGCGGCCGCAGTTCACACCTGCAGAGTGATCGCGCAGTTCGTATAAAATCTCATCCATCTCAAAAGCTGCAACAATCGTCTCGATAAGTACAGTTGCTTTAATCGTCCCCCTCGGAATCCCAAGCTGTTCCTGCGCATAGATGAAAATATCATTCCAAAGGCGTGCTTCCAGATGACTTTCCATCTTAGGCAGATAAAAATAGGGACCAGATCCGTTTTCGATTAATGATTTGGCATTATGGTAAAAATACAGTCCGAAATCTACTAAACTTCCAGACATCGGTACGTTGTCTACTAAAATATGCTTCTCATCAAGATGCCAGCCACGAGGTCTGACGATTAAAGTCGCTGTCTTTTCATTGAGTTCATACTTTTTACCGTTTGCACCTTCAAGAGAGATGGTTCGGTTCACGGCATCTTTTAAATTAATCTGTCCTTCGATCGTGTTTTGCCAAGTAGGAGAGTTAGAATCCTCCAAGTCAGCCATAAACACTTTCGCGCCAGAATTCAATGCGTTAATGATCATTTTTCGGTCAACTGGGCCAGTAATCTCAACACGCCGATCATGAAGATCATCTGGAAGTGGAGCAATTGTCCAATCACTGTTCCTTATATGTTCTGTTTCAGGCAGAAAGGTGGGGAGCACCCCGGAATCGATCTCTTTCTGCTTTTCTTTGCGTTTTTCAAGCAATTCTAGTCTAGCTTCATTAAAGTTTTGGTGAAGCGATTTTAAAAATAAAGTTGCGCCAGGTGTTAGGATTTTCTCATAAGCTGGTGTGGTTTTACCTGATACAGTAAGAGTGGAGGTATCGATTTGCATGTATACAACAGTCCTTCCTGGAATTTGTTATGATACAATTAATTTAAGTAAACTATGTTATATAACAGTGTGTGCAAAAAAGTTTATCTTTCGTGTTTTCCGATACAACGCTCACACTCATAAAGATAAGATTCATGCTGTTCTTCGATTTCACAACCACACTCTGTACAGATTTTCTTAGGCATGTTGCGGTAAAATTCTAGATAATTTTTCATTTTAAATTCCTCCCTGGATTTGTTTTGATTTGATTAATAGCATTGTATTATAACAGTTTATAAAATGCAACGGCTGTTATATAATTATTTTTAATTTTTGCTTATTTTGAGGCAAATGACCCATCGTTTTGACATGTTCAAACAAATAATTCAATAATTTTATTCTCAATCACCATCTCTGTTATAAAACAGATCATAAAATAGTGGTTTATTGAATTTTTCGAAAATAATGCTTACAATGATTACATTCAAATTAGGCGTGGTGATGGTATTGAAAATAGATGATACAGATCGAAAAATATTAGAACTCCTTACAAGGGATGGAAGGATGTCATATGCCGAAATCGGAAAGGAACTCAGTCTTTCGCGAGTTTCAGTACGTGAACGGGTCAATCAGCTAAAGAACGCCGGCATCATCGAGAAATTCAGTGTTGTCATCGATTCCGAAGCGGTTGGAAAAACAGTCTCTGCATTTTTCGAAGTTGATTGCGAACCAGCTTATCTCGTAAAAGTGGCTGAGAAACTCGTAAACAACCCGAGCGTGGCGAGCTGCTATCAAATGACAGGTCCAAGCACGCTGCATATGCACGTTTTAGTAGAAGACTTCCCGTCCCTCGAGAAATTCATCAACAACGAACTCTATGGAATCAAGGGGATATCCCGAGTAGAATCACACATTTTATTAAGACGATTCAAAAGCCGTTCAGGATTGAAATTGTAATAGATAAAAAGATATTTAGGGGAATGAAGATGAAATCAACGGATAAAGGGATCATTCACCAACCTGTTCAGCCGATAAGTAGATGGAAAGAGAAAAAGTTTATGCAGATTCCACGACCGTTTCTCAAAAGGCCATATTTAGATTTATTAATATAGTTGCTTATAATGAGCAGAATTCCGTATTGGAAATCTGCTCTTTTTTTATATAAATGTTTTTAAATAAAAGGTTCTTATTTAAAAGATTGCTGTTACTAATGTTTTTTGGAGAATCCTTCATTGAACAGTTAATTGGAGAGGAAGGGCGAGACTCCTGCAGGATGAGTGGGACAGGTGAGACCAATCAATGTCGCAAGGCGACGATTGGGCTCACCGCACACCCTGCGGAAAGCGAGTCCTGTAACGGAGATTAACCTCATTCAAAAATATCAAGCGCTACGAAAATAGCCTAATAAAAACAAAAACATCCAAATCTACCATTTCCTTTAATGCTTTTCCTGCTTATAATAAAAGTTGTTTGAAAGTTTCATAAATTGAAAGCGTTTTTACAACGAGAGAAAACAGGAGGAAAACTGAATATGGATTATGGTGTTATTTTTTCAATCAGCGTCTACATGATCGGCATGGTGCTTATTGGGCTGTATGCGTATCGAAAAACAAGTAATCTTACCGATTATATGCTTGGCGGGCGAAATTTGGGTCCAGCTGTTACAGCATTAAGTGCCGGTGCATCAGATATGTCGGGATGGCTATTAATGGGGTTGCCCGGGGCTATGTATGCATCCGGTTTGAGCAGCGGGTGGATTGTTGTAGGATTGTGTGCAGGAGCGTATTTAAACTGGCTGTTTGTGGCACCTCGCTTAAGAACGTATACGGAGGTTTCGAATAACTCCATTACGATACCGGATTATTTTGAAAACCGCTTTAAAGACAAATCTCGTATTTTAAGAATCACATCAGCTTTTGTTATTATCATCTTTTTTACTTTTTACTCATCATCAGGGATGGTTGCGGGCGGTCAGCTCTTTGAGACTGCTTTTGGAATGAGCTATCAGTGGGGAATGATTATTACAGCTGGAGTCGTTATTATCTATACATTATTCGGCGGGTTTTTAGCAGTGAGCTACACGGATTTCGTTCAGGGAACGATTATGTTTCTTGCGTTAATTCTCGTTCCGGTTGTTACCATCATGCATGTTGGGGGATGGGACGCATCACTTAATGAGATACAAAGTGTGAGTCCAGCACTTCTAGATGCTTTTAAAGGGACAAGCTTAATCGGAATCATCTCATTACTTGCGTGGGGGCTAGGCTATTTTGGCCAGCCGCATATTATCGTTCGTTTTATGGCTATTACTTCTGTAAAAGACATGAAGAGTGCCCGCCGAATCGGCATGGGCTGGATGATCTTTTCGATCGTTGGAGCAATGTTCACAGGACTTGTCGGAATAGCTTACTTCAACCAGGCGGGTACACCGCTTGCAGCATCAAAATCGGAAACGGTCTTTATTTTATTATCTGAAGTCTTGTTCCATCCGATCATTACAGGTTTCTTGTTAGCGGCGATTCTTGCGGCGGTTATGAGTACGATCTCGTCTCAATTGCTCGTCACTTCAAGTGCACTGACAGAAGACTTTTATAAAGCGTTCGTAAAACGTTCAGCATCTGATAAGGAGCTTGTGTTTGTCGGCCGTTTAGCTGTATTAGTCGTTGCGTTGATTGCCTTTGTTATGGCTCTTAACCCGAGCGAAACCATCCTCAATCTTGTTGGTTATGCATGGGCAGGGTTTGGAGCTGCATTCGGACCTGTTGTTATCTTGAGTTTATATTGGAAGCGCATGACGAAATGGGCAGCGTTTGCCGGAATCGTAGTCGGAGCCATCACCGTTATTGTGTGGGAGCTGATTCCAAGATTTGCGGACGTTTATGAAATCATTCCAGGATTCATTGTGTGTACCATTACAATCTTCGTAGTCAGTCTTTTAACAAAAGCGCCAAGTGCAGAAATCAACAGAGAATTTGAAGAAGCACAGCGATTAGTTTCGTAATAAAAACTGAGAACCTTTCTGAATGCAGAGAGGTTCTTTTTTGTGACAAGATATCAACCCATTAGATTCGTTAAAAAGTATTGAAAAAAATACGTTCCAATACAGCTAAAGCTCGTAACTAAAAGAGCGATCGATAAATAGGGATTGTAATGAGGTTCTTTTCTCGAACGCCATAAAAAAACAATAGATAAAATAAAACTAAAAATAAAGAGTGCTAACCATAATCGTCCTAAAGGGAACAATCCGAAATTTATTAAAAAATCGGCTATGTAAATTAAATTCATCAGCAGTAAAAGGCTAAAGAAAAACTTATTCATATCAATACCTTCGTTCCTTTTTTAACTATATATTACCATGTGCGCAATTTATATAAGGAAATATATTTTTCGTTAATTAAAAAGGGTTGTTGCTGGCCAAATTCTCTTTTCTTAAAATGGATTGTATTAACAAATTTGTATATTTATTTCTTCTGGTTTGGTTTACTATTAATTAGGCAGAGGAGGTTTTCACATGAGATGGAAAGATTATCCGCAAAACATTAAAGTTCGTTTAATTACGTCATTTTTTAACCGGGCAGTGTCGTCAGCGGTTATGCCTTTTATGGCTTTATTTTTCGCGCAGGAAAAGGATAAAGTCTGGGCAGGAACGTTTTTATTATTTACCGTTATCGTTAGTTTTTTTGTTAATTTAATCGGGGGCTATATTTCAGATCGCTTCAATCGAAAGAAAGTACTGCTTCTCACATCCGCACTAAGTGCTATCATGTTTTTTGTTATGACGATTAGTTTGTATCCTCAGGACAATATCATCTGGCTGTTTGCTTTTGCTTATGTGATGTTCGTAATAACGAGCAGCCTTGGCCGACCAGCGATGCATGCCATCATTATTGATTCGACCACGCCTGAAAATCGAAAGGCAGTCTATGCCATCGAGTACTGGCTCGTCAATTTATCTATGGCTATCGGAGCGGCACTAGGAGGCTTGTTGTTCATAAACTATCAGATGGAGTTATTTGTCTTACTTACAGTAACTTCTACTAGTCTTCCCATCGCCTATAAAATCTGGCTCATAGACGAGCATAAAGAACGCTTAGAAAAAAAGCATCAGAACGTAATCATCGATTTGATCCAAAACTACAAAATTGCCTTTCAAGATATCCCATTCGTAAAAACCGTGATCGGTATGACCTTTATTATGGCAGCGGAGTTTACGTTGAACAGCTATATTGGTGTTCGGCTTGCAGAGTCGTTTAAGCCTATACATATTGGGGGTTTTGAATTAGCAGGTGTACGGATGCTGAGTATACTTAATATCGAGAACATGCTTTTAGTTGTATGCTTTACCTTTCTCGTAAACAATTGGACAGACCGGTTTAGCCGTCCAAAGGTGCTGCTTTTAGGGCTTGTATTGTATGCAATTGGCTATTCTGTTATCACATCAGCAAACGTATGGTACATTCTCATCCTTTTTAGTTTAATTGCCACATTGGGTGAACTGATCTATTCGCCAGTCATGAACACCGAGCAAGCCAACATGATTCCGGCAGATAAAAGAGGGTCGTACTCAGCCTTCTCTAACATTTCATTTAGCGGTGCAGATTTCTTAGCCCGCGGAAGCATTATCCTCGGAGCGTATTTAATGCCAATGATGATGTCAGTCTATATCGGGATCACTATAATGTGCGGGATGTTTTTAGCGTATACAGGGCTGTTTGTGAAAAGAACAATATACAGCAATACTGCTATAAACAACTCAAGTAGTTAACATGTGAGGGAACTTCTAATTACAGGAAGTTTCCTTATTTTTGTTCAGCTTTCCACTTCATATAATCTTCTTTTAGGCAATTACCGCATGGGCGATAACCAGCTTCAATTGCATCCTGTTCATTTGCAAAAAAGACACGGTATTTCACATATCCGCCTTTTGCGATCGCGCTTAGAGCGGAAGAACAGTCCAATCTGCCATAGATTTTACTTTTTCGATGACCGCCAAAAAGACCCCTGGTTTCACTTTCGTAAAAAGTCTGATTCCCCCCTAATAGCTTAAATGTCATTTTGTTAGTTGTCGTTACGTCGTGATGATTCAATAAAACAACCTCCTTTTAAACTGAATCGATTATTCTTAAAAATTCACCGCATAACTTCCTAAACCTACTTCTTTTTCTAATAGTATAGAAAATATTCTGAATTTATTTTATAATCAGTAACAATATACAAATAAACCGAATGTTAATCAATTTTGAATAATACCCTAACAAATGATTTGCTAACTACTTATGAGAGGTGAAAATATTGAACGAGACGATAAAAGAATCAACAAAAACACTTCCGTACCATAAACAAAACTATCCATACGGATCTCAGCGGATGACGGTTTATGCCAAAAAAGGAATGGTGGCGACATCACAGCCACTTGCGGCACAAGCGGGATTGGATATCCTGAAAAAAGGCGGGAACGCGATTGATGCAGCTATCGCGACAGCGGCTTGTTTAACCGTTGTGGAGCCAACTTCGAACGGAATCGGCGGAGATGCGTTTGCCCTTGTCTGGACAAAAGGAAAACTTCACGGATTAAACGCTAGCGGACCAGCGCCAAAAGGCATTTCG
Organism: Fictibacillus barbaricus; assembly: GCF_031457135.1. Classification (GTDB taxonomy): domain Bacteria; phylum Bacillota; class Bacilli; order Bacillales; family Fictibacillaceae; genus Fictibacillus; species Fictibacillus barbaricus_A. Next base: position 603,588 of record NZ_JAVDWA010000003.1, on the reverse strand, counting down.
ATTGAAGAGGTAAAAAAGGCAGGACACGAAAAGATGCCGAAGTATGGCTGGGTGCCCGTGACGGTTCCTGGAGCACCTGCCGCATGGGCTGAGTTATCGAGCCGATTCGGGAAACTTTCGTTTGAAGAAGTGTTGAAACCGGCCATTTCATACGCGGAAGATGGTTATCCATTAACTCCGATCCTCGGAAAGTACTGGAAACGTGCGTACGAAATTTTTAAGAAAGAGCTAAAAGGAAAGGAATTCAACGCGTGGTTTGAGACGTTTGCACCAGATGGACGTGCCCCGGAAGTCGGTGAACTGTGGCGATCGCCAGGTCATGCTGAAACGTTAAAAGAAATTGCGAAAACAAATGCCGAATCCTTTTACCGAGGTGCTCTGGCACAGAAAATGGGTGAAGCGTCAGCGGATCACGGCGGATTTTTAACGAGTGATGACTTAGCCGGTTTTTACCCAGAGTGGGTGGATCCGATCAAAGTGAACTATCGTGGGTATGACGTGTGGGAAATTCCGCCAAACGGCCAGGGAATCGTTGCGTTGATGGCACTTAACACCCTTAAAGGATTTGATTTTACAGAAAAAGAATCAGCGGAAACATATCATAAACAGATTGAAGCGATTAAGCTGGCATTTGTGGACGCAAAAAAATATGTAACAGATCCCACGAGAATGAAAGTTTCAGTGGAAGGGTTATTATCGGAAAAATATGCGGAGGAAAGACGGAGCTTAATCGGTGTAAATGCAATCCAGCCGGAGCCTGGGCGGCCGCCGAGGGGGGGGACCGTCTATTTAGCGACAGCCGATGAAGGAGGCAACATGGTATCGTTCATCCAGAGCAACTATATGGGATTCGGTTCAGGAATCGTTGTACCGGAAACGGGGATATCGCTGCAAAACAGAGGTCATGATTTTTCACTCGATCCGGATCATGACAACGCATTGGAACCTGGAAAAAGAACGTATCATACGATTATTCCTGGCTTTTTAACGAAAGAGGATGAAGCAGTAGGGCCATTTGGCGTGATGGGAGGCTACATGCAGCCGCAAGGACATGTCCAAGTAATCATGAACGCCATCGACTTTCATCTGAATCCGCAATCCACACTTGATGCACCGCGCTGGCAATGGATCGAGAATAAAAAGGTTATGGTGGAACGCACAGTTCCAGCACACATCGCAGACGAACTAGCAAGAAGAGGGCATGAGGTACAGGTTGCGATGGACTCCGGCAATTTCGGAAGAGGACAGATTATCTGGAGAGATCCAGTGACTGGCGTGCTGGCTGGCGGAACAGAGGCTAGAACGGACGGATCAATCGCCGCATGGTAAAAAAGAATTGGCATCTCTTTGTCGCTTTTTTCCGAAGCGGCATGCTCGGCTACGGAGGAGGTCCCTCTTCTATCCCTCTCGTGCATAAAGAAGTAGTCGGAACGTTTAAATGGATGAACGATGAAGAATTCAGTGATGTACTCGCCCTCGCCAATGCCCTTCCTGGCCCAATCGCAACAAAAATGGCCGGGTATATAGGTTACCGAGTAGCAGGTGTTTTCGGGGTATTGTCAGCAGTTATCGCAGCAACACTTCCGACCATTATTTTAATGGTCATACTGCTCACATCGCTCCGTGAATACAAGGACCAGCCGTGGGTGATCGGGATGACTAAAGGCGTCGTCCCGGTAGTTGGTGTCATGCTTGCTGTACTCACATGGCAGTTTTTCCAGAATTCAAGAAAAAGCCTTGGATTCAAGGTGAGCCTCGTCCATGTTGTGATTGGTTTTATTTTGCTGCAGCTGTTAGGCGTCCATCCTGGAATTATCATCGGCGGATTGCTTTTATATGCATTGCTTAGCCCATCTAAACATAAAAACAAAGATACAGAAAAAGTCAGAGGAGGCGAAAGAACAGGATGATTTATTGGCACATCTTTCTCGCCTTTTTTCTCCCAGGCATATTAGGTTACGGCGGCGGACCGGCTTCCATTCCTCTCATTGAAAATGAAGTCGTGGATCGTTACCACTGGCTGTCCGTTAATGATTTTACTGAAGTTCTCGCCCTCGGAAACGCTTTGCCAGGACCAATCGCGACAAAAATGGCGGGTTATATCGGCTACCATGAAGGAGGGGTACTCGGTTCGTTCGTCGGTGTTTTTGCCTCTATCGCACCATCGCTACTTTTAATGGTCGCTTTTCTTGGCTTGGTTTACAAATTCAAGGACTCGCCTCGTGTAAAAAACATGAGTACGTACGTGAAGCCTACGATTGCTGTGCTCCTTGGAATCATGGCGTATCAGTTTTTTTCTGAATCCTATAAAGGGACCGGCTGGATGCACACGCTATTTCTCGCAGCTGCGAGCTACGTGCTGATGGAAAGATTGAAAGTCTCTCCTGTATTTGTGATTATCGGGTCACTCGGGTATGGCGCGATCTTCTTAGCTTAATGCAGAACCTTTAAAAGAGGTTCTGTTTTTTGCTGATGTTTATTTTTCAAGGCTCTTTTCTAAAAGATTGTTGCCTTTAGGTCAAAGAGACTTCATTGATAAGTTGATTGTAGTGAAAGGTGCGAGACTCCTCGAAAATGAACTTCACATTTTCTTCGTGCGATATATTGCGGCCGTTGCCTTCCTTGTCTTGCGGGATCAGGGTGACAGGAGAGACTTCATAGGCGCAATTAGCTAGCTCACCTTACCCCTCGCGGAAAGCGAGCATCCTGAAATGGAAATCAACCACTTCTAGAAGCAACAAAGAATACGAAAACTGCCTTTTTTTAAACAACTTTTCAAAGCTCTCGTTGTATAATGAAAGTAATTTAATTTTAACGGGAAAGAGGTAATCATCATGAGACCTATTTTATTAGGAATTGCAGCAGCCTTTTTCTTTGGAGTCACGTTCTTATTGAACCGATCCATGGATTTAGCAGGCGGCAGCTGGCATTGGAGCGCGTCACTCCGCTTTTTTTATATGGTACCGCTGTTAGGGATAATCGTATGGGTGCGAGGGAATGTCCGTCCTGTTTTTCAGGAATTACGGTCGCGGTTCGGTGTATGGTTTTTATGGAGTTCAGTCGGTTTTGTCCTCTTTTATGCGCCGATTACATATGCAGCCGGCTTTGGGGAGGCATGGCTATTAGCTTCAACGTGGCAAATTACAATTGTTGCAGGATCACTGCTTGTCCCGTTTTTTTATGACGGAAATGACAAACAAGAAGCAAAAGGAAAACTAATTCGGCAGAAGATTCCTTTTAAAGGACTAGGATTCTCATTGTTGATTCTAGCAGGAGTTGGGCTCGTTCAGTTTCATGACGCAAATGGAGTTAACCTCTCATTATTGCTTCATGTTGTTCTTCCAGTGATTGTTGCAGCAGTGGCTTATCCGCTCGGAAACCGAAAAATGATGATCGAGACAAACAAGAGGCTAGACGCATTTCAGCGGGCATTCGGTATGACGATCGCTTCCCTTCCATGGTGGATCGTTCTCGCAGTTATCGGCTGGGTGCAAAGTGGACCGCCAACATCCGGTCAGTTATGGCAGACATTCCTTGTTGCCGTTTCGTCAGGCGTAATTGCGACAGTACTCTTTTTCCAGGCAACCGATTTATGCAGCAATGATCCTGTGAAACTAGCAGGTGTTGAAGCGACGCAATCTGCAGAAATTGTTTTTGTACTGTTAGGAGAAATGTGGCTGCTTTCTGTTGCAACCCCGACGTTATTGTCTTTAATTGGGGTAGCTGTCATTATGATTGGTATGTTTTTACACAGTTATTTCGGAAAATCAAAACCGATTGAAAAAAAACCTATGAATCTTGCAAATTGATGATTAAAAAAAATCCAGCTGGGAATAGTAGTACTACCCCCCCTTTTTATATAGTAACTTTAGCAGCCGTTGCCCGTAGCAGCGGTTGTTTTTTTGTGTAAAAATAAACCGTTTTATTTGTGCACCAGATGTCGGATAATTAGATTCAAACCCTGTTAATTTAGATGTTGAAAGGAGGTTAGGTAAAATGGATTCGCTGAAAAAATTAAACGAAGCATTAAGTTATATCGAGGAAAATCTTATTGGCGATGTGGACTATAAGGAAGCAGCAAAGATCGCTTATTGTTCTGAGTATCACTTCAAGAGAATGTTTTCCTTTCTGGCAGGTGTACCATTGTCTGAATACATTCGGCGAAGACGTCTCACTCTTGCGGCATTTGAGCTTAACAACCGTTCAATCCGAGTAATAGATGTTGCGATAAAATACGGATACAACTCACCAGATTCTTTTACAAAAGCTTTTCAGAGTCTGCATGGAATCACACCTTCGGAAGCGAGAAGAAATGGTCATTCCTTAAAAGCCTTTCCGCGCCTAACCTTTCAACTAACGATAAAAGGGGAGAGCGAAATGAAGTACCGTATCGTCGAAAAAGAAGCATTTAAAATCGTGGGCTTTAAAAAGAGGGTTCCAATCGTTTTTGAAGGAGTAAATCCGGTGATTGCAGCCATGTGGCAAAATTTAAAACCTGCTGAAATCGTTCAGCTTAAGAGTCTATCAAATATAGAACCAATGGGGTTAATCAGTGCATCCACAAACTTTTCCGAAGGTCGGATGGAGGAAAAAGGAGAGCTTGATCATTACATTGGTGCGGCAACGACTCAGGCATGTCCTGAACATTTTGAAATGCTGGATGTTGCTGCTTCAACATGGGCTGTATTTGAAGTGGTTGGGCTGTTCCCTGATACATTGCAAAATGTGTGGGGACGAGTTTATTCCGAATGGTTCCCTTCATCGAACTTTGAGCAGGCGGAAGGACCGGAAATCCTGTGGAACGAGCATAAGGATATAACCTCTTCAACATTTAAAAGTGAAATATGGATCCCCGTATTGAAAAAGTAAAATAGAATTTATAAGGCTGTTTTCGCATACTTTATTGCTTTTGAATGATGTTAATTTCCTCTGCAGTGGCTCGCTTTCCGCGGGGCGTGCGGTGAGCCCATTCGTCGCTTTACGACATTGAATGGTCTCTCCTGTCCCACTAATCCCGCAGGACAAGGAAAGCTTCGGCAGCGTTATATCGCACGAAGAAAATGTGAAGTTCATTTTCGAGGAGTCTCGCCCTTCCGATCCAATTAACTTTTCTATGAAGATTTTCTTTAAAAAGTCTGAGTAGCAACAAACTTTTAGAAAAGAACTATTTAAAAAACAAGCTTGAAAGTGGAAAAACACTCACTTTTGAGCTGTTTTTTTTGTGAGGCATAGGTTTTGTGTAAAAAGCATTCTTCGTAAAGTGATCTCAAACAATGGCATCAAAAAGACCCAAAAGAATGATCTTTTGGGTTATACCTTTATTGATTTAGAATATCTTTCAGCTTGCTTTGCCACTTATCGTCATCCAATATGATTTGAAACGAGATGCGGCGGTTTTTTTGCAGTGCTTCAGCTGTGTTTCCTTTTGCAATCGGCTTATATTCGCTATATCCGGTTGCGGCCAAATACTGTGCATACTCCTTTTTCGCGAGTTTCGGGTTTGCTTTTCCGAGATAGTCTACGACCGCGACCGCTCGCTGTGTGGATAGCGACCAGTTGTCATACGGAACAGAATCGGTGTGTCCTTCTATTAGAATGATGTAGAGGTATTTGCTCATATCTTTTTCTTCAATAATAGCGGCGAGTGCATCAGCAAGTGGATCGAGCACTTTTTTTCCTTTTTCCGAAATCTCCGCGCTTCCGGTATCAAATAAAATATTGCCCTCTACCGAAATGGTGTTGTTCGGTCCGCGAATGATTTTATCTTTTCCGACGTTTTCTTCAAGCTGTTTTTGAATGAGGTCTGATATGTGCTTTTTCACCTCGGCTACTTGACCAAGTTCGCGCTTGATCTGTGCCTGGTCATACGCGTTGTAAATGCTCTGAACGTAGGCGAGTATAGCGATGAACACCATGACGAGCACCATCATGGCCATCATATCGGTAAAACTCGGCCAAAAAATCTCACTTGTCTCTTGATCCTCTTTATGAAAATACGATTGCCGCGCTTTCATCCCGGTCACCGTCTCCTAGTGATGATGGGAGCTCGGTCATCTTCTACATATTGCGCTTGCCGCGGTTCCCTTGATTCATAAACCACTTGTGAGGGCTGGTTCATGGCAGCTTGATAGATGCGATGCAGCAGATGATGCATGTCAGAAAGGGTGCGGTTGTTGTCCGTGATGCTGCGGGTTAAGCCCTGATACAAGTTCTCGAGAGTTCGGGAAAGCTCGCGCATGTCATCTTCACGTCCGTGCTGATTTTGCGCGTTGTTTAAAATTGTGCCGAGCTGACGGCTTTGACTGTCCATGATGCTGCGGACTTGGTCGGTAAAATCGCGCTTCACATGTTCGACAGCTCCATAAAATCCTTTTTCAAGCTGCTGAACGCTCGAAGCAAAGTCTGCAGAGGCTCTGCCGTATTCCCCTTGCTTTTCGGAATAGCGGTAATACCACTCGTCTTGCTTTTGGGCTAGCCGGTTTTCGAGATTTTCGTGCTGTGTTTGATAGTGCTGAAGCTGTTCTTGCATGCCGCGAAGCAGGTTTTGGGCATGTTCCTCAGACCGTCTCTGTGATTCTTGTAAAACTTTATCAGAACGCTGCATGAGCTGTTCAAACTTTTGCTGACCTTGTGTATGCCGGTCGTTTGCTACCTTCATCTGCTGCTCGAACGCCGAAATGTTTTGTGCGAGTGCGTTAATGCTGGAATCGACTGTCTTTTGAATGGTGCCGAGTTCTTTCGTCGTTTCGTTAAAACGGTTGCCGAATTGATCCAGCTGTGTGGCTGAAGCGGCAAAGCGTTCGGAATGCTGGCGCTGTGCCTCGAAAATGCCGTTCACATCTTCCATTGCTTTTTGAAGACCGGCTGTAAAGTTTACCATTTGCGAAGCGAACTCACCGAGTGTTTTATCAAACGAACTTTCAACACGCGCAGCAAGCCGGTCAAGCAGTCGTTCCACTGAATCCTGCGGTTTGTCGTTGATGAGCAAGCTGTTGAAATGATGATCCAAATACACTTCACAATCGGATAAAAGCTTCCCTTGTTTATAAGAAAGGGAAGAGCCTTGTGAAAAAAAGCCCGTCTGAATCAAGTTCAGAAAAAGAGCGGCAGTAATACCAGCAATACTTGTGAAAAAAGCAACGCTCATTCCTTTAAAAGGAGCGGTTAAAGAAGAGATGATGGAATTCAGGGTAAGATTGGAATCAGCAGGCTGTGTGCCTAGCGTCATTAACGTATCTTGCATCGATAAAAGGGAGAGGGTAAGCCCGATAAACGTACCGAGTACACCGAGAATAATGGTGAAAGAGGGAAGCTGGCTGAGAAAGCGCTGGATGTTTCCGACCGGGACTCTGAATACACCAAGTACCGGGATTTTTTCGTTGTAAAGATGTTTTTCAATCAAGGCCTGCGTGTTCAACTGAGGAACACCCGCAAGATGAAATTGTTTGTAATCAGTGGTAACGCGTTGTATCCAGTGTGAATACGGCTGCTGCTCAGGATGTGTTTCCAGTTGCTGCAGCTCCTTGCTCCATTTTCGAAAATAAAAGGTTGTCTGCGTATATCCCACAATTCCCACAAAAGCTAAAATCCCAATGGCCGCGACAACAATTACGGTAATTTGATCCATTATGCCACCCCTCAAGAAGTCTCGTCTTACTGATAAATATGTCCTAACTGCGGGAAATATTTTGGGAAATGGGGTCTGACCCCAAAGAAATACAAAAACCCCGTAATTGTCCACTTCAGGTGGACAATTACGGGGTTCATTTCACTCAATATATTCTAATGAAATTTTATTCGTCTTTACCAACTTCATCGATAACGATAGGCTCAGCACCTTTTTTCTTTTCCACTAGAGCATTATAAAACGAGGCATACGTTGCGCTCATGTATGGATAGATCCAGATAAAGCCGATACCAACCGTAATCAGACCTAAAATAACCCATCCAATAAAGCTCAATTGAAGTACAAAAAACTTCCACTTGTAACCATGCATCAATTTTCGGCTTTCCGTAATCGCCGCATTAATTCCCATTTTCGGATTATCTTTATAAACAAAGTACGTTTGAGAGTAAGCGAATGCTTTAATGATCCCTGGGATGATCAATAATAATGACCATAAAATAACATAAATCATCATCAACAAATACGTGCCTAAAAGTTTGAGGTACATGCTGATCTCAGAAAATGCTTGAAATAATCCTGAAATCTTAACTCGCTCACCTGTACGAATCAATGATAGAAACAACCATGAATAACCGACCGATAAAGGTAGTAAAACGAGTGTGATGATAAAAGTACTAGCGGATTGGCCATTTTCATTACTTGTCGTGTTCATCCAATTATCATATCCACCGCTTAGCTTCATTTCGATAATCATCGGTATTACAACATAAATCGCAGCAAATACCAAAGTAACCAATGCTGCAGCAAACCATTGGCCTTTTAATTGTTGTTTTGCTTCTGTCTTAAAATCTCTAATTTTCATTGATCTTCACCTTTCCTTGTCTCTACATTCGAGTGTATACTACTATCCTTATTGTTGAAAGATGCATTTTATGGATGAATCTATCCAATTTACTAAAACATGCCACTTGTATAAACTGTAACTATCAGGAATTTAATTCATAAAAAAAGGGGGGGATAACGTGAAAAATATGGAGAGAAGTCATGAGCCGGTTCTTTTATTTGACGGAGTATGCAACCTTTGTAACTCAAGCGTGCAATTCATATTAAAACATGAAAAAGAAGAAAAATTGAAATTTGCCGCCATTCAATCAGAATCGGGAAAGGAATTGTTATCGCACCATCACATTGATCCCACACGAACAGATTCCGTTATTTTCATCGAAAACGACAAAGTTTATTTCATGTCAGATGCAGTCCTGACGCTTACTCGGTATTTAAATTTCCCTTGGAGCTTCAGTAAGCATTTCCTCATCGTTCCACGCTCATTCAGAGATTTTATTTACAAAAGAATCGCCAAAAACAGATATAGATGGTTTGGCAAGAAAGATAGCTGTATGATTCCGACACCTGCTTTACGAAAAAGATTCCTTGAATAGTTTTGCGGGCAAATTTTCATAGGACAAGAAATCCCCGTAATAAAATAAAACAAAAAAGAAAAAGGGGATTATTTTTATGGGGCTAAAAGTCTTGTTCTTTGGTGACGTAGGAATTGATGATACAATCGCACTAACCTACGCCTATTTGACTGACAAAATCGATATCGTCGGTGTTGTCGCTGACTATGGAAATGTCTCAAGAGAAAAAACGGTGACAAACGTTCATTATTTAGCAAAATTATTTCATTTTCCGAGCGAAGTAAAGATTATCGGCGGGGCAGAAGTGCCTATGACAGGTGAAGAGCCCATATTTTATCCAGAAGTGCACGGAGAATATGGATTAGGACCAATTGAACCTGGCGTTTATGAAGGTGTAATTGAAAATTTTTTTGAAATCGTAAATTTGATAAATAAATACGAGAATGAATTAATCATTGTAAATGCAGGAAGGCTCACTTCGCTTGCAACAATGTTCATTTTATTTCAGTCATTAATGAAGAAAGTGAAAGCATTCTATATTATGGGCGGCGCGTTCATGGTTCCAGGGAACGTAACCCCCGTGTCCGAGGCGAACTTTCATGCCGACCCGATAGCTGTGAGAGTCGTTCTTACGTATGCAGAGAATGTAACCATCATCCCTTTGAATGTGACGAATCGCGCAATCGTAACACCTGAAATGGTGAATTACATCGATTATAAAGGGAAAGCACCAGTCCTCAAGCCTTTGCTGGACTTTTATTTTAAATTCTATAAAAAAACGAATCCTAGTATTTTAGGCAGTCCTGTTCATGATGCTATTACTTTAATGGCACCGATTCGGGAGGATATGTTTACTTTTAAAAGCCTGCCTGTCCATATTGTCCTAAGGGATGAAATGATCGCCAGGGGACAAAGCATCGCAGATATAAGACCGTATGTAAAAATTGCAGAGAACGAGAAAAAACATAGAATTGCGTTTGATTTTGATTATCCGAAGTTCTTCAATGATTTTATGAGTGTTATGACAGGAGAGGAATTTCGATAAAAAAAGCCAAATAAAAAACCGAAGCGTCCGATTGGCAAAACAGACATCTCCGGTTAAACGTTTATAGGATTAAGCACATTCTCTAATTTGATCAAGTTTATTGAGTTTTTCATCTAAAATCTGACTTAGCTGGACTAAGAGCGGGTCAGCTAGACTATTAACCTTCTTACTTACTTCATACATGGTCGTGCGAATGGCATCTATTTCTGTAGTTAAGACAAGAGCATTGGTTCGGCTCATGGTCCATACCCCCTCATATATAATACCCACTTCTGCACTATTAAATTCTGTAAAAGTTAATAACATTATACCCCATATTTTGTGTCGAGTCTATCATTTTTTTGTACATATAGGGGGACAGACCCCTAAAAAATACATTTATGCCCAGTTTGTCTTTTTTGAAAAGACAAACTGGACATTTTCTATTAAAAGTTTTGTAGAGTTATGTCGATATACTGTTTGCTGACTTAGAAACTATCAACTTGGAGGAAAAAATGATTAAAAAAAGTTTACAAAGGCAAATTCTTGTGCCTTTTTTATTGTTAATATTAATGACAGGAATCGTTATAAGCTGTGTAGGTTACTTTTTTAGTATGAAAACGACAGTGGATAATTCATCTGCCGATACCTCTGCTAGGATGGTGGATATGAATGAATCACTTGACCGCTTTTTATATAATAATAGTCAATTTGTTTTAGCATATGCGGATGATGCATGGATCAAGCTTTACAAAAAAGGGGACACACCTGATTATATTCTTTCAAAATTCCAAGACTATCAAATTTCAAATGAATCTATTGTGAATAGTTATTTTGTATCCAAGGATAATGGAGTAGTGATGTATCCTGTTCCTGCATCAAAAGTAGAAGACCTTACAACTGCGGATTGGTATCAAAAGTCTAAAGAAAATCCTGAAAAAATAATTTGGGTGGATCCATTTGTTGATAAATCAACAGGGAGACTTGTAGTTAAAGCAGTCAAAGGCATTGAAAATAATGGAGAATTTGTTGGGGTTGCTGCGATAGATATCGCTGTTAGCGATATTTTGACACTGATGCAAAATGTGAAAATCGGGGACTCGGGATATGCCCTTCTCATTGATAATACCGGATCATATATGGTGCATCCAAATCCGAAAATGACAGGTAAAAGTGCTGTAAATGAATCTTTCTATAAAAATATGGAACACAAACAAGGTATTCTAACAAATAAACTTGATGGTGAGGAGCGAGTGATTAGCTACGTTCAAAATGAAACGACTGGCTGGAAACTTGTTGGAACCGTTGCGGTTAGCGAGTTTGAAAGGAAAGCATCCGTCATCTTGCTGCCAATCGGTATTGCTCTTTTAATTACGCTCTTTGTTGCTGCGGTTATTTCAGTACTTGTATCCAGAAAAATCACAAAACCTGTACGCACATTAAAAGAAGCCATGAATGGAATGGAAAATGGAAATTTACAAGTCACCGTTTCAATTGACCGAGAAGATGAGATTGGAGATTTAGCAGATAGCTTTACCAAAATGAGTGAACAAATGAGAAACTTGATTGGTGAGATGGCGCAAATTACAGATCATGTAACAGACGCTTCTCAAACAGTTGTAGCAAGTGCCGAAGAAAATTCAGCAGCCGCAAGCGAAGTGTCAAGAACGATGCAGCAAATAGCTGAGGGTTCCTCTTATCAAGCTGAACTCATGGAAGGAAACGTTCATGCTGCAGGAGTGCTAGCTGACCGCATTTCTCAAGTACAAGAAAAGGGAGAAGCGATCGAAAAAGCAACAAAGCAAATGAATCAGGCATCTGTTGAAGGGGTAAAAAAAGTAACTTTCTTAAAAGAAAAATCTTTACTCACTACTGAAATGACACGAGAAATGACCATTCTATAAAAAAACTGCATGAGACATCTGATAGTGTTCAACAAATTGTTCATGCGATAAGTGAAATCGCAAATCAAACGAATTTGCTAGCATTGAATGCAGCAATTGAGGCAGCTCGAGCTGGGGAATCTGGCAGAGGTTTTGCCGTTGTTGCGGATGAAGTTCGAAAATTAGCAGAACAAACAGAAAAATCATTAAAAGAAATTAGTGTGTTAATCAGTGATATGCAAGCTGTTACACAATCGACCGTGGGGCAAGTTCAGGAAGCTGCAGCGCTTATCTTGGAGCAAAGCGAAGCGGTTGAAGAAACAGAGTACACATTTAAAGGGATCTCTGAGGCTATTCAAGGCAACTCAGAAAAATTACAAGATGTCATTGTATCTGTTGAAGAAATGACGAAGCAAAAAGATCTTTTGTTGGAGAACGCCTCAAATATACTTGCTGTCACACAAGAAACACCCGCTGGTACTGAGGAAGTTTCAGCTTCAACTGAACAACAATCAGCGTCAATGGAACAGTTGAACCAGCTTGCCGAACAACTGGAACAATATGCTGAACAAATGCGCAACCATATTACGAGATTTCAAATCTAGGGGACAGACCCCAGACAAATACAAAAAAGCCGGTTTTGTCTTCTGCAGAAGGACATAACCGGCTTTTTTCATTGCTATGAGTAGCTTTTCTAAAAGTAATAGAGAGTAATTTTACTCGTTTATTACTGCTCTACAACCGGTGTAATTCTGCTTTCTACATAATCTCGATAAAGTGACTTTGAATTTTGAAACTGTTCAAGAATGAATGAGGTATCTAAGAAGGAACATACGGATTGGCTTGCGTAATAACGATAACTGCTCCAAGGGTATTCAAGAGGGTACATAACAAGATCAGCGGTAACAGGATTCATGTGGATATAGCGGCTTGTGTCTAATAAATATGAGCGATCTTCAATTAATTCTGCTCCATATCGACCTTGAAAGACATGGCCAGTGAGCTCGTACTTCTTATTAAAATACATCGCATAAGTTTCGCTCAATTCTTTCATGAAATCACCAGGAGGGGACTGGCAGCATTGAATTTGCAAATGGGTATGATTCGGCATGAGGCAGTAAGAGAATAGTTTAACAGAATACTTCGGAATACAATGGCTAAGGATTTTCAAATAATGATGATAATCTTGATGAGAGTAAAAAAGAGGTTCACGTCGATTACCTCGCGTAGTTACGTGGTAAACAGCATCGGGATACCAAATACGTCTCGTCCTAGGAATGGGATTCACCTCCTTTCCGTTATAGTTCTAGTGTAAAGCTTTTAACTGAATTTGGGAAATGGGGACAGTCCCCAAACAATTTATTTCCTTTACTGTTTTTGAGTAAACCTTCCTTAGGAAATCAAAATTCAAACGATTCAATTTTTCGAATTTCATAATAGCTCATTTTACTCCAATATTTTTCATGACAATTTGTCGATTGCAGAAAACTATTGGGTTATTTTATCGAATTTCCCCGGAAATTTTTTTGCTTTTCGCACCTTTATTGTATATATGACTTCAATCTACATAAAATAACCCCGTATTTTTAAAAACGGAGGTAAGAATATGAACCCTATAAATCCGAATCAATCTAACTCAAATCAAAATAATCTGCCGCAAAATGCAAACAGTTCTGAGTTTGTTCATCAAAACATGCAAACTGGTCAAGTACCTGCTCAATTCAATCACGGAGGCCATGAGCTATTTGATGTTCATGAAATGCTTGGAGGGACGATAGGTACACTTAATCTGTATATGCTTTGCAGAGACCATATTCAAGATGAAGAGCTAAAAACAATGTTAGATCGTCAATATCAGCATATTACGAATGAATACAATGCTTGTGTTCAAGCATTTCAAACCGGCAAAGATCCCTCTATGCCAACTCAATCCTACAAAATGACTCAAGAAAATGATTTTGTTTACGGATTGAGTCCGTCACAGCCCAAAACACCCATTCAAAATGTATCCCAATTAAACGATGAAGCAATCTCGTCGTTAATTCTGGGAACACTTAAATCAAATGCGTCCTTAAGAGCAATGGCAACCTTGGAACTAACCAATCCTGTCCTTCGGCGAGTATTAGCAGACGGAATTCCTAACTGGATCGAGATGGCTTACGAATTATCAATCTGGCAAAATAAAAAGCATTTTTATCAAGTGCCGCAATTAGCTCAGCAAGATATGAATCAAATGATAAATGCTTACGGAAAGGCGCAAACCATGCCGCCGCTGCAATAGCTTAAGTAATTTGAAACGCTTGAGAATGAATTCACTCAAGCGTTTTTTTAACTAATTTGGTTCTCTAAAAATTTTTTTGCCAAGAAAATCACCAATTAAAAATGAAATAAAATTAATGATGATGATAATAAGTGTTCGTACCTTTGTTTCTGGGACATAATAGCTAGCCATGTAATAAACCATACCTACAAAGATTCCAATAAATATCGCTCTGTAAAGTATCATCGAAAATCTCCTAACTCCCTCTAGGAATTGTTGCTTTTTTCATACCAATTTTACCGATTTTGTTGAAAATTTTACCATTTATTCAAACGAAACTGCAAATTCCCATCAAAAGAACTCGACAATGAATTGTTCATTTGCCATAGTGTAATGTGAGAACTTCATTATCGGCGTTTTAGGAGGCATTACAATGAAAAAGGGAATAGATTGGCGATATCGGATCTCCAATAAAGAAGCCATGATGGGAGTCGTTTTAGCGATCTTAAACTTTATTTGGTGGTATGCGTTTGCCTATGGACTTGGCAGCAGGCCGGTCAAAGATTACACATACATACTCGGTTTTCCTGCATGGTTTTTTTATAGCTGTATCTTAGGGTTTATCGTTTTCACCATCTTGGTTTGGATCATGGTGAAATACTTTTTTACAGAGGTGCCGTTTGATGTAGATGAGTATAAAAAGGAGGAGACGGAATGAACTGGGACGTTATTCTTCCGCTAGCTATTTTTCTGATTTTAGTATTTTTAGTTGGTATTTATACTTCTCGTGCTATTAAAAGCGGTCCTGGATTTTTAGAAGATTATTTTTTAGCTGGCCGTGAACTTGGCGGTTTTGTACTTGCGATGACCATGGTTGCAACATACGGAAGTGCATCGAGTTTTATCGGTGGCCCAGGAGCTGCCTATCAATTGGGCTTGGGATGGGTCCTCCTCGCTATGGCGCAGCTCGTAACGGGATATTTTACACTAGCTGTATTAGGAAAGAAGTTTGCAATCGTAGCCAGAAAGATAAAAGCCGTTACCCTTATTGATTTTCTAAAAGCAAGATATGAAAGCAAATGGGTCGTTATTTTATCAGCTTTTAGTATTGTGATCTTCTTGTTCTCATCCATGGCTGCTCAATGGGTCGGAGGCGGCAGATTGATTGAATCGTTTACCGGGGTCTCTTATACGACTGCGCTATTCATTTTTTCAGTCTCTGTTTTGGTTTATGTAATTGCCGGCGGGTTTCGCGCAGTTGTCATAACAGACGCAATTCAAGGTGTTGTCATGTTAATCGGAACGTTAATTATCCTTGGTGGAACGATTGTTGCAGGCGGTGGAATCGACCACATTATGGGTGAGCTCCGAGCAGAAAATCCGAATTTAATCTCTCCATTTGGGTCGGATCTTTCTCTCACACCACTCTACGTGTCATCATTTTGGGTACTTGTAGGCATTGGGGTGGTTGGTTTACCGCAGATTTCAGTACGTGCGATGAGTTACCGAAATTCAAAGGCGATGCATCGAGCGATGATTATCGGCACATTTGTTGTAGGTTTTATCATGTTAGGCATGCATTTAGCAGGGGTATTTGGCAGAGCGGTTCTTCCAGGGGTTGAAGTTCCCGATACAGTGATGCCGCTGCTCGCATTAAAAGTTTTGCCTGGCTGGCTAGCGGGGGTTGTCCTGGCGGCACCGCTGGCAGCAGTTATGTCAACGGTAGACTCTGTACTGCTTTTAGTGAGTTCGGCTATCATCAAGGATGTATATATCAATTATATAAGACCTGATGCAGACGAACGTTTTGTAAAAAAACTAAGCTTTGTCATCACAGCAGTAGTGGGGATCGGCGTGTTTGTCATGGCGATCAACCCTCCAGATTTATTAATTTGGCTGAATCTGTTTGCGTTCGGGGGATTAGAAGCTTCCTTTATTTGGCCGATTGTCTTAGGGCTCTATTGGAGACGAGGGAACGCAAATGGAGCATTGGCATCCATCGTCGTCGGAGTAGGATCATACATTTGGCTGCATTTGAATCACCCGAACTTATGGGGAATGCATACAGTTGTTTTCCCGATCATACTCTCACTTATCGCCTACCTTGTGGGAAGTTTCACAAAAGGGGACAGACCCCATACAATTACACATTAAGAGAAAGTGTCCATCCCGAATGGACACTTTCTCTTTTTTATATTTTATACTTATGTATGAGCAATGCAGTCAAAACGGCAATCATCCAATATACACCAGCAAGAGTATGATGGTTTATCGTATACAAAGCCAAGGCAACAATAGAAAATAGTACGATCTCAAAAAAGATTTTATAAATACCTTCAAATTGATAGTGGGCTTTTGGAGAGGCGAATAATCCCCAGATTATCGCGAAAATGAAAGGAGTACCCATTGCAAACACCCATTTAAAAACTAAGCTGTTCCCATAATCATATCCCCATCGTCTTAAAATCCATAATGCTAGCAGTTCACTAACAAACCGAGTGATCATAATAATGCCACTTATCATAGAATTTCCCTTTCATTTGTTGTTATCATCTTAAATCTATTAAACTCCCAAGTCTATTTCCCTTTTTTTGCTTACTGGTGGATTTAAGGAACTAGCGATCTCAGTGATTTCCAAATGCTGGTTTACAATATTAGTATATTAAATTATTATTTACAACAAATTCCTATGATGGTAAATTTAATATTAGGAAATAATTTAATAAGAGTGGAGCTGTGAAAGTTATTCTTTATTTGGGCGCTTGGAATAACCAGAGCTAGTAGCGCAACCGACCGTTTCTTTTAATCAACCGATAAAAGGAAGGGGTATTTTTTATGGAAATATCACGTAAAGAAAAGTTCAGTTCAAAGAAGAAAAACAAGTCAAAAAAACTGCCGAAAGTATTGATGGCATCACTGTTAGCTACAGCTTTAGGCACAACTTCCGCATTTGCAGCTAAGCCTGAACTAGCGGATCAAGTTTATACTCAGATTTTAGCTTTTACTTTTAAATCAGATATCCAAAACCAGCTGAAGCAACAAAAAGATGATCTGCTAAAAAATTTAAGCAGCCAGGTCAAATCTGTTTTTTCAGAAACAAAAACAGAGCTGGACAATAAGAAAAAAGACATTATTGAAGAAAAGAAAACGGATCTTCAAAACCATTACAACGATGAAATCGCTAATATAACGAAAAGAAAGCAAGAAGCAGTAAATAAAGTGACACAAGATATGAAAAATGAAGCAGCAACGACTTCTGAAAGCTATAAAAAAGAAATAACGGATGAAATCGAAAAAGAAATTAAAAAACAAGATATAAATAAGTAATCAAAAAGAGCGGAAAATCTCCGCTCTTTTTCTATTTTTCGATATACTAGAATCAGGAATCCTAATAAAATGGTAATGGAGCTAATTTTCATGAAAAAATTTTTTCTGTTTTTAAGTTTGTTCTTTTTCGTTTACGCTGCAGCGATGCTGATTCAAACAACAAACATGGACATGGGTTTAGCCGTTTTTTTCGTCCTTAGTGCTTTCTTTTTTCTGCTTTTTTACAAGTTTCAACCCATGATGAAGCTTTTTCAAAAATACAAGAAAACGACAGCGATCATAATTACCCTGACTGTCCTTTTTGCAGGAACGTTAGAAACTCTTATTCTTTTATCAGCAAATACTGATCCCGATAAGGTTTCTGGCAAAATCGACACCGTGCTAATTTTAGGAGGCGGAACGAAAAACAACAGGCCAGGTGCTGTGTTAAAAGGGCGATTGGATAAAGCGCTGGATTATGCAGAAGACCATAAAGATCTTCATTTTATTGTGAGCGGCGGTCTCGGTTTTCGAAAAACGGAAAGTGAAGGCGCTATTATGAAAAGCTATCTAGTGAAGCACGGTGTTGATCCAGAACGAGTAAAAATAGAGGGAAAAGCAACAAGTACATACGAAAACTTATTATATTCGGAACCATTGATCAATCCAGGTGCAAATGTACTCATCGTTACGAGTGATTTTCATCTTTTTCGGACGAAGATGATTGCCAAACGCTTAGGAGTTGATGCTGAAGGTTTGGGGTCGCCGATCAGAATTTCGTCTGTACCACAGGCCCATGTAAGAGAATACATGGCCATCATCAAAAGCTATTTCACAGACCGGTAAGAAGGGTGTGACATCCATGGAAAAGAAAAATCGATATCATTGCTGTGCAACATGTGTGAACTTCAAACCTCTGAAAACAGCTGGAGGGATGCACTATTTCTGTACAAGGCTGGGATATGAAACGAAACCTGACTATCAATTTAACTGCTGGGAGCCGAAACCGCATATCGTGGAGCTTATGAAAAAAGAAGGAAGATAGAAAATGGGATAAAATGTTAGAAATATACCTTGCAAAACAAGATAGTTGATCATATACTAAAACCATATCTTGGGATACGGGTTCTTTTTTTTAAATATATACCTTGTTATACAAGATAGTGAAATTGAGGTGAAGCCATTGTCACAAACTCAAATGTTAAAAGGAATATTGGATGGATGCTTGCTCGCCGTTATTCAAGAAGGGGAAGTTTACGGATATGAATTAGCTGAAAAACTTGAATCATACGGATTTGAATTTATGAGCGAAGGAACGATCTATCCATTGTTAATGAGGATGCAAAAAGAAAAACTCGTAACGACAACTTCGAAAAAGTCGACTGCTGGCCCTAGAAGGAAATACTATTCCTTAACTGAAAAAGGGGAAGAAGAACTCGAAGCTTTTAAAAAACGATGGGCGCAGCTAAGTTTGAGTGTAAATCGGATCATCAAAAAGGGGAGTGATCAAGGTGAAAAATGAACTTTCAAAGAGTAGTCAAGACTTTATCGAAAATCTTCAACTTTATTTGGTCACCAGTGGGAAAAAGGAAGATGACATTGAGGATATTGTTCAAGAGCTGGAGGATCATTTAATGGAAGCCGAAAAAAGAGGCAAGTCCGTTGAAACGATAGTTGGTCAGTCGCCAAAAGCCTATATGGAACAGCTATCTAATGAAATGTCATTTGATAAAAGCTGGATCACAAAATATTTACCAATGTTTATTTTAGGAGCCTTTGCTTACTTGGTTTTAGGTGACGCCATACGCAGTGAAATGACCTATTCCTTACTGCAATTAATAGGCTATCCTCTAATAAGCATTCTCTTTTTATTGGCAGTTTGGCTAACTTTTAAGTATTTGGCGAGTCATACGCCTCCAAAATGGGGAGAGAGATTGCTCTTTGGAATTCTAGCAGTATTTCCGATTTTTGCTTTTGTAGGCTTGCTATTCTTTAACCGGCAATCCAATCAGCCTGTCGTCATCGAGGTAGGTCAAACAGGAAACACGATTACTATTAGTCTTTGTATTCTTATTTTTATATTCTTGTCTTTGTGGGGGAAATCATGGGCATTCATTATTTTGCCTCTCATCATGTTTGGTCCTGAACTTCTTTTAGATAAGACTTCAATTACAGAAGAAACAAAAGCCATCATTAATTTACCAGTCACAACAATTGGATTTTTAGCGTATTTCTTTATTTCAGCTAAACGACATAAAAAACAAGCATTATGAAGATGCAGGCGTTTTGATATCTCGTATATCAAAGCGTTTTTCTTTGCAGGATAACAGACTTGCTTTGAAAAAGCTTACAATGTTAAAGTGTGTAAGGATTTACGTAACGGAATTAGTGGAAATAATGGTGATAGACGAAGGAAAGGATTTTTTAAGATGAACCTTGAGATCCCAATTGAAATAAAAGAAAAGCTGCAACAAGAAGCAGCTAAACGAATAGAGAACTTGCCGGATGTTTATAAAGATTTGATCGGAAAACCAGGCTATACAGCACCTGACGCATCGCTCGTTGAGGACGCAGTGATTGCACTTGCGTTAGGGAAAAATGTTTTGTTAAAAGGTCCGACCGGTTCCGGTAAAACAAAACTTGCCGAACTGCTCTCAAGCCTTTTCGGCCAGCCGCTGCATCAAGTGAATGCTTCTGTCGATTTAGATGCTGAAGCATTATTAGGGCATAAAACGCTCAGCTACCAAGGCGGAAAACAAGAGATTGAATTTATCCCTGGACCTGTGACAAAAGCAGCAAACCATGGACATTTTCTGTATATCGATGAGATCAACATCGCAAAACCAGAAACACTGCCGATCTTAAACGGGATGCTCGATTACAGACGGACGATCGCCAACCCGTTTACTGGGGAAGTGATAAAAGCGAATCCGGGATTCAACGTGATTGCTGCGATTAATGAAGGGTATATCGGCACGGTGCCGCTAAACGAAGCATTGAAAAACCGTTTTGTTGTGATCGAAGTGCCCTACATTCAAGGCGGGACGTTAAAAGAGATGCTGAAAAGCCAGTCCATGCAAAAAGATGATGCTATTCTCGATCAATTTGTCCAGCTTTCATCTGACCTTATCGGTCAGGCGAAAGCCGGACACCTGTCCGAGGACGCCGCATCCATCCGTGCACTGCTGGATGCGGCCGACCTCTCCGTCTACTTGCCGGCGAAGCGCGCCATACAGCGCGCAATCGCCGACAAGCTCGAAGATGCCCGCGAACGCGCCCTCGTTTCCAACGTGGCCGCGACGCTGTTTATGTAAGCTGGGAAATGGGGTCAGACCCCTACAATTTATTTCCCGCGATGATTTTGGAGGTTTCGCCCTGATGAAATTCCTAGTTTTTGCTGATACAAAGATCGATTCTTTCGTTCAAATGCAATTGATCGACCTCGCACGTTCGCTTTCTAAAGTGGACAAGATGGACGTTTCTTTCTCGTACCATTCAAACCTGGAACGAGACAAGGACATCGTGCATGTCAGTCAATTCTGGAACCCGTATCCGCGTGAGATCCAGCTGGAAGGCTGGAAATCCGACGTGTATTTACGCAGTTTCGGCACACAATTTCATACAGAAGATGATGTAGTCTGGGATACTTTGGATCAGCTTAAAACCCATCCGCACCGCGAGTTTCTAAAGCAAGTGCTTCTTTTCTCGGAAGATTTTAGATTAGAAGAACTGTGTATCGTAAAACGGCCGGGGATGGCGCATGCCTTCAAACTGCGGAAAGAGACGTTCCAAGTTCACTACAATCGTGAATACAGAAAACACATCCAAAACAAGCGCGTACTCGACGCTTTATTTTGTCATATTATCCTTTTAGCCAATAAACGCTTTGTCGCGGTGCCTCCGCAAACACAGCAACTCTACCAAGACTTACGCCCAACTTTAACAAAACTAACAAGCGCACATTCAACAAAAGACATTGCGGAAAGTATTTTACAAATGGCAGCAATCATAGAACAGCACACCGAACTTTCTGATATGAAGACAGCTTATCGCAGTTTTAGCGACAAGCCGCAGCTCTCAGATATAGAAAACAATACTCAGGAGTTCGATGACTTAACGCGAAACAGCGAAACAAAAACTGAAAAGTCCATCCAAAAAGAGGACGATAAAGACGGCAAAGAAGAGCAGGAAAAAGAAGATTACTCCTCATGGCACGACGAAACCTCAGATCCACAAGATTCTTTTTTACAGATGGATCTTGATCAAGGAACAAATACGGATCTGTTAGGGGAAGCAGCGAGAGAAGCCGAATCAGGCGACGCTGTATTTGGTTCTGTCCAAACGAGCGCTCAGTCGACGGATAACAACGACTTCAACACACAAAACGAACACGAAGCAGAAACCGACAGCAACCAGTCCGGCTCAGACTCAAAAGCGAATTACCCATATGGTGAAGTTAATAAAAATGTAACCGAGCATTTTGTGCCCGCAAAGCCAGCATCCATGGAAGAAATGGCTGAGTACGAAGCGTTTCAGCTAGAAATCGCACCATTCGTCACGCAGCTTAAACAGAATTTCTTAAAAACGATGGAGCATAAACGCACTAGCCCGCGTGAAGATTTGCATTTTGGACGGCTTGGAAAAAAACTTACGCGTCTTGCAACAGACAAAAATCCAAGGCTTTTCCGGAAAAAAACAGAATCACAGCATGAACTCGACACAACGTTCACACTGCTCGTAGACTGTTCAGCCTCTATATTTAATAAAATGGAGGAGACGCAAAAAGGGATCGTCCTTTTTCATGAGACTTTAAAAACGCTCAGAATTCCGCATTCAGTCGTGGGCTTTTGGGAAGACGCAGCAGATGCAACAACAAATGATCAGCCAAACTATTTTCATGAAGTGATCTCGTACCGAAATTCGCTGCATCAATCAGGAGCATCAATTATCCAGCTCGAGCCGCAAGAGGATAATCGTGATGGCTACTCGATCCGGCGAATGGGAGAGGAGCTGCTCAAACGTCCCGAACAGCAAAAAATCCTGCTCGTATTTTCAGACGGAGAGCCAGCAGCTTTCGACTATGAAACTCATGGAGTGCTCGACACGCACGAAGCCGTTACAAAAACACGGAAGCTCGGAATCGAAACGATCGGAATGTTTATCGCAAACGGAGAAGTAACCGAGGAAGAAGAAAAGCTCATGCAAAACATTTACGGACCGCAAAACGTAGTTGTACCAAGCGCAAAAGAACTCGTAGATTATCTCATGCCCGTACTCCGAAAATTGCTGTTCAAAGCTTTATAGGTTTTAATCAGCAAAAATGCCCTGACCACATCGGCCGCGGGCATTTTTCTTTATTTTAATACTCCAAAAGCTTCAGCCATACGAAAATCACACCGAAAAACCCGGTGTAACTCACGATTCGGACCGACCACTCTGGCAAGGCAGATCGAAGCAGGCTTGCGAAAATCCCAACTACAATAAAAGCAGCAACCAAGATATAAATCGAGATTATATCAAACGGTATACGCAAAGAAAGCCAATTTTCCAACTTCCCAACCTCCCCCATAACTATATATCGGACAAAATACCTAGTCGTTACAGATAAAATGACGAAAAAGTCAAAATATTATCGACAAAAAAATAGTAGCAAGCTCGAATCCATCAGCACCGCATTTCCCGCGGGCGCATATTGTAATAAAAAGTAGAAGTAAGGGGTGGGCCTTTTGAACCAACGTGTTGTAGATGTTGTTTTAGAAGCGGCAGAAGAAGACTTTTTAGTTAAAAATAAAGATACTGAAACATTCGCTGCAGAATTAGCGCTGCTTGCATCATCACTAGTTACAGTGGGTGACTTCCTTGCGACAATCAGTGCTGCGCTCGTATTGAGACAGATACAGATCGACAGAATTGAGCAGCTAAAGGCAGAAAAAGAACAAGAAACACAGATGAAAGATATCCAAGATCAGCTTTCCGATCTGAAAAAAGAAATCAAAGCGCTTCGGGGAAGATAGCCTTTTCTATCATCCTCCAAAGCGTTTTTTATATGCTCAATCAAAGTCTTTCTTTTTCCACTCATCCTCAGGCATCTCGAACCCTTCACCCGAAAAGCGTTCTTCCTTAAACGGGTCACCGTACATATGAAAATCATTCTGTTCCCAAAAGCCGGGCTGATCCTCTGCTAAAAACTCAAACTTGCGGATCCACTTCGCACTTTTCCAAAAATAAAGATGTGGAACTACGAGACGAAGAGGATACCCGTGCTTATCCGTCAGGGGTTTGCCTTCAAAAGAATGCGCCAGTAAAACGTCATCTCGAAGCAAATCTTCCAGCGGAACATTAGTCGTATAATCATAGTCACCGTGAACCATTACAAACCTCGCTGCCGGATCTACATCAATTGCTTTCAAAAAGTCCTTGAACAAAACTCCTTCAAACGTGTTGTCGAACCTTGACCATCTAGTTACACAATGAATATCGCGGACTACTTTTGTTTGCGGCATTTTCATAATGTCTTCAAAACAAAATTCGACTTCTTTCCCCACAAGTCCTTCTGCAGACAACGTCCATTTTTCCATATCATAAACAGGAACTTCACCTTCATGCAGAATCGGGAACCGTTCTGTCAAAACCTGGCCGGGCGGCAGCCTTCCTTCTAGACTTTTATCCACTTCAGGAACACGCATTTTTTTAATTCTATCTGCCTTATTAAGTCCCAACTTTAATCACGCTCCTATTTTTTGATAAAATGGTTTTCATTGAAGTTTTTAATAAAAAAACGCCCTCTTTCAATAAAAAGAGGACGATTACCTGATAACATCGACATCCTCTTATCTTTCAGTCTATGGACTGTTAGAAGTAGCACCGTACCTGTAAAAGGTGGTTGCCGGGCTTCATTGGGCTAATTCCCTCCGCCTGCTCACAATAAGAGATCAATCATTAAATTATGCTTATTATCCCATACCATCCTGAAAAAGCAACTGGCTAATTGAACTCTTTTGCCACCCCTAAATAAATAACGACTACACTAAAAACCGCTAAACTAATCAACAAGAAATAAACAATCTTTTCTTCCGCTTCTCTCTCACTTTGCTCTACTCTTTGTTTTGAACTAGGCGATTGAACATCCTCTTCTTGGTTCGCTTTTTTCTTTTTTCCAAACATAAACATACAAATCCTCCGCTCATAGTCACAGTGTTTGTACATAGTGTAGGAATAAAGCGCGGAATTTAAACAAAAAACCCCGAAAGCTTTATACTGCAAAGCTTCCGGAGCCACAATTCATTTATTGCTGCACAGCTTTTGCTGCGTTCACACGTCCATGCTGGAACAAAGCACCGGTTCCGGTTACAGGATCAGCTGTGTTTTCTAAAGCAGCACGAATTTGCGATGCGCTCTTGCCTTGTGCGGCCAATAATCCAGCTACACCTGCGACAACTGGTGATGCCATTGAAGTACCAGAGAAACTAGCGTAACGATTTAGTGGAATCGTTGAATAAATATCTACACCAGGAGCGGCAATATCGACCCAAGTCCCGAAGTTAGAAAAAGAAGCCTTCTGATCGTTTTGATCAGTCGCCGCAACAGCGATTGCATTGGAGTAATAGGCAGGGTAACTAGGCAGGTTAACGCCTGAATTTCCTGCCGCTGCAACTACGACAGAACCTTTATTCCATGCATAGTTGACCGCGTCTTCCAGTGTTTTTGTTCCGAGATTTCCACCAAGACTTAAGTTAATAACTTGTGCACCTTGATCTGCAGCATAGCGGATTCCTTGTGCAACATCATCTAAAGAGCCGCTGCCATCTGCATCTAAAACGCGAACCGCTAATATAGAAGCTTTTGGAGCAAGTCCCGCGACACCAACACCGTTGTTTGTGTTAGCTGCTGCGATACCTGCAACATGCGTTCCGTGTTCATTTTCGTCTATCGGATCTTCATCATCGGCTACAAAATCATGCCCTTTAATGACCTTGCCCGCTAAATCTGGATGATTGTAGTCAACCCCTGTATCAACAACAGCGATTTTTACCGATGAAGAACTTTGAGTAACATCCCATGCCTGTTCAGCAGCTACTTTTTGAGGTGCATATTGCTGAGTCTTGTAGAAAGGATCATTTGGTACATAAGTTGCGTGGAAAGTTGCGTTTGGCTCTGCATATTCAACACTCGTTAGATTTTTGTATTTTTTTACAGCATCATTCGCACTGCTATTCACTTTTACCACATAAAATTGATCCGATTTATCTGTAATCTGTCCGCCGTTCTGAGAAATAATTTTTTTAGCGGAAGCGTTAGAAACGGAGTCTTTAAAATGAACAATTAATTCCTTTGGAGCAGACTGTTTTTCAACAGCAGGTGAAAATGAAGCTTCCTTATTTTGTGACTCTGCAGCAGAAGCTGGGAGAGCTAAAGAGACCAAAAGGGGGATAGATGCGGCACATGCCACGAAACGCTTGAACATATGATCACTCCTTCAAGATGATTTACCAAGCAAAGGGATGCAAGGTTGGCTAAATAACTTCAACAAATTTCTACAAAACCCTTTAAAATTATCTTAAAATAATAACTATTTACTACACGTTTGTTTCCTGTAAGTCTATTTGTCTATGTAAAAAGCATAACACGTCCAACTATTTTAGTATCTTAAGATATAGTTACAAAAAGGATTATTATATGAAGAAAATGTAAAAAGAAATAATAGAAGATTTACAAAGCGTAAAAAAGGGAAAATCTCTACATGCAAAGAAAGATAAAAATGTAGAAGATTTATTGAAGGAGGAGACAAAACAATGGCAAGGTTACCTGAAGTAAATGTAGAAGGGACACCGTTTAAAAAAGTACTCGCCAATGCTCCTGAAATTTTAGAGGCATTCGGACAGATGGATAGAGCGCTGAATAACTTACTCGAACCTGAACTGATGGAGATGCTGCGCTTGCGATCTGCATCAAATAACGGCTGCGATTACTGACAAAGCATGGACTACGGGATTCTGGATGAATCCACAAAAGAACATGCCATGAAAAAAGGCGAGACTGAACTATCAGAACGGCAAAAGCTAGCGTTAGAACTGGCTGATCATACAATGGCGTACCACGGACAGCTGCCCGATGACCTTTACAACCGATTAACCGAGCATTTTACACAAGAAGAAATCATCGCGCTGTATTTCCAGATTGGCAGCAAGAACGGCGCCAACTGGTTCATCATCGCCATGGGCATCGAAAACAAATAAAAAAACAAAAACCATTGGGGTCTGACCCCAAACAATTTATTTCCCTTTCTAATCTTCCTGATTTGCTTAGAAAGGTTTACTCAAAAATAGGTGTTAAAATTTACTCGTTTTAAATTTTAACTTCAATTTAAAAAGGTTATTTCCCTGATTCGTCCAACTCACCATGAAAGAGAACTCACATAAAATCATCTCAATACGACAAAATGGATAAACAAACACAAAAAGACCCAAACAGATCCCGATATAATGTCTGTTTGAGTCCTTTTTTCTCTTTTTTTCCTACCTAAGATATAACCAACTTTCCAATCGTCGAAAAAGCATATTCTAACACACTCTAAAACTATCTATATGAGCAGCCTAACAGTATAATTAAATACAGATTGTATTTTTTTGAAAAGGCAGGATGAATATGGGGAACAATTTCAAATTTGGCATTCGCCCTAAAATTATTACTGGTTATATTATCATCATCATTTGTTTGATCATGGCCATCATTGCTGTGAACAATCAGCTGAACACGATGCAGCGTGAGAGAAATTTCATCATAGAACATGATTTTGCTGTGAGAGACTTAACGAATCAAATCGAAAAAGATCTTTTGCAAATGGAAACAGGACAGCGCGGCTACATCATTACAGGGGATCGGAATTATCTGGAGCCTTATAATGACGCACGAACGCAATGGAGAAAAGACTACAGCAACTTAAATGAACTGCTATCGGACAACCCTGATCAGCAAAAAGACATTGAAACAATAAATAATAATATCAAGCGCTGGGTCACAGTTGCAGGTGAACCATCCATCGCACTGAAGGAAAAAGGCGACACAAAGGGTGTTTTGGAATTTTTTAGAAATGACCCGGGTAAAGCAGAAGTAGAGCAAGTCAAAAGTCAGTTTGATACATTTAGAAACACGGAGAAAGCATTAACAGAACAGCGTGCTAAAAAGCTGAATGAAAAGAACAGCTATCTAAGAGTTGGATTGATGGGACTCTTAGCTTTTGTGATTATTGCTTCTATCACACTTGCCTACATCATTTCAGGCTCGATCATTAGAACGATAAAAGCTGTCGTCGAAACCATTCGAGCTATGGCACATGGTGGCGACCTTTCGAACCGAATTCAAGTAAAAACAAACGACGAGATCAAAGAATTAGGCGATGTTACAAACGAATTGCTCGATACTTTCCAACAAAGAGACTGGCTTCAGACAAGCGTTACTGAAGTGGTCAGTATGAACCAAGGCATTTCCTCGCTGGATCAACTAGCAGAGACCTGTATTACTGGCATAGCAAAAATTACCGATTCCTCATTCGGTGCCTTTTATATTCGTGAAGGAAAAGAAAAACATATTAAATTTACGAAAAAAGCGTCATTTGCCGACTTAATGGATGACGTAGGAAGAGAAAGTTTTACACTTGGCCAAGGAATGATTGGCCAGTGCGCATTAGAAAAACGTGTACAAGTAATCAATGGGATCGAAGGGGAATATCAGCTAATCTCATCAGGTTTAGGTGAAGCAAAACCGAAAAGCCTGTTAATCGCACCGATTGTTCATGAAGATGAAGTTATCGCTGTTATCGAACTAGCGAGCCTTAACCAATACACAGATCAGCATCAACTTTTCATTGAAACCGTAATCGAAACATTCGGACTAACGATCAATCGCGTAATCGATCGTATGGAAATCGCGAGACTGTTGTCTGAATCACAGGCTATGACAGAAGAACTGCAAGCACAATCAGAAGAACTTCAGACACAATCAGAGGAACTTCAAATGCAGTCAGAAGAACTCCAGATGATCAACGAACAGCTCGAATCACGTTCACAAGAAGCAGAAGAAAAATCAAAAGCTCTTGAACTAGCTAAAAAAGACCTTGAGGAAAAGGCACAGCAGCTTACGATCGGTTCCAAGTACAAGTCAGAATTTCTGGCAAACATGTCGCATGAACTGAGAACACCATTAAACAGCATCTTAATTCTTTCTGAAATGCTTGCTGAAAACACAAATAAGAGACTATCAGATGAAGAATTAGAATTTGCCACAGTCATTAACTCATCAGGTCAGGATTTATTAAACTTGATTAACGATATTTTAGATTTATCAAAAGTTGAAGCAGGAAAACTGGATGTTGTGATTAACGAAGTCAATATGAGCGAATTCCCTGCCCATATGGAACGTAATTTCAGACATGTTGCGAACCAAAAAGGTCTGGATTTTACAATTAACATGAGTCCAGACATCCCGACTATTTTTCAAACGGATGAAAAAAGATTCCAGCAAATTATTAAAAATCTTCTCTCGAATGCCTTTAAGTTCACGGAGAAAGGGTCCGTTACAGTTACCGTTAAAAAGCATTTAGCAAATGTAAACTATACGGGTGTTGATTATTGGCTTGAAATTGCCATTACAGATACAGGAATCGGTATTTCACAAGAAAAACACAGCCTTATTTTCGAAGCTTTCCAGCAAGCGGACGGCGCTACAATAAGAAAGTATGGAGGAACGGGTCTAGGCTTGTCGATCAGTAATGAATTTGCAAAGCTCCTAGGAGGCAAACTTCAACTGATTAGTGAAGAAGGAAGAGGGAGTACATTTATATTGCTGATTCCGAGCATTGCTGAGGAACACCTACCCACTACTGGATTCCTCGATGCAGCTTCAGAGATTGCTGTAACGATTGAACAGCCAAGTTCACCTGTTGTAGAAGTGCAGCAAAACATTGCAACAGAAGAAACTGTTCTGCAAGAGGATAGCGAAGACGGAAATGTATTTTATGGGAAAACGGTCTTGATCACAGATGACGATAACCGAAATATTTATGCCTTAAAAACAGCACTTGAAAGCAAAGGCATGAACATCCTTGTCGCAAATAACGGTATTGAATGTCTTCAAGTTTTAGATGAAACGAAATCAGTAGACCTCATTTTGATGGATATCATGATGCCGGAAATGGATGGATACGAAACGATGCAGCGAATCCGGGAAATCAATAAATTTTCTGAGCTGCCAATCATCGCTTTAACGGCAAAAGCTATGAAAAACGACCGTGAAAAGTGTATAGAGGCTGGAGCATCGGATTACATCAGTAAGCCGTTAAAGTTAGAACAGTTATTTTCTGTCATGCACGTTTGGATAACGAAGTAAGTGAGGTACAGCATTCCAATGGATGATAAAGAGTGGATAACGGAAGAGGAATACCATACCGACAGCAAAGATAATATTGAAATTGATTTGTTATTAGAAGGATTGTACCGTATGTCTGGCTTTGATTTTCGCCAGTACATGCGGTCTTCCATCGTTAGAAGAATTCAAAATCGAATGAAGCTCGAGAACATCGAAACCATTTCTCGAGTACTCGAAAGAATCATACATGAGCCAGAATTTTTAACAAAGATCCTGAATGACCTATCTATTAACGTTACAGAAATGTTTAGAAACCCGGAATTCTTTAAAGCCTTTCGTGAGCGTGTGGTTCCTCAGTTAAGGGACTATCCTGAAATCAGAATTTGGCATGCTGGATGTGCAACAGGCGAAGAAGTTTACTCGATGGCGATTTTAATGGAAGAAGAAGGCCTGGGCAGTAAGACGAAGCTTTATGCAACAGACATGAATGAACTTGTTTTAAAAAAGGCCAAACAAGGTATTTTTTCGATCAATAAAATGCGGACTTATACGAAAAACTATATGCTTTCTGGAGGCATACAGGATTTCTCGGACTATTATACGGCAGATGGCCAGTTTGCTTACTTGAAACCATCAATTTTAAAGCAGATAAGCTTCGCGCAGCATAATTTAGTTACTGATCAATCCTTTAATGAGTTTCATGTTATTTTATGCCGCAACGTACTCATCTATTTTACGATAGGACTTCAAAATCAAGTGCATGAACTATTTTATGACAGCCTGCGATCAAAAGGGTTTTTAGGTCTAGGAGATAAAGAATCGCTTCAATTTGCGAATAATGCTGATAAATATGAAGAGTTTGTGGAAAACATGAAGATCTATCAAAAAAAATAAGAAGCAGAATGGAAAGGGTTCTTGTAGAGTCCAATTCATTCTGCTTTTTTCATGGTGGGGATTATTTATTTAGCCTGGATCATGAGAATGCACATATCATCGCCTTGGCCGGAATGGTGTTCTTCTGGAATAACTAGGTGAATAGGGGAGCGAATATTGCTCCATTTCTGGGATGCTAGTAATTGCAGTTTGTTAAGCATCACGTCTTCATCTGATCCTAGTGCTTCGAGTACTCCATCCGTGAACAAAAGAACCTGTATATTGTCTTCATATTGAATCACGGATTTCTTCACTTCGATCTTCTCGAAAAAACCGACGGCGTAACTGCCTCTTTCAATCGGGAGGAGCGAGTTATTGTCCACTAAAACGTAGCCTTCAGGATGGCCGGCATTTACATATTCTATCGTTTTCTCTCTCGTATCAATCAGAAGATAGATGCCAGTAAAATAATAATTATGATCATTGCCGGGGTTGTGAAGAAGCGCCATATAACGGTTTAACTCTTTAATGACCAATTCTGGGTCGGCAAGTTCTTTAATGGTATCTCTCATGACAGATGAAATAAACATACAAACAAGAGAGGAAGAAATACCATGGCCCATCATGTCTAAAAGAATTACTCCGTATCGATGGTCGTCGAATTTGTGCCAATAATACATATCACCTGCGAGTTTAAAAGAAGGAAGGTGGGAGATGTTAATCGTAATATTATCTTCCTCTAAAGGCGGATTCAATAAGCCCTTTTGAACTTGCATGGCAAGATCCAGTTCATTTTGAATCTTCTGTTCTTGTTCTGCGTGCCAGTCCTTTTCATATTTCAAGCGGAGTGCCACTCGTATACGGGCAAGAAGCTCCACTTTGTTGATGGGCTTTGTGACGTAATCCATACCCCCAGCATCTAGGGCATCTGCTAGTTTGCTAGAGTCTTCTAAAGCTGTAATAAAAATAATAGGAATATCCTTAAACATATCCATCTGCTGGATTCGGCGGCATGCTTCGACACCGTCAGTTTCCGGCATCATAATATCAAGAAGGATAAGGTCAATCGATTTTTTGTCGATTTCTTTTTCGTTTTGCTCAAGATAATCAAATAATTTTTGAGCGGAGGATAAGGAAACACAGTCATCATATCCTGCATTTTTTAAGATTTTCTCAATCACGAATAAATTTACAGGATTATCATCTACCATTAGAATTGTCATTATTGTTGCTTTCCCCTTAGCGGCCGGCAGTAATAACAAGCCAGCCTAAAAATTACACCCTCAAAAGTCTAAGTATGTACTACGTTTATTATACAAAATTTTAATCTAGACGCCTATTTTGTTCACTTAGATTAAGAGATGTAATTTCACAAGAAAAAAGACTGGCGATTTGACTACTTGAAGTGTCCATCGCTCAGCCTCTGTTGTTATTGATCTTGGTGATTGCGCGCGCGAGCTTCATCTGGACTTTCCATTTTTGCAGCTCCTGAATATTTCAAGCTTTGATCGCGGTCAGATTCTACGCGTCTTGATTCTTTCAGCTTCTTTTCCTGTCTGTCTCGACCCATTAGAAATTCTCCTTTCTTGCATCATTTCCCTATAGTATGAAGAAAAAGAGTTGTTTTTATGTATAAAGAATAAAGCGGACAAAAGAAAAAACAGCCATCTGTAAATTGTTTTTACAAAGAGGACTGTTTTGGTATTTGATTTATAAATTATCCATTTACTATTTGTTTTATGTTGTTTAGGCGTACAACTTGTTTTGCATCTTCAAAATGTGTTTCATAATCTTCGGTTAAAGAAAAATCTACAACCGCCGTATTTGTTAATAAAGATGTAATTTCGCCTTTTAAACCGTCATTTGTTTCAATAATGTCACCGATTTTAAATTCCATCATTTATCCCCCAAAATATAATTTGTTCTATTTTACCATAATTGTTAGTGAAATACTTGGTTTCGGTAAAATTTCTATTTGTTAAGTAATTATAGCGGCAAAGATTAGTTATTGCCATTAAAGCGCTTTTAATGTTAACTTATTTATATTGAAAGTTAACATAAGAAAACAGAGGTGCTTTTTACATGAAAGTAAGAGAAATGACATACGTATCCTTATTTGCAGCAATTATGATCGTACTTGGATTATTGCCTCCAATCGCATTACCTTTTACACCCGTTCCGATTACAGCACAAACATTAGGTGTTATGCTGGCAGGGGTCGTTTTAGGTGCAAGACTCGGTTCAATAAGTATGATTGTATTCTTATTAATTATTGCAATCGGTGTCCCCGGACTTGCTGGTGGAAGAGGCGGCTTGAGCGTTCTTTTTGGACCGAGTGCAGGTTATTTGCTCAGTTGGCCGATCTCAGCATTTTTAATCGGCTGGTTAACAGATAAATCTCGGCAGCCTTTAAGTGTTTGGAAGGTCTTTTTATATAATATACTTGCAGGAATTATTTTTGTTTATGCTTGTGGAATTCCAGTTCAGGCAATGGTTATGGACATAAGCCTTAAAGCTGCTGCTATTCCAAGTTTAGCTTACTTGCCTGGTGATTTGACGAAAGCTGTAATCGCCGCAATACTTGGAGTTAAGATTAGAGAAAGAATCAAGATAAATAGTCAGTACACGCAAACCAAAACGATCAGCCAATAAAGATTGCCCTCGGGCAGTCTTTTTGTATAGGAGGAAGTCTTGTGCTCATCACTGATACGATACGACAAAATGCCTTGAATCATCCAACAAAAATAGCGATTCAGATGTGTGAAGAAAAAATAACTTATCAAGATTTTAATAACAGTGTTGAAAATACGGCAAACTTTTTTCTCTCACATTCATTTAAAGGAAAACAAGGCAGAGTAGGATTATTTTTGCCAAACAGTATTGCTTTTTTACAATATTTCTTTGGGGCGATAGCGGCTGGCTGGATTGCAGTTCCTTTTGATCCGAAATGGAAAGCTAATGAACGGCAAGAAAGACTTTCACAAGGTGACCTGGATCTAATCATAACAACTGAAAAACTAAAGAATCAAATTGACCTCGGGAATGGGATTGTCATTTTAGACTTAGAAATAAAATCAGCTCAATTCGAAAATACAAAGCACTCGGTCGATTCCATCAATGAGGAGTCCCTTTTTTATATGGGATTTACTTCGGGCTCAACTGGCAAACCAAAATGTTTTGTACGCAGCCATCGTTCATGGGTAAAAAGCTTTGATTGCAGTGAAAAGGAATTCGGATTTTCTGAAAAAGATATTGTTTTAATACCTGGACCTCTTGTGCATTCTTTGTTTCTGTACGCTGCGGTCAGCACATTGTTTTTAGGAGGAACCGTCAAACTTTTGCAGAAATTCTCAGCGAGAAAAATGTTAACAGAAATTAAAGCGGGCTGCCTTACAGCGTTATATGCCGTTCCGACCATGCTCGCAGCACTTGCAAGCGAAATAGAGAAATCAGATCCTCAATCAAGTTCCTTAAAGAAGATCATTTCGTCTGGGGCAAAATGGGAGCCAGGGTTAAAGAGCAGGATTAATGCACTTTTTCCTGAGACAGAGCTTATCGAATTTTATGGGGCATCAGAACTTAGTTTTGTAAGTTATATCAATCACACAAAAACAGAATTCAAACCGTTGTCAGTTGGCTGTCCTTTTCATAACGTGCAATTATCGATTCGTGATGAAGAAGGGAAAGAGGTAGGATATGGTGAAATTGGTACACTGTATGTGAAAAGTGAAATGCTTTTTTCTTTTTATTTGAACCGTCCTGATGCCAATCGGGAAGTATGGGATGATAACGACTGGCTTACGGTAGGTGATCTTGCCAAACTCGATCAAGACAATCACCTCTATATCATTGGCAGAAAAAACAACATGATGATAACAGGAGGGCAGAACGTTTATCCAGAAGAAATCGAAAATATCCTCCATTCAATGATCGGAATTGATGAAGCAGTGGTTTTTGGAGATAAAGATGCTTACTGGGGTGAAAAAGTGTTAGCAGCTGTAAAGCTTCAAAACGGATTCGCATTAACACAACAAGAAATCCAGCGTTATTGCAGGGAGCATTTATCGGTTTATAAAGTACCAAGGCAGATTCTTTTTACGGAACAATTTCCTTATACCGAAAGCGGGAAAATAGCACGTGCAAAAATAAAAGATTACTACGACCAAGGAGTATTCAAAGAATGAACACAGCAGTCATTATTGATGCAAAACGAACGGTAATCGGAAAAAAGGATGGTTATTTTAAAGATGTACCACCTGAAAAGCTTGCAGCAGCCGTTATTCAGGCTATTTTAAAAGAAAATAATATTCCCTCTCACTTAGTCTCAGATGTCATATTAGGCAATACCGTCGGACCAGGTGGGAATCTGGCGCGTTTATCCGCATTAACGGCAGAGCTTCCCGTGACAGTTCCGGGGTTTACAGTAGACAGGCAGTGCGGGTCAGGGCTCGAAGCAATCAATTTAGCATGCCGATTAATTCAGTCAGGAGCAGGTGACATCTATATTGCTGGTGGTGTTGAATCTGCAAGTACATCTACTTATCCAAAAAGAGCTCGTTTTTCACCTAACGCAATTGGAGATCCAGACATGGGAGCAGGAGCAGAAAAAGTTGCTGAATTTTACGGTATTACGCGTGAGATTCAAGATGAATTTGCACTCTTAAGCTATAAAAAAACGCATCATTCCATCGAGAAGGGACGTTTCACTCGTGAAGTTGTTCCGTTTGAAGATGTACCTCTAATAGATGAAGGAATAAAACCAATCTCTACTTTAGAGAGAATCATAAAGCGATCTAGACCCGCGTTTAAAGAGAACGGAACTGTAACAGCAGCAAATTCATGCGCTGTGAATGATGGAGCTTCCGCCGTTTTAATGATGAGCGAAGAAAAAGCGAAAGAACTCGGGCTTCGTCCCAAATTAAAATTCATAGACAGTGTTGCTTCCGGTGTAGATCCAAACCTGCCAGGGATCGGTCCTGTTCCTGCTGTTGAATCTCTTTTACAAAGAAACAGCAAAACGGTTGAAGAAATTGATGTATTTGAATTAAATGAAGCATTTGCGTCACAAGTGGTTGCTTCTGCTCAGGAACTCCATATTCCATGGGACAAACTCAACAAAGGCGGGGGAGCCATCGCATTCGGCCATCCGTACGGTGCGTCAGGAGCCATATTGGTTACATCATTGCTTAGAGAAATGACCGCTCATGACCGCTATGGAATTGCTACATTAGGAATTGGCGGGGGACTCGGGATTGCAGCACTTTTTGAAAATATAACAAAAGGATGAATGCCAATGAATTTTAAACAATGGGAAGGTACAGAAACAGCTCCAGTAACTATTAGTGTGACAAACGAACTGTTAAATAAGTATCTCAAAGCCACAAATGGTTTAGCTGCAGATTCGCAATTTGTTCCGCCTGCCTTTCCTATGATTTTTTATCAATTCATAAAAGTACCTTGGCTGGAGCAGCAATCATTTATCCATAAGGAACAAGTGTTCTCGTATGAACATCCTATCTCGTTAGGCGATTCCCTTCAATGTACCGTTTCCTTAATTTCACTCGAAAAAAGACGCCGTTTTCTCGTTTTACACCAAGAGCTTATTGGCAAAAACGACGGAAATCAGGTCGTGTTTTCGGCAAAATCGATCCTTTTAAAAGAGGCGGAATAATGGAACTCCTAAAAGCAGGTTCAGCCCTAGAGCCGCTTCACTTTTCGGAGATCAAAAAAGAAATGGTAGAGGACTATGCGAAAGTTTCCGGTGACTATAATCCCATTCACTTGGACCAAATAGCTGCACAAAAGGTAGGATTTCAATCACCAATCATTCACGGCATGCTTTCAATGGGACTCGCTGCTCAAATTGTGGAACCTCTTTTACGTGTTGGATATTGGGTAAAGCAATATGAGACTACATTTCGCGCACCAGTTTTTACTGGAGAAGCCCTTACGATACATGGAACGATTGCCAACGTTGAAAATGACCTCCTGACGATTGATATTATAGCCAAAAGTTCCTCAAACGATAGAATTTTAACGGGGAACATCATCTTAAAAAAGCTATGACTCGTTATTCCCACACTTTTTAATGGGAATCCCAGAATTTTACGTGATCATTCCAGAAATTTAGATGACAATCCCAGAGATTTTAAAAAAATACCCACACTTTTTCCAATTATAACCACGAAGCGCCATCATTCGACACCGGCAAGACCCGCACTCACATTCTCACACAAAATAACAAGAGGCTGACCCATTCGGATCAGCCTCTTTTTGCGGTCGCTCTAGCCTTTTGAAGTTAGTTAAACACGATGTCACTCACTGTCCGGTCTACGATGCGCGCGCCTTTTTTCGCTGTGTAATCGCCGCCAGACGAAATGAAGATGTTTTGAGCGATAATTGTGTCCATCGCTGCTTCTACAGCTGCCGGATCAACCGGTTCAACAGGAGCATCCAGTCGGATCGTCACCGTTTTGTCTTCCTGGTTTAGAAATTGCAGTTCAAGTACTTTGGCCATCAAAATCCCTCCTTTCTTTTATATTTTCATTCCGCGCCACTCAGATTAAGAGTTGATCGCGAAAGAATCGTTGCGTCTGATCATGAGAAGCGGATACTCCTGCAGACCTGCAAGAGCGGTTGCCACTGCATAAAGCTGGTCAGGTGTTGATGCTGTTTTTACGTTCGCGAAGTTTTTGGACTTCACAACTGGTTTATTGTCAGCGTCTAAACCACCATCAAGCTCTAAGCGCATGGACGAGTCGACTAAAGCTGCTGTAGCCATGTGCCTCACCTCCTTTCACTTTATAAGTTCCTGAAAAGTGAAAGAAAGAGCCATCATCATAAAAAATTATCTTTTCTTTAAGTTCGATAGGTAATCGATAGAGACCAGCAAGGCGAGAGGCACCGCATCACTGTACAAAACGATTTCCTTTTTTTGAAACAAGTCCAGAACTTTATAATTAATCTTTGCGATCGTTTTTTTGTTTTCGTCATAAATGAAACTCTCTGTCTGAAGCGGTTTATCCAGGTAATAAAATTTTTCACCTTTTATACAAAGCTCTTTCGTATCTCCCC
Source organism: Fictibacillus barbaricus (assembly GCF_031457135.1). GTDB lineage: Bacteria > Bacillota > Bacilli > Bacillales > Fictibacillaceae > Fictibacillus > Fictibacillus barbaricus_A. Next base: position 565,760 of record NZ_JAVDWA010000003.1, on the reverse strand, counting down.
ATTCAATTCTCTTTATGTTTTTTAAGGTGCCGATGTTTATATTGTTTTCGAAGATGGACCATTCGCAAGTTGTCCAGCGAAAGTGTTCTTTAATTAAGTAATCGTTATCGTCCTGATTTGCTTTAACATGTGCTTCCCAGCCTTGCATAACAATTTCCATCCATATCTTTAGCTTATTTGGATAATATCTTTGAACTTTACCTGCAGATAATCCATTCTCATCCTTAATCTCAAAAGCCTTATTCATTGTTTTTAAAAGCGGGGCTGTGTAAGTATATCTTTTATTCAAATCAGTACCTCCAAATATTGTAAACTGTTATTTCCATTTTAACGTAATATCATCGACCGTTTCATGCACTTATCCTCAATTGAAGAAATTTTTCCGAAAATCCACCCTAATTTCCTTTGTTTTTCTCAAAAACACCCCGAAAATGTGTCGCAATTTGTCATATGATCTTTGAACTGTGGATAACTCAACTAAAATGTCAGGAAGAAGTCATATCATCTGATCGGCATCACATCATCATTCTTCAATCTTGCTGCTTTGTTCGGTAGAGTGTTCATTTTCTATAGTAGGTTTACCGCGGAATTCCCGAATGTGCGCACATTCTCCAAAGGACTTTATCCGATGAATGAAATGACTTTTGAACAAGTTGCCTCTCAGTTTGATCCGCTTATTAAATCTCAAATCCGCCTCTACCACTTGACGTCCCGTTTTGATCAATACTATCAAGCTGGTTTACTTGGACTTTGGAAAGCCTATGAAACTTTTGATCCAGAGAAAGGGCAGTTTTCTTCCTATGCTTTTTTAAAAGTGAGGGGCCGTATTTTACAAGAATTTAGAGGAGAAATGAGACGATTGGAGAAAGAAGATAATCATGATCCTCATGAATCTTTTGTATTTCAAAATCTCTCACACATGGACTCCATCCCGTTTTTAGAAGATGAATCGTTAAACCTGTACTTAGCCCATCTCACCGAAAATCAGCAGCGCTGGGTCATGCATCGTATCATTGATTTGAAAAGCGAAGCCGAGATTGCAGAAATGTTTGGTGTTTCGGTTTATGCAGTAAAATCATGGCGTAAATCGGCGATTAAAAAGCTAAGATTGGTTTTGAACTCCAATTAAAATGCTCTTTCTTACTACTCCTAATCATGGATATAATTCAATAATTAGGGTATAGTTAGAAACTGTGATGGTAAATTACTAAATTTACCCAAATTTGTAAGTAGAAATATAGTGTACTAAGTTGATAGGGAAAAGCTTATACATGTACTAAGAGGGGGACAACCAAACGATGGAAACACAAGTTAATCAGAATCCTGGAAGTAAAAAACGTCCAATTATAATTGGACTCGCCATTATCGCCTTACTTGCGATTGGTGCTACGGCTTATGCGATGTTTATCGATCTCTCACCGCGTGAACTGTATTTAAAATCAGAGATGAACACCTTTAAAACACTGAATGAATCTGTAAATGACAATTTTAAAGATGCATTGTCGCTTCAAGAAAAACAAGCGAAAGAAGCGTATAAGTCTGAAGCACGTGTCAGTGTAGATATGGACACAGAAAAGCTTGGAGCGGGCGGAATGGAAGCAGCTATGATCGGTTCGATTTTAAAATCGAGCGAGCTGAAATTCACAACTCAGCATGACCCGAAAAAAGAAGAAGGCCAAGTTAACATGGCACTTACCGTGAACGACGCAGACCTTGTGAAAGCTGATTTTTACCAAAACAATAAAGAAACGGCATTGAATGTACCTGCGGCCTACGACAAACGTGTGTATTTTCCAAATGCCAAATTTGGTGATGTGATGCGCAAGTTCGACCCGGCATACGTAGGTATGGAAAAGCTTGAAAACTTCTTTAAAGCATACGACGGATACATCACTAGCGAAGAAGAGCGCGATGATCTGTTCAAAGAGTACGCAAAAGTGTACGCGGACAGCATTAAAGAAGACAATGTAAAACTAAAAGAAAATGTTGATTTTAAAGGCGAAAAGCTTCGCCAATTAACCGTAACCCTTTCTGAAAAAGAAACAAAAGACTTGATCGTGAACTTCTTAAAGAAAATTGAGTCTGATGATAAGCTGTTAGATGCAATGGCAGAACAGGCTTCCTTGTCTGGAGGACTTCCTACAGGGACGATGGCACCAACACCTGGAGCGATGAGTAAAGAGGAAACGAAAAAAGAATTAAAGAACAGTTTAAAAGAAGCACAAAAAGCAGTAAAAGAAAATGCCTCTTTCCCAGAAGGAATGAAGCAAGTTGTACTGATCGACAGTGATGAAAACGTAGTGAAGCGTGATCTGAAACTGAGTGCGGCGGCAAACGGCGGCGAAGTGATTCCAATGAATTACGCATCTGAAAGCTGGACAAAAGACGATGTGACAAACTCATCATGGACATTAAACGCTGGTCCTGAAGGTCAAACCGTTCTTGCTGATGTGAAAATGCAGAGCGAACCAAAAGGAAAAGGTATGAAACGCGATATTAAAGCAAAATTCGAATCAGCTGAAAATGGATCAACACAAGGGATTGGTTTCCATGTAAAGGGAGAAGGCACAAGCGAAAAGTCGAACTGGACAGCTGAGCTCGTTCCAGCAGGAGACATGCCTGCTCAAATCCCGCAAGCAACACTTGAGATTGAGCACAAAGGCGATCAAAACCTGGATAAAGACTTTGCGAACCACGATTACAAAGTGAGACTGATTTCAAAAGATCCTTCATTAGGGGACTTGAATGTAGGACTGAACATTAAAACGAAAACAACATTCGGCAAAAAATTAAAGTTCCCTGAACTTGCAGAAGGAAAATCGGTGAACTTAGCCGAAATGAGTGATGCAGAGATGATGGGCTTAATGTCCGAAATCCAGCGCAACCTGCAGCAGTTTATGGGTGAAAATGCTAGTTTTATGCAAGGACTATAAAGTTTTGTGAAAAAGAATTGTTGAAAAAAGTTGATTGGAGTGGAAGGTGCGAACATCCTGAAGCGGAAATCAACCGTTTAATACAAAATAAGAAGGACAGAGATAAAGGCAACTCACTTATCTTTGTCCTTTTTTAAACACCACGAGAGAAAGGAATTATTTTATGAGGCAAACGTTACTCATTGCCCATTTAACTGTAAAATGCTGGCTGAAACAGCCGTTTCCGCTCTTAGCGATGATGGTGTTTCCGCTTTTGCTGCTCTCGGTCACTTACCTCGGTTTAAAGCCACTGTTGCAAGACAAACAGTGGGTAGAGCCCTTTGCGGTAGCAATTGTTGATGAGGATAACACCTTCGAAACTAAGTTGTTGATGAAGCAATACGAACAGTCAAAAGAGATCAGCAGTGTTCTTTCTTTTCAAAAAACGAGCGCATCAGCCGCGAGCAAGCAGTTATCGAACAATGAGATCGCTGGAATGGTCATCGTCCCAGAAGGTTTTACAAAAGGAATTCGAAACGGCAAAAACAAACCTGTTACGGTTATAGGAAACCCGGCGCGTCCATTTCAAGCAGAGCTTTTAAGACAAGTGATGGTAAGTAATGCGAACTTAATTTCGGCCGCCCAAAGCGGTGCGAATACGGTTTTTTATTATTTGCGGAAAATGGACTTGAGTTCAGCTCAGTTTTCAAAATACCGCGATGCCATTATTCCCGATTTTACCTTACAAGCATTAAACCGGAACAAAATCTATGAAACACACACTCTAAGTGCATTTGGCGGGGTTACTCCGTTTCAGTTCTACAGTCTGTCAGGCATGCTGATTCTCTTAATGATCGGCGGATTATTTGGCATGAGTTTAACATCAAGGGGAGAACAGATCGCATTAAGAGACCGACTTTCCTTACAAGGTGTCAGATCATCCGTCTTTTTTTTCGGAAACATTCTATCCGTATTTATGCTGCTGGCTTTTCAAAGTTTAATTTTAGTAGCACTTCTTTTTTTCGTAACAAAAACATGGAGTTTTTCTGCAATAGGAATCATTTTGGCTTATTGCTTAGCTGTTAGCTCACTATTTGCACTTTGTCAGGAGCTTTTTCAAAAAAACGGAGCAAAATGGGGAGCGGGGCTGCTTATGACCGCAGGAATGACAGCAGCAAGCGGAACGTTATTACCGTTATCGTACTTGCCTGACAGCTGGCGGGGTGTGAGTGAACTCAACATCATGCACCACACGCACCAAGCATTAATGGAGACATTATTTATCGGCACAAATTCGTGGTATCCGATCCTAATTTTAGTTGAATTTTCCTTTGTAACCTGGGTAGCTGGGCTAATACTAATTATGGTGAAGAAGAGGTTGTTATGGTCTGGACAATTGCCTTTACACGTATAAAATTACTTCTTCAAAGTCCCTGGAGCTGGCTGGGGTTGGTCATTCCCGTACTTCTGCTCGGTTTCTTAGATTTGTCAGTTGAAAAAACAGCCCAAAACAGCAAAATTCCTGTTGTTATCGTGGATGAAGATGTGTCCGATTATTCCAAGCTGGTCCTCGATCGAGTTAGAAAAAATCCAGCCATTTCAGTAAAAACCGTTAGCCGATCTGAAGCAAAAAACCAAATTAAAACCCAAGAAGCTTCAATCGGATTTCTGATTCCAGAAGGATTTATGAAACACATTCAAGAAAATGAGGAAAATGAGCTCGTCACGATGTGGCTATCCACAGGTTCGATTTCACACGGGTTAGTCCGAGAAATTTTTGCGAGTGAAGTGAAACGGCTCTCGGCCAATTCATATGGTGCGAGCACCGTTATAAAAACATACGGGAAAAGTGAGAACGCAGCAGAACAGAAAACGGTCTGGAAAGAGGCTTGGGAATACAGTGATCATCAGTGGAAGCCAGAACCTTTAATGACGATTAATTACAAAGTCGGAGCAACTAAAGAAAAAGCACAGCCCGTCCAGGAACGAAACCTATCCATTTATGTGCCAGGAATGCTTCTATTGTTAATGCTATTCAGCTTTTTATGGAATAGCTGGCCGATCAAAGACAGAGAAGCGGGCATGCGTTTCCGAGTTCCTTATTCTGCGAGATCATCTTTTGTGTATTGGAGCGGGAACGCGCTTGGTGTATGGATATTACAGTTGCAGCTGCTCGTACTGCTGGTCGCGTTTGGCTGGTGGAAAGGTGAATTGGCCGTGAATAGTGCCACTGTTGCATCATTATTGGGGTATGTATTATTTTTGAACGCACTGTCTCTATTGTTTGCTTATTTCGTTTCAGCGAATAGGACATGGCAGGCGATTACGCTCTTTACCGTGCTATCGACTTCACTTTTAAGCGGGACATTTTTTCCGAGTGATGAACTTACAAGATTTTTAGAAAAAGCAGCACAATGGACGCCGCAATATTGGGTCATGGCTGCACTGCATCAAGATACAATGTTGATTCCGCTAACTTTTTTGGGGCTCAGCATCGTGCTATTTGGACTTTCAACGATAAAGGCAGGTGACAACGCATGATTGCAGCCAATCAACTCACAAAAAAATTCGGTAAAAAAGAAGTGCTGAAAGAAATGAACTTCTTTATCGAAAAAGGGGAAACAGTCGGCGTTGTTGGCCCGAATGGAGCAGGCAAATCCACTCTTTTAAGAATTATAGCGACCATCATGAAAGCTAATAACGGAACGATACAGATCAGTGGCTTAGACGCTAAAAAAGATATGAAAAAAATTCGTCAAAAAATCGGATATGTTCCACAAGAAATCGCGCTGTATCATGAGTTGACTGCTAGAGAGAATCTGCGTTTTTTTGCAAAGCTTGCGAAATGCAGGTCAGAACAAGGCTGGATGAAGCGGTGTGAAGAATGGAAGCTGGCCGAACACCTCGATAAAAAAGTAAAGCATCTTTCAGGAGGCAATCAGCGAAAGCTAAATATTCTCGTCGCTTTATTGCATGATCCTGACATTCTAATTTTGGACGAACCGACAGTTGGCATTGATATTACAGCGAAACAGGAAATCGTGAACGATCTTAGACAGCTTGGAAACGAAGGGAAAACGATCCTTTATTCCAGCCATGATGCACAAGAACTCGAGTCACTCTGTACATCTTTTCTTATTTTAAAAGACGGTGAGCTGCTCTTTTACGGATCGAAGCAAAAGGTCCGCCAGTTCGGGTCAATTTCACAATCAAAAAATTTCGCCGAAACACTTGGGGCGATAGTCAATTGAATATCAAAAAAAAAGCACTGCAAAAACGCAGTGCTTTAACAATTTTGTTCATGAAATTTATGTAAATGTTCAGTCCTTTGTTTCCTCTTTCTTTTTCTTCTCCTTTTTAATCAGGGAGCCTGCAATAGCTGCAAATAAATCTCCCAGCAGAGTTAAAATCGCACCCATATTTATCACTCTTTCTTAAAAACGATTATTTCATGAAACTGCTCTTTTAAAAAAATATATAAGAAACAAGAACCGCCAGCTAAAATAAGCCGACTAAATCATGTGTGAATTAGTCAGCTGTTTGCATTACATTTGTTATCTGTTTGTTATTACCTCATACCCACGGGGGTGACTTTCTTTTACGTGCCACTATTCCGCCTTACTCAACTTAGCGCGTTCTTCTCGTTCCTGTTCGGCGATAATTTCATTGTCTTCCGCATTATCGCGAGTTACTTTTTGAGTTAAAATCGCTCCAACCGCCACTAGAATCATAACCGCAATGTAATAGCCCTTTTCATTAAGCTGCAGACTATCCGCATTGTATAGTCCGATGCAGAATAGCGCGACTCCTGCAAAGAACGTGAAATAAGCTAGTAAAGTAAAAGCCTGCGTGTTTCTTCGTCTGTATCTCTGCATACGTATGACCTCCCCCTAAAAAATAAAATAAATGCATAAACTACTTCCATTATATTCAACTTTAGGTTAAATTTCCTTATTTTTCTTTTTATGGTAACCAGCAAATTTGTAAAATCACCGATGGGAATTTATGTTACTTTATACATAGAGGTGTTATTTATGAAAAACAAATCGATTTATGTAGAAATACCGATACATGCAGATGTACAGGAAGTGTGGGATAAGAGTCAGAATCCTGAGCTTCACGAGCAATGGGACCTGCGCTTTTCATCCATTACCTATTTGCCGAAAAAGAACGAAGATGAGCCGCAATCCTTTTTGTACGAAACGAAAATTGGACTCGGATTAAAAGTAGCGGGGTGGGGTAAGAGCATCGGCACCCACAATAAAGAGGATGGCTCAAAAACATCTTCACTCCACTTTGGTACCGACCAAAAAATCTCTCCTATATCAGAAGGGAAAGGCTATTGGAAGTACATACCGGCTGGTAAGGGAACAACCTTTCTTACCCAATATGATTATGATGTTCGCTATGGTTTGTTCGGAAGATTGCTAGATTTCTTCTTCCGCCCGATGATGGGGTGGGCGACAGCACTTAGTTTTGATGTGCTAAAACGCTTGCTGGAAAAGGGAGAAACACCAAGAACCCAATATTTCCGTTTTTTTAGCAGTGCTCTTATAACGCTATTATTTTTCTTTGTTTGGTTTTATCAAGGACTTGTACCTAAGATAATTGCCCATCACCCTGAGGAAATTGCCATGTTTTCCAGTTTATCTTCTATTAAAGGAGCGGCTGCTGTAAAAGCGGTTGGAATCATCGGTCTGCTGGAGATGCTATTTGGACTCGTCTGGCTATTTTATCGCAAGAAAACAAATTTACATCTGCTTCAAGTTATTGTTTTCCCGCTGTTAACGATCAGTGCTTTAATCGGTAATTCATCGATTGCATCCCATCCGTTTAACCCGGTAACTTTCAATGCCAGTTTGTGGATTCTTTCCATCATCGGCTACTTAATCGCAAAAGATCTGCCTACAGCGACGAGCTGCAAACGTAAAAGAAAGAGTGATTCATAATGACCATCTACCAAACTCTATTAGGGGAAGATTTCAAAAAACTTCATCCAAAATTGCAAGAACGCTACGCACTTCCGGTCGATAAACCCTTTTATGGAGCTGGAAAAATGACAAAAATTGAATCGGGTGGAAGTTGGCTTTGGCCGTTTCTCAAATTAGCCACACGCTGGCAGTTTCTTTTTCCCGAAACCGGGCAGGATGTGCCATTTACAGTGAGAAATACGTGCCGGACATTGCCGACAGGAGAAACAGAAATTTATTGGGAGCGTACGTTTTATTTTGAAAAAGTTATCCGTAAATTCAATGCGTTTATGACCATTGATCCGGAGCGGAAGATCGTTAAAGATTATTTAGGAGAGCCGAGCCTTTTTTATTCAGACTTAAAATTTGAAGTAACACCTCAGGGTCATCAGCTCATTCATTCTGGCCGACAACGATTTCTTTTGGGTTCCTTAGAAATCCCGATTCCAAAGATTTTAGAAGGGGTTGTGACGGTTGAGGACGGATATGATGATGACCGGGAAGTTTATACAGTAAACGTGCATATTCAAAATCCAATTGTAGGGAAGGTGATGGTGTATGAAGGCGAATATAAAGAAGAATCTATTTAGTCCGATTACACTTGCCGGAGTCTTACTCTTTATCGCATGCAGTTTGCTGGCTGAGGAACCCTATTTGCTTATGCTGACAGCGGCTCAGTTGATATTTGTGCCGATTATGCTGCAGCTCGTTTTAAAAATAAACAGGATACATATTTTTGTTACTTGGATGGCGATGCTCTCGGTCTTATTACTGTATGTTATTACATCGCATACAGGGCAGATTGTGTTTGCGCTCGTCTATTTGGTTTACACTTTTTTAGTGGCGATTCAAGGATTTCTGCGATTTCTCCAGCGTGGTTTTAAAAACGCCGTAGAAATCTCAATTGATTTTGGGATGATGTATTTATTTGTAGGCGGTTTATGGTTTTTTGCCTATATTGCCGGGATTGATACAGGATTTAGTCCACTAATCAACTGGCTGACCGCTATTCATTTTCATTATTCAGCTTGTTTATTGCCTATATCATTAGGATTATTCGGCCGTTTGCACGATTCAAAATGGTACCCATGGATGGTTTCCATTATTTTAGCAGGTCCGATCCTTGTTGCAGTTGCCATTACATTTTGGCCATTACTTGAAGTCCTTTCCGTTGCATTGTATATATTTGCGATTTACACGTTAATCATCCTTGCCTGTCGCACACGTTTTTCGACTACATTTCAAACCGTACTCATACGTCTCTCATACAGCGCAATTGGCGTCACTATTTTATTTTCGATGCTATATGCGGCAAATAATGCATTTGGAATTTGGCCGATCACCATTGATTTTATGCTGACTTTCCATGGCTTTGTGAACTGTATTGGATTTGGGTTTCTTGGCGTAATTGGCTGGGCTATAGCACCTCCTGAAACAAAGCATGTAACACCTGACTTTCCTGTAAGCAGGATTCGAGGAAAGCTAAAAGGAACAGGGAAGGAACATCCGGGACTGGTGGATGATTTGAGTGTTCTCGTCGATACAAGAGAGTTGCCCAAAACGATTGTCGATTTTTATGAGCAAACAAGTCAATACCAGTTATTCGCCTCTATAAAATGGTCACCGTGGTTTAAACCTTTTGCCGTGTGCTACAAATTGATCAGTAAAAAAATGCAGCAGTTGAACCTGCCCATTTCTAGTAAACAAATTGAAATGACAGGAGAAATTCGTACTGTCGATTCTTCTCTAGACGGCAGGCGAAATCCGAGAGTTTGGATTCGTAAAGAGAAAGAAGATGTCGTATTTGCAGCCATTTATTCGCAGCATGAAACCGATGGAAGAACATATATGAACATCGCACTTCCATTGCCCTTTTCGTCGATGATTGGTATTTTACAGCTTAAAAAATTGGAGGGTTCACTCATCCTTACGAGTGAAGGTGGAGGGGATACAGGTATTTATTTAGCAGCAGGCAAAACCCTAATCGTTTTGCCATTATCCGAACATTTTGCCATTCAAGAAACAAAGCCAGGGTACCTCACAGCACTTCATAAAATGAGAATCTTCGGCATACCTTTTCTGCAGATTGATTACGATATTTATAAAAAATAGTGAGGGGGATTGATTGTGGATTATAGAGTGATAGATTCACTAGACAAAAACCAGATTGAAGAACTTACATTGCTTTTTAAAAATGAATGGTGGACGCAGAAAAGAAAGGCTGCCGATATCGAACAAATGCTTCAAAACAGCAATGTGGTGATCGGTTTGATAGATGCGAGCACTGACAAGTTAGTTGGATTTGCAAGAGCTATAACAGACACGATTTATCGAGCATTTATTTTTGATGTGATTGCTCATTCAGAACATCGCGAACTTGGAATCGGAAAAATACTTATGGATCATTTACTAAATCATCCGTTAATAAAAAATGTTGAACGAGTTGAATTGTATTGTCCGGACCGATTGACTTCTTATTATGAAAAATTCGGATTTACTACAGATGTAAATGGGAGTAATTTGATGAGAAGAGCTTGATTAAAAAAAGACAAATCGTTCAGGAGGGTTACGTATGGAAATTAATATTAGTTCAAATATGACGATAGTAAACCATTTAGATAGCATTGACTGGGTTGAGCTTGAATCGCTATTTCAAGCTGTAAATTGGGATGGCTTTCCGAAAGAAAAATTAATGAAAGCTTTTACGGCAAGCTATTTTGTCACACTCATTTATTCGGGTGAAAAGCTGATAGGATGCGGAAGGGTAGTAACGGATGGAGTCTTTTACGGTGCAATTTATGATGTAATTGTTCATCCAGAGTACCAGGGTATAGGCATCGGTAAAAAGATCATGAATGATATTTTAACGAAAGCAAAAGATATCTTTTTTATTCATTTGACTGCTACTACTGGCAGAGAAGGCTTTTATGAAAAACTAGGGTTGAGAAAGCATAAGACGGCTATGGCCAGGTATAATCATCCTGACCCGGCAAAGGAATATTTAGAGGAAGCAAAAACTTTATAATTATACGTAGACCTGATCACTTAAGTGAAAGGTCTATTTTATTTAATTTTTTTATAGAAAAATATGGTATTATTTATGTGAATATATTCACAATTTGGTGAAAAGGAGAGTTAAACATGGAGGGATTCATTCCTAGAAAAGTGAGAGCAGCTTGGTTTTCGACCCTTGTTTTCCTTTGCTTTAGTTATTTATTGGTTTTATTTGAGGGTTTTAGTGAAAGTTCTGGTGTTATTTTGATTGTAACCCTTATTGTTCTTTTTATCGGAAACTTTGTTTATATGATTCCTGTCTCACTATTTTCTGATACATTAACAAATAAAATGGAGCATTATCGTTTTGTATGCTCAGCATTTATACATATATTCTTTGCAGTACTTACTATGTTTTTAATTAAAGGGTTTGCGTTATTTAGCATTATTTGTACAGTGTTGTTTTTTATGTCAGATGAATGGCAAAAGCAAAAAAAGAACGATTCTAACAATAAACTCACCATAAATGGAGCGGCACTTTTATTTTTAATTGCGATAGGTTTTTATTGTGTGGAAATGTTTACGGGGTATGGTTTAAAGTATTTAATGCCACTTTAATTTCTTAGAACAGAAAACTATTAATATACTTTTAACGCGAAAGCAAGATAGACCATATTCCTATTTTTCGTAACTTAAGTGTAAAACACAACCTCTTTTTAATATAGTAGGATAATTATAGATTACTTGGAAATTAAAAGGGGTTAAGGAATATTATGAAAAAGTGGATTTCAACTACGGTTTTAGGCGCGACTTTATTACTTGCACCGGTACAAGCTTTTGCTAATTTAGGAGATCAAACACTTCGTCCAACAATGACTGCTTCAGAGGTTAAAACTTTACAATCAATGTTAAAAGATAAGGGTTACTTTACATACAGCGGCTCATATACTTCATACTACGGTTCTTACACGAAAAGTGCTGTAATAGGCTTTCAACGAGCAAAAGGTCTATCAGCTGATGGTGTTGCTGGCCGCAGCACATTTGATAAATTAGGAGTTTACAAGGTTAATAACTCGTATTTAGTAGATTATGCAAAACGTTATTTAGGAACGCCTTATAAGTGGGGTGGAACAGACCCAAGCGGATTTGACTGCTCAGGTTATGTGGATTATGTATTTAAGCAATCACACAGCATCACATTGCCACGAACAGCTAAAGATATGTGGGCAAACATCGGGTATAAAGTAACTACTCTTGGTGTCGGTGATCTCGTATTCTTTTCGACGACTGACTCAGGTGCATCACATGTAGGGATTTATATTGGAAGTGGAAAGTTTATCAGTGCAACTTCTTCTAATGGTGTAAGTATTGCTGAAATGAGCAACACATACTGGCAGCCTCGTTATCTAGGGGCTAAGCGTCTGTAGTGTGAAGAGGATAATAATAAAGGAGACCAAGTTTATATTGGTCTCCTTTTGTCATCCTAGAACAAGATTCTTGCCCAAGGATCGCAGCAGCAGTGGTGCTTCTTTCTCTTTTTGAATTTCTTGCACTTGTAAACGACAGAGCTAGAAGAACTAGAAGAGGATGAAGAAGATGAAGAAGATGAAGAAGATGAAGAAGATTCACATTTAACTTCTTCCTTTTTCACTTTCTTTTCCTTTTCCATTTCCTTTTTTTCGTGCTTGAGTTCACAGTGGTCGAAATTTCCACACTTGTAACACATTGATAATTTCACCTCACAGCATGATAACCGATCTCACGTGTCGGCTTCTGTATATCATATGAACGAACAGATGAGTTGCATAGACGAATGTAGGGTGTTTTCTAAAAATTAGGTGGGGACAGACCCCATACAAATACTTTTTAGGTGTTTTGTGTTTTTCAGGAGGACACCAGACCAAAATATAAAAAACAAAAAGAATCCGCGGTGCAAGTTCTGCACTGCGGATTCTTTTATCCAGCTGCTATTTTGGCTCCTGGATATGCATGCCTTCTTTTGCAAAGGCAAAATAGATGGCATGTTTTAAGTTGCGGAAATAGGTACTTTCACCAAGGCAATATTGATTCTTAGTAATCTCCATACTCATTTCTGGGGAGATGCCTACGAGCAATGTTTCCATCCCGAATAGCCGTGCAGAAGATACTAATTTATTCAGCATATCAATCATCGTTGTATCGATCGATTTGATGCCTGTTAAATCTAAAATGACAAATTGTGCGTGGTGGGCAGGAAGAGCTGTAAGTGTGTGTTCTAACATATCTTTCGAACGTAATTCATTGTATTTTCCAATTAAAGGTATGACGACAATATTGTCTGTAACTGGAATAACTGGCGATGATATTTCTTTAATTAAATCCGTTAATTCACGTGTTCGATTTTCAACCATCGCTTCCAGTTTCATAATCTCATTTTGTTCTTCTCGTTTTATCAAATCACGAATATTCGTACTAGGTGTAATATCAGACTCGAAAACTTTAATTTTTAATCTTTTTTCATCACATTCATCGTCGATTACGTTGTACCACATATTTGTATCGTACAATCCAGTAAATACACCTGCCCAATGGCCAGGTAAGAATCTGCCAATACGTTCACTGTTTTGTGAGACCTTTACTTTCGTTTCCCAGCTGTTCGTAATTGTAATAATGGCTTCCTTTTTTTCGATATCCGCTTCTATATATGTTTTTCCCCAGCCGGCAGTAATATAAATATTCGGCAAAGCATCTATGGATTTCGCAAGATCTCCCACAGAATTTTTGTAAAAATCACTAACCACCAGGCCTGTACGATAACCTGCAGTTTCAAATACAAGATCAGCTGTACCTTCACCAGTGATTTCCTCAATGGTGCTAAGGAAAACTTTGAATGCAGAATCAATCCAAAACAACATGACGTCTCCGCTTTCAAATTGGAAAGTGCCATTTTCTAAATCCCAAAAAAATGATGAACCATTAATATCTATCTTTTTTTGAGAATTATTTAATTCTTTCGGTGTCAAATCCATAAATTATCCTCCAACAACTCATAAATAATAGACATCCAATACCTATACCCTGTTGGGAGGAGAATGAAACAAAAAAGTATGCCTTATCAACACTGTTGAAGGGCATACTCGATATCAAATTCTAATTTACAGCGCTTTTTAAAGCCTTATTGGATTGAATAGCTTTAAAGAATTCTGCAGCAATTGCTTGGTACCCAGCAGGGCTTAAATGGATGTTGTTTGGATTTGTAAGATAAGCTCCATAGTTTGATTGAATGAGACTTGCTGTCGGTACAAATGTGGCATTTAATAATTTTGAAATACCCTGTGACATCAGACTATATTTATTAAGAGTACTCATAAGTGTAGGGACATATGGTGCATAAACTGAATTAGGATGTGGAAACGGATTGTAATAACCCATCACATAAACTTTTGCTGAAGGATTCGTCTTTTTAATGTTTACCAAAATGGCCGTTAAATTACTCACCGTTTGTTGGATATCCGTATTTTTAATTTGTTGTCCTGAAGTCAGTTTTTTAAGAATATCATTCGCACCGATATCAATTGTAATTATATCTGCTTGTTTTATGGCATTTTGTAATTGGTAATAAAGAGGTCGGGCTGGCACAGTTAAATCGTTTAATACATCAGTGCTTGTATAACCCGGAACTCCAAAAAAGCCAGGTGTGACTGTGTAATTAGATTGCTGAAGCATTCCAGCTAAGTAATGAGGGTAGCCAAGTCCTAACGTATTAGAAGGTGTTACACCAGCAGCTAACGAATCACCTAGAGCAACATATGTAATGTGATTTTCTTCTGGTGCTGCAGCTGCTTTAAGAGGAGAAAAAAATAAAGACAACAAAAGCAATGAGAGCAGTAATGAGAGTGGTTTTTTACCCAATTTCATTGATTATCCTCCTTATAGTGCACAAATTATCATTATTAAGAACGGTAATGTTCTTAATAATGATAATCGTAACTTTTGTACAAAAGAAAGTAAACCAAATTAAATAGACGATTTCTGTGAAAAACCAACACCATACGTTAAGAAACGTCATATTCCACACTATAGGCATACGATTACTAATAAAAAAACTAGCTTATAGGAAAACCTAATGGCTAGCTTTGTTTATTCTTCCACTTATTAAACTCTAAGAATTCTTTAAATTGCTCTTTGCTGACACCTGAACCCATCGCTTCTTTTACAAGTTCTGCCCATTCATGGTCCAAATTTTTTGTGTCCACTTCCTGATTAATCAGGTGATCGACAGAAATATTTAGAACGTCAGCAATTTTCTCTAAAAGTTGTATAGATGGATTTTGTTGAATATTTCGCTCTAAAGCGCTTATGTAGGATTTAGCAACTCCAGCTTTTTCCGCTAGAGCGGTAATGGAGAGACCTTTGTCCATACGGTATTTTTTTACTCGTTCACCAATCATCATGTGCGTTCCCCATTTGTGAAGAATTTGCCTATATTATAACTTTTTGCACAGATGAAGTAAATATAATCTTGAATCCATTTAGGAGCTGGCGATTTGTGATGTATAGAGTGCATTTAATTTAGCGGCTGGGTTTTTCAAAAATTCAATAATCTCTTCTTTAGTGAAACCTTGATCTCTAGCTTCTTTCATTAAATCAATCCACTCACGATCTAACGTTACTGTATTTTCCACTAAAAGATCCCTCCAGATAGGTAATTTTTTCAGGTAACCCGGCGATCATAGCGGTTTGCTTTAGACCCGTGGCTTTGCGCCCATTTCTTTCGATAATGTTTGCCCTTGTCTGAAGGTATTAGGTCGAATTTCCTAATATAAATTGATTATATACAAGCTAAAAAGAAAATATTGTCAGAAAATGGCTGTTACAAAAATGTAATATATCAAGGTGAAATTGAGGCTATTGCATCATAAAAGTGTTCAATTTGAAGGATTCTGACAATAACTGTGGAAAACTATTTTAACGATAATTTTCTAAGGAGGACCAGTTTGATGTCAAAATTACCAACAAATTTGTCGAAACAATTATCATTGCCAATCATAAATGCTCCAATGTTTTTAGTTTCCAGCCCGGAAATGGTGATTGAAAGCTGCAAAGCAGGTATCATTGGAACGTTTCCTTTATTAAATGCCAGAACATCAGAACTCCTTGAAAACTGGATGATTCATATTACTGAAAATCTTGAACAATATCAAAATGAAAACCCAACGACTAAAGTTTCGCCTTGGGGAGTCAATTTAATCGTTCATCGCACAAACAAAAGATTTCAAGAAGATTTAGAGCTCATTCAAAAATATAAACCGCCTGTCGTCATTACCTCCCTTGGTAACCCTACTGACGTTGCTGCGATTGTACATAAATATGGAGGGATAGTATTTTCTGATGTCATTTCACTTGATCATGCTAGAAAAGCTGCCAAAACGGGTATAGATGGACTAATCCTCGTTTGCAGCGGGGCAGGAGGACATGGTGGTACACTCAATCCATTCGCTTTCTTAAAAGCTGTAAAAGAATTCTGGGATGGAATTACAGTTTTAGCAGGATCGATCTCGACGGGTGAGGACATTCTTGCTGCAAAAATACTTGGAGCAGATCTCGTATACATGGGAACTAGATTCATTGCAACAGAAGAATCTTCTGCTAGCGAAGAATACCGTCAGATGCTGATTGAATCCACGCTTGAAGATTTAGTTTACACAGACGCTATAAGTGGAATTAATGGAAACTATCTTCTTCCATCCTTACAAAGAGCGGGATTCGATGTTGAAAATCTCAAGAAAAAAGAAGCAGTCGATTTATCGTTTTCTGAATCAAAAGCAAAAGCTTGGAAAGATATTTGGTCAGCTGGCCAAGGGGTAGGAAGTATCAAAAAGATGGCAACCGTTAAAGATGTCGTAGAAGAGTTAGCTTTGGACTATAAAAAGGCACTTGAAACAAAAAATTTACTAATTACTAAATAATTATAAATTAAATCCCCTATTTCAAGAATTTGTAAACTCCAAATGGGGGATTTTGTAATTTTATCCATATGAAATTAAGAAAATTAATTCTATATTTTGATATGATTAGTCAATATGACTGAACGAGCTCTTTACATAATCATTACAAAAGAGGATTAATGAGCAAAAAGAAGAAAATATAAGTAATAATAGGTAGATCATTTTAAATTTTATAAATTATGGAGGTGTCATCATGAATTTATTCTCATCACAAACAGAAGAAAGCTTTTCTTTTCTTGTAAGCAACTATGGGTTTACAAATCCTATTGCAACAGATGGGAGCTGGAAGACGACCTTCTTATATGAAAATAAAGAGATTGTAATTGAGATTGAACTCAATTATAAGGATATGGATGTTTTTGTTTTTATCACTCAAACAGAAAACAAAAAACTTTCTAATCAGGCAATCAAATATCATCTGGAAGAATTGATTAATAAAAATCGGATTAAGAGCAATGGAAACCAAACGACGATTGAGCAATTTGAAAAAACAATTTACACGAAGGCAGACCTATTACAGAGTCATGTGGAGGGGATTTTAGCTAACCAAAGCAAAAAGGAAGCAATACAAAAGAGATAGGCAAAACAACCAAATAAATAATATAGAAGCAGTAGATTTTAATGTGATCTAACTGCTTTTTAGTATTTTAAAAATGAGGGTGAGTGATGAAAAAAATTATTTTTATTGTGGTTTTGCTATTATGCTTTCTAGCTGTTGGAGGCTATGTTATTCCTAGGTATGAGGCTGGATTTGACATCACAATAAAAAATCAAACCGAAAAGAAGATCTCGCATTTAAAGATTACGTACCATAACATAGCTTCAGATATTGAAATCCCCCCAATACAACCTAATAAAATATACAAACTTAAAGTAACCCCTACTGAAGAGTTTAGTGAGAATACGATGAAACTCTTTTATAAGGATGACAAAGGGAATAAACATACTGAAAGATTAATTGGTTATTTTGAACAAGGTTATTCTGGATCATCGATAGTAACAATACAATCAGTAAATAAAAGGTGTAATTCAGATGGACATCACGGAACATCTCAAATAACAACACTCCTATTCAAAGGCAGACATATGCTGCCTTTTTATTTTGTCCTCAAAAGTATGTATGTAATAAAGTCAGATCCCTTCTTAGTTTTTGGATTCAAGCAAAACAACTTAATTGTCCTCCTGAAAAGGACAAATGCATAAAAGTGTCTTTTTATGGGGTCTGTCCCCCCCTGAAAAATCCAAAAAAGCACATTAAAATTATTTAAGGGTTTAAATTTTTCGAAAAATATTGTAAAATAATTTGAAAATGAGGTTTCGGATTACCGGAATTGGGGAAGGAGAGTATATTTGGGGATGAAAAATAATACATCAGGATTTGAATACGCATTTGTTTTTTTAGCAGCACTATTTGCACTCGGACTTTATCAGACGGTGATGGTCTGGGAGAATATGAACTTTGTCCTTGATCGAATTATGGGTATGACATCTACTTCATTTATTACTTCCATACTCTTATTCTGGTCAATAGCTAGTGTATTTTGGATTGTAAGCCTTAAAGTGCTAGACATTGCTCATAAGACTGCACTTTACAATACGAGAAATGCTTTGTTCGGGTTGGTATTTCTATTCTTTGCAGTTCCATTTGGCGTTTGTGTACAAGTTTATCATGCTGTAGGAATCAACCAAGGAATCACAACCCTCACAACAGCAGTATTGGTAACAACGATCTTGTCATTTATCATTGGATTCGTGTTTAAATTTAGAAAAACAGCGAAATAAAAAGAGTAAAAAAAGCTTGCAAGGAACCTTAAAGGTAACCTTGCGGGCTTTTTTTGTTTTAAGCATAAAAAGTTTTTCATTAGAGAAATTTTTAAAAATATCTTTGACATTCAAAAATACAGATGGTAAATTATACTTAAGTTGTTCTTTATAATGAACATATATTAAATATATCGTTCTTTAAAATGAAATTCGTTATCGTACTGGAGGAAATATGAGCGCAATTGCTGGAATTTATAATTTTAATGAAGGTCAGTCAGTTCATCAAGAAGGATTTTTAATGATGGATTATTTTAAACGATTTCCAGTAGACAGCATAGATATCTATTCTAAAGACAATTTGTTTTTTGGTTGTCATGCTCAATGGATTATGCCCGAGGACTTAAATAAGAAAAAAACATTTTATGATTCGGAAAAAAGATTAGCAATTACATCAGATGCCATACTCGATAATCGGGATGAGCTATTTAATAAATTGAACGTTGACCAATCAGATCGCAAGGTTATGACGGATAACGAAATTATATTACTTGCTTATTGTAAATGGAAAGAAGAAATGCCAAAACACTTAAATGGTGAATTTGCTTTTATGATTTGGGACGAAAAAGAAGAAAGTCTTTTTGGGGCAAGAGATTTTTCAGGTAAGCGTACATTTTACTATTATCATGACGATCAAAGAGTCGCATTCGCTACACTCTTAAATCCCTTACTAGAATTACCCTATATTTCAAATGAACTAAATAAATATTGGCTAGCAGAATTTTTAACAATCCAACATATGAATGATGTGGAAAATCCCAATATAACCGTTTACAAAAATATACTGTCTGTTCCTCCTTCGCATACGATTACAGTAAAGAACGGAAAACTAAGCTTATTAAGATATCTTAATATTTTGGACAATAAGGAGTTAAAACTTAAGAATAACAATGAATACATAGCAGCCTTCAGGGATGTGTTTCAGACAGCTGTGAATTCCAGGCTGCGCACAATTAAAAAGATAGGATCTGAATTAAGCGGCGGATTGGATTCAGGATCTGTTGTAAGTTTTGCTTCTAACTCATTGAAAGACATGAACAAAACGTTAACTACTTTTAGTGCCATCCCAATTCCTGAGTTTCAGGGGTGGAACAATAAATATAGATTACCTGACGAAAGTGAATATATAAAATCTACTGTTAATCATGTTGGAAATATTTCAGATCATTATGAAGCTTTTAATGGCTGTGATCCATATTCCGATATTGATGAATGGCTCGATATAATGGAAATGCCATTTAAATTTTTCGAAAATTCTGTTTGGTTAAAAGGGATTTATAAACAAGCTCAATCAGAAGGAATAGGAATTTTATTAAATGGTCAACGCGGAAACTATACGATTTCTTGGGGTCCAGAGTTACAATATTTCGCTAACTTAATGAAAACCATGAAGTGGATAAAATTAAATAGTGAACTTAAGCTTTACTCCAAAAATATTAATGTTAATAAATCACAAGTGGTTAGGAAAATAAGAAAAATAGCATTTCCCAAGTATTTTAAATCACACGAAGAACCTTACATTTTTCCAGAAATGATTAGCAATGAATTAGCTGAAAAAACCAATATTTATGAAAGCCTGAAAGACCGGGGCTTATATCAAGTCGATTTTTCAAAAATCGAGATACATGATCTAAGAAAACACCATTTTGTTATTCTGAACAATTGGAATATTACGGGAACAACAGGGACTAAACTCTCCTTAAATCATTCCATACGCCCGCATGATCCAACGAACGATTTGCGTGTTGTTCAATTTTGTCTCTCTGTTCCGATCGATCAATTTATAAGGAATGGATATGGCAGATGGATGATTCGAAGGGCAACTGAAGGTTACTTACCTGATAAGGTACGATTAAACCAACGTATCAGAGGAATTCAAGGTGTTGATGTGATTCAGCGAATGTCTGCTCAATGGTCAGCATTTTTGGATGAATTTGATTATATTTGTACAGATCCGCTAACAGAGCAATATCTAAATTTAGATACTTTAAAAACCGCAAGAAATAACCTAGTAACAGATGACGCTTTTAATCCGAGTTTTCGAGTAATGATGAGAAGTATAATTGTTTATCGCTTTCTAAAAAGATTGAAAGGAGGTGATCGATATGAAAAAAGATTGGCAGCAACCAGTATTGGAAGTACTTGATATTAATATGACAATGGCTGGCCCGGGAATAAAAACTCCAGATGCCGTACAGCCGGATCCAACTGAACATATTCATTACAGCTAAAAAGAATACTTAATTATTTAGAGGATAAGGCCCTTATACCATTAAACTGTATAAGGGTTATCATCTTAGGTGGGTGAAAGGAAGTGAAAAGTTTGCTTACAACAAAACAAACTTACCAATATAACACATTTGGGCTATCGATCAGCAGTGAAATTCAACTGCCAGAATTATTTCCTACTCCCTTTTATGGTGAAGGAGATGTACATATCGAGGTAAGTGATCTAACACAAATCTGGGAACAAAAAGTATCACCGAATACACAAGTATTTGTGGAAAGAAACTTTGTGTTATTTCAAATACCAGATTTAGCAATTTTCTGCATTCGTGATGGAAATTCCATTGTATTTTCGCCATTTCTGAATCTTGATTTAGACAAGATAAGGCTCTATTTGTTAGGAACGTGCATGGGTACGATTTTACTTCAGAAAAAAATACTTGGTTTACATGGTAGTGCTATAGCTATTAATGGAAAGGCTTATGCTTTTATCGGAGAATCAGGTGTTGGAAAATCCACACTGGCTTCAGCATTTATTCTGCAGGATTTTAAACTAATAAGTGATGATGTTATTGCTATTAATTTTGATAATCAAAACAACCCTATAATGATGCCTTCATATCCTCAACAAAAGCTATGGAAAGAAAGTTTAATTAAGTTTGGCATGGATTCTAAAAAGTACCAGCCATTATTTGAACGAGAAACTAAATTTGCAGTTCCGGTTGAAAATCCTGTTAAGGTTCCGATTGAACTTGCAGGTGTAATTGAATTAGAAGTAAACGATAGTGATTCGATTAAATATGAAAAAATAAAAGGGCTGAATAAGATTGCAACCCTTTTTCAACATACATATCGCAGCTCATTTATTAATAGATTAGAGCTATCAGATTGGCATTTTAAAGAAACCGTAAAACTTCTGGATAAAATACAAATAAATAAATTAAGCCGGCCTAAAAACCAATTTACAGCACATGAACTAGTAGCTGTCGTATTAGACAATATTTGAGGGGGATATTCATGGAAAAGATATCGAGCATCTTACAAAAATCTATCATACATCAAAAACAGAATAACATTATCAGCGATATGGATGGGGAAACAGTAATGATGAGTATTGCTAATGGAAAATATTACAATTTAGGCACTATTGGAGGAATGATTTGGAGCAAACTAATTGATCCAATTACTTTTGAGGAACTTATCGACGATTTGACCGCTGAATTTGATATTGATAGGAAGGTCTGTGAGAGTCATGTCATCTCATTTTTAGATTCCTTGCATGAAGAGAATTTGATTGTTCTGAAATAAAATAGGTGTGAACATATGATGAGATCATTTCATTTTTTATGGACATTCTCCTTATTGAAACGTGATATGAAAATGTTATTAATAGAGGCTTATTTTGAATTAGGATTTGCTCGTATATTAAAATTACTTCCTATATCTAAGACCTCAAATTCATTAGGTGCACATATGGAAGAGACACCTTATATTACAAGAGAATCAGATGAGATCCTTTTAAAAAAAATTTCTGAAGCTATTCATATTATGAGTCGTCATACCTTTTGGGAAAGTCAATGTATGGTTAAAGCATTAGCTGGAATGAGGATGCTCAATAAACGCAGAATTGCATGTACTATTTATTTTGGTACCGGTAGAGATCAAGATGGAAATATGTGCGCACATGCATGGTTAAGAAGTGGTTCTTTATATATTTCTGGAGCAGAAGAAATGAACAGATTTACGATAGTGGGTAAATTTGCAAAAACCGTACATTAAGAAGGTGGCATAAAATGAAACGTTCGAAATTACTTGATTTAACTAGTTTATCAAAGGAATTATTACTTCAAGTTGAACTGTTAAAGTTTGATAGTTTGGATGAAATGAATAAAGATTTGTTTAAAAAGATTGACTGGGATGAATTTCTAGCATCAACCTTACACCACCGAACATTTTGTACGCTTTATAGAAAAGTAAAACTGTTAAATGGTGAGCATATTCCCGACAAGGTCATACGTAAATTAGAAATACTCTATAAAAAAAATATTTATAAAATGTTACATCTATCTGCCGAGATGGATAGAATCAACAAATTGATGATAAAAGAAAATATTAAGTTCCTATTATTAAAAGGTCCTGCATTGGCTAAAGAATTATATGGGGATATTTCCCTTAGAACCTCGTGCGATATAGATCTTTTAGTTCGAATAGATGAACTAGAAAACATTGATGTAATTTTACAGAATGAAGGTTATATAAAAAATGATTATATTCGTAGCATTTTAAATGACTGGAAATGGAGACATCATCATGTTACTTATTTTCATCCCGTAAAAGAGGTTAAATTTGAAGTTCACTGGCGATTAAATCCTGGACCGGCAAGTGAACCTTCCTTTAATGATCTATGGGAACGACGACAGATTAGTGCATTAACTCACACACCTCTTTATATGTTAGGTAATGAAGATCTTTTCATGTTTTTATCGACTCATGGTGCTAGACATGGATGGTCAAGGTTAAGATGGCTACTGGATATCCATCAAATGTTAATGAAAGAAAATGTAAAACTAGAAATACTAAAGAAAATAGCAGAGAAACATCAAACGAAACATTTATTAGGTCAAGCTATTCGATTATCTTATGAATTATTTAATTATCAAAAAATAAAGTATTTTGTTGAATTAAGTAATAATAAGCACGCATTATATTTGGCTAGAAAATCCATTTTTTATCTAGAGAATAAAGTTAATTTGCATACCTATCCAGTTCCCGAAGACATATCTAGCTATCATAAAAACTACTTATTTAAATTAAAAACACCGATTCAAAAATTTATTTTTTTTCTTAGCTTCTTTTACCCATACCCAGAAGATCAAGATATTTTACCGTTACCTAAAAAACTCCATTTCTTATATTTTCCGCTTAGACCCGTTTTATGGCTGTGGAATAAGGCGAGACCTGGCGCACAAACCCTTAAGGGGGACATCAAATGAGTAGTCTCATATTTTTTGCAAAACAACTCTATCAATTTGCAGGAAAGTCACTTTTTATCAATCTGTTCGGAATGATAGTGGTGAGTTTATTAGAAGGGATAGGTTTGTTACTTCTCCTTCCTATGCTTCATCTAAGTAACCTAATGAATGTAAAAGAGTCTACTATTTTTTCTGGCCTTTCTTCAATCTTTAATGGTGTTCCAGAATTATATGGTTTATTAATGATTTTTGGGGTTTATATTTTCTTAGTGGTAGGACATTCATTATTAAAACGCAATTTAACATTAAGAAATGTGGAAATTCTTGTTCGCTTTGTTAATCAAATAAGATTAGTGACATATAAAGGGCTGCTGGAAGCAAATTGGCTATTTTTAATGAGAAGAAGAAAATCAGATTTTATTAATGCTCTAACAGATGATCTTAATCGTGTCGCGAATGGAACAAATCTTCTGTTTCAACTTTTCACTTCTGTCATTTTTACATTTGTTCAATTAATTATTGCTTTTTTGTTGTCAGCAAAAATCACATTATTTGTATTAATTGCAGGGTGTATACTTGCCTATTTTTCGAAACAAACATTAAAAAGCTCGAAAATTCTAGGTATGCAAAAATCTGATCTAGCAAAGCAATATATCGGTGGTTTAACAGATAATTTTAATGGAATTAAAGATATAAAAAGCAACCATTTAGAGAACTCGAGCTATATTTGGTTAAAAAACTGGTCTGAACGTTTTGAACAAGAACAGTCTGAATTTAGTAAGCTAATTAACAATTCACAAGTTTTATATAAAATAATATCAGCGCTGCTCATTGCGGGGCTCATATTTTTATCCATCGTCATGTTTAAGGCACAACCAGGACAATTGTTGTTGATTATTCTTATTTTCTCAAGGCTTTGGCCAAAACTGATTGCTATTCAGAATAATTTACAGCAACTTGCTACAAATATTCCGTCCATTCATTCGATTTTACAATTACAAGAAGAAAGTAAAAGTTCAATTGAATTGGGAGATGCAAGCAGAGATACTAGTTTGCCATCGATTTCTCTTCAACAGAAAATTGAATGTAAGCATATGTACTTTAAATATGATTATAGTTCAGAGTCAGCTCTACAAGATATTAATTTCGTGATTAAAGTAAATGAGATGACAGCTATAATAGGAAGATCAGGTGCAGGAAAAAGTACATTGATTGATATTTTAATGGGTCTTTTACAGCCTGAAAAAGGAGGTCTTATTGTAGACGGATTGCCTATAACAAAAGAAAATTTATTGTCATTAAGAAAAGCAACAGGATATGTCCCTCAAGAACCCTTTTTGTTTAATGGTACTATAAGAGACAATTTGATATTAGTACATCCCCAAGCAACAGATGATGAAATATGGGAGGCATTGAACTTTTCAGCAGCAGATTTTGTTAAAAAGCTGCCAAAAGGAATTGATACTTATATTGGTGATCGTGGAGTAAGACTTTCTGGAGGCGAAAGACAAAGAATTGTATTAGCACGGGCAATTTTAAAAAAACCATCCATCCTAATATTGGATGAGGCTACGAGTGCACTTGATTCAGAAAATGAAGCAAAAATACAAGAGGCTCTTGAACAATTAAAAGGGAAGATGACCATAATCGTAATCGCACATCGGTTATCAACGATCAGCAATGCTGATCAAATAATAGTTTTGGAAGAAGGTAGAATTATTCAAAATGGAGCATTTCAAAAATTAGCAGATGAAAAACAAAAGACATTTAGCGATTTACTTGAGAAGCAAATGGTTTTAAGCAAAAGTTAATTGTAAGAATATATAAATAATACAGTTGACTTGTTCTTTATATAGAACTATACTTGTAGTAATATATATTGAAAATTACGTCATTTTGTCGATTGTGTTATTTTTTTTGTGAAGTGATATTTTTTTTACACTACAAGTTCTTTATTTAGAACATAATAATAAGATGAGAGATGAAGTCATATTTAATAAGGTGGTTTTCATGACGGATCTAAACAGTAACATGGCAAAAAATAAATCAAAAGTAAAAGAGATTGATTTAATAGAGATTTATAGTCTACTAAAAAGAAGATTTTGGGTTATTGTATTGTTCGTAATACTGATAACCTTACTCGGAGGATTATACAATAAATATACAACTTCGTATTTGTATCAATCCTCTACTAGACTTTTAATTAAAGCAAATCCAGATCAGATGAAAACACTGATGGTTATGGTGAAAGATCCGGCTATTATGGAGAAAGTGGTCTCTGAATTACAACTGCCAAGATCAGCTGAAGGATTAGCGTCACAGATAACAGTTGAAAGTATTGGTGATTCACAAGTTGTTCTGATAACTGTGGTTGATAATAGCCCGGCAACTGCGGCAATGATTGCCAATAATACGGCGAGTACTTTTAAAGATGAAGTTGCTAAAATATTAAGTTTTAATGATGTTCAATTGTTAAAGGAAGCAAAAGAAAATCCTTATCCAATTAATGACAACAAATACCGTTTTTTATTTATTTCGATGGTAATGGGAATAGTTATTGGAGTTGGTTTTGTTTTTTTTCTGAATTCTTTAGACGAAACGGTAAAAAGAGAAGATGAAATTGAAGAGTTAATAGGTCTGCCAGTGATTGGAAACATCTCAAAAATAACCAAAAAAAATTTAAAAAAAGATGTTCACATACAAGAGGAATTGAAAGTAAGGGGTGAAACGGTTGGGATTTAAAAAAAATAATCCTGTTGCTGCAAAAATGAGAAGTTTACTTTCATATACAAACCCATATTCAAGTATTGCTGAGCAATATAGAAGTACGCGTACCAATTTATATTTTCTCACAAAAAAAGGTGGGAGAAAAATTTTACTGGTTACATCACCTAGAAAAGGAGCGGGAAAAACGACAACGCTCGTCAATCTTGCAATATCTATGGTTAAAGGTAATGAGAAAGTTCTCATTATTGATGCTAACTTTAGAAATCCTTCCATACATACCATTCTTAAACTACAAAACAGAAGAGGATTAATTGATGTAATTAAAGGAATACAAACTTTTGAAAATGCGGTTCACCAAACGTATATAGAAGGCTTAGATGTATTAACAAGCGGAGATACTCGAACCAGTGCATTAGAGGAACTTGGAACGACTGCCATGACAGAACTGTTGGAAATTCTTTCAAATAAATATGATGCCATTTTAATTGATGCTCCTTCAGTACTTGAAGCTGCTGAAGCTAGGTTTCTTGCCAGTAAAAGTGATGGAGTAATACTAATAACAAACAAATTTGTTACGAAGATTGAAGAAATCGTAAAAACGCAAAAAGCGCTTGAAGTTGCAAAGGCTAATATTATTGGTGTTGTGTTGAATGAGAAAAATAATTCATGGTTAGAAGAATATTTTTTTTAACGTTACGTTCTTTATTTAGAACGACTTGTTTGGTAATAAGAATTTTAGCGGTGATGTCTGCTTATCGGTAACAATGCAGGCACTCGATCATGCTGTGGGTTAGATAACCTTAGACGCTAGTTGTCGTTGGTGTGATGTGAGGACGGGTTGAATGCCCATTTTAATTTTAAAGTTTTTAATGATGGGTTCTTTTAAAGAGAGTATATCTTTAAGGACTTTAAAAAATCAATTTTAAAAAAATAACTGTAAGTGAAAGGAGGGCAATAATGACATATAAACAGAGAATGTCGTTATTTTTATTGATTGATTCATGTATTGTCATAACCGCGATTTATTTTAGCCTTTTTTTAGTTAGTGCTGATATCCATGTCATAACACCGATGGTTTCATTAAGTGCAATGGCTATAGTTCTAGGTCATCATTTTTTTGCTTTGAAATTCAAACTTTATAAAAAGGTTTGGGAATACGCTAGTGTGGGTGAACTTATTATTATTTTTAATGTTGTGACATGCTCAATCATTTCAGGTGGATTATTTCAGCAATTTGTATTAAAAGAAACACACTTTCGTCTCCTTTTAGTTACATGGCTCCTTCATATGCTCCTGATCGGAGGTTCTCGCTTTTGCTGGAGGTTATATCGAGATTCTCTTATGAAAAAAACAGATAACAGAAAAAGAACTTTAATTATTGGAGCGGGCTCTGCAGGAACTATGGTAGCAAGGCAATTGTTAAAGAATAAAGAATCCGATCTTTTACCAGTTGGATTTATTGATGATGATGATAAAAAACATAATCTCGATATTTTTGGTATCCCCGTTTTTGGTGGTGTGAATCAATTAGAACAAATTGTACAAAACGAAAATATTGAAAATATCGTAATCTCAATTCCGTCTCTTAGAAAACAAGAGTTGAACATTATTTTTAAGGAATGTGCCAAAACTAAAGCGAAAACAAAAATACTCCCCATGTTAGAAGATTTAGTAACAGGAAAAGTATCTGTAACCCAGTTTAGAGAAGTGCGAGTTGAAGATTTACTGGGAAGAGATCCTGTGGAATTAGATCTGGAAAGTATTTCTGACTATGTAACGAATAAAGTTGTTTTGGTAACAGGTGCAGGCGGTTCGATAGGGTCAGAGATTTGCCGTCAAATTTCTATGTTCGGACCCAAACAGCTCGTTCTTTTAGGTCATGGTGAAAATAGCATCTATTCTATTGAAATGAATTTAAAAGAAATTTATAAAGATAGTGCTATTGAATTTATTACTGAAATCGCTGAGTTGCAGGATGCTAAGAAAATGATGGAAGTTATGCATACATATCGCCCTGATGTAGTGTACCATGCTGCTGCACATAAACACGTACCGCTAATGGAACGAAATCCCGAAGAGGCTTTAAAAAATAACATACTAGGAACGTTGAACGCTGCAACAGCAGCAAGTTGGAGCGGGGTTCAAACATTTGTGATGATTTCTTCAGATAAAGCGGTTAATCCAACAAGTGTGATGGGAGCTACAAAACGATTAGCAGAAATGATTATTCAAGATTTAAATAATAAAAGTGAAACAAAATTTGTAGCTGTACGCTTTGGAAATGTATTAGGAAGCAGAGGAAGTGTCATTCCTTTTTTTAAACAACAAATTGAAAAAGGCGGTCCTGTAACGGTTACACATCCAGATATGATTCGTTACTTCATGACGATTCCTGAAGCTTCACGGCTTGTCATTCAAGCTGGTGCACTAGCAAAGGGTGGGGAAATTTTTGTGCTAGATATGGGAGAGCCGGTAAAAATAGTGGACCTTGCCAAGAATCTAATAAAATTATCGGGTTATTCTACTGATGAAATACGAATTGAATACACAGGAATACGACCAGGTGAAAAATTGTTTGAAGAATTATTGGAAAAAGAGGAAATACATGAAGAACAAATTTACCCTAAAATTTATATCGGAAAAACATCTCAATTGTATATAGAAGAAATTGAAGAGCTTGTAAACACTTTTCCAGATATGGACAAAGAAAAGTTACGCGAAACATTATTAAATCTTGCTAATCAACGGGACACAGCGGAATCATTAATGACATTGTCAAGCTAAAGGAGAATTCTATGAAAGTAAAAAAAGCGATTATTCCAGCAGCGGGTCTTGGTACACGATTTTTACCAGCAACAAAAGCAATGCCTAAAGAAATGCTTCCAATCGTTGATAAGCCTACAATTCAATATATCGTTGAAGAGGCTGTTCAGTCAGGAATTGAAGATATTATTATCGTAACTGGAAAAGGGAAAAGAGCGATTGAAGATCACTTTGATCATTCTTTTGAATTAGAACAAAACTTGTTAGAAAAGGGAAAGTTAGAATTGCTTGAAGAAGTACAGAAATCATCAAAGCTAGTAGATATTCATTATATTAGACAAAAAGAACCAAAAGGCCTTGGGCATGCCATTTGGTGTGCACGAAAATTTATCGGAGATGAGCCATTCGCTGTCTTGCTTGGCGATGATATCGTAAAAGCTGAAAAGCCGTGTCTGCAGCAAATGATTGAACAATATGAGCGATACCGTTCATCTATAATTGGAGTACAGGAAGTTCCTGATAATCAAGTGTCTCGCTATGGTATTGTGAGCGGTAAAAGCTTAACAGAGCGACTATATTCAGTTAGTCATTTAGTTGAGAAACCAAAACAAAGTGAAGCACCTTCTAATATTGCGATTATGGGACGATATATATTAAATCCACGAATCTTTGATTTGCTAGCCAATCAAAGACCTGGTGCTGGCGGTGAGATTCAATTAACGGATGCAATTGCAGAGCTGAATCATTTCGAAGCTATTTATGCTTATAACTTTGAAGGAACGAGGTATGATGTCGGAGAAAAGCTGGGTTATATTCAAACAACGATAGATTTTGCACTCCAGCAAGACGAATTAAAATATGATCTTTTGGATTATTTCTCACGAATCCTTACCAAGGAACAAATCAATATAAATTAATCAAACAGCCGGTGATGATAACCGTGCTGTATTTTTTATGCTAAATAAAGGATGAGCCAGGATGAAAAAAATTTTGTTATGTGCGACTGTTGATTATCATTTTATAGCCTTTCATATACCACTTATGAAATGGTGTAAAGAACAAGGATGGGAAGTTCATGTGGCAGCATCAGGAACGATGAACCTTCCATTTGTGGATAAACAATATAACATTTCTATTCAGCGTTCACCATTACATCCCAAAAATATGCAAGCTTATAAATCTCTCAAATCAATTATTTGTAATAATGATTTTGATATCATACATTGTCACACCCCTATGGGAGGAGTTCTTACTCGGTTAGCTGCGCGAAAAGCAAGAAAAAAGGGTGCGAAAGTTATATATACGGCTCATGGCTTTCATTTTTATAAAGGAGCACCTATTCCAAACTGGTTGATCTACTATCCTGTTGAAAGGGTTCTATCATCTATTACAGACTGTCTAATTACTATTAATTGCGAAGATTACAATTTATCCCGCAAACACAAATTCTCTGCAAAACAAATAAAGCATGTCCATGGTGTAGGAGTAGATACGAATGGCTTTAAACCAATTAGTAAAGAGCAAAAACTTAGTTTAAGAGAAGAATTCGGTTACTCCAAAAATGATTTTCTCCTGTTCTATGCAGCGGAATTTAATAAGAACAAAAATCAGCAATTGTTAATTCATGCAATATCTTTATTAAAAGATAAAATACCGCATGCAAAGCTGCTGCTGGCAGGAACAGGTCCATTGCTTGAGGAATGCAAAAACTTAGCTGCTCGTCTTGGTGTTTTTGATTACATTGATTTTTTAGGATATCGAGATGATTTATCTTCGATTTTACCAATGTGTGATCTTGCGGTGGCATCAAGTTTGCGAGAAGGATTGCCAGTTAATGTTATGGAAGCTATGGCTTGTGAGCTGCCGGTTATCGCAACTCTTAATCGAGGTCATAAGGAGTTAGTACTAAATAATAAAACCGGTTGGGTATTTGAGAGTGATAACACAAAAGATCTAGCTTCAAAAATCATAAGAATTGCTGAGGATAAAATGCTGATTCA
The DNA here is from genome assembly GCF_031457135.1 of Fictibacillus barbaricus. Taxonomy (GTDB): domain Bacteria; phylum Bacillota; class Bacilli; order Bacillales; family Fictibacillaceae; genus Fictibacillus; species Fictibacillus barbaricus_A. The sequence goes on along the minus strand of NZ_JAVDWA010000003.1, from coordinate 534,388 downwards.
ATCGTTTGGAAAAAAAGGTCGGCAGATGGTTCAAAATAAATATGCGATTAATAAAGTACTTGAACAGAATATTTCCATTTATAAGACTTATATGGAAGGGTTGGAAAAAAGAGAATGGATGGCCCAATAAGAATTTTGCATGTAGTCGTAAACATGAATCGTGGCGGTGCTGAAACACTGATTATGAATCTTTATCGGAATATTGATCGATCTAAAGTACAATTCGATTTTTTAACGAGTAAGAAAGGCATTTTTGATTCGGAAATTGCCCGGTTAGGCGGGAGAATTTATAGAATTCCTTATGTAACAGAAATCGGACACATTAAGTATATAAAGTCATTAGATTATTTTTTTGAAGCTCATAAAGACTATAGAATTGTTCATTCTCACATGGATAAGATGAGTGGGCTGGTTCTTCAATCTGCTGCAAAAGCAGGGATTCCATGTAGAGTTTCTCATAGTCATAACACAAATAGTGAGGGTGGAAGTATAGCTAAACTTTATAAGTGGTATGCGGGTAATAAAATCAATAAGAGTGCAACTCATAAAATAGCATGTTCACAGAAAGCAGCAAATTGGCTGTTTCGTAAAAAATCGAATGAAGCATTCATATTAAAAAATGGCATCGATTGTAATAAGTTTGAATTCTCAAATGAAACAAGGCTGAAGGTAAGGAATGATTTAGGAATACCTGACGATACCTTTGTGGTGGGTCATGTAGGGAGATTTAATAAGCAAAAAAATCATCATTTTCTAATTGATATTTTTGCTGAATCATTAAAAGAAAATCATAAATCCATACTTCTATTAATTGGAGAGGGCAGCTTACTTCCTGCGATTAAAAAGAAAGTAGACGATTTGCACCTAAATGATTGTGTGAAGTTCTTAGGGGTGCGAGATGATGTGCATCACTTATTTCAGGCATTTGATGTGTTTGTTTTCCCGTCGTTTCATGAAGGTTTGCCAGTCACACTTATAGAAGCTCAATGTGCAGGTCTCCCATGTCTGATCTCAGATACCATTACAAGTGAGGTTGATATGGGCTTGGAAATGGTAAAAAAGTTACCAATAAATAGTATAAACAAATGGAAAGCATCCTTAAAATCAGTAAGGTGTTCAGTATTAAGAAATTATCATGCAAAGACAGCCTTAAAAAACAATGGCTATGATATTAACGCTGCAGCAACTCAAACACAGGATTTATATTTAAAAATGGTGAGGTGAATATGAAGCAATTAACGATTTTTACTCCAACATTTAATCGAGCTTATTGCCTTCATAAATGTTATGAAAGTCTAAAACAACAAACAAGTAAAGATTTTATGTGGTTGATTATAGATGATGGTTCTACAGATCATACAAAAGAGCTCGTACAAAGTTGGATCGATGAAAAAGGGATTCAAATTAGTTACTATTGGCAAAGTAATCAAGGGATGCATGGCGCGCATAATACAGCGTATGAACTCATTGAAACAGAATTAAATGTGTGTATCGATTCCGATGATTATATGCCAAAGGATGCTGTTGAAAAAATCCTTACATTTTGGAATAGGTATGGAAGTGATCAAGTCAGTGGAATGATTGCTCTTGATTCCGATACTGAAAACCAAATCATTGGCTCAATGTTACCAGATCATATAAAGCAGTCTACGCTGTTTGATTTATATAACAAACATGGGGTAACTGGTGACAAAAAACTTGTCTATCGTTCAGAACTAACAAGGAAATACCCATATCCTGTTTTTGATAATGAAAAGTATGTTGGATTAGCATATAAATATTACATGTTAGATAAAGAATATAAAATGTTGCTTATGAATGAAATTCTCTGTTGTGTGGAGTATTTACCAGACGGCTCTTCTTTAAATATGATAAACCAATATCGAAAAAACCCTAGAGGATTTGCTTTTTATCGTATAGAGCTTATGAAGTTACCTTTTGCTAGTCTCTCATTTAAGTTTAGGCAGGCAATCCACTTTGTTTCTAGTAATCTATTAATGGAAAATTGGAAATTTCTTAATGATACACCAAGAAAAGACTTAACAATATTGGCCATACCATTTGGTTTTTTATTATATCTTTATATATCCAATAAGACAAAAACAGTCTGATCTAAAAGAAAGGAAAAAAAGTATGACTATTCTATGGATTAATCTTGCCATAGTTTTTATTTTTTCATTTTTTGCAAGATATTTTTCAAGTCCTGCAACTTTGATTCCGTATCCTTCCTCAACACATATTCTTATAAAGCCTAATCGATTATTAATGTTCCTCGCTATGTTAACTTTAGTCTTAGTTTCAGGTCTTCGTTCAAACATTGGGGATACTTTTTTTTATAAGCATATCTATGAAATAAATGATTTTACTTGGGATTTTATCTTGAGTCAGAAAGATATAGGATTTGGCATTCTACAAAAAATATTAAAAATGTATTCAGATGACCCGCAGATTATGATATTTACTACCGCACTTATAACAAATGTTTTAATTGTACTTATCTTATTTAAATATTCAAGGATTTTTGAATTAAGTCTCTATGTCTATATCACAGGAGGCTTATTTTTAATTTCAATGAATGGGATCAGGCAACTTTTTGCAGCATCCATCATTTTTACAGCGACCAAATATCTTATTGAAGGTAATTGGAAAAAATATGTTTTAATCGTTCTTTTTGCATCTACTTTTCACCAAAGCGCACTCATTTTGATACCGATTTATTTTTTAGCAAGAACAAAAGCATGGTCTAAAGCAACAGTGTTACTTATATTTTTATCAATAGCAATAACACTTGTATTCGATCAATTTTCCGCATTTTTATTTTCAAGCATTAAAGATACTCAATATGGCCAATACGAAAATTTTGCGGAAGGTGGGGCAAATATTATTAGGGTAGCTGTAAATGCTGCTCCAGTAATTATAGCTTTTATAGGAAGAAAAAAACTAAAAGAGATATATCCGAAAAGTGATTATATCGTAAATATGTCAATAATCGGACTTGTCTTTATGATTATTTCAACACAAAACTGGATCTTTGCCAGGTTCTCAATCTATTTTGATCTGTATTTGCTTCTATTAATTTCTTGGATTGTAAAGCTATTTAGGAAACAAGACGAAATGTTCGTTTATTATGGACTTTTAATTTGCTATGGAGCTTATTATTTTTTTGAAAATGTAATAAGTTTGCATACCGTATATAAAAGTGATTTTTTAAGCTGGTAGGAAACCTAACTTAGAAAAAGTTAGGTTTATTAATAAGATGATCTAAAGGGAGATAGTTATGAATAACGATGAACCTATAAAAATTCTCCATGTTGTTGGAGCTATGAATAGAGCTGGAACCGAAACCATGTTAATGAATATTTATAGAAACATCGACAGAAATAAAGTTCAATTTGATTTTATCTCTTATAGTCAAAAAGGCGCTCACTACGATGAGGAAATAAAAAGTTTGGGTGGCAATGTTATTAGAATACCCCGCACGCTCTCAATTAAAGAACATTATCAAGCTATCAAAATACATGGGCCATATCATGCTGTCCACGCCCATACATTGTTTCATTGTGGAATTGCTATTATCGCTGCTGTATTAGCAGGTGTGAAAATCAGAATATCCCATGCACATACAACTTTAGATCATAATAAAAGCCTAATAAGAAAGATTTACTTTCACTTTATGCGATTTATTATTAATCATCTTTCTACAAACCTTTTAGCATGCAGTAACGGTGCTGGAACATATTTGTTTGGCAAAAAAGCTTTATTAAATGAAAAATATACCTATATTCCTAATGTAATTGATTACTCGAGATTCTTAAATGTTCCCATTTCAGATGTTAAATGTTTTAAAGATGAAGAAAGTCTTGATAAGAGTTTAGTTATCGGTCACATTGGCAGGTTTATAGAAGCGAAAAACCATATGTTTTTATTAGAAATATTGAAACAAGTAATCAAAAATGATCCTACCATAAAATTATTATTAGTTGGAGATGGAGACTTAAGAAACCATATAGAAGAACAGGCAAAAAAAGATGGGATATATGAACAAATAAACTTTGTCGGTGTAAAAGATAACATACCTACGATGCTGCATAGTATGGATGTATTTGTTTTCCCTTCTTTATACGAGGGATTAGGACTTGTGCTTTTAGAAGCTCAAGCATGCGGTGTTCCTTGCATAGTATCTGAAGCCATACAACCAGAAGCAGATCTGAAAATGGGTTTAGTGACAAAACTTCCATTAGCAAAAGGTAGCGAGGTTTGGGCAGATAATATTATAGAAATAGCAGGTAAAAAAGAAAAAGATATAAATAAAATTATTCAATGCTTTGATGATAATGGATACTCCTTGACTGAAGGAATATCACGATTATTTGCCATTTATAAAACGAATGATGGAGAAGTGTATGAAAGAGCTGCTAATAGCTTCATATGATATGGAAGTGGGTGGAGTAGAAAGAAGTCTTATCAGTATGTTAAATAACTTTGACTATAAAAATCATGAAGTAGATCTGATGTTATACAGTCATACGGGTGACTTTATGAATTTACTCCCTAAACAAGCAAAATTATTGAGCGAATCCAAAGCTTATAAAACATTTAGAATGCCTATCGGGAAAATACTGCAATCTGCGAAATTGCCATTAGCTTTAGCAAGATTATTTGCAAAATATAAAGCAAATTTAAATCATTCTCATGAAAATGGGTATAAACAATTGCAATATATGTGGGTGTACACACTACCTTTTTTACCAAGGTTAAAGAAGAAATATGATGTTGCGATAAGTTATTTGTGGCCCCATTATTTTGTTGCAGAGAAAGTGACAGCAAAAACCAAAATTGCCTGGATACATACAGACTTTTCAACCGTAGATACAGATGAAGAGTTAGATTTTCAAATGTGGAATAAATTTGATTACATTATGGCAGTATCTGAGGAATGCAAAAATGCTTTTCTAAGTAAATATAAGGCTTTAGAAAATAAGGTACTTGTCATTGAAAATATTACTTCTCCAGAATTTATCCTTAACCTAGCAGCCGAGAAAGTGGATAGTCCGATTTTTCAGGATTCAAGGTTTAAGATCGTAACAGTGGCTCGTTTATCCTATGCAAAGGGAATAGATAATGCAGTTAAAGCATTAAAGTTATTAAAACAAAAGGGTTATGATGATATCGTCTGGTATGTGGTTGGATATGGGGGAGATGAAGGAATGTTGAAAGAATTAATCAAACAAAATGGACTGGAAGATCAGTTCATCCTTTTAGGGAAACAATTAAACCCATATCCGGTTATGAATGCAGCTGACTTATACGTCCAGCCATCTCGGTATGAGGGAAAAGCTGTTACAGTAGGAGAAGCCCAAATTCTTTCCAAACCAGTACTGATCACAAATTATGCCACAGCAAACAGTCAAGTAAAGAATGGATTTGATGGATCAATATGTGAAATGTCGATTGAAGGAATAGCAGATGGAATAGAACGGATGTATAAGGATAAAGAATTCAGAAAACAGCTTTCGCATAATTGCCTTGATACAAACTATCATAATAGTCATGAATTACAAAAATTATATCAATTGATTTAGGAGGGACAATAAATGGAAGAAGAGACAAAAGTGAGTGTCGTTGTCCCTATTTATAAGGTAGAAAAATATATTCATAGATGTATAGATAGTATTCTGAATCAAACGTATAAAAACTTAGAAATCATCTTAGTAAATGATGGTTCCCCAGATCGTTGTGGTAAGATTGCTGAAGATTATGGCTCTAAAGATAATCGTATAAAGGTAATTCATAAGGAAAACGGTGGATTATCGGATGCTAGAAATTATGGTATGAAACAGGTAACTGGCGAATTTACTATGTTCGTGGACAGTGATGATTGGCTAGAGATAGAGATGATAAACAACATGGTGAATAGTGCAATAACGAACAAAGCTGATGTCGTTCAATCAGCTTTTTATTATGCCTATGAAGATAAGCTTTTACTGGATCGAATATACGATTCGCAAAATGCTTCTCCTGAAATATTAGATAAGAAAACATTAATGCACGAGTTAGTGACTAATGAAAAAGTGAAAAATTTTGCTTGGGGAAAATTATATAAAACGGAGATCATCCGAGATATTCCATTTAAAAAGGGTGTTCTTTTTGAAGATGTGTTTTGGGCTCATCATGTAATGCACCGGGTAAATACCTTTCTTATGTTAAAGCAACCGTATTACAACTATTACCAAAGAAACGACAGTATTGTAGCTACTTATACAATACGAAACTTGGATATGATTACAGGACTAAAAGAGAGGCATCAATTTATTAAAGAGTATTATCAGGAATTATTAGATGAGTCTTTAAAATTGTTATTACGAACTTGTCTGGTTCACTATAATTTACTTCTGGCTAATAGGAAGGAAGATAGTGATGGGTTTCATAGAAAAAAAATACGAACTTACGTGAAAAATTACAATTCCGAATTAGCATTAATTGATGATAAACAACTTAAAAAGCAACTGATTCTTTTCAGAATACACCCCTATTTAAATGTGGGTTTTCTGATAATTAATAAAGTGTTAAGGAAAATGAATTTGATATCGCAGCCTTTACTACAGGTTGAAGTAAGGAGACTTTAAATAATGAAGTTAGATATTGAAATAATAAAAAAATATACATACCTCCTATTAATCTATTTATTTAATATGTTTCCAATAAAGAAAAATAAAATTTTTTTATTTAGTTATTATGGCAGCCAATTTGGAGGGAGCCCTAAATATATAACTGAATTTATTCTCGGAAATTATCCATCAGATAAATATGACCTTGTATGGGCATTCAATAAACCTGAGTCAAAGCAAAATATCATTGGTGTACGAAAAGTTAGAACGATGTCTTTAAAATATTTTTATGAAATCTGTACATCCAAAATTATTATTACGAATTTTAGAACGACAGATTTATTTGTAAAGAGAAAAAATCAGTATTATATACAGACTTGGCATAGTTCTTTAAGACTAAAACAAATTGAAAAAGATGCTGAAGACGCATTGCCACCGTACTATGTAAAAATGGCTAAAAAAGACTCGTTAAAATGTGATTTACTTCTATCTGGAAGCCGATTCAGTACAGAGATTTTTAAAAGATCTTTTTGGTATGATGGTGAAATATTTGAGCATGGAATTCCAAGAAATGATTTACTCTTTCAAAAGAATGAACAAAAAAGCGTTGAGATAAAGAAGAGGCTAAATATACAGCAGGATTCTAAAATTCTGTTGTATGCCCCCACTTTTAGAAAGAATAACCGTTTAGATGTCTATGACCTGGACTTTAGCCAGATAGAACAAAAACTTTCTAATAAATTCGGAGGCGAATGGCTCGTTTTAGTAAAATTGCACCCTCATTTAGTCTCACAATCTAGTCAATTAACATTTGGTGAAAATGTTGTGGATGTGACGTCATATGATGATGTACAAGAACTGCTTTTAATTTCCGATGTTCTAATATCTGATTATTCATCACTTATATTTGATTTTTCTATTACACAAAGACCATGTTTTCTTTATGTGCCTGATTTACTTGAATATACAAATAACGATAGGGATCTTTATTTTGATTTAATGGAACTCCCTTTTGTTAGTGCTACTAGTAATCATGACTTATTAGAAAAAATAGAAAGTTTTCAATACAAAAGTTATGAAGAAGATCTTAGGAGATTCTTATCAGAAGTTGGTTCTTTTGAAGATGGAAGGGCAAGTGAATACTTGATGCAGCATATTCAAAATATTTGTTTTTAGAGGAATGGAGCGATATTTATGAAGCGGTATGAAGTTGGATATACAACAGGTGTTTTTGATTTATTTCATGTTGGACATCTAAATATTTTAAAGAGAGCAAAGGAACAGTGTGAATATCTGATAGTTGGTGTCAGTTCGGATGAGTTAGTTTTGAATTATAAGAAAAAACAACCTGTAATTTCGCATGTAGACAGGATGGCAATTGTAGAAGGAGTGAAATATGTAGATCGGGTTGTTCCTCAAACGAGTAGAGATAAGTTTACAGCCTGGGAACAATTAAGTTTTGATGTAATGTTTGTTGGGGATGATTGGAAAGGAAATAATCTATTTAATCAACTTGAAAAACAATTTAGCAAAGTAGGGGTAGACATTGTTTATTTTCCATATACACAAAATGTTTCGTCTACTCTTGTAAAAGAAAAAATAATGTTATAAAGGAGTAGGTACTAAATGACACCAGAAATCAGTATTATTGTACCTGTTTATAATATTGCTCAGTATCTTAGAAAGTGTTTGGATAGTATTTTAGCACAGACTTTTAAAAACTTTGAACTTATTGTTGTAAATGATGGATCTACGGATGATAGCGGGCTGATATGTGAGGAATATGCATTAAAAGATGCAAGAGTCAAAGTGATTAATAAAAAAAATGGTGGGCTTAGCTCAGCTAGAAATGTTGGTATTAAGATGGCTGCAGGGAAATATCTAGGATTTGTAGATGGCGATGATTGGATATTAAAGGATATGTATCAAAATTTATATGAGTTATGTATTGAAACTAAAAGTGATATAGCTATTTGTACTATGTTACGAGAAATTGATAATAAGATAGTTTATTTAAATAGAAAGGAATTTATTACAGAATTAGATAATGTTGAAGCAATGAGACAGCTTTTCAAAGGTGATTTATATAGATTTGCGGTATGGAATAAGTTATATAATAAAAAATGTTTTGAGAATATTCAGTTTCCAGAAGGAAGAATTCATGAAGATTTATCAACTTCATATAAAGTATTTGCTAACGCAAAAAAAGTAGTTTTTACAAATTATAGTGGATATATCTATGTGAAAAGAGAGAGTAGTATATTAACCTCTATATATAGTAATAAAAGGTTAGATGCATTTATTGGATGGGATGAAATAATTCAATACATGGATCAGAAATATCCACAACTTTCTAAAGAATATATATCTTGTTTTGTTTATTGGTGTATAGACAATATTTTTTATATTTTAAACCAAGTTCTTTTGAAAGAAAAACAACTTGAATATTTAAATGTAATAAAAAAATATATTAGAAAACACTTTAAAGAAATTATTAGAAGTAGTGAATTATCTTTTAAGAGTAAATTCATAATTACACTAATAAATGTTAACACTAGAGGATTTCTCTATTTATATAGTTTTATAAATCTAATTTCTTTGAGAAGAGATTTGGCACAAATAAATTAGAAACAAAAATAATTTCAAAAGAGTTGATAAAAATGAAAAAAAACATTTTATTTGTTATAGACTCATTGCATTGTGCGGGAGCAGAAAAAAGTTTAGTTACATTATTATCAATGCTGGATTACTCAAGATACTCTGTTGATTTACAATTGTTTGGGTATGGCGGTGAGCTTGAAGACCTTATTCCAAAAGAAGTTAATCTATTACGACCAATGAAATATACCCAATATTCTAGTCTGAGTCTAACAGAATCAATAAAATACACTATTCAAAAATTAGAGTTCAAAATGCTGCTTTCAAGATTTAAGTATTCAGCAAAAATCCGTAAACAAAAATACAGTAATCCACAAAAAGCTCGAATATTTTGGCAAAATGTATCTGATGTTATTGAAATCAACCCGAAAAATTATGATATTGCTATTAGTTATGCACAGGGAGTACCCACCTTTTATGTAGCTGAAAAAGTGAAGGCAAAAGAAAAGTTTGCATGGGTGAATGTTAGTTATCGGTTAAATAAAAATGAAAAGAAATTTCAAAAAGCATATTATGATCAATATAAAAAAATAATTGCAGTGTCTGATTCAACAAAGGAAATATTAATTGAAACTTTTCCCGAATACGAAGATAAAATCAATATTATATATGATATCAACAATCCCCACTTTATTTCTAGTTTAGCTGAAGCTGGACCTAAAGATGAGGATTTTTTTGATGGAATAAAGATTCTGACTATAGGAAGATTAGCAAATCAAAAAGGTTATGATGTTGCTTTGGAAGCCTGTAAAAAACTAAAAGAAGAAGGTGTTAATTTTAAATGGTATGTACTAGGCAAAGGACCTCTTCAAAAAGAAATTGAAAAGTATATAAAAGATCATAATTTATCCGAGCATTTTATTTTATTAGGAGTTCATGCTAATCCGTATCCATTTATAAAAAAATCTGATATTTACGTACAGACTTCAAGATATGAAGGTTTTGGACTGGCGATTGCAGAGGCTAGAATGCTTAATATACCAGTAGTCACTACAAGGTTTGATGCAGTATTTAATCAAATGATTCATGAAAAAAATGGTTTAGTAGTTGATATGAATGCTAATGCAATTAGCGAAGGAATAAAAAGGTTAATTAAGGATAGTGAGTTAAAGCAAAGTATAATTGATTATTTGCATTCCGAAAAAAAAGGCAACTTAGAGGAAATAGATAAGTTCTATCAATTAATTGGTTAGTGCCATTAATGAAAGAGTGAATAAACATAATGAAAAAGAAAATTTTATTCATGGTAATAAATATGAATGTGGGTGGGACAGAAAAAGCCTTACTAAACATGATATCAGAGATGCCAAGAGAAGAGTTTGATATCACCATCCTTATGCTTGAAAAGTATGGAGGGTTCTTAGACTTAATACCAAAAGACGTTCAGGTGAAGTATTTAGAAGGTTATAATAAAATTAAACCAATATTGAATAAGCCACCAAAAACAACTGCTTGGAACCTTATTAATGAAGGGAAAGTATTAAATGGTCTATATCTATTAATCCTTCATTTTACTTCAAAACTAATAAAAGATAGATCAATTATTTTTAAATATATATTAAAGAATATACCAGATTTTAAAAATGATTTTGATATCGCTGTAGCTTATGCAGGTCCGATGGACTTCATAAGCTATTTTATTGTAAAAAAAATAAAAGCTAAAAAGAAAATTCAATGGATTCATTTTGATATTACTAAGATTGGATTTAACAAACATTTTGCATCAAAAATTTATAATAAGTTTGACCAAATATTTGTTGTTTCAAAAGAAGCAAAAAATAAACTTATTAATGCAGTTCCTACTATAAAAGGAAAGACAGATATTTTCTTCAACATGGTATCTAAGAATGAGGTTTTTAAACAATCAAAAGAAGGAACTGGATTTAACGATAATTTTGAAGGTGAAAGAATTCTTACAGTAGGAAGGTTAACTAATGAAAAAGGACAGGATTTAGCTATAAAAGTTTTGGTGCGGTTAATAAAAAATGGTTATAACGTTAGATGGTATTGCTTAGGGGAAGGAAGTTCTCGAACAGAATATGAAAAACTAATAGCAGAAAATAATCTTCAGAATAATTTTATTTTGTTAGGTTCCAATCCAAACCCATATCCTTTTATTGATCAATGTGATATATATGTTCAACCCTCTAGATACGAGGGTTATTGTATATCCCTTATTGAAGCTAGAATATTAAAAAAACCTATCGTAACAACTAATGTAAATGGTGTAAATGAACAAATTAAAAATGGAGTAACTGGACTAGTAGTGAAAATTGATGAAAATGAATTGTATGTTGCTGTATCTAAATTATTAAAAGATCATAAATTAAGAAACATATTATGTTCCAATCTACTAGACGAAAGTATTAAATCTTCAATAGAAGATAAAAATATGAGTTCGATTTTTAATTAAGTATTTTATGCATATTAATTTAATTTGTAAATAAGAAGGTGAGGATTCTATGAGGCCAGTCCTAAGTATAGTTGTACCAATCTATAAAGTTGAAAACTACTTAGAAAATTGTATTAATTCAATTCTATCTCAAACTTATTCAGATTTTGAACTAATACTTGTAAACGACGGTTCTCCAGACAATTGTGGGGAAATTTGTGAGTATTACAAAAGAAAAGATAAAAGAGTCAAAATTATTCATAAAGAGAATGGAGGTGTATCCTCCGCACGTAATAAAGGGATAGAAATTTCAAAGGGGGAGTATATAGCTTTTGTTGATCCCGATGATACTATTGAGCCAAACATGTACGAAGTGTTATTAGAGAATGCGTTACATCTTAACGCTGATATTGTTGTTTGTCCCATAAAGACAATAAATGTAGAAACAAGCACTTATTCTACTTCATCAATTTGGAAAAATACTAATTCTGTTATTGGTAAAAAAGCAATTGAAGATTATATAATTCCATCAATTCTAAAAAATAAAACTTTTAGTCTTGTATCTAGTGTAAATAAACTTTATAGAAAGTCGTTATTTAATTCTTTTAAATTTGAAGAACACAAACATCATAGTGAAGATGCAAGGCTTAATTTTAAGTTTTTAACAATAACAAATAATTTAGTGTTTGTAGAACAGCCCTTATATAATTATTATAAACACAAAAGAGAATCACTTACTCAGATTTTCAGAGAAAACTTTTACGATTATATTGTTGATAACAAAAAACTTTTAATAGAGATATGTAATAGTTACAAACTTAAAGATTACACTATATATGTAAAAAATCATTATACAAGTGTAACTTTATCTTATATACAAGAAGTGGTAAAGAGTCCTTTAACTATCAATGAAAAATACAAAATCATATCTACGATTTTAAATGATATACATTTTAATGAGGATCTTAAAGGTTATAAATGCCCATCCTTTTACTATAAATTATTAAAGGTATTTTGTTTTAACAAAAACGAAAGGCTATTATACAAGGTCATATTTACCAAGAATAAATTTCAATTACTATTAAATAAATTTTAGAAAAATGTCTGGTTTTGTGAAAGGTGAAAAAATGATGAGAACAATAAAAAAACTTTTACTGCTTTTGAATAAAAAAGAAAAGAAAAAATTAATATTTTTATTTTTTTTAATGGTAGTTGCTGCTTTATTTGAGACTATTGGAATTGGATTAATCGTTCCATTCGTTGGATTAGTAACAAATCCTACAATAATTCAAGAACAAGAAATTTTATCTTATATATATAAACTTTTTAACTTTCAATCAACTTTAGCTTTTACTGTATTTGGTGTTGTGGTTTTACTTACAATTTTTGTACTGAAAAACCTGTATTTACTTTTTTTTAACTTTGCTCAATTAAAAGTTATCCTTAATCAGCAAGTTAAGCTCTCCAAAAGATTGTTTGAAGAGTACTTAAATAAACCATATACATTTCACTTACAACGTAATACGGCAGATTTACTTAGAAATGTGAATGATGAGGTACCTAAAGTATTCCAAGGTATTATTATGTCTGGTTTTCAGCTTTTTACTGAAATATTAGTAACAACTAGTATTTTATTTCTTCTGTTAATGACAAATACTGTAGCGACAATAACTTCAGCAATTCTATTATGTGGAAGTATGTGGTTGTTTTTTAAATTTTTTCGTAAAAAAATCACTTTATTAGGTAAGGAACAACAAGAAGTAAGTGGATCAATGATTAAATGGGTTAATCAAGGATTAGGAGCTAGTAAGGAAGTTAAAGTGTCAGGAAGAGAACGCCTTTTTATTAATGCATACACCAAGCACAGCCAAACTAAAGCGAATAATAGTCGTTATATGAAAATGTTAGAACAGGTACCGAGGCTTTTTATTGAAACATTACTTGTGTCAATCGTACTTATAACAATGCTAATTATCGTTTTTCAAGAAAAGAGTACTTCACAACTCATTTCTACCATGGCTCTATTTACGATGGCAGCTTTCCGTTTAATGCCATCTATTACACGTATAATAGCCTTGATTACAACAATTCGTTACAGTCAGCCAGCATTAGATGTTGTTTATGAAGATCTATTTATTAGCAACGATAAGAACTCAAATATCTTTTTTTCTCAAGAAGATTCCGTATTAACATCCATAAACAAAAGAGAAAAAACATTCAAAGGTTCAATTAAGTTGAATGAAGTCTCTTTTAGATACCCTAATCAAAGAGACTATTCCGCAAAAAATGTCTCCTTAACAATCCCGATTGGTAAATCCGTTGCATTTATCGGTGAATCTGGTGCTGGAAAAACTACAATTGTTGATATCATTCTAGGGTTGTTCCAGCCTGAAAAAGGTAATGTTCTAATTGATGGGAAAAGTATTTTTGAACAAAAATCATTATGGCAGCAGAAAATTGGGTATATCCCGCAATCTATATTCTTGACGGATGATACCATACGGGGAAATGTAGCCTTTGGGATTGCTGATGAACAGATAGATGATGAAGCTGTTTGGAGAGCATTAGATCAAGCACAATTAAAAGAATTTGTTGAGGCACTTCCTAACCAATTGGAAACAGAGGTTGGGGAAAGAGGAGTAAGGCTTTCTGGCGGGCAACGTCAACGAATAGGAATTGCACGAGCATTGTACCATAACCCAGAAATCTTATTTATGGATGAAGCAACGTCTGCATTGGACAATGAAACTGAAAAAGAAATCATGAAGGCGATTGATGGGTTAAAAGGCGAAAAGACATTGATCATTATCGCTCATAGACTCAGTACGATAGAAAATTGTGACATTGTGTTTAAAATGAGTAAAGGTAAATTAGTATCTATCGATAATAAACGGGAACAGAAAGCAATTGCGCATTAATAAAATAGTTTTACAGACCATTGTATCTTAAATAATTAAGATGCTTTTTTTATGTCTGAAAAAGCGGGGGATTAAGATGGGTTCATTCGAATTACTGACTCAAGAAAAACTAAAACGCATTTTGATAGATGTTAAGCAACAAGGAGAGAATCTACTAATTGAAGATGCAATAGACATGATTAATGAACTGAAAAAACAGATTTTAGCCTCAATTACACCTAAAAGATTAGGAGCCTAGAAATTGTGAAGAGAACCTTTGATATGATTACCTCTCTTGTTTTATTGATCATATTTTCAGTTGTAATAGGCATTCTTGCCATCTTAGTAAAAAACAAACTCGGATCTCCAATTATCTTTAAGCAGGAAAGACCAGGACTCCATGCCAAGCCGTTTTATCTGTATAAATTCCGTACGATGACAGACCAAAAAGATCGTTTTGGAAATCTGTTATCTGATGAAGATCGGCTAACTCCATTTGGTCAGTTTTTAAGAAAAAATAGCCTAGATGAACTCCCCCAATTGTGGAATGTACTCAAAGGAGATATCAGTCTGGTTGGACCAAGACCACTATTGATGAGTTATTTGGAGCTATATACAGAAGAACAAAATAAGCGCCACGATGTGAAGCCAGGAATCACAGGCTGGGCACAAATCAATGGTAGAAACGCAATTTCTTGGGATGAGAAATTTCAGCTAGACTTATGGTATGTACAGAACCAAGACTTTTTATTAGATTTAAAAATACTATTTCTAACTTTGAAAAAAGTAATCAGAAGTGAAGGAATATCTAATAGTAATTCAGTTACAATGCCAATATTCAATGGGACTGCTAATAGACATAAAGAAATGCAATGAAGAGTATGAATAATTATCCTTTCTTGTTAGGAGATTGTTGCTGTGAAGAATATTGTCGTGTTTGGTTGTGGAGGACACGCTAAGGTCGTTATCGATATCCTTGAAAAAAATAATGAGTTTAACATATTGGGATTGATTGATGATTTTGTTGCTGCGGGTACTCTTGTTTATGGATATGAAGTATTAGGGGATGAAACGATACTTGAAGCGAATTCGAAAATAGTTGGTGGTATAGTCGCAATTGGTGATAATTCTGTTAGAAGTCAAATGGTTGGAAAAATTAAAGAAATAGCAACTGATTTTAGCTTCATTACAGCTGTTCATCCATCAGTCGTCATTGCAAGAGGAGTTGAACTTGGTGAAGGTACGGTCGTTATGCCAGGAGCGATAATAAACAGCGACAGTAAAATAGGTGAACATTGCATTATTAATACGAAAGCTTCAATTGATCATGATTGTAGGCTAGGAGATTATGTTTCATTAGCACCAGGAGTAACGTTAGGTGGAAATGTTGCTATAGGTCAGTATTCAGCAGTTTCATTAGGATCATCAATCATACACTCCATAAAAATTGGGCAGCACACCATTATCGGTGCAGGATCAACGGTTTTAAAGGATACTGAGTCAAACGTTATTGCATATGGCACGCCTGCAAATGTGGTAAGAACAAGAATAAAAGGAGAAAAATATTTGTAAAAAAAGAGGAGGTTCTCAATTGCAAACTCATACTGATAAAAAACGTATTTACCTTGCTTCTCCGCATATGAGTGGAAATGAGCAGAAGTATATTGAACAAGCGTTTCACACAAATTGGATCGCCCCTTTAGGTCCAAACGTTGATGCTTTTGAAACAGAATTAACTGCATATGTTGGAGCAAGTGAAGGAGTTGCATTGAGTTCTGGTACAGCTGCCATTCATCTTGCTCTTTCTTTGTTAGGTGTAAAAAAAGGAGATACTGTTTTTTGTTCAACTTTTACATTTGTCGCTAGTGCTAATCCAATCCTTTATCAGGGAGCAGATCCTGTGTTCATCGACTCTGAACCAGATACGTGGAATATGTCACCACAAGCTCTTGAAAAAGCATTGAAAGTAGCGAAATTGAAAAGAAAGCTACCAAAAGCAGTAATCGTTGTAAACTTATATGGCCAAAGCGCAAAGATGGACGAGATTTTAAACTTGTGTAATGAATACTGCGTTCCCGTCATTGAAGATGCTGCTGAATCACTTGGTTCTACATATAAAGGAAAAGCTAGCGGGACATTTGGGAAATTTGGTATTTACTCTTTTAATGGGAATAAAATCATTACGACTTCTGGTGGGGGAATGCTGATTTCCAATGAAAAAGAAGCTATAAAAAAGGCAAGGTTTTTATCAACACAAGCAAGAGATGAAGCCGTTCATTACCAACATAGTGAGATGGGATACAATTACCGAATGAGCAATATTCTTGCTGGAGTTGGTAGGGGGCAACTGGAAGTTTTACAGCAAAGAGTTTTCGAAAAAAGAGATATCTTTGATTTTTATGAGGAAGAATTAAGTGAGGTGCCGGGCATTTCGTTTATGCCAGAATTAGAGGAGACTTTCTCAAATCGTTGGCTTTCTGTAATGACAATTGATGAAAAAATAACCGGTTTATCCGTTAATGGTCTAGTAATAGCTTTGGCAGAGAAGAATATTGAAGCCAGACCGGTATGGAAACCGTTACATCTTCAGCCATTGTTCAAAGATGTTGCATATTTTCCGCATGAAAAAGGTCATAGTGTATCAGAAAAACTTTTTAAAACTGGAATCTGCCTTCCTTCTGGGACAAATATGACGAAAAAGGAGCAGCTGCATGTTATTAATACCATTAAATCAGCACTTATTATAAATGATCCTAGTTTTTCACCTGCAAGCGAAATAAGATAAGTTATCTAACTTATCTTATTTTTTATATACATAAGGCTCTTAATAGCAGTACCCAATAATGATAAAAGAGGTTAACACTATATGATTGGGAAAAACATTTATGAACTTCGGAAACGGAAAGGTATAACTCTTACTGAACTTGCTGATCGCTCAAAAGTATCAAAATCGTATTTAAGTAATATTGAAAGAAGATTAAATAAAAACCCCTCCATTCAAGTCATTGAAAAAATTGCACTTGTTTTAGATGTAGAGGTAAAAGCACTGTTAAGCAATAAATTAGAAAGTGAGCATCTAGAGGTAGAAAAAGAGTGGGTAGAATTTGTTGTTGAACTTAAAAGGTTAGGAATCAATAAAGAAATTATTCATGAATATCGTGAGTTAATAGAATTTATTAAATGGAAGAAAAGTGAAACAGGAAATCAGGAGTAAAATATGACTCGACTAATGTCGAAAAAATGTTCTTTAAAAAGAACACAAGTAACAATATAATGAATACAACAGATGTGTACTTTAAAGAAAATAAAAAGGGGATATGGATATGAAAAAAAATGAATCTACTTCAGCATACCAACAGCCTAAAGTACTTCATCATCAGCAAATACGTTTTGAAACGGCACAAAGTTGGAATAAGGGTCACGGTAATGTCGATCATCCAGGCACCGGTAATGGCGGTATTAACTATCCACTTCCACCTTATACAGGACCTCATAATGGAAATGGTGGGGGAAATGGGAAGGGCAAAGGAAATAAGTAAACCAAATGAGTTATATGTTACTTAGCTTTGATTCTTTTAAACATGACATAGAGGGGTTTTAAATATGAGACGGTTTCCTGCTAAGATAGGAGAATTCATATTTCATATGCACTGTAAAAACACAACATTTACGGAATTTTTTCATACTTACTTCATGAGTCATAATACTGTTCAGAATGAAATCCCAGATATCACGTTAACGATTAAAGATAGCTACGGAATTCCCTTTGTAAATTATGATGTTTCAACAACGAGAGAACCTGACCATATTATTTATAAAAGAGCGGATTACTTGATTAGTATAGATAATACATTTGAAAAAGCCGAAATCTCTGCATATAACGAACTTGCATTAAAGCATGCACTAATGAATTTATTTAGTGCTTTTATCGTTCATCGTAACTGGGGTTTGTTAATTCATTCTTCATGTGTCGTTGATAATGAAGGAGCGCATCTTTTCTCTGGACATTCTGGTGCTGGTAAGTCGACTGTAGCTATGTTATCTAATCCACGTGATCTTTTATCTGATGAAGCGACAATTGTAAAAATCACAGAAAATAAAATCACAATCTTTGATTCCCCATTTAGAAGTGACAGTAAACCGTTAGGAGAAAAAATACAATCATATCCGCTAAAGAGCATTCAATTTTTAAATCAGGCGATGCTTAACCAAAGGATATTGATTAACCAGTCAGATGCATTTATTCAAATTATTGATAAGGTATTTTATTGGCCAAACGATTCTAAAGATATGAAAAGCATTTTTAGTATGTTAAAGCAATTAGTGACGCTGGTTCCGATTTATGACCTTCATTTTAAAAAGGACAATACATTTTGGGAGATGATCTCTTAATGAAGACATTTATACAACAAAAGCAATGTGATGCAACACTATTAGATGATGAACTAATTATAGTAGATACACGGTATCATACGATTACAAAACTAAATCATGTAGGGGGCTTCTGTTGGTCTCTGTTGTCTGAACCATTGACTATTGATTTTTTAGTAAATGCAGTAAAACAGAAATATGATATAGAGGATTCACAACAATTAAAGGTTCAGCAAGACTTAGAAAGGTTCCTATCAGAGTTAATGAATTGCGGCTTGGTAAATCATGCAAGTTAATCAAGTTACAGTAGATTTAATTCGACGAGTGCTTAAGGAGAAAGGGAATATACTTCTTCCCGCTAACGGGAAAAGCATGTTCCCTTTCATACGACAAGGTGACATCTGTCATTTTAAGGACTGTCATCCTTCGATGTTTAAAAAAGGGGACGTCATATTATTTGTTATGCCTCCAAACCAACTAGTTGCTCACAGATTTATTAAAAGGATACATGTAGACAATCGAATATCCTATCTATTTAAAGGAGATACAAACCTACTATTTGATGAACCTGTCTTATCAGACCAAATTATCGGAAAGATGACAATGATTGAAAGAAGAAAAAAATTATTAGATTTGAATAATAACTGGAGCAATATTTGGGGATTATTAATCATTCACCTTCCAATGATGTCTAAGATTTTGCGTAAAGTTACGTACAGGAAGGAAGATTTCCAATATTAACTGAACGTGGGGCTGGATTATGATTTTAAAAATTAGAGGGTTATTTCATGTAATAAAACCATATCTATCCATGAAAGATGTTTTAAGAACCATTCGATTAGTGGCTCCTTTTATCAGAAAATATTGGAAATCTTATACAGTTCTATTTATATTACTTGGTGTTGATATAGCATCTATACTTGCGTTTGCATGGTTCTTTGGAAACATTGCAGATGCAGCTGTTCATGCGGAGCTTGAACAAATTAAAGACTTGGCTTTTATAGGTATACTACTAACAACCATAAGTATTGGCTCGAATTTCTTAACTATTTATTGTGACACGGTGGCAACGAACGCCATTAAAAAAGATCTAAAGAACCATCTTTTAAACCATATATTGCGTTTGCCTGAAGCTTCAACTTCTAAAGTACATTCTGGCGAGCTGCTATCACATTTCACGAACGACATACATAGTATCGATGGTTTGGTAGGAAGCCGTTTAATTAACTTTATCAAACTGCCTTTAATTTATATTGCTGTTTTTATTTATTTAATCAAAATTAATTGGGTGCTGTGTTTGCTTAGTATGATGATTGCGCCTGTCGCTATGATTTCAAGTATTGGAATCGGCATATTGCTTAGACGTAATAGCAGATTAATTCACGATTTATACGCGCAGGTCAATAGTATATTAAATGAAATCTTTCAAGGATTACCTGTTATTCGGTCATTTCTAATGGAGAAAAATTTTTATGAAAAACATACAAATAAAAATGAGCAGCTCTATCGACTGGAGTTGCAAAATGCAAAACTTCAAGGGTGGTTCAGTTCTGGAGGTCAATTTGTAAGTTCACTTTCCTATTTAATTAGTATTTCATTAGGTGCTTATTTTGTATCGGTAAAAGTGATGACGGTGGGGGCGTTACTGACCTTTATAAATTTGGTCCACCATCTTGTTTATCCTTTGACAGACATAGCATCTAAATGGGCAGGTTTACAGCACTCTATATCTGCGTTAGAAAGGATATTTAGAATATTAGAGCTGCCGCCAGATTCTAATGAATTACCAACCTTTCATCCATCCTTCAATAAAGGGACATCCATAACATTAAATAAAGTGACATTCAGCTATGAAGCAAATATAAGTGTTTTTCGTGATTTTTCGATAGACATTCCGGCTAACAAAACAATCGCACTGGTTGGACCTAGCGGAGCAGGGAAAAGTACGCTATTTAATCTTTTGCAAGGATTTTACAAGCCAGAGTCAGGCCAAATACTATTGAATGGTGTACCAACAGAAAAGCTAAGTGTAGCCGAAATTAGAAGTGCCATTTCATATGTGCCTCAGGAAACCTATTTATTTGCTGGAACGATTAGAGAAAATTTGCTGCTAGCACGTTCAGGTATTACTGACAATGAATTAATAAATGCTGCAAAATCTGCTTATATTCATGATTTTATTTGTTCACTTCCAGAAGGATACGACACAGAAATTGGTGAGCGGGGTATTAAATTGTCAGGCGGACAAAAACAGCGAATTGCTATTGCTCGTGCCATTTTAAAAGATACTCCGATTCTATTGCTTGATGAAGCAACGTCTGCCTTAGACAATGAAACTGAAAATCATGTTCAAAAAGCACTTAAGCGATTAATGAAAGGTCGTACAACCATAATCATTGCCCACCGTCTTTCTACCATTCAGGATTCTGATATTATTATGGTCCTGGATAAAGGTGAAATCGTACAATGCGGTACCCATCAAGAGTTAATTGAAGCAAAGGGGTTATATCGAAAGCTTCAAGGTAAACCGTTAAACAACCGTTTAAAAGTTTATGAAGGGAATTATGTTAAGGGGGAAAATATGCCTTGGATCAATCCATAATTCAATCATTATTTGACGAGAACGTGAAGCTGCCGCCAGATGATAGCGTTTATCAGGATCTTATGCGACGAAATGACTTTTTAACGATAGGTGCAACAGTATATTCTCTTCTGAAAAAACATAATAAACTTCATCTAACTCCTGAATTTTTTCAGAACAAACTTAAGGAAATTTACACTGATACATTTTATAAAAATATCTTTATCAAAAACCAAACAAAGCAACTTTTAAATGAATTTGAAAATCAAAGGATAGAGGTAATTCCATTAAAGGGACCATTATTTACAGAAAAATACTTCGGAGACATTGGGGCACGCTTTTCTTCCGATATTGATTTGTTAATTAGAAAAAAAGACTTGGATAAAGCGGCAGCTTGCATTAGGAAATTAGGCTTTTCAAATGAGAAAATTGAGGTTCCATCCCACTTTAATCGTGGTTTCTACAAAGAGCTGCCAGACTCTCCATGTCCGCTAGCTGTAGAATTACATTGGAACCTTGTCGATGAACACACTTCAAATATCAATTTGGAAGTAATATGGAAGGATTCTGAAGCATACCAGTCCAGATATACATACGTAAAAGAACTTTCAGATTATCATACATTTTACATGATCGTTCTTCATGGATGGAGGCATAATTTAGATAGTCTCAAGTATGATTTTGACATTATACAAATGATTACGGTGCTTTCAAATAGTCTGGTTTTTGAAAGATTAATAGCTGATGCAGAAATTCAACTTACCAAGAGAAGACTTATTCGTACATTATCGATTTTATATAAGCGTTATCCTTTTTTGACAAGTGTTAAAACTTTCCCTAATTTAATTCATAAAAAAGCAGCTGCAATTCCTGAAGAGAAGACTTTTAAAAGGTATGCCGCTTTTCTCGATTATCAGTTTTTAAGTTATGATTCATTCGGACATCGTATGAGAGAATTAAAGCTATGGTTTTTTCCATCCAAGAAAGAAATTTCTTTTTTGTTAGGAAGAAAAAGTGGATCATCGCTTTTCGATAACTATGTAATTCTTTATAAAAAAAGACTGTTTACTATTCTTAAGGTGTTTTGGCCATAAGTTATACACTGTTCCTAATTTATGGACAGTGTAATTTTTTTAACACGACGTTCTATATATTGAACAAACCTGTCATAATACTTATCAGAATTTGCATAGAATAAAAAAATACAATTGATGGAGGTACTAACTAGTGGAGATGTTCATAGTTCGTTATGCTGAATGTTTTGATCAGGAGTGGATGAAACTTATTATCCAGGCAAAGGAACAAGGAATTACGTTAGAGGAAATTCAAGCTTTTCTCAAGACTGGGGAGGTGCAATCATGATCCGGTTAGGTGATGGAGTGTATATGTGTCACTTAAACGGTCATCAATTGAAGATTATGTACAAAGGCAATGATATTTGTGAACTTTATCTGGAGAATGAATTCCAAGGAAAAGCTTCATTTCAATATGTTAAGAAGAAACTTTCTGAACTTGAGAAGAAATGGGGTACTCATAAAGTTAAAAACTATCATTTCAAAGAGCTCTTATCAAATTTTGATCAATCGATTTAATTGCAAAGTAGTAGGCAAATCACTAGTGATAATACTGAATATTTTAGATAAATAGGAAGGGCTGAGAGATGAATAGACTATTTTTCAATTTCTCTAAAGTGAACAAATTACTAGATAGTAATGTATCAATTTATTTAGATTTTATTCGCGGATTATCGGCAATATTAGTAGTGATGGAACACTTAAGTTCCAGATTGTTTGTTGGATACGGAAATGTAGAAAACCCTAACATTCTAGTCAGTTTATTGTACATGCTTAACATTCTAGGTGGTCCAGCAGTCATTATCTTTTTTGTATTAAGTGGTTTATTCATTTCGAGATCAGTATTAAAAGCATTATATGAGGAAAAATGGTCGTGGAAAACGTATTTGATTAACCGGCTTTCAAGACTGATGGTCGTATTAGTTCCAGCTTTATTACTTACTTTAGTTTTAGACATTATTGCTGTTAAATTCTTTGAATACGAAGGTTACACGAATGCTTATATGAATTTAAAGAACTTTGTTGGTAATCTATTTTTTCTGCAAAACGTATATGTAGATGTTTATGGCTCAAATGCTCCTCTATGGAGTCTAAATTATGAGTTTTGGTATTATATATTGTTTCCTATTCTTTTACTGCTTATCTTGAATAAAAGGAAAGTAGCTAAGCTTTTTTATTTTTTGTCAGCAATATTAATAATCTCTACAGTTGGAGTTAGGATGAGTACATATTTTGTGATTTGGTTAATAGGGACTTCTATTCTGTTATTACCAAAAACGAATCTATTAAAGCATCGATTATTTCCTATCATGTCATTTGCATTATTACTTATCGTTTTGCCTGTTAGACCACTTGTGATGACGGGGAGATTATTTACGAATCAATGGACAGAGAATTTATTTATTGTAGACCTTTTGATTGGGTTAGTATTTGGTTTTTTTATTTATTCACTACTACATGTTACATCTAATAGTATTAGAAACATAGAATTTAGTTGGTTTGGGGGAATATCTAAACGAATAACTGCGTTTTCATTTAGTCTCTACCTTATTCACTATCCTATTATTAATACAGTTTATTATTGGGGTGCTAAAAATGGTTTTTCTGGGCTACAACCGAACTTAGGGTCAATAGCAATAGAATTCCTCCTAATCATATTCATATGTATGATCGCCTTTTACTTTTCAAGAATAACTGAGGCCCAAACATATAGAGTACGAAGATTTCTTAAAGGTAAAACTAACTCAAATCGAGATCAAGAAAACAAACAAAATCTTGCTGGTTAAAGAGTACCGATATTTTACCCATAAACAGTCAATTAGACTGTTTTATTTTTGGGAAAATACCAAACTTAGTATAGAAAAATGGTGATTTGTAACTTATAATGTTAGTATGTGTTCTTAATAAAGAACAAAATTAATGAAAATAAAAGGGAGTTGATCTTTCGGATAGAATAATAGGTTTAATAGTTTAATAGAAAAAGGAGATTAAGAGAAATGAAAGCACTCTCAGTGTTATGGAAAAAAACTGCGATTTTTTTGTTGATATTATCAATTGTTTTTCCTTTTTCAATTTCCGGAGTATCTGCTACATATAATAACAACATCCGTGTGACAGGAGTGTCATTAAATACTGATTATTTAAATCTTAAAGTAGGCGAAAAGGATGGCCAATTAATCGCTACTGTAAAACCATCCAATGCTACAAATAAAGGTGTAGAGTGGAAATCTTCTAATCCAACAGTCGCAACTGTTAATAATGGGGTTGTACACCCAGTAGCTCCTGGAAATACGACTATAACCGTTACTACAAAGGATGGAAATTATCAAGATTGTGCAAATGTTAAAGTAACTTCAAATGATTCAAGTATACCCGTTTCATTTATTTTATTAGATCCGCCTATTTTGAATCTAAATGTTGGCGGCCCGGATAAATCATTAACACCTTACTTTTATCCTTCAAATGCTACAAATCAGAATGTATCTTGGTATTCATTTGATCCGTCAGTAGCTACGGTAAAAGCTGGTTTAGTTCATCCCGTTAAACCGGGCTGGACAATCGTAAAAGTTTTTACTGAAGACCTTAAGCATTTTGCAGCATCATTAGTATTTGTTTGTGATACAAAGCAGGTTCCTGTGACGAGTATTTCACTCGTTCCAGAACACCTCGATTTAGTAGTAGGCGGCTCAAATGAACAATTAACAGCAACCATTAATCCTTCTAACGCAACAAATCAAAACGTTAAGTGGAGTACATCAGATCCGAGTGTCGCAACAGTGGATGAGAACGGTCTGGTCCATCCAGTTGCCCCAGGGAATGGCGTGATTACTGTAACGACAGAAGATGGTCATTTAACAGATTCATCAACTGTCACAGTAACATTACCGGTCGTCCATGTGACGAGTATTTCACTCGTTCCAGAACACCTCGATTTAGTAGTAGGCGGCTCAAATGAACAATTAACAGCAACGATCAATCCTTCTAACGCAACAAATCAAAACGTTACGTGGAGTACATCAGATCCGAGCGTGGCAACAGTGGATGAGAACGGTTTGGTCCATCCAGTTACCCCAGGGAATGCCGTGATTACTGTAACGACAGAAGATGGTCATTTAACAGATTCATCAACAGTAACCGTAACTTTGCCAGTCGTTCCAGTTACGAGTATCTCACTCATTCCAGAACACCTTGATTTAGTAGTAGGCGGATTAAATGAACAATTAACAGCAACGATCAATCCTTCTAACGCAACAAATCAAAACGTTACGTGGAGTACATCAGATCCGAGCGTGGCAACAGTGGATGAGAACGGTTTGGTCCATCCAGTTGCCCCAGGGAATGCCGTGATTACTGTAACGACAGAAGATGGTCATTTAACAGATTCATCAACAGTAACCGTAACTTTGCCAGTAATCCCGGTTACAAGTATTTCACTAGTACCTGAGCATCTTGATCTAGTAGTAGGTGGAGAAGAAGGACAGCTTATAGCTACGATTAACCCATTAAACGCCACGAATCAAAGTGTAACCTGGAGTTCTTCTGATCCAAGCGTCGCAACAGTGGATGAGAACGGTCTAGTCCATCCAGTAGCACCGGGGAATGCGGTAATTACTGTTACGACAGAAGATGGTCATTTAACAGATTCCTCAACTGTTACAGTGATTTCTCCAGATAAAGTACCGCCAAGGACTAAAAGTACAATGACACCGATATTTGATAAATTGCAGCATATAATCGGGCTTAATGTGACGCTAACGGCAACTGATAATCAATCGGGAGTAAAAGATACATTCTATCGTATTAATTCTGCAAACTGGAAGCTCTATACAGGTTCTTTCAGTATTATGGCAGAAACAACTCATATGCTTGAGTATTACAGTACAGATAATGCCGGTAACGTAGAAAGTATTAAATTTCATAATTTTGATAATGGAACATGTTCTTGTAGTAATGAAAAGGGGGAGAAATAATGGAGAAGTGCAGATCAATCACAAAAGAAAGCTATACGGAGCCACAAATTCTTCATCACGATCAAATAAAATTTGAAACAGCGATTTCAACTGCAAGGGGACATTGGGTGTTTCAATGGAATGAACA
This sequence comes from Fictibacillus barbaricus, assembly GCF_031457135.1. GTDB lineage: Bacteria > Bacillota > Bacilli > Bacillales > Fictibacillaceae > Fictibacillus > Fictibacillus barbaricus_A. The sequence goes on along the minus strand of NZ_JAVDWA010000003.1, from coordinate 507,710 downwards.
GAATAATTGCTGGGAAAGAGTATGGAAAACATATTAATCTTTCCAATTTAGAAATAAGCTGCTTCCTTAACATCAAGGAGGCAGCTTATTTACTTTGTAATTCTTTTCTTATGAATAATGTAGAGATAGTGTAATTAAATTATTTTTTTTATTAATAAAGATTGAATACAAAGAAGTACTCCATTAATCGCCCAATAAAAAGGCAGTATTGCAGGACTTGTAATCGAAAATACAAAGATAGAAATCGGAGATAATAACAACATCCATTTCATATTTGACTGAGTTGATGCCGCATCCTGACTAAATCTTCCTTGAAAATAGTAGATCAACCCAGCGATACATGCCAAAAGTAGACTTGAATGGGCAAAATCAAATACCCAGAAATGGTGATTGGATAAGGCTGAAGTTTCAATTACAGCTCGATACATCCCCATCACAATCGGAATTTGAATCAGCATCGGAAGACATCCCATAGATAAAGGATCTATATTATGTTTCTTGTAAAGGTTTATTGTTTCCTCTTGCTGCTTCTTTTTATCCTCAGGTTTTTTTCTATCCTTATACTTCTCCTGAAGCATATCTAATTCTGTTTTCATTGCTTGTTTAATCACATGCATCTCTTTTTGCTGCTTGGCCTGCTTTACAAAGAGCGGGAACAATACAAGACGAATGATTAAAGTGATAGCAATCACCGCTAAACCATAATTACCGTTAAAAATATCGGCAATAAAATACAAAGATTCACTGAACGGATACGTAATGGTCTCAATAAATTTCAATTTGTCTCCTCCTCTTTTTGTGTGAATTAGAGAAGGGGACAGCAATCCTCCAGATCTTTATTAAGTGTGTACTTCACTTTCATCCTTTGAAATGTGAAAATCACTTTCTTACTTTCCTGTACTAAACGAGAAAGCTTAATAACCAAACGGGACGAAATATTATAATCAGTTAATTGTTTTCTAGAATGTAAGAAGTTATCCTTCCAATAGTGAATAATAGAAGGTTTATGGTAGAACCCAATAAAAAGGCTGAGTAGGATAGTGATGAATAACAATTGATCAAAATAGGTAAGGAAATCTAACATGTTTAATCTCCTTAAATGGTTTTTATATCACTACGGTTTTGGAAATAAAAGGTTTCAAAAGACAGCTATAAAAATGTTTTTTAAACTCTTAAACCGGAAAGTGTTAAACATACAAAAATAAGAGACTGCCCAATGGACAGCCTCTAACATTCTGTTTCCTTTTAACTTACTTGCTGATCATGACTACGCCAGCAGAATTATCTTTCGCTTCACCCATAAGAGTGAACTTAAGGCCGTATTTAGGTAACTTTCTACCTGCGTCGTTAATAACGCCATCAGTTGCAGCTCCGTTGTAATCTGTGTTATCGATATACGATAAAGAGTCACTGAACACACGTACACCGTTTTGAGATTGATAATCGAAAATACCTCTGCTTGGTGAATCAACGTACCAGCTAGTTGTTTTATCTAAAGAGAATGGAGCATCTGCAATTTGATAACGTGTTGAATCTTCAACAGAAGGCATTCCTTTTAGTGTCCCTACAATTGCCTTAGGATGAGAATCTACTACTCCTAGGAACCCTTCGCCTGGGTGAACACCAACCCAGTTATCCATGAAGCTGTCATCACCGTACCATACAAGCATACCAGTTCCATATTTTACGCCACGGCTGGTTTGAAGAGCTTTATCAGAACCTTGCGTATTTCTCCACTCTAAGTAGTAGTAATGATCTACTAAAGAGATACCATTTGAAACGATTGCTCCATTTAGAGTAAGAGTTGGAGTTCCTTCAGCATCATCATAATATACTTCTTGGCCATTTACTTTAAGTGATAGGTTATCCATTGCGAAACCATCTAAAGCTAAACCGCCATCCGTAACATATTCAAATTCTAAAGAAATCTTTTGTCCAGCAAATTGAGAAAGATCATGAGAGCGATCTACCCATTGCCCTTTAGAAGACTCTGCACGGCCATTATGGTCAGTGTCATCATTACCGATTGTATCTAATAACACTTTCGTTCCATCTGCCTTTACAGCTCTGATATACATGTAATCATAATTGTATTCAACATCATACAACGCTTTGTAATCAAAGCTTGCTGTAGTTGCATTTGTTAAGTCAAATACAGGGGTCTTCATGACAGTATCAATGTTATCGCCTTTTGTGCTGTAGTAATATTTGCTGCCAAATGCAGGCGCAATACCTTTTACTTCTTTTTTAGGAAGTTTTACTTTAACAATACCAGCATTTTTAGACTTTGTTACAGATTGGTCAATTTGCAGCATCTTCCCGGACTTCGTAATATCCTTGTAGTCGATTTCAGCGATATTAGCCCAGTTTCCGCCCATTGTCTTTTGATAGAACTCTTTATTTTGTGGAGAGAAGCTTGTTGGTTCAGTTCCAGCAATTTTACCATTCCAGCTTCCGCCACTCATGATAGACCAAGATCCGATCGGTTCTCCGTCACCTGAGTACTGAGTGTCATACTCATCAGGAAGACCTAAATCATGTCCATATTCATGAGCGAATACACCAGTTGCTCCATCTTCAGGTTCAACTGTATAATCGTATGCTCCCATTCGGCCAGCCCAAGGGCCAGTTGTTCCTGGAACTGGGTAGATGCCGTTTAATGCCCAACGGTGAGACCAGATTGCATCATTTCCTAATCTTCCACCACCAGCTTCTTGACCCACACCAGCGTGGATAACCATTAAGTGATCAACTAATCCGTCTGGTTCATTTGTATTACCATCGCCATCGATATCATAAATATCAAGGTTGTCATATTCTGAAAGATTTACTCCGCTTGTTACAGCAGCTTTTAATGCATCCTTAACTAGGTCACGTGGTCCAAGTGGATTTAAGTTATCGTGTCCCCCGGTCGGAGAATCGTCACCATAATCTTTGGCTTTTCCAGGAACCGTTAACCAGTTCGTTACTGTACCGTCAACTGTATAACTGCCGCCGGATTGCTCTTCATAATACTGTTTAAACGTTTTTACTTTTGATCCATCAAACAATGTGAAGTCTTCATTGCCAAACAGCATTTTTCTATAGTGCTCAGGGCTGAAGTCACTAGAATACATATAGCCAGGTTCTTGATCCACATTATTATGTTTGAAATCAGAGTATTCAGCTAAAATAACGAGAACCTTATCTTTTCGAACCCCGCCTACATATTTAGCTTGTTTAGCAGGAGCGACGTTAACTAGACTAGCAGAGCCAGTAGATGTTGCCTTTACATTATGGCTGCCATTAAGTTTTTTAGTAAGCTTGCTTTTTTGAGCCGTTAAGAATTGTTTTGATTTAGCGGAAATATCTTTTGTATTTGCCTTCGTAGTTTTAGCTGTAGCTTGGGTTACGGCCGGTTTCTTGCTTTTCAATTTAATATATTTTTGAACCGCTTTTGCTGTATCTGCTTGAGAAGCATTTTTAGCGATGATACCGCGGCTTTTCAAAGCTTTTGCTAAACGATCCTGATCAACAACATTCAAATCGATTGGTGCAGATTCTAAAATTGCCGAAGCCTTTGAATATGAATCTTTTAAAGGAGCTGCTTCCCCCTTCATAATCGTACCTGGAGCTAATAGACTCATTGAAAGGCTGGTTAATAATAAAGAAGTACTTAGCTTTTTACTCCAATTTCCCATTTCTTCTCCTCCTGTTTTCAATAGTTTCCTGTGACCCTATCAATTAATGACTTGTACATCATCAACTCCCTTGTTATGTAGTTCTTAATAAAGAACAATTAGTTCTCTAATTTGAATAATACGAAAATAGTAACCGTTTGTAAAGACAATTAATTTTAATTTTCAAAAAAATTACAGAAATAATAATTCATTATTAAGAACAACGTGCATTATATGACAGTTTATTAATTCAGACAAATGGTGGGATCATAAAAAGATCTTGTCGAATTTTAACGAATGAATTGTTCTTTATTTAGGTTGACGGAAATTGCCTAGTAATGTAAATTGATAATTGTAAGTTCTTTATAAAGAACAAAAGGGTGTGTTAAAGTGAACAAATCGATTTATAAGATCTTCTCTGGTTTTGCAGTTGTATTTATGTTAGCCAGCATTGCTTTTCTTTTGTACATATCGTATCAAGGGGATAAGAATCCTGATAAAATACCATCTTTATTTGGATACAAGCCATTTACGGTTCTCACCAACAGTATGAAACCGTCCTTCTCAGCAGGCGATATGGTACTTGTTAAGGATAAGCCAGCCTCTAAGATTAAACCCAATGATGTAATTACCTTTAAAGAAAACAACAATAAACTCATAACGCACAGAGTTGTAAAAGTGACAGATAAGGGATTTGTTACGAAGGGTGATTACAACAACGTGAAAGATGACGGGTTTGTATCTCCAGAAAACGTAGTAGGAGAGCTAGTTTTTACTCTTCCTAAATTAGGCTATGTTTCAAAGTTTGTAAGCAGTCCATTAGGCATTACGCTTCTCATCTTTATTCCATTATTAGCTTACCTTCTATTAGAGATTTACGATTTCCTAAAGAGATTCATAGAAAGAAAAGAAAAGCAAAAAGCCGTTTGATCATTATCAATTCTTTTGAGGAGGTGGGGTCTCGTAACAGAGTGATAGGGGAGTTCTACATATTTCCTAAACGATAAAAAATCAAAAACTATGGGAGGCAACAAAAATGAACAAAGCGAAAAAAGCTTTATTAGGTACTGCACTAGCTGGAGCAATGGTCGTATCTGCTGGTTTTGGGACTTATTCTTGGTTTACGGATGTTAAAGAAGCGAACGGAACAATCCAAAATGGAACATTAACCGTTGGCATGGATTCAAACCTTTTTGCACATCAAAATTTCGCACCTTCTCAAATGTTGATCAGCAACTGGAAAACGATCCAAAATACAGGAAGTCTTGATCAGCAATTAAGAGCAACTTACACACATTCGATTGATAAAGAAGCGGGAATTGGTAAATACAAAGTCGGTTATATGGCTATCAAATATTCGGTGAAACCTGATGCGGGAACAGAAGCTGCATTCAAAGAAAAGTTCCAAAGAGGCTTTGATAAAGGTATAACAAACCCTGTAATGGACCAAGGTTTAGTAGCTGCTAAGTCAAAATATGAAGTAGTGAGCGGTACTATATCTGCTGAAGAAGCACAGGGATTAGCAAAAGCTGCAAGTATGAGCAAGACACTGAACTTCGGTAAAGGGAAGTTCTGGCAGCTGAATGAAGGCGAAAATATTGATATTTTATTTGCTGTAAAACTTTTGGATACAGCAGGAAACGAATATCAAGGAGCCAATTATAGCGCAACATTTAAAGTAGAAGCGAAACAAACAGATAACGGAGCGGAATTCGAAACAGAGAATGTAAAGTAATAAGTAGGAGGCAGTCGTAGTCCGGCTGCCTTTTTTACAAATTGTAAGTAGGAGGTGCACTCTTGGAGTTAAAAAGAACAAGAAGAAACAAAAAAATGTATGCAATGATTAAGTTATTGATCGCAATCTATTGTTTGATCATCATGAGTTCCAAATATGATACGTATGCCTGGTTATCGGCGAAATCATCTGCAGAAGGAACAATTAAGAACGCAACAACATCTGACTTATTGAAAATTACATACGGAGATGTTAAGTATTCAAAAAATTGTAAAGTGAAAACCACAATCACGGTTAAGAACATTTCTGACTTGGACATACCAATCAAATTAACGAATGTATTTGGTATTCCCTTTCCTATAGATTCAATTGAATCTGGAAAATCGATATCAAGTGAATTTAATGGGAGAGCTCCTTTAGGATGTGAAGCGACTTCGGTCAATTATCATCTTATTGGATTTAAGGGTTATATTGATGAAGATCTATCCATTCCATTGGATCATGAGAAACTTATAGCAACCATTCAAAAGGATAAAACAGAAGCAACTAATGAAGATCAGCCGAAAGATAAATCAGACAATTCAAAAACAGACGAACCAAAGCCAGAAGGGAATAATGAAGAAAGCAAGAAAGACGAACCTCAAAAAGACACTGGGAACGAAGAGAAACAGCCAGCTCCAGAAGATAAACAAGGGTCTGATAAAGTTGATCAACCAACAGCCGAGCCCATAAATCCTGATCCAAACGCTGAAAAAGAAAATAATTCACCTGCCAATCCCCCTGCTCAGAATGCGGAACAGCAAAATACTGAGTCCAAGGATGACCCAAAAAACGGTGTTAAATAAATATTTGAATAAGGGGATTGGGGGAGGTTCATTTGTTTAATAAAAGAAAACTAAAAAGGATGATATTTGTATTGATCCCTGCCTATTTAGTAGGTGCGTTCATGCTGCAAGCAGACAAAATATCCGCATCTAGCGAAGAACAGTACAGTATTCAGATCAATCCTTCAGAGTTTAATGTCAAAAATATGCGTCCAGGATATGTTGAAGATTATACATTGACTATAACCAATACAGGCAATGAGCAAGTAAAGTACAACGTGAAATCTAAAATGAATGCTGGCGAGGCATTATATAATCAGCTCAAACTTACGGTAAAACAAAATAACAAAGAATTGTACAACGGAAAATTAAGTAATTTAACTATCAATCCAAGGAATCTTATTCCACATGAACACGAAGATCTCACGTTTTCCATCGGCCTAAATGAAGGAGCCGGGAATGAATTTCAAGGTTTAGCGGCTTCCTTTAAGTTCCAAATTCAGGGTGAAGGCCAAGATCCGGATGATGATGGAGGAGGGGGCGACCCGCCAGGAGACGATGGGGGCACTCCAGGTGATGGTGGTGGAAATACACCAGGCGATAACGATGGAACTCCAGGAGATAATAACGGAAACAATCCTCCAGGACAGAACCCTCCACCAAAAGATAACAGCCAAGCGCCTGGCAAAAGCACAGGGTCATTGCCTCAAACAGGTGAGGAAAGCCCACTGTTTATGATAATGTCAGGATTGTTTATTTCTCTTGCTGGTTTAGGGCTACTTCTTGTAAAAAAATCAATCATACCAAATCCGTTTAAAAAAGGGTAAAAGATGAAACGCTTTGCGTACTTGTTAATCGTAATCGGATTAATTATGATGATGTATCCAAAAGCGAAAAGCATGTACTATTCCTATCAAGAACAAAAGATGTTGAGTGAATGGGAAGCATCTGTAGACCCTGTAGTCAAACAAAGTTTTCAGCAATTAGACGATGTTTTTTTAGAAGAGTCATCCCCTGAACCCAATAAGACATTGAATAAGGGCGTTATCGGAAAGTTATCGATTCAGAAGATCGGACTTGTCATCCCGATAGTAGAAGGTGCCTCTCTTAAAAACATGAAAACAGCCGCTGGGCATTTAAGGGGCACCGCACCGATTGGAGAAATCGGTAACGCGGCTATTGCAGCTCATCGCAGTTATACATATGGAAAACAATTCAATCGTTTAATGGAAGTAAAAAAAGGTGACCTTATCCAGATCACCACTTCGAAAAAAGTTCTTACCTATTCGATAACGGAAGAAAAGCTTGTAAAGCCTTCTAATCTTTCCATTCTGCATGATGATAAAAAAGAAAGTAAGATCACTTTAATTACATGTCATCCCATGAAAAATCCAACACATCGTTTTATTGTTAAAGCCGTTCTTAAAAAAGAGGAGGTTTTATAAAGAAGGAAGTTGTGAATTGTGAGAAAAAAACTAGGATTGCAAATAACCAAAATTCGGATAGAAAAATGTATAAGTTTAACAAAACTTGCTGATAAGGCGGGTATTTCAAAAGGGTATTTAAGCAGCATTGAAAATCATAAAACTAATCCATCTGCACAAACCATTCAAAAAATAGCAAAAGCACTAGAGGTGCCTGTGGAACAATTGTTATGCAGCAAGGCAGAACCACTAGATCAGGAGTGGATAGAGCTTATGGTCCAAGCAAAAGAACTGGGCTTGGATAAAGAAGAAATTCGAGATTATCTATCTTATGAAATGTGGAAGCGTTTATTTAAGGAAGAGGTTTAGCCTCATTTTATTCATACAAAAAGCCTACGCTATCCGAAATAGCACAGGCTTTTTATTATTTTGCCTTTGTAACCGTAACTGTAGATGCTTTACTTGTGTTGCCATTTGCGTCCTTTGCATATACAGATAGCACAGTATTTGTTTTCTGCACAGCAATCTTAACGGAGAACTCGCCTTTCGAATTCGCTTCTTTTGTGCCGTTTTTAACCGTTGCAGTCGCATTTGCCTCGGTTTTCCCCTTTACATACTGATCATTATTATCTACAGGAGAGATACTAATAACCTTAGGCGGTGTTTTATCAATTACTGTGATCGTTGTCACTTTACTTGTGTTACCTGCAGTATCTTTAGAAGTGACTGTTAAAGATGTTTTTGCTGCAACAGCCTTGATGGTAACGCTAAAATCACCTTTCGAGTTCGCTTTGGCCGTGCCGATTACACTCGTTCCCTTTTTTACCGAAATTGTCGCGTTGGCCTCCGTTTTTCCTTTTATGGTGGTGTCGTTATCATCAACAGGATTTACAGTTGGTGCTGAAGGTGGTGTTTTGTCCAATACTTTAGTCGTTGCTGTTGCACTTTTGTTGCCAGATTCATCTTTTGCATAAACGGATAGTGTCGTTCCTGCTTTTTGCATAGGCAGCTTAATGCTGAACTTGCCATTAGAATCTGCTGTACCTGAACTAACATATGTGCTTGATCGATAAACACTTACTTTAGATTTTGCTTCGGCTTTACCGGTTATGACTGTATCGTTATCATCAATGGCATTTATGACAGGCTTTGCAGGAGGTGTATTGTCATAGCTTTCGAATGAAGCGACAATACCGTAGTAGTCAGAATAGACATCTCCGTCATATTCTATTGCAGCAACAAAATAATCGCCCTTACTTAAATCATAGCTATAAATTAACACTGCTCCATCATAATAATAATCTGTCGGCTCAACATAATTAAGCGAATCTCCATCTACTGTAAAAAGTCCATGCGCTAAAATCATGGAAGAATCCTCATCAATAACACCGGTTACATATAAGGAACCGTTTGAAGGAACGTTGACTTTGTAAAAATCTACATCCTCATATGTAAGAAACTGTCCAATAGCCATTGTTTCAAATGGGAGGTCATCCGCTAATCCAGTCGTATCATTCGGTTCAACTTCATAAAAATAGTCAGTATCACTTTTGTTAATATTCGATAATTTACTTAACTGATTTGTTGGAAGGTGGGTTTTTGTAGAAAGAGAATGAAACAGATTCTTTTTTACAGCCATATGTTGTTTAATCAGTTGTTCCCGGTAAGATTCCTTTGGACCACTTGCTGATGCTTTTAAACTCGAAAACTGTAAAATAAGTACCGCGGCTAAAAACAATGATACTACTCTTTTCAAGTTATCCTCTCCCATTCTATTATTTCGCATAATTTTAACATATATTGGTAAATAAGGAAATAGAACTATTTTTTTATGACTTAAAATATAAACACAAAAAAAGGACTAACTCATTTTGAGTTAATCCTTCTAATATGTTTTTTAACCATTTACCACTTTACCGCCATTAATATGGATTACCTGGCCGGATACATAGGATGAATCATCACTCGCTAAATACACGTAAGCAGGTGCGAGTTCATCAGGCTGCCCTGGACGGCCAATAGGTGTATCTACACCGAATTGCTCAACTTGATCTGCTGAAAAAGTCGAAGGGATGAGAGGTGTCCAAATTGGACCTGGTGCGATGCCATTTACTCTGATTCCTTTTTTAATAAGATTGTTTGATAAGGCGCGAGTGAACGAGACAATGGCACCTTTCGTTGAGGAGTAATCAATTAATTCAGGATGTCCTTGATAAGCCGTGATTGATGCAGTGTTGATGATGCTGCTTCCTTGCTTTAGATGTGGAAGGGCAGCTTTCGTCAGGTGGAACATCGAAAAAATGTTTGTGCGGAACGTTTTTTCTAGCTGCTGAGCTGTAATGTCTTCAAAATTCTTCTGCGGATGCTGTTCTGCTGCATTATTCACGAGTATATCCAGACCTCCAAATGAACCGACAACATCATTAACAATCTGCTGACAAAATGATTCATCACCTATATCGCCGGCAAACAGCATACATTTTCCGCCTGCTTCCTCAACAAGCTTTTTTGTTTCCTCTGCGTCACTCGATTCTTCTAAATAAACGATGGCTACATTTGCACCTTCTTTTGCGAATGCAATTGTGGTAGCTTTGCCGATTCCACTGTCACCGCCTGTAACGATTGCCACCTTGTTTTTTAATTTTCCGCTTCCTATATAATTTCGGCTATCTGATTGAGGCCTTGGGTTCATTTCCGACTCGACACCAGGCTGGTGGTTTTGGTGCTGTGCAGGCTGTCCTACAGGGTGACTTTGACTAGACATATTCTCCATCCACTCCTTATTCGTTTAATTCATCTTCTAAATCTACCATTCCCAACTCACACCCGAATAAACATGTAAATTTGGAAATTTTTTAATGTTTTGCTCCTCAATAAAAATGGAACATTTTTTCTAAGACAAGGAATTTGAATTTGCTTACGTATAAGAAACAGCTCAACATAACTTCATCCAAACGGTTAACTCTGTTTTGATCCGGCAGTAGTAATCTAATAGGGGATAAGCCTTACTTGCTCACATAATGCTTAATTTTGATGGGAAGGCTCAGTGCACTAAAAAGAAGAGATAATAGGAAATAGAAAGCGGCCATACTATAATTGGTTAGATGTCTAAACAAAAGAAAAAGCCTGCACGTTCGTTGCAGACTTTTCATTACTTCCATTTTTTCATTTTTTCTCTTATATAATCCCTAATTTCTTCAGCTTCTGTCCGATCAACGCTTTCAAAACTTCCATCATGTTTAACGATAAAAAATGTGTCATTGGGTTTTTTGTTTCCGTATGTAAGTTCATACCCATTATCAATGTTGCAAATAATCTTGAAGGGTGATCGATAAAACGGCTGCATATCAAGTGGTCCGTTTACGATGTTTTCAAATGTTTTTAAGTCATTCTCAATAGAAACGATGGCTGGACGTTTAGATGGCTCAACCATTAATACAGATATAGTCGACAAAAAAATACCTCCTTCTAAAAATAGTTCCTTTTTCATGGTAACATAGACCCGATAGCAAGGGAACAGGTGAAAAATGTATGATTATGTCGAAATATTGAAAAAATTATCATTTTCTTAACAAAGCATATTTTATAATGACTTCCAGTAAAAACACGAAAATGTGTATAAAAATAGTTTAGTGAAAAAACATAGAAAAAACCAGCCCGTTTCACGGACTGGTTACATATACCTATTATTGTAAATATTCATTCATCATATCATGTACTCTTTGTTTTTCTGATTCAGAAATCATTCCATAATAGATGCCATCTATCATTTTTCCAGAACTCTTAAATTCAGTGGATACTATGTTGTTGCGAGCGTTTTTATAATTTTTCTGAATATCTTTCATTTCATCAAACGTCATGTTTGTCTTTACATTTTCACTTAAGATTTCAAGGATATTATCAAATTTTGAAATGGAAGATACACGCGCACCTTTATTAATAATAGATGTGATTATTTGGCGTTGACGATCATTTCTGCCTAGATCCCCTTTTGGATCTTGATATCTCATTCGGGAATAGGCTAATGCCTCTGTTCCGTTTAACTCCTGGGACCCCGCCGGGAAAGAAAAGCCTTCGTAATCAAATGCTCTTGGATTATTTACCTCGACACCACCAACTTCATCCACAATATCTCTAAATGATTCCATATTTACTTTTACATAATAGTCTATTGGGTTACCGATAAAATTCTCTACCGTATCCATTGCCATTTGAGTGCCGCCAAATGCATAAGAATGATTGATTTTGTCTTCTTTTCCTTTTCCAACGATCTCTGTACGAGTATCACGAGGAATACTAAACATTAACATAGATTCTTTTTTGGGATTAATTACATTTACGATAATCGTATCCGATCTTCCTCTATCCCCAGGGCGCTCATCGACACCAAGCAGCAAAATTGAAATGGGTTTTGCGTCAGTTCCTTTTACAATAGGCTTTGGTTTGTCGGTTTTTACTTCTTCATGCATTTCTTTTACTGCATCTTTTGCTGAATCATATAAGTAATAGGCATATCCTCCTACTCCTAAAACAGCGATTCCCACAATTATCCCTAGTACAAGGAAAAACTTTTTCATCCTATTCGCTTCTTTCTTTGTAAAATTTTTCATCTACGTTGGAGTATAACATGAAGATAGTAAGATTGAATATTCTAATTTAACTTTTAAATCACACCGCCGATATTATGCTTAGATAATATTACAATACGACCAATTTTTTCAAATTATTATAAATTAGTTCCTTTTTTTACAAATAAATATGCTATAATACATCGGAATTACAAATCTTACAAAAGCAACGTGGAGGCATATATGGAAGAAACGATTTCATTAAAAGACATTGCCGTTACACTTCGAAAACGGTTAAGGCTAATTGTTCTTATCACTGCAATAGCTGCAGCGGTCAGCGGTATTATCTCTTATTTTGTTCTTACACCTGTTTATCAGGCTTCAACTCAACTGCTCGTAAACCAAAAAACAAGTGAGCAGCCTGCTCTTGACGTTAATCAAGTACGGACAAATGTTGAAATGATTAATACATATAGTGTCATTATTAAAAGTCCTACTATATTAAATCAAGTGATTGAGGATTTAAACCTTAATCAATCTGTAGAACAGCTTAATGGCGCTATTACTGTTAATAGTGAGCAAAACGCGCAAGTTTTCAACTTAACGGTTGAAAATGAAGACCCTGCAAAAGCAGTAAATATCGCAAATGCAATCGCTGAAACTTTTAGTGACAAAATCCCAGAAATCATGAACGTCGATAATGTGAAGATTCTATCGCATGCTGTTTTTAAAGAAAATCCAACACCAGTTAATCCGAAGCCAATATTAAATATCGCAATTGCTTTAGTAGTTGGGTTAATGGTAGGTGTAGGGCTTGCCTTCTTATTGGAGTACCTAGACAACACGATTAAGACAGAAGAGGATATTCAAACGATTCTTCAATTACCGGTTTTAGGTGTAATTCCTAAGATTTCTACAGAGGATGAGAGAGCTCCGATTCAGAAAAAAGCAGCAAGAAAACGGATGGGAAGTGGAACCCTTGAGTCGTAAATTCAGAAAAAATATACAAGACTTAACGCAAAGAAGTCTAATTACACATAATAATCCGAAGTCTCCGATCTCAGAACAGTACCGAACAATTCGAACGAATATTCAATTTGCTTCAATTGATAAGGATTTTAAAAAATTAATGGTCACCTCATCAGGGCCTGGTGAAGGGAAGTCGACCACTGCAGCGAACTTGGCGGTAGTACTTGCTCAACAAGGGAAAAGAGTTCTTCTTGTAGATGGCGATCTGCGTAAACCTACCGTTCATTATACATTTAAAGTTAGTAACATTTATGGAGTAACTAATGTATTAACGAGACAGACAGCTTTAAAGGACGCTGTTGTTTCTACTAAAATACCTGATCTTGATGTACTGCCAAGTGGTCCTGTACCTCCAAATCCCTCAGAGCTCATTAATTCAAAATCTATGGATAACTTAATAGAAGAAGCAAGTGTTATGTATGATTATGTATTATTTGATACACCACCTGTATTGGCTGTAACGGACGGTCAATTACTTTCACATAAAGTGGATGGTGTAATCTTAGTGGTATCGAGTGGTAAAACGGAAATTGATGCAGCTGTTAAGGCAAAGGAATTACTGGTACATGCCCAAGCGAACATCATTGGGACGGTATTAAACGGCAAAGAAATACAAAATGACAACTATTATTACTATTACGGAAAAAATTAGCAATATCTTTACGTAAAAATACAATATTCGACAAAATACCCCTGTTGTAAAAAATGGTAGCTATGGTAATATAGCGTTATAATTCCAAAATCAAGTCTATAGAACTAGTTTTCTAAAGTACTAGTTCTATAGTCACTAAAAAGGATGGAACTAGCTTTATGATTGACATACATAGTCATATTTTACCGGGAATTGATGATGGTGCACAGACACTGGAAGATGCTATCAAAATGGCAGAGGCTGCTGTAGCGGAAGGAATCACACATCTATATGCAACCCCGCATCATCGAAATGGAAGATATGAAAATGATAAACCAAGCATTGAATTCGAAGTAGAGAACCTTAATCAGGAATTACATAAAAGAAATATTCCACTCGACATCATACCCGGACAAGAGATCCGCTTGTACAAGGAATTAATTGAGGATCTTGATCGGGGTTTATTAATGCCATTACATCACATAGCAAAATATTTATTAATTGAATTTCCCTCCAGCAGTGTCCCAACTTATGCCGCAGAAATTCTCTATGAACTTAGCATTAGAAACTATCAACCCATTATTGTTCATCCAGAGAGAAATAGTGCAATTATCGAAAACTCAGATCTGTTATATGATTTTATCGTTTCGGGTGCACTCACACAGCTGACAGCCAACTCCATTAACGGAAACTTCGGGAAGAAAATAATGCATTTCTCCCATGACTTAATCAAAGCCAACATGTGTCACTTTATTGCATCTGATGCACATAATGTCACGGGTCGCAGCTTTAATTTAACGCAAGCCTATGAAACTGTTCAGAAACAGTTCGGAACAGAAACTAGATACTATTTGCAAGAAAACGCAGAACTCGTTTGGAAAGGCGAAAGCGTTCTAATTGAACAGCCTTCACATATAAAGAAAAAGAAATTTTTAGGGATTTTTTAAAGGGGGACAATCTTAACAATGAAAAAAGTAAGAAAAGCGATTATACCGGCAGCGGGATTAGGGACCCGTTTTCTGCCTGCAACAAAAGCCATGCCTAAAGAAATGCTTCCAATTGTGGATAAGCCAACTATCCAATACATAGTTGAAGAAGCAATTGAATCAGGCATTGAAGACATTATTATTGTAACGGGTAAAGGAAAGCGTGCAATCGAAGATCACTTCGACCATGCCTTCGAACTCGAACAAAACTTATATGAAAAAGGAAAATTTGAATTACTGGAAAAAGTTCAACACACTTCAAAAATGGCTGATATACATTATATTCGTCAGAAAGAACCAAAAGGTTTGGGTCATGCCGTATATTGTGCAAGAAAATTTATTGGTGACGAGCCTTTTGCTGTATTACTGGGCGATGACATCGTTCAAGGTGAAAAGCCTTGCTTAAAACAACTCATTGAACAATACGAAAATACAGGTTCATCCATCATCGGTGTTCAAGAAGTACCAGACGAGCAAACAAGCCGTTATGGAATCATTGATCCGATGAGCCAAATCGGAAACTTGTATGGCGTAAACAACTTTGTAGAAAAGCCGGCACCAGGTACTGCACCATCTAACCTTGCAATCATGGGACGTTATTTATTAACACCTGAGATCTTTACACACCTTGAAACACAAGAAACAGGTGCGGGCGGAGAAATTCAGTTAACAGATGCTATTCAGAAATTAAACACATTCCAACGCGTATTCGCTTATAACTTTGAAGGCACAAGATACGACGTTGGTGAAAAACTAGGATTCATTATGACAACGATCGATTTCGCCTTAAGAGACAAAGAGATCAGCCGTCAGCTTTTACCTGAGCTTGAGAGATTACTAGAAGAAGTAAAAATAATGAGCTAATATCATTTTTAATATTCTAATGGTAAAAGGAGGGCGAAATAATGCCAGAACCCCATTTGCATACAATTTTTGTTAAGAAGGGTATGCATATAACAACAAACGAGGATCGAGCGTATGTTGCATCCAAAAGAACTATTGATATCATTTGTGCCACAGTAGGTATTGTAATTTTAATTCCAGTTTTTTTAATAGTAGCTCTACTAATAAAAAAAGAAGATTCTAAGGGAGCAATACTATTTAAACAGTTACGTGTCGGAAAAGACGGAAAAGAGTTTTATATGTTTAAGTTCAGGTCTATGGTAAGTGATGCTGAAAATAAGTTGACTGAACTACTACCATATAATGATATTGAAGGCGCTATGTTTAAAATGAAAGAAGATCCAAGAATCACTAAAATTGGAAAGTTTATTAGAAAAACAAGTATTGACGAACTACCGCAATTGTGGAATGTGATACGGGGGGAAATGAGCTTAGTCGGTCCGCGTCCTCCTTTATTAAGAGAGGTTGAACAATATAATTCTTACCATAAGCAAAGATTAATTGTTAAGCCAGGTTGTACAGGTTTATGGCAAGTAAGTGGTCGCAGTAATCTAAATTTTAATCAGATGGTTGAGTTAGACCTATATTATATTTCTAACTGTAGTATATGGATAGATTTTAAACTGATGATAAAAACAGTAATAATTCTTTTAAAATCAAAAGACGCATTTTAATAAAGGACACAAAAATGAAAATTCTTTTTATATCAACGTTATTACCATGTCCTCAGGATAATGGTGGAAAAATTAAAACTTTTCACACGCTAAAAGTATTATCAAAAAATCATACAATAGATTTTATCTCATTTATTAATAATAAAGATGAACAACAGTTTATTGATCAAATTTCTGAATATTGCAGCAATATTTCATTAGTTGAAAAAATTCTAATAAAAAGTCATTCGAAAAAGATTTTTTTAATGTCCTTCATTAAAAGTTTGTTCAGCAAATATCCTTATGTAGTTAACAAGTTTTATTCGCGTAAGATGAAAAATAAAATAACTAAATTACAAGAAAACAATATGTATGATGTGATATATGTTGATCATTTACAAATGATGCGTTATAAAAAACTATTTGATTTTCCAGTAATTCTAGATCAGCATAATGTAGAATCATTAATTGTAAAAAGACATATTCAAAAAGAAAAATCAATAGTAAAAAAAATTTTCCTATATCTAGAATATATAAAATTATACAGATTTGAAAAAAAGACTATTAATGAATTAGATTACATCATAGCGTTAAGTGATAGAGATAAAAATGAGTTGCAAAACATGAGAAATAATAATTATATAAAAAAAGAAATTGAAACCATTCCAATTTGTATTGAAACAGATTTAATTAAATACAATTATCATGTTAATTCAAAAAAAATAAATCTTTTATTTATTGGTACGATGAGCTGGTTTCCGAATTCTCAAGGAATTCAATGGTTTGTTAAAAATGTTTTTAGCCAACTTGACAAGGAAAAATTTCATTTATTTATTGTTGGAGGAAATCCGACTAATGAAATTATACAATTAAATCAAATATCAAATATTACAGTTACAGGTTATGTGAAAGATGTGAATGAATATTTTAGCTTTTGTGATTTATTGATAGTTCCTCTTTTTATCGGTAGTGGATTAAGAGTAAAGATATTAGAAGCATTTGCAAAAGGAATGCCAGTTATATCGACACAAATTGGTGCAGAAGGGTTAGCATTTAAAGAAAGAGAAAATATTTTGATTGCAAATAATCAAGATGAATTTTTAGAAGTATTTAAGGAAATATATGAAGATATGGGAATTTTAAAAAGTATTGCATTAAAGGGAAGAGAAACTTACTTAAATAAATATTCTTTATTAGCTTTAGAAAAAGATTTAAATAAATTTATTTCAACGGTGATAAAAAGTGGGTAAATCTATTAATTTATTTAATATTAAGATTGATAATTATACTGTTAATCAAGTGCTTCATTATACTGAAAATATTATACATAATAAAATTCCATCATACTACGTTACTCCAAATGTTGACCATATAGTAATGTTGGATAATGATGCTCAATTCAAAAAAATTTATGACAACGCTGCTTTAGTTCTTGCAGATGGAATGCCATTGATTTGGACATCAAAATTATTAAGAAAAAAAATAGTTGAAAAAATATCTGGATCAGATCTAACACCTAAATTAATAGAACTGGCAATTGAAAAAAAATATAAAGTTTATATACTTGGAGGTTCTCAGACGGCAGGAAATAAAATTATTGATTTATATAAAAATAATTTAGAAATTGATTTTTATTCTCCACCATTTGGTTTTGAAACGAATAGTAATGAATTAAATAAAATAAAAGAAAAATTACAAAAATTCAATCCTGATATTTTGTTAGTATCACTAGGAGCCCCTAAAGGGGAGAAGTGGATTTTTGATCATTATCAAGAATTAAAGATACCATTATCTATTCATGTAGGTGCAGCTATTGAATTTTTAGCTGGAACAATAAAAAGAGCCCCCCATTGGATGCAAAGAAATGGATTAGAATGGTTCTATAGATTTTTAATGGAACCGAAGAGGATGTTCAAGAGATATTTTATTAGAGATTCGAAATTTTTCCTCCTATTATTTAAAGAACTAAAAAACAAACAATGATTTAGGTGAAAAACTTGTTTTCTGATTTAAAAAATACACAAATAAGCTATATTTTAATTTCTATAATAGCCTGTCTAATAGGATTTTATCCAATTGAAGCTTTTCAAGCATCAATATTTATAATTTGTTTAATTCTTTATATCAATTTTTTTAAAATTAATGTAATTTTTATTCATTCTTTAATTATTTTTATTTTATTAAATAATTTTCTTCAAATGTTAGCCATGAATTTTAATATAATTTCACCAGGAAGTCTTATAGGTATTAGTCTTTATTACTTACCCATTTTAGTAACCTGGCTATTAATTATCTATCCCGAAAAACTTCAATTATCAAACATTTATTACATAGATTTAATGATGTTTTTTATTTTAATTTATTTACTGTTGAAAACATTTACGACTCAAAACCCATATGGATATCAGGTATTAATTATTTCTTTTTTAAGAATTGGTTTGTTTATTCCAGCCTATTTTCTTGGAAGAAAGTTAATCATTATAAATAAAATCGAAATTGATAAAGTAATTATATTTTTCACATGGATACTTTTTGTAGTTGGGCTCCTTGATATTTTAACAAAGCATAAGGTACTTGGTTATTTTGGATTAGATATTTTTATTGGTTCTAATTTATATGAAAACGAATCTATGACTATTTTTTTTAAAGCAGGGTTCCCAAGAATGATGAGTGTTTTTTTAAGTCCTTTAGCATTAGGCTCATGGTGTAGTTCAATAGCATTATATTGGTACTATAAGCTAATTACAGGGCAAACTACTAAAATTATGCCATTAATTTTAAATGTAATTATGCTCATTCTCACTATAACACGTGCAAGTTGGCTCTCCTTCTTAGGAGGTTTAATATTATTAACAATGTTAACAATATTTTTTAATCCAAAGATTAGAAAAGAAAAATATTTTGCAAAAAATATTAAAAAATTGTTAACAATAATTTTTTTGTTATTATTAGGAGTTTCATTGTTTGTGTTAAATAATTCTGCATTTAATCGAAATATTTTTACTATTTCAGATAGTTCATCAATTGGACATTCAATAGGTTTGAGTAAGGGTATTGAATCAATTGGTAGTAATTTAATATTTGGAAATGGTGTTGGAATCTCACCGTTTTTTTTATCGGTTACTGGGAATGGTTATGGAAACTTTGAATCTTGGTACTTAGATTCAATCTACTCAGTTGGTTTATTTTTCACAATTTTTTTTAATATAGTTGCGTTCTTAGCACTTATAAAAATTAAACATCAAATAAAATCCCTATTATTAACATGGTTTTTATTATTTAGCTTTGAGTCATTATTTATAAACCATACATGGTATCAAAATGTACCGGTTTTATTATTTTGGGGTTGTTTGGGTTATTTTATTTCTTTTGAAATTTTCAATAAAGAAAATAGACGGGGTAAAAATCATGAAAACAATATTACTAATTTCTGATGGAAAAAAAATTGGTGGTGCTGAAAAATATTTGGTTGGGGTTATAAATTTATTAAAAAGTAAGTATAGATTCAATATTTTAATGAATGATGAAATACAAAGTGATTTTTCAGGAGATAAGGAAATAAATACGATTTGCAAAGTTATTTCTAATAAAAAACCACTATCGACCATACTAAATTTTTTAAAAGTTTATTTGAAAATTCGTCCGGATATAATTCATTTGAATTTGACACATCCTACTTCTTGTTTATGGATTCAAATTCTTTCATTGTTCTTCCCAAAAGGTAAATTTAAAGCGACTTTACACCTAGCTACTTCTGTTAAACATATAAGAATATATAAATATATTTTAAAACGAACTTATAAAAAAATGGAGGTAATATTAGTAGCAGAGTCAGCAATCTCTAAATTAAAAAATAATTATGGAATCCATACAGATATGGAAGTAATCCCTAATTGGATTGATAATAACCATTTTTCAATTCCATCAATTACTTTTAAAGCAAAATTAAGAAAACAACTTTTATTACCAGAAGACAAAAAGATAGGACTATTTATAGGTAGATTTGAAGAACAAAAAAATTTACTAAAATTATTAGAATTAACAAAGAAATACTTATCAGATGAATGGTTATTATTATTAGTCGGTGAAGGCTCTATGATAGATCAAATTAAGACATATATTAAACAACACAATATGAGTAATTATGTTAGACTTTATCCGTTTACAAATGATCCAAGAAATTATTATTGGGTTGCAGACTCTTTCTTTTTAATATCAAAATATGAATGTACACCATTATCACTCTTGGAAGCAATGTCAACTGGTTTAGCCTCTGTTGTTACTGATGTAGGGGATATGAAACTGATGGTAGGGAAAGAAGAATTCGTAATAAAATACAATGAACATTCTGATAATTCGTTAGATTGTCTTAAGTCTTCATTAAAAGAAGATCCTAATTATTGGAGAAACCAAGTGGTTAATAATTATTCTCCAATAACAGCATATGAAAAATTAGTAAGTATTTACAAATAGAGGTGCTAATTTGCGTATAGTTCATGTTATTGGTTACTTTCAACCAGAGTACGGTTATGAGGAATATTATTTAGCTAGAGAACAAGTAAAACAGGGTCATAATGTGCATGTAATAACTAGTAATCTAATTTGGCCATTTCCTAATATTTCGAAAAAAGATAGGCTTCGGATAACAGGTAGTAATATTGTTGATGGTATAAATGTTCATAGGCTTAAAACATGGGTTGAATTTAGAGATTTTATATTGTTTGGAGGAGTTAAAAATATATTAACTAAATTAAAACCCGATATAATACATGTTCATGAACCGCGTCAAGGTTTCTATGGTTTAGCAATAAGAAAATATGCTAAAAGTCATAATATCTCTTATGTTGTAGATATTCATGAATATCATAGTGGCAGCTTTTTTAATAAACTCGATTATTTTATTTTTAGAAAGAGATTTATGAAACCAATATTAAATGATGCTTCAAACATATTTTCGATGACAGTCCAAACAAAGCAGTTCTTGGAAGAAAAATTCAAGTGTAAAAATTCAATTTATATTCCATTAGGAGCTGATTCTGAAAAATATTACTTTTCCAAAAATATTAGAGAAGCAATTAGAGCGAAATTGGATATTGCATATGATGAAATCTTACTTGTTTTTAGTGGGAAAATTACAAAGACCAAAGGGATTGAAGAAATTTTTAATAATGTTAGATATTTATTAAATAAAGGGTATCTAGTGAAATTGTTATTAGTAGGTAAGGGAGATAAAAATTATTTATCCATTTTAAAGTCTAGTATTAAGGATATTAAAAATAAAGTTTTATTTATGGATGAAGTAACTACAGATGAATTATACATGTACTTTAATGCAGCAGATATTGGAATATGGCCAATTTCCCCTACTATTTCAATTCTTGAGGGTCTTGCTTGTGGTTTACCAATTATAGTAGCAGATAATGAGATAGTAGGGAACTTAGTTGATATTGATTCAGGAGTAAAGATGAAATCATTATACGATCATAACATTGTGGAACTTGCAATTATTAACTTAAAAGAGGGACGATATCAAAGAAAAGTCATTAGAAAAAAGTTTGAGGACCAATTTAGTTACAAATCAATTGCTCAAAGAGTAGAAGGCATTTATCAATCTATTATTAGAAGGGATATGGCTAGATGAATATCGTAATCGTTGGAAATTCTGTTCCCTTAAGGGTAAGACCTTCTGTCGGCGAACCATTCCCCATATTAATAGAAAAACAAATGAGTAAAAAAGGTTTATTTGTAAAATGCATCAATCAGAGTCAGGGTGCTACCTTAATTTCACATGGTTATAGAAATATTGACAATCAAATTATTTCTCATAATCCTTCAGTTGTTATCTTAAACTATGGAATTAATGAAGCTTGTACTAGATTGTTACCTAAAAAATTGGATGATTGGTTGTATATTAAATCTAAAACATATTTAACTATAAATCAGTTTATATTAGCAAAATGCATTTCACTAGTAAGAAGAATTTTAAATTTATTTAGACCCTTTTTAATTAAATCACTTAAATTAGGAGGATGGAGTACAGGTCCGTTTTTTAAGAGAATGTTATTAATATATATAAATGAAATTAAAAAAGAAACCAATGCAACCTGCATTATTTTAACTATTCCAAATATTAATGACAGAGTTGAAAAAGTTCTACCAGGCAGTAAAAAAAGAATAAAAGACTTTAACCAAATTATTTATGATGTTGCAAAACTTACAAACAGTTTAATATTAGAGGTGAATGATCTACTTCCTATTGACCGTGTAATACCTGAGGGAATTCACTTTAGTGAATTAGGACATAAAATGATAGCAGATGAATTAGAAAAATTAATTATAAAAATAAATAATTGAAAATATCTATGAAATATTAATTAGGAAGTATTTTATGATAAAAATAAAAAAACAGATTTTCACTTTATTCTTTGCAGGAGCGATAGCTCAATTAGTAACTTTTTTAATTGGAGTATATTTAAATCGGACATTAGATTTAGAAAGTAGAGGATTATTTGGTCAGCTTTTTTTACTTTTTGGTTTTTTCTGTACCCCTATTACCAGTGGAATTTCCGCAAGTATTTTATACTATATTCCACTTAATATATCTAATAGATTAAAAAGTTATTATATAATACAACAATCAAATTTTTTATTACTTTGTATAGGTTTATTTTTATTTTTTATTATTTATTTTAATGCGGATTACATTTCACAGTTTTTTGGAGATACAGGATTGAATAACCAATTAATAAGATTATTTTCTGTTTATCCTCTACTCAAATTGTTATCAAGTCATTACGTAAATATTCTAGTATCTTTTAACAAGAGTAAATCAGCAGCAATATTTTCAATATGCGAATCATTATTATATTTATTATTTGTTGTAGGCAGCCAAATATTTTTTAACGATATTAAGATACTAATAATCGCATTAATTATTCAGGCATTTTTAGTTGCGATATTTGTTCAAATCAAACTTTTTACTTACAAAAGTGAAAAGAAGTTCAATTTAATTATGTTAAAAAAACAGATTAAATATGCCGGAACTTTAGCAATAACTTCTTCTATTGGTTACTGGGGATGGGAGATTGATAAATTATTTGTTTCTAAATTGTATTCGCCTACTGATTATGCCATATATATAGCAGGTGCAACTGAGATTCCTTTTGTTAATACCCTCATTACTTCTACAAGCACAATTCTAATTCCAATAATATCTGTACTGTATAGGGAAGGTAAATTTAAGGAAATATCAATTGAGTGGACGGAAGCAATAAAAAATAATGCTATTTTTATTTTGCCCATTTTTTTATTTAGTTTTTTCTATGCAGAATTTATTATTTTATTTTTATACGGAAAAAAATTCCTTGGAAGTATATTATTTTTTAGAATTTATATGATTGTTACACCATTAAGAATTATGACTTATGGAACTATAACTCAGGCTATTGGCAGGACTAAAATTAATTTTTATGTAGCATTAGCTTTCTTGATTATAAATACTATTTTAAATTTTTTATTAATAGATTCTCTAGGTCCTATTGGATGTTCAATAGCAAC
Source organism: Fictibacillus barbaricus (assembly GCF_031457135.1). Classification (GTDB taxonomy): domain Bacteria; phylum Bacillota; class Bacilli; order Bacillales; family Fictibacillaceae; genus Fictibacillus; species Fictibacillus barbaricus_A. The sequence goes on along the minus strand of NZ_JAVDWA010000003.1, from coordinate 483,741 downwards.
TGTTATTTCTACAATAATAATGGCAATATTATATTTGAAATTTATAAAAAAAGAATTGAAAATTAAAATCGTCCAGTTAATTCCTTTTAAGTTTTTACTCCAAATATTATTAATATCATTTGTAGCTATTTTACCAACACTAGCATTTTATCATTTGGATTTTCCTCCTATTAAACTATTAATTTCTTTCTTAACTTTTATTATTATGTATATTTTATTATGTATTAAATTCAAAATTATTAACTTGAAATTATTTTTAAGTTTATTTAATAAAAAAGATGAAAGAGAAGTTGATGTATAATGTTTTATTTAAATTGCTTTTTATTAATGCTAATTAATATAACAAAATCATTTTTAAAGAAATTTAAAAGTAATATACAGTTTAATTGGATGAAATCTAAATATAAATTTAAAAATGGATCTGAAATATACAGCAACTTAATAGATCCAAGTGTAATTATAGGCAAAAAAGTTAGAATTGATAAATATGTTGAAATAAAAAAAGGAGTGAAAATTGGAGGTTATACTGTAATAAATAAAAATGCTTATATCGAATCAGGCGAGATTGGTAGCTATTGTTCAATTGCCTCAAATACTTCAATTGGTCTTGGTGAACATCCTATGAATTTCATTTCTACAAGTCCTGCATCATTTTATTCACTTTATGGAATTATAAAAAAAGATAAAGATATAGTACAGCAAAAAAATCCAACAATCATTGGAAATGATTGTTGGATAGCGCGTGGAGCAATGGTTTTAAGAGGGGTTCATATTGGGCATGGTGCTGTAGTAGCTGCAAATGCTGTTGTTACTAAAAATGTTCCTCCATATGCAATAGTTTGTGGGAATCCAGCAAAGATTATCAAATATCGTTTTGATGAAGAAGTAATTAATGAACTATTAAAATTTAATTGGTGGGAAGATGAAAATAAGTGCCTAATGATTTTCAATGAAGATTTTGAAAAAAAAAATAATGAAGAAAAATTATTTATATTAAGGACTGAATCATAACATGAAGTTAATATTATTATCTGGTGGATCTGGTAAACGCTTATGGCCACTGTCAAATGATGCACGTTCAAAACAATTTTTAAAAGTTTTGAAAAATGAAACCAATACTAATGTGTCAATGATTCAAAGGGTATGGAAACAATTAGAAACAGCTAATCTTGTAAAAAATGCAATTATCTCTACAAGTAAATCACAAAAAGAAATAATTTGTAATCAAATAGGCTCGGAGACAGCTATCATCGTTGAACCAGAAAGGCGAGATACATTTCCTGCGATTGCTCTTGCAGCTTCTCACCTTTATTCAGTCCAAAAAATAGATTTAGAGGAAACTGTTTGTATTTTACCAGTTGATCCTTTTGTAAATATTAGTTTTTTCGAAAAAATAAGGGAAATGGAAATTCAGTTAAAACAAGCTGATGCTAAATTGGCCTTAATTGGTGTTAAACCTACATATCCTTCAGAAAAGTATGGATATGTTATCCCTAAAAAAATTTGTAAAAATAAAGACTCTTTTGAAGTAGATTATTTTAAAGAGAAACCTTCTGAACTTCAGGCAAAAAAATTAATAGAACAAAATGGACTTTGGAATTGTGGTGTATTCGCATTTCAATTAAAATTTATTATTTCAAAGTTAAAAGAATTGAACCTTCCCACAATGTACGATGAACTTTATAAAGTTTATCATTTATTACCGAAAATAAGTTTTGATTATGAAGTTGTTGAAAAAGAAAAAAAAGTTATAGTTCTACCCTTTAATGATAGTTGGAAAGATTTAGGTACGTGGAATACATTAACAGAAGAAATGGCAACTACTCAAATTGGTAAAGGTATTATCAGTAAAGATAGTAAAAATGTCCATTTAATCAATGAATTAGATATTCCTGTTACAGTATTAGGTGCTTCTAACTTAATAGTTGCAGTTAGTCCAGATGGGATTCTTGTATCTGATAAAGAAGCAAGTCCTCGCATAAAAGAATTGGTCGGTGATTTTAATAATCGTCCAATGTATGAAGAACGTCGTTGGGGATGGTATCGTGTGTTAGATTACACAAAATTTGAAGAAGATAAAGAGGTTTTAACGAAGCGTATAGGTGTAAAAGCGGGTAAAAACCTAAGCTATCAATTACACGACTACCGTCATGAGGTTTGGACTATCATTAAAGGTGAGGGTCAATTTGTCTTAAATGATAAACTTCGTATTGTGAAACCAGGTGATGTGTTACAAATTCAATCTGGGGATAAACATGCAATTCGAGCATTAACAGATCTAGAATTCATTGAGGTACAAAGTGGTTCTCAGCTTATTGAAGAAGATATTGTTCGCTTATATATGACGTGGGAAGAAATACAAGAGAATATTCTATTTCAAAAAGCTTAGTATATTAAACACAATGAAGCACCCAGACTCTTAATGATCTGGGTGCTTTTTTGTTTTTTCTTCCCGCTTCATAAAAACAATATATTGCCATTTTAATAGGAAAAAAGTAAGATAAATATATTGCAAAAAAGGGGTTATTACATATGAGTACAACTCAGAAAATGCTTATCCTTGCACTACTTATGGTTTCTTTTATACTAAATCCAACGGTTTCAAGTGCAGCAGTAAAGAAATCTACCTTTTATTATCCTAATAATAAAAATTGCGGAGAATACTGCAGTGCAAAGTTATCACTCGGAGCAGATGGATCTGTTTATGAGGTTTTTTCAAGACCAGAATATGGTCGTATTACTGCACTCACTTCTTCAGGGAAAATGAAATTTAACTACATAGCAGCTAAGGGAATATTCCCAGCTTATTTTCCTGCAGCATCAAGCAATAAAACGGTTTATGCAAGTTTTAGCAAAGATAATTATCGTGATGGAGCAATTTTAGCGATCAATGAAAAGGGGAATAAAATCTGGCAGTATAACGTAACGGGTGGAGTTCCTTCAAAGTCTGTGGTTGGAAAGGATGGAACCATATACTTTGGACAAGGAAATTACACAGAAATGTATGGACCGTATAATTCTTCTTATTTATATGCACTTACACCACAAGGGAAGCTGAAGTGGAAGGTAAAGCTAGCTGGGGATACTTTAATTAGCGATATTCAAATCGATAAGAATGGAACATTATATAATGATGCCATTACAATGGACGATACTGTTATGCTATACGCGATTTCTTCAAAAGGAAAAGTTAAATGGCTAAAGAAGAATGCATTTAAACCACAACTTGGAAGTAACAGCATCCTCCATTATTTGGATGGGAAAGGTAATTTAGTTGCTGAAGATCTATATGGTAAGAAGAAATGGAGTTACAAAGTACAGGGGTATCCTGAATTTAAGATAGATCAACAAGGAATGGTCTTTGTAAAAAATGAAAAGAGTCTAGTTGCAATTTCCAATGGTATAAAGAAATGGTCTAAAACCATTGAAACCGGAGGGATGTGGAATTCAGATTGGCTACTGACCAATACACACCTTTATCTTGGAATAGATACTTATGATTCGGGTTCCCAATTGTATCGTTTTGAATTAAAAACTGGGAAAACGAGCTGGGCCACTCAAGAAAAGACGGGTGTTGATTCATTTTTGATCGATTCTAAAGGAAATCTATTAAGTTCATTCAGCTACGGAAAAACATTTAGCTTTGATTTCTAATAAATTAACCCATCCTTAAAAGATGGGTTTTTTATTATTTAATTTTTAAAAATTACCAAATATATAGTAAAAATATATCAGGAAACTATACCCATTTAAATGAAAATACTGTAAAATAATACTGTTTTTACATATTTGAAAGGATGAGGTAGTTGAAGGGGATTTTAAAGAGTAGTACGTTATTTATTTTCATGCTTGTTTCAGTATTATTTGTAGGACATAACCATTATGTTCAAGCAGGTGTAAGTGAAGCAGTCCAAATTCAATTGAATAAGACTTATTATGGAACTGTAACAGATTATTACGATGAGGACTATTATAAATTCACATTGACTAGTCCAGGGAATGTCACTTTGTCTGTAAAGAATCAGGCAGATGCAGAATGGTATGCCAAAATACAAGATTTGAATGGTAATAACTATGAATATTTATATACAGATTCCAGCGAACTAGTGTCTGGTTATTCTGAAGCACAAGTGGGATTACCAGCAGGGACATACTATATCAGGATTAAAAACGAAAGCGATGCTTATGGGAAACAGTATCAATTTAAAACAAGTTTTACCTCAAGCAATAATTACGAGAAAGAGTTCAATGACAGTATCACTTTTGCGAACTCGATTAATCTAAATGAAACCTATAAAGGCGGAATAAGAGATTCTTATGACGCTGACTTCTATAAGATTACTTTGCCAAAAGACGGCAATATCCAGCTTACTATGAAACAAAAATCTTGGGTTAGCTGGTATGGGCACATTCAAAATAGTAATGGTTCCATCTACGAAAGTATTACTACAGACGATAGTGAATTAGTAGAGGGAGATGCTGTTACGCAAGTAGGATTACCAAAAGGTACATATTACATAAAAATAGCAAATGATAGCGATTCTTATGGAACACCTTATGAATTTAAAGTAAGTTATACAGCAAGTGATTACTATGAGAAGGAATTCAATGATAATTTAACTTCTGCAGACGTAATTAAACTAAATCAAACTTATAATGGCAGCCTTAAAGATTATTATGATAATGATATCTACAAAATCACACTACCTTCTGACGGTAACGTAACGTTATCTTTGAACCAATTGCCGGGTTCGGAGTGGTATGTACACATTCAAAATAGTACAGGCAGTATCTACGATTGGTTTTACACAGACAGCAGTGAACTTGTAAGTGGAAATGCTACTACTCAAGTGGGATTACCCAAAGGAACATATTATATAAAAGTAAGCAATTCAGAATATGCTTATGATCATCCTTATAAATTAAGAGCCAGCTTTAAGGCGAGTCCTTTTTATGAAAAAGAATTCAACGATAGTTTAACATCAGCAACTGTTACAAAACTTAATAATACGTATACTGGAAGAATTTCGCACTCTGATGATACAGATGTGTACAAGATTACAGTACCTACTAGCGGGAATGTTTCGTTGGCTTTTAAACAACTGCCAGGAGCAAAGTGGTATGGACATATCCAGAACAGTAATGGTGGGGTATATACGTATTTTTATACGAATGATGACGAACTAGTATCAGGTTACTCCTACTCAAAAGTGTGGTTAGATAAAGGTACTTATTATTTCGTAGTTAAAAATGACTATGATACTTATAATAAAGCTTATGATTTTAGGTTTTATATGAAGTCAAACCCTGTTAAAGCAACTAACGTTAAGGTAAATAACAATAAAGGAAAGTCTGACTCTGTTACTGTGAACGGTTTAGTTAAAGGCGATGTTGTGAAGGTGTACAATGCGAGCAGTAAAGGAAAGTTACTTGCATCTGTAACTTCAACGGGAACATCTGCTACACTTTCTATTAAGCAGGTAGGTACAAAGAGCGGGAAAATCTATGTAAGTGTTACGAAATCTGGTTTAGCAGAAAGTGATCGAGTAGCAGTCTCTTATAAAGGCGAACAAGCAAACGCACTCGCTTCAAGCCAAGTGAAAATTACAAACAACAAAAAGAAAAACGATACAATTTATATTTCAAATCTGCAAAATAATGATGTGATTAATGTGTATAACGCAGCAAGCGGTGGGAAGCTATTGGCTTCTTCTACTTCTAAAGGTTCAAGCTTAACCATTTCTTTAAAGCAGCTCGGAACAAAAGCTGGAAAAGTTTATGTTTCAATTACTCCTTCTGGTATGCTTGAAAGTACACGAACAGCAATCAGTTATAGTGCAGAAAAATAAATTCTTAAGATGGAATGCTTAGGCATTCCGTCTTTTTTTTTCTATTACTATTATCCTATTATTCTGCTATACTATATTTTGTAAATAATAGGATAAGTTGGTGTTTTATGAGAAAGTGGTCCATTGGTTTTATTGCTGTGCTGGTAGTATTCAGTTCCATTCTTTTTACACAACCGAATACAGCCGTCGCATCGGATACAAATGTTTCTGTTTTATTAAAAGAAGATATACAGAATGTTTCGTCGCTCTCTTTTATAAGTAAAGGCAGCTTCAAAGAGTCGGTTAGCGGAAGAACATTAACCTCAGGTAGAAAATACACAGTTAAACTCTCTAATGGTGATCTTTTACTCTATGATGGTAGTAAAGTAGTCACAAAAGGAAAAGAGCTTTCTTTAAAACCTAGTTCTGTTTCACCGAATAATATTACAACCCTTTTCGGTAAAGTTGAGAGAACGTATGTAGGAACAATTAAGTTTACGATTGAACAATCGAAATACATTAGACCTGTAAATGTACTTCCTGTAGAAGAATATGTAAAAGGTGTTGTTCCTGGTGAGATGGGTTCAGCATTCAAACTTCATGCACTTCGGACACAGGCAATCGCTGCTAGAACATACGTCATGTATGCCATAAGCTTAAAACGGTCAGCTAACGATACTGCATCCTTTCAGCGTTACGTTGGCTATAGCAAATATTACAATGATTCCATAAAGGCTGCCTATGAAACAAGAGGAAAAGTACTAACCTACAATGGTACGTTAATAGAATCGTTATTTTCTTCCTCAAATGGTGGGTATTCCGAAACAAATGTAGGTGCATGGCCGTCCTATAACGCGGTTAAGTTACCTTATTTTCCAGCAAAAGCTGATCCGTACGATCCCAAAAGGATATCAAGTGGAAAGTTCTATAAAACGCAAACCACTTTAACGGGGCTGGATTTAAAAAATCCAGATCAATGGTGGGATCACGCAAAAGAAAAGGATACGAAGCTTGCTGATGAATTAAAGAAACGTTTTCTTACAGCTGGTCAATCAGCAAAGATTGTAAGTATCAACTCTTTTACTCTGGCAAAGGAAAGAACATCAGGAAAACGCATGAAACAGGGTGACTTTAATATCACATATTTTGCAAAGGATAGTTCTGGACAAGTAGTGAAGGACACATCCGGTTCTGTTAAACGCTTGTATAAAAAAGTGACGCTTAACGCTGATCAAATAAAATATGCTCTCAGTCTAAAAAGCAAATATGTATCTGCTGTTAAAATGACAACCACTGATTATCAACTAACGATTTTAGGATATGGGCATGGAGTTGGCTTGAGTCAATATGGTGCTGAATCAATGGCAAGTAAAGACTTGGGATTCCGGGATATTCTTAAATTCTACTATCCTGGCACTGTGATTCAAAACGATAAAACCACGACGATACCAACCACAGCTCTACAAGTAACAGGAACAATCAATTATGAAGGCGTTAATATCCGTAAAACTGCGACAACTGATTCAGCAAGTTTGACGAAAGGAAAACTGAATCAATCAGTGACGATTCTCGGTAAAACTGGAGAATGGTTTAAGGTGAAGATTGGCAGCTATACGGGATATGTTGTAGAAGACTATGTCAATGTAAAAGAAACGATCAGTTACAAAAACGGAATTACACCCATAACTTCTGGTAAGGTACAAAGTCTAGGTGCATCCATTATCAGAGATGGGAGCACACTTTATGTTCCAATTTCGGGTTTAACAAAGCGTTATAACATGAAATACACATACTACTGGTCATCTCAAAGCTTTGCGATCGTTGATGGGACCAGAAAAGTTTCGGCATCACTCAGAAATAACACAGCTACCGTTAATGGAAAGAAAATTACGTTAAGCGTTAGACCGAAAATGATTAATAAAAATGTATATGTTCCAGTAACATTCTTAAAGCAAACCGGGCTTGCTTCTTATTTTGAAGAAAAAGCTGAGGGTGTTTTGTGGATTAATAAATAGTTTAGAAAATAGGAGGAAATAAATTATGAAAAAAATACTGCCAATTTTACTGTCTGCAGGTGTCGTTTTAGGGGTGGCTTCATCACCTTCTGAAGCAGCCGCACCAAAAGCAAAAACATATAAAAATTGTACGGAATTAAACAAAGTTTACAAAGGTGGAGTTGCAAAAGCAGCCAATGTAAAAAATAAAGGTGGAAAAACGAAATATAAGCCGTATGTTTCTAAGAATCTCTATGAAGCAAATAAAAAAAGTGATCGAGACAAAGATCTTATTGCTTGTGAAAGATAAGGTGACAGGTACGATTTTTTAGTGATAGGTTCTTTTTAGTTTTGATATATTTAATAAGGGAACTTCTTATTTTGAAGTTCCCTTTGTTATTAATCCTTCTAAGTTATTCTCCAAAAATAACAAGAATAAGCGAAACTACAAGAAACATACTTGCTAAATTCAAGGGGAGTCTTCCTAAACCTTGACCTCGTTTAAACCGGGATAACATCCAGACATCCAAAAAACCATATATAATAGCAGCGGTTCCTCCAAAGATAGCAAGGCTCCAATGTGCTGAAAGAAGAGGTGCTACTATGATTCCAAAAACCCCGTGAAGCAAAATATAGAATGACCTTGTAAATTTATCTTCTCTACCCCATTTATTAAAGAAAAATTCTATAAGAGAAGAAATTAGATTCCCATAAACTAGGATAATGATGCATGTGTACATGAAATAGAAAAAACTCCAAAAGATAAAGCTGAATCCTAGGTTTCCTCCATTAAACATGGAAGTCAATCCCATAAGCACAGACAAGATTATCGCAGAGATTAACGGTGCGAACAATTTACGGCGAAAATATGATTCTTTCATACTTATGTTTCTCCTCTTTTGCTTAACATGACGTATAGGATACTTATTTGGAAATGTGTTCCTTTTCTTTTTTATTGTAGATTCAGATTTGGAACTAATCAATATAATTTATTCCAAATAAACCCTTTTTTTATTAGGCTTTATCGGTTTTTATTAATCACATTATTACTAGATTTGCATAAATTAGTAGTAGTACAATTTAACTTTTCCTTTATTTATGAAATTAAGGGAAAAACGTACAAGTCCTTAAACTAGTAAGGGGGCTGTATATGTCAGTCAATGATACAAATAAAAATGGAAAGATCACGATAAATAACACAGAATTTATCGTTTATGATGACAGTGTAATCAAAAGTGAAGTTGAACAACTGCAAACTGAAATAAATGAATTGGATCAAGAGAAACACACTCATGCGAATAAGACAACTTTAGACAAACTAGAACAATCTGGTTCTGAATCTACTATAGATATAAGCAAACTCACTGTTCACGAAACAGCGATTGATAACTTATCCTCGATATCCCATTCACATTCTAATAAATCCTCTCTCGACAGATTAGGTATTTCTTCCTCAAACAAACTTACCATAGACAATGAAGAAGAAGTAAGTAACGAATATACGCATCCAGAGTCACATCCAGCTAGTATGATAACGGAAGATAGTATGCATCGATTCGTGAGTGATGCTGAAAAAGAAACTTGGAATGGCAAAGCAAATGGTACTCATAATCATAGTCTATCCAATCTAATAGATGTCGAAATTAACCCTATTCAATTAAAAGATAGGGATGTTTTAGTTTTTTCTGATGGTAAGTGGCAAGCAGAGACATTGAATATAGAAGGCAATTCTTTAAAATTGGAAGATTACAGTATTAACGAATCTATTGAGTATCTCATACCATTAGATGTAATTGAACTTCAAACAATTAAGGTCACGAAGAATTCTATCACTCTTTCTTGGAAATCGAACCCAAGGAATTTATATCCATTGGAATATCTCGTCTTTGCAGGTGATACTCTTGCAGGTACTACATCAGAAAATTCTTTTGAAATTACACAATTAATGAGTTCAACCCAATATACCTTCAAAGTAATAACTAAAAGCGGAATTTCCAGATCGATTGGTCGCTCCATTATAGCAGTGACACAAGGAGATTTTGTATTATCACTTAGGGGAGGAAGCGATTACGTAGAAACTCCTCCGATAACATTTGATGCGATGGAAATTATATGTAGCTTGACCCCCAAGGTTAATTCATGGAGTAATTATCTCATCGAAGGATTAGCCTCTGGTATCCAGATCTATACACAGCACAATGGTGCGAGCTACCGTCGTTCTTGGTGTGATTTATATGTGAATGGTAAATATGAACCGAGTACAAGCTATGGAATCATTCCTTCCGGAGAGATTGTTAACGTCCGGATTGAAGGGTTGGAGGAGAAAAGAATTACTGATCAATTTAACATATTTGCAAGTAAAAATAACACAACAACTATGCAAGGTCTCTTATTCCGAGTAAGGCTATATACAAGAAATGGGCGCGGTGACCTTATTCTGAAATCTGATTATGATTTTACAAATAAACCTGCTGCTAATTATGTAACGGATTTATTAAATAATTCCCCTGCACTAGTTATACATGGCAGTATTTTCGTTGGAAATTAGGAAGGGGAAAATTTATGGACGGAAAAATAAAAAAAATAATAGATGGTGCAGGAAATCTTTCTTTTCCGGTCACGATTGCTGACTCTGTTTTTATTAATAAAGAGCAAAATTTGGCTGAGAAAATATATTCAGAAAGATACGGATTTGGAACATATGTGATCGACTTGGAGAAGTGGGGAATTACAAAGGGGTTTCCTCATAAACCATACAAAGAGGAAGACTACCGTAGAGCTTATAAAAACATTCAGGGAATAAATAGGGCATTAAAGTATGCTCATGATCAAAAATATACGCTAGTCGTATTGCCGAAGGGTGATTATTCGCTTTGTTATCCCTTATCTATCTATTTAGTGGACGATATTACGTTTAATCTAAATGGTTCAACTTTAAAAGTAATGTATGATTCAGATAATAAGTCTCCATATGATGACAGAACGACTGGTGCTGTTTATCAGTTTGCTGGGGTCTCGTTTATGTTTCACCAAGTAAAAAACGCCCATTTAACCAACGGGAAAATAATTGGAGACATGTATGAACGGAGCTTTAAAGATCCAAACGAAAAATGGGTAGAACACACGTATGGAGTATCTTTCACTTATGGGGCTTCGTATTGTTCTTTAAGTCATTGTGAAATAAGCGGGTTTGCTGGTGATAATGTGAACTTCACTTCCGTTGGATGGATTAGAGGAACTATTCCTGGTAAACCTGTGTTAGGTGATATCGATGCAAATGGGGTAGTCATTGCTTCTACTAATAGTATCATTACTGACTTTGTTCCTGTGCCTGAGGTGGATTTCAGTGTGATTTCTCTCTCAGGACAAGGCTATTCTAGACAAACGAGTCTTAATAATAAAGAATTTAATGTGGCTTTTTATACAGAAACAAATGAATTTATAGGACGGACAACCAATATGCGGGTCCTCTTTCCAATCTCTATTCCTAAGAAAGCTAAGAAGATTAAATTTATCTTTAGAAATGAAACAGATCCAGCTCGGAATCTTAATATCTTTACCAACTTTGGGGGGATGCCTGCTCATAATGTAGTGGAGTTTAATGAAATCTTTGATGGCCACCGTGGTGGGATTACTATGGGGGGTACCTACTGCATTATTAAAAACAATCGTATTCGGGATAATGGTAAAGCGGGTACGAATTTTTTAGACGGGATCCCGGAGTTTCCAGATTCTACGAAGTATGCAATCAACCAAGAAGATTCTTATGGAGATAACAGTATTATTAGAGATAATTTAATAACAGGAGGATTCCATGGGATCTTAACGAGAGGGTACTCAGTTTTTATTGAAAACAATGTGATTACTAATATGAGTGGCTCTGGCATTGTAGTTTACGACCAAGAGTTTACTTCCATCAGAGGTAATTATATGAGGAGAGCTGGGGTACTTTTGTTTGGTGCTGCTGGTCAAAAAAATGCGTTTGTAAGCATTACAAATAATTATATTGAAGGCAGCTTTAATGTTGAGAACTCCAGTTATGATACAGTCGTTTCAGAGAACTACTTTAAAAATATTATAGGTTCTTTAGGAAATGCGGTTTATAAAAATAATATAATCAAGCTAGTTGTAGGCGGTGCTATTTTAAAAGCTGCAAATCCGATTAGTGATTGTATTTTCTATGCTGATCCGATTGATCAAGTTCAACCAGAGGTTCATTTTTCGAATTCTTTTAATAACTGCCAATTTAAAAATCTCCTTCTAACGATTAATTCAACTGAACCCAAAACTGTATCTCTTCAGGGTTGCCAATTCACCGATTGCAGACTCCGAAACCTGCAGCACTTTCATAACGTGCGATTTGAAAACTGTAGAATTCTTAACTCCCTCGTTCAATCAACATGTGTTAACAGCGAGAAAAGAAAAAATGATATGAATTTTGTTAAATGCTATTTTGAATCCTCAACTTTATCGTATTTCTTCCAGGCAATGTCCAATGTAACAGAAGGAGTAAAAGTTGGCTTTCGTGAATGCCAGTTTGTCATTAATAATAGCAACATTGAATCGCTATTTGATAATAACTATGTTACAAATGCCATTATCGCGACTGTAATCGGAAATGTCATTGAATATAAAGGTAGCAGCATTATAACAATCCCTTATTTTAAGAGTGATACTGAGGTGTGGGAGGCTTACATCACAAAAAATAAAACAACTAATATAAATTTAACTCTACCTGATCAACCTCGATATAAATTATATGATCCTTTGACCCATTCTTTACAAATGCCAACAGGTGGACTTTTTTCAAAAGGAGAGCTTATTTATAACGCAGTACCGGCAGCTGGAGGTTATTTAGGATGGGTATGCACACAGTCTGGTCAAGTTAATAACAATCCGTGGAAATCGAACACTTCTTATTCTTCAAATGATGTAGTAAATGCAAATGGATTTGTTTATAAATGTGTTGTTGCAGGAACCTCAGGTCAAAATGCTCCTAATCACTCAAGTGGGACTGCTCTAGATGGAACTGTTAAATGGGAATATTTGAATCGTTTAGCTGTATTTAAAGAATTTGGATTGATTAAAGAGTAAAAACAATAAATAAAAAAATCCCGGATTTTTTCCGGGATTTTTCGTACGTTAACTGATTATGGTCTAGCCACATCCACAATACGTTTTTCGATTTGTGGATTAACCGTTCCTAGTTCAGCTACATAATCTCGCAAGTTTTCCCAGTCGGATAAACCTAAGTCTGTCACGCGGCCTTGATTATAGGCATTTTGGAAAACGGTGAATCCGTCTCCGCCCTTAGCAGTAAAGGCATTTGTTGCGATTACATACTCTTTATTTAAATCAAGTGGTGTAAATGTTCCATCTGCGTTCTTTAATTCCATCGTAACAACACGATTTCCAGCGGGTTTTGTACTGTCGTATGTCAGCTTCATACCTGACATGTGCAGGAATCCGCCATTTTCTTTCGGTTCTTGACTCACGCTATGTTCAAGAGCTGTTTTAATTTCTGATCCTGTAAGTTTCATGGTCGCTAACGTGTTTCCGAATGGAAGTGTTGTTAAAACGTCTCCATAGGTGATATCACCTTGGTCGATTGGCGCACGGATTCCTCCTCCGTTTTGGAAAGAAGCCACTATATTCGGATTAAAGTCTTTCGCCTTATCAAGCATTCCGTCCGTAATTAAGTTTCCAAGTTCTGTTTCACTGCTTCGTACACTAACTCCGGTATCCCCGCGAGGGTTTGCCAATGCTTTTGCAGCAACACCGCCTGTTGGTTTGTTCTTCAGTTCAGCAATTTTGCTCGAGTATTTTTTCAAAAGCTGTGCTGCTTCAGGATCATCCGCTTTGTCAGCTAACTTGATCAACTGACCAGCTTGTCCAGTCACTACACCTTTTTTATTGAACTCTACATCTAATGTTCCTAAGTATTCTTCGTATTGATACGCTTGTACAATAACAGTCGGATCTTTCTTTTTGCCTTTTTCATCAGTCGTTACAACAACTGGAGCGTTCAGCTGTGTATGGCTGTGACCGCCAACGATGACATCAATTCCATCCACATATTTTGCTAGATTCAAGTCATTGTCATACTCAGGATTATCATCATAGCCAAGGTGTGTAACGGCAACGATTTTATTTACGCCTAACAGTTCTAATAGCTTTACATCTTTTGTTGCTTCTCTAATATAGTTTTCAAATTTTACATTCTCAGGGCTAGAAATGTCTTTTGTTTCCTCTGTCGTTAGCCCGATAAACCCTACGTTTTCACCATTCACTTTTTTAATCATAGCTGAATAGATGTTTCCGTTTTTGTATTTTAAAGAATAGCCTTTATAAAGGTTTTTAAGCTTGTCATCTTTTGAAAAGTTAACATTGGAACTTACAAAGGGGAATTTTGCATTCTTTACGAAATCGGCTAATGCCTGGTGACCTTCTGGACTTGCACCAAGATCGAATTCATGATTTCCAAACGTCATCATGTCGTATTTTAATAGGTTCATAAACTCGAGATCAGCTTGTCCTTTAAATTCATTAAAGTAAAGTGTACCTGAGAACACATCACCAGCACTCAATAATAGGGAATCTGGTTTTGCTGCTCGAACTTCTTTAACAGCTGTAGCTAATTTTGCAACATTGTCGATATGTGCATGTGTGTCGTTCGTATGCATAATCGACAACTTATACGTTTTGTCTTTTTGCTGCTTAGTCTCATGTTTATCCTTTGATTGTGCAAAAGCAGGCATCGTTAACTGAGAAGAAATCAGCCCAATTGCAAGGGAAGAGGCTAGTAAACTTTTAAACGATTGTTTAACCGGCATTACATCACGATCCTTTCAAATTAGTCATACACTATTACTTTAGCATTAGAAAACTGAAAAAGGAGTCGAAGGTTGTCGAAATAGTTGGTATATAAAAGTTTAATGAAAATATAATATCTGTATCATAATTGTAATATTAAGGGAAAATATCTGAGGGAGTTTCAACCCCTGAATACAGAAATTAATTATCGTCAGATTATGATCTATTTTAGTAGAGAGAAATGAGAGGATTTATTACCTTTTTTTATTTTCATAAAGGTAAAAACGTTATTAATATAGTATTATATATGTATAATATTGGTTGTTATCTAAATCTATGTATCTATAAAAAGGGGATTGTTCATGAAACGACTCATCGTTCTGTTCATGTTTGTAGGTTTATTTGCATTTCCATTCAGTTTTCCTGAAACAGTGCTTGGAGCAACAGCAAATACAAAGTTAAATATCAATACAAAAGTTCCAGACCGAGTCATCGTAAAACTAAAAGAACCTGCAAAAAAAGCGGGTCTTTTCAGATATGAATCATTAGAAAATCAAGTAAACCAGAACAAAGAAATCGTTACTATGGATGTGCCAAAGGATAAAAACATACATACATACATTAAAGAGTTGAGAAGCAGAGAAGATGTCGAATATGCAGAGCCTGACTATTTGATCAAAAAAGAGTATACGCCAAATGACAACTATTTCAGCTACCAATGGCATCATAAAACAATTGAAACGGATAGAGCATGGGATAAAACAAAAGGTGCTTCAAGTGTAGTGGTTGCTGTTATTGATGGAGGGGTTGACCTAGAACAGAAAGACTTAGTAAATCGAATTGTTTCTCCTTATGACATGATTGCTAAATCTCCAAATACACTGACGCCAGACGAACATGGTACACATGTAGCTGGCATTATTGGAGCTTCCATCAATAATACAATTGGAGTTGCCGGTGTAGCACCTTATACAAAAATTATGCCAATCGATGTTTTTGATGGTGACTATGCAAGCACATCAGATGTTATCGATGGAATCTATTACGCTGTAGATCATGGCGCGGACATTATTAATATGAGTTTAGGAGGCTATTACTCTAGCGACCTTTTTAATAACGCTGTTCAATATGCGTATACGAAGGGTGTTGTGGTCATAGCAGCTGCTGGGAATGAAGATACTGATGAACCACATTATCCCTCTTCTTATCCGAATGTTATTTCAGTTGGTTCAACAGACGATGATGACACGATTTCATCTTTTTCAAACTATGGGGATATTGATATAACAGCACCAGGGCGGGATATTTATTCAACTTTACCAAGAAATTATTTTGGCAGCATGAGCGGAACGTCTATGGCATCACCAGTTGTAGCGGGTGTGGCAGCGTTGATCCTGGCAGACAATCCAAATCTGACAAACGAAGAAGTTGCACAGCGATTATACAGCACAGCTGATGATCTAGGGGAAGCAGGGAAAGATGAATACTATGGGAATGGAAGAGTTAACGCAAGAAAAGCTCTCGGTTTGAAAATTGCCGCGCCTAATGTTGACAAAGTGTACAATTATTCAACGTTTTTAGGAGGAACAACGACAGAAGAGAGTGATACTGTCTTCAGTGTATCGGATGGTCAGAAAATAATAGGCACAGGTTATGCGTATGATGGATACTACACAGTGGACATTCCCAAGCAAAGTGCATGGAAAAAACTATACGTAACATTAAGACGAAATGGCCAAACTAGTGAAAAAGCAGTCGTAACCGTCTTGGATGGCATTGCACCAAGTACACCAACCGTTAATGAAATCACAGATAAACTGACGACAGTCACAGGAAAAGTAGAAAAGAATGCTACTGTATATGTGAAAATCAGCAGTAAAACATACTCAACGAAATACACGAGCGAAGGAACCTTTTCGGTGACAATCCCACTGCAAAAAGCTGGAACCAAAGTGGAAGTATGGGCAACCGATAAAGCTGGGAATAAAAGTGCAGTAAAAACCTTGAAAGTTAAAGATAAAACACCACCTAAAACACCTATAGTAAAAGAAGTATCGAATAAATCGACGGCCGTTACTGGTACGGTAGAAGCAAAGACAACAGTCACCGTCAAAATCGGAAGCAAGACCTACACCACGAAAGAGACATCAAAAGGCAGCTTCACAGTGACCATTCCGGTACAAACAGCGGGCAATACGATCTATATAACGGCAGCAGATGCTGCAAAAAATGTGAGTTCAACCGTAAAAATAGTAGTTAAGGACAAAATCCCGCCAGCAGCTCCGACTGTAAATACAGTAACGACGAAAACTACACAAGTAAGCGGAAAAGCTGAAGCAGGATCGACGATTACAATAAAAGTCGGAAGTACAACAATCGGAACTGGAACTACCGACTCAAAAGGCAACTTTAAAGTGACGATTAAGGCACAGAAAAAAGGTACTTACCTTACCGTAACCGCAAAAGACAAAGCAGGGAATGTGAGCAAAGGGACCTCGGTGAAGGTGGTTTAAGCATTGTAGAGAAACATGTTGAGATTAATAACACAGCATGTTTTTCTCCATTGATGGATTGAATGAAAAAGTGTTTAAGAGGAGGACGAAATGGGGGAATATTGGGCTGAAGATCAAGTTTATTTAATTGAGGCGATCCATAAATATCGTGCAGCTATTAAAGGAAGTGAATTAAAAAAAGCGAGAAATCTTACGTTAGTTTTTGCTAATGAGCTACATAAAGCTACCCCAGCTCTCCATCATAGAAGTATAGGCGCAATTGAACAGAGACTACCATATCTAGATAACTTGCTAGCTGGAGTATTCAATAAAGAGGATTATGCGGAAAAATATCAGCATTTATACAACATTCAACCAAGAACTGATTCATCTGTTAGACCAAATCTGTGTAATACGAGGCATTCCTATAAGGGAGCTTTGAAGAAGGTAACCAATAAGTAGGTAAGTATATTTTGAACAGCCATTGGATTAGCAGAAGTTTAGAAATGACAGTGAAATTAATCCCCTTTCTCTAATATGAGGAGGGATTTTTTTATTTAATACTTTGACTTATTTCTTTTACTGACTTTTAAATAACACATGAAGTTAATTGGTTGTTAACAACACTATAAATAATACTGATAATTAGGTTGCAAACTAGAGTTTTTTCCGAGGTATAGAGGCTTTTCCGATCGTCCCGCTATATGTAGAATCTGTACTCTTATAGTGGAACAGCTTTAAATGACTTGGAATGCCTTTTACCATCAAATGAATCGTACTGTATTGTTTTGGGGCTTTGTTATCGAGGGATGCAGTTTAAATGATGGAGCTATTCTTATAAATTTGCTTTTAAAAAGCGAAAAGCCTTTCTCATCAAGGGAGATAGGCTTTTTCTATTTTTATTCATACCAAACTTTATAACCAACGCTCGCAGAATCAGAGTTCTTTAAAAGCAGTCGGTATTGATTATTGGGAATTAAGGCTGATCCGCTGTCTTCTTGTGTGAAAGTGACGGTTGTGATCCCAGTTTTAGGAGTATCCGCTTGTGCGACGCTTGTCCACGATCCGCTAATCACTCGTTGTAGATATACTTTATATTGCCCAGCAGTTGCACTTGTGGAATCCACTTTTACGATGATATCGTTGTCGCCATTATAGGAGATCGGATAGATGGTATCCGTTCCTACCTGAGTCGTGAAACTACCCGTCTTATATTTGCCTTCCCAAGTCGGGATAAAGTTCATCGGATCCATCGCATATGTTTTTGCAGAAGTCCAGTAAGGCTGGTGAATTTCAAAATGCAAGTGCTGACCAGTAGATTCACCGGTATTCCCCATCGTTCCGATTACTTGACCTTGATAAACGGTTGCCCCGACACCAACATCTCTCGTATTTAAATGAGCATATACTGTTTCATATTGTAAACCATTGATTGTATGTTTAATAAAAATGACATTTCCATACGAAGTAGATAAATAGGATCTGCTGACCGTACCTGGCGCGGAAGCAATAACTTTCACATATCCGCTTTTCGCCATATCCACCCCATAGTGATATTCACCATTTCTTAGTCCGAAATAGGAAGTAAACACTCCTTCCGTCGGTTTAATAAACGTATTATCTCCAGCTGCCGCTTGAGCTTCACTTCCCCAAAAGAATGCAGTGAATAAAAATGCAAAAACTGTTGATAAAATAAAATGATTTCTCTTTGTGTTCATATTTCTCATGCTAGTTGATCCCCCATACATTGAATTAATATAGAATTCTATGTTTATACAATAAAACTTTTAATAACCAATAAATAGGGCTTAAAATACCAATAAATACTAATAAAATGTCTTAAATTTTTATTCTTTGTATCTATTAAGATTTATTCTTAATAGGGAGAAAGTCGTTTTTTTAATAAAGAAAGGAATTTTGAGGTTATTTGGGGAAGAGGATTTTTTTGAATGACTGTTTGGATGATTCTATTTAGTAGTTTGAGGGTCTAAAGAATTAAGGGGCGTTAAAAGGAAGTTAACAATTTTAAGAGAAATGGTAAAAAATACTTTGAGTGAATGATGGAATAGAATCTATTTACATTAAGAAGCTCCAAATATAAAATCACCATTTTGTTTGGTAGAAAAGAGGAATGAAATGAAACCAGTTTACGAATCAAACCAACATTTTCATCTAGGATATTATGAAAACTCTAAAGATATTGAAGCTATTGCTTATAAAATAATAGATGAAGATGTATGGGATGTTTATCTAGACTTCAATGAACAAAATCTTTCTAACACTGAGCCAAGATCCAACTATGTTAAAAACTTTGGCTACAAAATTTTCTCTATACATGTAGATGACTTAAGTTATGAAACTGCAAATAAGGAATTTGAAAAATGGCTGCTTCAAAAAGGATTAATTCACAAAGAGATATAAATTAAAGAAAGTAGTCGAAATGGTGAAATTGATTAAACAATGCTAAAAAGCCTAATTACTCAATGATAAGATCTATGGTGAAGAGAACAGTCTAATGATTTCTTTAAACCTCTCATACCATTCCAACTCGCTAGAAATTGAGATTGAAAGTTATTATCTCCTTGTAAGAATTTCGATAACACACTCAAAATTCTTTGTGATTTCAATCAAATTTATAAAATGTCGCCTGATCTCTTCCTGTTTTTTTCTATCTTAAGTAGGAAGAGATTTTTTATTACATCTACTTCAATAGGTTTCTACTTGTAATATTTAGTTTAAAATTTTTTAAACTCGGGTTTTATAATCATATAGTCATAAAAAAATACCTAATTTTACCTATAGTTTATATTTTGGAGTGTTGCCTGTGGAGATAAAGTATAAAAGATTACAACAACTCGTTCAATTGAGAGCTCTATAGTTACTAAATGGTGCCGTAAATTAGTTTGTTTATTTTGCTGGTTTTTCAAGATAGTAATTTGGTGGTGCTTTCATGTTAATACAAGTTGTGTGTATAAGTGTTTTTATTGGAATCTATTTTTAAAGGGCACCCAATTTTACATACATTAAGATTAACCGGGAATCCTTTGTTATTCAGGTGTTGTTGAATCAAAGAAGAAAAATCTGTTTTAGTGAGATTGATAGAGTAAAGAGTGGAAAAAAGCAGATCATCCTGTATTTGAAAAAGAATCAAAAAAATTAATCAAAGAATTTATGAAAAAAGAAAATCTGATAAGCTAACCGAAATCTTAGAACAGAATTTTTTAATAGAACACAAATAGGAGAGATGAATGTGGAGTTTAAATATAAAAGGACGAGTAAAATCTTATTTGGAGGAATTATGTGGTTAGTTGCAGCTGGATTTTCTATGTGGAATGGTTATCTACAATTAAAGAATAATAACTGGTTATTGTACTTGTCATTATTTCAAATAATCGTATTTCTTTTCATGGCGATCTGTATGTTTAGTGCACATAAATTAAATTATGTCGTGATACATGAGAATACTTTGTTTATTAAAAAAGCTTTATTTAGACAGAACAGAATTGATATAGCTGATATTGAAAAAGTAACGAACAAAGAGGACAGACTTCTTCTGCATTTAAAAAGTAACAAAGACGTTGTTATTAAGTCAGAAAACCTATCTTCAGAAGATGCTTCAACACTAAAGCGAGAACTCGAAAAAAGGACAAACCCCTTCTAATGGATTATGTATAGAAGGGGTTTTTGTTGTTCTTAAATGAAACTACGAAATTACTTCTTCTTTAACTCCACATCATGTTCTTTTGCCAAATTTTTAATATCCTGCTTATAATTACGCATCATTTTTCTTGCTTTGTTCAGTTTCCCATTAGCTTCGTTCACGAGTGCACTGTCCTGGTTTTCAAGTGCGGTTACAAGTGTTAGGAAAGCATCTGCTTGGATATTAGCGGCTTCAATATAGTTTTCGTGAATTTTTCTTAATTCATTTGTTTTCACATCGACAGATTCAAGGTCATCAATGAACTGGTTGTACTCAGGGATGACTTCGTCTAACAGCACATTGTACATCGTTAAATCATCGGTGTAGTTGGTTCCTGTAACACTTGAATACGCACCGACGGCTTTTCCCTCTTCCTTCGCCAGTTTTGGAGTCGCCTTGTTCACGTAGTTGAGCAGATCCTCCTGAACAGGATCATCACCACAACCAGAAAGAATGAACACTAAAAAAAGAATACTCGCCAGTAAATATTTTTTCATCCATTCACCTCCCACAATCACCTTATTCAATAGCGAAATTGTCCTATTCTACAGAAAAAAACGTCTATTTAAGGTGATTTAGGAAAGTGAGTTAAACAGGTGTTTAATTACATAAACCCATTTATGGAAGAGATAGGGAATATAGGTGCCATTTTTAATAGATACGACTCATTATCGTAAGGAAGGACAGTCTATTTTGGAAATACAGCATAGGTAAATAAGAAGAGCTGGCTCTAAAGTGTCATTATGCACTTAAAATGAGCCAGCTCTTTTAGTTTTAACGTTTATAAACGCCTAAAAAATCACTCATCACTTGAGCGATTTTCTTGAATCCTTTTTTGTTCGGATGCAATCCGTCTTTCGTATACGTATCGATGTTATCCTTTGTGATCCCTGATTGATGATATAAATCGATCGTAGGAAGTTTGTATTTTTTAGCCGATTCTTCGATTACATCGCAATATTGTTCTAAAGTATTGCCTTTGCTGTTCGTCATGGTAGGTTCAGGTACTGGATCGCGCTTAAATCCCCACCGTTGGGAAGGTAGAATAACTACAATATCACTCTTTGGATATTTTTCTTTTAAATGACGAAATATCGTATCAACAGATTGTTTGGTGGTGTTCAAATCCACATTCTGCCCAAAATCATTAGTACCCGCGAAAAAGGTGACCAATTGAGCATTTTTTGGCCAAGTCTCCATTTCGTCTACTAGCATTTCTGTCGTAAAAGCACTTTTCCCATAGTTTTTAATTTCGCCAAAGTTAAACGTTTGATTAACGATTGGTTGATATCCATTTAAATAGGTAATACTGTCCCCGATCGTTAACCATGTCTTGCCTTCGTATTTACTTTCTTTTGCTGGCTTTTCTACGTAAACAAAAACAGCGATTATAACCAAAAATAGAAGTGCAACTATTAAAAGTTTTTTTGAGTTCATATTCCAACTCCTGAAATGAATGTATTTATAGGATATATGGTAACATTCTTGTCAATTTTGCATGAGGATAAAAATGAGACGCCGTGGGTGTATCATTGCCTTTTTAAGGTTTTTATTTGCCCTCGGTCATTTCTTTGTTGGTCATTTCTTGTCCACAAAAAACACAAAGTACTTCAAATTCCCAGCATTTTTCCGATAAATGAAAGGAGTAGTTAACTAGTTACGGGTTGAAACGTACATACGTAGATTAAATGCACAATTATGTGGAGGATGGATATGTCAGGGGACCAAACGAGATATTCTCGACTAGCGAATATAACGAAGATGATTAATACAAAGCTTGAATTGAAAGATGTACTGGAACATGTGGTTGCCGCCATCTGTGAGGAGATTGTTCAGTGCGATTCGATAGGCATTTATTTGCCTCAGGATGACGGGACATACAAGGGATACGCGGGCAAACCGGATGTTATTAACGGGATTACAATAGATAAGCTCATTATCGATCCGAAAGTGGATTTACTGGCGAGGGAAGTTCTCGATTCGAAGGAAGCGATCTATATTCCGGATACGTCTAAGGACAACCGTCCGGATCCGGGACCGGTAAGTAAGTTTGGTATCAAGTCCTTGCTCTGTGTGCCGATATTCAATGGAGATGAGACGTACGGATTGGTGTTCATGTTTGATTATGGAATTCCGATGAATCTCACGGAGTCTGAGATTCAGACGGTCGAGGCTTATGTGAATATGGCGGCAGTGGCGATTCGGAATGCGAACAATCTGCACCGAAAAGAGAATCTTTTATCAGAAAAGCAGCTTTTGCTGGATGTGAACCGGGAGCTGTCCGAATGTAAGTCGATGCAGGATGTGCTCGATACTTGTTTTTTATATGTTGGAAAGGTGCTTGGCAACACAAATATTGCGGCGCATATCATTGATCCGATCGCAGAGAGAAAGCTGCATCCAGCTAGCTTGAGTAAAGAGAGCGAATGGACGGAAGAAGACTGGAAAAAAACGCATGGCCAAATTGATGTCGATTTTAAAAAAGATCCTCTTTTTCAGGAAGTGATCACGACTCGAAAAGCGATCTATGTGGAGGATGTCTTCCAGGATCCGAGACCGAATCATGAAGCTTGCCGACTCTTTGGTATTAAAGGGATGTACATTATGCCGCTTGTCGCCATGGGAGAAGTGCTTGGAACGATTCCGATTGCCATCCTGTGTGACAGTTACAGAAATTTTATGGACAATGATCTTCAGCTCGCTCAATCCATTGTTGATGCTACAGCTTTAGCTCTTTTCAACCTTCTTTTTGTTGAAAAACAGGAGATGATTATCCAAGAGCGTACTTCTGAACTCATGCAAAAAAATGAGGATTTGAATGCCGCGGTAAGTAAGCTAAGCCGTTTGAGCAGGGAGGTCGAATTGATCCTGGATTCTGCAGGTGAGGGGATTTTTGGATTAGACCTTGAGGGGAATTTCACGTTCTGCAACCCAGCGGCAGCAACGATGCTAGGGTATGAAGTGAAGGATGAGCTGATCGGACAGCCTTTTAATAAGATATATAAGAATCTCCAAAGCAACGTGAAAGAAGGCAATTTTATTCTTCCTGAAAACTCTTTCTTGACGGACAAACACTTTTATAAAAACGATGGGACGCCTTTCCCTGTTGAGTTTGTAACGTCCAGCATTAAAGAAGAGGAAGAGATTGTCGGTTATGTGATCACGTTTAAAGACAACACCGTTCGAAAAAAGATGGAAGAAAAAATTCGATATCACGCGTATTATGACAGCTCTACGAACCTTCCGAACCGCGTTTTATTCCGGGACATGCTGAATAAAGAGCTTAGTTATGCGGAAAAGCACAATGAACAGCTCGCTGTTATGTTCTTGGATCTCGATCGTTTTAAAACCATCAACGACACGATGGGGCACAGCATTGGTGACGAGCTTTTAAAGAAGGTCGCGGAACGTCTCGTTGCATTCATCCCAGAAGAGTGCACGATTTCTCGCCAAGGGGGAGATGAGTTTACGATCATCCTGCCGAGAGTAAAGTGTGAAGAGGATGTGCGGCAGTTTTCAGAGCGAGTACTGGAAACATTTTCGAATTCTTTTGACCTGAACGGCAACGAAGTTTTTATTAAGACGAGCATCGGAATCAGCCTCTATCCCAAGGATGGCAACACGTCTGATATTTTAGTGAAGAACGCGGATACGGCCATGTATAAAGCGAAAGAATCATCAGGCGGCAACTATTGTATTTATGAAAAATACATGGATTTTCGTTCGCTCGATAGCATCAAGCTAGAAAGTGATCTGAATAAAGCGCTGCAAAATAATGAGTTTCAGATCTACTATCAGCCGCAAGTCGATTTTTTGAATAAAAAAATCGTCGGAGTTGAAGCTTTAATCCGCTGGAAACATCCTTTAAGAGGAATGATTTCGCCGATGGAGTTCATCTCGATCGCTGAAGAAACGGGGTTGATCGTACCGATCGGCGAGTGGGTGCTGAAGACGGCTTGCAAACAGGTCGAAGAATGGCACGACCAAGGGTTCCCGCCTATTTATTTATCAGTGAACATGGCGGCTCAGCAATTTAAACAAAAATCGCTTATTCCGATGATCCATGCAATCCTGGAAGAGACGGGATTATCACCAGAATTTCTCGTGCTGGAACTAACAGAGAACGCCATTATTAAAGATACAGAAGCCACGATTTGTGTGATGAAGCAATTAAGGGAATTAGGGATTCGAATTGCGATTGATGATTTTGGTACGGGCTATTCATCGCTTGGGTACTTGAAAAACTTCCCGATCGATACGTTGAAAATTGATCAGACTTTTGTAAAGGATATCGTTCAAGACAAAAACAACGCAGCCATTACAAACACGATCATTTCTTTGGCGAAAAACCTGAACTTAAACGTGATCGCAGAAGGTGTAGAAACGCAGGAACAAATTGATTTTCTATTGTCCAGCAATTGTTCATATATGCAGGGTTATTATTTCAGTCGTCCAGTTAGCGGGAGCGACGTTGAAAAATTATTTTATGCAACGATTACAAACTAAAGGGGCGGTTTAATTGAAAGCTGTAAAATCAGTATTGGACTTTTTACGAACAGGCGGAGTAGAGTACATTTTTGGGATTCCAGCCGGTTCAGTTAACGCTTTTTTCGATGAACTATACGAAATGCCCGAAATAAAACCGATCGTTACGAAGCATGAAGGAGCAGCATCCTATATGGCTGCTTCATACGCAAAATACTCAAAATCGCTTGGTGTTTGTATCGCGAGCAGCGGTCCTGGTGCAACGAATCTGATTACAGGTGCAGCAAATGCAATGAGAGAGCACCTTCCAGTCTTGTTTTTAACGGGAGCTGTTCCGGTTAATACAGAAGGATTGAACGCTTCACAAGAATTGGACGCTGATCCGATTTTTAAACCCGTTACGAAGTACAGTGTGACGGTGAGGGATTCGAGCCAGCTTTTAGAGGAAGTGGCAAAAGCGGTAGAAATCGCGCTGTCAGGTGTACCTGGACCCGTTCATGTCGCGATGCCGATAGATGTTCAGCTTGAGACAGTGGATGAAATGGTATTGCCAGCATTCCCAAAAAGAGAAGTGTATGTTCCTGAAGCGAGTATCATTCAAGACGCTGCTCGTATAATGGTTGAATCAAAAGGCGGCGGATACGTTTTTATCGGCCAAGGAATAAGAGGATCAGTCGAGCTGCTCGTTGAACTAGCAGAGCTGCTAGAATGGCCGATCGTTTCAACGCCACAAGCAAAAGGGTTTATTCCAACTGACCATCCGCTAAATGCTGGGGTCTTCGGATTTGCCGGGCATGAAAGTGCGTCAGAACTCATCAATGACGGCGCTGGCAGCACGCTTTTGGTGATCGGATCCAGTCTTGGGGAAACGGCAACGAACAACTGGAACAGTAACCTTGCAAAAGAAAGAAAAGTAATTCAGATCGATTTTGATGAATCCGTGTTTAACAGAAAATATGAAGTGAATTATCCGATCCATGGTGATGTGAATGTCAGTTTGGAAATGCTCATTGGCGAACTGCACCGTCTCGGATTAGAAAGAACTGGTAGTGAGTGGAATTCTAAAAAGAGCACGCGTGTGAATGAAGAGTATAATACGCAAAACGTGCTGCTGAAATTACAAGAATACCTTCCGAAAACAAACCGGTACACGATCGACATCGGCGAGTTCATGTCATACGTCATCCACTATATGAAGGTTCTCGATTCGGATACGTTTGATATCAACGTCCACTTTGGAGCGATGGGAAGTGGACTAAGTGCTGCATTCGGATCAGCTCTAGCTGAATCTGAACGGCCAGTGGCTTGTATTACAGGTGATGGCTGCTTCTTCATGCACGGCATGGAAGTGCTAACGGCAAAGGAATACAACTTGCCGATTTTATTCGTGGTCATGAACAACGCGCGTTTAGGAATGGTGTATCACGGACATTCGCTTCAATACAAGCGATCCCATCCAAGCTTCGAGCAAGAACCAGTGAACATTTCAAAAATGGCTGAAGCATTTGGCATCCCGAGTGCGAGAGTAGAGAGCTTGGAGGATATCAACCTCGAATTGTTGAGCTCTTTGCAAGGCAATAAGGGACCGGCCGTGCTGGAAATCGCACTGGTCGATAACAATGTCCCGCCGATGGGCGACCGGGTGAAGTTTTTATCTTCGTTTGGGAAGTAAATAAAGTGAGTTGAGGCTGAATCTAAAAGGTTCAGTCTTTTTTTTGCGTTTTTAAGGGGTAGTGGTGGGGAGTTTTGTGCTGGGTTAGCGTGAATCCCAGAGTTATGGGGCGGAATCCCACACTTTTTTTGTGGATTCCCACAATTTTGAGTTCGAATGCCAGATATTTTTATAAAATATCCACACTTATTTTAAAATAACCACGGGCGGTCATAGTTCGACAAACAGGATTAGGAATTTAAACATCCGTTTAAATCTTCATCATAAATCTTATAGTGGGTGTGAAAGGGACTTTTTATTGGTGAAAAATTTTATGTAGTAAAATTTACACACTTTCATGTGAATTTACACATTTACGGATTTTATTTCCAGAAGGTCATGTTAACTAGATCCCCTTTTTCTTGATGTAGCTAGGTTTATGAATTTTGTCATACTCTTCAGAGAAATTAAACAACGGTTTAAAAGCGATTAAAAAGGACATATTGAGGAATCCTAAACGTATTGTATTGTTATTGTAAAATTGACATTATATCCTTTTTCTTTTAGTATGATGAATCATTATGCGACACAAAAAGAGGTTATATATGAAAAACTTTATTATAGGATTCATCAAAAAGTATTTTCTAGAAATAGGAATCTTTCTTTGTTTCGTTCTCCCGCCAGTTGGTATCACTTATTTATTGCTCACAGGCTGGTATTCTTTGCATCAAGTCTGCAAAGAAGGGAAGAAGATCAACCTATCACCTGGTTTATTTTTAATCGGCTGTATGTTTGTTTCATCGATTGGAGCAGCGGTTATCATGAAGAATTATTCATTTTTTCTCGTTTCAGCGCTGCTGCTGGCATACTTCGGTTTATATATAAGAATTAAGAATGAAGGCGTACAAAAAGTATTATCAGGATTCAAGTGGATCACGATTTTCGGTGGTCTGTATTTTTATAGTTTATACCCATTTCAACAAATCATCATGAATCACAAGATCCTCAGTTACTTTACTGGGACAGCATTGTTGGGTGTCTCGAATGTACATGATTACCAACGACTGATTGGAGCAGGGTATAATCCTAACTTTTCTGTGGCTGTACTGCTGTTTGGACTATCCTTTCTTCTTGCAGAAGGTATGAAGAACTTAAGAAAAAGATCGTATTTCAAACTTAGTCTGCAAGCTGCGATCGCCTGTATGTTTGTTCATGCTATCGTCTTGACCGGATCAAGGGCCGGATTTGGTATTATGTTCGTTATTTTCCTGCTCTTTATTTTTAGATTAAACAAATTATGGACTTTGATTCTTACAATGATGATGGGATTGAATATTCAGCACATCTTAAACTGGATGCCAAGAAGTGATCAGCTTTTCGAATCAGCAGATATTAGAAAAGAAATTTGGAGGCATTCCTTTGAACTTTGGCAGAAACATTCCTTGTTTGGAATGACGCCTTTAGGTTTTAAGAAGGAGTACTATCATTATTTTCTCGAAAAAATTCCGCATGCGCATAACATGCTGCTAGGGATTTTCACGGAATACGGAGCGCTCGGAGGAATTGCTTTTCTTACCGTTGTGGTCATCAACGGCTATAAAGTGTTTTCACTATACTTCTCCAAACAAGACAACAAGGTGTATCTCGATGTGTTTTTATTTTCACTGCCAGTCGTCCTGTTAACCGGCGTTTTTGACTATGTTCTGTATTCACCCCAGGTTGCCTTATTAATCATCATCTTAATGGCATGCTGGGACAAGTATACAGAGAGACTGACCATGCTGAATCCGAAAGTGGTATATGCTGCCAAAAGGGTAGTAAGCTCGACATTAAAAACATCCAAAGAGAAGAGTCATTCGAAATTATAGATGATACTAAAAAAAAGACAGGGAAAGCTCCTGTCTTTTTTTTGTTAAGCTTTGTATAAATAAATTGCTGCAATTAAGACGCTAATACAAAATATGTTTAACTAAAATAGATCCACAACCCTAGCACACCGAAAGCGACCGGAAAAAGTGCAAATAATAGCATGATGACTTTTGTGATAACAAATGATTTTTCTGCAATTTTAGTAAAGAGTGCGAATTCCGAGTCCCATAGCCACTTGAATTTATCTTCGCGAAACCACCTGTGTTTTTCAAGTTCCTTCTCATGTTCTTCCGGAGTATATTTGAAAATGATCCAAAAGAAAAACAATGCGCCAGGGATGAAAAATAAAAGACCGAATAGGAGTGCGTCCATAAAACCAATCCTTACAAAGAGTTATCTATTTAATGCTGCAGAACATATATAATGATGCCAACGATATAAATGGATAAGGATACTATCCATTTTATTTTCGAATTAATGTTAGCTTTATCAATTAGGAATGATACAAGAAGTGAGATTACCACAATAACTATAGAAAGCCATATCGACTTCCATTCTTCAGGAACAGTATAGAGAAGCAGCCACATTAAACCCCAGCCAATTAATATCATTGGAGGACCAGACTTTTTTCTGTTTTTAATACGCTCGCTCCGTTTTGGTATTTGAGTTTCTTCCATTTTTCTATCCTTTCAAACACATTCATGATGAATTCATTTTACAATAAAAACCTATTAAAAAACCGTGATTTTTAAACAAGTGTTTAAATCCAGCTTACAAAAATAAAGCCAGAAACTATGTAAAATTATATTTGGCCCGTTCTTCATCTACAAGGGGACAATGCAGACTTGTCTTCAAAAATGAAGTGAATCTATATTTTTTGAATATTCAAAAATAATAGTTGTAAACGCTTTCTTAATGGTTTATTCTTTACATATAAATCCAAAACGTTTCGGGAGGCTAAGACCAATTGGCTACAATTAAGGACATAGCAAAAGAAGTAGGACTTTCAATAACAACTGTATCTAGAGCTCTTAATGATTATTATGACGTTAGTCCTAAGACTAAAAAAAGAGTGAAGGAAGTTGCCGAAGCGTTGAATTACAGTCCTAATCATATCGCTAGAAGCTTAGTTATGAAGAAAACAAAAACAATCGGTCTTCTTGTTTCAGACTTAATGCGTGAAGGGGTTAAAGATAACTTTACGTTTGAAGTTCTGACTGGGATTAACAAGTGTGCCGGTGATTTGGGATATGATTTAGTTTTGTTTAGTACGAGTTCAGATAAGCAAAAAGAAAAAACATACACTCAGCTATGCCGTGAAAGAAGGGTTGATGGTGTAATCATTTCTGGTATTAAGACAAGCGATCGCTATTTAACAGAAGTTGTTACAAGTGATATCCCTTGTGTATTGATTGATATACCCGTCAATTCAAATTCTGTGGGTTTCGTTACAACAGACAATGTATTAGGTGCTATGAAAGCTGTGCAGCACTTGATTGAGCTGGGACATACGGAAATCGCATTTATGAATGGGCATGATTTTGCTTATGTAAGCAAAAAGAGGTTAGAAGGCTATTTGTCAGCCCTGGAAAAAGCAGGACTCCCGATACATAATGAATGGATCGTAAATGGATCCTTTTTAGATAGTACTGCTGAAAAAGTAGCTTATGAACTGCTCCAGAACAATCCTGAAATTACTGCCATTTTTTGCGCAAGTGACCTGATGGCTCTAGGTGTAATTAAGGCAGCGACGAAGTTAAATATCAAAGTACCTGAAGATTTATCGATCGTAGGATATGATGATATCTTATTAGCGTCATATGTGACTCCTTCACTCACCACGATCTCACAAGACAAGTACCAAATGGGTTATCAGGCTGCAGAACTTTTAATTAGTATGTTAAAAGACAACACGACTCCTCATCAAAGATTATTAAACACTCACCTTGTCATCAGAGAATCTACCTCACTTCATAATAAACAATAATTCCTTACTAAAAATCCGAAACGTTAAAGATTACTTGGTTTGCCCTACAAAACCGAAACGTTTTTGATTCATACGTTTACTATTCATCAATTAAGGTTGCTTGTGACAGTGCTCGACCGCATCTAGTCTGTGAACTGTTACTTCAATATAAAAATTTTATGTGGGGGGTAAGAACAATGAAAAAAGGACGGCTGTTTTTAGCATTATCTTTATCTTTTGGTCTAATGTTAACAGGCTGCAGCAGTGATAGCTCTTCTGATGGAAAAGGAAAAGATGGAGATAAAGTGACATTGCGTGTAGGTACTTGGGAAGGCGGAGACGGACAAGCGATGCAGCAAAAAATTGCTGACGGTTATATGGCTAAGCATCCAGAAGTGAAAATCGTTATCGAATCGGTTCCAGATCAATATGGAACAAAGCTGCTCACGCAAATTGCTGCTGGTGATGCTCCTGATATCTTCCAAATTGGGGATGGGGACATTCGAACGTTTATGGAAAAAGGTGCTTTAGAAGAACTTACCCCATTTGTAGATGGTAAAAGCGGAATTAAAGAAGAAGATTATTATGAAAACGTCTTAAATGTAGGGAAGATTGACGATAAGCTTTATACAATGCCGAAAGACTATTCAACACTTGCTGTGTTTTATAACAAAACGTTGTTTGACAAAGCTGGTGTAGCTTATCCAGAAGCTGGCTGGACGTGGGATGACTTTTATGAAATCTCTAAGAAATTAACTAAAAAGGATAATGGAAAAATTGTTCAATGGGGAGTGAGATTGGGCGGTGCCGAACAGCGTTTCCTTTCACCTCTTCTTTATAGCTATGGAGGCAGTGTAATCAGTGATGATGGAAAGAAAATTGATGGCTATTTTAACAGTGATGGATCTAAAAAAGCTCTCAATCTATACAATGATATGTATTTTAAAGATAAAGTCGCACCTTCAACATCAGATACGGAAGCCTTTAAAGGTGTAGATTTATTTAGTGCCGGTAAAGTAGCAATGAACCTTATGGGTCGTTGGCCGGTTAATGATTACAAAGCAAATCCTGATCTTAAGTTCGGAACAGTTGAGCTGCCACAAGGTCCGAATGGTAAAGTAAACAGTATTTTCTATGCAGGATATGGTTTGTATTCGAAGTCAAAACATAAAGATGCTGCGTGGGATTATCTGAAATACTTGACAGGTAAAGAAGGGGCAGCAGTCTTCGCGGATCACGCGTTCACAGCTGTTAAATCAGTTGCAGAAGAAAAAGGACAAACGAATGATCCGGTGTTAAAGCCATTTGTAGATGGGATTAAGGATGTTCAAATTTTCCCTGAATTGATCAGCCCTTATTATGCTTCATCTGGGGCAAGAGATGTTTATATGAAATTTATGGAACAATTTATGACAGGGAAAAAGATGGATGTAGATAAAGAACTAGATAAAGCTGCTAAAGAGTCAGATGAGCTTCTCAAAAAAGCGGCTAAATAATAATTTAAGTTTTTAACCTAGTAAAAATAAGGTGGGCGCATGCCCACCTTATTGTAGATAAGAGAGGTGAGTACATGCAAAATGAAACGACTCCGGTTGTACCGAGAACCATCGTGCCAGTAAAGAAAAAGAAACTTACTGCAGCCCGAAAAGAAGAGTTGACCTTTTATGCTTTGATTTCTCCGTGGATCATTGGGTTTATCTTCTTTATAGTAGGACCAATGATTGCCTCGTTATATATAAGTTTTACGGATTGGGATTTGTTAACTTCAGCGTCATGGGTAGGTTTTGAAAATTATATAAAAGCTTTTACTGGGGATCCCTTGTTTTGGCAGGCTCTTAAGGTAACGATGATTTATTCCATATTCTCTGTTCCACTCGGACTAATTGTATCTCTAGGGATAGCCATGCTGCTCAATCAGGCTGTAAAAGGCATGTCGATATTTAGAACGATCTACTACTTGCCAGCTGTTGTGAGCGGTGTCGCCGTAATGGTTTTATGGATGTATATCTTTAATCCGCAGATTGGTCTCTTAAATACCATACTTAGTTATTTCGGTATTCAAGGACCTGGTTGGATTTTCGACCCGAAATGGGCGTTGTTCTCTATTATTATTATGAGTCTTTGGGGAGCGGGCGGAGGTATAATCATTTGGCTTGCAGGATTGAACGGCATTCCAAACTACCTGTATGAAGCCGCTGATCTAGACGGTGCCAGCAGGATACAGAAGTTTAGGCATATCACCGTCCCCATGCTGACACCAACCATTTTCTTTAACTTGATTACAGGCATCATCGGGGCACTTCAAACTTTTGGTCAAGCGTATGTAATGACTAAGGGAGGACCGATGAATTCTACTTTATTTTTTAACTATTACTTGTTCAGGAAAGCGTTTGAAGAGTTTGATATGGGATATGCTTCAGCTCTTGCATGGATCTTATTTATCATTATTTTTATTTTTACCCTCCTTGTTTTTAAATCTTCAGCTTTGTGGGTTCACTACGAGGGAGAAAGGAAGTAAAAGATGTCGATGAATGGGAGAGAGAAAATCACAAACAAAAAGAGATTGAAGCCTGCAAAAATAGTATGGCAAGTTATTGTCTATCTTTTACTAATAACTGGTGCGATCGTAATGCTTATCCCTTTTTTCTGGATGCTGTCAACTTCTTTAAAAGAATCGTTCCAAGTTTTTTCATTTCCTCCTAAATGGATACCTGATCCAATCAAATGGGATAACTATGTTTTGACCTTTAATTCCTTACCGTTCGGAAAATGGCTGGTAAACACGGTAATTATTACAGCATCTACGATTGTAGGCACATTGCTCTCATGTACAATTGTGGCTTACGGTTTTGCCAGGTTTAGAGCTCGAGGAAGAAATGTGCTATTTCTTGTGATGCTTGCCACGATGATGCTCCCTTCAGCGGTAACGATGATTCCAGTTTTTTATTTATTTAAGAGCTTGGGTTGGATCAATACCTTTTATCCTTTAATTGTTCCGGCTTTCTTTGGAAACGCCTTCTTTATTTTTCTGCTTCGTCAATTTTACATGTCGATCCCGACTGAACTTGAGGACGCAGCAAAAATCGATGGTCTCGGAACAGTCGGTATTCTTTGGAGAATCATTGTTCCGCTTACTATGCCAGCTTTAACTACGGTTGCCATCTTTCAGTTTAATGGAGCTTGGAACGATTTTATGGGTCCGTTGCTCTATTTAAGTAAACCGGATCTCTATACGTTAGCGCTAGGAATCAATTTCTTTAAAAGCCAGAACGATGTCCAATGGAACTACTTGATGGCTGCTTCATTAGTGACAATGCTGCCATCCTTGATTTTGTTCTTTGTAGGGCAAAAATATTTTATTGAAGGTATTTCTTTATCAGGCGGAATAAAAGGTTGATGGAGGAGGAGCGGTTATGAGCATTCAGGAGAAGAAAGAGTTAGGAAAAACGGGTGTTGACCAATTTATAGAAAGCAAGACCGATAACTTGCAAGATTTATATATAACATCAGGCGATCGAAGTTCAGTTATAGGATCTCAGAACGGACTATTCCCCGACTTCGGCCATCATGTCAAAGATGAGATGGGTGGAGTATGGACGCATCCTATTAAACTGTTGGATGGCTATTGGCTGCATGTAAAAGAAACGGATGATGAACAGGGGTTTTGGCTAAAGGAAGCAGATCGGTTTCATAATTATCCATTTTACAATGAGCACGATTATTCATTGGCCAATCATTTAGAGATTGTACGGCGTCAGTTCTGTCCCGATGGTACAGAAGGAGTGATCGTCTCCTACTTTGTAAAAAATGTTGGCGAAAGCGATCGGCAGTTTGATTTTTCTTTTTTAGGGAGAACCGAATTGAGCCCTGTCTGGTTTTCAGAGAATATTGGGTTTGAAGATGCTTTGGATGACGGAAAATTGGACGAGGAAAAAGGTGTATTTATTGGAAATGATTCAAAAAATCCTTGGTTCGTAGTGTTTGGCGGGGATCAATTTTTTGAAAAAGGAATCGTTGACCGTACATACTTCGGGCCTGAAAAGACGGTTGGAAAAGGTATTTCCGGTTTTCTAACTTATCAAAGTATCTCAATCAAAAAGGGGGAAACTACTGAACTTAATTTCTATATCGCGGGTTCAAATGAATCATTGGAAAGTGCATTGGAGTCTTTTGCGAGATTGAAAGAAAATAGAAAATCTCTTTTTGAATCAAAGAAGCAGCGCTATAACGATATGCTCCAAACAACGAATATTAAAATTCCAGATAAACACCTTGAAAAAGTATTCAACTGGAACAAATTCCATATGGATTGGCTCACGATGGAGGTCCCAGCGATCGGGAGAGGGCTTGCTGCGGGACATCCTGAGTATTCTTGGTGGTTTGGCTGCGACAACAGCTATGCTCTTCAAGGAAATCTGCCGATCGGGAACTTGGATTTGGCTAAAGATACGATTAACCTCATTCATGAGGTTTCTAAAGCAACTAACGGAAACGGCCGCATCATCCATGAAGTTACGACGTATGGTGCGGTTTCGAATAAAGGGAACACTCAGGAAACGCCGCATTTTATCAAGTGTGTGTGGGATATCTTTTTATGGACGGGAGATCTGCCGTTTTTAGAAAATATTTATCCGACTGTAAAAATGGGTATTCATTGGCTGCTTGAGGAAATGGATCCAGATCGTGACTTGCTGCCTGAAGGATACGGAATCATTGAAATTGAGGGTCTTAACGTTGAATTGATCGATTCTGCTGTTTATACCTATGAGGCACTGCGCGTTGGAGCACTGATGGCTCAAATTTTTCAGGAAAACAAAATAGCAGACGAATATACAGCTCTCGCTGACAAACTAAAAGAAGTCATCAATAATCAGCTTTGGATTGAAGACGAACAATTGTATGCAGATGCGATGGCAACACCCGAAATGGTCTTAGGAAGAATCGATTTATACATTGAACGAGCAAGAAGAGACGGTGCGGAAAAAGCAGCTGTTGAAATGGAAGTGATGAAAGAAAAAATGTCTAAGCTTGAACAAAATGTTCAACAGCCTTGGTTATTCAAAAACTGGGTCATCAATACGCCTATGGAAACGGGTCTTGCTCCCATGGAAAAAGCCATCCCAGCGTTAAACAGAATGGGTACTGATGAATTTACTGGAGAATGGGGGACCTATCTTTCTGGTATGTACCAGACGGCAATGATGACGATTTCGACAGGGGTGCAGGCGGTCGCGGAATGCCGGTATGATCGCAGTGATGAAGCGCTAAGGTATGTAAACTTGATAGCAAGCACATTCAATAAAAGACTCCCTGGGTCCATTTATGAAATGTCTCCGGATTATGGCTGTTTTGTTCAAGCATGGACTTCATATGGTCTTGTGACGCCTTTAATTAGCTACTTTTTTGGTATTCAACCGACAGCTTACTGGAATGAAGTAACGATACGGCCAAGACTTCCGAAAAGCTGGAATCAAGCTGAAGTTGAAAACGTGAAGATCGGAACAGGTGAACGATCAAACGAAGTAAATGTATCTATTTTATTAGGTGATACAGAGGATAGATATGAAATCTCTCTAAAAGAGGGTGGATGGAAGTTGATTATCGATCTGCCGCTTGAGCATCGGTCTAAAGTTTTTGTAGATGATGGGGAAGCAGAAATTGCCTCAGGTCAAATTACGATAAACGATGCATCCAGCCATACCGTTCGTGTATGTAAATAAAACAACTAAACGTACTTAAACAGCACAC
Source organism: Fictibacillus barbaricus (assembly GCF_031457135.1). Taxonomy (GTDB): domain Bacteria; phylum Bacillota; class Bacilli; order Bacillales; family Fictibacillaceae; genus Fictibacillus; species Fictibacillus barbaricus_A. Next base: position 447,195 of record NZ_JAVDWA010000003.1, on the reverse strand, counting down.
AGGAGGAAAAATGCAATGGAGGGAACTCGGTATATAGGGAAGATTTTTAGTTTATGCGAATGGATCGCTCGACTAGCCTATTTAAATATTCTATGGATTCTTTTTACTTGTGCCGGGTTGATTCTGTTTGGGCTTGTGCCAGCAACAACGGCAATGTTTGCAGTGACTAGAAAATGGGTGCTTGGAAACAGCGACATTAAAATCTTTACAACCTTTTGGAAGATTTACCGGAAAGAATTTATTCAGGTGCAGCCGTTTGGACTATTACTTATTTTGATAGGATTCGTATTTTGGATCGATTACCAGTTTTATATGGAAGGAAATGCTACTGTTTTTCTCCCTGTAAAACTTTTCTTAGTTGGTTTATTTGTCCTATACGTTTTATTCCTATTTTTTATGTTCCCAGTCTACGTCCATTATGAATTTAAGCCTTTCCAGTATGTTAAAAATGTTTTGCTGATTGTAGTGTCTTATCCCTTACAATGTATTCTCATGATTTGCGGAAGTGTATTCATGTTTTTATTCGTCATTAACTTTTCTGGAATTGCTCTCTTTTTAGGCGGGAGTTCTCTAGCCTTTTGGATTACCTTAATCAGTCACCAAGTCTTTGCAAAAATGGAACAAAAAATTAAACATTCAGGAGCAGATCACATATGAATAAAAAATTAAGAGTGGGCATCATAGGCTGTGGTGGAATAGCAAACGGAAAACATATGCCTTCACTAAAAAAGCTGGATACTGTAGAAATGGTCGCATTTTGTGATCTTGTGGAAGAGCGTGCGATAAAGGCAAAAGAGGAGTTTGGGGGAGAAGAGTCAATTGTCTATCAAGACTATCAAGAGCTGTTAAATGATTCTTCCATTGATGTCGTGCATGTGTGTACGCCGAATGATTCTCATGCTGAAATTACGGTTGCAGCTTTAGAGTCAGGAAAACATGTCATGTGTGAAAAACCTATGGCAAAAACTTCAGAAGAAGCAGAAAAAATGCTTGAAGCAGCAAAACGAACGGGAAAGAAATTAACGATCGGTTACCAAAACCGTTATCGGCCAGATAGTCAGTATTTACAAAAATATTGTGAAGAAGGCGGACTTGGTGAAGTCTATTTTGCAAAAGCGCAAGCCATTAGACGTCGTGCCGTTCCAACTTGGGGTGTTTTTCTCGACGAGGAGAAACAAGGCGGTGGACCTCTCATCGATATTGGTACCCATGCTCTCGACTTAACTTTATGGATGATGAATAATTATAAGCCCAAGGCAGTATTAGGATCGAGCTTTCACAAATTGGGTCAGAAAAAAGATGCAGCAAACGCATGGGGTTCATGGAATCCAGAAGAATTCACAGTGGAAGATTCTGCATTCGGATTCATCACAATGGAAAATGGCGCAACCATTATTCTAGAGTCCAGCTGGGCATTAAACACTCTCCAAATCGGAGAAGCAAGATGTGTGCTTTCAGGGACAGAAGGTGGAGCGGATATGGAAGACGGGCTCAGACTAAATGGTGAAAAGTTCGGAAAGCTGCACACACAGAAAGTAGATCTTTCTTCTACCGGAGTTGCGTTTTATGATGGAAAAACGGAAAACGATTCAGATCTGGAAGCAAGACTATGGATCGAATGCATATTGAACGAAACAGAACCAGTTGTAAAGCCAGAGGAAGCACTGGTTGTTACGCAAATTCTTGAAGCAATCTATGAATCCTCTAGAACAGGGAAGGCAGTGTATTTCTAATATTCTTCAGCCCGTTTACTATTTTTTCGAATTAAATAAAACCCAAAAAAGCCAGACACTGATTGATTAGGTGTCTGGCAAAGTTTTAAATAACTTTTTCACTAGAATTCACTTCTGTATCATCATCCTCCAGTTCATCAAACACTCCGAATTCTTCTTCGATCGGAAGGAGTTTATGGCGTCCGACTGCAAAATAGTAGACTGTTCCTAAACCGTAAATGAACAGCAATACTCCGATTAGCGGAACGTTAACCCCAAAGAGTGGGAGTGTTTCGTCAATTACTTGCAAACCTCTATGAGCAATAACAAGATTTCTAGGAGTAAAAGTGCCTATTCTATGAGCAAAATCGAAAATCTATGAGCAAAAACGCTATTTTTATGAGCAAAAAAGAGATTTCTATGATCAGTTCTGTAACAAATTAAAATAAGACGTACCGTAAAGGAGAAAAAACGCGAAATGGCACTTTCTCGTAATGAAGCTGTTATTAATTCAAGACCTTCTCTTAACTAAATGTTAGTATAGTATTATCATTTGAAATGAGGTGTCACTTTGAAAAAAATCAAATTAGGTACTAGTGATTTACAGGCAGGTGAAATTTCTCTCGGCTGTATGCGTATGGCTGATCTTTCTAAACAAGATGCAAGACACGTGATTGAAAATGCGATGGAACTCGGAGTGAACTTGTTCGACCATGCCGATATTTATGGCGGCGGAAAATCGGAGGAAGTCTTTGCGGACGCGATTGATATGAATCCTTCAATTCGTGAAAAAATGCTGATTCAGACAAAATGTGGCATTCGAAATGGTTTTTTCGATTTTTCAAAAGAGCATATTCTGCAATCGGCGGATAACAGTCTAGAGCGTTTAAAAACCGATTATATTGATATTTTCCTTCTTCATCGTCCAGATACGTTGATGGACCCTGAGGAAGTGGCAGAAGCTTTCACAAGATTAAAGGAAAACGGGAAAGTCCGTTATTTTGGTGTAAGTAACCAAAACCCGATGCAAATTGAACTATTGAAGAAATATTTGAAGGAAGATTTAATTGTCAATCAACTGCAATTCAGCCTTATGCACACTCCATTAGTTGATGCGGGCTTAAACGTTAACATGCAGCATGACCCATCGATTGTCCGTGATAGCAGTCTTCTCGAATATAGCCGTCTCAATGATATGACAATCCAGGCTTGGTCTCCATTCCAATATGGAATGATTAAAGGACCATTCGTAGGTAACGAACAATTCCCTGAGGTAAACGCGAAGCTTCAGGAAATGGCGGAAAAAAAAGGTGTAACAGATTCGGCGATAGCGATCGCATGGATTCTGCGCCACCCTGCAAAATTCCAGCCGGTTGTCGGTTCAATGAATCCAGGCCGTTTAGCTGATATCGCAAAAGCATCTCACGTTGAATTAACAAGAGAAGAATGGTACGACCTATACAGATCAGCAGGCAATACGCTGCCTTAAGAGATTAGTTAAACATAATTTGAAAGATAGAAAAACGGACACCCCCCTTTTGGTGAAGAAAAGGGGGGTGTTTTTAACGCTCTAAAGCATTTATGGGGACAGACCCCATAAATGGACATATTGATTATTTGTACGTGTGAAACAGACACAATTAGACAAATGGTTTATAAAAGTGACACTATTTCCTAGGGAATAGTGTCTAAATACGATGACAGTTAAATTATTCTTTGCTCTTAACTGTTGCCGTGAAGTGAAAGGATAGATACCTAGCTACGAGCTTTTTTGCGGAAACACCGGAATTGCTATAAGATAACAGTAGAATACATACAAATTTTGTGAGGAAGAGTTGTACGGATAACGAAAGGAAAGAATGATAGATATAAAGAAAACTTTATCCATTTACCTTTCATTTTATCGTGTCAATTTAGGAGGAACCATGCTGCAAAAATTCGGTTTTTCACAATATGAAAGTCAAGTTTTTGAAGTTCTTGCATCGAGTGAGGAACCGATGGATGCGACGAACATCGTTAAATATTCTGGAGTTCCTAAATCAAAAATATATGAAGTGCTAACCCGCATGATCGAGAAAGGGATGGTACTCGATTCGGTTTCTGAAAAGAAAAAATTGTATACGGCGCTTCCGCTTTCTACCGTAATCGAAAAATTAACCACAGAATTTCAGGAAAACGTCGAGCAGTTAAAATCGAATACGAACAAGAGAAAGTTTTACGATGAACATGTTTGGAGCTTAAAAGTGGATTCATCAATCCGGGCCCAAACGAGGCAGCTTCTGCAGAGCGCAGAAAAATCTATAAAGGTTTCAGCATGGCATGACGACATCCTTGAAATATTGCCTCTTTTACAAGAAAAAGAAGAGCAGGGAGTAGATGTGGAAGTTTTAGTCGTCGGCGAGCTAAAATCACCATTATCAAATGTACATACCTTAATCCCAGCACAAGAACATCATTCCTTAGAGCGGTTTCGCTTAGTTGTTGTGGATGAGGAAGAGGTCATTTTTGCAGGTGTGGAGAATGAAAGCTGGCAGGCGTTAAAAACTAAATCCCGGCCGTTTATCAAAGTGTTCATCGAGTTCTTTTATCATGATGTGGCACTGGCAAAAATCAATGAAAAACACGCTGAGATGCTTATGAATGATGAAGAAATCAGAAGTGTATTGATGAAATTGAGATATTAAGGATAGAGAAAAGGAGGCTTATATCATAATCGATATAGAACCTCCTTTTTTTAATGCTTATTTATCTTCTGAACTTACAACTTCTAACGCCATTTCAATCATGTCGTTGAATGTTGTTTGGCGCTCTTCTGATGTTGTTTCTTCGCCAGTGAAGATGTGATCACTAACCGTTAAAATTGAAAGTGCGTTCACACCGTATTTCGCTGCGATCGTGTACAATGCTGTAGTTTCCATCTCTACTGCTAATACGCCGTTTTCAGCCAATTTTTTCACGATATCCATGCTTTCGCGGTAGAACAAATCAGCTGTTAATACGTTACCAGCTTTGATTTTTAAGCCTTTTTCTGTTCCAGCATCATACGCTTTTTTAAGCAAATCAAAGTTTGCACATGGAGCGAAATCGATGCCTGGGAAAGACAAGTGGTTCATACGAGAATCTGTAGAAGCTGTCATTGCTAAAATTACGTCACGGACCTTTACGTCCTGCTGGATCGCACCGCAAGTTCCAACGCGGATCAAGTTTTTTACTCCATATTCACGGATCAATTCGTTTACATAGATACCAATTGAAGGAATCCCCATGCCTGTCCCTTGTACAGATACGCGTTTTCCTTTGTACGTTCCAGTGAATCCTAACATTCCGCGAACTTCGTTGTAGCAAGTTACGTCTTCTAAAAATGTTTCAGCAATATATTTTGCACGAAGCGGGTCTCCTGGTAAAAGAATACTTTCTGCAATTTCACCTTGTTTTGCACCGATATGAATACTCATGTTGTCCACCATTACAGCCTTGAAATCAGACGTGTAATGGCTTCACCTCCTTAAATTTTATCTCTACCTTCATCATGCCATAGTTTTCGCTTCTGTGGAACTTGTGGAGTGTTCTTTTTTACTCATTGAAAAAACAGCTGCACCTAAAGCCAGTATGACCAAAAAACCGCCAACTGTTGCATTCATCTCTACAGATGCATTTTCAATCACGATTCCGCCGATCATGGACCCGAAAGCAATGCCGAAGTGAAGCGCAGAGTTGTTCAAGCTTTGCTGAATATCAGATGTTTCTGGAGAAGACTCAATAAGATAGCTTTGCATGGCTGGTGTGATCGCCCAGCTGAGCATGCTCCATATGATCATGACTGCTAAAAATAACGGAAAAGCAAAGGTTGTATATGGAATCATAAAGATTGAAATGCCAAAAACTATAATAACAGAAATGATAGTTGGTTTCGTGCCAAATCGATCGGCAAGTGATCCGCCAATGCCCCCGCCAAATACAGCAGCAACACCGAATATCAAATATACGATGCTGACCCATGTCCCGTTAAGGCCCAGCGTCATCTTTAAAAACGGTGTTAAATATCCGTATAACGTAAGATGACCAGCGAGGAACAGGAAAGAAGTAAGCTGTGCAAATAAAACGATTCGGTCTTTTAATGTACGAAGCTGCTGCATAATTGGGATAACTGGCTTTGGATCAAGCCCCTCCATAAAGAAATAGACACCGAGGATCGATAATACGGTTAGTGCAGCAATAAAAATAAATGGAGCGCGCCAACCGAAGGCATTTCCGAGCATTAAGCCGATCGGAATGCCAAGTACGAGGGATGAACTGATTCCCATAAATACGACGCCAATTGCCCGAGCACGATATTTTTCATCCACAATATTTGAAGCGATCGTCACACATAGTACAACGAGTAACGACCCGCTTGCCGCCGATAAAATCCGTGCGATTAGCAACATTGTATAAGTGGTACTTATGATAACTAAAGCGGTTCCTATTAAAAATACAAATAGGGAGATAAGAGTTAATCGCTTTCTCTCAATTCTAGCAGTCATCGTCAGCAGGATAGGTGCCGCAATGGCGAACACGAGTGAGAAAACGGTAATGAGGAACCCAGCTTTTCCAAGACTAACGTTAAGATCGTCAGCTATTAAATCTAATATCCCACCTATAATTAATTCGACCATTCCTACTACAAACGAAACGATCGTCAATAAATAAACACGTTTGTTCATGTATATCTACCTTCTTTTATTAAAAGTTACCCCTGTAATGGTAACTTATTCAGAGAGGTATATCAATCATTAATTTATATGAAGAAAGCCTCTCAATCTCTGCTGAGAGGCTTTCTAAGTAATGGTTCCGCGATCCACTTGTTCGTTCAAAATTTTCATGTTGTGTTTAACGGCTGATGAAACATCACAAAGGGCATCGATTGCGTTTGCTTCTTGATCTGATAATTGATACACGATGTCTTTAAAGAGCAAATCCATTTCTTCTAAAATCCCCATGGCTGCTAGGTTGTAAAGATGCACGTTGTAGTATTTCGTCTGGCTGAAGAGAGCAGAGTAGAGGTATGGTTTGAAGTTCTGAAGAAGCTGTGGGTAAAAAATGATTAGATTTCCGATTCCCCGTCGAAGGCCTTCTACCGTGTCGGCCATTTCATCGATTGGTTCGAGTGCGTCATATACTTTTTGGCGAATTTTATCATCAAAATCAGTGAAGAACCCGATGAGTTTACCTGGAACCGTTCCGTTAAGAGCTACTTGCAAACCGCCTTTTATGACAGAAGAAATGCTTTCAAGGGTTTGTTCGAGCATTCTGGTGAAGCCTTCTAGTCCCACGAGAATAGGGAGAAGGACCGTATGAGAGACTTGTGTGACTTTGCTGAAGGCGAGTTCGAGTTGTATTTCTAACAGTTTCATCCCCATTTTTAGATAAGGAGAACCTTCAAGGTGGTACGTTTGGGTGGCTTCTGTTGTTGGGGCTCCAAGGGAAGCGGTAGCCCCGTTGCGGATCGCTTCTGCAAGCAACGTGTCGCGATTCTCAAAATCTGCCGCGACATACGTGACTTGTCTCTCATAGTCAGCCAGATGCTTTCCAATCAGCTTATTGTTATTGCTGATGATGGTATAATGCGCCTGAAGTTCACCGACAACAGCGTCCATAAAATGATCGGTTCCGCCCTCAAACAATTCAGGAATCTTGCTTGCTACAAAGTGTGGCAACACTTGTGCAAGGTTGTCTACATCTGAACGAATCATGAGCAAAAAATTACGGGCATCTGTAAAAAGAGATTCTGTACTAATGTTCTGATGGAAAACATGTTCCACGATTTCAGCTGGTGGGGAATTCAGAACAAAATTCAATGCCTGAGCCTTTGATTCTGCTGTGTTCAAAAGGGTGATCAAGCCATCAATCGATGATTTTAAAAGATAACCGGATGTTGTAATTCCTGCAAATAGGGGGCTCCCGGCTGCCTCTTCGAACATCGTTCGAAACGTTTCCTGCAAGCGGGAGAGCCTTTCGTAGTAACGGCTTCCTTCATCTTGGACAATTTCATTGGAATGCTTTAAGTAGGTCTCCACCAGATCGACGCGTTTGATTACATGGCTTTTTAAAGAAGTGGCGAGTACATCCATCTGTTTTTGATCGATGTGAATACGTTCCGTTTTTTCGCTATAGAGCGGTTTTCCAGTCCATATGCTTGAAACAATATGAGCATCCGCGTCAATATAGATCTTTCCGTAGCCAGGTTTGCCGGGTTCACCGACTATATAATATTGAATACCATTATCATCATTATTACCTATATAACCAGTATGATTGGTTGCAAACTTAGACAATTCAGGAATTCCATTGTTGATAACGTATTGTTTACCAGGAATACGATGCCCAAGATTTAGAGCTGTCTCTATCTTTGTTAGACCGTCGTATTTACTGAAATAATTAGTGATATTCGTGTATTTTTTGTCTGGATCCACAACTCCATCAGGTAACAGTGCAGGATTCAGTGTTACTGTTTTTACATCAGGATGCAGTACACCGACAGCATTAGCGTTCCCTCCGCCTAAAGAGTTTCCGCAAACATACGATACATGACCAATTTTATTTTCTACAAAATCGAAATAGTCGCGGGCAGCCTGAAGTTGAGAAGGCATACGATCACTTAACAGATTGGCGTCGGTTACCAAATCCGTGCCTTGAGAAGAATCTGTGCCCGTATAGGCAATAATGATTTCTCCTGTAGCTGTATTTTTTAAAGTCACAGCATCAAGACCCGTAGGATGATTATAGTTTGTATTCATTACCTTGTACCAATTACCGTTTACAGGCACTTTTTTGTCCTTAGTAAGTGTTCGATAAGAGTGGTAACCAGCTATTTCAACTAAATCTTGATCACGAGTCGTTATACTTATTTGAGAAATGTTTTCTTCTGAAGGAGAAGGTTTCTTTATAGAGTTTATCAATATAATTCCTCCTCTATTTTTTTGGAATATAATCTTTATCAAAGGTTTCGATCGTGTTTTGTTTTGAATTAATCGCGTTCGTTTTATCGACTGTATTATCATGAAGGTTAAGGCTATACATTCCCATAGGTAATCCGTCCATTTTTTCAATATCGGCTTTTAGCTGGTCAAATATTTTTTGTTCAGGCTCAGCATCCTTTTCTTTCATATAAAGGTGAATAGTAATAATAAAATCTTTTGGTAAGTGCTCTGTTTGTTTGAATGCCGATTTCCACTGTTCACTTGAGGTGTTTGGATTCTTGATGTATTGTTCGTAAAGCTGAGTGAATGATCGGTCATAAACCGTTGCATAATAATAACGAGTCATGAAACCGTCTCCAGCTGCTTTATCAATGGCTTCTTGTTTCATAAAAACAACGGGATATTTATTTGCAAATTGTTTTAAATAAGCTTCTAGTGTTTTGAATTCATCTTCATATATCATTCCGTATATGCCATCCATTATGGCACCTTCTACTTGTCCTTCTTGTGTCCATATTCCATCTGTCATCACTTTTTCTTGCTCGATATCAATAGGGACAATCGCATATGTATAAAAGTGCGGTTTACCTAAGGATTCAACAATGACTGTAGCTCCATCTACTGCGCCTACTATGTTATTAACTTTCACTTTTGTTTTATATTTGTTGAGAAAGAATTTTTCTACATCTGTTATAATTTCTTTCTTATGCTTTTGAGCAATTTTGTCAGTTTTTTCTCCGTTATCCAGTTTTAAGCCTTCGCCGGTATATGATGATACGCTTACTTCTGTTTCTGGCCTTTTAGGATCGTTTTGTGCTGTACTCTTCATATTCAAACATCCTCCTAACAGCATTAATGTTGTAATTCCAGTGACTAACTTCAATTTATGATTAATAGACTTTTTTTTAATTTTCATCTGGAAAACCTCCTTGGTTTAATAGATTCTAAAGCTGTGAAATAAAATTTTTTATTTTTACTTTGTTATAGAGACAGATAATTTGCGTTCTATGGTATTATCACTTGTTCCATCCGATGAATCTGCCAAAATGTTATTATCATTCAAGTATACGCTGTAATCTCCAGGGGGCAGGTTGTTCATTGACTTAAGATCAGCAATGATAGTATCAAGAATTTTCTGATCTGGCTTTTTTCCTTCTCCCATAAACAATTGAATGGTGATGAGGTATCCTTCTGGGTCCATCTTCAGAGATTGTACTTTGTTTTTCCATTCTTCTTTAGTTGTTTTAGGGTTTTGGAGATATGTGTCAAAGAGTGGATCGAAAGCATAATCGAGTACAGAAATATAATAGTAGGGTGTGGTGAAGCCGGTTGAACGAGTGTTTTGAATGGCTTTTTCATTTAGACCGATAATCGGATATTTTGAGACTGTTTTGTTTAAGTAATTGTCTAATTCTTTTAACTGATTATGATAAGCCATGCCGTAAATTCCGCTTCTGATAGATGTTTCAACTTGCCCCTCTTGCGTCCAAATGCCATTTTTAATTACTTTCTTTTGGCTGTTTATTGGCACGATGGCATACGTATAAAAGTGCGGCTCTCCAATAGACTCAACAAATATGGTTGCGCCGTCTTTGTTTCCGACGATGTTATGTACTTTTACTTTTGTTTTGTACTTATCTAAGAAAAATTGTTTTGTTGCTTTATCGATTTCTTTTCGATGTGCTTCAGCGATTTTATCGTTTTCTTCTCCATTAGGCAGTTCATAGCCTTGCCCCGTATAATCCTCCACACTTACCATATTGTCCTTTTCCGTTTCGTTTTTCATCAAGCATCCTGTAAGCAGAATAGTTACACTTAAAAGAGGAATAATCAGCTTTTTGTTCAAAAACAACTCGTTAAACCTCCTTGTTTTCCTTGGTTATTGTTTAATAATATAATCAGGATTTGCCCGTTGGATCGTATTGTCTTTTGTTCCGTCAGCAGAATCTTTGAGGATGTAATTGTCGTTCAAGTAAACACTGTAGTAACCAGGCGAAAGAGTGGTCATATTCTCAAGATCTGACACGATGACATCCAATATTTTTTGATCTGGTTTTTGTTTTTTACCTTTCATAAATAAATGAATTGTAACGCGATATCCTCTTGGGTCAATCTTCAATGATTGCGCTTTGATTTTCCATTCTTCTTTTGTCGTTTTAGGATTTTGTATATAGGATTCATAGAATTCGTCGTAAGCATCGTCAAGCACGGTAATATAATAGTAAGGAGTGGTGAACCCGGTAGAAAATGTGTTTTGAACGGCTTCATCTCTTACCCCAATGACTGGGTGTTCCGATACAAATTTTCCTAGATAGTTGTCTAAATCTTTTAATTGTTCATCATAAATCATGGCATAAATACCGCTCATAATAGATCCTTCTACCTGACCTTCTTGGGTCCAAATGCCTTTCGTAATTACTTTTTCATCACCATTTATTGGGACGATGGCATACGTGTAAAAGTGTGGTTCTCCTATCGACTCGACAAATATGGTTGCGCCGTCTTTGTTTCCGACGATGTTATGTACTTTTACTTTTGTTTTGTACTTGTCTAAGAAAAATGCCTTTGTCGCTTTATCGATTTCTTTAAGATGCGCTTCAGCGATTTTATCGTTTTCTTCTCCATTAGGCAGTTCATAGCCTTGCCCCGTATAATCCTGCACACTTACCATATTGTCCTTTTCCGTTTCGTTTTTCATTAAGCATCCTGTAAGGATTAGCATACTTAATAGAGTAATAGCTAGCTTTTTATGTAAAAACAACCGCTGAACCTCCTTGAGTCTAATGAACTTTTATATAGGTACAAAGCCGGTCTTATCCAGTGTAAAGGTAATAGAAACGGCATGCCACTTGAAATATACCCAAAAAAAGTAAAAAGAGAACCTGTTTTTTTGGAAAAATCTATGAAAAAAGTCCTTGTGATTTGAATAATCCACCGAGTTTTCTTCATATACTCCCGAACCGACACAATACAACAATCTCTCGCAGACTTCTTTTATAGATAAAATCGTCATGTATTGGAAAAGCCCCCCATATAGTAGTAGTAATCATCATACTAGTGGGCTCAACAACATTGAATGCTTGATGGAGCTTGTGATTAGAGGAGGGGTTGGATGCTTCACATTGTGGCTTGTATTAAGCAGGTGCCGGATACGAAGATCATCAAGATGAATCCGAAGACGAATACGATGGACCGTGCGAGTGCGCCCGCGATTTTAAATCCTTATGACGCGCATGCGGTGGAAGAGGCGGTTAGTTTGAAGAATCGATATGGAGGAACGGTTTCGGTATTAACGATGGGACCGCCGCCAGCTGTAAAAGCGATCAAAAAATGCATCGAGATCGGAGCAGACGAGGGATACATGATTTCAGACCGGGCTTTTGCCGGAGCGGACACGCTTGCTACGAGTTATGCGCTCACAAAAGCGATTGAAAAGATTTCGAAAATAAAGCCAGTTGACCTGATTATCTGCGGCAAGATGACGATCGACGGCGATACTGGACAAGTCGGTCCAGGAATCGCGCGCCGGTTAGACATGCCACCCTTAACATCCGTCAACAAAGTAAAAGAGATCAACAAAGAAGAAGGATACGCTATCGTCCACCGAAAGCTCGAGGACGGTTATGAAGTAATCCAATCGACGATGCCATGCTTGATGTCGGTGGAAAAAGAGATCAACGAAGTACCTTATTCATCGATGGCAAACATGCTGAAGGCAGCAAGATACCAGCCGATCATCTGGGCTGTTGCCGATTTGGAGGATGTGGACCGACCTCAGCTTGGACTGAAAGGATCACCAACAATCGTTTCAAAAGTGTGGGCACCTACAAAACCGAGTGGCGGAGAGATGCTAGAGGGCTCAGCAATAGAGCAAACAGAGAAACTTTTAAACATCCTGCTTGAAAAGAAAGAACTTTTTGTCGGGAAGGGAGGGGCTTAAGTGAATTTTGAGGACTACAAAGGAATATGGGTTTTTATCGAGGTAAAGGAAGGGGCAGTCGTGCCGGTTTCCCTCGAACTGCTTGGAGCAGGGAAAGAGCTTGCAGATAAAAGGGGGACCGAACTTGCGGGTGTTTTGATCGGGGAAAACGTGACACATCTAGCAAACTCGCTTTTCGAATACGGAGCGGACACCGTTTACGTGTATGACGATGCTATTTTTAAAAATTACCGAACTGAATCCTACATGAAGGCATTGCTTGAGTGCTGTCAAAAATACAAGCCGGAAGTGATTCTATATGGCGCGACTTCGACTGGAAAAGATCTGGCGAGTGCGGTTGCGACGGACCTTCCGACGGGTCTTACAGCTGATTCGACCATATTGGATATTGAAGTGGATACGGGACTCTTGCTCGCGAGCCGCCCAGCGTTCGGGGGGAACATCATGGCGACAATTTTATGTAAAAAATACCGGCCGCAGATGGCGACGGTCCGGCCGAAAGTGATGAAATCACTCACGCCTGAACCAGGCCGAACAGGCAAACTAGTAGAAGAAAAAACGACATTACAAGAAAAAGACATCCGTACAAAAGTACTCGAGATCGTGCAATTTGCAGAGAAAAAAGTCAGGATCGATGAAGCGGATATTATCGTTGCTGGGGGAAAAGGGTTAGGCAGTCCGGCAGGTTTTCAGCTTGTTCATCAGCTCGCAGAAACACTCGGTGGAGCAGTTGGCGCAAGCCGGGATGTCGTCGAAGCGGGATGGGTGGAGCACCATCATCAAGTCGGGCAGACAGGGGTTACCGTCACACCTAAAATCTACTTTGCGATCGGAATCTCTGGGGCCATCCAGCACATTGTCGGGATGCAGAATTCAGGGCTAATTATCGCAATCAACAACGATCCGAACGCGGCTATTTTTCAATCGAGTCATTACGGAATCGTAGGCGATGCGTTTGAAATCGTACCTTTATTGATCGAACAATTTAAACAAGCGTTTAACAGTGAGGTGGTCGACCATGTCTGAAAAATTTGATTGTATCGTCGTCGGGGCAGGTCCTGCCGGCATTTCATGTGCGTATGAGCTCGCTAAAGCAGGGGTGAAAGTGCTGCTTCTTGAACGCGGGGAATATCCGGGTTCGAAAAACGTAATGGGCGGGGTCCTTTACCGTAAAATGATGGAGGATGTCATTCCTGATTTTTGGAAGGAAGCACCACTCGAACGGCCAATTGTGGAACAGCGGTTCATGATGATGGATAAGGAGTCTGCCGTTACCTTTGGCTACAAAGGGATGGAATGGGGTCAAGAACCGTACAACAATTTTACCGTACTGCGGGCGAAGTTTGATCAGTGGTTCGCGAATAAGGCCGTCGAACAAGGCGCGTTGCTCGTGAACGAAACGGTTGTGCTTGAATGTATTGTGGAAAACGGAAAAGTGGTAGGTGTCCGAACTGACCGTCCTGATGGTGATCTTTATGCGGATGTCGTGGTATTAGCGGATGGAGTAAACTCTCTTTTAGCAAAATCGCTTGGTTTTCATAAAGAGTTCCGTCCAGATGAAGTGGCACTTGCGACGATGGAAATTATTAAGCTCGACAAAAAGACTATCGAAGACCGCTTTAATCTTGAAGAAAATCAGGGCACGACGATTGAGCTTTTTGGTGATGCGACAAAAGGAATTCTTGGCACTGGATTTCTTTACACGAACAAAGATACGCTAAGCATCGGTGTTGGTTCACTTCTATCCGGGTTGATTAAGCATAAAATTAAACCGTATGAGCTTTTGGAGTATGTGAAGAATCACCCGATGATCCGTCCTTACTTGGCTGGCGGGGAGCCGGTTGAATATTTGGCGCACATGATTCCAGAAGGCGGCTACAAATCGATGCCAAAGGTTGCAGGAAACGGCGTGCTTGTAGTAGGAGATGCGGCTCAGCTCGTAAACGCGATTCACCGTGAAGGCTCAAACTTGGCGATGACTTCTGGCCAGTTAGCTGCTGAAACTGTGCTGCTCGCAAAAGAGCGGGACGATTATTCCGAACGCACACTCAATCACTACCGATCACGATTGATGAGCAGTTTTGTCGGTCAGGATATGAAAAAATATAAGGATTCCACTCATCATTTTGATAAGTTCCCCCAGTACTTTGAGCAATATATTCCGATGATGAACAAAGCGATGAGCCAGATGTTTACGGTCGACGGCACATCGAAATGGGAAAAGCAGAAAAAGATTTGGCGTGATGTAGGATCGGCAGGGGAGAAACTCAAATTGGCTCGTGATGCATACCGAGCATGGAAGGTGATGAAGTAAATGAGCGAAAAAAAGTGTCAAAGCATCGAAGAGAAGCAGTACCTCGTTCGTTTTAACGCAGATACGAAATCACATCTCACTGTCATGGATGCCGACGTATGTTTGAATCACTGTCCGGATAAAATCTGTACGATTTTTTGCCCGGCAGAGGTGTATAAATGGGAAGAAATCCGGATGCACGTCGGGTACGAAGGCTGCCACGAATGCGGAAGCTGCCGGATCGGCTGCCCGCATCAAAATATTAAGTGGGAATACCCAAAAGGCGGCCATGGAATCGTCTTCAGATTGGGATAAAGAGATGAAATTTAAACAAATGTTTAAATAATCGTTTTGAATCGTATGGAAACTACTCTTTTTTTAAGTCTATGAGCAAAAACGTGAATTCTATGAGCGAAAACACAATTCTATGAGCAAAAACATGAAATCTACGAGCAAAAATCAAATTCTATGAGCAAAAACATCATTTCTACGAGCAAAAGCCATTTTCACATAGTAATCTAATATATAAAAAACATCAAAAACGACCAGATGTTGAACTGCACCCCAATTGTTAGACACATTCTAACAATAAGGGGTGTAGTTTTTTTATGGCTAAATTCACTGAAGATGACAAATTAGCAGCTATTCAATGCTATTTAAAAGGTCTAGACGGTTATGCTTCGATAGCGTCCTCAATTGGCACAACTAGTAGTGTTTTAAAGAATTGGGTGAAACAATACGAGCTTCATGGTGTAGAAATGTTGTTTAGGAAATCCTATACAAGTTACACAGCACAGTTTAAACTAGACGTACTTAATTATATGAATAATCATGGGACGTCTCCGAATGAAACTGCAGTAATCTTTAAAATAACTTCTCCTGCACTAATCAGAAAATGGAGAATTCAACATGAATCACACGGAATGGACGCCCTTAAACCAAAGAGAAAGAGGCGTTCAACCATGAAGAAGAAACCGGGAAAATCAACTCACGTTGAAGGATCAGTTGAAGCACTTCAAGCAGAAGGGACTTTGCGTTAATCACAAGAAAGTTCAACGAATAATGAAAGAGTTGAGCTTAAAATGCATTGTTCGTATGAAAAAGTATAAATCCTATAAAGGCAAAGTTGGCAAAACCGCACCGAACATTTTAAATCGTAATTTTCGAGCAGAAAAACCAAATGAGAAATGGGTTACCGATATTACTGAGTTTAAAATCTTCGGTGAAAAGATATATTTCTCTCCAATACTAGATTTGTTTAATGGTGAGATCATCGCCTTTTCAATTCAATCAAGACCAAGTTATGCGCTTGTTTCAACTATGTTGGATAAGGCATTTGAACGTATAACAGAGAAGAACCAGTTGCTTATTCACTCGGATCAAGGCTGGCATTACCAAATGAAACAGTATCAACATGCCTTAAGGGAACGAAATATCACACAAAGTATGTCTCGGAAGGGTAGCTGCTACGATAACGCTGTAATAGAGAGCTTCTTTGGAATCTTAAAATCTGAATTTTTATATACCCAAGAGTTTGAAAGCATCAATCACTTTCAACAAGAATTAATAAAATATATCAATTACTACAATCACAAGCGAATAAAGGCAAAACTAAAAGGCTTAAGTCCGGTACAATACCGAACCCAAGCCCATGAAGCTGCCTAATAAATGGGGTCACTTCATTTTGTCTGGTCGTTTTTCTAATATCCTTATTCACATTTATGGCCAGAGTTAAAACAAACCCATTAATATTCTTTATCTCTCTTTCCTTTTAAGATTAGCCCGTAAACAAATTGAAAGCATCCCATTCCGATCATGAACGGATAGGAGATTTTTGCAGAAGTATATGTGTTTATTAAATACGTCAAAAGAAGTACAGATAGGAATGAGATTGGAAAGGTTATCCAAAATAATTTTACTTTGGTTTTAATCAAACTGACGATGAGAAAAAAAGTGATAAAAAGAAGAGAAAACAAGAGCCATTCAGTGAGTGGGAATAGGGGAAAGGTGATGAGACATAGTACCACAGCAACTAGTAAAAGGTGTTTTAGTTTTAGCCTCAACACAATCCCTCCGTATACTTTTTTGATATTTTTACCCATTTTATGTAGTAAAACAAACAACCGAACACATGAGAATTTGAACTTTTACATTTTTATGTTGACTATAGTTTAGATTCATACGTAACGCCCATTTCATGTAATTTTTTCATTGCCTCCAGGGTTAATGAATAATACATACTCGCTTGTTTATATTTTTGGTTATCCTCAAAATATTTTCCGATAATGGGATAATAAGTCGATAAATAAAACCATTCGTTTTTTAGAACCAAATTGGGAATCAGTTCCTTTATCATAAACTGAATGACTTTTTTATTATGTTCATCGTAAGCGAATAATTGCTTGTAATAAATGAGGTGAAGTTCAAAATCACGGCAAAGAGGATCTGTTTGAACCTGTTCGATCCATGTTTCTATAAGTTCTAACCCTGTTTTACGCTGGTTGATCTTTTCATATTCTCTTACTAAAGCAAGAATCGTCATGATTTTTGCAGAAAGGGGTTCTTTCTCTTTTGCTTTCAAACTTCTAGTCAAGAGTTCAACCGCGTTTTCTGACTCTCCTTTATGTGCAGCGACACGGCCAAGGTTGTGATAGATAATTCCTCGTAAAACATCATCGTTAAAGGTATCCGCAATTGTTTCAGCAAGTAATAATTGCTTAGTAGATTCCTCAAAATTTCGAATTCGGAGATGGATGATGGCTAGTATGATTCTGCAATAGGCACATCTTTCAAAGAAGTAGTTTTTTTCAAATATCGTTAACGCTTTTTGGGTATATTCAAAAGCTATAATATTTTTATATAGCTGATTTGCTGAGAGACCGATCATGTACAGCAAATAACCAATTTCCCATTCTTGAAAACGATTTTCCTCCAACTGATTTTCAGTTCTAAAAAAATAGTGAAGGGCATCCTCGAAATTATTTGAAAAGTAATTTAGCTGCGCTTTGGCAAGCAAGTAATAAAAGGCTTTCTCTCCTTTGATTACATTGTCTATATGTGCTACCTCGTTTAATAATGTATGAGCTTCCTTAGTTCCTTGGCTTGTCATCATAAGGTAGATACTTTTAAAAATCTTATTCAATATATCCTCGTCAACAGACTGTGAAGGGGATTCGGTCAAAGCCTGAAACTTTTGTTCAGCAGATTTATAGTCTTTCTGATAAAGCGAATGGAAAAGGTCAACATAATGTCGAATGATCTGACTTTCGTTCACAGAATCTAAATTTATATCCAATCTAGTTGCTAAATGGTGCTGTATTTCTGCTGATGGCTCAGTTACTCCGTTTTCGATTTTGCTCAAATAGGGAATGGAACAAATCCCGGCTGCCAGTTCTTGCTGGGATAAGTTTTTGACTTTTCTAAAGTACCGAATTTTTTCTCCTAGATTCATCTTTTATCCCACCTTTTTCTTTCATCACACATACGTAACGCCTAATTCATGTATTTTTCTCAATGCTTCAATGGCAGAGGAATAATACATGCTTGCTTGTTTATATTTCTGATTGTTTTCAAAGTATTTTCCGATTATCGGATAATACTCGGCTAAATAAACCCATTCGCCTCTTTGCTCGAAGTAAGGAACGAGATCATTGATCATAAAATCGATTTGAACCTCGTGAAAATTGCCGTATGTAAATACATGTCTGAAATACATAAAGTGAAGTTCAAATCCGCGGAAAATTGGGTTTCCATTAACTAGTTTCAGCGCTGCATTTACTAGCTTCAAACCTTCTTTAGGACGCTCGCATTTTTCATATTCTTTTATTAATGTATACATAGTGGTTAATTGATAAGATACCGGCTGATTTTGCTTAGCTTTAAGGCTTTTATAATAGAGTTCAATCGCTTTATCTGATTCACCTTTATGTGTGGCGATACTTCCTAAGTTTTGATAAATTGCCCCTCTGAGTACATCATCATTAAAGGTGTTAGCGATTGTTTCAGCAAGCAGTAAATGGTTAGTCGACTCATCAAAATTTTTTATCCGAAGATGAATAATGCCTAGTATAATCCTGCAATCAGCACATCTTTTAAAAGAATAAGTTTTCTCGAAAACCTCTAAAGCTAGTTTTGTATATTCCAATGCGACGATATTTTTATATAACTGATTGGCTGATAAAGCGATTAGGTAAAACAAATACCCTTTTTCCCATTCTTGAAAATTATTGTTTTCCAGCTGCTGTTCAGCTTCCAAAAAATAATTGAAGGACTCCTCAAACTTCTTTAAATAATAGCTATGCAGTCCTCTGGCGAAAAAATAATAGAATGCTTTTTCGCCTTTTATCACATTATTTATGTAAGCTACTTCATTTAAAAAAACTTGTACCTTCAGAGTTTCCTGAGAAGTCATCAGGATATAAATACTTTTGAAAATCTTATTCAATATTTCTTCCTCTATAGATTGTGAGGGTGTTTCTAAAAATGTATGAAACTTCTCATCAGCAGATTGATAATCTCTCTGATAAAGAGAATAGAAAAGATCAACGTAGTTTGAAAGTACTTCGTTTTCATTGATTGAATTCAAATTGATTTCCAACCGCTCGGCTAGTTGCTGCTTGATTTTTTCTGAAGGCTCAGTTACTCCATTTTCGATCTTGCTCAAATAGGGAATGGAACAAATCCCGGCCGCCAGTTCTTGCTGGGATAAGTTTTTGACTTTTCTGAAGTACCGAATCTTTTCTCCTAGATTCATCTTTTATCCCGCCTTTTTCTTTCATAATAATTAAACTAATAAACACAGCCATCTGTACTGGGCATGCTTAATATTTCATCACACATACGTAACGCCTAATTCATGTATTTTCCTCAATGTTCCAATGGCAGAGGAATAATACATACTGGCTTGTTTGTATTTTTGATTGTTCTCAAAATATTTTCCGACTATCGGATAAAAATCAACTAAATAAACCCACTCATTTATTTGTTCGTAATAAGGGATCAGCTCGTTTATCATAAACTGAATTACCGTCTCGTTATGCTCTCCATTCGTAAACAATAGTTTGTAATAAATCAAATAAAGTTCAAATAAACGGTTAAGAGGATCAGTTTGCACTTGTTCCCTCCAGGTTTCAATGAGTTCCAAGCCCTTTTGGGGACGATTTGTCTTTTGGAATTCTTTCACCAGTGTGGAGATGGTCATTACTTTTGCTGCTAGCGGGTCTTTTTCTTTTGCTTTCAGACTTTGAGAAAAGAGTTCGATGGCTTTTTCCGAGTCACCTTTATGAGATGAGATACTGCCTAAATTATGATAGATGATTCCCAGTAAACTATTATCATTAAAGGAGTTCGCGATGGTTTCAGCAAGCAATAATTGTTTTGAGGCTTCATCAAAATTTTTGATTCGCAAATGAATAATTCCTAGAATGATTCTGCAATCGGCACATCGTTTAAAAAAGTAATTTTTTTCAAAAATAATTAAAGCTTTGTTTACGTATTCTAAAGTCATTACATTTTGATATTGCTGGTTCGCTGTGACACCGATCACATAGAACAAATATCCTTTTTCCCATTCCTGAAAATGATTTAAATCTAATTGTTTTTCGGCTCTCAAAAAATAGTGGAGGGCTTGCTCGAAATCTTTTGAAAAATAACTTAACTGCCCTCTTGCTATAAAATAATAAAAAGCCTTTTCTCCTTCCATCACACTGTCGATGTATGCTACTTCATCTAAAAGAGCATGTACTTCTTGAATTTTATCTTTTGCCAATATAAGATAGATGCTCTTAAATATTTTGTGCACAATTTCTTCATCTACCGATTGTGAATGTGAATCGGTTAAAGTCTTGAGCTTTTCTTCGGCAGATAGGTAATCTCTCAGATAAAGCGAATAGAAAAGATCAACATATTTATGAATAACCTCGTTTTCGTTCATGGAATCCAACTTGATTCCCAAACGCGAGGCTAAGTGATCCTTTATTTCCTCTGATGGTTTGGTTACCCCGTTCTCAATTTTGCTTAAGTAAGGAATGGAACAAATCCCGGCCGCCAGTTCTTGCTGGGATAAGTTTTTGACTTTTCGAAAGTAACGAATCTTTTCTCCTAGATTCATATTCTTTTACCCCATCCTTTTTTGTTTTTATTTTACCATTTAATAGGGCCATTTCAGTATGCAAATAGACTTTTATGGGGCATATTCGATTAAAAAAGTGCTTGTATTGGAATTCAACGCCATGATGTTCTCGATGTTAAATATTCTTTTAAGCAAAGGAATATTTCCTTTGTTTCCAATCATCAAACAGAAAAGCACAACCAACTATACTGGCTGTGCTTTAAATATTCATCACAGATAAGTAACTCCCATTTCATGCATGTTTCTCATGGATTCAAAGGCATAAGAATAATACATACTGGCTTGTTTATACTTCTGATTACTTTCGAAGTATTTTCCAATGATGGGATAATAATTAGCTAAATGCATCCATTCGTTTCTTTGCTGAAAATAAGGAATTAGTTCATTTACCATGAATTGAATGATTTGTTCGTTATGCTCCCCAAAAGTAAATAATTGTTTGTGATAAAGGAAGTGAAGTTCATATTCACGGTGAATGGGGTCAGCTTGTACTTGTTCCAGCCAAATTTCAATGAGATTTAGTCCTTCTTGAGGACAGTTCGTTTTATGAAATTCTTTTATTAGTGCATAGATTGTCATAATTTTTCCGGCCAAGGGCACCTGTTCTTTTGCTTTCAAGCTTTGAGAAAAGAGTTTAATTGCTTTATCATTTTCCCCTTTGTGAGTGGCAACACTTCCTAAGTTGTGATAGATCATTCCCTTTAGAGGCTCTTCATTAAAGGAATTTGCAATGGTTTCAGCAAGTAATAATTGTTTAGTAGATTCATCAAAATTTTTGATTCGGAGATGAATAATGGCTATTATAATTCTGCAATTGGCACTTCTTTTAAAAAAGTAATTCTTCTCAAATATGTCCAAAGCTTGTTTGGTGTATTCTAAAGCGACAATATTTTTATGAAGGTTATTTGCTGTAAGACCTATCATGTAAAACAAATAAGCATGTTCCCATTCTTGGAACCGATTTTCCTCCAGTTGTTTTTCAGCTGTGAAAAAATAGTGAAGAGCTTCCTCTAAACTATTTGAATAAAAACTCAGCAGTCCTTTGGCGATAAAGTAATAATAGGCTTTCTCTCCGTTTATCACACTATCTATGTACGAAACTTCTTTTAACAAAACTTGTACGGGCTGTATTTCATCTTTTGCTTGCATGAGATAGATACACTTGAATATTTTATGCAAAATTTCTTCGTCTACCGATTGTGTATGTGAAGCCGCTAAAGCCTTAAACTTCTCATCAGCTGATTGGTAGTTTAATTGATAAAGTGAATAGAAAAGATCAACGTAATTACGCAGTATCTCGTCCTCGTTTATGGTATCTAATCGGATTTCTAATCGCTCTGCTAAATGCTGCTGTATCTCCTCTGAGGGTTCGGTTACTCCGTTTTCGATCTTGCTTAAATAGGGAATGGAACAGATCCCGGCGGCCAGTTCTTGCTGGGATAAGTTTTTGACTCTTCGGAAGTACCGAATCTTTTCTCCTAGATTCATTTCTTTTATCCCGCCTTTCTTCTTTTGATTTTAACATTTAATGCTGCCAAAAAAGTACCTGAATAGAAGAATAGTGATTTAATACGAAAATG
Source organism: Fictibacillus barbaricus (assembly GCF_031457135.1). Lineage (GTDB taxonomy): Bacteria > Bacillota > Bacilli > Bacillales > Fictibacillaceae > Fictibacillus > Fictibacillus barbaricus_A. The sequence continues at coordinate 424,581 of NZ_JAVDWA010000003.1, read as the reverse complement.
GTAGTGTATGCTAGTTGGGAAACATTGATCATATTTTAGTGATTAAACGGCTGTAAAGCGCTATGTTTCCCAATATGTATCGGTTTATATTCTAGGTATAATTAACTGTAGAAACTTACAGCTAGGGTGAGAGCATGCAGATACAAAGAGGAAATTACGTTACATACCAAGATGAACTTCATATCGTACTGCACGTCTATACGTCTGACTATCTTGAAATAAGAAAAGTAGATGAAGATTATGTGCCACGTGTTATTTTAGTGCATCAATCAGAAGTGGTTATTCAAGGTTAATAAAATTAAACAAGTGTTTAAATTGCTGATTAAAAAGTACGCAGATTGCGTGCTTTTTTGTTTCTTCTCTAACCTTCACTGATTCTTATCATTTGCGTAAATGTACCTTTACATTGGCTCTTTAAACTAAAAAGAGTAATAGAATTTATAAGGAGTTGGACAAATGAATAAGAAAAAGATGTTATTAACCACAGTTACGGCTCTTATGATTTTATCGACAACGGGTTTTGATTCAGCAAACCGTGTCTCGGCGGCTGGGGATTCAGATAGCTACGGTCCTAAAAACTTTGACCTTCAAGCTCACCGCGGTGGAATTGGGCTCACTGTTGAATCTACAATCGCTTCTTTTTCCCGGGCATTAGAACTCGGAATTAACACACTGGAACTCGATGTGCAAATTACGAAGGACCATCAAGCTGTCGTTACACACGACCGAAAAATATCGGGTGACAAATGCCAGGACACAAAACCGGTGTATGATGGTGACCCTGCTTTTCCGTATACAGGCAAATACATCAAAGATCTTACGCTCGCCCAGGTCCGGACTTTGGACTGCGGTTCAAAAAGATTGGCGCAATTCCCAGATCAGCGCTTGAGTCCCGGTGCTAGAATGCCATTACTCACTGAGGTGTTCGATCTCGTCAAACGCTATCATGCAAACAATGTTTGGATGAACGTAGAGACAAAGGTAGAAGCAGGCGCACCAGAAGAGACAGCTCCTCGTGAAGAATTCGTACAAATCGTTGCCCGCCAAGTTCGGGAGGCCGGTATGCTAAAACGAGTATCGATCCAAAGCTTTGATTGGGGCTCACTTATGCGTATGCATGAGGTAGAACCGAGCTTGCCGTTAGTTGCACTCACAAACGGCCCGCAATTCTTGGAGCCTGGTCAGCCTGGAGCTTCGCCATGGCTTGGTGGAATTGACATCGATGATTTCAATGGTGACCCTGTAGCTGCTGCACACTCGTTTGGCGCGGATGCACTTTCACCTGTGCATGGATTTCCTCAAAACGGAAAAGTAACTGATGATAATTATGAGCCTTATGTAACAAAGAAAATGGTAATGGAAGCGCATAAAAAAGGAATGAAGATCATTCCATGGACGGTTGATGATAAGCCAACCATGAATAAACTCATGGACGACGGAGTAGATGGTATGATCACGGATTATCCGGATCGGTTACGTGAGGTTATGGAGCAGCGTGACATCAAGCTGCCTAAGCGCTATCCTGCGCCAGTAGAATGAGAGCCTTAGACAGGATTGAACAAGCTTTTTTTATGAGCAAGGAGCGTGTTTTCATGAAAGAAAACATCCTATTTGATCAGTTTGAGTTTGCTCGTAATCTTACATTGCTCGTTGCAAAAGAAACGACTGAAGAAAACGCTGATGTCATTTTTCACGGTTTCCCAAATTCTCTGCGCTGGCAGTTTGGTCATATTTTGACTTCTGTTGAGAGAATAGTTTTCCAGAGTTCAGATGAGAAGGTAATTCTACCACTTGCTTATGAAGCATTATTTAATCAAGGAACAAAGCCATCTGAATGGAAAACACCCCCTCCGACGATCGAAGAAATTGTAACTTTATTGTCTGAACAGTTGAAACGTGTAAAAGAAACATTTCGTGGCCGTCTGGATGAAAAGCTTTCAGAGCCACTCATTGCTGGCCCATTAACATTAGAAACGATTGCAGATCTGCTTTCATTTGCTGCATTCCATGAGAGTGAGCATATTGGGGTGATCAAGAGCCTATTGAATGCCTTAAAAGGGGAGAGATAGGAACCTTTATTGTGAGAATCAAATTAGGTTATATTTTTTCTTTTTCTGAAACAAGATGTCCCAGGATTTTCCATTCTTTAAAATTCGTTGTTTTAGACGTTTCTAATGGTAACACGAGATCTCTAAACAAAATGAGAATGGGGATTAAAATAAATAGGGAAGAGGCTTAGTGGAAAGTAATTTATACTTTTTGTTGCAGCCTCTTTTTTCGTTGTAAGTGATTTCCCTTACCAATTTAGAGATAAAAAGCAAGATTCCGGTCAAAAAAGGTGAAAAGATCGCCAGGAAATAAGACCAATACGGAAGAAGATGAATCATTCCATCTACAGAACTTAATAAATAAAAACCTTTTCAGCCTTAATAAGTCTTTACAAACCATATATCCACGGTAATCCTCAATATATCCACGGTAATTTCAATAATTCCACGGTAACCGGCGATATATCCACTTAAAGTTCTGAATAACCACGAACTGACATCATTCGACACCAATCCGATATTTATCCATCTATACGTCTGAGTGGATGGCCAGATGAAAATGTATGGTCTTAAAAAACAGCATTTTTGATGGTTTTTTATTTTATATCACCAGCTACTTTATAATACCTGTTTTTACGATCTTCACATTAACATGCGTGTTAATTTTGATGGAAGGATACGTTTCTTTCCAATCAAGAGATTGCCATGTTCCTGGATCTGTTTCTTTTATTCTCTGGCCAATTCCTAATACATCACTATTCGCTTTCTGCGTTGTTTTCATAATATGATTTGACCGTTTAGTCAAATCGTTTGATATCGTAGTTTGTAATTTTTTCAACTGCTTAGGGGTTATATTTGACGTCTTAGGATACTGTTTAAGTCCGACTTCAAGATCAAGCTTAAGGTTTACAACCGGTTTATGAAAGGCATCCTTTTGAATATTTATTTTTCGTTTTGCCTTTGTAATCCGATAGGAGACTTGATTATTTAATTTTTTCTCTTCACTCAGATAAGTCAGTAGATCAACCTTTTTTTCGTAATTATCCATGAGCAGCAATAGAAGAGAACAATTGTTTAATTGAATCATTTTTCCAGAATAAGCGTTTTGACTGATCAAACCTGCTCCAGAGACTAAAATACCGTCCCCTTTTTGTTCTAAAACAGGGAGGATGAAATCTTTTCCTGCTTCATTAAATAAAGAAAACAAGGTGTTTAGGTTCCCTTCAGGAATCGTAGAATTCTCTTCAGCTGCATCGATGATCTCATACAATCCAAATGCAATCGGGTCTGTCCCGATCTCTTTGAACGAAAAAATTTTGCTCGCTTCCAATCCTTTCACAATGGCTACCTTACTCCCTAAATAGGGGTCTGGATTTCGATAAAACAGATCAAGATAGGAATTTAAATTTTTCTTTGCAAAGCTTTCCCCAAATAATATGATTCTTGATTTTGAAGCGGATAATGGTCCTCTATGATACATTCTTAACTCACTAAAGGTGTCATCTAGAGAATCGCCGGTTGCTGATGATAGCTGGTTGTTAAAATCAAAATATCCTGAACCTTTTGGGATGATCTGAAGGACAACAATCGTTGATTTGATCTTGTTATCTTTTAAATCGAAACTGATTCCATTAATGACTTCAGAATTTAATATTAATTTCTGATCCCAACAGCCTGTTAGCAAAGGGAAAACGGATAAGATGGTAATCAATTTTAGGCAGGTTTTCATCATATTTTTTTCACCCTTATTTTTGAGATGATTAATAACAAAATGGGAATGAAAAATACAAAGATAATATTTAAATAGGTCATTAAACTTGATAGTGATTCTTTCAAGGAAGGGCTGACAGGAAATAAACCTATACCAAATAATAAAAACGCTATCAAGTACACGGAAGTCTTTCTTTGGATGGAAAATAGGTTTTGAACGCCAAGGCTTGCATTAAAAAGCTGGATAACAAGAGTCGTAGAGATCGGGACAAGCCAAAAGGAAAGAAAGATAATATCAATTCTTTCAACAAATTCAAATGAAAGCCCTCGGAAAAGATATAGTAACGGCTGCTGCACAAGACTGAATTGTGCGCTACTGAAGTAAATAATACAAGTGATAATTAAAAACAAATAGAGAGATACAGTGAATATATTTGCCAATGAGATTACTTTCAAGCTTTTATTAGGCTCTTTCAAAAACGGCATGATGAAAAGAATGAACTCGAATCCGATGAGGGATACGAAAGCATCAGGACTTGCTTTCAAGATCGGTAAAAATCCACTTGCCCCGATAGGCAACAGTCTTCCAACGGTTAAATCAGCTTTTGAGTAAACGAGAATGAGCAAAAAGATCAAAACGATAAACAAAATAGAAAAAAAGAGAAATGTTTTTGAAATCGTCAGCAGATGTTCTTTGGCAATATAGGATGAAGCCAGAAGTAACAACAAGATGATTGCCCAGCGAGGTGTTTGATGCAAAATCCAAGTATTTATAACATCCGTAACTAATAGGATCAATAACATCGAAACCGCTATAAAATACAAAATATACATAAAATTTAAGGTTTTCCCGAAAAAATTCCCCAACAGTTTAAGATTTAGTTCGTACAATGTATTTTTAGGAGAGACCTTACTTAATGCAACAAGAACAATAATCACCCCTTGCGCGAGGATTCCAGCGATTAAAAAAGAAATCCAGCTGTCCTGGTGTACATCATTGTAGAGGATATAGGGCAAACCAAGGATTCCAATACCGATCTGGGCTTGTATAATCAAAAAAAACAAATTCTTATTTGTAAGCATTTGTATCTTAACCCTCTCGCTTTTTTGGTTTAGATTTCACGATTGATTGAAGAATTTTAGGTGAATCCACATACGCTTTTCCTGAAGAGGTCAGCTTGACAAGGTGAGTCAAATACACCATTAACCCGAAGACAATTCCAATAAAACCAAATATAGCTGCCAGGAAAATTAAAGGAAAACTCATTAACCGGATCGAAGTACTCATTTCGCCAATTGGGATAACGAATGATGAAACGGCAGTAATAGCGATAACAACAACCATCGTATTCGATATAAAATTGGTTTGAACGATGGCTGAGCCGATCACAATAGCCCCAACTGTACCGATTGTTTGGGCAACAGCGGAAGGCAGTCTTACAGATGCTTCTTTCAATAATTCCAATACAATCTGCATAATGACCGCTTCGATTAAAGGATGAAACGGAACATTCATCACCGAGAGTTTTAGCGTATAAAAGGTGCTTACGGGTAAAATTGCAGAATGAAAGGCATTCACAGCAATATAAAAAGCTGGAAGAGTAACTGACAAGATAAATGCGAGCATTCTTAACGTGAAATAAAAAAGATTAATAAACCATCGTGAATTAACATCTTCTGGGCTTCTTAAAAACGCGTAAAAGGAAACAGGAGTCACTAAAGCAGAAGGTTCATGCTCAAGAAAAATCACGACACTGCCTTTCAAGAGATTATTTGCCGTCCTGTCTGGCCTCTCCGTTCTTAACGTTTGCGGAAATGGCGAAAATGGATAATCTTCGAGAACTTCCTGCAGTTGCCTGGATTGTATAAGTTCCGGTTCTTTTATTTGATCTAATCTGTTTTTGATAGAATGAATAATATCCTTTTCAACTTTAGATTCGATATAACAAATGGCGATTTCTGCATTTGTTAAAGCCCCATAGTGTTTATACTCCACTTTGAATTCAGGTGTTCGGACCCTTTTTCTAAGCATAGAAATGTTTGTACTCGCATTTTCAACAAAACTATCATGTGCGCCAAGCGTTACTTTTTCGTTTAAGGATTCATTAATTGCCCGCTTCTCATCTGTTAAGGTCACAATAGAATAGACAAAATTACAATCTTCCATAAATAAAATGGTATTACCTTGTGCCAATGAATAACTTATATCCTTATAAGTTGTCAGGGTTGTAAATTGTTTCGTGCTTATTGATTCTTCAATTCTTTCATTTTCTTGTTTATTCAACGAATCGATAATATGGATTTCAATCGATTCCTTATCAATGATCGTATCAAGATACAGAAGGATGATCGCTTTATTATGAAAAATTACCTTTCTTTGTTTTAAATCTTCTGTATGGAACATTTTTTCTTCAATAATTAATAAGTTTTGGTTTAAATCTTTTGTAAGAAATTCATCCTGTGATTTTGCCACATCGCATCAATCTACTTTCTTTAAAAAGTTGATAGTATGCATTATGCACCTTAATTTCAACGAATATTCTCTGAAACTTTTATAAGGATAAAAACGAAGTATGTAAAAAAACGGAAGACAATGTAAAAATGGAGGATATATTCCATATTTTTATCAGTATTTATACTGATACAGCGGACTTTCTAAGAGGAAATTTTAAAAAAGACCTTCATCCGAAAGTCTTTTTCTATAGAAGGGAAGCATAATTAATACGAGTTATCCTCAATCCATAACTCATAATCCTCTGCATCCTTTTTATTAAGCTTTTTGCCGTTAATGTAGATTTCTTTCCACTCATATATATATTTATCCAAGTATACGTTGAAGACGATTCGGACATCTTCCTTTTCGCTATAATCGTAACCTGTAAACTCCACGATATAGCTGCGACCGTCTTTTTTTACATAGCTCCACTTCGGATCATCGGTAAATATTTCTAGCGTTTCCGCATCAACACTCAATCGTACAACATCTTTTATGTTCGTTTCAGATGGCAGATAGCTTAATCCCATATCTAACAAGAAGAAAAGCGCAATGACTAATACATTTAATCCAACCAAAATTCCAATGTGTGTTCCGCCTTTGGTCTGTAAGTAGGAAGCTTGGTGCGAATCAGAAAGAGATTTTGACTGTTTTAAAATATTCAATGTGTGTTTGTAATACCACCGATTACCATTTAACCCTACTACTATAGCAATAATTAGATAAAATGGGCCGTCGAGCCAAGCGGGAAGATCTACTAGATAAAAAGGGACTGCGTATAAAAGCTCAATAAGTGCCAATACAAAAAATGGCTTGTACATTTTCCTGTATGCAAGCCAAAATGGAGAAAAGAAAAAGGCTATCCAGTTCCATGTGTTCTGCTTTGCCGGATCTTTCACCGCTCTCCATTTTAAGTCAAAATAAGATATGTTTTTTTGTACCACGATGTGTTGTTCATCAAATGAGGAAGAATCCTCCAAACGTGCTTCGTTCATGTTCGTTACTCCTTTATAAAAATGTTTCCTTATTTTTCTACTATACCTTTATTATGTAAAAACGTCTGTAAGTTTTTTTAAAAAACATAATAAAAATGAACTGGCAAAACCACTTCATTGGACTTGGTGCTTTATGTATTTTTGAAGGCATTTGTACACTATTTCACATACCAGGGTAAAAAGAAACGCGAGGGTAAATCTGGTGATCTTTCTATTTGGGTATTTATTCGAGGGTATTCAGCTGATCTTCGCGAGCTTTCAGGCTAAGCTCATTGGAGAAGTTCATCGCATCATGGATGGATGTAAAATGCTGAGATGAATAATAAGGTGATTTGTAACATTTGACGCTATTGTTTTCCGAAGGGTAAATGCGGACCTTCCAATGAAAAACATCCGGCTGTTTTTCGGTTCCTTCCATGGCGATCAGCCAATGGGTAGATCCTTCAAATGATGCATTTTCCTGTGATTTTTGTAGAAGGGACGCTCGATCATTCTCTCCGATAAGAATGAGCCCCTTTTGATAAAACTCCCTAAGATTCGGATAATCGCCCATACGATCTCTCCTTTCAAAACAACATGATTTGTCCGATTCTTTGTATTATCAATGAAAACCATGTTTCGTTTATTACGTCATTATATGAAGTGAGTTGTGAAAAAATGTTAGGCAGATGCCCGATTAGAAAAATAAAAAACAGCTCGGAGTAGAGCTGTTTCTTTAAAAACGTCTTCTTTTATTACGAGGCTTCCGTCTTCTTCTGATGATCTTGATTTCTTTGACCTTAATGAACCTCACGCCAATGAATATGAAGTAGGTAATGAGTGCGACATAAAAGAAGATTGGAACGCTTTCGAATTGGTTTTTGGCAACGAGATAAAACATATAAAATAAAAATAATGAGACGATCGTGCCGTATCTTGGCAGCGGGATGTCTTTTAAACTCGGAATTTTAATTGTACTTACCATCATGAGTGCCAATCCATAAAAGATTAAAACGAATACCCATAACGGAATCATTTTTACAAAAAAGACTAAAAAGACGACAATTCCACCAGCCGGGGGAATCGGGATGCCCTTAAAGTATTTCATGGATTCTTCAGAGTCTGTAATATTAAAACGAGCCAGACGGTAAGCGCCAAAAAGCGGGAATAGTCCTGCGAGAACAAAACCCCACATGCCTAAATTTGCAAAATAGGAATGGGCAGTAATAAAGGCAGGTGCCACACCGAACGAAACGACGTCTGCCAGGGAATCCAGTTCCTTGCCAAGCGTGCCTGAAACACCCAGGATTCGCGCTGCTCTTCCATCAACAGCATCCAGCATCATCGCGATAAATATAAGGATTGCTGCGTTTCGGAAATCGCCATGAGCGGCATACCCGATGGAAAGAAAACCACAAAATAAGTTCCCTAAAGTTAGGAGATTCGGAATATGTTTTTTCATTGTTCACGTCCTTAAAATAATACTGTTCCTTCTATAATAAATGATTCGAGATCAAAAGGTTATACTTTTTTGGATATCGACAAGCTTATCAGAAATGTTGAACGTGATAAAGAGCTGCACGTTTTTCCCTATAAATGCGCCATAATGGGGCACATTAAAGCTATTTCCACGTTATTTGTCCTCTGCAAAACAACCAAAAGTTATAAGACACTTTTTTTGCATCTAATAAGAAACTACTTCACGCTCTTCTTCAAATACCTCTCAAAAAGCAAGTCAATCAACAGCATCAGTGTGGATCTCGCAGTAATGTCATACCCGGCAAATTTAACGCGGTCGATTGTCATGCTCAAGTTTGTTATAACCATTTTTCCTAAAGTGGAGTCTGCAGAATTCGTAATCGCCGCCGTGTCGACTATTTTATATGAAAGCTTTTCAGCGGACTGGATCAAGGTTTTCGTTTCCCCGCTCGATGAGATGAAGAAAACGAGGTCATTCGGTTCGACCATGTTTGGCAGCAGGTCGATCATGTGTGATTCGTATGTATAATGGGTTTGCTTGTTCGTTTGCATGAGCAGCTTTGAAAAGTATTCCGCCATCATTTTGGACAAACCAACGCCAACAACCATAACGCGTTTCGCATGTTTGATTTTTTCGCTCAAGGCTTCCAACTCGTCTAGGTTAATGGTTTCAAAAGCCGTGTTGAACTCGTCTTTATACCGGTCCACTGGATTATCGTTCATCAGTGTCTGGCTCTCGATCGTTTTTAATATATATTTAAGCTCCGAGAAGCCTTCTAATCCGAGTTTATGAGACATCCTTACAATCGTTGTGGTGCTCACATTATTTACTTTTGCAATCTCGGTCAGCGAAAGCTTTTTTGCTGTGTCTAAATGCTGATCGATGTAGTAAAGCACTTGCTTTTCCGTCGGTGTACAATTGGACAGGCTGTTGCCAAACTGATCCAGGAATTTCCCCATCTGCTGTCTCCTCATTTCCGCACAATTCTTTCATTAAGTATAGCATGCCCATTTTTCATTCTGTACAAATATACAGACTCTGTACAAAGACTGCTGTTTCTTTTGTGTTACAACTAAAGTATAGAAACATGAAAGTGCTTTCATACTAAGTGCAGATTGGAGTGAATGTCATGCAACTACGAAACATGACACATCCGAATTTAGTCGTGTTCGATGCCGATGCTCAAGATAAAGAGCAAGTCATCAGGCAGCTAATTTCTAACATAAAACAAGAAGGTTATATCGATTCTGAACAAACATTTTTGAAAGCGGTTTTAAATCGTGAGGAAGTTTCTCCGACGGGTATGGAAAAAGGTCTAGCGATACCGCACGGAAAATCAGAAACTGTGAAAAAAGCAGTTTTCGCTGTGGCACGTCTTAAAACGCCACTTACAGATTGGGAGAGCATCGACCCCAGCAACAAAGTGCAGCTCGTGTTTTTAATCGCGATTCCAGAAAGCGAAGCAGGCACAACTCATTTAAAAGTACTGTCCACATTGAGCACGAACTTAATGAAGGAAGGCTACTTAGAAGGGTTGATGGCTGCAGAAACAAAGGAACAATTCTTAGACCGTTTAGACGTGGAAAAAGAAGAAGCTGTATCTCAAAAAGAGTTCACAAAAACCGTTGTAGCGATCACTGCTTGTGCGACAGGAATCGCACATACGTACATGGCGGCTGAGGCTTTGGAAAAAGCGGGCCGAGAGCTTGGTGTGAACGTACTTGTTGAAAAACAAGGGGCGAACGGGATCGAGGACGAGCTATCACGGAGTGTGATTGAAAAAGCGGATGCGGTTATTTTCGCAACAGACATCGCTCCAAAACAAAAAGAACGTTTTGCAGGGAAAGCATACGTACAAACGCGTGTAGCTGAACCTCTTCGAAAAGGAAAAGAAATGATCCAAAAAGCGCTAAACCATCCTGATGGGGTTGTTGAACGCGGTGAAGCAGACGAGTCATCTTCAACTTCATCAAATGGCGGGGGATTCTTCAAAGACATGGTACAAGCGGTTATGACAGGGATCTCGTACATGATTCCCGTGATCGTTGCCGGCGGATTGATGATGGGGATCGCAAAACTTGGTGCAATGCCGTTTGGTCTTGTAAACGAGCTTGGCGATCCGAAATATGCAACACACTCAAATGAATTATTTGTTATTCTCCATTTCTTGGATGCATTTGGCGGATTGATCTTTAAATTCATGTATCCGATATTTGCAGCGTTTGTCGCGTATTCACTGGCTGACAGAGTAGGTCTTGTAGCCGGATTTATCGGAGGCGCTTTTGCAGGCGGACTTCATTACACATTTTGGGGTATCACAGACGGGATTCCTTCTGGATTTTTAGGCGCATTGATTCTCGGATTAGCAGCGGGTTATATCGCACGCTTCTTGAACAGAAAAATTCAACTGAGCAGAAATTTTGCGGCGATGAAGCCGATGTTTATCATTCCAGCAATCTCTGTTCTATCCATTTTCTTTTTAAACTTTTACATTGTAGACCCTGTGTTTGGCGGATTGAATGTTGTTCTGCGCAACTGGATCGAATCCGCACAAGGTACTGGAGATGTTGTGCTAGCATCCATTATCGCTGCTGCGACTGCTTTTGATTTAGGCGGACCGATCAACAAAGCAGCAGGTGCCATTGCAATCGGACTTGCGGCTGACCAAGTGTATCCGTTGACGGCTCGTGTACTCGCAATCGTTATTCCGCCGATCGGACTTGGACTAGCTGTAATCATTGATAAATATGTTGTAGGACGCCGTGTTTTCCCGGCTGACCTTCGTATAGCGGGTAATACGTCATTATTATTAGGATTCCTCGCGATTAGTGAAGGGGCAATTCCGTTCATGCTTCGCAACCCGATCATCACGATTCCAATCAATATTATCGGTGCCATCCTTGGCGCAAGTACAGCTGTATTACTAGGAGCTGTACAATGGCTGCCGCTTCCGGCGATCTGGGGCTGGCCGTTAGTTGAGAACTTATGGGCTTACCTTCTTGGACTGGTTGTAGGTGCAGCATTCATCGCATTTGCGAACATTTTTGTACGATTTGCGATTTTAAAGAAAAAAGAACGTCAGGCATAAATGAATGAAAAAGGGGCGCATCTTGAAAAAGGTGACCCCTCTTTCTATTAGGCTGTGTTTTAAAAGATTGTTGGTTACGAGGCATGATTTTATTACCTCCAATGGCAGGTTCGTTGGAGTGTAAGGTGCGAGACTCCTACGGGATCAGCGGGACAGGTGAGACACTTAAAGGTGCGTAGCGCCAATGTGGCTCACCGCACGCCCCGAGGAAAGCGAGCATCCTGGAACGGAGATCAGCTACTTCCAAAAGCAACAAAGTTTGCAATAACAGTTTTTAAAAAGACAGATAGACACCTTGGGAGGGAAATCACCATGAAACAGAAAAAAGTATACGTCGTACCACATTCCCATTGGGATCGTGAGTGGTACTTTACAATAGAAGATTCCAACCTTTTACTCGTGGAGAACATGGACCGGCTGATGGACGTCATGGAAAACGATCAGGATTATACCGGGTATGTGTTTGATGCACAAAGTTCTATTATCGATGAATATTTGAAAATCCGTCCAGAGGAAAAAGGGCGTTTAGCGAAATTGATCAGCGAAAAACGAATCTTCGTGGGACCTTGGTACACACAGGCTGATTCACTACTCGTAAACAAGGAGTCTTTGATTCGCAATTTGTTATATGGAACTCGGATTGCCGAAAAAATGGGTCACTCGATGAACGTCGGCTACCTGCCTGATATTTTTGGTCAGAACACGTATCTGCCATCGATGTTCAAGGAATTCGACATCGATTATAGTGTGCTGCAGCGCGGCATTTATACGGACCAGCTAAATGGTGATTTGAATTTCACGTGGAAATCTCCAGATGGTGAGAGCGTTAAAGCGAACAACATTTATTTCGGGTATGGACCAGGGAAGTTTTTATCAGCTGATCTAGAATATATGGAAGAACGATTGCTGCCGATTTTAGAAAAAATCGCGGACATGAATGCAAATACAAACCACTTGCTGCTGCCTGCTGGCGGTGACCAAGTTCTTATTCGTGAACAGTTTCCTGAAACGGTAAAAGCATTGAACGAAAAAGACGAAAAACATGAATATGTGCTTTCAGATTATGAAACATTCATGAAAGACACATGGGAAAAGGATAGCTTCGAGAATGTGATCGAGGGAGAATTGATCGCCACGCAAAAATCCCGCATCCACAACACGATTCGTTCTCAGCGTTATGACATTAAGAAATTAAACGATATCGCAGAAGAAAAAGTAATCAATGAACTGGAACCGTTAGCTAGTATCGCGAGTACGCTTGGTTTTAAATATCCGCAAGCGTGGCTTGATGAAATGTGGAAGATGCTGTTTGACGTGCATGCTCATGACAGTATCGGAGGTTGCAACTCGGACGACACGAATCAGGAGATCGTAAACCGATTGACGAAAGTGATTCGAATTGCTGATGGCTGCATGAATCTCTTGAAAAAACAGGTGACAGAAGCGGTGAGCCGAAAGTTAGGGAAGGATTCTATTTTTACTATTTTCCACCTGCTTCCAAAAGCATTTAACGGCTCGCAGAAGGTTGTTCTTTTTACGAGAGAAAAAGAATTTTCAGTTCATGACTTAGACGGGAACGCCATTGAGATGGATGTATTAAATCAAGAAAACATTAGTGGCGGAAAAACGATTGTCGTAACAGCAGAAGGCGAGAAGGAAGTGGATGCACCAGGCTACTTCCGTCATGAAGTGCTTCTTCATAATATTGAACTTCCAGCAATGGGGTATGAGACGTTTGAAGTGGTTGAAGGTAAAATTTCAAGTTCAGATACACTTCAAAAGTTAAACAAGCGTTTAATTGAAAACGAATATTTCTGCATTTTTGAAGAGAAGGATGTACTGAATTTAGAAGTGAAATCAGCAGGAAAAACGATCACTGATTTTATTCGATTTGAAAATGCGGCTGACGCTGGGGACTCTTATGATTTTTCACCATTAGAGGGAGATGCTCCGTTAATCGTAAAAAAAGTGCAGTCAGTTTGTGTACATGCAAGCAGCGGCATTGAAATAATGGAAGTGAAGCATGTGCTAGAAGTACCTGCTGTTCTGGAAGAAAGAAAAGCTGGCACTATTTCTAAAGAGCTTGTAATCACTACACGTTTTGAACTTCAAAAAGGTGAAGATTTTATCCGGGTCACGCATGTAATCGACAATGACATAAAAGATCACCGCGTTCGTGTGTTATTGCAAACATCCATTGAAGCCCCTGAACACTCATTCGGCGATCAAGGATTCAGCTTGATTCAGCGTCCGACAGTGAATCCGTACATGGAGAACTGGAAGGAAGAGAAGTTTGCTGAGGCACCAGTCCCGATTTATCCGCTTGAAAATATTGCTGGAGCAACGAATGGCGAATTGACGATGGCCGTGGTAACAAAGGGAATCAAGGAATATCAGCTGATCAAGGAAACGGGTGAACTCGCATTGACATTGTTCCGCAGTGTTGGTCTGCTTGGCCGGGATAACCTGGCTTGGCGTCCGGGCCGTGCGTCCGGAATCAATAACAAAGTCGTTTACACACCGGATGCTCAAATGCAGGACAAAATGACGTTTGAATATGCAGTTCATGTTGGAATGGGTCATGATGTTAAACAACTGTTTAAATTAGTGGATCAATATCGCGGACACAATGTGAGTTATCAAAAGCAATCATTGAACACATTTGAAGAACGACTCGACCGTTTTGAGATTCCTTACCCTGTTGATGCACTGCCAGCACGGTTTAGTTTGCTGGATATTTCAGACGCTGATGTCTTTTATAGTTCGATGAAAAAAGCGCATGATGATCATTCACTGATTTTACGATTGTTCAATCCGGCTAGTAAAGTGCAAAGTTTCAAGCTATCAAGCGAATTGATCCACTCAGTCTCTCAAACAAAATTGAACGAAAAAAGTGTAACCGATGTGAAAGATGAAGTAACGATTCGAGCTAAGGGCTATGTCACGCTGAAGCTTTTAGTAAAGGAGAATGTGTAAATGAGTTTTCCAGAAAAAGTAGAGCAGCTCTTAAAGACGATATATGGTGAAGACTTTAACCAGGCATATAAAGAAAAGCTTTTGAAGACGGTTGATGAGTGGAAACAAAAGTCATGGAAAACGACAGAGCCGGTCACAGAAAAAAACGTGTATTTGATCACGTACGGCGACATTATTAAGGAAGATGGACAGCCAGCGTTAAAAACTTTGAACAAGTTTATCAGCGAGTATGCGAAGGAAGAGATTACGGATGTTCATCTACTCCCGATGTTTCCGTACACGTCTGATGATGGTTTTTCAGTTGTCGATTACCGTGAAATCCACCCTGAACTTGGTGACTGGTCTGATATAGAACATTTTTCAAAGGATTACCGCCTTATGTTCGATTTCGTGGCGAATCATATGTCAAAATCGAGTAAGTGGTTTCAAGGCTACTTGAATGATGAGCCGGCTTATAGGAACTTTTTTATTCCAAAAGAAGATCATTTTGATGCATCACACGTGGTTCGCCCTCGAACGTCTCCGCTTTTTCATGATTATGAAGGCGGAAAGACGGCTTGGACAACGTTCAGCCAAGATCAGGTCGACGTAAACTTTAAGCATTTTCCCGCATTGCTCGAGATGACGGAAATTTTGCTAGAATACGCGTATCGGGGTGGGACAAGCATCCGATTAGATGCGATCGGTTTTATGTGGAAGGAATCAGGAACAACGTGTATCCACTTGCCACAAACACACGCAATCATACAGCTGTGGCGCGAGATTTTACAGGAGCTGGAGTTGAATACGCTCCTCATTACCGAGACAAATGTTCCGCATAATGAGAATATTAGCTATTTTGGCGATGGTGAAAACGAAGCGCATATGGTGTACCAATTTTCTTTGCCGCCGCTTGTTTTGCATACGTTAACGACGCATGATGCTTCCAAACTCACGAATTGGGCAAAAACGATCGAAAAAGTGTCAGATAAAGCAACGTACTTCAACTTTTTAGCGAGTCATGACGGAATCGGCATGCGTCCGACGGAAGGCATTTTAACTGAAGACGAGCGTTTTGCTTTGGCGGAGAAAGTGCTGGAGAATGGCGGCCGCGTTTCGTATAAAAGCAATCCGGATGGCACCGAATCACCTTACGAGTTAAACATAAATTACATGGACGCGCTGATCAACAAAGAGGAAGATACGAATGAAGACATTCAAGTTCAGAAAATGCTTGCGGCACACTCTGTTCTGTTTTCGGTCATGGGTGTTCCTGCTGTGTATTATCACTCGCTCCTTGGATCCGGAAATGATTACGAGGGTCTTGCATCTTCAGGGATTAACCGCAGAATTAATCGTGAGAAGTTTAGCTATGAAGAGTTGGTCGGAGAGTTAAAGACGTCATCAAGAAGGCAGAGCGTTTTTGACGGCATGAAGAAGCTGATTAGAACTCGCCAGAATCAATCCGCTTTCTCACCTTTTTCTGATCAAACGATTTTGGAATTAGACAATCAGATCTTTGCAGTTGAGCGAAAAAACAAAGACACGAATCAAACGATTTTGTTTGTTGTAAATGCGGCAAATAAGGCTGTAAATGTGGAACTTCCATTCAGCGGTTTTGATCTGTGGAGTGATAACTTTGTTGAAGGAAATGTAGAGCTGTCGCCGTATCAGTTTATGTGGATAAAAAAATAAAGGATGTGGAAGCGATGAAGATTGTGATCGCACCCGATTCGTTTAAAGAAAGCCTGACAGCGGCCGAAGTATGCGCTGCTATACAGGCCGGTTTTCAAAAAGTGCTGCCTGACGCAGAATACATCCATGTCCCGATCGGTGACGGAGGAGAAGGAACCGTTCAGTCAGTGGTTGACGCAACAGGTGGTAAAATCGTTGCCGTAGAAGCAACGGGACCGCTTGGGAATAAAGTTGAAGCATTTTATGGTATTACAGGTGATGGGAAGACAGCGGTGATCGAAATGGCTGCAGCTTCCGGTTTGCACCTTGTTCCTTGGGAGCTTCGAAATCCAATGGTTACAACAACGTTTGGTACGGGAGAGCTCATTTTAGATGCGCTAGATAAAAAAGTGGGGCGGATCGTTCTCGGACTCGGCGGTTCAGCAACAAACGATGGCGGAGCTGGGATGGCACAGGCACTCGGCGTGAAATTCAGCGATGTGAACGGAGACGAACTTCCTTTCGGTGGTGAGGCATTGGGAGAGCTTCTTGCAATTGATATTTCAGGAATCGACCCTCGCTTAAAGTCTGTAAAGGTAGATGTCGCGTGTGATGTGACGAATCCGCTGACTGGACCGCTTGGCGCATCAGCCGTGTTTGGACCGCAAAAAGGCGCTTCTCCAGAGATGGTCGTGAATTTAAACAATTGTTTAAAAAGATACGCAGAAGTCATCGAGCGAAATCTGGCAATAAACGTTGACGAACTGCCGGGAGCTGGGGCTGCCGGAGGGCTCGGAGCTGGTGTAGTTGCGTTTTTAAATGGTGAATTGCAGAGCGGTATTGATTTGGTGCTCGATGTAATCGGTTTTGAAGATGCGGTTCGAGATGCTGATCTCGTACTTATAGGAGAAGGCCGCATCGATTCACAAACTGTTCATGGGAAAGCACCTGTTGGGGTGGCAAAAAGAGCGAAGTCCGTAGTGGATGGGATTCCGGTAATCGCGATTGCCGGAAGTATCAGCGACGGATATGAAGCAGTTTATGAACATGGCATCGATGCAGTGTTTAGCGTTGTGAATGGAGTAGTCACATTGGAAAAAGCACTATTGGACGGTGCGGTGAATGTGGAAAAGACGGCTGAAAACGTGGCGCGGGTGCTGAAGATTCGTGTTTAATAAAAAAGGTAGTCATACAAATGAAATAGCCCCTTTTTCTCAAGGGGCTTCCTAACTTATATAGGTTTGAGATATTTGATTGGAAAATTTGGATTTGAAACTCTCGGGGTTTATTTAGAGGCTTCCAATTTTGATTCTACTCGAAATAACCTTTTGTTCAGCGCTTCCGATTTTGAGTCAATCTTGCTGTTGAATGTCTTCAATAAAGCAATAACATCTTCGTTCTGGCTAACTTCAATGCGCGTCACGATATCACGTATTTCATGGAGATTGGATTCTAAACAATCTACTTTAACATCCAAGTTTTCTACTTTAACATCCAGGTTATCTACTTTAACATCCAAGTTATCTACTTTAACATCCAAATAATCTACTTTAACATCCAAGTTATCTACTTTAGTGTCCAACTGACTTACTGTACCCATTAGCCCTCTTTGTCCATCCTCAAGATTGCTCAGTTTTAACAAAATTTCATTTAAGACCTTTTCCACCTTTCTCACCTCCTTTTTCATCGTTCTTATCATTTTACAACAGTTTATTCTTGTCGTACAGTTGGGGTAAATTAAACAAGTGTTTAACATACAGGAGGTCTTTGCATGAGTGTCATTGATATTAACTGTGATATGGGTGAAAGTTTCGGGGCTTACCGGCTCGGTACGGATGAAGAGATTTTAAAGTATGTGACGTCCGCTAACGTTGCGTGCGGGTTCCATGCGGGTGATCCGGCAACGATGTTTAAGACGGTAAAACTCGCGCTCGAACATAACGTGGGAATCGGGGTGCATCCCGGATTGCCTGACCTTGCTGGGTTCGGCCGCCGGAACATCGATATCACACCTCAAGAAGCGTACGAAATGGTCGTTTATCAAATCGGTTCTTTGTGGGCTTTTGTAAAAGCTGAAGGCGGAAACCTTCAGCACGTCAAACCTCATGGGGCACTTTACAACATGGCAGCTGTGAACAAGGGTTTGTCAAACGCGATCGCTGAAGCGGTTTATAAGGTGAATCCAGAGCTGATCCTGTTTGGACTTGCGAACAGCGAACTAGTAAAAGCAGGCGAGAAAATTGGGCTTCGAACCGCATCTGAAGTTTTTGCAGACAGAACGTATCAGCAGGATTGCACATTGACCTCCCGTAAGCTGCCGAACTGCATGATCGAAAACGATGATGATGCAGTCGCACAAGTGATCCGCATGGCAAAAGAGGGGAAAGTGCTCACACAGCAAGATGTTGATGTGGATATACAAGCAGATACTGTTTGCATTCATGGTGATGGAACTCACGCCTTGTCGTTTGCAGAAAAAATCAGAAAAACGCTTGAAGAATCGGGAATTACTGTAAGGAAAATCAGTGAAAGTTTATAAAAGAAGAGAGAGGCTGGCTTAATGAGTCAGCCTCTTCCATATATGTAGCTCGTTTCATGAAGGATTCCACATTCTGGATTTTTATTCCCAGACTTTTTAATTCGAATCCCACATTTTTAAAAGTTAATCCCACACTTTTTCCGCTAATACCCACATTTTTTGTTCAAATAGCCACGAGCAGCCAAACTTCGACACACATTTCAGCCAACATACCCTCTCCTCATTTCGTCCACAATTGTGTAAGATAAAAATATCAATATAGAGAGAAGGAACGAAAATGATCTGGGCCTATGTATTCTTATTTCTAGCCTCTTTTGTCATGGCGGCTTTTGAATTACCGAAGTGGTGTTTCATTCTTGTGATTTTAGCCTTTTTCATATGGATCATTCTTACCCGTATATATCCGTTAGCTTGGGAGAAAAACGCTGAAAAAACCAAAAAATTTCTAAAGAAATCGAGACATCCATATTACCGATTTATTTATGAACTGCTTTATCAGGATGAAGAAAAAGCGGAAAACTCACTAGCGGAAATAAAACAAAATGCCGTTAAGGAAATGGCAAAAGTGATGCTGTGGACGAAGCAAGAAAAATATGAAGAAGCGAAGAGCACTTTAAGCGGAATGAAAAATGATGATTTTAAACATTATTACACTGCTGTCATTGCACAAAAACAAGGAAATCTACAAGAATATGCCGCGAGTAAGAGCCAACTAAATGATGCAGCTTACTTAACCTGGCTTGAAGCAGAAGAAAAAGCACTTGCAGGTAAAAAAGAAGAAGCTTTAGGGATCGTCGAGGACCAGATGAAAACATTGCGGGGGCTTAAATTGCTGACCGCTATTCATTATAAAGACGAACTAATGGGGCGCTGAATTTAGTTATGAATACATTTACTATTTTGGGTGAGGATACGAAAATCGAAATCACAATTTAAAAAACAGCTCCCTTTTGAACGGGAAGCTGTTTTTTATTTGTTAATCTTATTTATCTAGTACTTGATCATTTGCTTCTTTTTCCGGTGCCTTATCATTTTTAATGAAAAAAGAGATGATAAGACCTAGTAAAGAAAGAACGGAGACGACGATAAATGCCATATTCGCTCCATACATATCAGGGTAAGAGATTTCTGGACGATGTTTGGCAGTCTCAGCTGTCATCGTCATTACGGTAACAAGTATGGCAGTACCGACTGACGCCGCAATCATTTTCATTGTATTATCCATAGCTGCTCCATGAGGAATTAATCGTTCAGGTAACCTGTTCAACCCTGCTGTTGCAACAGGCATCATTACCATTGATAATCCGAACATTCGCACCCCGTACATGACCATGATAAAAGTAAAGGATGTCGAGGGATTTAAATTTGAGAAGGCGAATGAAGAAACAGTAATAATCGACAAGCCCGTAACGGCAAGCCATCTAGCACCAACTTTATCAAAGATTCTACCTGTAATTGGTGACATCATACCGGTAATTAACGCACCCGGCAAAATAGCTAAGCCAGCTTCAAACGCTGTAAAATTTCTCATATGTTGCATGAACAGCGGAATAATGGTTTCTGCCCCGATCAATCCCATGAAGGTAATCATTCCAATAGAGACAGTCAAGGGGAAAATGGAATTCTTAAACACTCTAAACTCAAGCATCGGATGCTCTAACCGAAGTTGCCTTGTAATAAAGAACACCAATGCCAACAAACCGACCACTAGCCAAATAATTGTACTGGAGGCTAGCCAACCATTATTTCCAGCGCATGTAAATCCATAGAGCAAGCCGCCGAATCCGAATGATGATAAAACAATTGATGGAATATCTACTCTAGGCTTGGTGATCTCCGTTACATTTTTCAGGGCAAAAAAGGCAACCAGAATATCGATAAGGGCTATAGGCAAAATAATGAAAAATAAGACTCTCCAAGAATAATGAGAGGTCACCCAGCCTGATAGCGCTGGACCGATTGCTGGTGCAAATGAAATAACGAGGCCGACAAGCCCCATCGCAGATCCTCGTTTGTTAACCGGGAAAATCATTAAAAAGACGGTTTGCATGAGTGGAAGCATAACACCTGCCCCACTGGATTGAATGACTCTTCCAAGTAGAAGCATTTCGAAATTTGGAGCTAATCCTGCCACTAGTGTACCGAAAGCGAATATACTCATAGCCGATATAAAAAGCTGCCTTGTGGTAAAACGTTCTAGCAAAAAGGCGCTAACAGGAATCATGATGCCATTTACAAGCATAAATACAGTCGTCAGCCATTGCGCGCTGTTTGCAGTAATATGCATTTCATCCATAATTGGTGGTATGGCGGTTATCATGAGTGTCTGATTCAATATTGCGATAAACGTTCCTGCAAGCAGGAGGGCAGCAATCGTGGACTGTTTATAGTTTGGTGTAGTTTCTGTCATTTGTCTCCCCATTCCCCTAAGTATTTTAAGTTAATTCAGGTATTGTGATTATTTAGTTACTTCTAAACAACTAAATAAATAGGATGCTTACAAGCTTACACGTTTTCCCACAAAAATAACATTAACTCGATCTTAGGGGAGAAGGATAATTACACAGGGTAAAACGATCAAAATAAAAATGGTTTAATATCAACATAGTCATGCACGGTTTAAACAAATGTTTAAGATTTATTAAAAAACAAAAAAGGCTATCCGTATTTTTACGGACACCTTTTCTGCTTTATCTTCCACTCTTTGAATCTCCTGATTTTGAACCATTGTTTTTCCAGCCCCTAAAAGCAAGAAAACATGTTAACGCAAAAAAATAGGCTTCCTCCGATCCATAATTGAGCTGCTTCAGAAAATGGATTCTTAATGGAAAAGGGGAAAGTCATTTTACTTATAACAAAATCGCTTATCAAGCTAAAAGCGACCATAAAAACACTAAAGACAATCAATTCTTTTAGAAAAGGGAATACATTACGCTCATTTTTTTCCCATCTCAGGAATGCTAGTGCGATACCCAGTCCGATGAACATCGACCAATCCATATAGACACCTCATTGTTTTTCTAAAATAGATATTCCTTAAATGAAAAAAAGATGTAAAATACAGCAAAAATCAAAGGGATGAACATGACGATCATACTTTTCTTTTTGTTCAATTCCCACGTATTAACCCCGAGCGCAAACACACTCGTCAATATCATGAAAATACCGATTTTTTTCAGAACAGGAAAATCCTCTATAATTCCAGTGAAAAGCAGCAGCATACCAAGATGTCTAAACACATCTTCAAAAAAAACTGAAGGCTTTTTGATGCTGTTCCAAAACTCCGTTTGCTCATTCTTAGGGAGCTTAACGTATCTTCTAATAAAAGTTGCCGCAGGTATACTCCATAAGAGGATAAGGAAAATGAGATCGAACTTGGACATAACTTTGCCTCCCACCATAAATAACATTAATCCCATAATAATCCAAATAAAGCGTTGAAACTATATAATAATATTTTATATAGATAAAAGGAATAGTTTTAATAAACGATTTGTATTTTACGAATGCCAGAAACTGAGTTAAAGTAAGTACAATCTAATTTAATAAAACCAGCTCAAACTATGTTATGTGATTTATTTCACAAATTGACTTATAACGGGAAGGAAGCTGAAGCATGAGTGTCCTAAAAAGAATTGTACAGGTCGGCATCCTGATCATCCTGTATCTCATCGGAAATGAAATAACCAAATATCTGCACCTTCCTATTCCAGGCAGCATCGTTGGATTAATTCTTTTGTTTTGTTTGCTTCAATTTAAGATCGTAAAATTAGAATGGGTCGAATTAGGAGCGACTTTTCTTTTGTCTGAACTCCTTCTTTTCTTTGTCCCTTCAGCAGTTGGGATTATTCAATATGAAAAGATTTTGAGTTTATATGGCATTAAGCTGGTCCTTGTCATCGTGTTGAGCACCATTGCTGTTATGAGTTGTACGGGGCTATCATCCGATTTTTTCGCGAAGCTTAGAAAGGATGCAAAACATGATTCTCACTCTTGAAATTCTTAGTTTTTGTCTGACTATCTTCATTTTTTATATGTGTAAAAAACTTTATGCCCGCTGGACCTTTGTACTTTTATCTCCTATATTAATTACGCCATTCCTTCTTGTTGTGCTTCTGCTCGTTTCGCATACACCTTATACTGCATACGCGGAAGGGACGAAATGGCTGACCAATTTATTAGGGCCAGCAACAGTTGCGTTTGCTGTTCCGATGTATAAACATTTTCATCTTCTAAAAAAACATATCGTTGAAATTATACTTAGTTTGCTTACCGGCTCGTCCGTTGCAATTGTCTCGACCTTTCTGTTTGCGCTCTGGCTTCAGTTAAGTCCTTCGTTAATTAACAGCTTAGTGCCGCGTTCCATCACGACACCCATTGCTATGGATATTTCAAAAACGATCGGAGGCATTCCAACGATGACAGCAGTTTTTGTTATTGTGACGGGACTGACGGGAACAGTCATCGGACCACTGCTTATTCGGATTCTTTCGATAAAAAAATCAACCTCCAAAGGTCTAATGCTAGGGATGGGAGCTCATGGAACAGGAACTTCGAGAGCGTTTGAAATTGGGGAGCTAGAAGGTACTTTTGCAAGTCTCGCTATGATTGTCGCAGCAGTAATTACGATCATCCTCGCGTTCACCATTTTTCCTGTCTTGCAGTCAGATCTTCTGCAACGATAAAACTTTCATAGAATGACCCAAAAGATGCTAAGAAACCGATCTTCTGGGTTGTTTTTTTATGTAGGCTGTTTTCGCATACTTTGCCGCTTTTGTAAGTGGTTGATTTCCGTTACAGGATGCTCGCTTTCCGCGGGGGGTGCGGTGAGCCTCCCTGGAGCTTTGCACCTATGGGGTCTCACCTGTCCAGCTTCAGCGGTTAGCCCCTCGAGGTCAAAAATTTAATGGTCATGAAGGCAAAAAGCGCCTTCTTAGACCATTACCCTTTTGCTTGTCGGGGCTGATATAACCGCATCAGCTTTTCGGACTGTAACCCTGTTCCCGCAGGAGTCTCGCACCTTTCACTCCGATCAACTTTTCAATGTTGAAAATGAACAAAAACAAGTAAAAAGCAACAATCTTTTAGAAAAGTGCCTTTATGAGACACGGTAGAAAAGGAAGGGTTTCAGAACTTTGAAATCTACTTTAGATTAAGGACATGGGCGGGTTTGATAAATATGCGGGCGGAAAGAGAAAAAACATGAGCGCGAAACAAAAAAATACGGGCGATAACCGAGAAAATGCGGGCGGGAAACCCAAAAACATGGCGGAAGAGACTGGAGGCAAACAAAAAAGCACCTCCTCGCAGGAAGGTGCTCTCTAATCTATAAAACTCCAAACTTCTCGTCCCGAACATCTGTTATGAACATGTGGCCTGGCGCATGCGTTATCATGATCTCGGGCTTTACATGCATGGCGACCGCTTGTGGTGTGACGCCGCATGCCCAAAAAACAGGAACTTCCCCATCACGAACCTCAACTGGATCACCGAAGTCAGGATTCGCAATATCACGAATCCCGATGCTCTCTGGATTTCCGATGTGAACGGGTGCGCCATGAACAGAAGGGAAGCGGCTCGTTACTTGGACAGCTCTCACGACGTCTTTTTCAGGAATGGGGCGCATGCTTACGACCATCGGACCTTCGAATCGACCGGCTTTTATACATTCCATATTCGTCTTAAACATCGGAACATTACAGTCCTGTTCGATGTGCCGAACCGAAATATCATTGTTCAGAAGCGCGTGTTCAAACGTGAAGCTGCATCCGAGGAGAAATCCGACCATGGAATCGTCCCATAAATCTTTAATGTCTGTTCGTTCCTCAACGAGTTCGCCATGTCTGTATACCCGATATTTCGGAATATCAACGCGCAAATCCGCATGAGGGGCGACAATCGCAGGAATCGCTGAACCCGGTTCCGTTACATCCAATACCGGACATGGTTTCGGATTTCGCTGGCAAAACAATAGAAACTCAAATGCTAATTCTTTCGGCAAGACAGCTAAGTTTGCTTGTGTATAGCCGCCTGCAAGTCCGCTTGTCGGTTTCACCCAGTCACCGCGTCTGATCAATTCGCGCGCTTCGAATGGGTTTATTCTGTCAAAAGATTGCATGGTATCCCCTTTATTGTTTTACGCAAAAAGCTTCGGAATTTCTTGACCAATCGTATAAATGCTCATGCCTGCCATGATAACCACGATGAGGACACCGAAAATGGTCATCCAGACAGGGTGTTTGTAATCTCCAACAATCTTTTTCTTATGTGCCGCAATCAGCATGACACCTAGTGAGATCGGCAGGATCAGTCCGTTCAATGCACCTACAAAAATAAGAACTTTAACAGGCTGTCCAATGATGACAAGAACAAGTGTAGAAAAGGCAATGAATCCGATAATGATCCACTTGTGATACTTTTCTAATGTCGCATTAAACGTACGGATGAATGATACAGAAGTATAAGCTGCGCCAATTACAGAAGTGAGGGCTGCAGACCACATGATAACACCGAACATTTTATAGCCAATATTACCGGCAGCTAGCTGAAAAACAGACGCTGGCGGGTTAGCTGGATTAAGCTTCAAGCCTTGTGAAACAATTCCGAGTGCTGCTAAGAATAGGAAAATACGCATGATTGATGCGATTCCGATTGCAGATACAGAGCTTCTTGTTACTTCTGCTAGATTTTCTTTGCCTTTAATTCCTGCATCAAGCAGTCTATGTGCACCAGCAAATGTGATGTAGCCTCCGACTGTACCACCGACGAGTGTTACGATAGCGATGATATCAATCTTGTCAGGCGCAAACGTTTTTGCTACCGCTTCTCCCACAGGAGGACTTGCGGTAAACATGACATAGACAGTAAGTCCGATCATGACAAATCCAGCGATCTGCGCAAAGCGGTCCATGGCTTTACCTGCTTCACGGACAACAAATACAAGAATGGCAATAATACCGCTCAGCAATGCCCCCATTTTTGGTGATATACCGAACAATACGTTCAGTCCAAGTCCAGCTCCGCCAACATTGCCGATGTTAAAGGCAAGGCCGCCGATTACGACTAAAATGGCGAGAAAGATGCCGAGGCCGGGCAAAACACCATTCGCGATGTCCTGCGCCCTTTTTTCAGAAACAGCGATAATTCGCCATACATTCATCTGCGCGCCAATATCAAAAAGGATGGAAACTAAAATAACAAAACCAAAACTTGCAGCGAGCAGAGATGTAAAGTGCGTCGTCTGTGTTAAAAATCCTGGGCCGATGGCAGAAGTGGCCATTAGGAAAGCGGCGCCGAGAAGTATACTTGCTTTTGATTCTTTTTTCATGTAAATCCTCCTAGTATCATCTGATTACTTCGATTGTTGTTTAATTTTAAGTGCGATTCCTTGTTTGAGCTGCTGGATCTGATCTTCTCGATGTAAATATAGTTTCTGTGCTTCTTCATGTGTAATTTCAACAAAACTTACTTTGTCGCCAGGTTTCAGCTGCGCCATGAGGGAATGATCGACGCTTGCGATCTGTCCGATTTTTGGATAGCCGCCTGTTGTTTGCCGGTCAGCTAAAAGGATGATCGGGTTTCCTTCTGAAGGCACTTGGACCGTCCCAAAAGTTACTGCTTCAGAGAGCATCTCTTGTTCGTTTTCAAGTTCGAGCTTCGAACCTTTCAAACGGTACCCCATACGGTCTGACTTGGATGTGATTTCAAAGGGTTCAGAGAAAAATTTTATCTGGCTTTCTTTTGTAAACCAATCATATTGTCTGCCTTTTATGACCCGCGCTTTCGGCTTAGATTCAGAAAGTGTCATAAACTCTGAGGCGATTGACCATGTTACTTGGGCAAATTTTTCTTCTTCACTTTGATCAGCCAATAGACTTGCAATTTGCTGAGAAAGTTCGCTCGATTTCCCAATCTCCAAGACATCGTCGGCTAACAAGGCTCGTCCATTAAAACCGCCAATTCCAGCACGGACATATGTGGATTTGCTTTCCATCACATCGTTCACTGTATATCCGCCTGCCACGGCCAAGTAAGCGCGGCAACCGGTTTTGCAGCCGCCGAATTTCAGCTTGCTGCCGGCACGAACGAACACAGGTCTCCATAGTTTCACAGAATTACCGTCGATTTTAGGGGATAGGTCTCCACCGCAAATGGAAATGAGCGCATCTTTTTCAAATTCCATATCAGGACCGAGCAATGTCAGTTCCAATGTGGCTGCATTTTCATCATTGCCAACTAACAGGTTTGCTATCCGGTGTGCGGTTTGATCCATTACACCGCTTGCGATCACGCCGAATTTTTGATAACCGTAACGTCCTAAATCCTGCACACTTGTGAGGAGTCCAGGTTTTGTAATTTTAATCATTCTCGTTCTCCTCCCAATTCTGAAATTCTTCTATGGTGATGGGTTCGAATTTGATTTTGTCTCCTGCTTTTAACAAACTTGGCGATTCGCCGTTTGGGAGAAAAAGGGCTCTAGGCGTTTTGCCGATCAGCTGCCAGCCGCCAGGCGTTTCGATAGGATAGACGCCAGTTTGTTTTCCTGCGATACCGACTGAACCAGCTGGAATCTTCAGGCGCGGATCCTTTCTTCTCGGAGCCGCAATTTTTTCTGACATTCCGCCGATATAAGGGAATCCTGGCGCAAAACCAATCATGTAGACGAGGTAATCGCCGTTTGAGTGGATCTCGATCACTTCTTCAGGCGTCAAACCGTTATGTTCAGCAACTTCCTCCAAGTCAGGACCAAACTCTCCGCCATAGCAGACGGGAATGGTGACAACTCTTGCTTCTGTGTCTTCTCCAGCGTTTAGATTCTTTAACAAGGAAATAAGCTGTTTCGCAACATTTTCGTATGGCAATTTCTCAGAATTGATTTTCATAGGATCATAAAATACAGAAACCGTTGTGAATCCTGGCACGTATTCGATCATCCAGTCGTATAGATTTTCATCGAGTGCTTTTGAGACCGTTTTCACTTTTTGGTGTGTGTCGAGGTTAATATCTGTTCCGAGTTCAATAATGACGGCTGTATCGCCTAAAGGTTCCAAAGTAAAATCCATAAATGCAAAGCTCCTGTCTATATATGTCAATAATTCAGAATGTTTATTTAATTTTGTATATGTTATAGAAGTATAAAGAAGGCTGTATAAAAATTCAATGCAAACTCTGATAATCTCACATGCAATTATTGCTAGTCCGAAAAATCTTGTTTTTCCACATTTTTATTTATTCCCGATTTAAAAGGTTTCGAATCGTAAGCCCTAATTTTTAATCGTGGGCGTTACTTTATGCTTTTTAATGAAGCTTTTCTCCTAAAACTCTTTGCTCATGTTTCGGCTCATACGTACATACAGGTAGCTTAAATTTAAACAAGCGTTTAAACTAATAAGAAGAATCCTTGTTATTTTGCGGTTTTATTTAGTAGAAATAGTAACTATCCTAAATGGGGAGTGTGACATCATGTATAATGAGCCGATATTTTTAAAACCTGTTTTCAAAGACCGAATCTGGGGCGGCACAAAGCTTCGCGAAGAATTTGGCTATGAGATTCCGACTGAAACGACTGGCGAGTGCTGGGGAATTTCCGCTCATCCGAATGGTCCGAGTACGGTCATGAACGGTCCATTAGCGGGCAAAACGCTGGATGTCTTGTGGAACGAGCACCGAGAATTGTTCGGTAATCAAGAGGGTAATGACTTTCCATTATTGGTAAAAATTTTAGATGCTAAAACGGACCTTTCTGTTCAAGTTCACCCTGACGATGCGTACGCGCGCGAAGTTGAAGGGGAGGCGTTCGGCAAAACAGAATGCTGGTATGTCATCGACTGTGATCCTGGTGCGAAACTCGTATACGGTCATCACGCTGATACGAAGGAAGAATTTAAGCAGATGGTTGAGGAAAACAAGTGGGACGAACTGCTTCGTACAGTTGAAATCCAGCCAGGAGACTTTGTATATGTACCAAACGGAACGATCCACGCGATCGGTGCGGGGACGATGATCCTTGAAACACAGCAGAGTTCAGATGTGACGTATCGTGTGTATGACTACGATCGCCGCGATGACGAAGGAAATCCGCGCGAGCTTCATATTGAAAAATCGATTAAAGTCGCGATGATTCCGCATGAGGACGCAAGCTTCAGCCCAGTGCGCACCGCAGTCAGTGATTTGAACGTCAGAAAACTGGTTCAAGAAAATTACTTTACCGTTTATCGCTGGACTTTAGAAGGGACTGCCGGTAAGATCGACAACCCTCATTACTTGCTCGTGAGTGTTATTGAAGGGCAAGGCGAAATAAATGTGGGTGATGAGACTTTTTCTTTTGAAAAAGGTGACCATTTTATCGTGCCATCGACAGTGAGCCGGTTTGGATTGCGCGGAAACGCACGATTTATCGCGTCCCATCCGACGGTTTTATGAAAATAGGTTTAAGAGGTAAACCAAAACTGCGGTTTTGGCTTCTTTTTTGTTGATTTAAGGTCTCAGTTTAGTGACTTTATGTTCTCTATGAGCAAAATGGAGTTTTTTTGAGCAAAAACGATCATTCTATGAGCAAAAACTGAAATCTATGAGCAAAAAACAAATTCTATGATCAAAACCTTCATTTCTATGAGCAAACGTGTAATAAATAAAAAAACACGTACCGTAAAAAACCGGCCATTCCATAATGAAAAGCCCCTTAATCGCAAGGGGCTTCCTCATTTTACTTCTGAACTTCCGCCGTTGATTCACGTTTTATTAGCTTGGCAGGCAACAGCAGTTCTGTCATCGGTTCACCTGGATGATCAAGACGCCAGATGAGCTGTTCGACCCCTTTTCTTCCATAAAGCTCTAGATCGATATCCATCGTCGTCATTTTCGGGTTCGCGAGTCTTGAAAGCTGACCGTTATCAAAGCTGCTTACCGAAACATCCCCCGGAACATTCAATTCTTTTTGCTGAAGAGCAGACTGTACGAAAAATCCAAGACCGTCGTTCACACAAAACCACGCGGTCGGCTCCCCGACAGCAGAATCAACAAGGTCACGCACCGTATCTTCCCTTTCCGTAACAGAAGAGAAAATAATCTCATTTACTACTGATAGATTGTGTTCCTGAAGGGCGAGTAAATACCCTTCCAAACGCTCTTGATAACTCGGCGAAAGTTTGGCATTGCCTACGAATGCTATTTTTTCGTGTCCCATATCGATTAAATGCTTAACTGCCGTATAGGCTCCGAATCGGTTGTTCGTCAAAATCGCATCGGCTTGAATGAGCGGGTGATGGTGGTCAATTGTCACGGTTGGAATGCCAGTTGCGATAATTTTATTAATATAATCCGTACTGATGTGCGACAAAACGAGCACGCCATCGACCTGTTTGTTTTTTATAAAAGATGGAAGTGTCAGACTGTCCTTCGCTTCATTACTGATCGATTGGATCAGCACATTAAGACCTTGGCTGGCGGCTTCTTTTTCAATACTTAAGTAGATCTTTCCGAAAAAACTTTGTAAGGAAAACGCCAAATCTGATGCGATCAGACCAATATTTCCAGTTAATAATGATTTTGATGACGCTTGTTGATTTTGATAGGCGTAGCCTAGCTCTCTAGCCGTTTCTTCTATTTTTTTTCGTGTTGCAGGGCTAACACCTGGTTTTCCTGATAATGCTTGAGATACAGAGTTTTTTGAGATGTTCAGCTTATCGGCAATGTCCTGCATCGATATTTTTTTAGCCATAGTGTATACAAACCTTCCGAAATAATGTTTTTGTCACGTTACAAAATAAATATACTGTAAAAGGCAGATAAAGTAAACAAGTGAAGTGTAAGGTGACAACCTAATATAAAGCGGAACATCTGTTAGAGGCAAGTTCATCCGATATTTTCTCTGTGTATCATCTTATGAAATTGTCAGAAAAATAATTTGACAGCATTATCGATTCATGTAATAATCGCATTACGCAAAGTTACAAAAATTAATTACAATAGTTACAAATTGCGGAATTTGTAATGTTACTGGTTTATTTTTTTTGCAAGAAATGATAGCGCTATCATAACCGTCAAGGGGGAAATAAGGATGAAGTTTAAAAAAACCGCGTCACTGATTTTAACCGCATTACTTGCAGCATCAGCGCTTGCTGGTTGTTCAAAAGGGGACGGTAAATCTGCTGACGGAAAAACGACCATCGAATTCTGGGCAGCTCCAAACCCGACACAGCAAGTGTATTGGAAAGAGATGGCGAAGGAATTTGAGAAAAAGAATCCGAAGATCGACGTTAAAGTGAGTCCTATTAAAGAGAGCCCGACATCAGAAGCTAGCATCCAATCGGCGATTGCCGGCAAGAGTGCTCCGACGATGTCTGAAAATATCAACCGTGGTTTTGCGGCACAGCTCGCTGAAAGTAAAGCGCTCGTTCCACTTAACGAGATCGAAGGCTGGGACAAGCTAATCAAAAAACGTAACATGACAGACACGATCAAAACGTGGAAATTCTCAGATGACAATCAATATGTCATGCCGATCTATTCAAATCCAATGCTTTTCGGCTGGAGAATCGATGTTTTAAAAGAGCTCGGGTATAACGAGCCGCCGAAAACGTACAGTGAAGTAATCGATGTCACGAAAAAGCTGAAAGCGAAATACCCTGATAAATATTTATGGGCAAAAGGTGATCTTGCAGATCCTACGGCTTGGAAGCGCTGGTTTGACTTCTTTATGCTGTATGACGCAGCATCAAATGGCAACAATTTTATCGAAGGTGACAAGTTCGTCGCAAAAGATAAAGCAGGAGAAGAAGTCCTGAAGTTTATGGATGATCTCAGAAAAGAAGATGGTTTATTAACGAAGCAAGCAACTGATCCGTTCGAGAGTGCACTTGGCATTTTCACTGACCTTGGTCCATGGACATTCAGCTATTGGGAAGAAAAGTTCCCTGAGATGAAGTATAACAAGAACTTCGCATTATCATTACCGCCTGTTCCAGACGGTCAGAGTACAAAAAATGTGAACACGTTTGCTGATACGAAAGGAATTGTTGTATACGCATCGGCAACTGAAGACGAGCGAAAAGCAGCTATGAAGTTTATGAATTTCGTGTATTCGAATCCTGAAAACGATCTGAAGTGGCTTGAAACGACGAAGCTTCCGCCAGCACGTGATGATCTTTCAAGCAATGAATCGTTTAAAGCGTTCTTTGATAAAAATCCGGAGTTGAAGCCATATGCTGAAGCTGTTCCGAATGCGATTCCGGCGATTGATAACGCAAAATTCAATGAGCTCCAAACACATATTGGCCGTTTGGCAGTAAACCCTGTCGTGAAGGGAGAAGTCGATCCTGAAAAAGGCTGGAAAGAGATGAAGAAGGCCATAAAGGAGGAACTTAAAAAATGATGAAAAAGAACGGGACGGGCTGGCTATTCGCCAGTCCTTACCTTTTATATGGGATCATTTTTTTCGCGGTACCGTTGATATGGTCCCTCTATTTGTCAATGACCGACTGGAACTTGATCTCTCCGGTTTACAACTTTAAAGGGATTGATAATTTTATAGAAGCAGTGAAACATCCAGGTGTTCAGGCTGCGTTTTTCGTAACGTTCAAGTTCATGGCAGCTTTCGTTCCGATGGTCATTGTTTCATCAACTTTAGTAGCGCTCGTGATTCACGGGCTTCCTAAATTCAAAGGGCTGTTTTTAATCGGATTTTTCCTTCCTTATTTGGCGTCAGGTGTTGTTTCGTCGCTAATTGTAAAAGGATTGTTATCACAAAACAGTGCACTTAACGTCTTCTTACGAGGTATTGGAATAGATATCGACTGGCTGAGTACGCCACTATCCGCATTATTAGTCGTTGCGGCGATCATCGCGTGGAAATTTACCGGTTATTACGCGCTCATTCTGACGGCTGGCTTTGAGAGCATCAGTAAGGATGTGTACGAAGCAGCGGCGATCGATGGCGTTTCATCTTCACAACGTTTTTGGAAAATAACGTTGCCATTGCTGTATCCTGCTCTTTTTACCGTTTTGATTTTATCGATCGGTGTCTCTTTCGGTATTTTCACCGAGGTTTATCAGTTAACGGGCGGCGGTCCGAACTATGCGACAAACACATGGCAGATGGAAATTTTTAAACAAGCGTTTACGAACTTAAGTGCAGGCTACGCGTCAGCTGTTGCCATAATCGCTTCAATCGTGACGTTCGCTGCGATATTGATCATTAGAAAATTATTAGAGATATGGGGGAAACGTAATGGTTGGGTCTAAGAAAAATTTAACTTTTCGCTATATCATCGCGTTCGCGCTGCTCATTGTTATGGTCTTTCCGTATCTCTATATGGTACTCAATTCGTTCGCAGACTGGACGCAGGTTGATAAAAAAATAGTTCCTGCAAATTTCACCCTTCGATCGTATGAATGGCTGTTTTCTGGCGGAGAGGCTGGAATCGCAAGACCTTGGCTGCACGCATTCTTTAACAGTGTGATCGTGTCGACCCTTTCGACAGCACTCATGATGGCAACCGGTGCGATGGTGGCATTTGCTCTCGCCAAGATGGAATTCAAAGGCCGGAATTTTATTAACAATGCGGTACTGTTTCAAATGTTTTTCCCGGCGATCATATTGCTGATCCCGACATTTTTGATCGTCCAGAACGCTGGATTATATGACACTTACATGGCGATGATTTTGCCGAAAGCGCTTAGTCTATGGGCTGTTTTCATGTACACGAACTTTTTTCGGGCGATTCCGGACACGTTTATTGAAGCAGCAAAGCTGGATGGTGCGTCGAACTTTCAAATTTTATATAAAATCGTGCTTCCGATGTCAAAATCAATCACGACCGTTGTTTTCCTGTTTTTGTTCATGGAAAGATGGACGGAATTATTGTGGGATATGATTGTCGTCCGAAGTGACAGCATGCTGACGCTGAATGTTTTGTTATCACAAATGTTCGGTCCTTACGGTGGTTATCCAGGTCCGATGTACGCAGCATCCGTCTTACTGACGGTTCCGATCATCATCTTATTTCTATGCTTTTCAAAACAATTCAAAGAAGGCATGCAATTCACGCTTAAATAGAATGAAGGAGAAAGTGATATGACGAAAACGTGTGCGGTATTAGTGGAAGAATTTTTGGAGAAAAGTCAGCCAGTGAATCCAACAAAATTGAAGTTTACGGGTGTTGGCGAGCGTGATGTTTATAACATTACAGCTCCATTTGAAGACGATGGTGAACCTGTCATCGCCGGACGTGTAGAATCACGTGACAGTGAACATTCAAAAGTGTATTTTTTCGTGAACCGAGATAGTGTTTGGACACCGAGAGAAGGTGCTCCAATATTAGAACTTCAGGACCCGTTTGTGACGCGGATTGCTGGAGAGTTGGTACTTGGCGGTGTGGAGATTTTTCCGCACCCGACGAATGCAGACGCACTGAGCTGGCGTACATCATTTTATAAGGGAGCGTCCATTTCCGAACTAAAACCTTTTTTCAAAGGACCAGACGGAATGAAGGACCTACGCGTTGCCGAGCTAAAAGACGGAAGCGTTGCTGTGCTGACAAGACCTCAAGGCGAAAAAGGCGGCAGAGGGAAGATCGGATTTGCCCGAATACCTTCATTAAAAGAGTTCAGTGTGGAAGTGGTTGAAGAAGCACCATTACTGGAAGGTCAGTTTGGAGAAGGTGAATGGGGCGGTGCAAACGAGCTGCACATTTTAGAAAATGGAATGATCGGCGTCCTCGGACACATCGCGAGCTTTGATGAAGAAGAAAATCGTCATTATTATCCGATGGTCTTTTTGTTAAATCCTGAGACAGGCGAGCATTCTGAAATTCAGTTGATTGCGATACGTGATGATTTTTTAGAAGGCGCATCAAAACGTCCTGATTTAGTGGATGTCGTTTTTAGCGGTGGTCTGGTACGAAAAGACGACGGCACAGCTGACTTTTATGCCGGAATAAGTGACGCAGAAGCACATCGAATCACGATTTCCGATCCGTTTAACCAATTTGAAAAATAAGGGGACATGCAGCATGAATGTATATCGATATGAAGAAAATCCTCTCGTTACGCCTGTTGACGTAAAGCCGCACCGTGACGATTTTGAAGTGATCGGCGCGTTCAATGCCGGGATCGCCAAATTTGAAGACGAAGTTATTATGCTTTTGCGCGTTGCTGAACGACCAATTAGTAATGACTCTAACGTCGTGAAAGCTCCGGTCTATAATCATGAAACGGATGAACTGGTGATTCATGATTTTAACTTAGATGATGAACAGTATGATTTTTCGGATCCGCGTGTGATCTGTGAAAAGAAAAATGGTAAGAGCTTTTCTTATTTAACTTCTCTTTCGTACATTCGTCTTGCGCGCAGTAAGGACGGGCGTAATTTCTCGATTGATGATAAACCATTCATTTATCCATCGAGCGAACTCGAGACGTTCGGCATCGAGGACCCGCGTGTAACGCAAATGGGCGACACGTACTATATTTATTACAGCGCCGTTTCTCCGTATGGAGTTGGCGAGTCACTCGTGTCGACAAAGGATTTTGTGAACGTCGAGCACCACGGAATGATCTTTTGCCCGGAAAACAAAGACGTGTTAATTTTTTCTGAAAAAATTAACGGAAATTACTACGCGCTTCACCGTCCTGTTCCGAAAAGCACGGGCAGACCGGAAATCTGGATCGCGGAATCTACGAACCTGTTGCACTGGGGCAATCACAAGCATCTGATCGGATTGCGTGAGGGGATGTGGGATAACGGCCGCATTGGCGGAGGGGCCGTTCCGATTAAAACGGAAAAAGGCTGGCTGGAACTGTACCATGGTGCTTCAAAAGAAGACCGGTATTGCATGGGCGCTGTTTTACTAGATTTAGAGGATCCGTCAAAAGTGATTGCCAGATCGGAAAAACCGGTACTCGAGCCGGAAGCCGATTATGAAGTAGAAGGATTTTTCGGCAATGTCGTGTTTTCATGCGGTGTTTTGGTAGAAGGAGACACTGTGAAAATGTATTACGGGGTTGCAGATACATCGATGGCATGCGCGGAGCTCAGTTTACAGGAGATTTTGGACTCTTTGACGTATTTATAGGATAAAGTGGATGCCAAAACGGCGGTTTTGGCTTCTTTTTTGTGGTTTGAAGCCGTCTATGAGCAAAAACTGTCATTCTATGAGCAAAACAACAATTCTATGAGCAAAACAGCATTTTCTATGAGCGAAACAACAATTCTATGAGCAAAACCAGCGTTCCTATGAGCAAACATGTAACAGAAAAAAATCACGTACCGTAAAATAACCAACAATGAAGCAAATAATGATAAAATTCCTTTAACGAAAGGAGCGATCCTTATGATCTTAGGCGCGATTGAAGCAGGAGGCACAAAATTCGTATGCGGAATCGGCAACCAGAATGGAGAGATTCTAGAGAGAATCACCATTCCAACGACGACTCCTGCAGAAACACTTAAACAGGTAATAGAATTCTTTCAAGGAAAGCAAATCGATGCGCTCGGCGTCGGTTCATTTGGTCCGGTAGATCTTAATCCAGTCAGCCCTACATACGGGTTCATCACGAGTACTCCGAAAAAGAACTGGAATTCCTTTAACCTTATTGGTGAGCTCAAAAAACATATAAACGTTCCGATTGGATTCGATACAGATGTGAACGCGGCTGCTCTCGGTGAGATGGAGTGGGGAGCGGCGAATGGACTTGATAGCTGCCTTTATATGACGGTTGGCACTGGGGTCGGAGTCGGTGCGATAGCAGAAGGACGGCTTATCCATGGGATGCTGCACCCAGAGATGGGGCATATCCTCGTCCGGCGTCATGAAGATGATTCTTTTCAAGGATGCTGTCCATATCATGGGGATTGTTTAGAAGGAATGGCGGCGGGTCCTGCAATCGAATCCCGATGGGGTCAAAAGGGAAGCGAATTAGAATCGAATCCTAAAGTATGGGAGCTCGAAGCCTATTACCTGGCGCAAGCACTCGTAAACTATATTTTGATTTTATCGCCAAAGCGTCTAATTTTAGGTGGAGGAGTCATGAAACAAGAGCACCTTTTTCCGCTCATCAGGGAAAATGTTGCCAAACTATTAAACGGCTATATTAAACATGAAAACATTTTTGGAAAAATAGATGAGTACATTGTTCCACCTGTACTAGGTGATAATGCGGGATTGTGCGGAGCGTTAGCGCTTGCGAAAAGATTATGAAATGTTTAAAAGCCCCTTAATTAGCTCGAGGGGCTTTTTCCTATTAAACAATTGTTTAACTTACAGACTATCGAGATCATATTTTGTATGTCTTCCAGAACTAGAAACAGGAAGGTTAAGTGCCTTTAGGAGATATTTAGCAGAATGACGGGAGGAAATCTGGAGAAAATCGCAGCATTCACGATTGGTGATACTCGAACTTAGCAACAGTGCATACCCCTTTAAAGCCTCTATATGAGCATCTTTACTAAAATAAAGACATTTCTTGCAAAACCACTGATGTCTCATTCGATCCATCGGGAGAGATTCACATTTTGGGCAAGCGACACCTTTTAACAAATCTTTTTCTGAATAAGAAAATAGCTGAAACAGGTCAGAGCTATTTTGAGTATGCTGCTTCAATAGCTGGCGATATAGCTTTTTGATCTCTTTTTTTGATATTTTTTCTTCCTTATACTTATTTTGATATTGATGGAATCTGGCAAGGAGGTTTGAGCTGTGAGTAACGATTTTGGAGATGTTTGCTTTTTCAGGAATGGTCTTTATGCGTGTATGAGGGTTGCTAATAATCACGAGCGATTCGATGGGGATATCAGTAATTCGATGGCGTTTCAGCCATTCTTTGAAAAGAAAGGTTTGACGATAAAGCTGCGAGATCGGATCCGGGAACGTTTCCTCAACACCGTTCAGTATGCGTATGAGCTGGTGGAAAATCCGGTCGAAAATTAAGGTGCCAGCCATATTTTTCACTTCTATAATTAGAAAAAAGTTGGATGTCAGAATGAGAATGTCGAGTTGAAAATAACTAGATTTTCGTGGAATGCGGAGGTCATGGAAAATAAAGCAGTCATCTTCGGGGAGCATTTCTAAATGGAAGTCTAACGATTTTTCACCACGATAACCGGCAAGACTGATCGCCAATTCATCTTCAACACCCTTTCTTATTGGAGAAACCATCGCTGTACGCTTAAGAATTTCTCTTAACTTCTTAATTTTTATCGATTCTGTTGCTTCTTTTACAATCATTGCATCACTCCTTACTGATTTTTATAACTTTTTCTCCTTTAATAAGTCATTTCCCTTTCTATTTTAGTAAAAAATAACTTGAGGAAGACATCTGTGTGCATAATTAGGATTCTATGAGTAAAAAGTGAATTTCTAGGAGCAAAAGTGGAATTCTATGAGCAAAAACAGCAGTTCTACGAGCAAAAACCATCATTCTATGAGTAATGTTGTAACAGCTAGCAGAACACGTACCGTAAAATGATTCATAGTCTAAATCCAGCTAGTAAACAAGGCCTAAATATCGAGAATAATATCAAAATATTCAAAAAGTACTATTGAAACCGTTTTCAATTATGATTATAATAATTTTATTGAAACGTTTCAATAATTTGTAAAGGTTTTTATTTTTTTCTTGTTAATTGAAACGTTTCAACGAGTACTTGAATACATTTTTTTACTTATTTTTCGAAACGTTTCTACAGGCGCTCGCACGTGTGCATCCTGCTGTTTAAACTCTAGTAATCTCGGTCCTAAAGGGAGGGTGGTAGTTGGTTACTTTAAAAGATGTTGCGAAACGCGCAGGTGTCAGCGTTTCAACCGCATCCTACTCAATGAACGGAAGCCCTCTTATAACATCAGACACGAAACAGAGAGTTCTCGATGCGGCCAAGGAAATCGGGTACCGCACGAACGGGTTGGCCAAAAACCTGAAAGAAAACAAGACAAACATCATCGGATTGTTTTTGAGTGGTTTTACGGGTCCATTTTTCACCGACATGATGGAGGGCATTCAGGATGTCGTCATACAGAATGGTTATGAGCTTGTCGTGTATGCGTCCGATGACACGCACCGGCTCCTCGTTGAGCGTTATGTAGATGGGGCAATCATACTCAACTACCACATGGATGATGAGTTCCTAATATCGCTCGCGAACGAGAAACTTCCTTGTGTAGTACTCGATCGAGATCTTCAAAACGAGCACATTAAGCCAGTGCTCCTTCCAAATGAGCTAGGTTCCGCTATGGCAGTCGATCATCTCGTAGAAAAAGGACACCTTACGATCGGTTACATGGCAGGATCAGAAGAATCGTATGATGGCGAGGCGCGGTTAAAAGGTTTCAAAAAAGCGCTCCAACAGCACGGTCTGTCCTTTTCGCCTGAAGACCACCTTCTGCGTGCTGAATTTACGGAGTCGAGCGGATATACCGAGATGCGCGATTACATAAATGGCCATTCAAGCCGCATACCGACCGCTTTTATTTGCGCGAATGACGAGATGGCGATGGGCGCGGTCAGGGCGATTCAGGAGAAAAATCTCAAAGTGCCAGACGATATTGCGATTATTGGATTTGACGATATCTATGTTTCACAGTACTTCAACCCGTCATTAACGACGATCAAAGTACCTCGAAAAGAGTGGGGAATTGCCGCTGCACAAACTTTGTTTAAAATGCTCGGTCAGCCTCAAGAATCCGAACCAAGTCCGATCCAGGTGGAATGGATGCAGCGGACTTCCGGGTGATGACCTGAGATTCATTTTAATAAAAGGCTATTATCTAAAAGATTGTTGCTTTTTGCTTGTTCATTCTCATCATTGAAAAGTTGATTGGAGTGCAAGGTGCGAGACTCCTGCGGGATCAGCGGGACAAGAGAGACACTTAAAGGTGCGCAGCGCCAATGTGGCTCACCGCGCGCCCCGCGGAAAGCGAGCATCCTGTAATGTAAATCAACTACTTTCAAGAGCAACAAAGCTTAAGAAAACAGCCTAAATAAAATAAAAATTAATTGGGGAGTGATAGCAATGAAAAAGATTTTATCGCTTTTAGTAGTTTTAGGACTTGTTCTCTCGATGGCTGCGTGCAGCTCAGACAAGAAAGCAAGCTCAGATGGGGAAGCTGGCAAAGAAAAGGTAACGATTAAGTTTGCGAGCTGGACACTTGGAACAGAAAAAGAAAACAATCTGGACCGTCAGATGATCAAAGCGTTCGAAAAGAAATATCCGAACATCACAGTAAAAATTGATGAGTCGATCAGTACGACAGATTGGAATGGAACACTATCGGCAGCAGCGAGTGCTGGGAAAATGCCAGACGTTTTTGCATTACCGCAAATTCCACTTTCATTATCCAATGACTGGCTGATGGATGTTACAAAAATGACGAAGGATGACAAAGATTTTGCGAACGTGCCAAAGGCTGTTCAAGAATCTGAGATGTACAACGGTAAAGTGTACGCGATTCCTTACGCACAGCATTTCTTAGGTTATTTTGTAAACAAGGATCTATTCAATGCAGCGAACTTGGATTATCCGGAATACGGGATGTCAGTTGATGAGTTCACAAAAGCAGTTAAGGATGTAACAAACGTAAACAAAGGTGTTGTAGGACTTAATCAGCCGTTCTCAGTTGAAGATTGGTACCCTGCAGCTGTGAACAAAGACATGGGCTGGTACACATTGAAAGATGGCCAATATTCATTAGACAGCAAAGAGTTCATTACAGGTATAAACCTTGCTAAAGAATTCGCAACAAACGGATACGCTTATGAAACATTGAAAGACGATCAAAAAGCAAACTTCAAAGGTGAAAATCCGGAAGAAGTATGGATGAATGGCGGAATCGCACTTAAATTTGACGGAACATGGGGAACGACAAATTTAGTTGAGAACGCAAGCTTTGATTGGGATTATATCGGATTGCCAGGCGGAACAACGGGTCTGACAAATGACTTTGTTGGAATCTCTAAAACAACGAAACACGCAAAGGAAGCTTACCTGTTCTCTAAATGGATGTCTTTCGGTAAAGAAGGCTTCACGAAACGTATGAATATCGCAGACAAAGAAGGAAAAGCGCTAAACACACTTCCGATCAATGCGGACAAAGAAATTCTTGATCAATACTTTGACATGCTAGAAGTGCCAGGGATCAAAACAGCGTATGACAATCTCGATAACGCGCTTGTTGAGCCAGTTAAAACAGTACCAGGCTATGTAGATGCAAGATGGGAAGCGCCAACTGGTGTGAAAGTTGGAGAAGAACCTAACGCGAAAGTTGCTGTATTAATGGACAACATCGTAAAAGGCGACTTGAAGATTGAAGATTATGCAAAACAGCTTGATCAATTAGCAGACCAAAAAAGCAAAGAAGCAAAAGAGGCTTTAAAAGATAAATAAAGCCAACGTTTAGGGGAGGTTAAAAAAGTATGAAGTTTTTTAAAAGATTCGTTTTGTCGGTTATTATGCTGTTCTTGATCTTTCCATATGGTTTCGCATCTGCTGAAAATAACAGTAATGATAAGCCTGTCAAACAAGTCGTGGAGGAAAACTATCATACTGTCCTCAAAACGTGGGAAAAAGAAGGAGTAAAGGGCGTCTCAGATTTTGAGACGTCCATCTCTCCTTCCCAATTCCTAAAGGTAAACGAGAAAAATCTCCTGCCTGAAACAGAGAGCATGGGATATGATGATCGTGTTTTCTATTGGCATAACCAAGAATCCGCTGCATACGAAATCGATGCACCAAAAGACGGATTGTATGAACTTTCATTTGATTATTATCCATTGAACAAAGAGGTTGTTCCAATAGAGGGCGCAATCCAGGTGAACGGAAAGTATCCATTTTACGAGAGCAGAAGAATCGTCTTTCCTTCCGAGTGGAAAAATGACCGCGATAAATTTCAGAAAGACCGGTTTGGAAATGACATGATTCCGAAGCAAATCACGGTTCCGAAATGGATGCATGTGAGTGCAGAAGACGCGAGCCAGCTGCAGTCTGGGCCTTTAAAGTACAGACTGAAAAAAGGAAAAAACACGATTGAGCTCGCAAACCTTAGCGGTGAGATGCTGCTCGGCAAAGTGTCCGTTCATTCGCCTATTAAACTGCCAACGTATAACGAGTATCTAGAAAACTATAAAACCCAAAAACAAGTAAGTACAGTCGTAACACAAGAAGCGGAAAAAAATTATACGAAAAATAGCTCTTACATACGGCCTGAAGCGGCCAATGATTCATCCGCTTTTCCGAAAAACACGAAAAACTTGCTGCTCAATGTACTCGGAGGGGATTCGTGGGATTCGAGCGGACAGTCGGTGAACTGGAGAGTAAATGTTAAAAAGGACGGCCTTTACAAGCTGACGTTCAAGGTTCTCCAAAACAAGGAAACAGGCGGACCCGTGTTCAGAAAACTGCTGATCGATGGAGAGATTCCTTTTTCAGAAGTGGCACCGATTTCCTTTGATTTCAACAAAAAATGGTCAAACATTACATTATCAAATAAAAAAGAGAAGCCTTATTTGTTTTACCTGACAAAAGGACAGCACGAAATCGGATTAGAAGCAGATGCTTCACCTGTTGAACCAGTGATTCATACGACAAACGACATTATGAGAGAGATAGAAGAGCTCACACTTGAGATTCGAAAGCTTACGGGCAACCAAACAGATGCTTCTCGTGGGTGGAAGATCAGCGAGTTCATTCCAGGTATTGATAAAAAGTTAGCAGGCTGGGCGGATCGTCTCGAAAAAGAACGTGACTACCTCAGAAATCTCGATTCATCGAAAGAGGATTCAAAGGATATTGTGTCTCTCCAGATGGCGATTAAAAAGCTAAGAGCGTTAAGCAAAAAGCCAAATGAAATACCAAGCAGGCTTACTGAGCTGTCAGAAGGATCATCATCTGCCGCTCAAATGCTCGGAAACATATTAGAGGAACTGCCAAAACAGCCGCTGCAGATCGACCGGTTTTATGTGCACGGCGGAGACAAAGATCTGCCGGACGCAGAAGCAGGATTTTGGGAAAAATTATTCGACAGCGTGAAAAAATTCTTCCTTTCTTTCTTTTCCGATAATTATTCGGCGAAAGAAACGGACGACCAAACGCTGGAGGTATGGGTAAACCGGCCGCGTCAATATGTGGAGCTTCTTCAAAATTTATCGGATCAAAACTTCACGCCGAAAACTGGGATAAAAGTAAAATACTCGATCATGCCAGAAGAGCAGAAGCTGATTTTAGCAAGTGCGGCACATAAACAGCCGGACCTTGCACTAAGCATAAGCAACTGGCTGCCTTACGAGCTATCGATTCGAG
Source organism: Fictibacillus barbaricus (assembly GCF_031457135.1). Classification (GTDB taxonomy): domain Bacteria; phylum Bacillota; class Bacilli; order Bacillales; family Fictibacillaceae; genus Fictibacillus; species Fictibacillus barbaricus_A. Next base: position 381,333 of record NZ_JAVDWA010000003.1, on the reverse strand, counting down.
GAGCTTCCGTTGATCTTCATCAATTTGATGATTTTGAAGCGTTCAGCAAGCAGTTTTCACCGGGATCATTTCTGCCGATGATGGTTGGAGATAAGGTGTATGCGATGCCTGAAACACAAGACTTTTTTGTTCAATTTTACAGAAGAGATATTTTAGAAGCGTTAAATATCCCTGTTCCAGATACGTGGGACGACGTGATCAGCATTTTGCCGGAGCTGCAGCGCTATGGAATGAACTATTACACACCGATGGCGGGTGCTACAGGGTTTAAGCCGTTCCAGGCAACGACGCCTTTCATCTACCAGTTTCATGGTGACCTGTATGGAAAGAACGGAATGAGTACTGCGATCGGAAGCGAAGCGTCGTTAAAAGGGATTCAGTTCATGACAGATTTGAACACGATCTACAGCATGCCGCTTCAAGTACCGAATTTTTACAATCATTTCAGGTATTCGACGCTTCCGATCGGGATCGCGAATTTTACGACCTATATACAGTTAAAATCAGCCGCTCCAGAAATCGCGGGGTGGTGGAATATTTCGCCGCAGCCAGGTGTTAAGCAAAAAGATGGAACGGTTGAGAGATGGTCACCGGGATCTGGGCAGTCAGCGATGATCTTTAAAGGCACGAAGGATAAGGAAAAATCGTGGAAGCTTTTAAAGTGGTGGCTTTCTGAGGATACACAAACCGAGTTCGCGACATCTCTGCAGACGATGTACGGACCAGAATACATGTGGAACACGTCAAACATCGAAGCATTTAAGAAGCTTCCATGGCCGGAGGAAGATAAAAAGACAATCTTAAAGCAGTGGGAGTATTTGCACGAAGTACCGAAAAATCCAGGTTCTTATATGATCGAGCGGGAGCTGAGCAACATTTGGAACCGAATCGTATTTGACGGTGTGAATACACGATCGGCAGTGGACGATTCTGTAATCTCGATCAACCGGGAGATCAGCCGGAAGATGGAGGAGTTTGGATATATGAAAGACGGAAAAATGGTCAAGCCGTATCCGATTCCTACTATAGAAGAAGTGAAAAGTTGGGCAGGCGATAAAGATGAGAAATAAAAAACGAGACCATTCACATTGGATCTTTCTAAGTCCTTACATTATTTTTTTTACGACGTTTATCATCATACCTGTTGCAGCAGCAATCTGTTTATCGTTTACGTATTTTAATGCAATCGAGAAGCCGACGTTCATCGGACTTAGCAACTATGTGGGACTTATCACACAAGATGAGGTCTTTATGCAGAAGGTATTGCCGAATACGCTTACCTTCGCGCTGATCGTAGGTCCTGGCGGGTACATTCTTTCCTTTATCCTCGCTTGGGCACTTGCTCAAATTCCGAGTAAAATGAGGACGGTTCTGGCGCTGATCATCTATTCACCGTCAATGACAGCGGGTGTTGCGATGGCAGTTGTTTGGACGATCATTTTCAGCGGTGATGAAACAGGATATTTGAACAGTATATTGATCACGTTAGGCGTTCTGCTTGAGCCGGTTCAATGGCTGCAGTCTCCTGAATATTTAATGAAGATCATGATTTTTGTCACACTCTGGGGAAGCATGGGTGTTGGATTTCTTGCCATGCTCTCGGGTGTGCTGAACATCAATACCGAAATTTATGAAGCCGGTTATATTGACGGAATCAACAACCGTTTTCAAGAAATCATTTATATTACGATCCCGTCCATGAAGCCACAAATGCTTTTCGGCGCCGTGATGGCGGTCGTTGGAACGTTTCAGGCAGGTGCGATCGGTGTCGCTCTATCGGGCGCAAATCCGACTCCGCAAAACGCAGGCCAGCTCATGGTAAACCACCTGGAAGACTATGGTTTCATCCGCTATGAAATGGGCTACGCGGCAGCGATTTCCGTTGTTCTCTTAATCGTTGTCTACGCGTTTTCGAAAGTAGCTTGGAGACTGTTTGGAGAAAAAGACTAACAACAAGGAGTGAACGACATGTCATCCTTTCAAGGAACAAAGATGAATCCGTCAAAGTTTCATAAAAGCCAGATCAAGTTCCTGCTCTTTTTGATCCCGTTGGCTGTGTTTATGGCTTTGCCGATTGTTTTTATTTTTTTCCATGCGTTCAAACCGATCGATGAACTGTTCGCCTATCCGCCAAGGTTCTTTGTGGACAAGCCGACACTGCAAAACTTTACCGATCTGTTTACAAAAACAAATGATACAGGTGTTCCGATGTCACGCTTCTTATTCAATAGCGTTGTCATCACGATAATCGTTGTGTTTTTAACCGTCGTCATCAGCACGATGGCGGGGTACGCCCTATCAAAGAAAAATTTCAAAATGAAAAAAGCAATCTTCGAGATCAATACGCTGGCGCTGATGTTCGTTCCGGCAGCCGTTGCGATTCCAAGATACTTGTTAATCGAAAAATTACATCTCATCAACACGTTTACCGTTCACATTCTGCCGCTTTTGGCGATGCCGATCGGGCTGTTTTTAGTGAAGCAGTTCATCGACCAGATTCCGGATGAATTGTTAGAGGCAGCGAGGCTTGATGGAGCGTCTGATTTTAAAATATTTACAAAGATCATCGTCCCTCTCGTCAAACCGGCGATTGCAACGATTGCGATCCTGTCGTTTCAGCTCGTATGGAACAGCATCGAAAGTTCATCCCTTTATGTGAACGATGAAACACTCAAAACTTTCTCGTTCTATATGTCGACACTCACATCACAAGTAACGGGGAACAATGTGGCAGGTCAGGGGTTGGCTGCAGCAGCTTCACTAATCATGTTTGTTCCGAACTTAATCATCTTTATCATTCTGCAGAGCCAGGTTATGAACACAATGGCGCATTCTGGAATTAAGTAAATCGTTAAGGAGGGGGGAGAAATGAAGCATTACGCAAGAATCATTTTAGCCGCTATTGTATTCATACTGGTTCCGTTACAGTCCATTGCTTCCGCTTCTGTCCCTTATCAGACAGAGACATTGTCAGCCGATGGAAAAATAATCGAAACGCAAACCGCTTATACACCGCTCGGAAACTTGCTGGAGGACGCTGATATCACAAGTCCGGAAGACATCTTTGTGGATACGGACGGCAAGATTTATGTTGCTGATTCCGGTGCAAAAAAAGTATTCGTTGCCGATCAGAACGGAAAAAAGGCAGCTGAAATCGGCGCGGGTATTCTACAAGACCCAACAGGGGTGTACGTCGATAAGGATGGTTCGGTCTATGTTGCCGATTATGAAAAAGAAAAAGTATTCCGTTTTTCTAATGAAGGAAAGCTTGAAAAAGAATACGGAAAGCCGGATTCACCGCTTTTCGGAAAAAGTTCTTCGTTTAAACCGCAAAAGGTGGGAGTAGACCGCCGCGGCAACTTATTTGTTATCTCTGAAGGATCGACGAACGGAATCATACAGCTCAGCCGTGAAGGAACGTTTCTCGGATATTACGGTGTAAACAGCACGGAAGCCAGTTTTAAAAATTTTGTTTCGAAGCTGCTGACGTCCGAGAGCCAGAAAGCACGAATGTTTATGAAGCTTCCGCCAGCTCCGGATAACATCGCGATCGACAGCAAAGGGCTTATCTACTCCGTAACAGAAGGAACGAAAAATGAAGTCATTAAGAAGCTGAATGTTGCCGGAAAGAATATGCTTGATGAAGATATTTCACCAGAAACATCCTATCAGGACATCACAGTTGATCACGATGGCAACATGCTCGCCGTCACCAGTTCAGGTGAAATCAACGAATTTGACAGCTTCGGAAATCTATTATTTATTTTTGGCGGAAAAGACGATGGAACGAATCGTCTTGGACTGTTCAAACAGCCTACTGGAATCGCGATCGACCCGAACGGGCGTCTTTACGTAACCGACAAAGAACGTGGATTGATTCAGGTTTTTGAATCTACTTCCTTTTCCAACCAAGTGCATAAAGGGATCGCACTTTTTAAAGAAGGGAAGTACATCGAAAGCCGAAAGTACTGGGAATCAGTACTGGAGCTGAACTCTTCTTTTGGACTCGCACATTCCGCAATGGGATCTGCTTATTACAAACAACAAGACTATGACAAAGCATTAAAAGAATTCGAGTTTGCTAATGATGTGTACGGCTATTCCGATTCCTTCTGGGAAGTGCGCCATGCATGGATGCAGGAAAACCTGGAAATGGTTCTGTTCATCATCATCGGCCTTATCGTTCTCTATTACGTGCTGAAATGGCTGGATAAAAAGAGAAACATATTGGCTAGTCCAAGGGTAACGTGGGCGTCGTTTAAGAAACGGAAGCTACTTGGAGAACTATTATTTTTGTTCCAGTTTTTCAGACACCCGATTGATAGTTTTTATTATTTAAAACGAAAGCGTTACGCATCTGTCACATCTGCCACGATCCTTTACGTTCTTTTATTGATCGAATTTATTGTGAGCCGGTTTTATACAGGATTTATCTTTATGCCGCCAGCAAGTGATGGTACTAGTCTATTAACCGAGCTTCTGAAAATAGCGGTTCCGTTATTCCTGTTTATTACGATCAACTATTTAGTCAGTACGATTAATGACGGTGAAGGAAGATTTAAAGACATCTACATCGGAACGATTTATGCGCTCGCGCCTTATGTTGTGTTCAGTCTTCCTATCGTGCTAATCTCAAACATATTGACGTACAATGAATCATTTTTGTATGTATTCTCAATCCGAATCATCTATGCGTGGTGCTTAATCATTCTGTTCATCATGATTAAGGAAATCCACAACTATTCAGTTTCAGATACGATCCGCAATATTTTAATCACACTGTTCGGAATGGCGATCATGCTGCTCGTTGTGTTCATCGTGTTCGTCTTGATTGATCAAGTGTATGACTTTGTTTATTCCATCATAAAGGAGGTTGTTTTGCGTGTTTAAAAAACTCTTTATCATACTTGCTGTGCTGCTTTTGCCGATTACCGCTTTAGCCGCACAAAATGACAAGAAAACAGCAGACAAACCTCCTGTTAGGACTGAAAAAAGTCAAAATGAAATGAAATACACAACCTCACAATTCACAAAACCAGAAACAGGGGGTCTGACCCCGGGACAGACCCCTAAACAAGAAACCTCGTTTGAAGGGTTCGAAAAAGCGGCAGAGAACGAAAATCTTGTTCTTTATGTGAACAAAGAGTCACTCGCGATTAAGATTCAAGACAAGAAAACAAAGTATGTATGGAACTCGGGACTCGATCATCCTGAAAAATACCGCTTGAACCAAACGTGGGAACAGATGGCACAGTCTGCGTTAACGGTTGAATATACGGACCGAAGAGGGAAATTGAGAACGGAAAGTATCACCTCTAACAAAACAAGACCACAAGTAAGAACGACTGCAAAAGGTTTTACCGCCAAGGTCGATTTTAATCAGGCAAAAATCGAGTTTCAGATGAATGTCGAACTTGATCAGGATAGTTTAGTCGTTTCCATTCCTTACAACAAAGTGGATGACGGCAGACGAACAAAGCTCATCTCACTGAAAGTATATCCGTTTTTAGGTGCGGTGAACGAAGACGATATAAACGGCTATATGTTCATACCTGACGGAAGCGGTGCGCTGATCCGCTACAACAAGAGCGGCAAAACCGCAGATGCTCCGTTTACAGGCGCGATTTACGGAGATGATGAGGCTTTTAAGAAAACGGAAGAAAGAGATGAAAAAGTTTCTCCAGTCGAACCGATCAAAATGCCTGTTTTCGGTGCCGTTCATGGCGTAAAGCAAAACGCTTTCCTGACGGTCGTTGAAGAAGGATATTCATACAGTAATATCACGGCATATCCAGCAGGCGTTTCCACCGATTTTAACTGGATATCGTCACAGTTTCATTACAGACATGAATACTATCAGCCGACGAGCAAGAACATGCAAGGCATCAATGTGTATCAAAAAAACGCCAATCCCTTTAATATCAAGCTGCGTTACATGTTCTTACGACAGAATGATGCCGATTACGTGGGAATGGCACGAGCATATCAAGATTATTTAGTGAAAACCGATCAGCTCAAGAAACAAAAAGACAAAACAGGTGTACGTCTTGAATTATTAGGAGGCGAAGTGAAAGAAGGGTTGTTATGGGATTCTGTTCTTCCGATGACACCAATCACAAGCATTCCGAAAATGACGGATGAACTGAAAAAAAATGGCGTAAACAACCTATTCGTCGTATATAAAGGCTGGTCAAAAGGCGGTCTTACTGGAACTCTTCCAGCGAGGTTTCCGTTTGAAAAGAAACTAGGAAGTAAAGGCGACGTACAAGACACGATCACTAAGCTTAAAAAAGATAACATTCCGATGTATTTCCATACGGATTATACAAAAGCGTTTGAGGGAGCATCCGGATTTTCGGGAAGTAAGGACGTCGCGAAAAAGGCAAGCTCTGAAACGATCTCAAACACGGAAAATGAAAACAAAGTCTTTTATTTGTCACCGCAAAAAACGCTTGATGCTGCAAAGAATGATGTAGCCGATTACAAAGATTATGGCATCTCAAACTTGGCTGTTGATACGAGCGGGTATACGCTGTTCTCAGATTTTAGCGATAAAAAATCGTCACAGCGAAATAGCACGATCGAGACTTATGAAAAAGTGTTTCAAAACTTCAATAAACGATTAGGAAACGTTGCGCTTTACGAACCGAATACGTATCTCTGGAATACGGCTGACCGCTATTTGGACATCCCGATGTATTCGTCCAACTATGTGTACGAGACAGACACTGTACCGTTCATGCAGATCGTTCTAAAAGGCTACATGCCGTATTACGCACCATTTTCTAACTTTTATAGCGATCCAAAAGATCAAGTACTGCGCATGATCGAGTATGGCGCGTATCCTTCGTTTTTATTAACAAAAGAGCCTTCACACCTGCTGATGAAGACACCGTCAAAAGACGTTTACACATCTGAATTCAGCATTTGGAAAGACGACATCGCGGAGCAATATAAAAAAGTGAAGAAAAGCCTTGGCACTGTTGAAGGAGAAACAATCGAAAGCCGCAGTGTACCGAAAACTGGAGTCGTTGAAGTCACGTATTCGAACGGAACAAAAATCATCGTCAATTATACGGATTCTGCGTATCAATCAAACGGTGCTGAAGTTGCTGCAAAGGATTTTGAAGTCATCGAGAGGGGGAACTAGCGGATGAAACGATTGAAAAATAAGAACAGCATCGCAGGTCTGCTTTTTGTTTCGCCATGGATCATCGGTTTCTTGATCTTTACCGCTTTTCCTCTTCTGTATTCGCTTTATTTAAGTTTTCAAAAGGTGAAAATCACGACGAGCGGGATTCAGACGACGTTCGTTAAATTTCAAAACTATCAATATGCATTTACAGTCGACGGAACATTTGTAGAAAAAGTGACTACTTACTTGAGAGAAATGGTCATTTCCGTTCCGATCATCATCGTTTTTTCGCTGATTATTGCACTGCTGCTCAACCAAAAGATCAAATTCCGCGGCGTGTTTCGGACGATCTTTTTCCTGCCGGTCATCATCGCGAGCGGACCTGTTATTAAAGAACTGATCGATCAAGGAATCACGACGATTCCATCGATCGAACAATATGCAATCTATCAAGCGTTGAACGAAAATCCAGATGGCTTCTTTAACGGAATCCTTCTCTATTTAATCAAAAATCTCATCGTCATCCTTTGGTATTCAGGCGTACAGATTTTAATCTTTCTCGCCGCACTTCAAAAGATGGATAAACAGATTTTTGAAGCGGCAAAGATCGATGGAGCCAGCAACTGGGAGTTTTTCTGGAAAATTACGCTGCCAAGCCTAGTTCCAATGATCATCGTCAACTTGATCTATACAATCGTTACGTATTCAATCTTTTCATTGAACCCAATCATCGAGCATATCCAAAAAAACATGTTCAAAGTGGATACGGGCTTCGGCTACGCATCCGCACTTTCATGGATTTATTTCTTGATTATCGCGCTCACACTTGTGATCACAGTCGGTGCCATGACGCTGAAGGGCAAGAAAAACTACACGTAAAAAGGAGGTGTGGAAGATGCAAACAAAAACACAGCAGCTGGAGAAATATTATTTCAAGTCCAAAAGAATATTTTTAGGTATGCAAGGTACAGACGGTCTGCTCTATAAAATCCTGATTTACGGACTGTTAGTCGGTATTGGTTTCGTGTATCTGTTTCCGCTTCTTTATATGAGTGTTTACAGTTTTAAGAGTCTCGATGATCTATTGAATCCGCTCGTGAACTGGATTCCAACACAGTTTTATACCGGAAATTATGAGCAGGCGAACCAAGTGCTCAATTTCTTTTCCACCTTGCTTGAAACGCTGTATGTTACGGTCCTTCCCGCATTGGCGCAAACAGCAGTCGCTGCGGTTGTAGGCTATGGACTTGCCCGTTTTGAATTTAAAGGAAAGAAAATCATCTTTGTGCTGGTGCTGACGACTTTTATCATCCCGCCGCAAGTGACGCTCATTCCGAGGTACATCTTTTTCAATGAGCTCAACATCCTTGGCAGCTTAAAGGCTTTCATGCTTCCGGCAACGTTTGGACAAGGATTGAACAGCGCGATTTTTATCTTGATCTTTTATCAGTTTTTTAGAGCGGTGCCCAAAGCACTGGAAGAAGCGGCACAGCTGGACGGAGCAGGCCACTTCCGCATTTTCTTTACGATCGCACTGCCGATGGCCGTTCCTGCGATCATCATCTCATTTTTATTCTCATTCGTATGGTATTGGAATGAAACGTATCTTGCATCGATCTACTTTGGAGACGCACTCACAACACTGCCGCTTCAGCTGCAAAAGTTCGTTGCCACGTATCAAAAGATGTTCCCGGCCGAAATGGGACTGGGCAAGAACCAGCTGAACGAAGGCATCAAGATGGCAGGAACCGTTTTATCGATTTTACCGTTATTAATTGTGTATTTTATTACACAGCGCTGGTTTGTCGAAGGTGTTGACCGATCTGGAATCACTGGAGAATAACATATAAATAGGAGGAGAAATTTGATGGATACTCAACAACTTTTGGAAGCAGAAGCAAAAGGGTGTTTTGATTTTTTCTGGAACGAGGCGAACTCGGATAAAAATAGCCCAGGCTACGGACTGATCCTCGATCAATCGAAAAATAAAAAAGTAGCCAGCATCGCATCTGTCGGATTCGGATTAACCGCGATCATCATCGGGATCGAACGCGGCTGGATCACGCGCGAACAAGCCTATGAGCGAACAAAAGGAACACTGGAAACATTTTTAAACAATGTAGAGCACGAGAGCGGTTTTTTCTATCACTTTTTAGACATGCAGACTGGAAAGAAAAATGAAGCATTTTATGACTGTGCTTCGATCATAGATACGACATTGTTCTTAAGCGGGGCAATTACTTCTGCTGAGTATTTTGGCGGTGAGATCGCAGCGCTTTTTGATAAAATCTTCGCTCGTGTCGACTGGAATCTTTATTACGACGAAAAAGTGAACCAATACTATATGGGCTACACACCTGAGCGTGGCGGGTTCGGCCATTGGGATATGTACGCTGAACAGATGATGCAGTACGTGCTAGGTGTCGCTTCACCAACACACCCTGTTCCTGCGAAAATTTATGAAGGCTTTGACCGCCGAAAAGGAACGTACGGCGACTATGAGTACGTGAATTCCCCTGGCGGAGCTCTGTTCGTTCATCAATATTCACACGCGTTTATCGATTTCCGAGGTGTGGTAGACGGCGACGGAAACGAATGGTTCGAGAACTCTGTAAAAGCAACACTCGCGAACCGTCAATTTTGCATCGATAAATCGAGTGAATTCAAAACGTATCATGAAAATTCATGGGGACTGACAGCGAGTGCGAGCCCTACCGGCTACCGCGTTCCAGGTGCGCCACCTTATCATCCGAACTGTGCACCGGAATTAGAAGGAACGGTGGCACCGACTGGAGCAACAGGTTCGATCGTTTTCACTCCGGAAGAATCAATCGCTGCCATGAAGTATTTTTATGAAAACCACCCACAGCTTTGGGGCGAATACGGTTTTTGGGATTCGTATAATTTAGACGTTAGCCCGCCTTGGTATTCCGATCACGTAATCGGCATCGACAAAGGCATCACATTGTTGATGATCGAAAACTACCAAACAGGACTCGTGTGGGATCTGTATATGAAAAACAAATACGTTCAGCGCGGGATCGAAATGCTCGGCTGGAAAAAGAAAGAGGAGAGCCGGATCTAATGATTGAGATTAAAAAAAAACAAATTCTGATCGACGGTAAACCTCAGTTGATCATGTGCGGAGAGATTCACTACTACCGTCTCGACCGCAGTGAGTGGCAAGATCGTCTGGACAAGCTTAAAGAAGCGGGCTGCAACGCTGTAGCGACTTACGTTCCATGGCTGATCCATGAACCGGTTGAAGGTAAGTTTGATTTTACAGGAAAAACACGTCCAGAATTGGACTTGGTTTCCTTTATCGATCTATGTAAAGAGAACGACTTTTATTTTTTCGTCCGTCCAGGACCTTTTATTATGGCGGAAATGAAAAATGAAGGACTTCCTTATTGGGTGTATGAAAAACATCCAGAGATCGTTCCAGTCGGTTGGGATGGGAATCCGGCGTCGACTTCAACTGTTGATTATTTAGCTCCGAACTTTTTGAGTGCAGTCCGGAATTGGTATGAAGCATTGATGGAGTTCGTCACGCCTCGTTTATATACAAACGGCGGAAACGTTATCGCATTTCAGCTTGATAACGAAGTGGGTATGCTATCGTGGTGCAGCAACACACCTGATCTGACAGACTTTATGCTGGCTGATTTATCGGTGTGGCTGACTTCAAAGTATGGTACGGAATTGTGCAAACGATATCCGCTTGATTTTGAGGACTCTGAATCTCGCAATTCGGCGATCCGATCTCCGAAAGAAGAGTACGCGGCAGAATTGATGAAGGATCTCGGATATTACATGCGTAACCGATTTGCTAGATATATCGATACTTTGCGAAAATTTGCAGAAGAATTCGGAGTGCGTGACATTCCGTTCGTCGTGAACATTCACGGAACAGGCGGAGGACGCGGATTAACGTATCCGATCGGCATTAGCCAGCTCTATGAATCTTACACACAGGAATCTGGTTATCTATCAGGATCAGACATTTATTTTGGCGATCTCGACATGACGACGTTCCAAGATTTATATGTGATCAACGGCCTAATGGAAGCCGTTCACAATCCTGATCAGCCATTAACATCTGTAGAATTTAATTGTGGTGACGCTAACTTCGGCAACAATTACGGAGGACGATTAGATCCATCGGCCGCCGATTTTAAGATGAGAATGTGCCTTGCGCAAGGCAATCGCCTCATCAACTATTATTTATTTACGGGCGGGCGAAACTATCGTTTGGATTCAAGTGTAGGCGACGGAAATGACCGCATTGCATTTACAGGTGAACGTCACGGCTTCGCTGCTCCGATCAGTCCTGAAGGCGAGTACAACTACACGTTCCCTCGCATGGCCCGCGGAATTAAGAACGTCATGGCGGTTGCAGATAAAGTTGCGGCGATGGATGAAGAGAGGGATATCATCTCATTCGCGTTCATCCCCGATTACTACATGACCGAATATAAATACCCGAACAGCGATGTGATGAAAGAAATCGTGAGCAATATCGAAGCGAACCGTGGTGCCGGGGCTTGGGAAATCGTCGCTCGAGCTATGCTTTTATTAGGGTACCGGTTTAGCGCAACAGATGTGCAAAACCAACCGCTGCCAGTTGAAAAAACACCAGTGCTGGTACTGCCGTCTGCTCGTTATATGGACAGTGCGATTCAGAGCAAACTGGTTGATTATTTGAACGAAGGCGGAAAAGTCTTATTATATGGTGAAGTGCCACTTTATGATATGGAAGGAAAGCCGTGTACGATTCTTGCAGATGCATTGGCGGTTAAGGTAAAAGGCGTTGAGCGTGACAGCCACCGTCATTTCCTATCATTGTATGCAGAAAACTGGGCTGCACCGCGACCTGAAGTAAGAACTCACTTTGCACAAGTGTTTGAGACGGATGGCGCTGTTCTGCCAATTTTAAAAGTATATGGAACAGATGACATTTGCGGATTTGATGCGCATGTTGGGAATGGACGCGCAGTTGTGATCGCGGCAGCTTATGCATGTGACCTCGACTTTTTTAAACAAGTGTTTAAAAAGCTCGGCGCAAATGCTGGATTAACGCACGATTTCAAACACCACGGGATTTTTATGACATCCACTTCTAATGCGGAAGGTGAGAGATTCTTGCACCTATTGAACCTGGACGGTCTGGATAAAACATTTAAGGTGTATGAAAATGGTGAAGCGTTGTTTAACGGCAGGGAGATTCTCTTGCAAAGCAAAGATGCTGTGATGCTGCCTGTGAATGTTGATTTAGATGGGCATAAGATTGCCTATTCTACTGCTGAAATCGCAGGAGTTTTCGATGGGCACATCGAATTCCGATTAACCCAGCCCCAGGACGTAATCGTTTTTGAAGGCGATGTTGGAATTGCAGAGAATCAAGACTATTTTGTTGAAAAGCGAGATGGATTTACAAAAATTAAGAGCAAAAAGCACGCAAAAGTGGATGATCAGCTCGTACTAGAGCTTGAAATGAGCTTAAAGAACTGAAATAGGTAGGAACGATGGGATATCGTTCCTGCTTTTTTTATAGAGAAAGAACGCTATGAGCAAAAGTGTGAATTGTATGAGCAAAAAGTACAATTTACTGAGCAAAAACAAGATTCTATGAGCGAAAAGTACAATTCTATGAGCAAAACCTTCGAATCTACGAGTAAACGTGTAAAAGCGCAAAGATCACGTACCGTAAACACACAAAAAAGCACCCAAAATGGATGCTTTTGTTTAGGTTTTCTATTAAGCTATTAATCTCTGAATCAGCCAAAATCCACCCATAACTAAGATCAAGATAGAGCCTGCCACCATGCCTTTTTTGTAAGAAGGACTTCTTTGAAACCAAGCAAGCAGGGGAAGCAAGAGCAGTACGATCGCTAGCTGAACAATTTCTATGCCAGCATTAAAGCTAATTAATGAAGAGGCTAAAGCTTCTTTGGGCAATGTCATTTCTTTTAATAAACTCGCAAACCCCATTCCGTGAATGAGTCCAAATAAGAAGGTAATGATCCACCTGAATTTGATTTCTTTTCTAAAAATATTTTCAAGTGCTACATAACATATACTTAATGCGATCAGCGGCTCTACAATATTTGAAGGCAGATTGATAAGACCGAGAACGGAAAGTGTTAACGTCACACTATGTGCCAAAGTAAAAGCCGTAATTAAAGCGGCATATTGCTTGAAGCTTTGCTTTCTAATTAATAAGGCTAGCAAAAATAATAGGTGATCGTAGCCTGTTAAAATATGATTCATTCCTAAAACAAAAAATGACGTCCAGGAATCATGATTAGCATCAGAATCAGGATGTTGATTTGGTATAGTTTGGGTTGTGCTGTCAGAAGAAGCAGATTGTGATTGCTGTTCCTGCTGGTTTGCTGTTAACAGCATCGTCCATTCACGATTTTTTCCTTGAATGACGGACTCGCTGATTTGACCATCATAATTAATCGTTAAAAAGTTAGTATATGAAGAAGCTGTGTTTCCGGATGTAAAAATGCCATCTAATAAGCGAACTGTCTGGCCATCCTCAAAACCTGGCAGTTTAAATTGCAGGGTCACGACTGCTTTGTCTGCTCTCTTTTCCAAGTAAAGCTTATCTAGTTCAGCCGTTTGCTGCTGATCGTTCATTTCTAGAACCAAACTGTCTTCAACCCATTCTTCAACACGATTGGCAATGGGTTTTAACTCTTTTTCAGTCAGTTCTCCATCTTCATTCTTGTCTCCGCCTATTCCTTCTATGACAGATAATGAATCGATCGAATAGGTTAATTCTGTTACGTTATTGCTGATTTTAATATTTGTAAACGCCGCACTTAATGGATGGGCAACTGCAATGTTTTGCCTCTGCAGGAAGAGCAGGATGACAGCTAATAAAACGATGATGAATGGATTGTTTTTCAACACAAAATCCCCCTAGGAAAAATTGATTCCAAACATTATCATGGCGAAATTTTTTTTCGATGTAAAGTGAATTTTAAAATAAATGTAAACTTTATTATTTTTTAGAAATAAATGATTATTTTTGTCAAATTATTTGCTATTCTATTTAAGCTAGGCATATTAAACCAATTGGGGGTACAGGTTTTAATGAAAATAAGGAAAAAATGGCTAGGGATCACCCTAACTGGAGTATTGCTTTCTAATACTTTAGTACCATTCGCGAAATTGCCTTCTGTACATGCAGAAGCAGCTAGCCATGTGGTAATTAGTGAAGTTTACGGTGGGGGAGGAAATAGCGGGGCAAACTATAAAAATGATTTTATAGAACTCTATAACCCTACAGATACAGCAGTAGATTTAACGGGATGGTCTGTGCAATACGATTCAGCAACAGGAACAGGTACAGGATATTATCAGGTTACCAACCTGGTAAACAGCATAAAGCCCCATGGATATTATCTCGTACAGCAGGGAAAGGGAACTGGGGGAACTGCAGATCTGCCAACTCCTGATCAAACAGGGAATATAAACATGGCAGGAGGTGCTGGGAAAGTAGCTCTTGTAAATAGTACAACCGCATTGCCTAAAACCTCTAAATCAAATGATGCTTCAATTATTGATTTTGTAGGGTTTGGTCCAACAGCAAATGCTTTTGAAGGGACTGCGCCAACTGTTCCGCCAACAAACACAGAAAGCGTCGTGCGAAAAGCGAATGACGGATCTGATCCTGCACTAGACGGGAGCAAAGGTAATGGATGGGACACAAATGATAATGCTGGTGATTTTTTGAAAGCGGTTCCAAATCCGCTGAACTCTGCTAACCAATCATCAACGCCTTCGGAACCCGGTGAGCAGCTTCCTCCTTTAACAGGCACTGCTAAAATTAGTGCAGTGAGAGAAATGGACGCGACTGGAAAACCAAAACGAATTGGGCAAACTGCTACAATTGAAGCAGTTGTAACGGTAGATGATAAAATTGTTGATTCAAAGAATAGCAGTTTTTACGTTCAAGATGATACGGGCGGAATTAATGTATTTGGCAGCACTACCCCTGATATTGTTAAAGGGGACAAGCTTAAGATTACAGGAACAATCGATTTCTATAATGGATTAACGGAATTGAAACCAACGTTGATTGAAAAAATCGGAACGGAAGAAGTACCTGCTTCAACAGCTATGACCATTATTGATCTGAACGATGGAAGTAAAGCTGAACTACAAGAAGGGAAGCTGATAGCAGTTAAAGGGAAAGTTACTAATATTCCTGCTGCACCAGATACTTCAGGTGGAACAAACGTTACTGTTACGGATGAAACAGGAAAAACAGTTACCGTTCGTCTTCTGCCTAACACAGGCATTACTGCCGTAACAGACATCAAACTCAACAGCAGCTACGAATTTACAGGTCTGTTAAGCCAATACAAATCTACAGCTCCTTATTTATCGGGTTATCAAATTTTACCTAGAAGCAAAGGAGACCTAAAAGAATTTTTCCCACTTTCGATTTCCCATACACCTGTAACAAAAGTGTACACAAACGCTGATTTTACATTTACAGCTGATGTGCAGGGAGCAGATTCTGTAACTTTTTATTATAAAAAGTCAGATGCAGCTGATTACCAAACAATCTCAATGACTGACAAAGGCAATCATCAATATACAGCTGTATTAGCTTCTGATCAAATGCCTGCAGGTTCATTTGTCTATTATATTGAAGCCAAAAATCAAACAGAAACGAAAAAAACAGAAACACAAACCGTATCAGTAGTTGATGATAAAGAAGGACCAGCATTCATTGGTGAATCACCAGCTAATGGTTCGATTGTTGAAAACTATAAACCAGCGATTTCTGTAAAGTGGAACGATCCAAGCGAAGTGGATGCAACAAAAGGAAAAGTTTTTTTAGACAGTGAAGATGTTACTGCTCAAGCTGTCATTGACGATAAACAAGTATTATTATCACTAAGCAATGACCTACAAGTTGGAACTCATACTGTGAAAGTAACGGGATCCGATAAACTAGGCAATCCGAGTGAATATACTTGGTCATTTACTGTAAAAGCTCCTTTTACAGGCGGTAACCATTTAAGAGGTACGACTCATAACCATACAAATATTTCACATGATGGTACGGGATCTCCTGAGGATGCACTAAAAGCAGCGATTGCACATGGTTATGACTGGTTTGCTTTTTCAGATCACTCTCATGATATCGATCCAGAAAAACTAGGGTCGGATACGGTTGATCATAAGGGAAAACC
Organism: Fictibacillus barbaricus; assembly: GCF_031457135.1. Classification (GTDB taxonomy): domain Bacteria; phylum Bacillota; class Bacilli; order Bacillales; family Fictibacillaceae; genus Fictibacillus; species Fictibacillus barbaricus_A. The sequence goes on along the minus strand of NZ_JAVDWA010000003.1, from coordinate 364,980 downwards.
CGAAAGAACGGGTGGTACTGAATGGCAACTGACAAAAGATCTTGCTAAGCAATACTCCAACGATAACTTTACTGTATTCCCCGCGTTTGAGATGACTTCTACAACATGGGGACATTCGAACGTTTTTGGTACTGATAATTTTATTGATCGTAACTTAAATAATAAAATGTACCAAGATTTGAACAGCTATTACGCATGGGTATTGACTTACGATGACATTGCTGCACAGTTTAATCATCCAGATATGTCAGCGAATGCTTTTAACAACTTCATGCCATACGATAAAAACGTAGATAGACTATTTACGATGCTAGAGGTAGGAAATGGCTCTGGAAACTATGGCTATGCAAATGCAGAGAAAAAGTTTTACAGTGCATTAGATCTTGGGTGGCATGTAGCACCTACATTTGGTGAAGACAACCATGATGGAACTTGGGGTCAAACGATGAAACGAACGGTTATCGTAACAGATAACAATGCCCAAGCTTCATTATTGCATGCAATGAAAAACCGCCGTGTTTACATGGAGGAAGATCCGAACTTTACACTCGACATGTTAGCAAACGGAAAATACATGGGTTCAGTAGTAGACGGAAATACCATTTCTTTTGATATTAAAGGATCGGATAACGTGGCTGAAGCTCGCAGTGTAAAAGGATTTGAATATTTACCAGCTTCCTATCAATCGAACGATAATATCGAAAAAGTAGAGCTTTTAACAAATGGAGCAAAAGTTGTAGATTCAATTACTCCTGACGGAAAAGAATTTACATGGAAGCCTGAAGTAACTGTAAACGGCGGTCAGCAATGGTTTGTCGTGAAAGTTACCCAAAAAGATGGCGAACGTATTTATAGTGCGCCGATCTGGTCTCAGGAAAAAGAGGTTGATGTACGAGTAAGTGGCTTAAATGTGAAAGACGGAGTTGCGATCGCAGGTAATCCTGCAACATTATCTGCAGGAATATCCAACCTTGGCACTAAGGATCTATCAAATTTAAATGTTAAGTTTTATTATGATCTAGAAGACGATACACACTTAATCGGTACGAAATCCATTGCAGCTATTCCTGCTAAGGGCGTTCAAGAAGCCTCTGTAACATGGCAAAGTCCGATTGTTGGTGACCACAAAATGATTGCAGTGGTAGATACTCCTGATGGAGATGATCCTGCTGATAATAAAGAAACACTAGATTTGAAAGTTAAAGAATCGTTAGGAAAAACCATTCTAATTGATGCTGCTCATAAAAATGAAAACACAACAACTGATACAGGGACTTACAAAGACAACTTTAAAGCCTTCACGAAAATGGTACAAAAAGAAGGATACACAGTTGCCGAAAATAAAACACCACTAACAGCTGAATCATTAGCAAATATCAGTGTGCTTGTTATCACACACCCTTTTGTAGCGTTGACAGCTGAAGAAAAAACAGCTGTTGGAGATTACGTTAAAGCTGGGGGATCGCTTTTCCTTACAGATAAAAGTAACTATAAAAATGATCCTGCAATAAATAACGATATGTTAGCGCAAATGGGTGCGACCATTCAGATCAACAGTGACCAAATTAATGATGACAGCAAAGATGGAAACTTCTGGACGAACCAGACATCTAAGTTTGCTGTAAGACTCCACCCGGGACTTGTTAAGAATAACCTTACAGACCGTGTATCAACTGTAGAATATTATTCAGGAACGAGCTTGGAAAAGGTAGGGCATCTGCCTCTGACTGATAGTGAAACTGTCACGATTGTTACAAAAGGAAATGAAACAACTTATCAAACAACTGTCACAACCGGATTTAATGTGTACGACACAGTTTCAGATTCAACAGGCGGATCAGCAATACCGGCGATTGCCGCTGAAACAGTTGGACAAGGACGTATCGTTGTTTCTGGTATGAACTTTGTAAACGATAAGCAGATGGATGAATCCTTCAGTCCTAAAGGAAATGATGAACTAGGGATGAACATCATGAATTGGCTTGCTAAAAGAGAGATCAACCAAGTCATTTCTATTAATGATGCTCGCAAGCTTACGGATGGAACGCCTACAGTTGTAGAGGGTACAGTTACGACTGCAGCAGGATCGTTCTATGATGCATTTTATATTGAAGATGAAACAGGCGGAATTATGGCATTTAATGAAGTGCCGGACGGCAGCCTGAAACTAGGCGATAAAGTACGAATTTATGGCCATATTAAAACATTTGAAAACAACAAAGAGCTTGAATTTGATAAGTTCGCAACGGATGTTATTAAAATAGGGGAAACGGCACCAGTTGAACCTAAATCGATTTCAACGAATGATGCTTCTTCTGAAGAAAATCAAGGATTGTTAGTAAAAGTAAAAGGAAGAGTCGTTTCTAAGTTTGATGAAAATTCGTATATCGTGAATGACGGTTCAGGAGATATCCTCGTATTTACAGATGGATATATTGTCAATCAAACAGGTCCGGTGCCTGCATTAAATTCAGGAGATCTGATTGAAGCTGTAGGATTAACAGGTAAATATGCGGGCGGTAACCGTATCCGTGTCCGTGATACAAAAGAATTAAAAGGAACGGCTGACTCCGTAAAACCGGTGACAGAAGCTGCGACAACACCAGACATAGCAGGCAACCCGTTTACAGAACCGGTGACTGTTACATTGACAGCCACAGACGATAATTCTGGCGTAAAATCAACACAATACCGAATTAACGAACAAGAGTGGATCGATTACACAGCACCATACACATTGAGTGATGCAGGGTCTTACAAAATCGAGTACCGCAGCACAGATTTTGCAGGAAATGTGGAAGATAACAAGTCACTAGAGTTTGAGGTTAAGAGTCCAGTGATTCCAGACACCACAGCACCAGTTACAACACTGAAAACATTACCAGAGCTAACAGATAAACCGTTTACAGGACCAGTAACGATAACGCTGTCTGCTGAAGATGAAAATTCTGGAGTGAAATCAACGCAATATCGCATTAACGAACAAGAGTGGATTGATTACACAGCACCTTTCACGGTAAGCGATATTGGTTCTTACAAGATTGAGTACCGCAGCTCAGATTTAGCGAACAATATAGAAGATAGTAAAGTGCTAGAATTTGAAATTAAGAGTCCAGTGATTCCAGATACAACAGCACCAACGACTACCGTTAAATTAACACCGGCACAGACTGATAAACCGTTTACAAAACCAGTAACAGTTACTTTAACGGCTCAAGATGATAAGTCAGGAGTAAAAACTACTGAATATCGAGTTAACGGGCAGGCTTGGAGCACGTACAATGCACCATATACAGTAAATAAGTCTGATATTTACAAAATAGAATACCGCAGTACGGACCAAGCAGGTAATATAGAAGCAACTAAAACAATTCAATTTACGATTGATATGGATGCCCCTGTAACTTCAGCGAAAACAACGCCAGTTTCAGAAGGAAACATTTTTGCGAAACCTGTAACGATTAGCTTGTCAGCAAAAGATATTTTATCAGGTGTGAAATCAACGCAATATCGTATTGACGGGAAAGAATGGAAAACGTATAGTACGCCATTCAAACTAGAGTCAGGGAAATTCACTATTGAGTACCGCAGTACGGATAAAGCAGGTAATGTTGAAAGTACGAAATCAATCTCTGTTATAGTAGATACAGAAGCACCTGTAACAACTTCGAAAACAACGCCTGAAAAATCCGGAAATATTTTTAATCAGATTGTAACTGTTAAATTATCTGCAACGGATAAATTATCAGGAGTGAAATTAACTCAATACCGTATTGACGGAAAAGAATGGAAAACATATACGGCATCATTCACACTGAAAGCAGCAGGGAAATATAAGGTTGAGTACCGCAGTACAGATAAAGCAGGTAATGTTGAAAGTACAAAATCATTGGTGCTTACGATTGATACTAAAGCGGCAGAGACGACAGCTAAACTATCGCCTGTAAAAAAAGATAATATCTATACGGAGCCGGTTTCAATCACACTCACTGCTAAAGATGATTTATCCGGTGTGAAATCCATTCAGTACAGCATTAACGGACAATCTTGGAAAACGTACAGTGCTGCCTTTAAGGTAAAAGAAATCGGAGAATACAAGATTGAGTACCGCAGTACGGATAAAGCAGGAAATATCGAAAAAACAAAATCCCTCAAATTAACGATAAAAGAATCTGAGGAAGCTCGTAAAGCAAGAGAGAAGAAAGAACAAGAAGCGTTACAGAAAAAAGCTTCTAAAGCACAATCGGATTTAGACGAGAAATTAAAGAATGAAAAGGACGCTAAAAAAGCCCTTGAGCAGATTAATAAAGATGCTTCAGCTATCAAACCGGATAAAAACGGTAAAGTAAGCCAAGATAAAGTGGCTATAGTCCTTGGGCAATATCAAGCTGTTATCAATGAGCTTAACAAAGCTAAGAAATCTCAGGACAGCTTCAATACAGTGACAGAAACATATGTAAGATTGTATACAAACCTAAGCAAAGATAATGTATGCAGAGAGTCTCTTCTGGATCTTGTAAAGTTCAATATTAAAACATCCAAACAAATGGATGAGATGATTAAAAAGGTAAAAGAAAAGAAAGTTGATGTAATAGAACTTCAAAAAATCTCTGATGAAATGAAAAAGAAAGAAAAAGAGAAAGCAAAAAAGAAATAAATAAGGATTAAAAGGCTGGCCCAAAAGAGATTTTTGGCGTCAGTCTTTTTTTTCTGAAAATGACGAAAAAATGCAAAACAATTAGATATCATCCTTACGTTTTTGATGGAGAAAGAACTCTATGAGCAAAAGTGTGATTTGTATGAGCCAAAAGCATAAGTTACTGAGCAAAAACATGAATGATTCTATGAATGAAAAGTACAATTCTATGAGCAAAACCAATCATTCTATGAGTAAACGTGAAACACCGTTGAGGAATTGCATAAGCAAGCATCCAATATAAGCTATCGCAAACTTATGATTATGAAGGTGAATCTAATTTTGCAGCGAGCAAGACTATTCTGTTAAAAAACGAGATGGTTTTACAAAAATGAAGAGCAAAAAACACACAAAAGTGGTTGATCAAGCTCGTACTAGAGCTTGAAATGAGCTTAAAGAACTAAAATAGGTAGGAACGATGGGATATCGTTCCTGCTTTTTGATGGAGAAAGTGCTCTATGAGCAAAAGTGTGATTTGTATGAGCAAAAAGTACAAATGACTGAGCAAAAACAAGATTCTATGAGCGAAAAGTACAATTCTATGATCAAAAACAACCATTCTATGAGTAAACGTGTAACACGAGAGGTATCACCGTTCAAAATTTGCATAAACTAGTATCCAATATAAGCTTTTGATTATGATGGTGAATCTAATTTTGCAGCGAGCAAGACTATTCTGTGGAAAAAGAGATGGATACACACAAATTCTAAGCAGAAAACACTCAAAAATAGATGATCAGCTCGTACTGGAGCTTGAAATGAGTTTAAAGAACTAAAATAGGTAGGAACGATGGGATATCGTTCCTGCTTTTTGATGGAGAAAGAGCTCTATGAGCAAAAGTAGGAATTGTATGAGCAAAAAGTACAAATGACTGAGCAAAAACAAGATTCTATGAGCGAAAAGTACAATTCTATGATCAAAAACAGCTAAACGTGTAACAGCGCAAAGATCACGTACCGTAAACACACAAAAAAGCACCCAAACTGGATGCTTTTTTGCATGCAACATGAATGCTGATAGAGTGAAAAACCCGGAGCCGGTCCGGGTTTTTACTATACTAACGCAATCAATTTCTCATTACGCGATAACTTTTCTTCCTCATCAGCTAAATCATACTTTTTCAACAAATGAAAGACTTCGTTCAGAAATTCGTGATCTGTCTTTTCGCTCAAAGCTACATCAACTTGCTTCACCAATTCACTCGGCATGAACTCCGCTTGATCGGCTAATTTTTTCTTAACATCTTCCAATGGATGATCAATGTTGCATGTTTCCATAAAATCACTCCTCTTAATTAGATCTAAGCTCCAGAAGCTTTCCGAAGCTCTGCATTTTCACTATTTGTCCTGAATTTATAAGCCGTGAACATCGCTATTAATAGCATTAAGCCAGTAATGATAAACACCATTGAAACAGGGAAGAATCCTCCGATGACTCCGCCGATCAACGGCCCGAGCATCGCCCCAATCTGAGTCGCCGTCTGCTGCAATCCGAATGCGCGGCCTCTAAATTCATCAGCAGTGGTCTGGACAATGAGTCCGTTCAACGCAGGGAAAACGCCGCAAAAGAAAATGCCATAAATGAATCGAACAGATGAAAAGCCCCAAATTCCGTCAAACCATGCTTGAGCGATTGTACCGATACCCCCGCCGAGCAGCCCGATCATCAGCACCGTTTGGAAACCAATCCGATCAGACATCCTTCCCCAATAGGCTGCAAAAAGGATGCTCGCGATACCTGGCAACGAGAATACGATACCGGCTAAGAGTGCGGTATTATCATTAGACCCGCTGATTCTTAAAATATGAAGAGGCAATACAGGTTCAATCGTTAAAACAGCAGTCCCTGTTATGATTGATAAGAACAAGACATTCATGAATGGTTTGTTCGCCGCTGCTGCTTGCAAGTCTTTAAGCACTGAGCCTTTTTCCGTACTTGGAGTGAATTTTTCCTCGGTTACCCAAAAGATAACCAACAATGTAGAAATCAGAGAAAAGAAACCCCCGCTCGCAAACGCCCATCTGTTGCCGAATAATTCAGCCAAACCGCCGCCTAAAAGAGGACCCATGATCCCGCCAGACGCACCGGCAGTTGAAATCATCGCCATCGCATAACCGACGTTCTTTTTCGGAGTATTCGTTCCGATCAAGGCGATCGCTCCCGGAATGTATCCTGTTAATAAACCTTGCGCGATCCGCAATCCGATCAATTGGTAGGCGTTCGTCACAAAGGCGGTTAATGTATAGATGATAAAAAGAAAAGTTCCAGCGCGAATGATCATTGGCTTTCTTCCATATTTATCAGCCATCATGCCCCAATACGGTGAGGCAATCGCACCTGCTAAAAACGCTGAACTGAATATGAGACCAGACCAGATCTCGGTATGCTCATGAACACCAATTTGAAGAAGAAAAAGAGGTAAGAAAGGCACAACCATGGAGTAGCTGGCTGAAGTCAAGAAAACGCCGACCCATAGCACCCATAAATTTCGCTTCCAAATCGCCATAACGCTCACACTTCCTTATGCTGTAATGTTGGAAACTATTTGAATGATTCATTTAGTTAATTATTAGATAGTCTTTAACTCAAAAATACTAACATAATAAGGCAGGAAAGAGAAGATAGTTGCTTATGTTTTTCCATTGACTTCCTGCTGTCCAAGTTATATCTTGATAATGTATATTGAAAGCGCTTTCTTTAAGAGTTTAAGCGCAAAAGATAGAGGGGGATGCTGGATGTCGCGTTTTTCTGCATATTTTTTAATGAGTTCATCTGATGTTATAGAATTTGTGAAGGAGAAACTTACTATTTTCAAAAGTGATGCCGAGCTGACATGCAAAGAGATTGGCGATGGAAACCTGAACTACGTGTTCCGTGTCGTGGACGCGAAATACGGAAACTCCGTCATTGTAAAACAAGCGGGACACACCGCCAGAATTTCGGATGAGTTCAAGCTTTCCACAGAGCGCATCCGTATCGAATCAAATGTTCTTCAGCTGCAAGATCAATTGTCGCCGGGCTTGGTTCCGACGGTATATTTGTTCGATGAAGTCATGGGCTGCTGTGTAATGGAGGATCTCTCCGATCATACAATCATGCGCACAGCTCTTCTCAATAATGAAAAATTCCCGGCATTTGCGGATCACATCACAACATTTATGGTGCAAAATCTGCTTCTCACTTCTGACGTTGTTATGGAGCATAAAGAAAAAAAACGACTAGTACAAAATTACATAAACACGGAGCTTTGTGAGATTACCGAAGACCTCGTGTACACAGAGCCTTTCTATGATCAAAATAATAGAAACGAGCTAACTTCAGGCAATGAAGAGTGGATTCGGTCTACCATTTATAACGATGAAGAATTAAAATTAGAAACGGCAAAGCTCAAATTCAGTTTTATGAACCATGCGCAAGCTTTGCTGCATGGCGATCTTCATACAGGTTCTATTTTTATCACGAAGAACAGTACGAAAGTGATCGATCCTGAGTTTGCATTCTACGGTCCGATGGGATATGACATTGGAAACGTTGTGGCCAACCTATTCTTTGCTTGGGCAAACGGACGAGCTCACGGTAATTCTGAATTTAGGGCTTGGATAGAAAAAACGATTGAACAAGTGATCGATCTCTTTCAGGAAAAATTCCTCGCTCAATGGGACAAGCATGTGACAGAACTGACTGCCAAACAACAAGCATTTAAAGAGTGGTACTTACAAGAAGTTTTATCTGATACAGCCGCGGTAACAGGTCTTGAACTCATTAGAAGAATCGTAGGGTTAGCAAAAGTGAAAGATATTACGTCTATTACAGACTCAGATCTGCGAATCGAAGCCGAACGAATTTGTTTAACAGCAGCGATTTCGTTTATAAAAAAACGTTCAGCTTTTAAAAATGGGAAAGATTTTATTGCAACGATAAAGGAAGCGGAAAAAATGGTGAAAGGCTCAAAGGTGATGTAAATGACAGATCAATTAATACCGATTCAGTGGAAAGATGGCGAGCTCGTATTGCTCGACCAAACGACTCTTCCAAATGAAATACGATATGATTCTTACCAAACCATCGAAAGAGTGTGGGACGCAATTGTAACGATGAAAGTGCGCGGAGCTCCGGCAATCGGCGTTTCAGCCGCATACGGACTTTATTTAGGGGTAAAAGATGCGCCAGAAAACTACTACGATAAATTTTTCGAAATCCTCAAAGAAAAATCCGATTATTTAGCCACTTCAAGACCAACAGCGGTCAACCTTTTCTGGGCGCTGGAACGCATGGAAAAGAAGGCAAAATCACTTGCACATTTAGAAGTTTCCGAAATCAAAACCGAACTTCTTCAAGAAGCAATCGCCATCCATCAAGAAGACGAAGAGATCAATCGATTGATTGGTGAAAATTTATTAACCCTTTTATCAGATGGAATGGGCATCTTAACACATTGCAATGCGGGAGCGCTAGCCACTACGAAGTACGGTACAGCCACTTCTCCTATGTATCTTGCAAAAGAAAAAGGATGGGACATTAAGGTTTATGCCGATGAAACACGTCCGAGACTACAAGGTTCTACACTGACTGCACTGGAACTCCACCGAGCGGGGATCGATGTTACCGTTATAACAGATAACATGGCGGCGATGGTCATGTCACAAGGGAAAATCCAGGCAGTAATAGTAGGGTGTGACCGAGTGGCTGCGAATGGTGATGTTGCGAATAAAATCGGTACAATGGGTGTGGCAATTTTAGCGAAAAACTTTAATATTCCGTTTTATGTTGCCGCTCCAACACCAACGATCGACCTCCGGACACCGACAGGCAAGGAGATTCCGATTGAAGAGCGTGGTGAGGAAGAAGTGACGAACCGCTTTGGCGTTCCAACAGCACCAAAAGGCGTCAAAGTGTATAACCCAGCGTTTGATGTGACACCGAATGAATTCATTACAGCAATCGTGACAGAACAGGGAATCGTGCAGGCACCATATGAAGAAAATCTGCAAAAGCTATTAAAAGGAGCACCAGATGCTATTACAAAATGAGCGTGAACAAGTTGTCTATTACTGTCAGCAAATGGTTAAACGCGGTCTCACAAAAGGAACGGGCGGAAACATTAGTATTTTTAATCGTGAGAGTAGGTTAATTGCGATCAGCCCCAGCGGCATCGATTATGATGTGATGACAGCTGAAGATGTGGTTGTTGTGAATTTAGATGGTGAAGTGGTGGATGGGAATTGTAAACCTTCGAGCGAACTTTCGATGCATGCCATTTATTATAAAAGAAGAGATGATATCAATGCGGTCGTTCATACACATTCACCGTTTGCCACAACGATTTCTGCTATGCGCTGGGATCTTCCAGCCGTTTCTTATCTTGTGGCACACGCCGGAAGAGATGTTCGATGTGCGGAATATGCGAGTTTTGGAACGCCTGAACTTGCGGAAAATGCATTTAAAGCGATGGAAAACCGAAAAGCGGTGTTGTTGGCCAACCATGGTTTCCTTTCTGGCGCACAGGACATAGCGAACGCATTTAACATCGCAGAAGAAATCGAGTTCTGCTGTGAAATTTATTACCGAACGAAATGTGTCGGCGAACCTATCATTTTAGATGATGAAGAAATGGAACTCATGACTGAAAAATTTAAAGAATACGGGCAGAAAACCACATCTTAAAGGTGTGGTTTTTTTAACAGATGTTTAACTTTAGCAGGAGAATTAAAGCAGGTAATTTGATATAATCACATTAAAGGAGGTGAATGAGTTGGAAATGAGCGATAAGATGATGGACGTTTTGATCAAGGTTCAACAGAGTGTGCTAGAACTTAGAGACGATGTGAACGTAATAAAAACTGATGTAGCCGATTTAAAAAAACGAGTAATAAAAATTGAAGAGAGAGTATGCAACATCGAAGAGAGAGCAACAAACATCGAAGAGAACATGGTTAGGAAAAATGACCTTAAGTATTATGAATTCAAAATTGCCGAGCATGACCGTGAAATCTTCCAATTGAAGCAAAATTAACTCCACAAGAAAACTTCAGGTTTATCCCACAAAAACCGGGTTAGAATTTCATAAAATCAGTAGAGAACCCGGACTATGAGATCCGGGTTTTAACTTTTTATCTTTTAAACATTTGTTTAAATTCCGTCTATTAACCATATATTTTGATTTTTGTTGACAGAAGTTTGTAAAACGCTTTTATGGGAAAAGTGATAGAGTGTATGTAATCAGTTAAGTTAGATATTGGAGGTGCTATTAAACATGCGTTTAAAAGATAGAAAAGTGATTAGTCTCGTTCATCATGACTTTGAAGATTTGGAGCTGTGGTATCCGATTCTTCGATTGCGTGAAGAGGGGGCAATCGTCGAACTTGCTGGCGAAAAGGCTGGGGAAACATACATTGGAAAATACGGTGTTCCAGCTGAGGCTGACTTTGCATTTGGCGATGTGAACCCGTCAGATTATGATGCAATCTTGGTTCCAGGAGGCTGGGCGCCGGACAAGCTGCGCCGTTTTCCGGAAGTGTTAGAGTTAGTGCAGCATATGGAGAATAACAAGAAACCAATCGGCCAAATCTGTCACGCCGGCTGGGTGCTGATCTCGGCAAAAGTGCTGCAAGGGAAAAAAGTAACGAGTACACCGGGGATTAAAGATGACATGGAGAATGCAGGATCAGAGTGGATCGATGAACCCGTTGTCGTCGACGGCCATCTCGTTTCGAGCCGCCGCCCTCCAGATTTGCCTGATTATATGAGAGAATTTATTAAAGTTTTAGCAAACAAGTAATATTAAGCGAAATAAAGACGCAACAATAATCAATAACGGGTTCTTTTTTGAGGGGAAAACATCAGATAACACCCTAAATCTATAGTAAGAAGCAAAATAAATCGCAGCGAAGTTCGTTGCGGTTTTTCATTAATTTTACACTAATTTTATAACTTTAACTGCCGTCCCGATTCGCCCCATTTTAGCACCATGACAATAACAATTATTCGTCTCCTTAATTGAATGTATAATAATGTTAATCCAACTACGGGCAGGACTGGTGAACAGGGTATTAGCAATTTATTTAACAAGTCTAATTGCAAAGGTGATGGGTGAACACATTAAAAGAGTATTTAAATGATTTATGGGCAAATGTTATTGATGATATGAAAATTGATGTTGTTAGCCATAGCATTCTGTTTAAAACCAAAGCTATTGATGGTGAAAAAATTACTAAATACATAGTTGGATTTGAGGAAGTATCATCGTTCTATTTTCTTGAAGACAGTGGTGAGAATCGTTATAACTTAATCGGAAGAGATCAAGACAATTATTTAGAATTAACATCAATTGAATTTCACCCTAAAGGGATAGGGATAATTTCAATTGATTCAAAGTCTGAAAATTGGGTAAAGCAATATGTTTCAAATTCTAATTTTTCTATTGAAATATGGAACTCAATGTTATTTATTGAAGCTAAACGAATAGTAATAAATGAAAAAACTTTTGATGTAGGATACCCACAATTGAATTAGAAGGAAACGACCAGACATTGATCTGGTCTTTGTTTTTGTTATTTACAAATCCGATCAAAGTGCAATTTCATTTACTAAAAAGAGACTTGAGTACCCAATCCCAAACCCATACATAAACTATATATTAATTTGTTTTACATCCGAATCGCCTTTCAATAAGGAGAGAAAATCATGCCTGATAAGGATTCATTTATAAAAAGCGAAGGTACATGTTTTCCTGGTAAAACGTACGTTGAAAACTTGCTTCGTCCCGTTTTTAATGATCAGCGTGACTTTTTATTTAAACAAATGTTTAACATTCATCGTGCTCATGTGGTCATGCTTACAGAGCAATCGATCCTCAATAAAAAAGAAGCAGGACAAATTTTAGAAGCCGTGGAGAAGGTCGCCCAAATCGACTACCGTACACTACAATACGATCCTCAATTTGAGGATTTGTTTTTCATGATGGAACATAAAATCAGTACCGAAATTGGTCCAGAACTTGCTGGGAACATTCATATCGCTAGAAGCCGAAACGACATGGGCGTAGCCATGTACAGACTAGTCCTGCGAGATCACATTCTCACCCTCATTCAAAGCTCTCTTCAGTTAGCAGACGCCTTACTCAAACAAATTCAAGAACACGCTGAAACCATCATAACAGCATACACCCATACGCAGCCGGCACAGCCAATCACTCTTGGCCATTATTTAACTGCCATTTTTGATGTGCTTATGCGTGACGTAAAAAGATTGTGGAATGCTTATGATATTGTGAATCGATCCCCTTTAGGTGCAGCGGCTTTGTCCACTACGGGATTTCCGATTAACAGAAAACGAGTTTGTGAGCTTCTCGGTTTCCATGAGCTCGTGGAAAATTCGTATGATAGCATTGCAGGTGCTGATTATCTCTTGGAATCAGCGACATCTGTATTAACGATGATGATCAATTTCGGCAGGTGGATTCAAGACTTTCTGCAGCTTGCGACTCGTGAATTTGACTTGATTCGAGTAGCCGATCCTTATGTCCAAATCAGCAGCATCATGCCGCAAAAAAGAAATCCTGTATCCATCGAGCATTCGCGGTCACTAGCTAGCAGTTCAGCCGGAGAGGCTCTTTCTGCCATTCAGATGATTCACAACACGCCATTTGGAGACATCGTCGATACGGAAGATGATTTGCAGCCGCATTTATATCGCAGTTTTGAAAAAGCAAACCGAGTGGTTAACCTGATGCATGCCGTCATTCGAACAATGGAAGTCGATAAAGAAACAGCTTTAACCCGGGCAAACACCGGATGCATCACGATAACCGAGCTTGCGGATGTACTTACAAGAGAAAAACAAGTTCCTTTCCGGCTGGCACATCAAATCGCCAGTACAATAGCAAAAGAATGCACTCTCAACAGCATCGAGGTGAACCAACTTCCGCTTAAACGTGTAAACGAACGAATCCGCAAGCATGTTAACGTTACACTCACACAACAAGAATGGGATGTGGCGGTTTGTCCAATAGAGTTTGTGAAACGTAGAAACGTTCAGGGTGGACCAAATCCAGATGAAGTAAGAAGAATGGCGAAAGAAAGAGGCAAAGAATGGATAAATTCTAAAGAACAGCTTGAAAAGGAAACGGAACGACTAAACGGAGCGGAGAATCAATTAAATGAAATTATTCATAGGTTAATAACTCATAACAAATAAAAAAACCAGGCCATCACAGCCTGGTTTCACCACTTATTAGATTGCTTTCGGTTTTAGTTCCACATCAATATTTCCGCGAGTGGCTTTTGAATAAGGACAAACCTTATGAGCTTCCTTAGCCAATTCCTCTGCTTCTTCCTGTGTAACGCCATTGATCTCAATATTTAAGACAGCCGCAATTTTAAATCCTCCATCTGCTTCGTCTTTCATGAAACTAATTTCAGCAGTAGTCGTGGAGTCGATGTCTTTTTTCATTTTCTTAGCCACCAAATTCAACGCACCATCATAGCAAGAGGAATAGGTAGCTGCAAACAGTTCTTCCGGATTCGTTCCTTTTTTATCCGTCTTTTCAGTTGGCATAACGAGATCGACATCAATTAGCCCGTCACCAGATGTCACGTGCCCATTACGACCGCCTTTTGCTTTTGCTGTACCCGTAAATAATGCTTTACCCATTACAACATCACTCCTTCAAAAATATTGTTTCATTTGTTTTAAATGTCCCTTTTTAATATTCCTTCCTTGAATATATTTAAACATGACGACATTCGATAGACTTCTACATTTTTCAACATTTTCTTGTATTAGGAAATTTAACCCTTTATGATAGTAGTAGATTATATAAGGGGTGGGACGGTTGAAACGTTTTTTAACAGTGTTCATCATACTAATATGTCTTCTTAGTGTGATAGGCGGACATTTTTACTATAACTACAAACTTGAGAAGACTGCTCATGCTGCAAAGTTAATGATGAAAAAAGAACCTGAAGTGCAGCCGGAAACGAAAAGTGCGACCATTCAAAGACAGACAAGCGACCATTTTACAAATGCCCCAAAAGGTATCGCTGAACTGTATCAAAAGAAGATTGCTGCTGGAGAAACGCTAACTATTTCACTAGTGGGATCAGACTTAACTTCCTCAAAACCAGGAACATGGGCAAAACTTTTTACTGATAAAATGATTGCCTCATACGGAAAAGACATCACGATCTCAACAACAAGCTTCGGGGAGCAAACAAGTTTACAATTCCCAAAAGAACAGAGTTATAAAGATTTAATAAAAAAGAAATCCGATATTGTACTCATTGAACCTGTGTTGCTGAATGATAATAATAAGGTCATTCCAATGAAAGATACTTTATATGTACTCGATCAAATGATTACAGACATTAAAAATACAAATCCTGATACGACTATTATGCTGCAGCCACCGAATCCAATCTTTCAGCCACATGTATATGCGGATCAAGTTAGTGATTTAAAAGCGTTTGCTGCTAAAAACGAGATTCCTTACTTAGATCATTGGGAAGCTTGGCCAAATGTAAATTCAGAAGATATTAAGCAATACATAACAAAGTTAAAACCCAATGAAAAAGGCAACAAGCGTTGGGCAGATTTTATGTTTAATCTATTTCAATAAAATGTGAAAAACCCTGCTGATTACGGCAGGCTTTTTTTTATAGGAATGTGATAAGATAATATTATTATGAATGTAAACAGGTGATTAACTTTGAAAAAATTCTTCATTTATTGGCTACCTGTCATACTATGGGCAGGGATGATCTTTTACGCGAGTTCACAGCCTTATGAAAAACAAGATTTAAGACCGACGATTTCTCAATTTCTAGACATGGATTTCATAAGCTCGCTCTTTTCCACGACCGTCTTTAACTATGCGGGGGATGAAGTGAGTATTGAAAAGTTAGGACCTGCGCAGTTTATTGAGTTCTTTATCCGAAAAGGAGCCCATTTTTCTGTTTATTTCGGTTTAGGCTTTTTATTATTCCGAGCTATAAAACTAAATTTAAACAAAGGTTTAACTTTTATAACTTCGCTTGTTTTAGCGATACTATATGCAGCTTCAGATGAATTTCATCAAAGTTTTACGATTCACCGCACACCACATGTAGAGGACGTTATGCTTGATTCAATAGGTGCTCTAGTCGGCATAACCATTGCCCTGTTAATTTATAGAAATTTTCGCCGAAATCAAACTTATTCCAATCGCGGAATGCTACAATAAAAAAGGCTCTTTTCTAAAAGATTGTTGCTTCTGAGGTATTTTTGTAATTTGACTCCAATGCCAGATTGATTGGAGTGTAAGGTGTGAGACTCCTGCGGGACAGGCGGACAGGTGAGACACTTATACGCGAAGCGTACGAATGTGGCTCACCGTCTGCCCCGCGGAAAGCGAGCATCCTGTAACGGAAATCAACTACTTTCAAAAGCACCAATGAATACGAAAAGAGCCATAAAAAAAACCCAAATGAAGGTGATACTATGCAAATGCCGATTACGGTCCATTCCAATGTTGTTACAGGTGGAAAAGAAAAACGCATTGAAGGAAACAAATTTCAAATTACACTTTCCGGCTATCAGCTTTTTATTTTAGATCATCCATTTACATTGCAAAAAAACGAAAACAGCTCTCCAACCGGGAAAGCTGTTGTAAAAGAGTTAACGTGGAAAGAAAACACCACACAACTCATATATGAATTGATTGATCTTCATAGCGTTAACTAATGGGAACGATGGAAAAGAAATACGAAAAAAAGAAAGAAGACGGAGCTTTAAAAGAGTTTTTTTTGGATCTAAGAAACCATACCATATTTGAAATTATTTTTGAAATCGTATGGGCGATCCTATCATTTATTCCCCGATTACTATTACGTTTAGTTAAGGTCATCTTTGATTAGAGCACTGGACCGTTTCAGTGCTTTTAATCGTTCATTTCAGACTTTCTTTTATAAAATAGTCGTATACTAATAGCAACTAATAAGCCAGTAAAATAAACGATGTCTTTTGTAACATCATTAAATGAAATAAACCAGGACAGTATTGAAAAAATAAATAGTCCCCCTAAAAGACCTAAAAATGCAGTGGATCTGCTCAAACTATCTCCCCCCATTAATGAATGGTTATCGCTTGTGACCCCATCTGCTCCCACGCTTTTTGGAAGGCTTCTCGAGGTAATTTACGATTGGGTTCTTTCACTAAAGGATCATTGATATAAATATTTTCCTCATCAAATCCTGTAATTACAACCGAATGCTCTTTCCATGTAATCTGAACTTTTCCAGAAGGTGTGTTCCACGTTCGAAACTCACTTTTTGGCAGTTTATTAAATGTAGCATTCGTTATAATCCAAACTGGTTTGCCTTCTTCCACATTACGAAGTACATCTTCAAATGACTTTCCGCTAATATCTTTAATTCTACCTGGTAAGTATTTCTTCGCTAAAGCCGCTACTGGTTTATGGTAGACGCCATATCCCATGTTATCAAACGTATAAATGTCCCCAACAAATCCGTCATTCGGGTTTCCGTAATAATAGATTCCATTTTTGTGTTCATACGGCATGTCCAGCTTCTTTATCTTTTTGGCTAACTCCATTTTATCAACATCGACTTTTGCGTATTGCAGAAGCATGGCTAAAGAAGTAACTTCACAGCCGCGATCCAGTTCCGGCATCTGCATAATCAATGGGACATTTTTAATTAATGTTTTGCCCTTATCCCTAGTCACATTCTCTTTGTACTGATTTGAATTTGATTTTGTATGTAGTGTAACAATCTTGTTTTCTTCTTGAGCATCCGTTTTTCTGTCTTGGTAATAACCGTAGAAGGCTCCAAACATAAATGCGATGACTAAAATGAGCAGTAGTTTTTTCAAGATAAGCTCCTTCGATATTTACTGTTTATCTCTATATTACCAAAACTAGTGTAATTTTAAGTAGATTATGGAATTTCTCACACTTTTGTCCTAAATATTATTATTCTCCACTTTTTTATTGTCTTTTTTATATAGATGAAGGAGGATATTGTCGATATAAAACGAAAGAGAAAGTAATTAGAAAAAGGAGGAAGAAATGGAAAACACAATTGTAAAAAAGTTAGTCATGACTTCTGCGTTTGCTGGTGCTTTTTTAGCTGTTCCTCTAGTAGGTGAAGCCTCTCTGGGAGATACGACACTCAAACAGGGAATTACCCATAGTGATGTACAAGAACTGCAAGCATTATTAAAAGAAAAAGGGTATTTCAAGGATCCACAAACAACTACGTATTTTGGTCCCGTTACAAAGCAAGCTGTAATGGATTTTCAGAAAGCGAACGGTCTAGTAGTTGACGGTATTGTTGGAAAACAAACGTATGGAAAGCTGCTAGAAAAATCATATCAAGAAGAAAAACCAGCACCGACTGTGACTGTACCAAAGCCTCCAGTTAAAGTTACAGAAGCAACTACTAAAGTATTAAAGTTAGAATCTACCGGGCAAGATGTGGTGAATCTTCAAACAGATTTAAAATACCTTGGCTTTTTTACATTTTATAAAATTACAGATTATTATGGACCAATTACGACCGAAGCGGTTCGTAAGTTCCAAATCAGTCAAAAGCTGAAAGCGACAGGGATTGCTGATGCAACGACATTAGATCTTATCCAAAAGGCAGTTGCAGCAAAGAAAAATCCTGCACCACCGAAACCAGTTCCAGCACCTGCATCACCAACTCAAACTGTACCTCCACAGTCCTCAACACCAGACTTGAAGTTTGGAATGAGAGGTGCTGAAGTTGTTAAGCTGCAAACACGGCTTAAGAATCTTGGCTTTTTTACATATCCGATGATTACTGACTATTTTGGCACTGTAACAGAGGAAAGTGTTGAGAAGTTTCAAAAGACGTACGGACTTCCTATAACAGGAATTGTGAACAATACGTTTCTAACAAAACTCACTGAAGTTGAAAAACAAAAAGGACAAACAGCGAAAACGTCGGATCAGATCACGATCAATGTTATTGCGAACGCTGCTGAATTAATGGGTACACCATATCAGTGGGGTGGTACTACAACAAAAGGTTTTGACTGCAGCGGCTTCGTTCAGTATGTTTTTGCAAAAGAAGGTGTACAGCTGCCTCGAACCGTTGCGCAAATGTGGAATGCAACGACTTCCGTAAAAGAACCTGCAGTAGGAGATCTCGTTTTCTTTGAGACGTATACATCAGGTCCTTCACATCTTGGAATCTATATTGGCAACAACCAGTTTGTTCATAGTGGATCAAGCACGGGTGTCACCGTTAGCAATTTAAGTCTTAAATATTGGCAAAATATTTATCTCGGTTCAAAACACATAAACTATTAAAACGAAAAACACCATTGGGCATCTGCTCACATGGTGTTTAATCGTTTTATCATGAGTATATCAGTCATATATTACCAAGGTATTTGTTATACTATTTAAGGATAGCTTGTTTTTTAAACAAGTGTTTAAATTTACGAGAGTTTGAAAGGAGAAATGGTTTGAAGAATTTTTATAAAATGATCGTGCTGGCTGTGCTATGTTTCGGATTATTAACGGCATGTTCTGAGCCTCCGAAACCAGAGAATACATTAAATAAATATTTAACTTTATGGCAGAAACAAGACTTTAACAAAATGTATGAAATGCTAGATTCCGAATCTCAAAAGCAAATATCAAAAGACGAATTTGTAAAACGTTATAAAGGCATATATGGGGGAATCGAAGCTACGAATCTAGCTATCAAAATGAAAGCTCAAAAGAATAAGAAAAAGGATGATAGCGAGAATGTAAGCCTTCCTTACACCGTTAAGATGGATACGCTCGCCGGTCCAATCTCCTATACGCATAAAATGGGTATGAAACTTGTGGAAGAGAAGGACTCTAAAGAATGGAAAATCGAGTGGAACCCGTCACACATCTTCCCGGAAATGAAAGAAGGAGATAAGGTCTCGGCTTCGACCATATCACCAACCCGAGGAGCGATTTTAGACCGAGAAGGAAATCCTCTCGCATTCAATGGAGAAGCATACGAAGTGTTAATAGTTCCGCAAGAGCTGCCGGTAAATAAAAACAAAACCATCGTTCCGTTAGCTAAAATTTTAGGCATGTCCCCAGAAGAAATTGAGGCAAAACTGAATCAGTCTTGGGTAAAGCCGGAATACAGTGTCCCGATAAAAAAAATGGCGACAGATGATCCGAAAATCCATGAGGCAGTGGCACTTGAAGGCGTAAAGTCTCAGAAAAAGGAAACACGTTTATATACTTTAAAAGAGGCAGCAGCACATCTTACAGGCTATATCGGTCCTGTGAATGCAGAAGAGCTTAAGAATCTTAAAGGTAAGGGATACTCTTCACAAGACTGGATCGGAAAAGCAGGTCTTGAACAAGTTTACGAAGATCAATTACGCGGTACAAGCGGCGGAACGATCAAGATTTTAAACAGTAAAAAAGAAGAAAAATCCGTACTTGCTCAAACCGATGTCGTGAATGGAAAAGACGTGAAGACGACAATTAGCAGTCAAGTGCAGCTTTCCATCTACAATCAGTTAAAAGGTAATGTAGGGACGTCATCTGCTATCCATCCGAAAACAGGGGAAGTACTCGCATTAGTGAACAGTCCTTCTTATGATCCGAACCAGTATGTATTTGGTTTATCTAATGACCTGCGCAATAAGTGGGCTAACGATCCAAATAATCCTAAGATGAACCGATTTAAATACACATATGCACCAGGTTCAACTCTTAAACCGGTAACAACAGCAATCGGTCTGGAAAACAAAACGTTGGATCCGAATAAGGAATTTCAGATAAAGGGTAAGACATGGCAAAAGGATAAATCATGGGGGAAATACCATGTGACGAGAGTTAGCGATGTACCTAGTGTGAATCTTGAAAAAGCGTTGATTTATTCAGATAATATTTATTTTGCACAAGCGGCATTAAACCTTGGACAAGATAAATTTGTAGCCGGACTTAAGGA
The DNA here is from genome assembly GCF_031457135.1 of Fictibacillus barbaricus. GTDB lineage: Bacteria > Bacillota > Bacilli > Bacillales > Fictibacillaceae > Fictibacillus > Fictibacillus barbaricus_A. Next base: position 344,312 of record NZ_JAVDWA010000003.1, on the reverse strand, counting down.
ATTTGGATTTGGTGAGAAGCTTCCAATCTCATTTCCATTCGGTAACTCTACCATCGGTGAAGAAGGTATGAGCGAGGTTCAGCTTGCAGACAGTGGATATGGCCAAGGGAAGATCCAGATGAGTGCACTGCACGTCGGGTTAGCGTACACACCTTTTATCAACAATGGAAATTTATTAGCTCCTAAATTAGATCAAGAAAAAAAAGGGTCCACGGTCTGGAAAGAAAACGTGATTTCACCAGAAACGGCAAAACTCATCAATGATGATTTAGTTAAAGTGGTAACCAATCCAAAAGGAACGGCACACGCAGCAGCTATGCCTAAGCTACCGCTTGCAGGTAAGACGGGAACAGCAGAATTAAAAGCAACGAAGGGTGAAAAAGGAAAAGAACTAGGCTGGTTTGTAGCGTATAACACGCAAAACCCTTCATTATTAGTTACGATGATGGTCGAAGGTGTGGAAAACAGAGGCGGCAGCCACTACCTTGTTCCTAAAGTGAAAAAAGTATTTGAAGAAAATATAAAATAAATTTCCTAAAACCTCCTTTAATGGGAGGTTTTATTTTATACTATTAGTATTGTGCGAAATATAATTTTTAATAGATTTATTTTCTTTAATTATTAAAATTACAGTAATGATTACTAGAACAAGTAAGGGAGATATTTATGAAAAAAATAGCACTGTGTATGTTATTAATCACTATTTTCTTTTCGCAAATAAATTTTGTTGAAGCTGAAAGTAAGCAAGAAGAAGTAATTATCTTATTCAATAAAAAAATTCATAAAGATATCGTAGAAAAAAATGGAGGGCAAGTTAAACATATGTTTAAGCAGCTTCCAATGGTTACTGCATCGGTGCCCGAGAACAAGATTTCTTTATTAGAAAATGATTCTAGTATTAAATCCGTTCAAATCAATCAAAAGATTCAAGCAGAAGGGCAAGTCGTTGATTGGGGAATTAATAAGACGGCTACTCAACGGGCGTGGAGTTCTAATTTTACAGGTAAAGGTGTGAAAGTAGCCATACTTGATACTGGTATTTCACCTCACAACGATCTTCAAATCTCTGGCGGAATTTCCTTTAAATCGTATACAAAATCATATACTGACGATAACGGACATGGCACACATATGGCAGGAATTATCGGTGCTAAAAATAATAATTTTGGGTCAGTTGGAATTGCCCCAAACGCAAGTCTTTATGCAGTAAAAGTTCTAGATAAAACAGGTAGAGGTGAAATTGATACGCTTATAAAAGGAATTGAATGGTCTATTACTAATAAGATGGACATAATCAATTTAAGTTTATCACTCGAAGAACAAGTCGATTCGCCAGCATTAAGGGCGATTTTAGAAAAAGCTTATAATAGCGGCATTCTCATAGTAGGTGCAGCAGGTAATCATGGAAGATCTAACGGCAGTGGAGATACGGTGGAATATCCTGCTCGTTACAATACAGTCATTGCAGCAGCAGCTGTAGATTCTTCAAACAGACGGCTATCAAATTCGGCAACAGGATCAACTGTTGAAATTTCAGCACCTGGTGGAAACATCTATAGTACCTATTTAAATAACGGATACGCAAGAATGAGCGGAACATCTGTTGCCTCATCGTTTGTAACTGGAGATCTAGCTTTATTAAAGGAACGCTATCCAGGAGCGTCCAATACAACACTTCGTTCAAAACTGCTAGAACTTACATTAGAAATGGGAACGAGCGGCAAAGACCCTTTTTATGGTTATGGATTGATTCAAGCTCCATCTAACAAAGGCAAAGTTCAAAGATTAGCAGGTAAAAATCGTTTTGAAGTAGCCGTAAATATTGCTGAAAAAGGATTTGCTTCTGACAGTAGCAGCAATATCGTCATATTAGCGAATCACGATGCTTTTGCGGATGCGTTAGCTGCTTCTCCATTAGCTTATAAATATAATGCACCTATTTTGCTCACTCAAGCTGATAAATTAACTACAGAAACGAAGAATGAAATTGTTAAGCTAAAACCTGATGAGGTTATTATTGTAGGTGGAAGCGGGAGTGTAACAAACAAGGTATTTAATGATGTAGATAGCTTAGTGAATAAGGTAAGAAGGATTTCAGGCAAAGATCGCTTTGAGGTTTCTTTTAATATTGCTAATGAACTTCAAGGTACAGAGACTGCTATTGTTGCAAATGGCTTAAACTTTCCAGATGCTCTTGCGATCGCTCCATATGCAGCAAGAAATAAGTTTCCTATATTACTGACAATTCCTAATCGATTACCTGCTAAGACAAATGATGCTCTAGAAGGTGTTAAAAAGACAATTGTAGTGGGCGGACCTGCAAGTGTGAGTAATGATGTTTATAAACAATTACCTAATCCAATAAGAATTGGCGGTAAAAATCGCTTTGAAGTGTCAACAAACATTATTAAAGACCTAGGATTAACAGCAAATCAGGCCTTTTTGGCTACTGGTTTAACTTTTGCAGATGCACTGACTGGCTCAGTATTAGCAGCTAAAAATAATGCGCCTTTATTACTAACAGGAAGAGATCGATTACCTGAAACTGTTTCGACATTAGTTAAGGAAAAAGGAACATTACAAATGACGATTTTAGGCGGAAATGGGTCGGTTTCTGGGGCTATACAAACAAGATTAGAAAATCAATAAAATACAAAATAACGACATATTTTTTCAAATTGTTACAAAAATTACAAAAATAACGTCGGATATGTAATAAACATGTAATAAAATACCATGGATAAATGTGCTACCATAGACTTAGGGCGATGGGGTCAAGGAAAAGGTAGAAACATACATTATATATCCGAATTTAACTATTACTTATTTACTAATCTACTAATGCAACTTGAACCCAATTGGTTAAACGGAAACATAACATAATCAATTGGAGGTACATACATTCATGAAGAAGAAAGTTATGTCTTTAGCACTAGCAGCAGGAGTAATATTGTCAAACGGTGGTTTAGTACACGCTTCACTTGGTGATGACATTATTAACACAGGGGATAATTATTTAGGAACACCTTATAGATATGGATCAGCGTTTGGAAACACTAGTTCATTCGATTGTTCATCTTTCACATCTTACGTTTTTTCTAAACACGGCATTACGCTTCCAAGAACAAGCGTTGGACAAGCATCAGTAGGAACAGCTGTTTCTAAAGCTAACCTGCAAAAAGGTGATCTTGTATTTTATGATACTGATTTTAACGGAACAATTAACCATGTAGGTATCTATGCTGGAAATGGACAAATGTTGAATGCCCAAGGAAAAGGTGTAGCCTTTGCGGATGCTTTTTCACCGTATTACTGGGGATCACGTTATGTAACTGCAAGACGTGTAATCAATGATAAAGCAGAAGCTGCAAAAGTAGTTGCTGCAGCTCCAAAACCAACTGTCGTTTATAATGCTGATGGTTCTGTACAGTCTCGCGTACATAAGGTTCAAAAGGGAGATACTCTCTGGGGAATTAGCCGTAAGTACAATACAACAGTTGCTGCTATTCAGAAGTTAAATCTATTAAAGTCTACTAATCTTTACATTGGTCAATCATTAAAAGTAAGCGGACAAACAACTGCAGCTACTCAAACTGTGAGTGCTCCTCCAACAAAAGTTGCTTCATCTTCAGCAACTACGTATGTTGTAAAATCAGGTAATACACTTTGGGGAATCAGCCACAGCTACGGTATAACAGTAAAACAATTAGTAGATAGCAACAACTTAAAATCTAACACAATCCATCCGGGTCAAAAACTGAAAATTGTTAAATAATTGTTCCAAACAGCCCTTAAAAGGGCTGTTTTTCATTTTCTTTATTTTTACATTTCCCGCATCATCAAAGAAGTAAACATTATAAAGTAATTTTATGTACTTCTTTAGTTTGTCTCTGTTAAAATGGGAATAATAGATTTTAGTTAATAATTGGGGGTATTTTAAAAATGGCAATACTCGTAACAGGTGGAGCGGGATACATAGGAAGTCATACGGTTGTTGAACTTTTAAATTTAGGATTTGACGTAATCGTAGTAGATAATTATGCAAATAGTAATCCAGAAGTTATCAATCGTATTCAAACTATTACAGGAAAAGAAATAAAATCCTATCATGCCGACCTTTTAGATAAAGAAAGTCTTTCTAAAGTGTTTGAAGAGAATAAAATAGAGGCTGTTGTACACTTTGCTGGTTTAAAAGCTGTTGGGGAATCAGTAGAGAAACCTCTTTATTATTATCACAACAACATTACGGGCACACTTGTGTTAAGTGAAGTTATGAAGGAATACGGGGTAAAGAAAATGGTATTTAGTTCTTCAGCAACTGTGTATGGCACTGCTGAAACAGTACCTTTGACTGAAGATACTCCTCTTGGTGCTACAAACCCTTACGGCTGGACGAAATTGATGCTAGAACAAATCTTTAGAGATCTTTATGTTTCTGATAATGAGTGGAGTATTGCTTTACTCCGTTATTTCAACCCGGTTGGTGCTCATGAAAGCGGACTAATTGGTGAAAATCCAAGCGGGATTCCAAATAATTTAACTCCTTATATCACACAGGTTGCGGTTGGAAAGCTTGATAAACTAAGAGTGTTTGGGAATGACTATGACACACATGATGGTACTGGAGTGCGAGATTATATTCATGTAGTAGACTTAGCAAAAGGACACTTGAAAGCTTTGGATAAAGTGCTAACAAATGATGGTGTTGAAGCTTACAATTTAGGGACAGGTAAGGGGTATAGCGTTTTAGACATTGTGAAAACATTTGAAATTGTTACGGGAATAACGATTCCATACGAAATTACAGAACGCCGTGCTGGAGATATTGCTGTCAGTTATGCTGATCCTGCAAAAGCAAAACAGAAATTAGGTTGGGTTGCAGAACGTTCTCTTGAGGATATGCTTCGTGATTCATGGAATTGGCAAGAAAAAAATAAGAATGGTTACCATAACTAATTTTAAAAAGCAGCCTTAATAAGGTTGCTTTTTTTATTATTTCTTCCAAATTACTTCAAAGTAGTTTAACATTAAATGGAGGTTTTATTAAATATTGAAAGGTTTGTTGCGTTTTGTACAAAAAAATGATAGGAAATCCTATCTTTATTATCTCTATTTATTCGACCGTAATATTATTGAAGATAATTGGAATCAGGTACATATTATTTCATGAGATAAATCTAATTCATTCTTTATTTTATGACATGCCCTTTTTTCTTTTGTTCCTCTCACTTGCAGTCCTCTTACCTTTTGGGGAAAAATTTAATTTATTTCTCGTTAATTTAGTAACGAGCACTTTCTTTTTTGTCCTTATTGTATATGTAAAGTATTATCAAATCCTTCCTACCTATTTCGATTTATTCCAAGTCAACCAGTTAGGTACAGTTAAAGAAGATGTTTATGATCTAATTAAACCAAAGTACTTTATTATATTTATAGATGTGTTTATTCTTTTTATCATTTCTCTATTGATGAAAAATAAAGCGAAGATGAAACCAGCCATTAGTTCTGCTCTAGCTTTGGTTTGTATAGTTGGTATTTCTCTTCAGTTTTATTTGAATAAAAACGAACAAATTACAGATGTGATATCAATGGCAAACAACAAAGGAATTCTGCAATATGAAATGATCCAATATTAACAAGATAAAACATTGCCTGCACTCGCAAACTCAGAGGGAATATCAAATAAGCAAATTTATTCATTAAAGAATATAAAAAAAATGAAAAAACAAGATTTAAATTTTTTCGGTGCAGCAAAGGATAAAAATGTAATCATTATACAGCTGGAGTCCTTCCAAGATATGCTGATTAATATGGAGGTAAAGGGACAAGAAGTTACTCCTACATTGAATGGATTAGTTAACGATAGCTTTTATTTTAGTAATATTTATCAGCAAATTGGTGCTGGGAATACATCCGATGCGGAGTTTTTAATTAATACATCACTTTATCCAGCTGGAAACAAACCTTCGTCAAAAGTATATGAAAACAAAATTATTCCTTCTTTGCCGCGTATACTTAGCAAAGAAGGATACTACACCTCAACTTTTCATGCTGATAATGTTGAATATTGGAATAGAATAAAGCTTTATCCAGCATTAGGCTTTGATAAATATTATGAAGAAGAGTTTTTTGGAAAAAAAGACCTAGTTGGATTTGGACCATCTGATGAAGTGCTTTATGAAAAAGCGCTTGAAGAGTTAACAGCCTTAAATGAAAAGCATGAGCGTATTTATGCCCATGTATTAAGCATGACGAGCCATACACCATTTGAGCTTCCAAAAGATAAGCAATTATTATCATTACCATCTAAATATCACGAAACAAAGACGGGTAATTATCTAACAGCTACACATTATGCTGATTATGCTTTAGGGAAATTTATTGAGGGACTTAAGCAAAAAGGTTTTTGGGATAACTCAATTGTAGCTATATATGGTGATCACTCTGGATTTCATCCTAAACCAGAAGATGCTAAGGATAAAAAGTTAGCTGAAGAGCTTTTAGGCCATCCTTATGGTTTAGTAGATCGCTTTAATATTCCTTTACTTATTCATGTTCCTGGGAATCATAAGGGAGAAAACAAAAGCATAGGCGGGCAGATCGATATTATGCCAACAATAACAAATCTTTTAGGTATTGATCTTGACAAACAGATTCATTTTGGGCAAGATCTGATAAATTATCCAAATCATAACTTATTAGGTATGCGCTATTATCTACCAGCAGGTTCGTATATCAATAAGGATTTTCTTTTCGTAAATCGTGAGGATGAGGGAAGAGGCCAAGTCTTTGATATGAAAAGCAAAACAACTGTAAATAATAATAGTGAATTTTATAAAGAAGGTAGCGAATCTGAACAAAAAAAGGAGACCATTCTAAAACTCCTAAATCTAGCAGATTATTATTTAAATAATTTACCTGAGAAAGATGAGAAATCGTTTTAACCGTGAGACTCTATTGCTTTTCACAGCAATGGAGTTTTTTATTTGTGGAAAAAAGTTTACTAGAATATTAACAAAATTTATCAATTAACGTTATAATTAACAAGTAAAACAATTTTTAGGGGGATATATGAAAAAGTTTAGTATATTATTTTTACTAGTCATGTTGCTATTGTCCAATTATTCAGTAAGTGCGAGCGCTGCATCGGTAGAACGTTTGGATGGGAATGACAGATTTGATGTAGCAGTAAATGTGTCAAAAAAGGGATGGGCATCAGGCAGTTCAACGGTTTTGCTTGTTAATTACGAAGCTTTTGCAGATGCGCTTTCTGCATCACCGTTTGCTTACAAAGTAAATGCACCTATTCTATTAACGAACCAAGGTCAGCTAAATGCTAAAACAGAAACTGAGATAAAAAGATTAAAAGCTTCAAAGGCTATTATTATTGGCGGTACAGCCACCGTTAGCCAAAATGTGGCATCTCAATTATCTAAACTAAATGTTCAAGTCGAAAGAATTGGCGGAGCAGATCGATTTGAAGTAGCGTATAACGTTTCGAAAAAGCTTGGAGCGGAAGGAAAAGTCATCATAACGAATGGTACTACATTTGCTGATGCGTTAAGTATTTCTCCGTACGCTTCCAAGCATCAATACCCAATATTATTATCAACAAAAGACGTTCTTCCTTCAAAAACTCAACAAGCCATAAAGGAGAAAAACCCGCAGCAAACGATTATTGTTGGTGGGACTGGAAGTGTGTCAACTGGTGTTGAGAAGAAGCTGAATAACCCATTACGAGTAGGCGGGAAAGATCGATTTGAGGTAGCCGTGAATGTCGCAAAAACATTTAACTTATCAACGACAAAAGTTGCCATATCGAATGGGATGACATTTGCTGATGCGCTAACGGGATCTGTTTTGGCTGCAAAACAAAACATGCCATTACTATTAACTCAATCAAATAAAATTCCAGCTGTTACAAAACAATTTATTGATAGTAAACAAGTTAGCAGTTTTATAGTTTTTGGAGGAACAGGTTCTGTAAGCACCTCTGTTGTCTCACAATTAAAAAACGAGCTTCCACTAGCTGGAAAGCGAATTGTGCTTGATGCGGGCCATGGTGGTTCAGATCCAGGAGCAGTAAGAAACGGTTATTCAGAGAAAAACTTAAATATTAGTTTTACAAAGCTGTTTGCTGGTCATTTGAAAAATCTTGGTGCTGAAGTTATTTATACACGTGACCCTGCCTACGATCGATATATTTCTTTAGAAGATCGAGCGTTATTCGCCAATAATAAAAAAGCTGATTTATTTATAAGTATTCATCATGATTCGTCGGTAGATAGTTCAGCAACTGGACAAAGTCTTCATTACAGCACTTATCGTCCTGGGATTGAAACAAAAGATGTATACGTGAAATATGCTGGGAGAACATATCCATTCGTTAGGGAAGACACAGACAGAAAATTATTTTATTACAAAGATGGCAGTACAATTAAGAGTATGAGCTATCAAGGAGACATCATTGCCTATGATACAATTTCTCCTTCACAGGCAGCGAAGGAAAGTTCTAAACTAGCACCCATTTTTTATAATGCAATAAGATATAATGGCATAGGTACAGGTTATATAAAGGACAGTAACTTATATGTAACGAGATGGACAAAGATGCCTTCCCTTCTTATTGAAATGGGTTATATTTCAAACAGTAAAGAAGTATCTTTGCTGTCACAAAAAAGTGTACAAAATGCTAGAAGTTTATCACTTGCCAAAGCAATTGAAAATTATTATAGATAACACTAAAAAGGATCTATTTTTAAACCACTGTTTAAATAGATTCTTTTTTATATTTATTTAACAATTATTCTAATAAATTATATAAAATGTAATTTTATGTATACATTGCTATTAATTCCTATTATTATATTATTGGTAAATAAAAAAGGGGGACACCTAATGTTTTATAGATTTTTTTGCGCGGTATTACTGCCAATATTATTTCTAATTACTACTATAGAGGTTAATGCTCATGAAATTCAAAAAGAGCGGATTTCTGGGGCTGATCGTTTTGAAGTAGCTGTAAATGTCTCGAAAAAAGGATGGCCCAATTCATCAGAAACAATCGTTCTTACAAATAATATTGCATACGCAGATGCTTTGTCTGCAGCTCCTTTAGCATATAAACTTAATTCTCCAATTTTGTTAACTCAACCGAATAAATTAACGCTTGCTACAAAAAAAGAGATTGCTAGACTTCATCCAAAAAAGGTAATAATCGTTGGTGGAACTGGGAGTATCTCAAATTCAGCAGCAAACGAAGTAAAGAATATGGGAATAGGGATAGAACGAGTGTCCGGAAAAGACCGGTTCGAAGTTGCTTATAAAATTTCTAAGAAACTCTCGAACAAAGGAAAGGCTATTATCGCATATGGTATGAATTTTCCTGACGCTTTAGCGATTGCACCTTATGCAGCTCAGGAAGAGACTCCCATCTTTCTTACATTGAAGGATAAGCTTCCAGACGATACAAAAAAGGGCCTGCGAGAAAAGAATGTAAATCATACGATAATTGTTGGTGGTGAAGGGAGTGTAGGTAAAGGAGTAGAAACAGCTTTGCCCTCTCCTGTTAGAATAGGCGGTAAAAATCGTTTTGAAGTCGCTTCTAACATTATTCGAAAGCTGAACTTGCCCACAGAGAATGCTTTCTTATCAACGGGAATGACGTTTGCTGATGCTCTAACGGGTTCCGTACTGGCGGCAAAACAAAACGCTCCTATTTTATTAACACTGCCAGACCGTCTGCCAAGTGAATCAAAAGAGGTTATTTATGACAAGAATATCAACAACTTCACGGTTCTTGGAGGTACAGGATCGGTCGGTGATAAGGTATTAGATATACCACATCGATGGGAAATAACTAAACCTTCTGGAACAGCTCTTCAAGGATTTGCTTCTGCTACATCTGTTTTTCCAGGAGACAAGCTTAACCTTTATATTCATAGTGTAGAGCCCTATAAAATTCAGGTATTCAGAATGGGGTATTATGAAGGCGAAGGGGCAAAACTTGTAGATACAATAAGTAATTTACAGCCTAAAAAGCAATCATTTGCCGCAGATCCAAGTACAATGAAAGCAAATTGGAGTCCTGCTGTTTCATTAAAGATTAAAGACTCCTGGCAATCAGGTGTTTATTTAGGTAAATTAACAAATTCAAGTCAAAAGGAAAGCTATATTACGTTCGTTGTAAAAGATAAACTTCCACAAGCTTCGATTGGAGTAATGATCGCAACGAATACTTATCAAGCTTACAATAACTGGGGTGGGAAAAGCCTTTACGGTTACAACAGTACGAATAGTGACGCAGCCGTAAATCTCTCGTTTGATAGGCCATATAATAACGGCAGAGGCTCAGGTGAATTTTTTGCTTATGAATACAATATGATTCGCTGGATGGAAAAACAGGGTTATGAAATGACATATTTCACAGATACTGATATTGATAATGGGTTATTAAGTAATCTAAATTCTAAATTACTACTCATACCGGGCCACGCAGAGTATTGGACGAAAGCCATGAGAGACAGTATTCAATATGAAACAAAAAACCGGATGAATTTAGCTGTTTTTAATGCAAATATTGCTTATTGGCAAGTTCGATTACAACAAAAAGACAGGTTGATGATCGGGTATAAATATAGAGCTAATGAAGATCCTTATATGAAAACAACCCCTTTAGAAGTGACTACTAAATTTAGAGATAATCCTGTGAATCGCCCAGAAAAGGAAGTATTAGGATTAATGTATTCTGGAATTCCAGAACAAAAGCAGCAGCCTCTAGTCATATCAAATCCTGCTCATTGGCTGTATAACGGGACAGGATTGAAAAAAGGAGATAAGATACCAGGAGTTGTTGGTGGTGAAGTCGATAGTTATGATGGTCAAATGAAAGGTGTAGAGGTCGTTGCCGCATCGCCAGTCAGTTTATATGGTGAAGATTCAATGTCCCATGTTATTTGGTATAACAAACCTTCTGGAGGAAAAACCTTTGCTGTAGGTACTTTTTATTGGAATTGGTTTTTAGATTCGTTTGGTCATGAATCGTTTGCTAAGCCAAATAAAACAATTGAAAAAATAACAACAAATTCCTTAATAAAATTGTTAAAAGAGTAGTGTTTTTAAAACCTTCGAGTTGCTCAAAATGAAAAAATCGCTTAATTAGGATAATTATCTAAATTAAGCGATTTTATTTTATATAAGGAATTAAAGTTCTAAACGATTTGTTTCTGAGGAATTTTTTCTGAACGTTTCTTTTTATTTACAAGGTAATTGCCTAAATTTTGTGCAGGTTTTTCTATGAATTTATGAGTTATTGCAGCAAACAATATAGATATAATTGGAACAAAACTCAAAGCAATATACACCGGGATGATTTTTCCAAGCGTATACATCATTGTTATAAGAACCACCATATGAACCAAATATAAACTATATGAAACTTTTCCTAACCATTTGAATACAGGCTTAGTGAGTAGTTTATTAAATGGTTGGGATGAAATTGCAAAAGTAAAAATAATTAATACTCCAATTGCAGCAATCCATTCGACTCCCAAATTAATTCCTAATCCAACTATGCCATGAAATTTTTGGAAGAATGGAAAAACATCCTCAAAATTAAACAAAATAAGAGCTATAAGAAAAAGGAAAATTTTATTTAAAGACTTTATCTTGTTAAAAAGCGGTAAAATATTCTTATAATTTTTTGCAAATAAAGCACCTATTATAAAAAATGTTGTATAGAAAAAAGTATCTTTAAAAGAGTTTATTACTGCACTAGTAAAACCGTTATCTATAAATATATTCATTACGTAAAACACTAACCAAAAGAACATAGATCCGCCAAATCCTAAGATGATAGCTTTCTTCCAATCAAATTTTATTACTAAAAGCATTAAAAATGGAAAGAAAAAAGAAATTCTCATTTCGTGAACAAGACTCCAAGTTGGTCCATTTACATTTGTATTGTCATAACCAAGCATTATTATATAAGAAATAGCTGCTTCTAAAGATAGCGGATGTGCCCATCTTCTCTCACTAAAAGAATCCATCAATCCTGTATGACCGTGATAATCTGCTATGAAGACCATTAATAAGACAGCAATAGTCATAACTGAGATATAAGGAATATATATTCTGCAAATTCTTTTAATTATATAATCCCCATAGCTATAGTTGTTTTTAAAACTAAGAAATGGAAGCGCAAGTACAAAACCACTTAAAACAAAAAATAATAAGACTGCCTCACTACCTGCCCAAACTGTATGAAGAATGGTATTATCAAATAAACTTACTACCCAATTATTATATGGTTCGTTATAATGCGCAGCATAAAACAAAGGCGTCATCAACAAACAGTGATGAATTAATACAATTAATGCAGATATTCCACGTAATGAATCCAGAGAATGGATACGACCGCTCAAATGAAAAACCTCCTAAATAAGTTGCACTGGAAATACCTATCAATATTACAATAATTTGATTAATAATGGAATACAAACTTATGCTTAGGTGTTTATTAGCATGAAACGGAAGTAAGTGGGAAAAAAGCATTGAAAAATTGTTCTCCTTGTGAGTACAATGTAAGGCGGAAGAATTACATAAAAAGGAGGGGGGAGATTCAAAATGCGATTAATAAGTCACAACAAATCTCTTAAGTTAGCAATGTTGTTTCCAATAATCTTTATTCTTATGCCTAAATTTGAAGGAAGTCAATTCATTACTTATCCTATTTTAGGACTGATATTATTAGGTGCAGGTTACACACTTTTAAAAGATGAGAAATTAACATTGGGAATAACCGATAGAAACTTCACAATTGTAGCATCTCTTTTGTTAATATATGTTTTTTGCATGGGAATTTCTTATTTCGTAAATATAAATGATTTATCTTTAAAAGCTATACCACATTTCTTTAAACCGATTTTATTCTTAATGGTGTTGTCATATGGGTATTTGGTGGCTTTAAGAATTAACTCCGATACAATCAAGAAAGCTTTACTTAAAAGTGCTTACATAATAGTAATTGCTCAGATTATTGTAGGTATTACACAACTTTTAGATTTACCTATTTTTAGATTTATTTATGACGATAGCAAATCTTATCCTATTTGGAAACTTGTTAGGACAACGGGAACACTAGCTAACCCTAATATTTTCGGATGGGTAATTACACAAATGACCGTAATTATTTATCTTTTTGAAATGAACAAACGTAAAAAATGGGCTTGGTTATTTATTGGGTTAATACTTATGGTTTTATCTGGATCACGTTCTGTTCTTGTAATGTTTCCACTCGTTTTTATCTTTATAGAATTAGTAAGAAGCAAAAAGGATAAGAAATTCTTCATAATAAAAGTACCCTTATTTATAAGCGGATTAGGATTAGCCATGGTTACAGCTTATTGGTTAATATTAAAATTTGGTCATGTGTTTCCTTATTTAAGACAATTGGTATTGATTGTTAGATCAGGTTCTCTTTCAAGCGTTAGTTCGTTTAGTTTTAGGACAAAAATGTGGGACAACGCATTAATACTATTAAATGAAAAAAACGCATGGTTATTTGGTTTAGGACCGGGCTCTTTAAGAGTACTAGATAAGGATTTACTTTATTCACTTACAAACTATGGAATAATAGGGACACTTGTCATGATCATTATGTACTTGGTAATTGCTTATTATTTTTTACGATTAAAAGATAAAAGGTTTAGTCTATTAGGTTTACAGTACATTGCGTTTTCATTCATCATTGGTTACCAAGTTGAAACCTTAAGTGGTTGGAATTATCCAATGTTAATTATGTTTTATACCGGGATTGCTTTAGTCTTGTATAAGAAACAAAGAGAAAGCGAAAAGGTAGATTAATAGATCCTCTTAGCAGCTTTAAGGATATCATTGTTTGAAAGAAAACATTTTTATTATATTTTTATTAAAGATAAATGAGGCATGATCCTAAAGTTATTCTACTTTGGGAGTCATGCCTCATCTTTTTGTTTTCTTATTTAATAAAGTTAGATAACTGTTGTTCTACAGCAGGAGTGATTGAACCTGTTCCACCTAGAATGTATGTGTAATCTGTTTCACCTTTGTTTTGAGTTAGATAGTTATTAATATTTGCTTCTAACTTGTTAGAAGTTGTTAATAAAATTGGTGCACCCATAAAAGCTGCGAGAGGACTTCCTGATAATGCATCAGCAAAAACATCACCCCTAGCAACAACTAACGTACTTAAATCCATGCCATAATTTTTTATTCCATAGTTAGTTACATTTACAGAAACTTGATAACGATTCAGCCCGCCGATTCTTTCAACCTTAGCACCAGTTCGCAATTGAGAAATTTTTGTCTTTACGTTATCGGAAACTGTTGCAGGCCCACCAACGATGATGAAATGACTGATATTAGCATTATTTTTAATAAAGGTTTGAATGGAATCAGGAACCGAGTTTGTACCTACTAGCAAAATTGGCATTCCCATGTATCCAGCCATGCCTGAAGCAGAGAGAGCATCGGGAAAGTTCATACCGCTAGCAATAATAGCTGTATCTGCATAATCAGCAACTTTTGCAGCTACTCCAGCAGAAACAGCAAAACGGTCTTTTCCGCCAATTCTTTGAATCGTTTGAATTCCCAATGACTTCAGCTGATTTTCTACATTTGTTGAAACTGAGCCTGTACCACCTAAAATAATGGCTTTTTCGGGTTTTAATCTTTTAAGCTCAGTAACCGTGTTTGTTGGGAGTGCTTTTGTTGCTGTTAATAACACAGGTGCACCTTCTGATGCCGCTAAAGGACCTCCTGATAAAGCATCTGTATATAAGTCGCCGCGTGAAATAATGACAGTACCTGAGTAGGCATCTCTACTGTCAAGTTCTTGACTGATTCCTGTCGACACTTCATAACGATCTTTTCCACCAATACGTTTAAGCCCAGGAGATATTACATTATACGTGGACCAAACAGCATTTAAAGTTGTACTGTCTAAAGCATTTAAAGCAAATGTATTAAAACCGGGCTGTACATTTAACGTTTCATTAAAAGTAACATCAAGTTCTTTTGGATCATTGTAATTGAAATACAAGTCAAGAGCATCGGCATCTGTAGTCCCTTTAACACTCATGCGTGTACTGCCTTTTGCTAAACGTACTTCATGAGTTGCAGGTGATGTTATGGCTATAGAAGGAAGCTGTGTTGCTGGCTGATCCGTAAAAGAACCAGAGAGCGAAAATTCATAGGGTGTTGGCTTATCGCTAAACCCTTCAACTTCAAATATATATTCACCAGGTGGCAGATCAAATGTGTAGGGATCATCAAATTCAAATGGTTCTTCCGTATTCGCATCGATGATAGAAAAATAGATTTCTTCTGTCTCAGTGTTTTGCTGTGAAACTTCAAAGTGTCCACCGTTCGTAGAAAAATAGTATTCATGCATTGTATATATATCGATATTATTTTTATAGGTTACCGACGTTTGCAAGGCTTGCATGCTGAAATTTGGACTCTGAATCGTATTGCGTTCTGATAATGGGTGAATTTGTTGATTGTTGCTTTCTGCGCTTACAGCAGTTGTTAAGAAAAGTGAGGTTAATAAGGAAAAAGAAACAGCACTTGCTATTTTTTTAGACTTCATGGTCGTTCCCCTTTTTATAAGCTATACCGACGGCATGCAAGATAATAATATAGGAAAATAACATGAATACAATAGGGATAATTTACTAATATTATATAAATTTAACAATCCGAATATTTAAAAATAACCTTTAAAGTTATAGAGTATAACGACTTAATAATTTAGAAAATAATTACATTTATATCATCTTAGTAGGACTTTAGTCCCTGTGAATATTCGTGTTTTCTGCTATACTCATCTTAGCTTATTTTTACATAATAAGTAAAATTATGGTAGGGGGAAAAAGATGAATAAGTGGAAGAAACAACTTGCTGTGCTAGGCTTAAGTACTAGTTTAGTAGCAACAGGTATACCATTAAAGGCATCAGCTATAAGCAGTGTGAAAAATGAAAATAGGTTATTGAGTCAATATTTTAATACTAAGCTTGATGCGAAGAAAAAAGACCAGCCCTCTTTCAGCAAAGATACGCTTATCATCAAATATAATCGTCCAATTACGTTAAGTGAGCATAGTAGTGCAGGAGCGACACCTATTAGAAGTGTATCTTCATTAAATTATACGGTAGTGAAAATAAAGAAAAAAGGCACTATGGATCAGGTTTTAAAAGCCTATAAAAAATTAGGAAAAGTGGAAATAGTAAGCCCAAGTGTTTTGTATACAACACAATCGACAAACGATCCTAAAGCATCAAAACAATATCACTTGTCTCTATTACAATTGGAAAAAGCGCAGCAGCTTGCAGGCAATGCTTCTGTTAAAGTAGCTGTTATCGACCAAGGGGCAGACAGAGACCACCCTGAACTTCAGGGTCAGCTTTTGCCAGGCTACAATACAGTAAATCCTACAAATCAGCCTACTCCAGATTTTCATGGTACACATGTTTCGGGTATTATAGCTGCAAAAAAGAACAATGGTATCGGAGGTTATGGGGTAAATCCTAATGCAAAGCTATTAAATATCGATGTGTTTGACCGTGACGGTGGTGCATATGACTTTGCTATTGCAGATGCTATTATTTATGCGGTAAATCATGGAGCTAAAGTTATAAATATGAGTCTTGGCGGTTCAATGCCTTCACCACTAATTGAAGATGCAGTGAAAAAAGCAATCAACGCCAAGGTGACGATTGTGGCTGCTGTTGGGAATGAAGGTAATGATTCTATAAGTTATCCTGCTGCATATGAAGGGGTAATTTCAGTCGGTTCGACAAACAGTGAAAATAAGCTCTCTAGCTATTCATCCTATGGGCCTTCTGTTGATTTAGTTGCACCGGGTGAAAATATTTATGCTCCGATTTATGAATTAGAGCGTAAATCCAGCTTTGATTATTTAAGCGGTACATCAATGGCTACACCAGTAGTATCTGGTGTTGCGTCACTTCTTTTAGCAAAGCATCCAAATTTAACACCTGCACAAGTAGAATATGTGCTTGAGCATACGGCAAAGGATCTTGGCTCTAGAGGTTTTGATGTCAGATATGCAAATGGGTTAATAAATCCAGTTGGAGCTTTGAATTATGATGTTAAGAAAATTCCAGCTTCCGTAAAAAATCCAGTAACTCAGACAGAAATATTAGCAAAAGCAAAGCCAATTAATTTAACTGGAAAGTATACGTATAGTGGGAAAATTACAAAAGCCAATGAAATTCATTGGATTAAATTTGAAGTGAAAAAAGGGGAATATATTCAAACATCTCTAACCGGAGCTGCTGCATATGATTATAAGTATAAATTGAACTTATACTCTAAAGAGGGTAACAAATATATTGATGTTAATCAAGTAAGAGAAGGAAAAACAGAAGGCAAGCTATATAAGGTTCCTTATTCGGGGACATTGGCAATTGGCATAAAAGATGTAAACGGAAGCTTTGATGATTCTGGAATAGACTTGTCACACTTTACATTAAATATTCAAAAAGATAGTAAGCTGCTAGAAGATAATGTCGACTTGGCTCATCCGGTCGTCATCAATTCGCTTCCTTATTCTTCAAAAAGTAAAGCATTAACTTTAACAGGGAGTGAAGGAGATGAGGATTACTTTAAATTTTCTGTAAAAACCAAGCAGCTTATACGTTTAAAGGTAACGGGAGTACCTGGTATTGATTCAAACCTGAATGTTTTTCTTGCTGATCAATTGACGTCTTCAGAACCAGAGGATGAAACGGCCGAACCCATGTTTTATTCTGATTCTCTAGGATATGGAGAAGGAGAAACATTAGTGTTTGAAGCTGAGCCAGATATGGAATATGCCATTTCAGTTTCAAATATGAGAAACTATTATGATTGGGAATACGACTTCTATATGAATGAAGATATGGTATATTTTCCAAATAAGTACTATTCTTCTAATTTGTCATATGTATTGTCTGCAGAAGGAAAAGTCCTTCCCCCAGATGAAGATAACTATCCTTTAAATGAGGATATGACTGACGATGAATATGATGATGGGGCAGTTAATAAAGAAAATTATGTTAAATTAAAACAAGATTCCAGACATCTTCTTCATAAACTAGGCAAGGCAGAGGATGGAGAAGATGATGAAGGCGAAGTAGACTTTGAACTAATTAAAGAGTCCGCATTGAAATATGAAATAGGGAAATCTAAAACTGCCTATTTACAAAACTATGAAGATGAAGATTGGTATGTAGTAAAACCTGGTACGACTGGGATTTATGGTTTTAATTTCAATAATAAGCCAATGGTAGAAGTATATGAATATGTTAAAGAGGTATATAACGGTGAATCGTTTGAATACTTTAATCAAATTAGCGGGAATTTTACTTGGGATTGGTACGGTGTAAACCTCGAAAACGAATTAAACGTAGGATTAAGAAAAGGAAAATCGTATTATATCAGAGTAATGAATGATCAATATAGCGAAAATAGCATGTTGTATAACAGCTATTCGTTTACCTCAAGTTTAAAGGTAAACAACCCTGAAGATAAATATGAAAATAATGATAGCTTAGAAAACATTAAAAATCTTCCAGCGGCACACTTTACAGGTAATTTTGCTATGCCGAATGATCAAGACGTATTTTATTTAAAACCAAATAAACTTGATACATTATTCGGTGTAAATATTGACCGATCAAGTGTAACAAAAGATTTATTAAAAAAATATCCCGCTGAATTATTAGAAAACTTCTACAGTGCAGCCGTTATTTTTGAAGACACGAATAATAACCGCAAACTAGATGATAATGAGTTCGATACGATGAGGTTTGTTGAACGAGGATGGGAATCCGGTAACACGAGTGGATCATTCCTTGCTAAAAAAGGAAAAGGGTATGTGGTCGCTATTATTGGATTTACAGAAGGAATTAATTCAACCTTACTTCCATATTCTGCGACGATTGCTCCTGTAAATACAAAAGATGAAGATGCTGGATCGGTTATTAAGGAAAACAAACCGTCAAAGCCGCTAGCCTTTAAAAAAGAAAGCTCCAAAAAGTATAACGCACAAGGATATTTGAATGCAGGTGTTCCAAACGGAGATTCTGATTGGTATACACTGAATGTTGACCAAGACAGAATTGTTCAAGTTACGTTTGGTTTCAAAAACGATATTGATGGTGTAGTGTCAATTTATAAAGATGGTCAGCTGATACAAAAAGCTGATTATTATCGATTGGGAGATTCGGAAATATTACGAGCTAACCTGAAAAAGGGAACATACTATATTGAGGTTAAGGATACAAACAGAAACGCGAGTCTCAACCCTTATTCTTTAAACGTATATTATTGATAGTAAAAAGACGACTCAGATAAGATTGAGTCGTCTTTTTTTTGTGTCAATAATTTGTATTTTTGTAAATTAAAGTATACCTGGAACACTTTCCCTATTATTATATGAAATAGGAGGAATATAACATGTTACTAAAATGGATTGCTTTATTAACTTTTCTTACAGGAAGTTTTACAGTTCAAGAACATTCATCTGTAGGCACGCTTGTAAATAATTTTACTGTGCTTAGTGGTGAGAAAGATTTTAAAGACGAAATTCCAGAGAGACCGTTTCAGTGGGAGATAACAAAACCAGCTGGGCCAGGACTTCAAGGGTATGCTTCGCAAACTTCTGTTTTCCCAGGTAAGAAGTTAGATTTATATATTAACAGTGAGGACTCTTATAAAATTGAAATTTACCGCATGGGATATTATAGAGAAAAGGGAGCAAAACTGGTAACTACAATAAATAACCTGTCTCCTAATTTACAAGGGTCCTCTCAAGATGGAAAAACGATGAAGGCAAATTGGAAACCTACTATATCAGTTAAAATAAATAAATCATGGAAATCCGGTGTTTATTTAGCTAAATTAATTAATTCCAATCAAAAGGAAAGCTACATTACTTTCGTAGTAAAAGAAAAAAGTCCTAAGGCGCAGATAGGGATGCTGATTTCTACAAATACGTATCAAGCCTACAATAACTGGGGCGGAAAGAGTCTCTATGGATATAATAGTACAAATAAAGAAGCAGCCTTAACCGTATCATTCGATCGTCCTTATAATAATGGGAGAGGTTCTGGAGAGTTTTTAGCTTACGAATACAATATGATTCGCTGGATGGAGAAAAAAGGATACAGCATGACGTATTTTACAGATACAGATATAGATAATGGTCTATTATCTAAGCTTAAAATAAAATTATTACTTATACCCGGCCATGACGAGTATTGGACAAAAACAATGAGGGATAGCATTCAAGAGGGAACGAACAGCCAACTGAATTTAGCTGTTTTTAACTCCAATGTTGCTTATTGGCAAGTAAGGCTTAACGAAAAAGATCGATTAATGGTTGGTTATAAGAGCAGGGCAGCTGAAGACCCATACTTAAAAACGCATCCGAAGGAAGTGAGCACAAAGTTTCGAAATGCGCCAGTAAGTCGTCCTGAATCAGAAGTACTCGGTTTAATGTACCGAGGGATTCCCGAACAAAAACAACAGCCACTAGTAATTTCTAATCCCACACACTGGATTTTTAAAGGAACAGGATTGAAAAAAGGAGATGAAATTCCTGGTGTGGTAGGTGGAGAGGTTGATCGCTATGATGGCCCTAAAGAAAATGCAGACATACTTGCAACCTCACCTGTTCGATTATACGGAGTTGATTCAGTCTCTCATGTAATTTGGTATAAAAAGCCAGGCGGAGGCAAAGTATTTGCAACAGGTACATTCTATTGGAGTTGGTTTTTAGATTCATTTGGTCATGAGACTTTCGCGCAGCCAAATAAACAAATTGAACAAATAACGATCAATGCATTAAATGGATTATTAAAAAATTGATAAATCAACCCCCTCTCCAAATTTTTGAGAGGGGGTTTTTTAATAAAAAAATAATCAACTTTCATGTTGGTTTCTAACTTGTAAATTATTTGAAAGTTGCTTAAAAACAGGTACTTTATTGTAAAAAAATGTGTTAGAATAACTTGGTGAGTTTTTAATGAATTTTCCTGAAATAACAAAATAGAGGAGTTTAGTAGAATGAGAGTTAAAAAGGCAATTATTCCAGCTGCAGGATTGGGTACAAGATTTTTACCTGCTACTAAGGCTATGCCGAAGGAAATGTTACCAATCGTTGATAAACCTACTATTCAATATATAGTGGAAGAAGCTATTGAATCAGGGATTGAAGACATAATTATCGTTACTGGAAAAGGTAAACGAGCAATAGAAGATCATTTTGATCATGCGTTTGAGCTTGAACAAAACCTTTTTGAAAAAGGAAAAACAGAATTGCTTGAAAAAGTTCAGCATACCTCTAAAATGGCAGATATTCATTATATAAGACAAAAAGAACCTAAAGGACTAGGTCATGCTGTTTGGTGTGCCAGGAAGTTTATTGGAGACGAACCTTTTGCTGTACTTTTAGGTGATGATATTGTAAAAGGTGAAAAACCATGTTTAAAGCAATTAATTGATCAGTATGAGAAAACGGGTTCTTCTATTATTGGTGTTCAAGAAGTAACTGATGAGCAGACAAGCCGTTATGGAATCATTGATCCAATGAACAAAGACGGCCGTTTGTATGGTGTACATAACTTTGTCGAGAAACCTGCACTTGGCACTGCTCCTTCAAAGTTGGCGATTATGGGCAGATATTTACTGACTCCTGAGATTTTTCAGTTCTTGGGAGAACAAGAAATTGGAACAGGCGGAGAGATTCAGTTAACAGATGCTATTCAAAAGCTAAATATGTTCCAACGTGTGTTTGCTTATGACTTCGAGGGAACAAGGTATGACGTCGGGGAAAAACTGGGATTCATTATGACAACACTTGATTTTGCACTTAGAGATTGTGAAATCAGTAAACACCTGTTGCCTGAATTAGAAAAACTATTAGAACAAAATAAAAGTCTAGTAAGGAACTAAAATACAAAACACGCCAAATAACATATATTGGGGTGTTTTGGTTAGAATCAATTCATTAAAATAAGCTAGTATCGAGAAATAGTCTTAACAAAAAAAAAGGGAATCTCATTATGAGATTCCCTTTTTACTATTATAGTTCTAGTTGTTCTTTTAAAAGTGAACTAATACGTTTTTTCTCTTCATCACTAACATTAAAGTAGTAGATTCCGTTAATCTTACCGCCTCGTCCTTTAATTTCAAGGGACTGAACATTTTTCCTTGCCCCTTTATAATTAGATTGAATCTCTTTCATTTCGTCAAAGGACATATTTGTTGTAATATTATCACCCATTACTCCTAAGATTTCTCCTAGTTTTGTAATAGATGATAACTGAGCCCCTTCATCGATAATAGAATTGATAACTTGTCTTTGTCTTTCATTACGTCCAAAATCTCCACGTGGATCTTGCTTTCTCATTCTGGAATAAGCTAATGCTTCTTCACCAGAAAGATTTAATGAACCTTTAGGAAAGTTATGCCCTTCGTAACTAAACCCAAATTTTTCATTATTCACAGTAACTCCACCTAACGCATTAACAATCCCTTTAAAACTTTCCATGTTAACTTTCATAAAATAATCAATAGGGATGTCAAGAAAGTTTTCAACTGTTTCTATTGCCATTTTTGTACCGCCAAATGCATATGCATGATTAATTTTATCTTGCGTTCCTTTTCCAATAATTTCAGTTCTAGTATCGCGGGGAATACTAGTCATATACATAGAATTTGTTTTAGGATTAACCGTAACGACGATAGTAGTATCAGAACGGCCGCGATCTCCTTTGCGTTCATCCACTCCTAAAATCAGGATAGAAATTGGGTCTTGGTTTGATAGATTTAATTCATCATCCCTCTTATCTGAACCACTCCACTCACTGTCATCATGCATCTTGCCAACTGTATCCTTTACAGAAGAATATACATAATACGCATATCCCGCTCCCGCTAATAACAAAATTCCTATTATTGAACCTAGTATTTTAAGAGTTTTCTTTTTTCTCTTTCCTTTTTTTATTTCTGATCTGTTTGCCAATTGTCTCAGTCCTTTTTTTATAATTAACTTTTTTCGCATTTTATGACAATTTGTAGCATGTATTTACATACTTTTACAACTATACTATTATATTATTCATAGGAATTTATTTCAAATCATTTTTTTTGTTATTTTACAATAGAACATCAAACTTTTATTTGAATTTACTATTCTTAGTGTTAATATAAGTATGGTTGTAAAATATGTTTAATTTTAGAAGAAAACCTTATATTATGATACGTTGACATTTGCAGGATTATATAAAAATGCAATGAAGTGCTTGGAAGAATTTATAGACAAAACCTTTGTAATATATAAAACTATGAATTTCATAAATCTTTCCTAAGCCCTCAAACTTAAATATGGGGGATTTTAAATTTATACAATAATAAGGAGTATTTGCAATGCAACAAAATAAAACTACTTCAACTCCCTTAATATCTATAATAACCCCCACATTTAATGGCTTAAAATTCATTGAATACACTGCAAATTCAATAATTAGCCAATCTTACAGCAAATGGGAGTGGCTCATTGTAGATGATTTTTCAACGGATGGAACACAACAATATTTAAAAGAATTAGCGCAAAAAGATGATAGGATAAAGGTAACTTTATTAAATGAAAATAGCGGTACTGCCATAGCAAGAAATACAGCAATACAAGAAGCGAGGGGTAAGTACATTGCTTTTTTGGACAGTGATGACGTATGGCACCCTGAAAAATTAAATAAACAAATTAGATTTATGCAGGAGAATGATTATGCTTTCTCCTTTTCTCAATATCGCATTATGAATGAAGATGGAACTCATACTGAAAAACTAATTAAAGTTCCTGAAAAGATTGATTATAATGGATTGTTAAAAAACACCATTATTGGATGCTTGACTGTAATGATTGATGTTGAAAAAATAGGGAAAGTCAGCATGCCGAATATTCGTACAAGACAAGATTTTGTATTATGGTTAAGTATCCTTAAAAAGGGCTTCGTGGCATACGGAATGCAAGAAGAATTGGCTTATTATAGAAAAGTAAATGGTTCAATTTCCAGTAATAAACTGAAAGCTGCAAAAATGAATTGGAAGGTATATAGAAACATAGAAAAATTGTCTATTACTCGAGCTGCCTGGAGTTTTATGAATTATGCATGGAATGCTTACAAAAAAAATTAGAATAGAGAAGAGTTTGGTAAAACATAATGAATAAAAATATGAAAAATAAAACAATTATGTATATTGTTTCTTATTTTCCTTCAACTAGTCAAACTTTTGTTTTAAGAGAAATAAATCATCTTAAATCAATGGGATTTCAAATTAAAATTTGTGCTATGAGAAGCAGTGACAATGAAATAAAACAAAAAGGTTCTGAAACATTCATGGATAGCGTGCATTACATTCCTGATGTTGCAAAGAATCGAATAAAATTACTTTCATTAGTTAAAACAAATGCATGGGTATGTATTACACGACCTATTCGATATTCAAAGGCATTGTTCAGAGCGATGTCAGGAAATTCAAAGCTGTTTTTAGATTTATTAAGAGCAGGGTGGGTTGT
The DNA here is from genome assembly GCF_031457135.1 of Fictibacillus barbaricus. Classification (GTDB taxonomy): domain Bacteria; phylum Bacillota; class Bacilli; order Bacillales; family Fictibacillaceae; genus Fictibacillus; species Fictibacillus barbaricus_A. The sequence continues at coordinate 319,686 of NZ_JAVDWA010000003.1, read as the reverse complement.
TCAAAACCTTAAATTAGATAAAAACATTCATCTTCATGCACAATTTGCTCATAGTCCAACTAATATTGCTTATTTTATTAGTTTACTTAACAACAACACATTAAGTTTTACATCACATGCAGTTGATATTTTTGTTAAACCCCAATTAATAAAAGAGAAATTAGAAAAAAGTAAATTTGCCGTTACCATATCTAATTACAATTATGATTTATTAGAAAAAAATTACGGAACAAAAAGTGTAGAAAACTTGCATGTTATTCGATGTGGTATTGAAAAAGATCTTGTAACTGATAATACTGCTACACTAATTAAAGAAGATCGGAAACCTACTACTATTTTAACTATCGGACGCATGGTAGAAAAAAAGGGCTTTGATGTTTTAATTGATTCATTAAAATTGCTCAAAGAAAAAGGGTTTGATTTTCAATGCCGAATTGTGGGTGATGGAGGATTACAAGAAGAATTAATGAAAAGGTCAGAAACGAATGATTTATCAAATCATGTTTCCTTTTTAGGTGCATTATCTTCTAATGAAATCCAAAAGGAATTTTCTAGTGCGGACCTTTTTGTTTTACCTTGTAAAAAGTCAGAAAACGGTGATATGGACGGTATACCCGTTGTTCTCATGGAAGCCATTGCTAATAACGTACCCGTAATCACTACTGAAATTTCAGGAATACCTGAACTCATTATTAATAATCAAACAGGGTTACTAGCTAAACCTAATGATGCAAAAAGTCTTTATAAGCAGATGAGCATGTTAATAAATGATTCAAGTTTGAAAAAAAAATTAACCGAAAACGCGATAAGACATTTAAAAGATGAGTTTTTATTAGAAAGTAATGTCGAAAGATTAGCTGATTTAATGGAAAAACAATTAGTTCACTAAATATTTATAAGGACTGAAATAAATATGAATTTTTTTATTAATATCTTATGGTCCTTAAGTGGGACAATTGGAGTAAGAATTGCAGGATTATTAACTTCCATCTTTTTAGCTAGTCTACTGACGCCTGGTGTTTTTGGAATTGTGGGTATGGCTCTTGTAGTTGTGGGTTTCCTATATGTCATTCAAGAGGCCGGACTCAGTTCCGTAATCGTTCAAAAAAAAGATTTAACAAAATCAATACTGTCAACTGCGTTTTTTTTAAATATTATTTTTTCAATTATTCTCGTAATCCTTGTAATTGCTGCTGCACCATCTATTGCTAGATTTTATCATCAGCCTAGTATTGAGAATCTTTTATATTATTCATCTGCAGGAATTATCATTGCTTCTGTAAGTATCACTCAACGTGGATTGCTAATGAGAAATAAACAGTTTAAAAAGCTAACTTTGATTGATTTATCTGCAGAAATACTCACAGGAGTATTATCAATATTATTAGCATTTTTAGGATATCCCATTTTAGCAGTAGGTCTTAGTATGCTTTTTAGAGCTGCGATACAATCTTTTTTCTTATTATTATTAGTAGGTATAAAAGATGTTGTTGGAAAACCTGATTTTCGTTTAATAAAAGTGATTTTGCCATTTAGTATTAACGTCCTTGGAACTAGAGTTGTCAATTTCGTTCGAAATAATATTGATTATCTATTAATTGGGAAAATGCTTGGCAGCTACAGTTTAGGACTATATACTATTGCCTTTCAGTGGAGTACGGTAGCTCGATTTTATTTTTCTCAGTCCATAGCAAATGTGGCTTTTCCAGAAGTAGCGAAATATCAAAATGATTACGAAAAAGTTGGAAAAATTTATTTGAATTTAATAAAAAATATTTCGTTTGTTACATTTCCTTTTTGTATTGGAATGGCGTTGGTCGCTCCAGAATTTATTTTGGCTTTATATAAAGAAAAATGGGTAGACGTAATTCCAATTTTACAAATTTTAATGATAGCAGGATTAATCTCATCTATCGGAACAGTTGTTGGGGCAATATTAAAAGGGATAGGCCGTCCGGATATTGAACTAAAAATTAATTTTTACTCACTTATTAGTTTTACAATCTTATTGTTACTCGGATCTACAATAGGACTTAAAGGAGTAGCGTACGCCGTATTGATAAATTCCTTTACTTTTAACATTGTAATGACGATTAAAGTTTTGAAAATTTTACATCTAAGTTTATCTGATTACTTAAACTCGCTTAAGAATTCGCTTCTTTCAACGATATTCATGAGCGCAATCATTATTTGTTATTCACTGGCTGATATTAGCTTCAATAATCGTTTTATAGAATTAATAATTATAATTCTTGTATGTATTCTTTCTTATGCTGCAGGAGTTTTATTATTTAATAGACCTATGTATACAACAATAATTTCAAAGCTAGATATTATGAAAAAAAAATTTAAAATTTTGGAGAACTAATATGACAACAAAGGTTTTAATAACAGAATTCTATACATCTGCAAACCATGGAGACGAAGCAATCCTTTTAGGTATGGCTAAAGCGATTAAATCCCAAAATAGAGATGCCCAAATAAAAGTTAGCTGTGCATATCCTGAAACTACTGAAAGAATGACTGGAATAAAAAGCATTCAACCATTAATTAGTGTTTTTGGAAGAAAAGAATTGTGGAAAGTACCTTTATTTTTATTTGGTTTATTTTGTACTCCTAATGCAAAGTGGTTTTTAAAAAGATTTCCGGTAATAAAAGATTATTTAGAGTCAGATGTAATTGTTTGTTCAGGTGGTGGATTTTTAAATGATAATTATCACCCTGCAATCCTAGCAAGATTGATTGCCTTATATGCAGCAAAAAAATTAGGGAAAAGAGTTATTATTTATTCTGCATCTGTTGGTCCATTCAATCGAAAATTTTATCGTGTTTTAGCTCGTTATGTCTTTAATAAACTAGATTTATTAACAATACGTGATATACCTTCACAAGAAGTGTTAAAAAATATTAATGTCAGTTCGCCAATTAAATTAGTAGCTGATTCAGCCTTTTCACTATGGGAAAAAGATGATGCTGGAAAAACCTCAGAAAAAAATATTTCTAAACTAATTAGTAATAACAATAAAAAGAAAATAACCATTTCAGTACGAAATTGGACTCATTTTGAGAATGGCAGTCAAGAAAATTATGAGAATGCGATCTCTGGCCTAGTAAATAAACTAAACACTTTAGAAGAAGAGTATGAAGTCTATTTTGTTTCTTCATGTACTGGTACTGATGGTTATAAGCAAGATGATAGAAAGACAGCAAAGAAAATTTATGAAAAGATTGAAAACAAGAAAAATGTTTATCTTATCAATGAAGATCTGAAAGCTTTTGAATTAATGCAATTATACAAAAAAGTAGATCTTAATATTGGTACGAGAATGCACACAAATATTTTTTCTATCATTTCTGAAACACCTATTATTGCTATTCGTTATGAAGACAAAACAATCGGTCTCATGCAGCAATTTAACTTAACTAAATATCTAGTAGATATAGAAGATGTGGATTCTGAAAAACTATTTAACCTAGTTCAGAGCGCAATGGAAAATAACCAAGAAATAAAAAATCAAATTGTTAAACAATTACCTAAGCAAAACGCTGAAAGTTTAATACCAGCAAAGCTATTGCTTCATACCGACAATGAAATGATGAAAAGCAAGGTGGTTTAAGTTGGAGAAGAAACGAAAAGTTGTTCATCTAACAACAGTACATCATCCGTTTGATCCTAGAATTTTCCACAAGCAATGCAAGTCACTGCATGAGGCTGGTTTTGATGTAAACTTAATTGTTTCAGAACATCCGGATTTAAAAAAACAAGATGATTACGGTTTTAATATTATAACGATTCCAAAAGTTAAAAACAGATTTACAAGAATTTTTAAATCTAGTTACCTAGCTTATAAAGAAGCGAAAAAATTAGATGCTGATATTTATCATTTTCATGATCCAGAACTTATTCTTATAGGAAATCTTTTGAAAAATGACGGGAATACTGTTGTTTATGATATTCATGAAGATTATGAGACTAGTATTAAACAAAAAACATATTTACCTAAACCGGTTGCTAAAATGCTGTCTAAAATTTATCGTTTTATTGAAAAAAGATTTACAAAGTCTTTTGAAATAGTTTTGGCCGAAAAATATTATTCTGAAAAATTTCCTCATGGGGCACTTATTTTAAATTACCCTATTATTGAAAACCATAATTTTCAAAAAGAATCACATACTCTTCCTAATAATTCGGTATATCATTTAATTTATACTGGAAATGTAACTTTAGATAGAGGGGCATTAATTCACGGAAGCTTACCTTTAATAGATGACAAAATACATGTAAATTTTGTAGGGAAATGCTCGAGCGAACTTGCACAAAAAATATTTGATGCATCAGAACATAGAAGAGAAAATATCGTAATTGATGGTGTAAATACATTTATACCAAGAGAAAAAATAAATGAAAAATATCAAGAAGGAAAATGGTTAGCTGGTTTAGCTTTATTTCCGCCAACTGAACATTACGCTAAAAAAGAGTTAACAAAGTTTTTTGAGTATATGAATGTAGGGTTACCTATCATTTGTTCTAACTTTCCAGTATGGAAGGATTTTGTTGAAAAATATGGTTGCGGAATTGCAGTCGATCCATTTAATAAAGATGAAATAAAAGATGCAATTAAATATTTAGCCAACAATCCTACTATAGCAAAGGAAATGGGATTGAGAGGGCAAGAAGCAGTTCGAAAAGAACTTAGTTGGAACAGCCAATCAATTAAATTGACTAATTTTTATAAATCATTTATTTAAAAATAAAATTAGTCGGGTAGTAATGGAAAATAGGCGATTTTAGAATTTTATATTGGGGGATTAACAATGAATATTTCAGTAGTTGGTACTGGCTATGTAGGATTAGTTACTGGTGTTTGTCTGGCAGAGGTAGGACATATCGTAACGTGTATTGATATTGATGAAGAAAAAGTTAGTAAGATGAGACTAGGTATTTCACCCATATATGAACCAGGTTTAGAAGATTTAATGATTAAAAATATTAATGACAAAAGATTACATTTTACAACCAATCATCAACAAGGATTTGGAAGTTCAGATATTATTTATATTGCTGTTGGAACACCTCAAAAAGCAGATGGTTCTGCAGATTTAAGGTTTATTGAACAAGTAGCGAAGGATATTGCACAAAATATTAAACGAAACGCAATCGTGGTAACAAAAAGCACTGTACCAGTAGGAACAAATGCTTATATAAAAGAAATAATTCAAAAATACTTAAAAAATGATGTTTCAGTTGATATAGTATCTAATCCTGAATTTTTACGTGAAGGTTCCGCTATTAAGGATACTTTTGAAGGAGACAGGATTGTAATTGGAGCAGAGAACGATTCTGCCGTAGAAGCCTTGGTAAAGGTTTATGAACCTTTTGGTATTGAGATATTTAAAACTGATATTCATAGTGCAGAAATGATTAAATATGCTTCAAACGCATTTCTAGCGACAAAAATAAGTTTTATTAATGAAATTTCTAATATTTGTGAAAAAGTTGGAGCAAACATCGAGGATGTAGCAAAAGGGATGGGGCAGGATAAAAGAATCGGAAGCCAGTTTCTAAATGCAGGTATTGGTTATGGTGGATCTTGTTTCCCTAAAGATACACACGCATTAGTTCAAATTGCAGGAAACTATGAACATGAATTTGACTTATTAAAATCTGTAATTACGGTAAATAATAAGCAACAGCAACTCCTTGTTGATAAAGCCGTCAATAGATTAAAAGATATGAAGGGTAAAAAAATTGCATTATTAGGACTAGCATTCAAACCTAATACAGATGACATGCGTGAAGCACCATCTATTGTGGTTTCTGACCATTTAATAAAACTTGGAGCTAAAGTTCTTGCTTACGATCCTATAGCGATGAGTAATGCAAAAAAGGAATTACATTCAGAAGTAAATTATGCAGACTCTGTAGAAAATGCTCTTAAAGACGCTGATGCTGCATTTATTTTAACAGAGTGGGATGAGATTAAAAATATCGACTTGTCTCTATTTGAAAAATTAATGAAACAGCCGATTGTTTTTGATGGTAGAAATTGTTTTGCACTTGAAAGTGTAAAAAATTATTCTATTGAATACCATTCTATTGGGCGTCCTGATATATTATCTTCGTATGTATTAATATAAATTTATTCTGTAGACTCTAGAGATAACATTAGTTTTTAAATAATAAGCAAAGCTTAAAAACATATAAAAAAGTCCTTATTTAAAAGGGCTTTTTTTGTATGAAGAGGCGAAAAAAGTAATAATTTGGCTATTAATTTAAAATAAAACTGAAAAAACCACCTTAAAATTTTGAATTAACCCCCATTATATAATGGTAATATTTTACTTTTTCTTCTATAATATTTATATATAGATGCTTGGGATAGAACAAGTGAATATAAGAAGAGAGGGGTTAAGTGGAAAATTGTTTAGGTTATTTACTTTACTCTTTTTTACATTATTATTCTGGAACTGGTTTATTAGTATGCCAAGTGCTGCAGGAGTTTCTAATGAAAGATTGGCAGGAAAAGACCGTTTTGAAGTAGCTGTCAATGTTTCATTAAAGGGTTGGAAAGACGGAGCAGATACAGTTATTGTAGCTAACTATGATACCTTCGCTGATGCTTTAGCAGCCTCACCACTAGCCTATCAGCAAGATGGACCTATCTTATTGACACAAGCAAATATTTTAACTGCAGTAACAAAACAAGAAATCAATAGGCTCAATCCGAACAAAGTCATTATTGTCGGAGGTCCCGCTAGTATTTCCGATAAAGTAATGAGTGAAATCAAAACATTGGTACCAAAAGTAGAACGTATTGGCGGTAAAGACCGTTTTGAAGTAGCTCTAAATATTTCAAAACGATTAGAAAATAAAAAACAAGCAATCGTCGCTAACGGGTTGAAATTTCCTGATGCTTTGACAATCGCACCATATGCAGCGCAAAAGGGGATTCCTATTTTATTAACATTAGAAAATCGTATCCCAGACAGTACGTTGATAGCTTTAAAAGAAACTGAGACAACTATTGTTGTTGGTGGAGAAGGAAGCATTCACCCTTCTGTTTACAATCAGCTTAAAGGTAAACAAAGAATTGGCGGTAAAGACCGCTTTGAAGTAGCTTCCAATATTATTCGCGCGTTAGAAATTAATCCTGATCGCAGTTATATTTCGACAGGTTTAACTTTTGCTGATGCTTTAACTGGATCAGTTCTTGCAGCGAAAAATGGGTTACCGATGTTATTAACTATGCCGAATAAGATTCCTGATTCTACGAGAGATATTATTATAGAAAAAGATATAAATAGTTTTATAGTGTTGGGAGGAAAAGCTTCTGTTCAGGATACAGTGGCTAATCTGCTAACTCCAGTAGTGAACTCTCATTCAATTGAAGGGTATAGTGATAAAATCAGTTTCTATCCTGGAGAAACGATACAATTAAAAGTTCACACTCCAAAAAAACTTTTTTCTGTTGGTTTTGTCAGACATGGTAAAGAAGACAAAACTTATTATCAATCAGGTAATATTAGTGGAACTCCTCAAGATTATTTTGCAGATTCTTATCGTGAAGGTGCTCATTGGAAAACCAATTTTTCTTATAAAATACCTGCCAGTTGGCCATCAGGAATGTTTTCTGCAAAACTATCAGATGGAAACAATGATTATCATATCACCTTTATAGTGAAGGATAATACTCCTCAAAAAAATGATATTGCGGTACTGTCTTCTACGAACACGTGGCAAGCCTATAATAGCTGGGGTGGAAAAAGTTTATATACTTCCGAAGTTCTTAATGGTGTGAGGCAATACAATGAAGTCGTAAGTTTGGCGAGACCGAATCTAGAGGCTGGTCCAATCGGTGCTGTTGGACATCTGGCTAAGGGTGAAAAGCATATATTAAAATGGCTCGAAAAGAATAATTACAATTATAATATATTTACAGATTATGATTTTAATAATAATCCATCTCTTATAAACTCTTATAAAACCGTAATCATTAGTACTCATAGTGAATATTGGTCGACAGCCATGTACAATGGGTTGAAAAATTATCTGAATCGTGGTGGCAATCTATTATACTTATCTGGTAATGGTGTCTATTGGAAGGTTGCTTTGAAAGGAAACCAAATTGAGGCAAAAAAAGATGGTGGATATCATACTTTTACCTCTGAAAAGGGTGGAAACTTTTATAAGATTGGCATGCCTGAGACTTCAATGATTGGCGTTGGGTACCGCTCTACAGGATTTTCTGTTTCTGCTCCCTATAAAGTTATGAATAATACGCATTGGATTTTTTCAAATACCGGTATTAAAAACGGGGATTTGATAGGTAGAACTGGATTAAATACAGTAAATGGCACAAATGGCGGTGCATCAGGCTGGGAGACCGACCAGGTGGATCAGTTTACACCTAAAAATTATGTGCTTTTAGCAAGAGGGATAAATTTGATTGGTAAAGGTGCAGACATGATCTATTATGATCATTCAGGAGGAGGAGGAGTATTCTCTACTGGTTCAATAACCTTTGGAGGAAGCTTAGCAGTCGATGCTCAACTATCAAAAATAGTGAGTAATGTCTTAAAAAGGTTTGGGCATTAAAAAGTAAAAAAAGAGCAGATCCAAAACAAAATTTGGATCTGCTCTTTTTTAATTAAAATAATTCACTGTCCCGTAAAAAATGGCATCTGCAAACTTTTGACGATAGGTGGTAGAACCTAATTTCGCAGCATCTGAAGGATTTGTGATAAAACCAAGTTCTACAAGGATACTTGGGATCTTTGTGTACTTAATTACATAAAAATCAGCTTCTTTAACGCCGCGGTCTGAAGTTCCCATCCGCTTGATGATTTCTTTTTGAATTTCAACCGCAAGTTCTTTACTGGCGGCACCGTTATAAGCGGTGTTGTAATAAGTTTCAGATCCGCTAGCTGTACTTCCTGCAGAGTTAGCATGAATACTGATAAAAGTATCTGCTCCAGAACTATTAGCTATTTTTGCACGGTCTGCTAATGGGATAAATGTATCATCATCCCTTGTCATAATGATTTTAGCGCCCGCACTAACCATTTTAGTTCTAGTACGTAAACCTACATCCAGCACTACATCTTTCTCTTTAAGACCGTCTCCAAGAGCTCCGGGATCGAAATCTCCATGACCGGGATCAAGGACAACAAACTTTCCTAAAAGTAATGTGCTGTTAGTGTTAACAGATGCTGGACCACCTAGAATTGTAAAGCTTTTAACAATCTTATCTTGTATAATACTTTTCGTTTCATTTGGCAAGTATGTTGGCGTTGTTAGAAGCAGTGGAGCATTGCTTTTCGCTGCAAGTACTGATCCTGTTAAAGCATCGGCAAAATTCATTCCAGAAGTTAAGTAGGTTGATGCAGTTGAAAGGTTTAGCTGACGTATTACGTTTTCAGCTACTTCAAAACGGTTTGCTCCTCCGATTCTAGTAGGAGAAGGCAATTGACTTTTTACCGCATTGCTTACACTTGCTTCTCCGCCAATGATGTACGTTTTTGTTATGTTTTTTTCTCTTAGTGCTGCTGCTGTAGCAGAAGGTAAAGAACCATTACCCGTCAGTAAAATCGGATATTCATTTTTTGCTGCATATGGTGCAATTGCTAGTGCATCTGGAAAGTTTAATCCATAAGCTATGACCGCTATGCCTTTATTTGATAATTGTCTAGAGATATTTTGAGCAACAACAAATCGATCTTTACCATCTATTCTTGTTACTGTTAAACCCATGGATTTGAGTTCATTAATTACATTATTAGAGATACTGCCAGTTCCTCCGATAATCACAGCTTCTTTTGATCTCAGTCTGTAAATTTCATTTTTTGTAGATGGGGTAAGGAATTGATTTTGAGTTAATAATATGGGAGCATTCTTCTTATATGCCAATGGTGATGCTGATAGAGCATCAGCATACGCAAGATAATTGGTAAGTACGACGGTTTTGGAAGTTGACCAACCCTTTTTTGAAATATTAACCGCAACTTCAAATCTGTCTTTGCCATCTATACGAGGAGCCGCAGCTTCCGCTTGAGGCTGATTGAACAGTAGGAAGATTCCACCCAGAAAGAGAGTTAGAATACATTTACGTAACATGTGGTACACTCCTGTTTATTTATTCCGACACAATTCGTTACTCTTCTCGGTAACCGTTTGAATTGACGCTCCTCTCTTTTAAATAAGACATATATTTTCTACGATTATAATATCGGTACTTATTTCTACATTTTTATAGTCAATTCGTTCTATTTAGACAGCATTCTATGTTTTCGGATAATTAAAATTCGATTTACATACGTCAAAATGTATAGATGAAAAACGAATAATTGGATGGAGTATGTTATGATATTTGAAATTATATTGAATGATATAGGGGTTTTAAAAGATGAGTTTAAGTGAAAATAAACGATTAGTTGTGTTAACGAGCAGATTTCCTTTTCCTCCGGGTGAGGAATTTTTTGAGACGGAAATAAAATATTTAAGTAATGAATTTCAAGAAATACATATCATTCCAGTCAATGTGAAGCGGGATGATTCAAGACAACCACGAGACATACCTCAAAATGTACATGTCCATGGTTTACAACCAGAACTTCCTTCTATTAAAAAAACAGATCTTATAAAGAAAATGCTTCTAGATCCTCAAGGAAAACAATGGTTTTTTAGAGAGTGTAAAAATGTGATTCCAAGTTATCTATCTGCTCTTTTTAAGGTCGCTAACTGGGTCGGTTTAGCTGTGGAAATTCGTAAAAATCTACTATCCATTATTGAGAAAAATCAGTTTGATCTTTCGGATACGATTTTCTATTCCTACTGGCTTGGACCTGCAGCAACTGCTTTAGCTATGGTAAAAGAAGTCGAGCCTTCCATAAAAGTGATAAGCAGAGCACATGGAGGCGATCTTTACGCGTATCGCCACAGCACCCCTTATATGCCAACACAGAAGGAAACCGTAAAAAGATTGGATCGAGTTTTCGTCATCTCACAAGACGGAAGTGAGTACTTAAGTGACTTATATCCAGAAGTTTCTTCGAAGTTTTCTGTGAGCCGATTAGGTACAAAAAAATCTCCGGGAAAATCCTCTCCTTCGTATGACGGAGTTTTACGAATCTTTTCGTGTTCTAACATGCTCCCGGTAAAGAGATTAGATTTGCTGATAGAGACTTTAAAACATTGCAAGCAATCCATCATCTGGTCACATATTGGTGATGGACCTCTTAAAGCTGAATTGGAGAAGAAGGTTACTGAGGAATTACCGTCAAATGTTCAGTGTGAGTTCCTTGGGAGAAAAAAGAATGCAGAGGTATTGGCTTACTATCAAAAACATCCCGTGGATCTTTTTATCAATGTAAGTTCAAGCGAAGGAATACCTGTTTCTATTATGGAAGCTTATAGCTTTGGAATTCCATCATTTGCGACAGATGTTGGCGGAACAAAAGAATTAGTGGACGAAACGAATGGAAACCTAATTGAAAAAGATTTTGATACTGTGGAATTAGCAAAAGATATTGACCGTTTTGCCGCATTAAGCCAAGAGGAAAGAGAAAACTATCGAAAAGAAGCTTATAAAAAGTGGGAAAGCACTTTTTATTCAGAAACAAATTATTCTCTATTTGCAAAGACGTTAAAAGAATTTGAGGGAAAAAACAATGAGTGATACGGATCGCAGCTTTATAAAAAACAGCTTCATAACATTCACACGACAAATTTCAAATATTGTTGTCGGAATGATCCTGCTTCATGTGTTAGGAAATTATTTAGGTAAGGAAGGGTTCGGAGGGTATACGCTTTTAACTTTATTCCCAACAGTCTTACTCACATTTCTAACATTAGGTGTAAATACTTCTACAATCTATTTTGTGAGCCGAAAAGAAGTAGATTTAAATACGGTGTTTAACAACAATATTATAATTGGTACCGTATTAAGTTTTATCAGTATTGTTGTCGGTTTAATTGCAGTTATCTTCTTTTCTGAACAATTGTTTAAAGATACACCAACTTCTTTATTGTATTTAAGTTTGTTATCTGTGCCGTTTTTATTTTTAAGAGAGTATTTCCAAACTGTCTTTCAGGGACTGCAAGATTTTAAGACTTACAACGCTTTAATGGTGCAAAATCAAATGTCCATCCTAGGCTTGGCAGTGTTATTTGTCGTTGTTTTGAACCTTGGCTTAAAAGGTGCACTGTGGGCTTTTATTTTAGGGAATGCCGTAACTGTCTTTACAATGATCTACAAGCTCGTTCGGCATCATAGTGTGTCTTTTAAATGGAATAGTTTCTCCTGGGATTATTTTAAGATATCTGTAAAATATGGATTAAAGGCACATGTTAGTAATTTTGCGAGCTTTTTAAATTATCGAACTGTAGTTTTTATATTAGGTTTTTTTACAACAGGTGCATTAGTAGGGGTATATAGTGCAGCGATGAATCTAGGTGAAAGATTGTCTATTTTTGCAGTATCTTTTTCAAGTGTTCTCTATCCTAAAATTAGTTCGACGAATTCAGAAGCAGATCGGAATCGTATTACATCCATAGTTAGCCGCAACGTATTCTTAATTACAATCATTATGGCCGTGGTTGCTTTTGTGCTATCCGATTTCATTGTTAATTTAATATTTTCAAAAGATTACACGGAGAGTCCCTTACTATTAAGAATTATGCTTCCTGGTTTTGCTTTGCTTGCTGTAGAGAAAGTTCTTTCCAATGACATTGCAGGAAGAGGCAGACCAGATTTAAATATGTGGTTATCCGTATATAATGTCATTTTCAACGTGATCTTGAACCTGTTTATGGTACCTAAATATGGTGTTATTGGAGCAGCTATTTCTACCACTATCACTTACTTGTTCAGTTTCTTGCTGAAGATTGGTATTTTTAAGAGGCTTACTGGTGAAAATTATTTGAATTTCCTTCTCGTAAAGAAAAGTGATTTCCTCGTTTATAAATCGCTCTTACAAAAGATTAAAGCAAGATAAAACGTTAATCTTAGCCTAATCTTCATAAAATTAATTAAAAGAGGAAGGAAATACCTATAAAACGGGTACACTAATAAAGTCAAAAATGTGAAATGTTGAACGAAATGATGTTTAGTAGTATTAGATAGAGAGTGAATATGATTGAAATTATGGTTGATTAGTTTAAAATAAGTTTTGGAATAAACTAGTTAACAAACATTTAGTTAAAAGGAGAGTTACCTAGATGACTAAGTTCGCCATTGTCGGTTGCGGCCACATCGCAAAAAAACATGCTGAGGCCATTGAAAAAGCTGAAGGCACTGAGCTTATCGCTGTATGCGATATGGTACCGGAGAGCATGGAATATTACACAGAAAAATATGGTGTAGCAGCATATACAGATTTAGCAGAGCTTCTTAAAGTAGAAGAACTCGACGTTGTCAATATTTGTACACCAAGCGGCTATCATGCACCTCTTGCTATTCAAATCGCAAATGCAAAAAAACATGTGGTTGTTGAAAAACCGATTGCACTAACTTTAGAAGATACAGATGCAATCATCAAAGCATGTAAAGAAAACGACGTGAAGCTTTCTGTAGTTCACCCGAATCGTTTCCGTCCTGCAATCATGGAATTAAGAAAAGCACTTGATGGAGACTTAGTGGGTAAACTGAGCCATGCGAATGCAACTGTTCGCTGGAATCGTAATCAAGAATATTACGATCAAGCTCCTTGGAGAGGCACAAAGTCACTAGATGGCGGAGTATTAATGAATCAAGCCATTCATAATTTGGACTTGCTTTTATGGACGATGGGCGAAGTTGAAGAAGTTTATAGTATGGCAGCAACTCGATTGCGTAATATTGAAGCTGAAGATGTCTCAACTGGTGTTGTTCGATTTAAGAACGGTTCTTTAGGCGTTATTGAAGCAGCTACAACTATTTACCCATCTAATTATGAAGAATCTTTGAGTATTTTCGGTGAAACGGGTACAATTAAGATTGGCGGAAAAACTGCTAATTATATACAGCATTGGGATGTTAAAGAGATGGATGAAGCACAGGTAACGGACATTATGGAATCAGTGAAAGCTGATCCATTTGGCAAGCCAGGTCATCAATGCATCATTGAAGATATGGTAGAAGCCATTAAAGAAGACCGTGAGCCTATCGTAACAGGAGAGGACGGAAAACGTGCATTGAGTCTTGTTCTTGCTTTATACGAATCTGCAGACACAAATAAACCAGTTAAACTATAAAGAATCTCCCCCCCTGAAAGAGAGGAATAAGAATGTCTAACGAGTTACAATTCAGTTCAGTATCAAAAGAATTATTAGGAAAAATCGAATCAAAAACAGCTACGATCGGTGTCGTAGGGCTTGGATATGTAGGATTACCATTAGCAGTTGAAAAAGCGAAAGCTGGCTATAAAGTTATCGGATTTGATGTACAAGAAAAAAGAACACAGTTGGTTAATGACGGTATTAACTACATCGGTGACGTTGTCGATGAAGAGTTGGCAGAACTAACTTCTTCTAAGCAAATTTTTGCTACAACCGATTATTCTTACATTAAAGAAGTGGATGCAGTAGCAATTTGTGTTCCAACACCTTTGGACAAGTACCAGCAGCCTGACACTTCATATGTTGAAAGCTCAGCGAAAGAAATTGCAAAATTCATTCACCCGGGTATGCTGATTGTACTTGAGAGCACAACTTACCCTGGGACTACTGAAGAAGTATTGCAACCGATTTTAGAAAAAACAGGCTTAGTTGCAGGAAAAGACTTTCATTTAGCATATTCTCCTGAACGTGTCGATCCAGGGAATAAAGTTTATAACACTAAAAACACACCTAAAGTGGTTGGTGGAATTACAGAACAATGTACGGCTATCGCAGCGTCTATGTATCGTTCAGTACTTGAAGGAGACGTTCACGAAGTATCAAGCCCTCGTGTTGCTGAAATGGAAAAAATCCTCGAAAATACTTTCCGTAACATTAACATCGGACTTGCAAACGAAATGGCAATCCTATGTAACAAGATGAACATCAATGTTTGGGAAGTAATCGATGCTGCGGCAACAAAGCCTTATGGATTCATGGCGTTCTACCCTGGTCCTGGACTTGGCGGACACTGTATCCCAATCGATCCGTTCTACTTAACATGGAAAGCTCGTGAATACGATTATCACACACGCTTAATCGAGACTGCAGGTGAAATCAACAACTCTATGCCTGATTTCGTACTAGAGCGTACGATGAAAATCCTAAACGAAGACAAAAAAGCTTTGAATGGAGCACGAGTAGTATTACTTGGAGTTGCTTACAAGAAAGACATTGACGATATGCGTGAATCCCCAGTATTGCCGATCTTAGAGAAGTTAGAGCTGGCAGGTGCTGATTGGGTCGTTGTAGATCCTCATGTTGAGCAGTTTAAATTAAACGGTGAGATGCATAAAACACATGAGTTAACGAAGGAATTATTGCAAGGTGCGGACCTCGTAATGCTTACAACGGATCATACTAGCTTTGACTACAATATGATTGCGGAAACGAGCCCAGTTATCTTTGATACTCGTAATGCATTGAAAGAACAAGCTCCTTCTATTAAAAAATATCACTTATTATAAAAGAAACAGGATGAGATAACCATTTTTTGGCTATCTCTTTTCCTGATTTTAGAACGGTTTTTATGTGAATTTTTTGAAGTTTATTGAGTTGGAAAAACTTTATATACACGCTTTTGAAAGAAATGGACAACTAGGCAAATGGCTGTGCGAAAACTGTTATGTATGGAATAGATCGAGTATACATGAAGGAGTAATTAAAACATGAAGTTCTTAACTGTATTAGGAGCAAGACCACAATTTATTAAAGCAGCTCCTGTTTCCCGTGAACTGCGAAAAAATCATGAAGAATTGATTATTCACACGGGACAGCATTATGATAAAAATATGTCTGATATCTTCTTTGAAGAATTACATATTCCTAAACCAGATTTTCATTTAGGAATCGGCTCTGCTTCTCACGGTAAACAAACCGGTGAAATGTTAAGCAAGATCGAAGAAATTATTTTGCAAGAAAAACCAGACTATCTATTGGTTTATGGAGATACAAATTCAACACTTGCAGGTGCGCTTGCCGCTGCAAAACTTCATGTACCTGTTGTACACATTGAAGCCGGGCTTAGAAGCTTTAACAAAAAGATGCCTGAAGAAATCAATCGCATCATGACAGACCATGTTTCTGAATATCTTTTCTGTCCAACAGACACAGCTGTTAACAATCTTACGGATGAAAACATGACTCACAACGTTATTAATGTTGGAGATGTCATGTATGATGCTGTGGAATATAACAGACAAATCGCAGAAAGTAATTCAAATATTTTAGATACATTCGGACTTAATTCCAAAGAATATCATTTAATCACCGTACACAGAGCTGAGAACACGGATGATCCTGAAAAAATTTCTGATATTCTTGCAGCTTTTTCTAAGATCGAAGAAGTTAAAGTTTGGCCGATGCACCCAAGAACGAAGCATGTAATTGAACGTTTGAATTTGAGCTTAGATTCTATTCCAAATTTGATGATTGTTGAACCTGTTGGTTATTTGGACATGCTAAAGCTAGAAAGCAATGCAAAGAAAATCCTTACAGACTCTGGCGGTGTGCAGAAGGAAGCCTACTTTATGGAAGTTCCTTGCGTAACGCTTAGAGAACAAACCGAATGGGTAGAAACTCTCGATAGTGAAGCAAATATTCTTGTCGGTACAGACAAAGAGAAAATTTTAGCTGCCGTTCGGAAGGATGTATCTCCTGTTTATAAGAATCTGTTTGGAGACGCAAATGCAGCTGGAAAGATCGCTAAACATTTCAATTAAACAGTTGTTTAAAAATGAGGTAAATAATTTATGAGAATCATCTTATTAAGTCAGCACTTTCCTCCAGAGGTTGGTGCTCCACAAATCCGTTTGTATGAAGTCAGTAAGGAATTACTAAAAAGAGGACATGAAGTAGAAGTCATAACAGCTTTTCCTCATCATCCTCATGGTATTATTCCTGATGAGTACAAAGGGAAGTTTTATCAATATGAAGAGTATGAAGGTATTCCTGTGCACCGTTCTTGGATTTATCCAAGTCCCAAAGGCACGTTTTGGAGAAGGCTGATGTCTTATTTTTCGTTCACCTTCAGCGCTTTTTATTCTATGATCAAGGCGAAGAAGACAGATGTGATTATCTGTACCTCTCCTCCTTTATTTTTAGGGATTACAGGCTATATCTCTTCAAAGCTTAAAAGAGCTAAGTTTGTTTTTAATGTAGCGGATATTTGGCCAGAATCAGCTGTAGAGTTAGGCATATTAAAAAATAAAAAGTTTATCTCTTTAGCTGAAAAACTAGAAGAATTTTTATATAAAAAAGCATGGAAAATTGCAACTGCTACTGAGGGTATCGCCGATTACATGCTTAAAAAAGGGAAAAAGAAAGAAAAAGTTTTCCTGTTGCCTAATGGCGTTAATACTGAAACCTTCCAGCCTGGAGTAAAAAATGAAGAATGGCTTCGGAAATTAGGATTTGAAGGGAAAAAAGTATTTACTTTTGCAGGGCGAATGGGATATGCACAAGGTCTTGATTCAGTGATACGGGCAGCTAAAATTGTTGAAGAAACAAATCCGGAAATCAGATTTTTATTTATAGGGGACGGTCCTGAAAAAGAAGAACTTGTCGAGTTGAAAAATAGCATTCAGGCAGATAACGTCATTTTCCATGATTCTGTTCCTGTAACAATGATGCCCGATGTTTTTTCGATATCTGATTTTAGTATTGTGTCACTTAGAAACATTGCTTTGTTCCAAGGTGCAAGACCTTCAAAAATCTTTCCAGCACTCGCTTCAGGTGTTCCTGTTTTATATTGTGGTGTAGGGGAAAGTGCAAAATTAATTGAGGATAGCGGCAGTGGAATCATTGCTGCTCCTGAAGATGATCAAGATATCGCAATAAAGATCATCCAATGTGCTAATTTAACTAATTTAGAATATGAAAAATATTCTTTAAGTGGCCGAGAATTCGTTTGCCGAGAATTTTCTTGGGGAAGAATTGTCGATGACTTACTCGAGAATATTCAAGATTATAAGAAAAGGTAGGGAATGCAAATGAAAGTTTGTCATTTAACCTCAGTGCATTCCGCTATGGATACACGAATCTTGATTAAAGAGTGCCAATCCTTACAAAAGGCTGGACATGAAGTCGTTTATATTGTTCCAAATGCCGAAGATGCTGAACATTTTGGTGTGAAGATTAAAGGCGTTACTTCGATAGCTAAGAATCGTCTGAAACGAATGATGAACACGACCTCTTTAGTTTTCGAGGAAGCTCTTAGGCAAGATGCTGATGTTTATCATTTTCATGATCCAGAACTAATGCCTATCGGACTTAAGCTTAAAGGAAAAGGAAAAAAAGTGATCTACGATGTTCATGAGGATCTGCCTGAACAAGTGCTTTCAAAGCAGTGGATTCCAACTCCTTTCCGAAAAAGTGTAGCTTATGGCGCTAAAAGTTTTGAAAGGTATGCGTCCAAGCGATTTGATGCGGTTGTAACAGCTACACCCTATATCAATGAACGTTTTAAAACATATAATCCAAATACTGTTACGATTCATAACTATCCACTGCTTCAAGAGCTCATGAAAGGGATGGATAGCGCAGAAACAGCATCTCCAACTGAAAATAAACAAAGAAGTGTTGTTTATCTAGGAGGTATTTATCTTTTACGAGGCATAAAAGAAATGATTTCTTCTGTTGAGAAGGTCAACGAAAAACTGCCGGTAACATTCCGCTTAGGAGGATCTTTTGCACCTGCCTCATTAGAGGATGAAGTGAAAAAGATGAGTGGATGGAAGTATGTGAATTATCTTGGATTTCTAAATCGGCAAGAAGTGAAAGAAGAGCTTAGTCATGCTGATGCAGGGCTCGTATTATTGCATCCAGAGCCGCGTTTTGTCGTTTCTTATCCTATCAAGCTGTTCGAATACATGTCAGCTGGTCTTCCGGTTATTGCTTCAAATTTCCCGCTTTGGGAAGAAATCGTTAGCGCTAATGAATGCGGCATCTGCGTAGATCCTTTAAACATTGAGGAAATTGCAAAAGCGATTCAAACCATACTGGATAACCCTGAAAAAGCTGCTGAGATGGGGAAGAACGGAAGACGGGCAATCGAAGAAAAATACAATTGGGAGAAAGAAAGCGAACGCCTGATTGAATTATATGAAAGATTGTCATAGATTGAAAAACAAAGCTCATTCATATATTCTGAATGATGTAGAAATGCTAATAACAATCATTAATAATTTGAAGAGAGAAGGTTAAATGTAATGAAAGTACCTATGCTTGATCTTACAGAACAATATCAAAACCTTAAAAACGACATCCTGCCAGCAATGGAAGACGTAATGTCCAATGCAAGATTTATTTTGGGCGACAACGTAAAAAAACTTGAAGCGGATGTAGCGAAATATAGCAATGTCAATCATGGTATTGGGGTGGCTAACGGAAGTGATGCGATCCATATCGCATTGACTGCCTTAAACGTAGGACCTGGAGACGAAGTAATCGTTCCATCTTTCACGTTCTTCGCAACAGCTGGAGCTGTAGCCCGTGCTGGTGCAACACCAGTATTCGTTGACTGTGATCCAAAGACTTTCAACATTGATCCAGCAAAAATTGAAGCAGCTGTAACTGACAAAACAAAAGCGATTGTTCCTGTTCACCTTTATGGTCAAATGGCTGATATGGATGCTATCGTAGAAATTGCTAAAAAACATAACTTAGGAATCGTAGAAGATGCTGCCCAAGCAATCGGTTCTAAATACAAAGGCAAGAGCGTAGGTGAGCTTGGAACTGCTGCAACTTACAGCTTCTTCCCAACAAAGAACCTTGGTGCATATGGTGACGGCGGAATGGTTGTTACGAATGATGATGAGCTTGCTGAAAAAATGCGTGTTATCCGTGTACACGGAAGTAAGCCGAAATATTACCACCATGTACTTGGATACAACAGCCGTTTAGATGAGCTGCAAGCTGCTATCCTTAATGTGAAATTCCCACATCTTGATGAGTGGAGCGATCTTCGCAGAGAGAAAGCAGAGAATTATACGAAGCTGTTAAATGAGCAGTTAGGTGATAAAGTAGTAACACCATTTATTGCAGATTACAACCACCATATTTTCCACCAGTATACAATTCGTGTAGAACGTCGTGACGAGCTTCAAAAATATTTACAAGAACAAGGCGTTTCTACAATGATCTATTATCCAAAACCTTTGCACTTACAGCCTGTATTTGCAGAGTTAGGATATAAAGAGGGAGATCTGCCGGAAACGGAGAAAGCAGCTGCTGAAGCAATTTCTTTACCGATGTTCCCAGAATTAAAAGTAGAACAACAGCAATATGTAGTAGAAAAAATTGCTGAATTTTATAATAAAAACTAATAACAAAAAAAGTGTTCACTCGTACTTTGGGTGAACACTGTTTTACATATTAACGGAAGAAGGTGTCTCTGATGACAGTACAAAAAGGTCAAAACGTAGTAATCGGTGATGATGTTAAATTAGGTGAAAATGTAACGATTGGACACAATGTTGTTATTTATGATGGAGTAACAATCGGAAATCATTGTATCATTCAAGATAATGCAGTGATCGGGAAGCAGCCTACACGCGCTAAAAACTCTATTCTGCCAGAAGTCAAAAAACTTCCTCCAACTGTAATCGGTTCAGGAGTTACGATCGGAACTTCTGCAATTATTTATGCAAATGCTGAACTAGCTGATGATGTTTTTGTAGCAGACTTAGCCACGGTTCGTGAACGTGTATCAATCGGTGAAAAAACGATTGTTGGCCGCGGCGTATCAGTAGAGAATGATTGTACAGTAGGAGTAAAGTGTAAGCTTGAAACAAACTGTTACATCACTGCTTATTCAGAACTTGGAGATAACGTGTTTATCGCACCGTATGTTGTTACAACAAACGATAATTATATGGCAAGATCTAAAGAACGCTATGATAAATTTAAAGGTGTAACAATCAAAAATGGAGGGCGTGTAGGAGCTAATTCTACAATTCTCCCTGGTAAAGTAATTGAGGAAGACGGAACAGTAGCTGCAGCAAGTGTTGTAACGAAAAATGTAGAAAAGGAAAACCTAGTAGTTGGTTCTCCTGCCCGCGTATTAAGAAAAGTTCCTGAAAATCAATTGTTAAGAAATCAAGACTAAACAAAAAGCACACGACCTCGTCGTGTGCTTTTTGTTTTTTAATAAATATCTTTTTGTACTGTTGTTGGATAGTAAAAATCCAATATAAAATTGTAATCTTTACCTTCAGCTGCCATTTGCTTTGCTCCAAATTGGCTCATACCGATTCCGTGACCATAACCGGCTCCATTGACTACGAATCGATCCGTATTATTAGTAACAGATTTGATATAAGGACTGTACATAATGCTTGAACCAATCATGTTGCGAATATCATATGAACGGCGTTTAACGGTAAGTGTTTTAACCGATAATTTGTTATCAGCCATTGCATAACCGTTAGATGTTTTTTCAAGGTACTTGAAAGTAATGGATCCATCTAATCTGTTATCTTCATCAAAAGATGTTGTGAAATCCACATTATCTATTTTAATGATTTTTATATCTGATGTTTTCGGGATATAAGCGTACCCGTCAGCTTTTAGCATCGTTTTGAATTGTGTCATTATTTTTGAATCAGTTTCGCTCGCATTATTCCACCAGTTATTTATTGATGTCGCAGTTGTATAATCAATTTTTGAGGTGTCAATCTGAGTTTTCTTTAATTCATATGACCAATCACCTTTATAATAACTGTATTTACTTGCATTTTTTACGTCAAATGTATCTTCAACTGACATTGAATAAGGAAGTCTTGCCGTTCCCCAAGAGTTCATGTTTGATAATGTTTGACCACCATTTGAAGAGTAGTAGAATGTTTGAGCAACACCCATTGGGTTTTTACTTGTCACTTCTGAAGGGTGAGTCAAAATAATACCTTTCGTTTCAGTTACAGCTGAATTGCTTGTCCCATATTCATTAGAACCCCAAATGTAGCCTTTATATACTTGGTTTGATTGTGTGTCATCAATAGCCATGTCACCTTTTCTATAAACGAACGTTCTAGCTGTTATAGCCTGGGCTTTTAAGGCTTGTTTTTCCCATGAATAACTCATTTCGCCTGGTAATACACCCTTCAGGTAATCTTCCAAAGGAACGTTGTCGTTAGTGGGTCTAATATAGCTGCCTTCAACCGCAAATGTCATATCACCAAGATAAGATAAATTGTTGTCGAGTTCAATAACAGAAGAAGTACCATACTGATCTGGACTTAAAGTGAAAGAAGATGCATTGAAATCTTTAATTATTGTAGATCCTTTATATAAGACAAGATCTTCACCAGCTTTTTTAATCGTATAATCGGTATTATCATCTAAGACTGCAGGCAGATCTGCCATAACGCTAGGGGAAACAGATGCCGTTCCGCCTAAAACCGTAAAATCAGAGATGGCTTTCGAGTTAATTACATCCTTGGTAGCAGCAGGAACATAAGTAGGCATTGTTAACAGCAATGGAGCATTTTGTTTTGCTGCTAAAACAGAACCAGTTAATGCGTCAGCAAACGTAAGTCCAGTAGCGACAAATGCTTTATCAGGACTCATCTTTAATTCTTTTAAAATGTTTGCAGCAACTTCAAAACGGTTTGCTCCTCCTATTCGGTCAGCATTTGGGAGTTTACTAGCAACTGATTTACTTACACTCGCCTCTCCACCTACGACTATCGTTTTAGTCGTTTTGTTCGACTTTAACGCTGATGCAGTTTTAGTCGGTAATTTGTCCGGTTGAGTTAAAAGAATCGGATATCCTTTTCTTGCTGCATAGGGTGCGATTGCTAATGCATCAGGGAAATTCAATCCATTTGCAACAATAGACGTTCCTGGAGTACCTAATTCACTAGAGATTTTTTGGGCAACCTCAAAACGGTCAGCTCCGCCAATTCTTCTTACAGAAATGTTACTGCTAATATTTTTAATGTCGTTGATTACTTGATTAGAAACACTTCCAGTTCCACCAACAATGATGACTTGGCTAGGCTTGATATCTTGAATTTCCTTTTTTGTATCTGCCGTTAAAAAGTTTTTCTGAGTTAATAAAATAGGACCTTTGTATTTGTAAGCTAACGGTGCAGCTGAAAGAGCATCAGCAAAGGCATCATAGTTTGCTAAAATGACAGTCTCAGCACTATTGCCCCAACTATTTCCGGAAACTTTCGAAGCCACGACAAAACGGTTAGCTCCATCAAGTCGTAATGAATTGTCTGTATTTATTCTGTACTCTCCTTGTGTATTAATGTTTAATGCAGTTTTGTTACCTATGTAATTTTTTAATTTAATGGATACGGATGGTTCTGCGGCTGAACTTTTACTTACGGGTGTAAATACAATGGACGAAATTAATAGAGTGGAAACAAACAGTCTATTAATCTTCTTGCTTTTCTTCAAAAGATCTCCCCCTAATTAAAGTAAATCATTACTAATTAAATTCTACCAAAAATAGTAAAACAACGGACATGAATTTACAAAATAAGATAAAATTATACAATATATATCATATTTACATTATTTTTGTATAACTATCGTTCATAATCATTATCGGGTTGTTATTCACTTTCTTTAGGGAATTTTGAATAAAAATGCAAAAAACACCTTTCGACATATAAAAGTCGGAAGGTGTTTTAAGATATTAAGATTATTATTTTCTAAATACTTCTGGCAAAAGGAGAATCATAAAACTAATCATTAAACCAATCAAAAAGCCGAATACAGTTTTCGTCTTTGCGCTTTCTTGCACTGTGTCGATATCTACGTTTTTTAAGACTTTAGCTTCATGTAAACCAAATATGATAATGTCATATTCACTTTTGGTCTTAGGTTTTTGAGGTCCAGCTTCTGACTTTGAATTTTTGTAAAATTTTTCAATATCTTCTTTAGCATCTTTTGAATCATTAATATATTGATTCACAACTAATTCTAGTGTCTTTTTAGCTTCTTTTGCGTTCTTACCGGTATAACTAAGGCCAAGTACTTTAGCTGGCTTAATGACAAAAGTTACTTTTGATTTAATATTACCTGGATCTATATTTGAATCTTCCTTTTTTAGCTTTTCAATAAATTTGTCACTAGTTATATACGTTTTTGCATATTCTGCATCAGTATAGTCAAATTGATTGCTATCTTTGTCAAATGTAGCTAGTTGAATTTCTGCATTCGCCGTATAAGATGACGGTCCTTCCTTTTGAAACAAATAAGCCGCACCAGCAGCTAATATTGGGATTAGAATTAATAAGATAAACCATTTTTTTAGTCTTGCTAATATTCTGTCTAACGTTTCTTTCATATGTTTTCCTCCGATTTTAAAGTTGAATGATAGGCCATATTCAACTGACTTGATCTCCAATAATTAATAAAGCCAATAGCAAAAGCAAACAACAGCCATAAATAATTCAATGTAATTTGAGAACTAGGGCTAATACTTGCTAAGAAAAAGGCTATAAGTGCTGTACACAAAGCCTCAGCTATCATGCGATTGTTACCGGTAGATTCTCTAAAGATATTAAACAAATAATAAATCAATCCTACATAGATAAGCAAATAGCCTGTAAATATAAAAATACCATAATTGACCATCATTTCAATCCACCAATTATGAATATTGATAATTGTATGAGTAGGATACAGCGCAAATTCTTTCATATAATACTCAGAGTTTCCTGCACCAATACCAAAGCCAAGAGATTCGCTTATAAAATGAAAAGAATTTTTTATCAGGTTGATGCGAATATCAACTGAACTGCCTTCTGTATTATTCCCAAGTGTTGCAATCAAACCATATACTGAAATAAAAGCATTATATATTTTATGAGGAACAGCTAGAATGGCAAGTATTCCTATAAAAGCACCAGCAAGTATAATGATTTTTTTAATGTTACGTGAAGTTAAAAACAGAAACCAGAATACTAGTCCAAGCAATATTGCAATATAATTTGCTCTGGAAGACGTCAGAGACATAATATAAAGCGAAAAAAGCATGATCCCTGCTGCTCCAGCTTTTACGATTAAATGCTTCGTGTGATTGGCTAGAGCTAATGCAAAAAAGAAGCTGATCGATATAAAACTGGCAAAATCATTTTCATTTGCGAAGACAGATGTTGGAATGGATTTCTGATAGGTGTCTATTCCGTAAAATCTTGAAGTCGGAAAATGGATTAAAGTTAAATGATTGATTAATCCAAAGATCAAGAGTAAAAGAAACATCGCTACCCAAATGTATAGTAAATTTACATAATCTCGCTCTCTTTTAAAAACGAAGGTAACGAAAAGAATTAAACTGATCCCAATAACTAAAAAGACAAAATCAGCTATTCCTGCTTTAATCGTTTTAGCCCATATTAATGAGATAAGGGCATAGGTAACCCAGACCACATGAAACATGATGATATTTTTCACATTTATTTTTGACCAGGGAGTTAACTGATCCTTCTGAAAATATTTGAAGAAAAATACAGGAAGCGCAATTAAAAATAAAAGTCTATATGGAAATAAGCTGAATGGACCAATATTTACACTTGCTACAGCAGGACCGAAAAAGGAACTGATGATTAGTAAATACAACAGGTTTTCCAAGAAAGAATGTTTATTTAGAAATGGTTTGCAAGCAATAAAAATCAGCAAGCACAAAATTAAAAATCCAGGTAAAAGAAGGATTTTATTCGAGTTAACTGTAAATATGCTTGAGGTAACGATCCACCCCATCAGCAAAGAAAATAGTAAGGCTGTAATAACCTGATAAATTAGACTTTTTTGTGTCTTTGAATATAACATGTAGCGCGCATAAACTCCTTTCCATTTCTCCTATCACAATAACTGAGTATATCATAATCTAAGACGCTTATTATCCGGTATACTAGTGTTTTACATGAGTGTTATAGAACTGTAACTTTTTTTGCAATGTTTTGAATTTATTACAGTTAATAGGTTTATCGTTAATAATAATAAGGAAATTATCAATTAAAATAAAGTAAGGACAGTTATTGTAAGATTTTGTCGAAAAATATAATGTAAAGAGAATATGAAAATTCTTTGTTATTGGTTGTGTATTTGAAAGTTTATCTTTATAATTTCATCTTAGGTACACAGATATTTCGACGAATGCTAAAAATAAATGAAATTCATATACAAAAGTGATTTGTAATAAAGAGGGGATATAATGAAAACATTGCTGTTAACAAGCTTTATTTCGTTCCTAACTGTTTTGCTTGTTACACCATTTGTTATTAAGTTAGCCATTTTGATTGGTGTGACAGACAAACCAGACAAAAGAAAAGTACATCAAAAAGTAATGCCGAGATTAGGCGGCCTTGCAATTGTAATAGGTGTAGTAGCTGGATATTTTACTGCAGGTCTCCAATATCAAGCTGTATCAGGTATCACATTAGGCGGGATTATTATCGTGATTGTTGGTCTTCTCGACGATAAATTAACAATCTCACCAAAAATGAAACTTTTAGGACAGCTGCTTGCTGCATTAGTTATTGTAGGAACAGGATTAACAATTGATTTTATAAGTATTCCTTTTGTCGGAAAGTTCGATTTAGGAATCTGGGCATATCCAATTACGATATTTTGGATTTTAGCCATTACAAATGCGATCAATCTTATTGATGGCCTGGACGGACTTGCAGGTGGAATATCTGCTATTGTTATCTCGACTATTGCCATCATGGCCGGATTAAATGGTAATATGATGATCCTTACATTGTCACTTATCGTATTAAGTTCTACAATTGGATTCTTATTTTTTAACTTTCATCCAGCTAAAATTTTCATGGGTGATACAGGAGCATTGTTTTTAGGATATTGCATATCAGTACTTTCGCTGCTCGGTTTATATAAAAGTGTTACATTGTTTAGTTTTGTCGTTCCGATTATCATTTTAGGAGTACCTGTATTTGATACAACGTTTGCAATCATTAGAAGGTTAGCAAATAAACAGCCTATCTCAGCACCTGATAAAGGCCATTTACATCATCGATTGCTTCAATTAGGTCTATCACACCGAAATACGGTATTGTTGATTTACGGTCTTAGTATTATCTTCAGTTTTGCTGCAGCTATTTTCTCATCCACAACAGTTTGGGGAGCCATAGCTATTACAGCTGGATTGTTAGTTTTACTTGAATTAATAGCTGAGCTGATCGGACTTGTGCATTACAAGTATCGACCACTATTATTCATTTGGAAAAAAGTATTCAATTCAAATTCTACACAACAAATTAAAATTGAAAAATAATAAAAACTTGCTTATATAGCAAGTTTTTTTATTATGCCCAAAATCAACTTTATTCAACCCATTTACGGAAAAAACTTACATAAGTAAATGAACCCATTTCATGGAACTCTATAGGATGGAAGCAAAATCAATGATTGAGGGCGAATGTATGATAAACAACCCATTTTTAATTGGTTTACTATGTTTTTTAACCGTTATCGCAGTAACTCCTCTCGTTATTCGGCTGGCAATAAAAATAAACGCGGTAGATGAACCGAACCAAAGGAAAGTGCATACAAAAGTTATGCCGAGATTAGGCGGACTCAGCATTGTGATTGGTGTTGGTATTGGATTTTTATTAAGCGGATTATTTGAAAAACAAATTCTGGGAATTACGTTAGGTGCTTTAGTCATCATTTTACTTGGATTTGCTGATGACATTTATCATTTATCGGCACTCAAAAAACTGATTGCTCAAGCGGTAGCTGGTATGCTGGTTGTGATGAGCGGGCTGATCATTGAAATTATTAATATTCCCTTTATAGGTGCTTTCGAAATTGGCTATTTTTCCTATCCCTTAACGATCTTTTGGATTATCGCTATAACAAATGCCATTAATCTAATTGATGGGTTAGATGGATTGGCTGCCGGAACATCATCTATTATTGTATTTACAATTGGAGTGATGGCTTTCTTAAGTGGAAAAGAAATGATATTTACGATTTCAATCATTATCTTTGGAAGTGTGGTTGGATTTCTTTTATATAATTTTCATCCAGCAAAGATATTCATGGGGGACATAGGAGCGCTATTTCTTGGTTATTGTATAGCAATTCTTTCACTGCTGGGTCTTTATAAAAGCGTTACATTATTTAGTTTTATCGTTCCCATTCTTTTGTTAGGAGTTCCGATTTTTGATACAGCTTTTGCCATCATTAGAAGAATTGTGAATAAACAGTCTATCGTAAAGCCTGATAAAGGTCATCTGCATCATCGTTTATTAAAAAAGGGTTTATCACATCGAAAAACGGTTTTGTTCATTTATGGGATGGGTTTAATGTTTAGTGCAACAGCCATCATATTACCTTTAACAACGCTTAGAGGAACGATCGTGATTATTTTACTGTTAGTCCTGTTCCTGCAATTCTTGGCTGAAAAAATTGGGTTAGTAAACGAGAGATTTACCCCATTTTTAAATATACTTAGTAAAGTACATCAAAAAAAATAACCCCAGTAAACCGGGGCCATTTTGATTATTCATTTGAATTATCGGTTTTAGGAACTTCATCTTCAATATTCAGGATTTTCGATAGCTTCTTTCTGATTTCTTGAATGGATTCATCTCTTGGAATTTCATACGAGATCCCATTAATTGTTTCTGGGTACGTTTCAAGCTGTATCGGTTTTATCTCTTTGTTTTTAATCGTTTTGTAGAAGTTTCTCATCGCAAACATTTCTGTAGTTGTAATATTTGTTTTTACATTGTTCCCAAGCTGATCGATTACGTTATCGGCTTTAGTAATTGAACGAACAGAGATCGCTTCATCCATGATCGCACGAATTGCTTCACTTTCACGTTCGTTTCTTCCTATATCTCCGCGAGGGTCCTGCTTACGCATACGTACAAAAGCAAGTGCCTCCTCACCATCCATCTTCATAGGACCTTTTTTGAAGGTAATCATTCGTTTAAATGATCCTTGCTTAAAATCAAATGGTACATCTACCGTAATTCCGCCTAATTCATCAACGACATCTTCAAAGCCATTAAAGTTTGTTGAAACAAAATAATCAATCGGAATACCCATAAGATTTTCTGTTGCTTCCATTACAGCTTTTTCTCTCTCGCCTTTTTTCCCATATGCATAAGAGTGATTAATTTTATCTTTTCTGTCTATTGATGATAGATACGTTCTTGTATCACGCGGAATATTAACCATAGCAGCTTCTTTTGTTTCTGGATTAATGGTGATGAGCTTGATAACATCTGCTCGTCCGACATCACCTTCTTGGTAATTCTCTATTCCAATTAACAATATGGTAACGGGATCTTTTCCAAGTTTTACATTATCCATTCGAAGATCGGATTTTTTTGTATCGACATAGCTTTTATCAGCGTTTGCTTTTATTTTGTATGCCAAGTATCCGCCATAACTAGCTGCACTAATAAAAAATAAAATAGCGATTAATGCAACGAATCGTATAAGACGACGAAAAGGACTTCGCTTACGTCTTCTTCTACGCTGTCTTGTTGGTTTTTGTTGATTCATATACCTCTAAACTCCTTAAACCCAATCATAAATTGGAGTGATAGTATCCCTGTACAACTTCTTGATCATAACATATCCCATTTCATTAAAAAAACAATGTCGAAAAATTAACATTATACGTTTCGGCGGATCAAATAAATAGATGGGGATATCATTATCATTTCACATCTATTTCCAAATAATCCTTGGCCCCAAATAATATTTCGCTCTGTGCATTAGATAGTTCTGTGATCCATTCGCGAAATGTCTCTGTATCATTTATCGGTACGTACATTTGAATTTCCACTTTTTCTGTATAGTTCATTTCTTTTATCGGATAGTCAGAGTTTCTAAGCTCATTCTCCATTTTGCCTATGAGGGTGTAATCCACTAGGATATGGACAATTTGGTGCAGCTGCCGATTTACAACCCCGATTGAATTTAATCCTTCTGAGACGGATTTTCCGTAAGCGCGGATCAATCCGCCGGCTCCTAATTTGATGCCTCCAAAGTAACGGGTAACAACGGCGACAGTATCTTTCAGCTGGCGTTTCTTGATAACTTCAAGCATGGGAACACCAGCAGTACCACTCGGCTCACCATCATCATTGGCTTTTTGGATATTGTCGGTTTCTCCAATTAAATAGGCAGAGCAATTATGGGTCGCACTATTATGTTCTTTTTTGATGGCTTGTATGAATGCGGCGGCTTCTTCTTCGGTTGTGGCTCTGGCAATATGGGCAATGAACCGAGATTTATCAATAATGATCTCATTATGGCCGGTTTCTTTAACAGTAAGATAGTCGGATAGCATATTATATCTCCTTTAAGACGGTAAAGAATTAAATTTTTATTGTCAAAATTGTCGAATAATCTTTAATCTCGTTGGAATACATGATATTCTTCATTATAAGGTGATATTTATATTCATACAAATCGGTAAACTTTTTTATCAGAAAAAGTCATAAAATTCCACATCTTGCCGAATGTACTATATAAGGTGGATTTTTTTCTTTCATGATTACACTACTTTCATGGATAAGAAGTCCTATTTCATAATTAGGTAAGATGGTTCTAGAACTTCCGTTTGTATTTCTTTATCGTTTTAATTGGAGGAAATTTACATGTCTGCAGCAAAATTAGCGATAGATCCGCATTTATTAGACGGAATTTTAAATAAAACCATCGATACTGTAACAGAAAGCCAATCTCAAATTTTTGAGATTAATGAAAATTCTCGTCAGCAATATCAGCAGCTGCAGCGTGATTTGGCAGCGGTAAAAGCACAGGTTGTAGAAGTAATCAGTAAGGTTGATCTTACTGAAAATCATGCCATGCTTGCCAGAACACGGCTTGCAGAAGTGAGCAAGCATTTTCAGAAGTACAGCGAATCCGATATTCGTGACGCTTATGAGAATGCCAACAAGTATCAAATTGACCTGTCGATTATAAGACAGACGGAAAAGCAGCTTAGAGAAAAGAGAGACGAGCTGGAGAGGCGGATTCTTGGACTACAGGAAACGGTTCAAAAGGCAGAGAATCTCTCAGGTCAAATTTCAGTTGTCTTGAATTATCTGAACGGTGATTTGCGCAAGATTAATGAGCTCGTTCGGGATGCCAAGCAAAAACAGGAATTTGGTCTTCAAATCATTGAAGCACAAGAAGAAGAGCGAAAACGCTTATCGCGTGAAATTCATGATGGACCGGCACAGTTAATGGCCAACATGCTAATTCGTTCAGAACTCTTAGAGAAAATCTTTGTCGAAAGAGGAACAGACGCAGCCCGTGCCGAAATTAAAGACTTAAGGGTTATGATTCGGGAATCGCTGAAAGAAGTTCGCAGGATTATTTATGATCTGCGTCCGATGGCATTAGACGATCTCGGTATCGTTCCAACTTTAGATAAGTATTTACGAAATCTTAAAGAAAGCACAGGGATGGATATTGAACTGCAAGCAATGGGTGAGTCGCGGCGTTTCCATCATAAAATGGAGATTGCGATTTTCCGGCTGATTCAAGAATCAGTCAATAATGCAGTCAAACACTCTGAATCGAAAACGATCCAAGTTAAACTCGAGATTACCAAGAAGTTCGTCTCCATTTATGTCCGAGATGATGGTAAAGGATTTGATACGTCACAGCCTTCCAAAACGAATTCTTTTGGAATGATGGGTATGCGTGAACGTGTTGATCTACTCGAAGGAACAATTAAAGTTAATTCCCGCTTGAACTTCGGTACAAGTGTTTACATTCAAATTCCCATTCGAGACTAGGAGGGTTCACACATGAATTCAATTAATGTGTACGAAAGCAACGCCTCAGCACCTGAGAAAACAAGAATTGCCATCATTGATGACCACAGATTGTTCCGTGAAGGTGTAAAGCGTATATTAGATATGGAAGATCAATTTTCTGTAGTGGCAGAAGGTGACGATGGATCAGAAGCAGAAGAAATCGTACGTGATCATAACCCGGATGTGGTTTTGATGGATATTAACATGCCGAATGTTAATGGTGTTGAAGCGACACGAAGATTAGTGGAAAAGTCTCCCGACACGAAGGTTATCATCCTTTCCATCCATGATGATGAAACGTATGTATCCCATGCGGTTCAAACAGGTGCTTCCGGCTATCTGTTAAAAGAAATGGATGCAGATTCCCTGATCGAAGCAGTAAGAGTGGTAGCTGATGGAGGAGCTTACTTGCATCCGAAAATCACACACAACTTGTTGAATGAGTTCCGCCGCTTATCTACTTCAAATAAGACACAACAAAACAAAGCAGGCTTTGTGGAAGTGGAATACCGCAAGCCATTGCATATCTTAACACGCCGTGAGTGTGAAGTGCTTCAGCTACTAGCTGATGGACGAAGCAACCGTACGATTGGTGAAGAACTTTATATCAGTGAAAAAACGGTTAAAAACCACGTAAGTAACATTTTGCAAAAAATGAACGTAAACGACCGTACACAGGCTGTAGTAGAAGCCATCAAAAACGGCTGGGTAAAGGTACGTTAATACAATAAATTTACGTTTGAGGGCCTTCATGTAAAAGTGAGGGTCTTTTTGTTTGGAGATTAACTTTTTTACGCAGGGTGTCGAAAATTAGCGGTTCGTGGTTAAATGAGGAAAAAGTGTGGAATGAGCTTTTAAAAGTCTGGCATTCTCATTAAAAAATGTGGTATTTAGGAAGAAAAGCCTGGGAATAAGGAATTTAACTGTGGGATTATAAATTTTTTATATACATTGGAATATAAAAAAGGATTGAAATAAGGAAAAGATTAACCGAAACGTTAGAAATCAATGATTTTATTAAAAGAAAATCGGCGGATTGCCTTGCTCCATTTGTCATTTTTCTAGAAAACTCATCTGATCTTGTCGAAAACACTTGAAGGAAAAGTTGGTAAGCAAGAGAATAATTGTTATAGATAAACCTTTATTCTGTGAATGATTCTATTCGATGTTGTAAACTGAAAAAGGTGTAAAAAACAAGATTAAACATAAAGCGAGGGCAAAACTTATGAGCAAGGTAGTTATCATTACAGACAGTACATCCTACATACCTGAACATATCCGCAGCGAACAAAATATTGTAATGATTCCCCTCAACGTTATTTTTGAAAACGAAACGTACAAAGAAGAAGTTGAGATAAAAGCAGATGACTTTTATGAGATGGTTGAAAGAAACGATACCATGCCAAAAACCTCTCAGCCAGTAATCGGAGAGCTTGTTCAATTGCTGGAAGATCTTTCAGAGGAATATGATGAAGCGGTGATGATTACATTATCTAGTGGAATTAGCGGGACATATCAAAGTGCAGTCGCTGCAGGCGAGATGGTTGATGGAATCAAGCTTCATGTATTTGATTCAGAAATCAGCTGCTCACCACAAGGTTTTTATGCGTTGAAAGCCGCAGAACTTGCTAGAGATGGCATGAACGGATTCGAAATTATGAATCATCTTTTGCAAATGAAAAATAAAGGCATACCTGCTTATTTTGTAGTCGATGATTTGAATCATTTGCACCGTGGTGGCCGTCTGAATATCGCACAATTATTAGTAGGTAATCTATTGCAAATCAAGCCCATTCTTCATTTCGATGATAAAAAAATCGTACCTT
This sequence comes from Fictibacillus barbaricus, assembly GCF_031457135.1. GTDB lineage: Bacteria > Bacillota > Bacilli > Bacillales > Fictibacillaceae > Fictibacillus > Fictibacillus barbaricus_A. The sequence continues at coordinate 285,955 of NZ_JAVDWA010000003.1, read as the reverse complement.
TTGAAAAAGTGAGAACAAAAAAGAAAGCGTTAAAGCGGATTTTTGATTTGATGGATGAAGATTTGAAAACAGATGAAAAAGCTTCTATTTCAGTCATTCATGCGAAGCGTGAAGAGGAAGCCGTTGAAATTGCCGAAGAACTTCGTGCGAAATTTGCGAATGCTGACGTTTCAATCAGTTACTTTGGACCAGTCATCGGAACACACTTAGGTGAAGGCTCGCTTGGAATCACGTGGATTAAAGAATAATAATGGAGAGATGCATATGATAAAATCTCTAACACTTTGGGAGACGACACAATGAGGTTTGTCTCCTTTATTTTAAACAATCGTTTAACTGTTGCCCCCGAATGCTTAGTAGATGACCCCGATCTAAAAGCAGTACCTTTTTGTGAACTTCCTGAATTTGAAGAAAGTCCTTTTGAACAAAACTTTGACTATGATGAAAAACTTCAGCAAATTCTCTTCGGTAAAATGCTTCTATTAGATGAAATCAACCTTCCTTTAGAAATAATCCACAACCATTTTGAAAGAGGCTATTTGAAATATAATCCTGGTATACGAAAAAACAAATATGGCTGGCACTGTAATCGCTGCGGGAATGAAAAGGATCATCTATTTGCTTCATTTTCGTGTTTTCGATGTAAAAGTGAAAGATGTTTTTATTGCCGAAATTGCATCATGATGGGTCGAGTGAGTATGTGTACACCCCTGATTTCTTGGATCGGACCTGATGTGAAATGGGATAATGTGAATGACTTAGTGTGGGAAGGTGAGTTATCGAAGGGTCAGCAAGTTGCATCGGATCGTTTTGTTGAACAAGTTGGGAAGAGTGGTGAATTGCTCATTTGGGCAGTTTGTGGTGCGGGTAAAACGGAGGTGCTCTTTAAAGGAATCGAAACTGCATTAAAGAATGGCTACAGAGTTTGTATTGCGACTCCTCGAACGGATGTTGTACTAGAATTAACTCCTCGATTAAAAGCTGTATTTCCAAATACGTGTATTGCCAGCTATTATGGCGGTTCTGAAGAACGCGATATTCTTGCTCAACTTGTGATTTCTACAACCCATCAGTTATTCAGATTTAAACAAGCGTTTAATATAATGATCGTGGATGAAGTGGATGCTTTTCCGTATTCCTATGATCAAACCCTCCAACATGCTGTTTTGGCTGCTGTAAAACCTCATCATTTCAAGTTATATCTTTCCGCAACACCATCGTCGAAAATGAAAAAAGAAGTGCCATCCGTCAAAATTCAGATGCGATTTCATGGATTTCCATTACCGGTTCCGAAGATCGTTTGGGGTGGTGAGTGGAAGAAAAGATTAGAGCGGGGCAAACTTCCACCAGCTTTTTTAAAGTGGTTAAAGCTTCAAGCATCTAGCGGACGTCGAGCTATGATTTTTGTGCCATCCGTTTCTATTATTGAAAAAGTGACTGAGTTGGTAAGGAAGCATGTAGAAGTAAAAGTAGATTTTGTTTATGCAGAAGATCCTCTTAGAAAAGAAAAAGTAGAAGCCTTTCGTAAAAATGAAATATCAATCCTAATCACTACAACAATTTTAGAACGTGGTGTGACCGTACCCTTTTTAGATGTCGCGATATTCGGAGCAGATCACAATGTTTTTTCTGAAAGTGCACTCGTTCAAATGGCTGGAAGAGCGGGAAGGAAGAAAGAAGACCATAGTGGGCAAGTAATCTTTTTTCATTATGGGAAATCATTAAGCATGATAAAGGCAGTTAAACATATTAAAGAGATGAATAAGGAGGCAGGATTTTGAGTTATTGTTTGTTTTGTCATCAATCTTATTCAGAAACATGGTCATGGGCTATGTTGTTAGGGGTATATCGCCAGCCGATATTGTGCCAGCCATGTATTGAAATGCTAAAATTAATAAAGGGAGATATTTGTAGAATATGTGGTCGATCATTTTCATTATTTCCCGAGGAATATCGACAAGCAGATCTCTGTTCCGACTGTGTTCGATGGGAAGAGGATGAGGAATGGTGTGGGGTCTTATTAAAAAACCGGTCGCTTTATGTCTATAATGACTTTTTGAAAGAGCTTGTTTCCAAGCTTAAATACCGTGGCGACGCAGAAATTGTTAAAGCATTTCATGTACCAGCTAAAGCTTTAGCCAAAACATTCTATAGAAAACAGATCGTCGTTCCTATTCCGTTAAGTGATGAACGACAATATGAACGGGGATTTAATCAGGCGGAATTATTAGCAACAGGATTTAGCTCAAAAGTACAGTTGCTTTTAAAACGAACAAATCATGAAGAAAAACAAAGTAAAAAGAATCGGCAAGATCGGTTGAAGAAAAAAGCTAATCCTTTTGAATTAATAGAGGGTTCAAGCGTTAAGGAGTTAGACATTTTGCTTGTGGATGATGTTTATACAACAGGGAGCACTCTTCGTTATGCGGCAAAAGTCTTAGTAGACGCTGGAGCGAATAGTGTATCTTCCTTTACATTAGCGAGATAAATTAAACCTTATGACCTGTTAAATACTTCTTAGCACTTTCCGATATATAAAGGAGAAAGAAATGCTAAGGAGCGGAACGAACATGGGCAATTTAATGAACTGTCCCCAATGCGGAAAACTTTTTGTGAAAGTAATCCGAGATAACTGTGATGTGTGTTATCTTGAAGAGGAAAGACAATATGATACAGTGTACAGATTCATTCGAAAAAGTGAAAATCGTAATTCTACCTTACTCGATGTTAGCGTAGGTACAAAGGTTCCAGAAAATAAAATTATTCAATTTATCCATCAAGGAAGAATTCGAGTAAAGGGATACCCTAACTTCACATATCCTTGTGATGGGTGCCAATCACCAATTAATGATGGCCGTCTTTGTGAAGAATGCAAGACTAGAATCAAATCAGATCTTTCGATTGAAGATTTTATCAAACGGAAGCAAGAAGAAGCATTACCTTCTTACCATACAGATGACAATTAACCTATATTTGCTGTATATCTTAAAGAATTTTAATTATTAACCGATACTTCTAGTAAAGAGTTCGGTTTTTCTTCTAAAAAAAGAGGTGACGATAAATGCGTATAAACAACTTCAATTCCATACAAAACAATCCATACAAAAAACAGGTGCAAGATATGAAACAAGATCAAAAACAGTCTGTTTTCAAAAAAGATGAAATTCAAATTTCAGATGAAGCTAAAAAGCTTTTATCTACTTCTAAGTTTGAACAAGAACGTGTTGATAAAGTAAACGAGATCAAACAACAAGTGGAAAACGGCACATATAAAGTGAAGATTTCTGAAACAGCGAAATCAATTATTGATTTCTGGCGTAAATCCTAGGAGGTTTCCATGGAAACTGCACAAATGACATCATTGCTTGAACGTTTGTTTAAATCACATGAAGATCTTCTTTCTCTAGGTGAACGGAAAACAGAAGCTCTAAAAACGGGTGACATGAAAGCGCTGGACCTTCTATTAAAAGAAGAAGATATTCAAGTGAAAAAACTTCAAGTGATTGAAAAAGAAAGATTAATCAAGTTTGCAAATGTTACGGTATCAGATGTTCTTGAGCAAGCTGACGAGTTAGAGAAAGATAAGCTGTTTTCTCTTCAAGAAAAGCTAGTTAAAGCCTACGAAGCCTTAAAGAGCAGAAATGAATTAAATCAAGATTTATTAGAGCAATCTCTTCAGTACGTAAATATGACTTTAAGCATGGTTCAGCCAACGGGTGAACCAGCCACATATAGTAAGACAAAAACAAATCCTTATAACCCTAACCATTCATCACTATTTGATTCGAAAGCTTAAACCTAACGGAGGAATTTAAGAATGACTTCAACTTTTCATGGATTAGAAACGGCCCGCCGGGGAATGTTTACACAGCAAGTTGCCCTGCAAACAACGGGCAATAATATCTCTAATGCCAATACACCTAGATACTCTCGTCAACGAGTGAATTTTTCTCAGACCGAAGCTTATCCAGCTGCAGCAAGAAACCGGCCGCAAATTCCTGGACAGATGGGAACTGGGGTCGAAGCAGGATCTGTTCAGCGTGTGCGCGAAGGATTCCTCGATACACAGTTTCGCGGGGAAAATAACAAATACGGTTATTGGAACTCTCGCAGTGAAGCGTTAGAGAAGATGGAAGACATTATGAATGAACCTTCTGATAATGGTTTAGCTAAAACGATGGATCGTTTCTGGCAATCGCTGCAGGATCTTGCTGTTAATCCTGAAGATTCCGGGGCTCGTTCAGTTGTACGACAACGCGGTTTGGCAGTGGCAGAGACATTTAATTATCTCTCAAACTCCTTATCTTCCATACAAGAAGATATGAAATCTCAAGCTGAATTGGTTGGTAAAGAAGTTAATTCCTATTTAACACAAATCGCAAATATCAATCAGCAAATTAAAGAAATTGAGCCACATGGTTATTTACCTAATAATCTTTATGATGAGAGAGATAAACTGGTAGATCAGCTATCAACTTTAGTAAATGTAAAAGTTACAAAAGAACCAAGCGGCGGACTCGCACTTCCGATGGCAGAAGGATCGTATAGCATCGAGCTATTGGATGTGAAAGGAAACTCATTTGCAACTCCAGTAAAACTGATCGATTCTGCGATAAATCCACAAACGATAAATACGGTTTCAATTAACTATGATTCTACGAGTAAAATGGCTGAAAGTATAACAGTTGTTGGTGCTACACCTATTAACATCACTGACGTTTCGGGTGGAAAACTAAAAGGATTATTAGAGGCTTATGGATATGAAGATAATGGTTCTGTAAAAGGCATCTATCCTGAAATGCTAAATAATTTGGATGGGATGGCATCTCAATTTGCAAACAAGTTTAATGAGGTTCACCAAGCGGGGACAGGTTTGGATGGCCAAACAAACTATTCTTTCTTTGATTTAACAGGTACATCTGGTGCAGCAAAATCTATTAAACTTCACAGTGATACGAATAATCTTGATCATATTGCTGCTGCAAAAAGTGCTTTTAATGGTGACGGAAGCAATGCACTTGCATTAGCGGATGTGAAAAATACAGATTTAGCGTTTACAGGTGGAACAGCTACTTTGCAAAGTTTTTATGAAGGTGCAATTGGTAAAATGGCAGTTGATGCGCAACAGGCTGTACGCCTAACAGATAACTCTGCTGTTTTATCAGATGCGGTTGAACAGCGCCGTACTTCTGTAAGCGGGGTTTCTCTCGATGAGGAAATGACAAACATGATTCAATACCAGCATGCATATAACGCATCCGCACGAAACATAACAGTAATCGATGAGATGCTCGATAAAATTATTAACGGCATGGGTGTCGGAGGAAGGTAGGGATTAAGTAGATGCGAGTAACACAATCAATGTTATCCAATAACATGCTGCGTCATATCAGCCAAAGCTATCAGCAAATGGATAAAACACAAGAACAGCTTTCTACAGGTAAAAAGATCAGCCGTCCTTCAGATGATCCGGTTGTAGCAATGAAAGGCATGTCCTACAGAACGAATTTAACAGAAGTAGAACAATATAAACGCAATTTATCCGAGGCATACAACTGGATGGAGAATTCAGATTCAGCTCTTGATAAAGCAACAAGCGCTATGCAGCGTATTCGTGAATTAACTGTACAGGCAAGTAATGGAACACTTGACGATTCACAAAAGTTAATGATCGAAAAGGAAGTAGGGCAACTTAAAGAGCATTTAGGTGCTATTGCTAACACACAAGTTGCAGGAAAGTATATTTTTAATGGAAATGACACTACAAAAGCACCAGTTGATTTATCAACTAATCCACCAACATTATCGACTAACGAAAATCCAGTAAATATACAAATGTCTAAAGGGATTGATGTTGCTGTAAATATTAATCCAACACATGTTTTTAATCAGGATTTGTTTAAAAATATATCGGACCTTGAAGATACACTTAAAGGAAACAGCACTACACCTATTAATGATTTTCTTGGGAAATTGGACAAGAACATTGATAGTTTAGTAGCTGAACGTGCTGAGTTAGGAGCAAGAAATAACCGATTGGAATTAATCGATGATCGAGTAAGTGAACAAGAAGTTATTGCTAATCGAATTTTATCTGATAATGAAGATGCTGATATCGAAAAAGTCATTACCGATTTGAAAATGCAAGAAACTGTTCAGCGTGCAGCACTTAGTGTAGGTGCACGAATTATACAACCATCATTAATGGACTTTTTACGTTAATTTAAAGCTATCCTTGTGATAGCTTTTTTGTTTAATAATAACTTGTGAGGAGTGAATATCTTGAGTTTTCCTCAATTAAGAATGGAATCAACTTTTGGACAAATAGCTTTAACTATTCAAAAACCTGTTCAAGAAATTGAACAAAGTGCAGCTGAATTATCTATTCAACAGCCAAAAGCTGAATTAGATATTCAACGGACTCCTGGACAACTGACCATTGATCAAACCCAAGCAAGAGCAGATATGGATTTAAAGAGTATTTCTCGTAGATTTGAAGAATTTGCTCAACAAGGATACGAAGATTGGTTATCCGGACTTGCAAGAATCGCTCAAGATGGTGATGAATTAATGATGATAGAAAATGGTGGGAATCCATTAGCGGAACAAGCAAAAAGAAATAGTGAAAGTCCCATCTATGATTTTAATATAGGTTTCATTCCTTCTCCATTTAGTGTAAAAATAAACTATCAACCTAGTGAAGTGAAATTAAATTGGCAAACGCATCAACCAGTAATAGATGTAAAAGTAAATAAACCACTGCATAATTACACGCCAGGTTCTGTAAGTACAGAAATGAAGCAATGGCCATCTTTATTTATAGATGTGGTCGGTTTAAATATTGATGAAAAAAGTAAAGGGTGATGGTAATGATACTTCATACGAAATTTGAAGAAGAAATAGAAATTAGAGAATCAGATATTATCCATTTTGAACAAGGTTTACCTGGATTTGAGGAAGAGAAACAATTTGTATTAGTACCTATAGAGGATACGCTTTTTTCAATTTTGCAATCTGTATCTACTAAGGAACTTGCTTTTTTTACGGTTAATCCATTTTTGTTCTTTAAAGAATATGACTTTGAATTGACTGAATCTGTACAAGAACAATTGAATATAAATAATGAATCAGATGTAATGGTTCAAGTTATATTAACCATTAATGACCCGTTTGAAAAATCAACAGCTAATCTTCAAGCACCTGTTGTGATTAATCACAAAGAAAATCTGGCTAAGCAAGTTGTATTAACTGATTCCCGATATCAAACACGTCACGCGTTAACAGAATCTACTTTTGTAAGTCAGGAGGGTTAAAGGATGTTAGTATTGACCCGAAAACCACAGGAAATAATTAAAATTGGAGACGATATTGAACTCACAGTTATCTCTATTGATGGCGATCAAGTGAAGTTAGGTATTTCAGCTCCTAAAAACATAGAAATACACCGCAAAGAAATATATCTTTCTATTCAAAAAGAGAATGCTGATGCAGCTAGTACATCATTAAATATGCTGAAAAAATTAAAAAGTTTAAAAAACATGTAAAACCTATTAAAGATAAACCTATTAACTCCGATATAATATATGTAGAAACAATCAGTGCTTAATCGGCCGTAAAAGTACAGTTGTTTCAATAAAGAATCCAACCACAAGGATGTGGGAGGAACACATTCAAGGAGGAAAAATGTAATGAGAATTAATCACAATATCGCAGCACTTAACACGCACCGTCAGTTATCAACTGCTTCAAATGCACAAACTAAATCAATGGAGAAATTATCTTCTGGTCTTCGTATCAACCGGGCAGGAGATGACGCTGCTGGTCTAGCAATCTCTGAGAAAATGCGTGGGCAAATTCGTGGACTTGACATGGCTTCAAAAAATTCTCAAGATGGTATCTCTTTAATTCAAACAGCTGAAGGTGCTTTAAACGAAGTACATTCAATTCTTCAAAGACAAAGAGAACTTGCAGTACAATCCGCTTCTGACACAAACGTTGTTGCAGACAGAACTGCTTTAAAGGATGAATTTACTCAGTTAACAGCAGAAGTTGCTAGAATCACAGGTCAAACTGAGTTCAATACAATGAAATTGTTGGATAAATCAGCTGGTACTGCTGGAGTACTTAAAATTCAAGTAGGTGCAAATGCTACTCAATCTATGGACCTTGATTTGGGTACTGCTGGGGTAGATTTAACTGCAGTTAATACAGCTCTAGGTACAGCTGATATTTCAACTCAAGCTGGTGCTAATACTGCTTTAACAACACTTGACACGCAAATTGCTTCAGTTTCATCAGGTAGAAGTTACCTTGGTGCTACCCAAAATCGTTTGGAGCACACGATTAACAACTTGAACACTTCTTCTGAAAACTTAACAGCTGCTGAGTCTCGTGTACGTGATGTAGACATGGCGAAAGAAATGATGGAACAAACTAAGAACTCTATCCTGTCTCAAGCTGCTCAAGCTATGCTTGCACAAGCTAACCAACAGCCACAAGGCGTACTACAATTACTTCGTTAATCTTCGGCCCCATGGCTTAGATTAGCAAAAAAGAAAGAGACTCTAGGAATTTCTCCTAGGGTCTCTATTTATGCACTCTCATTTTCTAATACAGGCTGTCTGTAAGGTGTTTTATTTTTCATATAGTCTTCTTTCTACCACCATTCTTTATCCACAACTGAATGGGAGAACCGTATCCTTGGTTTTCTGTTTTTTTCATTAGTAAGGTTTCCATCTCCTAGTAACTTTCCTATTAACATTGAAATATTTTGAGATGGCACAGTGACTTGTACTTGTTTGGCAAAATCAACCTCCATAACAACCTCCTATAAAGAATGATTTATTCATTATATTATACAGCTCATTAACTTTAAATGTCATCTTTTGTCGTGCGTTATTAAGAACAATCTACTCTTATTTAGGGTATACTTCTAAAGGAGAGAGGTGAAAGTATGGATCAATTGTTTCGGGTTCAGCGCTATTTGTGGATATGCATTTGTTTGGCCATTTTTAATATTGCAGATGCGCTTTTTACGCATCAGTTCCTTGTGAAAGGCGGGGCTGAATTGAATCCGGTTATGCGGTCGATCTATGCAAAGGATCCTGTTCTTTTTTTACTCGTAAAGTTTTTCTTTTCCTACTTGATATTAGCCATTGGATTTATCCAAGTGAGTAAGAAGGTTCAGGTTCTTCTCTATATTGCGTTTATTATTTATTCTCTTATTATCGTTTGGCATCTCTATTTAAATATTTCACTCTCAGCAAGATAAAAAGTCTTCCTTGTGAAAAGAAGACTTTCTATATTTACTGCAAATATCGATCAAGAGTTGTCACTGATAAATCTGTAACTTTCGGTAATCCTTCAGGAGGATTTTGAATCAGTTCCGGGTTATACGTTATTTTTAAACGAGACTTAGAAGGGGATAACTGCGTTTGATTTAGAGCATATACATCTCTGTAATACGGCCAGCCAGAATTATAAACTGAACCGCGTGTTGCATTTAAAACTACTTTCCTTCCAAAAACGCCGCCTTGTATTTCAAGGTTTGAACCAACTCCGAAAATCTCCATCAAATCTTCTGAATAGAAGAAACCTCTTATAATGTTAGGGTCATCACCGTACACATTGTTATTTGAAATCGCAATTTGTTTTTTTCCGAATAAAACAAGTGATTTCTCTACATTATCTGCATCCACAATACCTTGTAATCTGGAGTACCGAATTGTAGTCGTGCCCGTGACATAAATGGTCGAATTAAATTTAATATTCGAACCCCAAATGGTTAAATTTCCATCAATGAACAGAGGGCCATCAATTTCAAATTTGTTATACGTATTGGTGTTATAGCTGGTTATTCCTGTATTCCCGATTGTTACGTTTCCACCCAAATAGGCACCTTTTTTAAAGGTAAGTTTACTCCATTCACTGGATGAACCTGTTATTGAAATGATTCTGTTTTCTGACTTGTCCTTCGTACTTAGTCGATTAAATGTAAAACCGCCATCAATTTTAATATTATTGTTAGTATTTATTTGAACATTGTCATTCTCATACCTGCTACGAATATTTTCCTTGTTGGGATTATTATTAAAGTTACCATCATTGACTTCGTTTGTAACAAATGAGTTACCGGTTATTGGGAAGTAGTAGCTGTTCTTTTGCCCGAGAATATCAATAGCTGCAAACTTAGGTATACGATTATCGATCATCGGAACATATTCCTTATTTGCCTCATGAATCGAGGTGAAGGCGGAGTCCACATTATTTTTATTAATATTTTGGTAACCATTCGCAGATGGAAATGTGGTTCTATTGATATGTGCATAATAGTCTTCTGGGTTAGAAGTGAGCTTATACAAGTTGCCTGGAAGAATTAAACGCGCTTTTTTACCATTTTCTCCTTCGATACTAGGCAAATCTGATGAAATCCACTGAGGGGTTCCGCTTTGTTCAATTGCAACCCCTTCCTTTTTTGTGATTAGATTACCCTCTACGTATAAATCGCCCTTTACTGCAACTCCACCATGCATAAACATATTTCCATCATCATTTTTAGAAGTACACCCCGTTTGTCCTTTACATGGATTATAAGCACCAAGAGCATAATTTAGTGCTTCTGGAACTTGTTTCGCACCTAGCTGAATCGTTGAGATCAGTTTCTTTGTTTTTCCGTTTACAGTGGCTTCGCTATGTAAGGTCATGACTTGTGTTAAGTCATCTGGATTTGTAGATGTTTTATGACGGTTATAGATTTTCACCTTTAGTACCCCGCCATCCGCAGGGAGTGATGATGTGGATTTGAATGCAGCATTTGCATCACTGACTTCATATTTACTTAAAAGATTTGTTAATGCGGTTTCGAAATCATTTGTTGAATAATTGATATAGTTTTTTGATTTTGCCTCTAACAGGGCAGATAGATAGTCAATTCCTTTTTCAGCAAGCTCGGTTGACTGAATTTGCGTTTCCCGTGCATCTGTTTTTTTGACGCCGTTAAATGTGGTAGTTACTAAGGAGAGTCCGGCAACGGTAAAGATGACAATCATGAGGAGAACGATGAGCAGCGTATTTCCTCTTTCCGAAAGAATCTTTTTCATGTTACTCCTCCAAAAGTCCGAATTGGCTTTCTAGTGTTAATGGTTTGGCATTTTTATTTTTATTGCTTTTTACATTTAGAATAATGTCCACACTGTTCCCATCCTTGGAGATCGTTGAGTTTGTGAAATCAAATCCGTCCGAGCTGATGGATTTACCGTTAACGACAGGATTGGCTCCGATAAAACCAACAGTCGTTGTACTATTAGTAGTTTTTTTGTAGCTTAAGAGATTTTGGCTAGTTGTAGAAATATCCGTAACTTTTGAAACAGGTGCTGTATATAATTCATTAATAATCTGGGACATGACCAGATCGGCTTCATCGCGGATTAGTGTTTCTGTATAGATTTTTTTTTCTGTATTAAGTCCGTTCATCAAAACAAAATAAACAGCGGTTCCGATTATAGAGAAAAGAACGAGTGAAAGGAGAGACTCAATTAAGGTTAATCCTTTTTCGTTTAGTATCTTATTTTGCATCTGTCACATACCCCTCTACGATCGTGCCTTTAACGCCTTGTTTCGTTTTGTAGTTGACTTTAATTGTAACGGGAAAGAGTTTAATTTCTGCTTCTTCAGTAGATTGGGGTAAAACTTTTATTTCAATATCGTAATTGTTGTTATTAATCGTTGCAGTGTATAAGGAAGCGCAGCCTGTAGTGCTGCAATTTAATTTGGTGTAGGTTTTCTCAGCTTTCGTTATTCCAAAAGAAGTGTAGTCATGCTGAACTCTTGCAAGCGTCATTCTGGCTAAGTTAGTCGCAACGAGTTTGTTGTTGTTTCCAGCAGATACTTCATTTGCTTGTGTGAAAAAATAGGATATGGCAATGACTGAAACAGAGAGGATTGATAAAGAAATAAGCACTTCAATTAATGAAAAACCTTTTTCTGAGAGCATAGTACACATCCTAATACTTAAATTGTAGGTATAATTTACTATATCGAACGGCTAGTTATATATATTATACAATATTTTTAGAATATTTTTGTTATATATGGATATTTTTTAGTAATTTTGTAGTATTATAGAAAAAAAGATCGAACCATGGAATTGGAGGAGAGATAAATTTGACGCAAATTATCATTTTATTGCTATTTACGTTAGTTGTAAGTCCTTTGTTGTATTTTTTCCCTTCAAATATTCCACTGAAATATAAAATGGCGCTTCTGGGAATAGCCTTTGCATTAGCTATAGGAGGATTGTTCATTTTAAATGTCTTATCCTATTGGATGTCAGTGAGTGCCATGATTGCTGTAGCCTTTATCGCATCCTATTTAGCGGAAAAGCGCATGCCTATTATGGATACAAATAGTGAAAAAACAGAGATTGTCCTTTCTTTTACAGATGAAGAAACAACGGCCGCACCATCTAAAGTTGAGCAAGAACAGTCGCCAATTGAGCTTGAAAGTGTGATTGTGATTGAAGACAACACTGAATACGAGTCAGACGATGGAGACGAGATAGATTTTCAACAAGAAGAATCGAACCTTCTGGAAGAAATAGAGTTCGTTTCAGAGGTTATTGAGCCTGTTGAAGAAATTGAAGTAATTGAACAAAAGCCAGAAGAGATTATTGAAGAAATTCAAGTAGAAGTTAACGAAAAAATCATTCCATTTGTAGAAGTTACAGATGATGAATTTGCCTTTTTATTAGAAGGTCGAGAAATTATAGAAGAAGAACTTCAGGGAACACCAGTACATACCGATGAAGAAGATGAAGAGGTTCTGCTCCAGCGTTCTATGCTAATGGATGAATTGGAAGAGCTAGATGCAAAGCTTCCACAAGAAATGATGCCCGATCAACTTGAAAATATTATCGTAGCAGAAGAAATTGTTGAGTTGGTTGATTTAATGGAAGAAGAGGAACGTACAAGTGAAATAGAAGTACATACTGAGGAAGAAGAAGTTGAACAGTTATCGATTTCTGATGCGGTCACTTTTGTTGAAGAAATGAACGAAGTAGATGTGGATAGCATTGAACCTGATGAAATATTCCTCGAGGAACGACAAGTAATTGATTCGATTGATGACCATTTAGAAGAAATATCACTACAGGATCTCGAAAATAATGTTGAAAAAGAGGCAGTGGAAACGACAGAAGAAGTTTCTGAGATTCCCGTTTTAGAAGTTATAGAGGATCTTGAAGAAGATGCAGTAGAACCAGAAATTATCCAAGACGAAAAAGATTCAATGAGTGATGAAGAGCAACAACCAAAGGAGTTAACATTCGTGCAACAAAATATGGATGCTGCCATGCAAGATATGCTATTAAACACACTGACATATTATCAAGAACAGGGTGATCAAGTTTCTTACACGAGTATGCTAGAGTCGTTAATTAATCAACCACTATCTGATAAAGATTTTTATCTCTTTACAAAACTTTTAGCAGATTCGTATATTTCAAATCAGAATTCGTTTGAGTTAAAAGCACTTTTAGATTCAATGAAAGATAGATTAAATAGTTATCCGGTCATCTCAGAAGAAATTGAACAGTATCTTGCCGTTAGCGTTTGATTTTAAATAAACACAATAATTTAAAACATAAAGGAATAGGTGAATGAAATGAAAAAAAGCAATCAATTTTTAGGTTTACCGATTATTAGTATTCAAGACGGAACAGAAGTAGGGCATGTTAAGTCTTTAGTCGTTAATCCAAAGCAAGGAACTGTAGATTTTTTAACCGTTGAACATGAAGATTGGCAGATTAGCGTTCGTGCAGTGCCGTTCAAGAAAATCGTCGGTGTTGGTGCGTTTGCAGTCATGATTGAAGACCGCACATCCATTTTCGATTTAACAGAGATTCCGATTGCTAATGAACTGGTTCAAAAGAAAATCACTGTAACTGGAGCAAAATTGATTGATCGTAAAGGACAGCTTATTGGGGAAGCTACAGAGTTTTTTATCGATGAAGACAACGGTTCCATTCTTGGTGTTGAGATCGAGCTTCAGCCGAAAAAAGTGGTATTGGCATCAGAACAAATTATTACATATGGCCGTGACCTGCTTGTGGTCAAAGAGGAATCAGAGCTGAACTATCTAGAAAAAGCAGAGTTTTTACTTACACCATCTTTAGAAGAAGCAGAATTGGAAGTTGCCGTGTCTGTAGAAACCATTGAGGTGGCAGTTGAAGAAATTGACCCAATTAAAGAAAAGCAAATCATGCTTTTAGCAGGCAGAACAACAACGAAAGATATCGTTACTGCAAATGGTCAACTTTTATTTGCAAATGGTACGACATTAACGAAAGAAGATGTTAAAAACGCTCAAGCTCATGGACCTGCTGTTTTAGCTGAACTTTCTATGAACGTTGTAGGCTAAAGAACTGTATATGGCAAAAAGAGAATTCAATCCGAAGAGCTTTCTCATTATATTTGTATCGATTAGCCTTGCAGCTCTTTTTCTCTTTATTTCCAGCTCTGTCTTGGCAAACTTATACACTCATTTATTCGAAGAGGAAGTTTTCGATAAGGGGGTAAAAGTGGGATCTGTTGCAGTTGGGAACCTAACGAGCGATGAAGCTGTGGCTGAAGTAAATAATAAAGTATCAGATTGGCAGAAAAATTCTCAAGTCGTTTTAAAGTATAACGAACAAACGGTAAACGTAGATCCTGGTGCATGGACGTTTCGCACAGAAGACAGTATCCCAAAAGCAGGCAAATCTACTAAACTTCTCGTTGATTTAAAAAAAGATATGGTTGATAAGTCGATTGCTCAATTAAAGTCTGACGGCTTAGATCAATTGTTAGATAAAGAAATGCTTTATGCCCGTTTAAAGAAAGTTGGCGCAGACTTACAATCATCGAATATCGAGTTAAATGTGAACGAATTTCTTACTACGTACGGTCAGCCGGAAGAGGTTGTAAGTGAAAGTTCAGCCACGTTACCTGGTGAACATGTTTTATTGGAAGATTGGATCAAAGGTTTGAATGGTTACAAAGTTAAACCTGGACAAACGTTCTCGTTGATCCAAGCTTTAGAAGAATCGGGTATGACAGCTCAAGATTCTATCGATATCAACGTTCTGGCTAGTGCCATTTATACGGCTGTACAAAAGACAAACTTTACGATTATTGAACGTCATACATCTAGAAAACTGCCCGATTACGTAAAGTTGGGTTATGAAGCTTATGTAAAACCTGATGACATGGATTTTGTTTTTCAAAATCCAAACGCTACCTCATATAAGCTGGAATTTATCGTGAATGAAGATGCGCTGCTGACTTCGATCGTAGGAGCACCCTTTCCGTACACTTATAAAATAAAATTGGATACTCAAGTGTTTAAACCAAAAACGGTCATTCACTTTAATGAAAATCTATCTAGTTTCGTTAGCTCAGTTCTGATCGACTCAGGCAGTGAGGGATATTTAACAACGATTAATCGAGAATCCTATAAAGGATCAGAAAAGGTAGATTCAGCAAAACTTACGGAAGATTTTTATCCGCCAGAACACCGTCTGGAAGAGAGAGGTTTTCCTGTTGAAAAAACGGTTGTAACAGATCCAAGCAGTGGAACTCCAGCAGAAGGAACGCCAACTGCCGGCAATCCAGTAACTACTTATCCTGATGGAACGGTTATTCCGACCTATCCTTATTATCCATACCCTGTTTATCCGAATCTGCCAGGAGTCATAACGAACCCGGTAATCCCAGGTATTCCTGGTATACCAAGTACGGACAAGCAAACTGATACTCAGACCGTGAATCAAGGAAAAAGCACCGGTACTAATGTGAGTGGTGGTGGTTCAAAATGATGATTCAAAAGAAACGGCTAGGAGATTTGTTAGTTGAAACGGGTCTCATAACAGAAGAACTGCTTCAGCAAACATTAAAGGAAAAACGAAGCAAGCAAAAGCTTGGAGATGCCCTTATTGAAAAAGGTTTTCTATCCGAGCAGCAGCTTATTGAAGTGCTCGAATTCCAACTCGGTATTCCACACATCAGCCTTTACCGTTACCCGATTGATGAACAGGCGATCTCCATCGTACCAAGAGAATTTGCAAGAAGAAATTTCTTGATGCCTGTAAAAAAGGATGGCGATAAGCTTTTTGTAGCCATGGCTGATCCAATGGATTTTACCGTTATCGATGACTTGAGGTTAACGACTGGATTTCAAATTGAAAGAGCGATTTCTGCCAAAGATGACATCATTCGTGCACAAAATAAGTACTACGATATTGATGATTCGATGGAAGAACTGTTGGAGCTTTTGCCTCAAGGTGCCTTGCAAAAGGATGACAGCCGAATAACAGAAGATGATTCTCCAATCGTCAAACTCGTCAACCAGATCATTCAGCAGGCGATTCAGCAAAAAGCGAGTGATATCCATTTTGATCCGCAAGAGACGAAGCTTGTTGTTCGTTACAGAATCGATGGGATGCTGAAAACGGAACGCAGTCTGCCAAAGCATATGCAAAGTATGTTAACAGCGCGGATTAAAATTATGGCGAACTTAAATATTACCGAAAGCCGTCTTCCGCAAGATGGCCGGATAAAACTCAATCTGGACATGCATCCTGTCGATCTTCGGGTTTCAACCTTGCCAGCGATTTATGGTGAGAAGATCGTTTTACGGATCCTGGATTTAGGAAGTACACTTAACAATCTTGAAAATATGGGATTCAATAAACTGAATTTGCAACGATTTCAGAGCTTAATTAAACAGCCGAACGGAATTATTCTCATTACAGGCCCTACAGGTTCGGGGAAGTCTTCCACACTATATGCGGCATTAAATAAGCTTAACAATGAGGAAGTAAACGTTGTAACCGTTGAAGATCCTGTTGAATATCAGCTTGAAGGCATCAACCAGATTCAGGTGAATGCAGCTGTTGGTCTTACATTTGCAAGCGGGTTGAGATCCATACTTCGTCAAGATCCTGATATTGTGATGATCGGTGAGATTCGGGATACAGAAACAGCTGAAATCGCCGTTCGTGCTTCTCTAACAGGTCATCTCGTTTTAAGCACAATTCATACGAATGATTCCATTGGCACGATTGCTCGATTAACGGACATGGGCGTGGAACCTTTCTTAGTTGCTGCCTCACTTTCCGGAGTAGTGGCACAGCGGTTGGTTCGTAAAATATGCCGTGATTGTAAACAAACGTTTAAAGCAACAGAACGTGAAAAAGAAATTTTTGCAAAGCGCGGTATTAAAGTGGATGCCGTGTCTCGAGGCAAAGGTTGCGGTACTTGTAATATGACGGGTTATAAAGGGCGTATCGCGCTCCATGAGATTTTAGTCATTGACGAGCATATCCGCCAGCTCATTATGAACAACCGTCCCATTATGGAACTGCGTGATTATGCGATGAAAAACGGAACGATCTTTTTGATCGATGATGGCTTCCTTAAAGTAAAACAAGGTTTAACAACGACTGAAGAAGTTTTACGAGTCGCAACGAACGAGTAGGTGCAGACATGAAAGAAAAACTAGAGCAATGGCTAAAAGCTGCTTTTCAATTGAAGGCTTCCGACGTTCATTTATCAGTAGGAATGCCGCCTGTTTTTCGAATTAACGGGAAGTTGAAACGATATGGAAGCGAACCTTTAAAGCCAGAGGATACTTTTCAGATTGCTAAAATTGTGATTGATGAAAAGTATTACCCTGATTTTGAAGAAATGGGTGAAATCGATATCTCATATGGAATTCAAGGGTTGTCGAGGTTCCGGGTAAACGCCTATCGTCAGCGTTCATGTGTGAGTCTTGCGTTCCGAATTATTCCAACGGCGATTCCTAGTTTAGAAGATTTAAATCTGCCCGAAGTTGTCCGCAAAATGGCAACAAAACACCAAGGTTTAGTTCTTGTTACAGGGCCAACCGGCAGCGGGAAATCGACGACACTAGCCTCGATGATCGATTATATGAACCGGACAATGAGCCGTCATATTATTACGTTAGAGGACCCGATTGAGTATCTGCACCGTCATCAAACGTGCGTGATCGACCAGCGTGAAATTGGCTTTGACACAAACAATTTCGCAAATGGACTTCGTTCGGCACTCCGCCAGGATCCTGATGTTATTTTATTAGGAGAAATGCGGGATCTGGAGACGATTGCAACCGCTATTACAGCAGCAGAAACGGGTCATCTTGTTTTAGGGACGCTACACACAACTAATGCTTCTTCCACCATCGATCGAATCGTAGATGTTTTTCCACCCGAACAACAAGGACAGATTCGGATTCAGCTCGCTTCTGTTTTAGTAGGGGTAATGTCTCAAAGATTGCTGCCGACCATTGATGGAAAAGGACGTAAAGCCATTACAGAGATATTGGTGAATACACCGGCAATTGCGAACTTGATCCGCAATGAGAAAATCCACCAGATTCATAGTGTCATGCAAACGAGTAAGAACGCAGGTATGCACACATTTGAAATGTCGGCAAAAGAAGCTCTTGATCGAAATGAAGTTTCAAAAGAGTTTATAGAGCCTTATCTCCTGGAGAAGGGGGGATGAAATGGCACAATTCAGCTATGTAGGTCGTGACAAAAGCGGAAAAAGACGAAAAGGATCGGTATTAGGTCTGTCTAAACGTGAAGCTGTATTGAAGCTGAAGGAAAAAGGGATTTCGGTAACAGATGTTCAAGAAGTGAAGCAGACGTTATTGAACAAAGAGATTTCCATTGGCAGTCCGGTAAAATCACAGCAATTTGTTATTTACTTAAGGCAGTTTGCAACTTTGCTTCGAGCAGGTGTTTCTGTAGTCGATTCTACGAATATCTTATCTGCTCAAACGGAAAGTAAGGCATTGCGAAAGGTGTTAGCGGATGTGGAAGAGGAGTTGCGTCAAGGTAATCCTCTATCCATGGCGATGAACAAACACCGTTCCATTTTTCCTCCGATGGTCGTCAACATGATCTCTGCGGGGGAAGCAAGTGGTAGTCTCGATGATACGCTTGATCAGCTAGCCACTTATTTTGAAAAACAGCATTATACGAAGCAAAAAATTCTCTCAGCTATGATGTATCCAATGATTGTTGGTGTGGTTGCGGTATTTGTAGTGATTTTTTTGCTGGCAAAGGTCGTACCTACTTTTGCCACGATGCTAAAAGAAGCAGGAGGAGAACTGCCGGGGATTACCAAGTTTGTCTTGGTCTGCAGTGATTTTGTCCAAGCCTTTTGGTGGCTACTCATACTAATTTTTATCGCATTCTATGTATCTCTTCTTTTTATTCGGAAAGGTGCTTCTACGCGTTATTATTTTGATTATGTCATTTTAAAAATACCTGTGTTTGGCAAGCTGCTGCAAAAGTCAGCTCTGGCGAGGATGACAAGAACGTTAAGCTCTCTTTTTTCAAGTTCCGTTCCGATTTTGCAGTCATTATCGATTGTTGAGAAAGTCGTAGAAAATGAAGTAATCGCAAAGGTGATTCGTGAATCTAGAAGTGCTCTGGAAACAGGACAGCGATTAACAGAACCTTTGAAAAAACATTGGATTTTTCCGCCGCTCGTAACACAAATGATTTCTATCGGAGAAGAAACGGGATCACTGGATGAAATGCTTGCTAAAGTAGCTGATTTTTATGAAAAAGAAGTAGAAACCTCTACAGATCGTTTGAAAGCTTTAATCGAACCGTTAATGATTGTATTCCTTGCTTCTATTGTAGGAACGATAGTAATTTCCATTATCGTACCAATGTTTGAAGTGTACAAAACAATAGGGTAGTAAAGCATCAAAAAAATATAAAAATGAAAAGGGGATTCATATGTTAGCTCTATTAAAAAAGCATTTGAAAAATGAAAAGGGATTAACGCTAATCGAATTACTAGTTGTTATCGTTATCCTAGGAATCATCGCAGCAATCGCTGTAGTAAGTATCGGTGGCATTATGGACAACTCCAAAAAAGATGCACATATTGCTAATGCACAACAAATGGTTAATGCAGCCAAAATGTATGTGACAAGCGATCCAAACGTAGCTACTGGGAAGGTTCTAACACTTAAAGATTTGAATGATGCAAATTTGTTAGAAACAATGAAGGATCCTGATGGTGGAACTTATGTTGATACTACTAGTAAGGTAGTTATTACTAAATCTGCTAATAATACTTTCAGTTACGCTGTTACTTTAATAGGTACTCAAAGAAAAATTGATAATAAGGGTCCAGATGATTTTACAAGAGCAAATGTAGTAGCAAAATAAATTTTTTTCTAATAATTAACCCTCTCGCTTACTTGAGCGGGAGGGTTCTCCAAAAAAACTATTCTTTTCACGATCACATCAACCTTGGTGTAATGGTGAAAGGAATTGCTAGTTTCCTTGAGTGATTTTAAACAGTTGTTTAAATATATATCTTTCAATCAGTCATAACAAACAGGGCAGAGGTGGGGCATAATGAGATTCGGGTTAGGGTTTTTTAACAAAAAAAGAATTAACTTAATCATTCAAGATCATGTTATCCGTTATTTGGATATGAGACAGCCCGAGTTGCTGGATGTTAAAAACTCTGGTGAACGTTATCTTCCTGAAGGAATTGTACAAGATGGTTTGATACTGGATCGCGAAACGCTGCTCATCATATTAGAAGAATGTGTGAGTGAATGGGGGATAAAAGGAAGAGAAGTTCAGTTCTTGATTCCTGACAGCAAACTCGTAATCCGAAAACATCAGATTCCTTTAGACCATAAGGATGAAGAGATTAAAGGCTATCTCTATATGGAGTTAGGCAACTCCATCCACCTGCCATTTGAGGATCCTGTATTTGACTATGTTTTATTAGATAAAAAGGAAACCATGAGAGAGATTCTATTATTTGCTGCTTCAGAAAAGATGGTTACCGATTATTCAACTCTATTAGAAGATGCGAAATTAAAGCCAGCTGTTGCTGACGCATCTTGTGTAGCCTTGTACCGCCTCATCTATCAAAAACAGCTTGTGTCAGAAAGTGACCACACACTATGTTTACAGTTTGATATACAAGCCGTCAAGCTAAGTATTTTTCATCATCACAAGCCTTTATTTTTTAACCACTTAAAGATGGAAAGTGATTTGAAACAATGGTCCTTCAGACAACAAGCTATCGAATGGAAAGGTGATACAAGTTTCATTCATGGTTTGATTGAAGACAAGCTTATTGAGATTGACAGAATCGTAACGTATTACAAATTTAATTTAAACAATGGTCAGCAAGGCATTACGAAAATTGTGCTGTCTGGCGAACTGCCAGAATTGAAATATATTCAAAATAAATTAAATGATAAATTCGAGGTTCCAGTCATTATACTTGATCAAACGGATGAAACTTTGCCGCCGCAATTTGATGTCATTCTAGGTCTTGGTTTAAAAGAGGTACAGCTATGATATTAGTTGATATTAATCTATTACCTAAAAAGGAAGAGAAATCATTTCAATCGATGATGATTTTAATAGCGGCTGCCACTCTTTTTTTAGGCTTAACTACATGGATTGGATTAAGTTATTATGTGAATTCCAGTACACTTCAGGAAAAAAAACAGTTGCTGCAACAGGAAAAAAAGCTTGTTGAAGTAAAAATGCAAAGTCAAACAACACCGGTTATTTCAGCTTCACCACTTGTTGAAAAAATTGAATATATTCGCGGTAAGGATATTGCAGCTGCTGAATTGCTTCAGCACCTCGTTGCACTTTTGCCTGAAAGAGGATTTTTCATGAAGTACGAGTACAAGGATAAATCTACAATCACTGTTGAAGCGCAATTTGACACACTGGATGAATCTTCACAATATTTGTATGAACTGACTAATTCACCTTATTTGACAGAAGCCTCTATTGAAAAAATGGAAACGACCAATTTGGATGAAGTCGAAGAGGGTAAAGATATGTCAGTATTCGAAAACATTCTTCCGAGATACAGCAGCCAGTATAAAATTAAATTTAATAAAGATAAATTAGTAGAGTTAAAAGGTGAAGAATGATGGCTGATAATAAAAAGCTTCAGAACTATATAATCGCAGGATTGCTTCTCCTTTCTCTAATCGGGGGACTGTACGGATATTTTGGTTTACTTTCACCATTGGACACAAAGATCTCCATAGTAGATTCTGAGATAAAACAACAACAAACTCTGTTGAAGAAAACGGAGGCATCGATACCGATTTTTACGCAAGATTCGAATGAAAATACATATCCTCTGCAGGAAGAAGTTCCCGTAAAACCACTGATAGACCAATTGATGCTGCAGTTCGAAAAAGCAGAGGTCGTGTCCGATAGTTTGGTTTTGAGTATGCAATTTAGTGATGGAGATGATTCGCTTGATGAAGAAGAAGCAGATCAAGCTCCAACAACACAAGAAGAACCAGCTGCAGAAACAACAAATAACGATACAGCGACTAACACTGCGCCTGCAACGTATGATACAACTGGAAAAACCGAAGTTGCTGATTCTAAAGTAAATGTTACACCGGAATCTTTGCCTGAAGGCGTAAAAAAAGTAACGTCTGAGATGACAGTCTTATCCAAAAACTATGACGGTCTTTTGAAGTTTTTAAATACGATTGAAGATTTTAAGCGAATTACAGTAATTGAAGGAATTACATTTACCGGAATGAGTGAGATTGAACGTGCAGCGGCCGCTGCTGATGAGACTCAGACTTCACCTGACCAGCTCAAATATGAGGTGACGATCGCAGCGTATTACTTGCCAGAGCTTACTGACTATTTGAAAGACCTGCCAAAAGGAGATTTCCCCGCTCCAAACGGAAAAGAGAATCCTTTAAGCGGAGCTGAACCGAATAAGAAAGAAGACTAAAACAAGGTTATCAAGCCTTGTTTTTTTCTTTTTCAAAACTCAACAAATAAATGAACAGTCCGATATAACGGATAGAGAAAAAATAAAAGGGGCGATGAAGGTGGAACTGAAAGCAATTAGTTCTCCCGTTTTTCAAAAATCTGAGCCTGTGCTGAAAAGCCAAAACCTACAAGAAGATACATCAAAAGCCGAAGCTTCAGTTACAGTTAAACCGACGAAAGAAAAGCTGGAAAAGGTCATTAGCGCGATGAACGATATGTTAAAGCCGAGTCAGACTTCAACAAAGTTCGTTCTTCATGAAAAATTGAATGAATACTATGTGCAAATTGTTGATGAGACGACAAAAGAAGTCGTAAAAGAGATTCCGAATAAAAAATTTCTCGACATGTATTCTGAGATGATCGATTTTATGGGAATCTTCGTAGATAAAAAAATCTAAGGACGGTGATGAACCGTGAGTGGTATGAGAATTAGCGGTCTAGCAAGTGGAATGGACATTGATTCCATTGTAAAAGACTTGATGAAAGCAGAAAAGATACCATTAGATAAACTTTCACAGAAAAAAACAGCATTGGAATGGCAGCGTGATGACTACCGTTCAATGAACAAGCTTCTAGATGATTTTGATCAGTTTATTTTTAAAGGTATTGGGATGCAAAGTACTTTTACGAAAAAAACAGTTGCGAGTACTAATCCAAGTGCTGTTACAGCAACGGCTTCTGGAAGTGCTTCTAACATAACTTCAAGAATTACGGTTAATCAGCTAGCAACGTCCCGTAATTGGGTATCTGGAGTAGTGACGAATGCTGATGGAATTACCCGTGCAAAAAGCACAGATACGCTAAATGTAGTAAATTCTGGTGCTTTTGGAGCCACACCTTTCGAACTAGAGTTCAAGATTCAAAAACCGGGGAGTACCACATTAGAAGCATCCAAAAAAATCACAATAGATCCTAATGTGGATACGCTAGAATCTGTAGCTAAAAAATTCACGAATGCTGGCTTAGAAATGTCTGCTTTTTATGACGATTCAACTGGGAAATTCGTTATTTCGAATAATCTCACGGGATCAGGTTCTAAATTATCACTAGTAACAGATAAAACGGTAGATTTTTTCAAAAACATAGGTTTTACTTCTGCCATCGCGGGAGCAACAGGACCTCAGGATCTTGGTGGAATTGATAACGGGTTAAATGCTAAATTTGATCTGAATGGTTTGACTGGTCTAGAAAGAGCATCTAATGATTTTACAATCAGTGGTGTTTCTTATTCATTAAAAGCCGTAACAACGAGTGATGTCGTTATAAGCTCGAGTACGGATACGAATGGAGTTTTTGATTCAATCAAGAGTTTTGTAGACAAATACAACGAGACGATTGAAGCCATCAATAAGAAAACAGGTGAAACGAAATACCGAGACTTTCCGCCATTAACAGATGAGCAGCGTAAGGATCTTTCAGATAAAGAAGCTGAACTTTGGGATGAAAAAGCGAAGAGCGGCATGCTGCGCGGAGATTCAATACTATCCAGCGGCTTAAATACGATGCGTCAAAACCTTTATACGACGGTAAATACCGGTGATGCTAAATATGATCAGCTTTCTAAAATTGGAATTACCACTACCGCTAATTACCTAGATAAAGGGAAGCTCCAAATCGATGAAACAAAGTTGCGAGAGGCATTATCTGCAAACCCTGATGCTGTGATGAAACTTTTTACAGCTGACGATGGGATTGCAAAAAGTCTGCGAAAAACGATTGATAGTACGGTGGATAAGATCGAGTTAAAAGCAGGGAACTCACTTCGTACAAATGCCCAATTTACACTCGGACGAGAACTTAACGATGTGAATACTCGTATATCGGCATTTCAAGATCGGCTGACACAGGTTGAAAGTCGCTATTATCGTCAATTTACTGAAATGGAAAAAGCCATTCAACGTTCGAACCAGCAATCAACGTATTTAATGCAGCAGTTTGGCGGCGGACAGTAATTTTAATGGAAAAAGGAGTGTTATCTTTACATGTCTCTAGCTAATCCTTATCAGGCATATCAGAACAACTCTGTGCAGACGGCGTCACCAGGAGAACTGACGCTTATGCTGTACAACGGGTGTTTAAAGTTTATCGGCCTTGCACGTACGGCAATCGAGAATAAAAATATAGAAGAAAAAAACACCAATCTTTTAAAAGCACAAAATATTATTAAAGAGTTGATGGTAACTTTGAACATGGATCTCGAAGTGTCCAAATCGTTGATGCAGATGTACGATTATATCAACCGTCGTTTAGTTGAGGTAAACCTGCACAACAACACAGAGATTTTAGATGAGGTTGAAGATTATGTAACGGATTTCCGCAACACGTGGAAAGAAGTGATTCAGATCAACCGCCGCTTACAGCACGGGGAATCAGGAAGAGTATAATGTCTGCAGTGAAAATCTTATTAGAAATCACAAAAAATTTGCATGAGCATGTGAGTTCTGGCCTGCCAAAAGAAGACCGTGAACCATATATCGAGCGCTTGAATGAACTTTTAGAGCAGCGTCAAGTGATCGTGGACAAGATGCCAGAAAGCTATTCAACTGATGAACAGCAGATGGGGAAGACGATTGTGAAATTAAATGACACAATTGAGCCTCTTTTAACGCTCCAGTTTGAACAAATCAAACAAAACTTAACGCTCATGAAAAAGAAAAAAGAAAAGAACGTCCAGTATGCAAATCCGTATCATTCGGTTTCATCTGATGGTATGTTTTTTGATAAGAAGAAGTGAGTTAACCTTAGCACCTTGCTAAGGTTATTTTTTTATTCCATACACAATACAAATAACACCTAACATGATCCAGAGCAGACCTGTAAAGGAGAGTTTAGTTGATAAACCATATATGCCAATTGTCATCGTCGAGAAGAAAATGATGGGTCCGACGATGGAAAGAAGCGAATTGATGACGAGTGCGCGTTCGACCGTATTAAAATGCAGCATGAAGAGGGCTGCAGTGATTTCAAGGGTACCTGAAAGAATACGGATTGCGGCCATTCCTAGGACGACTTTTTCAATCATATTCAGCAACGTCCATTGCCTCCTTTTAAACAACTGTTTAAAAACAGCACATTGTTTTTACTGAATTATATGTGGTCAAGCCTGAAATAAGACACCTTTCCTTGCATAATAAAAAGGCAAGCAGTTGGGCTCGCCTTTTTTTCATTACGCAGCATTCATTAAATTTTTACGATTTGATTTAGGAATTTTCCGTTTAATATTTCCTACTATATAAGAACCAAATGGGAGCATTGAGATGACTTTAATAATTGCCATAGATATGATTAGAGAAAGAATGAATAATGCCATGACACGTGTAAAAGTATTTTCAAATAGTTGAGATGCATAAGTTCCGAGATAACGTTGAACCTGCCAGTGAATCAAGTAAATACCGAATGAGTAATTACTGATTGTATTAATGATTTTTGAGTTTTTAACAAGTTGACCCCATGCAATGACAGCTACGCTGATTGAGAGACTGACTGGCAATAAATCAATTCTGCGTGAACCTATTCCAGTGTACCCTGCTTTATAAAAAACAAATACAATCGCTAAGGATGCAATTACTCCTGCTGCTGTAAGCCATTTATACCTTAACAAGGCTGCTGAGATTTTGCTGTAATTTCGTCCAATCACATAGGCAACCGTAAAATAACAAAACCAAGCGGTAAAAGGAATCTTAAAAATCCCCATGTTTTCTTTTACGAATGCAATGTCACCTTCAAGGATTTGAAAATGAAAGACCATTGATAATATACTTATCGGAATGAGCCATTCCATTTTAAGTCGATATTTAGTAACGAAGTAGTGAAGGACATAAAATTGAAAGATAATAAGAACAAAATATCCTTCAAAACTGCCTAAAAAGATATTATTAAGAATCTTTTGGGATAGATCTACGTTCGGATTTAAATGAAAGCTCACTAGCGCATCAATGACTGCAAATGATAGGTAAGGAGCAAAAATCCATTTTATCCGTTTAGACCAAAAGTGATCGGGAAGTTTGTCTGGATAACGGTTAGCCAATATTATCTCTGATAAAACAACAAATGTTGGTGTTGCGTAACAGAGGATAATTCTCATCAATTGATAATATTCAGTTTTGGGAAACCCTGTTACTAATCCTATATTAGAAGTACTGTGTAAGAACACAATCGTTAGACATGCAATTGTTCGTAACAAATTCCATTCTTTTATCATTTTTATCCCTCTTAGTTAGTTAGTATTGTCGAAGTGTTTAATCAAAATCCACCAAACAACACTAACAAAAGAAGTAAAAAATAAGAACAATAAACGTGTTAATGTAACTTCAATGTTAAACGATCTATAAAGGAATGTAATAGTAAGTACAATAAGTGGATATAGAGGAAGAGTTTTCTTGAAAATTGGGTAGGTTATTCAACCGAAAAAAATCGACAAAACTTCTTATTTTTCGCTAATCTTAAGCCTTTGACAACATTTTTGGGTGTGTGTCATACTATGAAGTGTATAGAGATTCTATACAAAGATAAACGCATGATGAAGGGATTGTGAAAGGCATGTTAGGAAAAGTAAAATGGTTTAACGCAGAAAAAGGTTTTGGATTTATCGAACGCGAAGACGGAGACGATGTATTTGTACACTTCTCTGCAATCAACACTGACGGATTCAAAAGCCTTGACGAAGGTCAACAAGTTGAGTTTGATATTGTAGATGGCGCACGTGGGCCTCAAGCGGCTAACGTAACTAAACTATAATTTAAAACCATGACCATAACTAAGATCCCGCCTGTTTATTTTGAACAGGCGGGTTTTTTATATTCAGTTCTATTCCTATTAATCATGTGAATCATCCATGGAGATCATATTATACTACTTTTGGTCTCAGATAAGGCGAATAATGTCGATTAATGTAAACTCGGGAGTATATTATAAAACCCGTGAGATTATGGTCATTCTTCGGGAGATTATTCCTCATTTCCGTGAGATTAAGGTAAAAATCCGTGAGATTATCAGCCTTCCGATCCAAATTCAAGCCGACCGGGCTTTGGAATACTCATTTTAAGGACTACCTGAATCGAATTTGATCAACAATAGAATAATTTAATCTTTTTATTCGTCTTTCCGCCCAAAAACCTTTGATTATGAACGGAAAAAAATCTTTTCCACATTCAGGACAGAGCTTTTTTATTAGCTTCGAATATTTTTTTCTATTACCGCAATGTTAATCAGCCTCTCCATCCTGTTCTCAGGTGACATCAATTCTGAAAAACCATACTGTTTGTATAAGCCATGAGCATCTTTTGTGGCAAGGTGAAAGGCAGTACCCTCTAGTTCAGGTGTCGTTACGATAATCTCCATCAGCCATTTGCTAAGCCCTTTTCCTCGGTGTTTTGGCAGAATGAAAACATCACTCAACCAGGCAAAACGTGTAAAATCAGTAATGACGCGAGCGAATCCAACTTGCTGCACATTCTGGTCTTCGGCAGGATTTCCTTTGTAGATTCCATAACAAAGAGGCGTATTTTCAATCGATTTTTTAATTGATTCTTTTGACAATCCCTCTCCCCAATAGGTTGCTAATAAAAAATCACTAATCATGTCCATATGTAAGTAAGCTTTGTCTGTGTGTATTGTAAACCCATCATTCCGTGACCAAAATTTCACCATCCAAAACGTCTCCTTTTTAAACAAATGTTTAATTATCTCTTTTTATTCAATATAAATCTTCTCGTTTTGAACCACAATAAAGAGGTTAGGTTTTATTTTCATTTTGTGAAATTTTAGGATATTAAGGGTATGTGTTAAGAAAGGAGGTCATTATGCAAAAAAAGAATGTGACTAAACAAACGGTATCAGCCGTACAGCAAAAAAAGATGGAACAAGGGAAATCGCCGAAGTTATCTTGGTGGCAGCTTTCTTTAATAGGAGTTGGCAGTGTTATTGGTGCAGGTTTTTTCCTTGGAACAGGTTTGTCGATCCATTCTGCAGGTCCTTCCGTGCTAATTGGTTATTTGCTGGCAGGATTAACGGCATTTTTTGTGTTTCACGCTTTAGCTGAGATGACTGTTCGAGATCCGCAGCCAGGTTCATTTCGTACATATGCGGGTCAAGCATTCGGTCATGTCATGGGATTTACGAGCGGGTGGGTTTATTGGACAGCCGGTGTGTTGATTATGTCGAGTGAAGTAACGGCACTGTCTATTTTCACCCAATTCTGGTTTAAGTCGATTCCGCTTTGGATTTTTGCCATCATTTATTCGGTGCTGGCATTAGGGATTAATTTATTTGGTGTTAAAAAATTTGGGACGGTTGAATCGTTTTTTGCCGTTATCAAACTTGCTACACTTATTATTTTTATAGCGTTTATCGCTTTGGTTATTTCTGGTGTCATTCATCCAGGCAAGGAAGTTACTGATGGCTGGTCATCTGCGTTTCGTAACGGCATATTTACGAATGGGTTTACTGGATTTTGGTCAGCGCTCATTTTTATCCTTTTTTCTTACGGAGGAATTGAAATGTTAGGCGTTTTGTCGAATGAACTCAGGCACCCAAAAGAAATTCCCCTTGCTGGGAGGACTCTTGTATTAGTGCTTACCATCCTCTATATAGGAAGCATTTTTCTTATTATTAGTGTCGTCTCCTGGACGAAAATCAGTGAGGATAAAAGCCCTTTTGTAGAAGCTTTATCCAATTTTCATATTCCTTATTTAGATAGTATTTTTAATGTGATCTTAATTTCAGCTGCCTTTTCAACCATGGTAGGCGCGCTGTTTTCGATTACGAGTATTATGATTTCACTAGCAAAAGACGGAGATGCACCATCAAGGCTTAAAAAGAAAAACAAAAAAGGTGTTGCGGTAGGTGCTTTGCTTTTGAGTGGAGCAGGTCTTGGTGTGACGGTCATCCTTTCATTCTTTTTACCGGATACGGTGTATGAATACATGACGACAGCAGCAGGGATTATGCTGATCTTAAACTGGATGATCATCTTGTCGTCACACATTAAAAAGAAGAAACAGCTGGATGATGAGAGTGATACGAGTTATTTTTCTACTCCTTTCGCTTCGTATATTGGGATTTTCCTAATCCTTTTCAGTATCGGAGGAGCGCTTCTTCATCATAATCAGCGTGTCGGTTTTTATATTAGTATAGGCTTTGTGGCTGTTATACAGATTGCTTTCCGTGTGGGAAGCCGATTTGGATACTTCCAAAAGGTTCATAAAAGTGAGGAAGAATATTGAGGTTTTATCCTTAAATGAAATAAAATGTCTTAGATTAATACAATGAATTCCTTAAAGAATTTGTCGAATTCCAAAGAAGAATGTAAAGTTTTTTAACTATAATGAATCTGAATAATAATCTATTGTTAAAGTTTTGTCGAAATATATTAATAAATTGTCAAAATATTTTAAATGTTACGGAGGAATTCTTTTCGGGTATATCGAAATATATATACATCACCGAAAGGAGGAGTTAAGTTATGCAATTTAACATTCGTGGAGAAAACATCGAGGTGACTGAAGCCATTAGGGCTTACGTGGAGAAGAAGGTAACGAAGCTCACAAAATACTTTAACGAAACTCCAAACTCTGATGTTCATGTTAATTTGAAAGTTTATAATAATGAACAATCAATTGAGGTAACGATACCCATGAAGGGACTCCTGCTTCGCGCAGAAGAGCGTCATACAGATTTGTACGCTGCGATCGACCTGGTGGTAGAAAAACTTGAAAGACAAATTCGAAAACATAAAACTAAAGTAAACCGAAAAACGAGAAACAGTGAAGGTGCTAAACACATGTTTGCAACAGGAACAGAGGGTGTATCCACTGCTCTGTTGGAGGAAGAAGATGAATTTGAAATCGTGCGTGAAAAACGCTTTGATTTTAAACCGATGGATACAGAAGAAGCGATTCTTCAAATGGATCTGTTAGGACATAACTTTTTCGTTTACAATAATGCCGAAACTGGTGAAATGAACGTCGTTTACAAACGTAGAGACGGGAAATACGGCCTTATTGCTGGTGAAGTGTAAAACTAAAAATAAAATATGATATGCATGATGAAGAGCGCACTCCTTTTATGGGGTGCGTTTTTAGGTTATTAAAACAGGAATTTGATTATGGTCAGGCGAAAAGATAAAAAGGTAATATTTTGAAAGCTTTAGGAGGTCATAAGATTGAAAAATGAAATTCTTTTAAAACAACTCGCTGCTTTTCGCCACAATACGTTAAGCGTGATGGAAGGGCTGACAGAAGAGGACGCGGATTTTATCCCTGAAGGTTTTAAAAACAACATTCGCTGGAACTTAGGCCATATTTATCTGGATCAATATGATTGGCTTTATCATAAAACGAGGGAAGATAACCCAGCACCAAAACAGTATCGTGAAATGTTTGGCTATGGTACAAAGCCAGAGGATTGGAAACAGTCACCTCCGACACTTTCAGAATTACGTAATCGTTTAATGGAGCAGGTCGAGCACATTAAAGCGGAATTTGGCTATCGTCTCGATCAAGAACTGGACGAGCCGACCGAGCTTGGCATGAACAGTTTCGCAGAACTGCTTCCGAGAACGTTTTATCATGAGGGCATGCATGTAGGTACCATACTCGCAATTCGAAAAGCGATCAACATACAGAAATCTGTTATCTAAAAAAGGAGCGAAATCTGCTCCTTTTTTGTTTTTTTATAAAGGATGTTTAAGCAATCATTTGTTCTTTAAAAAAAGCTTTTTTAAACGCTCTTTTCTAGAAGATTGTTGCTTTTAGGGCATTTTCGTAAAGAATCTTCATTGAAAAGTTGATTGAAGTGCAAGGTGCGAGACTCCTGGGGGATTAGTGGGACAGGTGAGACTCCTGAAAGTGCGAAGCGCTTAGGAGGCTCACCGCACCCCCCCCCGGAAAGCGAGTATCCTGGAGCGGAAATCAACCACTTTCAAAGTTATAATCTCTGCAAAATTTGTAAAAAAGGAGTATACTTACTAACTGATAGAAACTTACAGAATGAAAGAAGTGACACCGATGAAACCTCTTCAAGTGAATTTGTGGTTTATTTGTTCGATTCTTTTAAATGCTTAAGGAAATAGTTTTATGATCGTTGCTAATTTGGGGAGTGCCCCGTGGACTTCTGCTGGTCAAAACATAGGCTCGATGCTGCCGATATCGATTGGGGTATGCATTATTTTTTTGAACGTTTTCTCTTTTATTCTCTGTTATTTGCTGAAGGTGAGATTTACTTTGTCCGTAATTCTGAAAAGTGTTTCTCTTGCTTTTGTCTTTGGACTATTTATTGATGTGTTTGTTCATTTGCATCATCTCATCTATGTCCCGGAAAGCATGCTGTTCCGAATTCTATATATGTTAATCGGCATTAATTTTGTGGCAATTGCAGTTTGCATTTATTTTCAACTGGATTCTGTTTACTTGCCATTCGATTACTTGCTGCAGGCTTTCGCAAAATTGAAACAAAGCTATACAGTAGGAACGATTTTCTGTATGTCCATTCCATTATCTATAAGTATATTAATCATTTTAATGCAGCATCATTTAAAGGGAATCGGCATTGGAACGCTTCTGTTTGTTTTCGGAATCGGCTACTTAATCGATCATTACAATAAAAGGATCATATTAAAAAAAGTGCAGAACCTCGATTCACAAATGTGATCGGGGTTTGTTTTTATTACATTTCCATTAAAAAACCTCCTGTAAATGTGCATTTAACTGCAGGATTCTGTTATAGGTAAAGGGAACTAGTTGATAGGAAGCGCTTACAATAATGTATTTGTCTATTAAAAGGAGGAGAAGCAGTCATGATGATGAATGTACCTTTTCGAGTTACGAGTATGCTGGAGCACGCTGAACGCTATTTTGCAAAAAAAGGGGTAACGAGCCGAACGATGTCGGGAATTCGTAATTTCACGTATCGTGAAATCGGTGAGAGAACTAGGAGATTATCGAGTGCGCTTAAACGTCTAGGTGTCCAGAAGGGTGAGCGGGTTGGAACACTTGCCTGGAACCACCATCGCCATCTTGAAGCGTACTTTGCGATTCCGGGTGTAGAAGCTGTCCTTCATACGATAAATATCCGCCTTTCTCCACAGCATGTTGCTTTTATTATCAATCACGCCGATGATCAGATTTTGCTGATCGATCAAGATATACTGCCTCTTGTTGAACATATAAAAGACCAAATTCCAAACGTAAAAGCTTATATTTTAATGACAGACGAAGATCAGCTGCCTCAATCTCCCTTACAGCCAATGTATCATTATGAAAAATTGCTGGAAACGGGAGATCCGGATTTTGAGTTCCCTCAAAATGTAGACGAGAACGATCCAGTGGGGATGTGTTTTTCATCGGCAACAACCGGAAATCCAAAAGGGGTTACGTACACGCATCGCTCAACGGTTCTTCATTCAATGTTACTTGGGCTCGCTGATTGCGGAGCGGTTTCTGAAAGTGACGTTTGTATGCCTGTTGTTCCAATGTTCCATGTTAATGCGTGGGGACTTCCTTATGCGGCAACTTGGTTCGGGTCGAAGCAGGTTATGCCTGGACCACAGTTCACACCAAAGCTTTTAGCAGAATTAATTGAGATGGAAAAGGTGACGGTAACAGCAGGGGTTCCGACTATTTGGATGGGACTGCTCCGTGAATTCGAACAAAAAAACTATGAAACGTCTAGCCTTCGTGCCGTTTTATGCGGTGGATCAGCTGCACCTAAAGGAATGATTCGGGCATTCCAGGAAAAGCATAACATTCCGTTCATGCATGCATACGGAATGACAGAGACAAGCCCTCTTGTAATCTCGACACGTTTAAAGTCGTATCAAATTGATTTAGATGATGAAGCGAAATTAGATATAAAAGCAAAGCAAGGATATGTGGTGCCAGGAGTAGAAATGAGGGTGCTTGGTGCGAACGGTGATGTGAAGTGGGATGGCAACGAAATGGGCGAGCTTTTGCTCAGATCAAACTGGATCGCGGATGAATATTACAATGACGACCGGACAGAGGGGACGTTCGTGGACGGATGGCTGCACACTGGTGATGTTGTAACCGTCGATGAAGAAGGCTTCGTGAAAATCGTAGACCGGACGAAGGATCTTATCAAGAGCGGTGGTGAGTGGATCTCGTCCGTGGATTTAGAGAATGCAATAATGGCTCACCAAGATGTTTTTGAGGCATCCGTTATCGCCATTCCTCATCCAGAGTGGCAGGAACGGCCGCTCGCATGCGTCGTTTTAAAAGAAGAAGCAAAAGATAAAGTAACGAAAGAAGAAATTCTTGATTATTTAAAACCTCAGTTCGTGAAGTGGTGGATTCCAGATGATATCGTGTTCTTGGACGAAATTCCGAAAACATCGGTCGGAAAATTCCTGAAACGAACATTACGAGACCAGCTCAAGGATCATTACATGACAACTGCTAAATCATAGGAAACAAAAAAAGCATTGCTCTCGAACTTCTGAGGCAGTGCTTTTTTATTGTTTAACTTGATTTTTCTTTGATCCATTTCGCTGTTTTTGTTGCATTCCAGAAATCACCGGCTTTATAGTCATTCAGTGTTATATCTAGATCATGAAAAATACGATGCGCCATTTTGAGAGAATCGATATCCTTTTTTTCAAAGCCATTCCGCGTGTATGTAATCGCTTTTTCAATGTCTGTTTGCAAAGGACCCGAAACATATGGAAGAATGTCAGTTTCGATCTCTGATGCTTTGCTTTTTAATTCCTCGCGATTCGCTTTGAAATTATAATGACCCCATTCTCCATAACCGAGTTCTTGGTTCCAGTAATCGTGCATTTCGTTTATCCGTTCATTGATTGTGCTCTCTGGCACCTCAATTGTTGGTTTGTAGATGTCCGTTCCGCTTTCTTTTACTACGGTTTTTATATCTTCTTTAGAAGGTATATCCATGCCAGCTAATGATCGATGTCCATAAAATGTATAAAATCCCCATGTGCCAACTCCTCCGATAAGAAACAAACTTAATACTACCGTTAGGATGATCGTTTTCTTTTTCTCGCTGCGTTTTTCTCCTTCTTTTATGTTTGTTCTTTTCAGACCGGTATGTTCCATTGTTAACCTCCTGTATGCCTTTCCATTATTTTACCAAATTTTTCACATTATGTCTGTAATGAAACACATGTTTAAATATTCAATCAACCTAAACTTTATAAAGTTTTACATAAACAGGGATTGAGTTGCAGGATGCTCTATAATATCCGATATAATAATAGTAGGGAAAAGATTTGGGATTTCTTGTGGCTCGAATCACAAACTGGTAGAATAGAAGTGGTATATAATTCTCGAAAACAGGGAGCGTTTATTCGAATGATAAGCATTTTGAAAAAGATTTTTCCAACTTCCAATGACAGATCGTTAAATAGATACGAGAAAATTGCAGAAAAAGTTGAAGCGTTAAGCGATGAGTTTAAAGCATACAGTGATGAAGCTTTAGCTCAAAAAACCATCGAATTCAAAGAACGCATCGAAAAAGGAGAGTCACTGGACGATCTTATGCCAGAAGCGTTTGCCACTGTGCGTGAAGCTTCTGAACGCGTGCTGAAGATGCGTCATTACCCTGTTCAGATCATGGGTGCGGTTGCACTTCATGAAGGTAACATTGCAGAAATGAAAACCGGTGAAGGTAAAACGCTCGTTGCGACAATGCCGGTATACTTGAACGCGCTTAGCGGACAAGGGGTTCACGTTGTTACGGTCAACGAATACTTGGCTCGCCGTGACTCCGAGATCATGGGTCCTTTATACAACTTCCTTGGTCTAGAGGTTGGTTTGAATGTTTCAGACCTTTCAAAAGAAGAAAAGCGTGAAGCATATGACGCTGATATTACGTACGGTACGAACAATGAGTTCGGATTCGATTATTTGCGTGACAACATGGTTGTGTACAAAGAACAAATGGTTCAGCGCCGCAACTATGCGATCGTCGATGAAGTCGATTCCATCCTTGTCGATGAAGCGCGTACTCCGCTTATCATTTCAGGATCAGCGGCAAAATCAACACAGCTTTATCAAATGGCAAACATGTTTGTGCGTCGGTTGAAAAAAGAAACGGATTTTACAGTTGATGAAAAAACAAAGAACGTACAGCTGACAGAAGAAGGAATCAACAAAGCAGAGCAAATGTTCAGCATTGATAACCTTTACGACTATCAGCATGTTACGTTGAATCACCATATTAACCAAGCATTAAAAGCACAAGCAATCATGCATCTGGACGTTGATTATGTTGTCCAAGACGGCGAAATCGTTATCGTTGACCCATTCACAGGCCGTTTGATGGCTGGACGCCGTTATAGTGACGGGCTTCACCAGGCGATCGAGGCAAAAGAAGGGCTAGAGATTCAGCGTGAAAGCATGACCCTTGCAACGATTACATTCCAGAACTATTTCCGTATGTACAACAAGCTTGCTGGTATGACGGGTACGGCGAAAACGGAAGAAGAGGAATTCCGCAACATCTACAACATGGATGTTATCGTGATTCCAACAAACCGTCCGATCGCACGTGATGACAGATCTGATCTTATTTATAAAACCATGCAAGGAAAGTTCAAGGCGATTGCTAATGAAATCGAAGAGCGCCATAAAACGGGACAGCCGATCCTTGTTGGTACGGTTGCCGTTGAAACATCTGAGTTGCTATCTCAGCTATTAAGCAAACGTAAAATTCAGCATAACGTGTTAAACGCGAAAAATCATGAGCGTGAAGCAGAGATCATCGAGAACGCTGGTCAGCTTGGCATGGTAACAATCGCAACAAACATGGCTGGCCGTGGTACAGATATCAAGCTTGGCGAAGGTGTTCGTGAAGTAGGCGGTCTGCACATTTTAGGTACAGAGCGTCATGAATCCCGCCGTATCGATAATCAGCTTCGAGGCCGTGCTGGTCGTCAAGGTGACCCAGGTTCTTCTCAATTCTACATCTCGATGGAAGATGAATTGATGAGACGTTTCGGTTCTGATAACTTGATGAACATGATGGAGCGTCTTGGGATGGATGAAGATACGCCAATTGAGTCAAAACTCGTAACAAAAGCGGTTGAATCTGCACAAAAACGAGTGGAAGGTTCAAACTTCGATGCTCGTAAACAGCTCCTGCAATATGACGATGTTATGCGTCAGCAGCGTGAAATCATTTATGCTCAGCGTCAAGACGTATTAGACGCTGAAAACTTGAGCGATATCGTCTTGCGTATGATTGATTCAACAATCGAACGTATCGTAACGGTTCATACACCTGATGCAGAAGTTCAAGAAGAGTGGGACATCAAAGAAATCGTGGACTATGTGAACGCGGTTATGTTCACTGAGCCTGTATTTACGGAAAAAGATCTGTTCGGTCTTGACCGTGAAGAGATTTTAGAGAAGATTCAAAGCAAGGTTCATGCAGCGTTTGCCGAGAAAGAAACGATGATGCCGGCTGAACAGATGGCAGAGTTTGAAAAAGCAGTCATTCTTCGTTCTGTTGACAGCAAGTGGATGGATCATATCGATCAAATGGAGCAGCTTCGCCAAGGTATTCACCTTCGTGCGTACGGTCAAGTGGATCCATTGCGTGAATATCAATTCGAAGGCTTCGAAATGTTTGAAGCGATGATCGCTGCGATTGAAGAGGAAGTCACTACGTATATTTTAAAAGCGCAAGTCGAGCAAAATCAAAATATGCAGCGTGAACAAGTGGCTGAAGGGAAAGCGGTCGTTCCGAGCGACAAGCAAGAAACGAAAAAGAAGCCAGCCCGCAAGAAGCAGGACATCAAGCGAAACGCTCCTTGTCCGTGCGGAAGCGGTAAAAAATACAAGCAATGTCACGGGGCAGATGTCGAATAATTCGTGATCAGCATAAAAGTGAAGGGAGTCTCTTCAGGGGCTCTCTTTACTGCGTTTATACTATCAGAAAGCATAACTTGTAGGCAGGGAGATAATCCATGCAGATACAAGTTAAAGTCGATAGTATAAGTGCAACTAAGGCTGACAGAAAAGGCTTGGTGTCAGCCAAGTTTTTCTTTATGATAAACCATTCACATGCCGCATATGTTAAAAAAGCGGTCACAATAAAAATTAGAGGTGCAGAGACTATGGATTTAGTAGAAGTAAAACAGGAACTAAACATCATCGAAAAACGAATCAACGACTTTAGGGGGTCTCTTTGACCTTGATACAAAAAAAGCCCGCATTGCTGAACTAGATGAGCAGATGAGTGCTCCGACATTTTGGGATGACCAAAATGCTGCACAGGTTGTTATTAATGAAGCAAACGGATTAAAAGAACAAG
Source organism: Fictibacillus barbaricus (assembly GCF_031457135.1). Lineage (GTDB taxonomy): Bacteria > Bacillota > Bacilli > Bacillales > Fictibacillaceae > Fictibacillus > Fictibacillus barbaricus_A. Next base: position 247,794 of record NZ_JAVDWA010000003.1, on the reverse strand, counting down.
TAAACGAGTTTGAAGAGCTTTCTTCCTCATATGACGATTTGGAAGTCGCTCACGAGCTAGTGAAGGAAGAACCAGACGCTGATCTTCAAAAAGAGCTTGTGAAAGATTTAAAGAGTTTGATTGCTAAATTAAATGACTTCGAGCTTCAGCTTTTGTTGAGCGAACCTTACGATAAAAACAACGCGATCCTGGAACTTCATCCAGGTGCTGGCGGTACGGAATCCCAAGATTGGGCATCCATGCTGCTTCGTATGTACACTCGCTATGCGGAGCGCCAAGGCTATAAAGTGGAAACACTCGATTATCTGCCAGGTGACGAAGCAGGTGTGAAATCGGTAACATTGAGCATTAAAGGACATAATGCTTATGGCTATTTGAAGGCTGAAAAAGGTGTGCACCGCTTAGTGCGTATTTCGCCGTTTGACTCGTCTGGCCGCCGTCACACGTCATTCGTTTCATGTGAAGTAATGCCAGAGATTACGGACGATTCCGAGATCGAAATCCGTACTGAGGATTTGAAAATTGATACGTACCGAGCGTCAGGCGCGGGCGGTCAGCACGTTAACACGACTGACTCTGCCGTTCGTATGACACATATTCCGACGAACACGGTTGTTTCTTGCCAAACCGAACGTTCACAGATCAAAAACCGCGACCGTGCAATGAAAATGATGATGGCGAAACTCGTGCAGCGCCGTTTAGAAGAGCAGCAGGCTCAGCTAAATGAAATCCGCGGGGAGCAAAAAGAAATCGGCTGGGGAAGTCAGATTCGTTCATACGTCTTCCATCCCTACAGTCTTGTAAAAGATCACCGCACAAACACCGAAGTCGGTAACGTACAATCCGTCATGGACGGCGAAATTACACCGTTCATCGATTCATACTTGAGATCAAAGCTTTAAGATAGGGAACCTCCGCGCTGGCGGGGGTTTTTCGTTTGTTTGTTTTTGTGAGGAGGCGTGTTGTAGTGTTGTCGAATTTTGCAGGTTCGTGGTTATCTATGAGAAAAGTGTGGTATTGTCAGAAAAAAGTCTGGGATTCAAACAGAAAAGTCTGGGAAAAACCGTAAAAAGTCTGGGATTCCAACTCATAATTGTGGTATTAGCAAATATTATCCTTTAGATTACCCTTCAAAATGCTCTTATATGGCTATTTGTCACTGATTAGAGAGTCTAAATGATAAATACGAGACTTTGTTGATCCTGTATAAGGAAAATTTAGTGAACTTAGCAAGTGATAGGCTTTACTGCTGGATGTTAACTTTAAATACTCCTTACATTCTTTATTTGAAATTGTTGTTGAAATTAATAGTGCGTAGTCTGTTAAAGCTGCAATATGTTCTTTTTTTGAAGTTGTATTACAAATCGGACACTTCCAATTGGTCCTGATATATTCCATCGTATTTGTCTCACATATGGGACATAACACCCCGTTAAATAAATGTTTTGGATCAATTTCATATTTTTTAATCAGATTAGGGTCATACGGTTCATTGTATTTTTTTAATGTTCTCACCATTTTTTTAATCTCTTTGGGAGAGTATACTTGTTTTGAATATTTACGATATAAATCACTAATTCTCTCAGATAATAAGGGACTTTTGATTACCATTTTTAAAGCTTCATAATAATTGGGTGAACTTTCAATATGTGCTTTTGGATGTGTGAACACAACAAGAGATTCAATGGGAATAGTGGGGAGTTTGTTCAATTCAATAATTTTTGAAAGGTGGAATACTTGCCGCTTAACTTGTTGGATAGGACAATCAAAAATGTCCTTTTTATCATCTTTCGTTCTAATTAGCTGTTTATAATCCCCATCAAAATAAAGATGACCGGAATAATTTTTCACTTCTAATACAAGACAAAAATGTGGATTTAGAAGAAGTGTATCTATTTGAAAAAAATAATCCATATGATAAATCCTGATATTAGGGAGAATAATAAATTCCTGTTGAGGTAAATACCGATAAAAGTAGTTAAGTGATGTCTCACCTTTTATTCCAGACTGAAATATACCTAATTGATCTTCGATACGTGATCTTTTTGGATGTGAGGGTATAAGTCTTCGTGTTAAAGCTTCATATTTTTTAATATAGATAGGTGAATTCTGTTGTTTTTTGATAAAAAAACCTCCTTATTGATTATTTCTGTATTTTGCACCCCTTTTAAATGAACTTCAAAAGGTGAAATTGGCAAATTAAAGTTCAGGAGGGTGTTAATTGCAGGAAAATGAACTGGATACCCAGAGAAATTGCGCGAATACCCATAAAAATTTTGTTGAATCCCACACTTTTTTCTCTAATAACCACGAAACTCCATCAACTAACATAATTCGACAGCCTAGAATCACATTAAGGTCCAAACTGCCCCAACAGTTCGCCACTACTCATCCACAATGCCCCTTCACCTCATCACCGCGGCACTAGGCTCTCGTTTACAAGGATATACTAAGCTTGATATACTTTTTTCGTTTGAAAAAAATATTCCTTATGAAAGTTTGAGGGTTACTTGCAGCTATGATTATGGCAATCAGGAAAAATCGTGGGTTTTTACATCCCACTGTACAAGTTATTTTAGAGTATTTATATGTAATTATCGGTTCAGGGCTTGTGGCGCTGGCGTTCTCGGTATTCCTGCTTCCAAACCAGATCGCTTCTGGCGGAGTTAGCGGAATCTCCACAATTTTATACGGGCTATTCCACTGGAAGCCTTCCTATGTACAGTGGGCGCTTAATATTCCGCTCTTTTTCGCGGGGCTCTTTTTCCTCGGAAGACAGTTTGGCGCAAAAACGCTCGTTGGAACGGTTGTTATTCCACTTTTTGTTCTTATTTTTGAACCTTGGGGAGCGGCAACGCAAGACCCGCTATTAGGTGCGATTTTTGGCGGTCTTGGAGTAGGATCGGGACTTGGAATCGTATTTAGAGGAAAAGCATCGACTGGCGGGGTTGATCTTCTCGCACAGATTATCCATAAATATATTGGGATGTCACTCGGAACGATTATTATGTTTATTGACGGTACAATCGTCCTTACTTCTGCCCTTATTTTCGGGATTGAACAAGCCCTTTACGCGCTGATCGCGATGTTTATTACGGCAAAAACGATTGACGTCGTCCAGATAGGTCTTGGAACGTCGAAAATGGCGCTGATCATATCTGATCATGAAGATGAGCTTCGTCAAGGAATCCTGACCCATATTTACAGAGGGGTGACGAAGATTAACGCGTTTGGCGGCTATACGCAAGACGAGCGTCCGATGCTGATGGTCGTCGTTGCACAATATGAGGTTACGAAACTGAAACAATATGTAGAAAGTGTTGATCCTTCTGCCTTCGTAATCGTGGTGAACGCGAATGAAGTATTAGGAGAGGGTTTTAAACGCTAGATCTTATACAATCCAAAACGATGATAAAAGCCAGTCGCACATTAAAAGTTGACTGGTTTTTTATATTTGTTATAGTACTTATTGCCTGTAACTTGTTGAAAAACATGATTTCCAACTATTTTAGGCGGTAAAAACATCCCTTTTTACAGGATAAAAGGTCCCGATTTTAGGTTCTATGGTCGTCTTTTCCTTGCCAATGTCGAAACCTTTTTCTGCAGGTTTTTTGTGATATTGAAGGATTAGAGCGAATTGTGTCGTATTTTTTCAAGTGCAAGCGCAATAAAACATGACCATGGTCCCTTGTTCTTATAAGATGAAATATAACTGTAATAAAATTGTCAGTTCGAGATGTTATAATAGGTATTGCGGTTAATTTTTGACAATAATCGAGTTTATGTCGAAAAATCATTGTAAAAAAGATCAATTTTTAATTAAATAGATTGCACTTGTTGATTGATAAGGGAAATATTTTGGGGTAGTAAGGAAGTGATTTTGTTTGATAGAAATGATTGATGTGTGGAAAACGTATCCGAATGGTGTCATGGCACTTAACGGTATTGATGTCCACATCGAAAAAGGTGAATTTGTTTATGTAGTAGGACCGAGTGGAGCTGGTAAATCCACTTTTATCAAATGTATGTTCCGTGAAGAAAAACCAACTCAAGGATCCATTATTATTAATGGAACTAACCTTTCAAAAGTAAAAGAAAGACAGATTCCAAAAGTAAGAAGAAAGATTGGTGTTGTGTTCCAGGACTTTAAGCTTTTACCGCGATTGACGGTATTTGAGAACGTTGCTTTTGCGCTTGAAGTTATTGAAGAATCACCAAAAGTAATCCGTGAGCGGGTTATGGAAGTACTTGATTTAGTTAAGCTGAAAAATAAAGCACGAATGTTCCCGGATGAACTATCAGGTGGAGAACAGCAGCGTGTATCGATCGCTCGATCCATCGTGAATCATCCGCCGGTCATTATTGCGGATGAGCCGACAGGAAACCTGGATCCAGAAACAGCTTGGGAAATCATGGACATTTTCAAAACAATAAACGAACGTGGCACGACTGTTGTCATGGCGACACACAATAAAGAAATAGTAAATACAATCACAAAGCGCGTAATCGCTATCGAAGGCGGCCGAATTGTACGTGATGAGGCGAAGGGGGATTACGGCTATGAAGATTAGAACATTAAACCGTCACATTAAAGAAGCATTCAAGAGTATGGGACGAAACGGCTGGATGTCTTTCGCTTCCATTAGTGCAGTAACCGTAACATTGCTATTAGTCAGTGTATTTCTGGCTATTCTTTTGAACATTAACTATATTGCTAATCAAATAGAAGATGATGTACAAATTCGAGCTTATATTGAGCGAACAGAAAAACCTGAAAACTACAAAGCCTTTAAAAACCAGCTTGAACAGATTGATAAAGTAAAATCAGTTGAGTTTCAATCGAAAGAAGAAGGTTTGGATGAGCTGATTAAAAGTCTTGGAGACGAAGGGAAAGTCTTCTCTTCATTAAAAAAGGAAAATCCTTTGCGTGATGCTTATATCGTCAAGACAGACAAGCCTCAGGATACTGCTGAGGTTGCAAAGGAAGTTGATAAACTGAAGTTTGTCAGCAAAGTAGAGTATGGACAAGGTACAGTTGAAAAACTGTTTAAAGTGACAGATACCGCTCGTAATGTTGGTGTTTTCCTTGTACTTGGACTTGTTTTTACAGCGATGTTCTTAATCTCTAACACAATCAAGCTTACGATTGTATCTCGCCGCCGTGAGATTGAGATTATGAAGCTCGTTGGTGCAACAAATGGATTTATCCGCTGGCCATTCTTTATTGAAGGATTTGCATTGGGTGTATGCGGTGCCCTCCTTCCTATTATTGTAATCGCAGTTGGATATCAAACTATCTTTGATATAGTCAATCAGAAGTTAGGGACTGTGTTTATCGAGCTATTGCCTGTCACACCTCTCATCCCGCAGCTATCGATCTTGATGCTGCTGATCGGTGGAGTGATCGGTGTTTGGGGAAGCTTAACATCTGTCCGTAAGTTCTTGAAAATATAGCAACTAAGAAAGATTCACAAATTAATAGGGGTTAAGGGGAGGAAAACGAATGAAACGCAAGGTGTTTAGTACAGTGTTATCTTTATCTATGGCACTGAGCGCTTTTTCTGTGTATCACTCTGAATCCGTTCACGCGGAATCTTTATCCAGCATCAAGAAAAAACAACAAGAAAATGCGAAAAAAGCTGAAAGTACAAAGTCACAGCTAGACGCGAACAAGAGTGACCAAGCATCCGTAAATGCAGAAATCGCACGACTCGATAAATTATCATCTCAAACAGATGATCAAATTACAAAAAAACAAACAGATATTTCAAACACACAAGCTGAAATTCAGCAGTTAAGAATCGAGATTACGGCTGTTGAAAAGCGTATCGCAGAACGTGATAAGTTATTAAAAGACCGTGTAAACTCGATGTATGAATCTGGAGGAGCCGTATCTTACTTAGAAGTTGTTCTAGGCTCTAAAGATTTTGGTGATTTTCTGGATCGTGTTTTAGCACTTAATTTAATTGCAGAACAAGATCGCGAATTACTAGAGGAACAAAAGAAAGACAAAGAACTTCTAGATTCCAAGATGGCTCAAGTCGAGAAGAAATTGAACAGCCTTCAAGTGGCCATGAAAGATCTTCAAAAACTTCAGCAGCAGCTAGAAGCACAAAGAGCTGAAAAAGACCGTCTGATGAAATCTCTTCAAAAAGAGCAAGGCGACATCGAAGCAGAAATGCATAAGGTTGAAAATGAAGGTGAACTGTTAAAACAGCAAGAAGAAGCGTTTAAGAAAGAGCAAGAACGAGCACGTCAACGAGCAAGCCAAAGAGCGAGTTCAGGCGGAGCAACTGCTGATGTACCTGTAGGGAACGGCATGATCATGAAACCAGCAGCAGGTATGATCACTTCTCCATTTGGTCAAAGACCTGGCGAGTTCCATGAAGGAATTGACATCGCTCAAGCTGGAACTGTTCCTGTTCATGCAGCAGCTGACGGTACTGTCATTCGTTCTTATTACTCTTCATCTTACGGGAATTGCGTATTCATTTCGCATTCTATCAATGGCCAGCAGTGGACAACCGTTTATGCTCACATGACAGGACGCAACGTTTCTAACGGTCAATCTGTGTCTAGAGGTACAGTTCTTGGCAACATGGGAAGCACTGGACGCTCTACTGGTCAGCATTTGCATTTTGAATTGCACAAAGGACCATGGAACCAGGCGAAATCCAATGCTGTAAATCCTGCAGCATACTGGTAAAATAAACACATAAAGTATACAAGCAATTCATATAGTGAAGTAGGAGACAGGCTATTCTTTGTCGAATCTCTTACAATGGTAGGCATCGCACTTTGCAGGGTGTGATGCCTTTTCCTGCAAAAATGAGGTGAGCAGAATGAACGTGAATAAGAAGATGTTGGCCCTGCTGATTGTGTTATCCATGGTTGTTGGTGCTGGAGGAATGTATGGCTATTCTGCCTGGTTCGGTAATAATTCCAGCTATGTGCAGAATACTGGTGTGACCGACCTGCCCAAAACAAAAACAAAGGTAGACAGCAACGAAGAATTTGCAAAGCTTCAAAAGACGTATGAAATCATATCTTCTCGTTACGTACAAGATGTGGATCGCGAAAAATTGCTAGAAGGGGCTATCCAGGGGATGGTCAAAACGTTAAAAGATCCATATTCCGTTTATATGGACGAAGATACGGCTACGCAATTTACGCAATCTCTTGATTCATCATTTGAAGGAATTGGTGCTGAAGTAAGCATGGTGGACGGTAAAGTGACGATTGTTGCGCCATTCAAAGATTCACCAGCTGAAAAAGCAGGGTTGAAGCCGAACGATCAGATCATCACGATTGACGGCAAAAGTGTAGAAGGGTTAGACCTTTACAAAGCTGTATTGAAAATCCGCGGTGAAAAGGGTTCCATCGTAAAATTAGGTGTGAAACGCACCGGTGTGAGTAACATAATGGATGTTCAAGTGAAACGTGACGAAATTCCGATTGAAACCGTATATGGGAAGACGCACAAAGTAAACGGGAAGAAAATCGGAGTACTGGAAATCACTTCTTTCTCTGAAAAGACGGGTACTGACTTCAAAAAGCACTTAACAGAGCTTGAAAAAGAAGGCATTGACGGACTCGTAATCGATGTTCGCGGAAACCCAGGCGGATACTTAGAGGCAGTCGATAGCATTCTGCGTCAGATCATTCCTGAGAATAAGCCGTTTGTGCAAATTGAAGACCGTAAAGGAAACAAACAGCGATATGTTTCCGCCTTAAAAGAAAAGAAAGCTTATCCGATTGTTGGATTGATCGATAAAGGAAGTGCGTCTGCTTCTGAAATTTTGGCAGGGGCATTGAAAGAAGCCGGTGATTATGACCTTGTCGGTGAGAAATCTTTTGGTAAAGGTACCGTTCAGCAAACGATTGACCTTGGTGACGGAAGCAACATCAAACTGACGCTATTTAAATGGCTCACTCCTGATGGAAACTGGATTCATAAAAAAGGGATCAAGCCGACGTTTGAAGTAAAACAGCCTGAATACTTCTATACGAATCCGATCTCAATCAAAAAGCCGCTCGCGTTCGATATGAACAATGAGCAAGTAAAGAATGCACAGATAATGCTGAATGGACTTGGGTTCCAAACAGGGCGTGAAGATGGCTACTTTGATGATAAAACACAAGCTGCTGTAACAGCTTTCCAACGAGCAAACAAATTGCCTGCAACAGGGAAAGTGGATGAAAAAACTGCTGGTAAAATGGAAGCAAAAGTGATCGATTCGATTCGAAACGAAAAAAACGATGCTCAGCTTCAAACCGCTATGGAATTGGTTGCAAAATAAGGGATAATAGCAGGAAAAACCAACTGTAACACGAATACTATCCGTAGAGAATCCTTCTCTGCGGATTTGTTTTGTTCACGATTGTGAAAGTAAAGGCAGTGTTAGCAACTGAGAGCAGTTGATTTTCGCTCCAGGATGCTCGCTTTCCGCGGGGCGGGCGGTGAGCCATATTGGCGCTATGCACCTTTAAATGTCTCACCTGTCCCACTGATCCCGCAGGAGTCTCGCACCTTGCTCTACAATCAACTTGTCAATGAAGTTAAATGCCTCAAAAGCATATCTTCAAGCAACGATTTGGGTTATCAACTGTCTGCTGCAATGACTACAGAAATCCTCATCGACATAAATCCTGGCACTGAGTACAAAGAGCAGCTTTTTAGCCCATTGCCCTTAAATAATTTTTGAAAAAAGATACATAATTTTAAACAATAAACGGCTGATGAGTTAAAGTGTTTGTAGGTGAATGCTTTAACTTTCTTTTAAAAGAGGGAGTAATAACATTGGAATTCAATACGGGGGATATCATTTATCAGTTAGTAGCATTTATCATGCTGTTTGCTATAATTAGTGGTATTGGAATGCTTACTAAACGAGCTTTCACTACTGATAAAAGACTAAAACATATCGAAGAAAAATTAGATCAGATTACAGATGAGAAAAGGAGAGAACGCCCATGACAGACACCTTTGTAAGTGAACTGCTTCACGGCATGGGATTGCTTTTTTTACACCCTTTATTTTATGGTTTTTTATTTATCGCATTTTTGATCGGATTTAAACGGGTGAAACGCGAAAGAAAAGAATTTAAGGTAAAAGTACACCCGGTTATAGATAATCTCATATTGTCCGTTTTTCCGGGAATTTTAATCGGTCTTATCGGTTCTATTGTATTCGTAGTTGCCGGGGTAACTCTTCCCCTTGGAATGATCGCGTTAATCGGTATCATTTATGTAGTGCTTGGTCTCACGTTTAAAACACGATTTATGGCACCTGCTTATGCGGTAAGTATAGCAGCGATTATCGGTTTAGTACTGCCGCGTGTGGATACAGGAGTAAGCTTTTTAGATCAATGGTTCAAGGATATTGAAAAAACACCGCTAGATTCATTGGCTGTTATTTTAGGTGTCTTATTGATTCAAGAAGGGATTCTGATCGTTTGGAAAGGGTCGGAGCGTACGTCGCCTCGATTATTTAAAGGTAAAAGAGGTCACTATGTCGGCGGACACGAAGCAACACGCTTCTGGATTACTCCTCAGTTTCTTTTACTGCCTGCAGGCTCCATCCCCGTTATGGATTGGTGGCCGCTGTTTCCAATGGGAGCGATCGGTTTTTCGTTCTTTTTAGTGCCATTTGCAATTGGTTATCGTCAGCTTGTTACACATACTTTGCCTGCAGAAGCCATTAAACATCTTGGGAAACAAGTGCTGTTACTAGGAGTTATTGTTCTTGCAATCGCCACTGCTGGACACTTTTTCGAACTGCCATTACTGCTTGCTATCTCGATCGCTGCAGGGCTTGCGGGACGTGAACTGATCACACTCGTTACAAGTCAGCGGGATGATACGAGGCCTTCTTATTTCGTCCAGCGTGACAAGGGGCTCATTATCCTTGGGGTTGTCCCAGGAACACCAGCTGCAAAAATGGGGCTGAAGATAGGCGAGGTGATTGTAAAAGCAAATGGTGTTGTTTTAACACAAGAAACGAGCCTTTATCGGGCTCTTCAGGTGAATGCTGCCTACTGCAAGCTTGAAGTACTCGACTTAAACGGTGAAGTTCGATTTGTACAAGGTTCACTTTATCAAAATGAACATCATCAGCTTGGCGTTCTTCTTGTCCATGATGTGGTTGAGAAGAATAGAGCTGTTGGGAACTAAGTAAGAGTTCTAAGGAATGATTTTTTTATACTTATTAAAATAGCCATTTGTGAATGAAAAGAGCTCATCAAAAGTGAGCTCTTTTTCATTTTGCAAACAGTTAAGGAGGTATTCTTAGTTTAGTAGTGGGGATTGTTCCATTAAGAATATATATAAAATGATTTTTAAAAATCGCATGAATGCTTGGATAACTTTCCTCTGTCGCATGTAAAATTGTTTCGTCAATGTAAAATATCCCATGAAAATCAACACTCGTTCTTTTTGTTTCTGTAACATTCCTTTTATAATCTCTCCCTATAATGACAGGTGTAATGTTCACTTGAAATTTAACTTCTATAGGAGAAGGGAGCAGCTGTAACCATGAAAATAATCAAGGACAGCAGGTTATTCCAAAATATTTTCTTTATTCTGCTAAGCAGTATGGGGGGATATTTGCTTTCACTCACAGGAATGTCGATCGGCTGGATGGTTGGGACGCTAGTAATGGCAGGCTTTCTTTCATTCCATGAACCAGCGTGGCTGAACATGAAAACTTTTAAAAAGGGAATTCAGCCTTATTGGCGCCATATTGGACAAGCGATAATTGGAATAACATTAGGTCAGCAAATGAGCATGTCTGTTCTGGAGACGTTTGAAAACAATTTTGTTATCATCACAATCATGCTTCTGTTATCGATCATTTTTGCGATGTTATGTGGTGTTATCCTTTGGCGTTTCAGCAATGCAGATATGCTTACAAGTTTATTTAGTACAACGCCTGGCGGAATATCAGCAATGCCAAGTATTGCAGAGGAAGTTGGCGCAAATACAGTAACAGTCAGCCTTGTCCAAATGATTCGAATTTTTTTGGTGGTAGGTACGGTGCCGATTCTGGCACACTCTTCAAATGAAGTGGTTAACGAGACAGGTACTATCGCAGCTGGAGGTGAAAGTGTTTCATCCGTAACGAGCATGCTGCAATTTTATCCGGCCGCTTGGACAATTGCTCTGATCCTAGGTTCTTGCGCCGGATATTATCTAGGAAACCGAACAAAACTTCCTGCTCCTTGGCTAGTTGGGGGAATGTTAGGTGTAGCTGTTGTCCAGATGCTAGGTTCTTTACTTCATGGCAGTACCATTACTTCATGGTGGCCGCACCTGTTAATTGTGTTGGCGCAAATATTGATTGGTGCAAGCATTGGTTCCCGTCTTAATAAAAAAATGTTTTCAGGAACTAAAAATATCATAATACTCGGATCGCTTACTTCAACAGGGATGATTATAGTAATGGCCATTTTGGGATTTGGTGTTTCAGAGATAACGCATATACAGCTGGTTACAACGTTATTAGCATTTGCTCCTGGTGGGGTGGCCGAAATGGCTACTACGTCTGTTGCTCTTCATGCTGATTCTGCTTTTGTTGTGACTGTTCAAGTAATGAGACTAATTTCTATTTTTCTTATTATGCCGCCCTTTTTTCGGTTATTGAACCGCCAGACAACCGCGAAAACAGCTACTCGTTAAACACAATAAAAAGAAATGACTCTAAAGTGAATTTTCTACATTTTAGAGTCTCTTTTTTGTTTATAATGGTTCATTTTAAACATCTGCTTTATTAAATTTCAGATTAAATTTACTAAATTTCGTTAACCACCCTTAAATCCAGGCTTAAATTCACATTTTGAAGCTTAGCTTTTATTTAATTCCACGTTAAATTCCAATATATCCACGAAAACACGATTTATATCCACGTTATTTTCAATAATTCCACGTTACTTTGCGAATAACCACGAACCGACAAAAAACGTCAAATGATAGATGATCCCGGCGCCACATTTACATTGTTTTTCTTCTATTTTATATGGCTGTTTTCTAAAAGATTTTTGCTTTTTTAATCTTATATTATTCTCGGGCAGGTGAGACCACATATACGTGAAACGTGCGAATGTGGCTCACTGCCTGCCCCGCGGAAAACGAGCAGCCTGGAACGGAAATCAACTACTATCAAAAGCAACAATGAATACAAAAACAGGCTTTTATTTTTGTTTTAGGACATATGTCCTTCCCCGGCTGTATTGATGTACCTTTTAATAAGAGTACAGAGGAAAGAGATTGGGGAGGGTTAATATGAAGGGAAGTTTATTTGCGTTTTTCGGTGGAGCTTTTATTACATTGCAAGGGGTAGCGAATTCACGGATCAGTCAGGATATCGGTACGTGGCAAACAGCGACTATCACTCAGCTTACGGGATTTATTCTCGCTTTTATCATTTTGTTATTTATGAAAGATCGAAATTGGAAACAATTTAAGCAAGTAAAACCGTTATATTTAATAGGTGGAGCCTTTGGAGCATTTGTAATTTTCAGCAATGTCACGGCTATTCATCTGATTGGTGTTACGGTTTCTATTGCTGTTTTGTTGATTGCGCAGCTTGGTCTGGCTTTTATTATTGATAGCAAGGGCTGGTTTGGTGTAATAAAGCAAAAGATGGAGCTTCCTCAGTTTATTGGAATCGGTTTGATGGTGACAGGTGTGTTAATTTTAAGTTTGTAAATTTAGAGATTTTACGAGATATATTCTAGGAAGTGAAACGGCCAATGAAAGAATTAAGAAATCGTGAATTGATAAACAATTATATACGTATAAATCAAATCGAACTCATCTTGAATGAAGAAATCATGCCGTATTTAACAATATATAGCTTTGATCAAGGAGAACTCATCTGCTCACAAGGAGAGCCCGCAGAGAATTTATATATTCTCGTAAAAGGCAAAGTGAAAATTTTTACGACATCAACTGAAGGCAAAACTCTCATACTCTCCTTTAAAACACCAATGGATGTGATAGGTGACATCGAATACGTACAAAACACGGACATCGTTAACACAGTTGAGGCAGTTTCATCGGTTCATATGATCGGCATCCATCATCGATGGCTGAAAAAATACGTAAATGACCATCCACCGTTTTTGCAATTTTTACTGAAAATTATTACGAATAAGTTTTTTATAAAATCGAACTCAATGAGCTTTAACTTGTTATATCCAGTGGAAGTTCGTTTAGCGAGTTATCTGCTTTCGTCATCTTTTGATGAATCGGATTCACTTTATAAAGGACAGCTAAGTATTAATAGCAAGGATGCAGCGAATTTAATCGGAACAAGCTACAGACATCTGAATCGTGTTATTCAGCAGTTCTGTACACAAGGGCTGATCGAACGGAATAAAGGTTATATTCTTGTGAAGAACAGGGATGGGTTAAGAGCGCTTGCAGGACAAAATATATACGAATAATCAATTTCGCCAAATGGGGAGGGACAATCATGATTATAGGGCTTTTATTATCCCTTATTGCAGGAGCGTTAGTTTGTCTGCAAAATATTTTCAACAGCAAGGTGAACCAAAAAGCCGGTTCTATGACAACAACCGCATTAGTATTGTTTTTAGGGTTTGCTGCTTCTTTACTAATGGGACTTTTCCTTGAGGGAAAGGATATATTTACTTTGCATCATATGAAGTTTTGGTACTGGGGATGCGGAATCCTAGGTGTAGGTGTTGTGTTTTGTCTTACCAATGCTATTCGGCTGTTAGGACCTACTTATGCCATTTCAATCTCTCTTACATCACAGTTAGGGTTTGCTTTATTGTGGGATTCGCTAGGATGGTTTGGACTGGTTCAAGTTCCTTTTACATGGAAGCAGCTGCTAGGCGTACTAATCATCGCAGCTGGGATTTTTGTGTTTAAGTTAAGCGGGATGCGCAGCAAACATTCAATAGTAAAGGATCATTTACACGTTTCAAAAGTTTCACAAACCTCATAAGTACGGCCTATTAACTAGGTATCTCTTTGTAATTATACAAATGGGATACCTTTTTTAGTTTTTGAAACAGGTTGATTTCTAAAGTATTGGCACCTATATCGATACAGAATCAAAAATACAATGATTCTTTTTATACATTTTTCTTTATGTTTCTTTAATATTCCGTAATCTCTTATTCACATAAGTGGAGTAGCATTGATGTGTAACTAGTATGCATCTAAAAGGAGATGGCTTAATGAGACGGAATAAGTTAATGGTTATATCCCTCGCGACTTTGCTTCTTGGTTCAACTTCTACTTATGCAGCCTATTCGAAAATCGTTGGTCCAAGAAAAGATGGAACTGCTGTTACCCCACATGGGTGGATGGTGACTCCTGCCGGTGACCAACTTACGCTTGGTGATTTTCCTATGGGAGGTGCATTAAGTCCCGATCATCGTTATTTAATTGTTTCGAATGATGGACAAGGTGAACAGTCTATTCAAGTGGTAGATACTCAGACTCAGAAAATCATTCAGACCATTCCATATAAATCGCCGGAATCCCTCTATTTAGGTGTCGCTTTCAGTCCGGATGGAAGGACGGTGTATGCATCTGCAGGAGGCAATAACAAAATTCGTACGTATGATTTCGAAAAAGGTAAATTAACTGAACAATCCCCAACTAATCTTACAGATAGCAGCAAAACAAACTTTTTTCCTGCCGGTATTTCGGTTTCACAAAATGGTCAATCACTGTATGTTGCAAATAATTTAGATCATTCTGTTTCAAAGGTAGACCTTTCCACAAAACAAATTTCAAAAACGACATTAGTTGGAAAAAATCCTTATACTACTCTCTTAAGCAAAGATGGAAGATCATTATATGTAAGCAATTGGGGTGAAAGCAGCATTAGTTTGCTAGATCCTGAAACCTTAAATATTAAAAAAACAATCCCTGTCGGCTTGCATCCGAATGCTATAGTTGAGAATCCTTCAAACGGGAAGATCTATGTATCTAATTCTGATAGCGATTCGATTTCCGTTATTGATCCTAAACAATCGAAAGAAACGGAAACCATTTCATTAAGCCCTTATAAAAAAGCCCCTACAGGCACACAGCCTAATGCACTTTCATTAAGTGAAGATGGAAAGAAGTTATACGTTGCCAACGGAGGGAATAATGATGTAGCGGTTGTTGACCTTCTAAATGAAAAAGTGAAAGGTTTGATTCCTACAGCCTGGTATCCAAGCAGCGTTTTCTTAAAAGATGATAAGTTAATGGTCCTTAACGCAAAGGGTCTCGGAGCAGGTTCGAATCGCGAAGGTCAATATATAGGAAATATGATAAAAGGAACCATGTCTACTATTGATGTTCCAGATCAGATGAAATTGAAGAAATATACGAAACAAGTGGAAGAGAATAATGAAATATACAAAGATGAAGATCCTGCAGGAAGCGGCGTTTTTCCAATTCCGCGTCATGAAAATCAGAAAACACCTATTAAACATGTTATATACGTAATAAAAGAAAATCGAACGTATGACCAAGTATTCGGAGATGTGGAAAAAGGGAATGGTGACCCGAGCCTCACGATATTCGGTAAAGACGTTACTCCAAATATTCATAAATTAGCAGATCAATTCGTTCTTTATGATAACTTTTATGCAAATGCAGAAATCAGTGCACAAGGTCATAATTGGTCAACTGCAGCAGCAGCAAACGACTACGTTGAGAAGAACTGGCTAGCAAACTATTCAGGCAGAAACCGATCATACGATTTTGAAGGCGGAAACGAAGCGGCATATCCCAAAGCGGGATTCTTATGGACAAATGCTGCCCGTTCGGGTGTTTCTTTTAGAAGCTATGGCGAGTTCACAAATTATGATAAAACAACCGGTAAATACATTGCTTCTGAACCGAGCATGGGTAATAACTTCGATCCAGATTACCCTACTTTTGATCTAGATATTTCAGACCTTACGCGCTTTGATACTTGGTCTGAGGAATTTGACCAATATGTAAACAACAAATCTCTTCCGCAGCTTCAAATTGTCCGTCTGCCAAATGACCATACGTCAGGCACGAAACCTGGAAAACTCACGCCGCAATCGATGGTCGCACAAAACGATTATGCTCTGGGGAAACTTGTGGACAAGGTAAGTAACTCTCCTTATTGGAAGAATACAGCTATATTTGTTACCGAAGATGATGCACAGAACGGGTGGGATTCTGTTGATGCTCATCGTACAACGTCGCTAGTGATCAGTCCTTATACACAAACCGGCAAGGTAGACAGTACACTTTATGATACTACGTCTATGCTTCGCACTATGGAAATGATACTCGGCATGAAACCGATGACACAATTTGATTCTTCAGCCGTACCTATGATTAATTCGTTCACACAAAAACCAGACTTTTCACCTTTTAAAGTGGAACAACCTTCTTATCCGCTAGATCGTAAAAATGGTGAGGCTGCTCCTATGGCAGCAGAGTCAAAAACGCTGGATTTCAAAGGTGTTGATCATGCTGACTCTGAGAAATTAAATAAAATTCTTTGGAAATCTGCAAAAGGTGATACTCCATATCCGGGAGAAACAAAAGAAAAATAGAAATCTCTGAAGGAGCTCACAAGAGACAGTCTCTTATTGAGCTCATTTTAAATCTCAGATATCTATACTACTCTTAAAGGCAGGGACATTTTTAAATGAAAAAATGGATAGAAGGCACGATGAAACGATCCATACTTATCTTGACTTGTGTTGTCCTCATATTAGTTTGGGGTACATTATCCGCGGTAAAAATGCAGCGAGATTACTTACCACCTATAAATAATACTGCGCTGATGGTAACGATCCAAGCGGACAATTATCAATCTGATCAGGTCAAAGAATTCATTGCAGGAAACGTAGAGGAAGCGGTACATTCCGTTGATAATCTTGACTATATGGAAATGAACTCATTTGATGGCGGATTAATGGCGAGCTTCTATTTTCCTGGACACACAGATATGGAAAAAGCAGAGAAAGAAGTACAGGCAGCGGTAGATAAGATCAGTCTTCCTGCTGATGTGAAAACGCCATTAATTACTAGGGTCAGTACAAACTCATTTCCGGTGATGCGATTAAGCTTAACGAGCCATCAAAATAAAATGGATGAGGATCTTTTACGCACATCCATACAAGAAAAAGTAGCAAATGAAATAAAGCGAATTCCGGGTGTTCGAGAAGTGCGTGTTACTGGTGCCGGAAAAGCGGGTTATATGATAACCCTAAAAGAGAATGCGTTAAACAAATATGGTTTGACAGTAACAGATATTAAACAAGCTCTTACTTCCTTGCATCCTTTATGGCCACAAGGAACCATTAAACAAAATAATGGAAAAAATGGACAAGTAACAATGCCGATTCGTGTTACGGATTGGACGATAAACAGTAAAGACCTGAAAAACATAAAGCTCCCTATTAAAGGGGGAAAAATGGTTGAATTACAGGAAGTAGCTAAAATTGAAAAAAGCACGATTGATCTACAAACAATTTCAAGAACGAAGGGAGAACCTAGTGTTCTGCTGGATGTTTTAAAAACTCCGTCTTCCAACATTACAGATGTGACCGAACGAATAAACAATCGAATGAAAGCTATTCCAGAAATAAAGTCTAAAATGGTGAAGCTCTCCATCTTATCAGATCAAGGCAAAGAAATAGACTCTGCATTAAAAAGCTTGATGAAAGAAGGATTGCTTGGGATTGTATTTACTGTTTTATGTGTGTTGTTTTTTTTCCGGAATGTCCGTTCAACATTAATCATTGCATTGTCATTGCCAATATGTCTCCTTACCACTACAGCGATTTTAAAGGCAATGGATGTCAGTTTGAATATCTTAACCATTTCAGGATTAATCGTTGCCATGGGCCGTGTGGTCGATGATTCGATCGTCGTCATCGATAATATGTACAGAAAGCAGATGGAAAGAACCAACGAGAAGGTAAGGCTTAGTCAGATGGCAAATGGGGTAGTGGAAATGATTCCCGCAATTGTTTCATCTACTGCAACAACTGTAGCGGTGTTCATTCCAATCTCGATTATAGGTGGAATGATCAGTTCTGCATTTTCTGGATTTGCATGGTCTGTTGTTATTGCCCTCGTAACATCACTAGCTGTATCCATCATTGTCGTTCCTGCACTCGCCTATTTATTATGGAGAAAACAAGGTGTTAATAGGACTGCAAATATAGAGGGACCAGCACAAAAAATTCTGCAATGGGCATTTTTGAAGAAAAAATGGATTATGTCGTCAGCACTCATGTTATTAAGTATCACAATTGCAATGGCTGCTTTCCTGCCTATCAACTTTTTTCCAAGAGGAAATACGAGAGATGTAGCGATTCAGATTGAACTTCCCGAGGACTCTCAGCTTTCGGATGTTGACGCGGAAGTAAATAACATTGAAACGATCTTAAAGAATGATAAAAATGTAGATACCTATTCTTCTACACTTGGTTCGACGTTCACTCCCATGTTTGATGACGTCTTTGATGAAGGCGGGGGCTGGGTGCAAAAGCAAAACATAGCAAGTGTTTCTGTAGGCATCAAGCCGCAGACGGATACAGATTCATTCGTAAAACTACTGCAGCAACGTCTTGCTTCATTATCAACATCTGCAGTCTACACGGTTTCCAATCAAAATATTTCAGGAGATGATTCCCGTCTGAAGGTTATTTTGAAGGGTGCAGATCATAGTGAACTCAATAAAGCGGCGATCTTGGTTAGAAGTAAACTGCAGATGATTCCTGGTTTAAGTATGGAAGGAACGGCTAAAGATGCAGACGGTTCAATGAAATATCATTTATCTTTGAATCAGGATAAAATTCAAAAATTAGGTATTCATCCAGATGATGTTCTAAATCGGATTAATGGTTATCTGCCACAAGATATTAGAATGAATGTGCGGCAAGGACAAACGGAAATTCCAATTGTCATTCACTCTAACAATAAAGAGATTATTATACCTGCTGGAGAGCAAGACCCGACAAAAATGATTCTTTCAAAGATTGGTCATGAAATGTTTACTGCGAAAGATGGTACTAAAGTTTCTTTAGCAGAAATAACGAAATTAACTATGAACAATCAAACCGTTATTAGTGAGCAGGACGGCAGACCTTTTGCAGCTGTGACTGGAAATATTGTAACTAGAGACATCGGAAAAGTAACGAAACAAGTAAATGAAACAATGAAAGATTTGGATCTTCCTGCAGGAATTGATTATTCTATCGGAGGAATTTCCCAACAAGTGAAACAGATGATTATGGAGATGGGGCTTGCTCTTACTCTATCTGTTCTGCTCGTATTAATGATCATAAGTGCAGTATTCCAGGGATGGAGAGCACCGGTTGCTGTATTGATGTGCATACCTTTAGCATTGATCGGCTCGGTTTGGAGCATGCTTTTTTTCCGGATTGAATGGAATCTTGCAGCATTGATCGGTATGTTAATGCTAATCGGTATCGTTGTAACCAACGGGATTGTACTTGTTGATAAAATTGAACGCAACTTGAAGGATGATATGGAAATAAATAAAGCCATTCTTCAAGGAACAGCTACGAGAGTACGACCTGTGTTAATGACAGCAGGAGCTACTATTCTTACATTGCTTCCGCTGGCACTTTCTGGGACTGGGAATGTGATCATTTCGCAGACTCTAGGTGTGGTTGTTGTAGGGGGCATGATCAGCTCTACATTGATTTGCCTTTTGGTAATCCCCATAATGTATCAATGGCTTTATAACAGTATCGACAAAAAGAAAATTGAAAGAAAATCCGCATGATATTTTAAAAGGCTGTTTGTAAACTTTTTGCTCATGATGAGGTATTCCGCACTTTGTACTCGCTTTCTGCATGGCGGTGAGATCCCCCTGCACTGTATGCAGTGGGTGGTCTCACCTGTCTAGAAAAAACTAGCCCCTCGAGATTAAAAGTTTAAGGGTCCTGAAGGCAAAAAAAGCCTTCTTATCCCATTTGCCTTTTGCTTGTCGGGACTGTACAAGCGTTTTCCGCTGTCCCACGCTCCTTCACGAGTCACGACCTTTGGCTTTAATTAACAATGCAACGAAGAGTTTTCAAATCTCTTTTTAGCAAACATTTTTTTAGAAAATCTCTTTTCTAAAAGATTGTTACTATCTACTCTTTTTTATTGTCCTCTTTGATAGTTGATTGGAGTAGAAGGTGTGAGACTCCTGCCCCGCGGAAAGCGAGCAACCTGGAACGGAGATCAACTACTTTCAAGGCAACCGTGAATACGAAAACATCCTTTAGAATAGAACCTTTCTACAAGTTTATAGACTTGGTTGTTATTTTTGTATAAAAGCTTCATTGCAAGCGAGCAACCTGGAACGGAGATCAACTACTTTCGAGGCAAAAATAAATACGAAAACAGTTATTAAAAAAGAGCCGTTCTAAGGTTAGAAGAACGGCTCTTTTTCTTTGAATTGCGTTAGTTTGAGCATGTAGTAGATAAATATTTTAGAATAATAGGCAAGTGATTACTTTTGGTTATTCTCCTGTTTTATCCTCGGGTAGTACCCCTTGATCATCTTCCAGTTCTCTCTGTTTAACTTTTTCCGGTCCACGGAGTCAGGACGCGAGAAATCCATATCATTCGGATAAATGGATGCCCCCGAAATGGCAGCAGCCTTTGTTTCAGCAGTCGGATTCTGTTCATTACCATCTTCAGTCCAATATTTTGTCCGCTCAAAATTATAAGGCGTAAACTTAGGATCGGCTGTAAACGAATTGAACAAAGGTATTGCAGCAGATTCGTATTGAGTCATTGGTTTTAAGCCAAGAATCAGTTCCATTGTCCGAAGCACTGAAGGAGTGTCATAAAACGTGCTATCGACTTTACTTATTTGAGTATACGGGCTAATTGCTAAGGCTACACTTCTATGTGCATCAACATGATCAACACCGCCTTGTGCATCATCTTCCACAACGAAGATTGCTGTATCTTTCCAGTATTTAGAATGACTGACCGTATCAACAAGCTTACCTAATGCATGATCGTTCTGTGCTACAATCTCTTCTGGACCCCATTTCGAACCGCCAGTATGATCATTTGGCAAGTAGACCACTTCAAAGCTTGGCAGGTTTTCGTTCTTCTCGTATTGCTTGAATTCTTTCTCCCATTCTTTGTATCGGTCGATGTCAGAAATATCTAGGTCCCAACTAGGGTACTTCGGATCATAGTTACCCCCAAAATCTGTTGTACCCGGGTTATTTGGAAAATAAGTTTTGCTTTCAGGATCGTATTTATAAGCGAACTCACCATAATTTCGGAATGACAGACCCGCTTTCATCGCAACATCCCAAATATATCCCTCTTTAGAACGGGTATATGGAGCTTCATCCAACTTACTTCCTCCGCCTCCGCCATCAAAATCATAATCCCGGTTTAGACCAGCGTAGTTAGCGAGCCAGTTCTTTTGCACATAATCATTTGCTTTACCTGCTGTAGTCCAGTTGTGTCCATCGGCACTAACTTCTGCATCAGCGTAAAAGTTATCTAGAGTTACAAACTGTTTTGCGAGCTTATGATGATTAGGTGTAATATCTTTACCATAGATCGCTAGGCTAGAATCACCATTTCCTTGTTCTAAATCTCCAAAAATTTGATCATATGTTTGATTTTCTTTTATCACATAAATCACATGCTTAATCGGTGATTTTCCTTTTCCAGCAAATCGGGGAATTGGAAAGCTATGTTCGTCTTCTTTCTGACTTTGCCACCAGGTGTTATTTTCAGCTTCTTTCACTTTGTTGTTTTTCTCTGTTTGTTTTGTATATTTTTTTAACTGTGTCGGATCAGGAACATTAATAAAAGACATTGAGCCTTTGATCATGTTACCAAGCCATTCGTGTGACTTGTTATTTGGACCTGCACCAAGACCTTTAGCATTAAGTACAAACATACCCTTATTATCTTTGCTTAAATAAATTCCTGTTGGATACCAGCCTGTTGGAATAAGACCTTTCACTTTGGGTTTATGACCTAGTTGAATAACGGCCACATCATTATTTCCTGCGTTAGCAGCATAGAGTGTTTTTCCGTCAGTACTTACTGTTAATGCATCTGGCTGGCTGCCAGTAGGTGCACCGCGATAGGGTGAAAGAGAGACTGTATCCTTCACCTTCAACTTTTTTGCATCAATAATAGATATTTCATCACTGTCAGAATTAGCTGCATATATAGAACCGTCTATGGGATTTACGGCGATTGCATTAGGGTGCAGTCCTACAGGAATGGTCTTTTTCACAGTTAAATCTTTCGTATTCAGAACCGTTAAGCTGCTCTCTCCCCAGTTGCTGACATATAATTCACTTCCATCCGTACTTAGAACAGCAGCATACGGACTTTTACCTACAGAAGAAATGGCTGTGATTTGTTTTGTTGAAAGATTGATTTTGGAAACTGAATGATCAACATTATTAGCTGCATACAAATAGTCTCCATTCGGTGAAATAGAGATGCCAGCCGGATAAAATTCAGTTTTTTTATCTTTCTTCATGGCGATCGATTCTCGCTCAGTAAGTTTTCCATTAGAAAAATCAAACACTCGAATTTTGTTGTTGCCGCCTGCGGAAACGTAAAATGTCTTTCCATCTGGACTAAAAGCTGCCCCTAAGTACACAGCTTCTGGCCATTCATATGAAATTGTCTGCGTAATGACCTGATTCTCCGTATCGATTACTTGCAAGGTTTGAGGTCCTACACCAGCATTCGATACTACAAGATATTTCCCGTCAGGAGACAAGGCACCTCCAATAGGAAAACTTCCTAATTTCACTTGTTTTCCAGCGGGTGTCAATTCCCATCCATTGGTTGCTACTCCTGTACCATCACCTTTAGGGCCAGCTATTAATGTATAAGCCGCTGATACGCTTGAGCCAATAAAAATAGATGCTATTGCAGCACCTGCAATGATTTTTTTATGCTTGTCTTTCAAATTCATTTTTTTTGCTCCTAATACAATATTTTGCAACTATATAAAAGCATAGTTTTAAAATATTAATTTAATAGTCTAAGTTCATAAAGAATATGTAAATGATAGAAAATCAAAAAGACTTTATTACAGTGTAATTTAATGGAAAAAAGAACAAACTATTTAGGTTGATTCATTAGAATGATAAATGGGTAATATATGTAAAAATCATGAATACAAAGTAGTTTTTAACAGAACCCCGAAAAGTGTCGAAAAATTACGAATTATAGAATATAATTAAAAAACAGGGTAATGTCAAAAAACTCAAAAAATTAAACGTTGCAAAAGTGGAGGTTTTTTATGAAGAAGAATATCTTTAGGAAAAAAAGTATTCCTGATTTAGTGGCGGCTTCAAAATCCGGTACTACGCTTAACAAAGAGTTAGGCACATGGGATTTAACACTGCTGGGTATTGGTGCAATTATCGGGACTGGGATTTTTGTCCTTACAGGAACGGGTGCCTTAACTGCAGGACCTGCACTTATCATTTCATTTATTATTGCGGGATTAGCTTGTCTTTTTGCTGCACTTTCTTATGCGGAATTTGCGTCCACCGTACCTGTATCAGGTTCTGTGTACACGTACACCTATGCGACGATGGGGGAATTTGTTGCATGGATTATAGGATGGGATTTAATCCTTGAATATTTACTTGCTGTAAGCGCTGTATCTGTTGGTTGGTCAGGTTATTTTCAGTCTCTATTAAAAGGAATGGGAATCCATATACCAACAGTGCTGACAAATGCACCAAATGCTGTACCAGGAACAACTACTTATTTTAATCTTCCAGCCTTTTTGATTGTTATGCTGATTACATTCTTGCTTTCGGTAGGTGTTAAACAATCAAAGAGAGTTAACAATATTATGGTAGTAACAAAAGTTATTGTTGTCGTATTATTTATCGTTGTTGCGATTGGCTATGTAAAGCCTGCAAACTGGACACCATTTACACCATTTGGCTATAATGGAGTCTTTGCTGCTGCTGCTCTTGTATTTTTTGCTTTCATCGGATTTGATGCGATTGCATCAGCTGCTGAAGAGACAAAGAATCCAAACCGTGACTTGCCTAAGGGAATTATGATCTCTCTGTTTGTCTGTACGTTCCTTTATGTTATCGTTACAGGGATCATGACAGGCGTTGTACCTTTTGCTCAGTTTAAAGGAAATGAAGATCATCCCATTTCACTGGTTCTTCAAATGGCTGGACAAGACTGGGTAGCCGGAATCGTCGATGTAGGGGCCATTCTTGGTATGACAACAGTAATGCTCGTTATGCTCTACGGTCAAACTCGTGTATCTTATGCAATGGCTCGTGACGGACTATTGCCAAACTTCTTTAAAAACGTTCATGAAAAATATCGCACGCCTTATGGTGCTACTTGGTTCTTTGGTCTTGTAGCAGGATTGATGGGAGCATTAATCCCGTTAAACGAACTTGCGAAATTGGTTAATATCGGTACATTATCTGCATTTGTTTTAGTATCTGTTGCTGTAATTGTCCTTCGTAAAACACAGCCAGATCTGCCAAGAGCGTTCAAATGTCCTGCTGTTCCATTGATTCCGATTCTCGCTATCGTGTTCTGTGGCTTTTTAATGTCCCAGCTAGACGGAGCAACCTGGATTCGATTCATTATCTGGCTGCTGATTGGTGTAGTCATCTACTTCGGCTATTCAAAGCGACATTCTCAGCTTAATAAAGAAAAGATTAGTTAATGACGAAAAAGAGACTGTAGCAGGTCTCTTTTTTTTTTGAGCTTTTTTAATATGAAAGTCATTTTTCAGTCTAGCCGGTTTTATGAAATTGCCCCGGTGGGTGTTTGCAAACCAGCAACACTTTACTAAAAGTTTATGGAAGTCAGGGTTTAAAAGAGTTAAATCAGCTGAAGGAATGATTCTCTCAGAAAATATTTAGTAAATAAATGGTTTTTATCTTTGAAATACGTTTGGATATCCAAAAAACGGGTATCCATTAAGTGTTGTCCATATCTTGCTCAAATTTTTAATACCTATGTTATTTCTAAGAAAGGGTAGATGTATTATGCATCTTTCAAAGAGTGAATTAAATGGACACACTTTTTTGGCAAAGCTTATTACTCAATACGCCTATATTCATAAAAAAACAATTGGCTCAGCTGCAGAAGCGTATATTCAACAATTAGGGCTTCGAACAGGAGAGTGGATCGAGCGTTTTTATGAAGATCTTCCTCATTGGACAGTTGATCAATATGTCCATTTAATCATTGATATAAAGAATTCAATCGGTGGACATTTTGAAATGGTTAGTGTGGATCCTGATTGCGTAGTAGTTCGGGCAAAAGAGTGTCCATTCGGAGAGTTTGTTAAAGATGCTCCGCATTTATGCGGAATGACTTCCAGTGTGCTTGGTGGTATTGCAGCTCGGAAATTTGGTTATGGTAAAGTCGTTTTGCGCAAAAGAATAGCACTTGGTGAACCCGTTTGTGAAGTTGCTATTTACTTTCAGCCAGATGAAAGAGAAGAGGGGATTGTCTATCAAGATCTTCCCGTTACTCCTGAACATGGAAATCCATTCTTGTGGGAAGAAGAAACCATTACGATGCTTAATCAAGAATTGAAAAAAAGTGATGATATGGTGGAAAGTCTTCTACAAGAGCTAGAGGAATTAAAAAAAAATAAATAATAAGCTGCTTATTTCACTCAATAGGGTGGAAAGCAGCTTTTTTAAAACAAAAAAAACAGGCCTCTAGTGAAAGAGCCCTGTTTATATATGTTGGCTATTACGCCTTACGTACGTTAGTAGCTTGAGGTCCGCGTTGTCCTTGTTCTACTTCGAAAGTTACTTCTTGACCTTCGTCAAGAGTTTTGAAACCTTCGCTTTGGATAGCTGAGAAATGTACGAATACATCGTCTCCACCTTCGCGTTCGATAAATCCAAAACCTTTTTCTGAGTTAAACCATTTAACTTTACCTTGTTCCATTTTTGTTGCCTCCTGTCGTGCTTTAACACACAAAATTTTACTATCCTTGCTCAAAAATGATCAAGATAAAAAGGTTTACCTGAACAATCGAACAAAAATAATTCTATTTCATCGTAACATTTTAACGATCAATAAACAAGTGGAATTGGAAGAAATGTTTTGTTACAAACAGTTTACAGGGCTTTCTAGTTTTAACCTTTCTTTATTCGTGGTACATTTAAAAAAATACTATTGTAATGGCGTGATGTGATGAGTACAAAGAATCGAGTCGTTGATAAGTGGAGCCGTCCACTGCGTGATTTAAGGATATCTGTTACCGATCAATGTAATTTTCGGTGTACCTATTGTATGCCAAAAGAAATATTCGGTCCGGATTATCCTTTCTTATCAGATCTTGAGTTATTATCGTTCGATGAAATTGAAACGATAGCCTCCCAATTTGCCCGAGCCGGTGTTGAGAAAATCCGGATTACGGGTGGTGAGCCTTTATTGCGTAAAGGTTTGCCTGAGCTTTTAAAAAGACTGCGGAAGATTGATGGAATTCACGATATTGCTCTAACGACAAACGGAATTTTATTGACAAAGCTTGCTAAAAATCTAAAAGAAGCAGGCATGGATCGTATAACAGTCAGTCTTGATACGTTAGATGATAAGCTTTTTGGAAAAATTAATGGACGCGGGGTCGGAGTTCAGCCAGTTCTTAAAGGGTTAGCAGCTGCTCACCGTGCTGGATTAAAAGTAAAAATTAACATGATGGTAAAAAAAGGGATAAACGAGCAAGAGGTTCTTCCCATGGCTCGTTATTTTAAAAATACTCCTTACGTACTCCGCTTTATCGAGTACATGGATGTGGGAACTTCTAACGGCTGGAATTGGGATGATGTCGTCACGAAAAAACAAATTATAGACATGATTGATCGTGAACTTCCACTTGAACCTGTTCCCGGTCATTATTACGGCGAAGTTGCAAAAAGATATCAATATAAAGATGGAAAAGGTGAGATTGGCATCATTTCTTCCATAACAGATACTTTTTGCTCGACATGCACAAGAGCTCGATTATCTGCGGATGGTAAAGTTTATACGTGTCTTTTCGCCTCAAAAGGGACAGATTTTAAGCACTTTATCCGAGAAGGTGCAACGGAAGACGATGTGTATAATCGCATCGTTGACGTGTGGAACAAGCGGACAGACAGATATTCAGACGAAAGAAGAGAGAATACTGATTCGAAGCGCAAAAAAATAGAAATGTCGTATATTGGGGGCTAAATTTAAGTCCGATCATTAGTATAGGCTGTTTGCTAAAAGATGGTTGCTTTTGGTCCAATATGTTCATTCTCTACATTGATAATTTGATAGGAGTGCAAGGTGCGAGACTCCTGGGGGATCAGTGGGACAGGTGAGACTCTGAAAAGTGCAAAGCGCTTAAGAGGCTCACCGCACACCCCCCGGAAAGCGAGCATCCTGGAACGGAAATCAACCAACTTAAATTGCAGCAAAGATTGCGAAAAGAACTTAAGTAAAAGACCTAAAAGTGTGTGCGAACCATCACTTTTGGGTCTTTTTGTGAATTAGGAGAGTTATTCTCTTAGCAAAATGAAAATTTTCAGGCTCAAAGTACACAGTCCAACTAAAACTAACGGAGTAGACATTTTAACAAACGAAGTGGACAATCCAACAAACGAGGTGCTTAGTCCGACAAACGGAGTGGACAATCCAACAACCGATTTGACTAATCCAACAAACGAAGACTACAGTCCAACAAACGAATTGCTCAGTCCGACAAACGAAGTGCTTCATCCAGTAAATGGATTCGAATTTCAAATTTTTTAATTGAAGTTTGTTAATAACTATTTTATAATCACTTACATAAAGTAATTTAATTACAAATAATGAAAGAGGGTTACTAAAATGACAACCATTCATAAAGATACTCATATAGGAAGCGTTACCTTAAAAGTAAGAGACTTGGAAAAGCTCGTTCTTTATTATACGGAAACGATTGGTTTGAAAATATTATCAAGAACAAGCAGCAAAGCTGTTTTAACAGCAGATGGCAGCACACCGCTCTTACTGTTAGAAGGCAACGCTGATTTGGAACAAAGACCTGTAAGAAGTGCTGGTCTGTACCATTTAGCCTTGCTTGTACCGACAAGAAAGGATCTAGCAAATGTGCTGCAGCACTTTATTACTTCAGAGACGAGAATGGCTGGAGCTTCTAACCATTTGTTTAGTGAAGCTCTTTATTTACAAGATCCGGAGAACAATGGCATAGAAATTTATAGAGATGTTAACCGGGAAGATTGGGTGCGAGATGCAGAAGGAAAACTGCCAGCTGCAAGCGAACCATTAGACGTACACGGTCTTTTAGCCGAAGCAGAAACGAAACCATGGGATGGATTGCCGGAAAAGACGATAATGGGTCATGTTCATTTGAACGTTGTAAACATCCCTGAAGCTGAGCATTTTTATGTAAATGTACTAGGTTTTGAAGAACAAACAAGAATGGCTCATCATGCCTTATTTATTTCAGCAGGCGGTTATCACCACCACATCGCCATGAACATCTGGAATGGTCCAAATGCGATTCCAGCACCAAAAGAAGCGACGGGACTGCTTAGCTATGAAATCATACTTCCGGATGCAGACGAAGTAGAGAAAATGAAACAAAAGTTGCTGAAAAACGATATATCGTTTTCTTATCAGGATGAACAAATCTCAGTAACAGATCCTGCCGGTAACGGAATCATTATTAAACATATAAAGAGCTAGTTTACGACAAACGAATTAAAGGGAATAGAAAGATGAACATTCTCTTTAAAATTTGTAGTAAAGGAGGGGTCTTTTATGAAGAAAAAAACGTGTTTGAAGCTAACGATGGGATTTGGCATCGTTTTTGCTTTGTTAGCGGTAAACCATTTTATTTTCAAACTGACCCCGATGACTTTACGTGATTGGATGCTTTCGTTTGGCATATTAGCTCCTATTGTCTATCTTTTATTAAACATCATTAGACCGCTCACACTTTTTCCGATCTCGGTATTATCGCTTGCTGGCGG
Source organism: Fictibacillus barbaricus (assembly GCF_031457135.1). Lineage (GTDB taxonomy): Bacteria > Bacillota > Bacilli > Bacillales > Fictibacillaceae > Fictibacillus > Fictibacillus barbaricus_A. The sequence continues at coordinate 218,791 of NZ_JAVDWA010000003.1, read as the reverse complement.
GCTGGCATTTGGAACGCTTTGGGGAACCGTTTATACGGTTTTTAGTTCCACAGCAGGTGCCATAATTTCCTTTTATCTTTCAAAAAACCATGGAGCTCACTGGTTAAAAAAGAAAATCAGTTCAACTGACCGAATCGAAAAATGGCAAAATGAAATAAGAGAAAAAGGATTTTATTATGTTTTTATCCTTAGAATAATACCCATCATAAATTTTGACCTCGTTAGCTATGTATCAGGAATTTCGAGGTTAAAGCTAAAGCCGTATATTTTTGCTACTTTATTAGGCGTATTGCCAGGAACATTAGCCGCAAACGTACTAGGAAATAGTCTCATAAGTGGAAACGGAATGATGATCGCAGCTGCAGCAGTTTTGTTAATAGCAGCCGTCATACTTGCTATATACCTGAAAAATAAAACAATAGCACCTGAACCCTATCAAAAAGAAGACAACGCGTAAAACCTCGCTCTAATTAGAGTGAGGTTTTTTTGTTGTGTAAGCACAATACTTGTTCTTTAATTATAATTATTATAAATTAGTATTGACTTCAAAAAAGAAACAAGTATAATTAAAACTGTTGAGAGAACATGATAATGAATTTCATTATCATTTGTAGATTTAAAAGGAGTGGAAATCACATGGCTGAACGTATGGTAGGTAAACAGGCGCCGCGCTTTGAAATGGAAGCGGTCATGCCGAATAAAGAAACGAAGAAAATAAGCTTAGAAGAAAACATGAAGAATGATAAATGGACCGTTCTTTTCTTTTATCCAATGGACTTTACGTTTGTATGTCCAACAGAAATTATCGCGCTTTCTGATCGTTATGAAGAATTTAATGACTTGGATACAGAAGTGATCGGTGTATCCACTGATACGGTCCACACTCATCTAGCTTGGATTAATACGAAGAGAGAAGATAACGGACTCGGTGAATTGAATTACCCGCTAGCTGCTGATACCAATCATAAAGTAGCGCGTGATTACGGTGTATTAATAGAAGAAGAAGGAGTCGCTTTAAGAGGTTTGTTCATTATCAGTCCAGAAGGCGAAATGATGTACCAAGTTGTTTTCCATAACAACATTGGCCGGGATGCTGACGAAACTTTACGAGTTTTACAAGCTCTGCAAACAGGCGGTCTATGCCCGGCGAACTGGAAACCAGGACAAAAAACACTATAAAAACAAGTAAAAATTAAACAACTGTTTAACATATAGGAGGTACTCACTTTGAAATTACGTGAACAAATGCCAGAGCTTGATGGAGCAGCTGCTTGGTTAAATGGAGAAGTAAAGAAAGAAGATCTTGTAGGTGAGAAAGCGACTTTGATACATTTTTGGTCGGTGAGCTGCGGTCTTTGTAAAGAAGCGATGCCAGATGTAAATGAACTTCGTGATGAATACGAAGACGATTTAAACGTCGTTGCGGTTCATATGCCTCGATCAGAAAATGACTTGGATATGAGTGTTATTGAGCAGATGGCAATCGGCCACGATATTACGCAGCCTATTTATGTAGATAGTGAACACAAACTGACAGACGCTTTTGAGAACAAATATGTACCGGCATACTACGTTTTTGATAAGGAAGGAAAGCTGCGCCACTTCCAAGCAGGAGGAAGCGGAATGGACATGCTACGTAAGCGTTTGAACCGTGTACTGAACGAAGGAAATAAACAGGAGGTCTAACATATGACTAACACTCAAGACGTATTAAACAAACAAGTTGCTAACTGGAATGTCCTTTTTGTTAAACTGCATAACTACCATTGGTATGTAAAAGGACCGCATTTTTTCACACTGCATGTAAAGTTTGAAGAGCTTTATAACGAGGCAGCTACAAATATTGATGAACTCGCGGAACGTTTACTCGTTTTAAAAGGAACACCTGTTGCAACGATGAAAGAGTATTTGGATTTAGCTACTATAGAAGAAGCGATTGGCGGAGAGTCTGCTGAAGAGATGGTTCAAAACTTGATTAAAGATTTTGAACTCCTTATTGCAGAAATAAAAGAAGGTATGGAAGTGACAGATCGTGAAGGCGATGAGGTCACACATGACATGCTGCTCTCCGTTCGTGAGAGTCTGGCAAAACATAGCTGGATGCTGCGTGCATTCATAAGCTAGTGCATTCAGGGTGACTTCGGTCGCCCTTTTTTATATTGGCAGGTTTCGTTCCCTTTTTTCTACAGGATGAGAGGAGGTGCAGGGAAGTCCATACCTTGCACTTCAACCAACTTGTCTATGATGAGAATGAACATTTCAAGCCAAAATGCAAACCCTTTAAAAAGCGAATTAGAAAAATAGATTTCCGAGAGTTAATCCTATAAAGGCAAAGAGAATTCCTCCGATGTAACTAAAACCAAGGTATTGAATCATCACTTTCTCTTTACGTTTTTCGTGAAGTTGAATATTTTCTAGCTTGAAAGTTGAAAATGTCGTAAAAGCTCCCATGAAACCAGTTCCTAACAAGAGTACAACAGAATGATTGAGTGCTGAGCCTATAATCATTCCCAACAAAAAAGAACCCAGTATATTAATCAATAAAGTTGCAATTGGAAACTCTGTTGGCCATCTTTGAGAAATCCACTTTGTAGTTAAAAAACGGCAAATCGCTCCTAAAAATCCTCCAGCTGCAACAAGTGCGCTTGCTAGTATCATAATACTTGTTTACTCCCGCCATTTTTACTTTCGGAAAAGGTTTTACCCATTTTAAAACCTGACCATGAGAACAATAATCCAGCTAATAAGCTTAATAGAACATAGAGAAGTGCCATTTGCCAATGTCCGGTTTGGATGAGCTGGACGGTTTCTACGCTAAAGGTGGAAAAGGTCGTAAAAGAACCGATGATGCCTGTGCCAAAGGCAGCTGCAAGATACGGATGAACGACTTGATGTTGAATAATACGTGTTGTTAACCAGCCTAAGATGAACGAACCAATCATATTGGCAGTGAAAGTTCCGATGGGAAAGATGGTGTGTGTCCATTCCGAAGACCATAACCCTATATAGTAACGAAGCAATGCCCCAATAACTCCTCCAAAACCTACTAATAAACCTTGCATTCATTCACCTCAGTTGTTTGTTTTATTTAAGTTAGCTCTAATTTTATTCTCTTCATTACTAAATGTAAAATGAATAATTCAATCAGTACGATGATAAAGAACGATATTATCCTAGAAAGTAAAGAAATCAAAAAAGTAGTTTAAAAAGTTAGATTATTCTGCATTTTTTGACGATATATGTTACACTAGAAAAAACAAAAATTCCAAAAGGAGGAAATTTTCGCTAATGATGAAAAAGGGGATTTCATTTTTACTGGCGTTGTTGGTAGTGATATCATTGGCAGCTTGTAATCAAAAAATTGAGACGAGCTCTGAAAAAGAAAAGTCTGGTGACAGTAAGGGTCTCAGTGTTGACAGACTCAGTATTGTTACTGGCGGTACAGGTGGTACATATTATCCGCTCGGCGGTGAAATGGCAAAAATTATCGGCAAGGAATTAGGTGTTGAGGCAAACTCTCAAGCATCTGGAGCGTCTGTTGAAAATATGCAGCTTCTGCAAGATGGGGATGCAGATATCGCATTTACACAGACTGATATTGCTAGTTATGCAGCAGAAGGCAAAGAAATGTTTAAAGAGAAAGTGGATCAAATTGCAGGTATCGGAACATTGTATCCGGAAACGATTCAAATTGTAACGCTCAAAGACAGCGGCATTAAAAGTGTAGAGGATTTGAAAGGGAAAAAAGTTTCCGTTGGTGCACCTGGAAGCGGTACATTTGCTAACGCTGAACAGATTCTTAAAGTCCATGGAATGAAAATGGATGATCTTAAAGCACAGCATTTATCTTTCGATGAATCAGCTGAAGGTATTCAAGATGGAAATATCCAAGCGGCATTCATTACAGCAGGAACACCAACTGGAGCAGTGGAAGCACTATCCGCTACTAATCCAGTAACGATTGTTCCGATCGCTGAAGACAAGATTAAAGAATTGATGAAAGAACATCCCTATTATATTGAGGATGTTGTCAAAAGCGGCACGTACAAACTGGAACAAGATGTGAAAACAGTGGCTGTCCTTTCGATGTTAGCTGTTCGTAAAGACATGAAGGAAGATGATGTGTATCAAATTACGAAGGCAATCTTTGAAAATACAGATAAAATCAGCCACGCAAAAGGCAAGCTGATCAATGCTGAAAAAGCGGTAGATGGTATGGGCATCGATTTCCACCCAGGAGCTAAGAAGTACTTTAAAGAAAAAGGGAATCTTAAATAAGAAAGTGTAACCATGGACTGAAGAATTTTCTTTAGTCCATGTCTTCTTATGAAAAGACTCATTTTCATTCTTCTCCTCATCGTGAGTATTACCGCTGCTCTTACTTATCCATTTCTTACTGCTGTTGTAGTGGAAGATGGTAATTCAGGAGAAATTCTAGCTTTCTTTAAAAATAATCCGAATCAAAATTTTAGTGTGAAATATATTCATTCTATCCATAAGACACCTGTACTCGAAACGTATCATACAAACAAAAAAGGTGAAATTATCCAAACCGAGATGCAGTTTGAGGAATTCGGTATAGGAATGCCTTCAGGTGCATCCGGGAATGAAAAGTTCGTTGAAAAAGACGGAAAGTATATTTTGACACATATGAACCGCCATTTTTCTGAACTAAATGTACGGGTTGGACAAGTGATTTCGAATCATACGTTTATTATCAAAGGCAAAAAATACCCATTCTCGCATTTTAGTAAGCCAGGATCTTGGGTGAGAATTAAAACAGATCATTTGAACGTATGGGAATGGCTGATGGGAGGTAAAGTTCTTGGAAAACGATAAACATCAACTTGGAGCAGAGCAAACAATTTCAGATGAAGAAGTTCAGGAATTAATGGAGAAATACGATCCTGAAGCCGGTTTTCGGAAGCTAAAAGGAGCTCTTTATTGGATTACTTTGATCGGACTCGTTGCTTTTTCTTTGTTTCAGCTATACACTGCCATATTTGGCGTGCTGGCAGCACAGCTTCAACGAACGATTCATTTAGGATTTGCCTTAACGCTCATCTTTTTATTATTTCCAGCAACAAAAAAGAAACGCCAAAAGCAAGCTCGTTTTCAAGTTGCTTGGTATGACATGCTGCTCGCTCTATTATCCATTGCAGTAGGCTCTTATTGGTATATCTTTATGGATGATTTAGTCATGCGAGTTGGAAGGCTCACGACACCGGATTTTATGATTGGTTTACTGGCCATTATTTTAGTATTAGAAGCTACAAGACGTGTTGTCGGACTGCCGATTACGATTATTGCCGGACTTTTCTTGATGTACGCTTATTTCGGACCTTACATGCCAGGATTTTTGGAGCATAAAGGGCTGACAATCGAGCGTATCGTCCGAACGATGTTTTTTACAACGGAAGGTATCCTTGGTACACCGTTAGCGGTCTCGTCTACATATATTTTCTTATTTTTATTGTTTGGAGCGTTCCTCGTCAAAACGGGGGTTGGTGAATATTTTAATGACCTGTCAATTGTGATTGCCGGCCGCCGAATCGGTGGACCCGCAAAAGTTGCAATTTTCTCAAGTGCTTTGCAAGGAACAATCAGCGGAAGTTCGGTTGCAAACGTTGTAACATCTGGTGCATTTACGATTCCGATGATGAAAAGGCTAGGCTATAAAAAGGAATTTGCAGGCGCTGTTGAGGCAGCCTCTTCCACAGGCGGACAGATCATGCCGCCGGTAATGGGTGCAGCAGCCTTCCTAATGGTTGAATTTATTGGTGGCGGCATTACTTACTGGGATATCGCGAAAGCAGCGGCTATTCCTGCCATTCTCTATTTTGCAGGCATTTGGATTATGACCCATTTTGAAGCAAAACGAATCGGATTAAGAGGATTAACGAAAGAAGAAATGCCAGAAACCAAGAAAGTATTAAAACAGCTTTACCTTTTGATTCCGATTTTTGTTGTTGTTTTCTTGCTTATGAGCGGGATGAGTGTTACGAGAGCAGCTCTTTGGTCGATTGTGAGTGCGATCGCAGTTGGTATGTTTAACAAACAAACGAGAATGGGGCCGAAGCTATTTATAGAAGCATTAGCAGATGGTGCAAGAACCGCCCTTGGTGTCGCTGCGGCAACTGCGGCAGCTGGTATGATTGTCGGTGTGGTTACCGTTACTGGTGTTGGTCTTAAGCTTGCAAACGGATTGCTCGATCTTTCAGGAGGATACTTAATTCCTACGTTGATTTTGACGATGATCGCGTCACTCATTTTAGGAATGGGATCCCCGACAACGGCAAACTATGTTATTACATCAACCATCGCAGCTCCTGCGATTTTGTTATTCGGTGTTCCAGCATTATCTGCTCATATGTTTGTTTTCTATTTTGGTATTATTGCGGATATCACACCGCCCGTTGCTCTTGCAGCCTTTGCTGCAGCTGGGATTTCAGGAGGGGAACCGATACGAACCGGTATTCAATCCTCGAAGCTTGCCATTGCCGCTTTTATCATTCCGTACATCTTTGTCATATCGCCTCAGCTTATGCTGATTGATACAACATGGACGGAAGCGGTTTGGGTAGTCTCAACAGCATTTGTAGGAATGATTGCGATCGGTGCTGGCATGATCGGATATTGGATGAGGGCGCTGAACTGGCTGGAAAGAGCTGCAGCCGTTATCGTCGGCTTTTTGCTTATCTATCCGGAGGGAATTGCCAGTGTGATCGGTGTTGTTGCATTCGTACTGATGCTTGGCAGTCAATATATGTTATTGAAAAAAGACAAAACGCAAGCTCCATCAACACCAGCTTTATAAAACTCTATAAAAGCTCAAAAGGAATTGACCTTTTGGGCTTTTTTTATTATTTTCGTCAGGATGAAATCTGCAGTCGGAAGTGAGGGGTTTTGTCGATTTTTGTAAACTCGGGAGTATATCATAAAAACCCGTGAGATTATGGCCAATTCCCGGGAGATTATGGCCCATTCCCGGGAGATTATTGTTAAAGTCCGTGAGATTATCAGCTTCACGGGGGAAATTCATGCTGATCGGACTAGTTGACTCCCGCTTTAACGGAGTCCTGAATCGAATCTGATCAAAAATATAATGAAAAGATAAATTTATCTTTTTTATCGTCTTTTATGTACAACCTCCATGGATGTCTGGGCAGTCTGGAGCGGAAATCGCCCACTTACAAAAGCAACAAAGCTTACGAAAACAACGTTTTGATTAAATAATTGATTAAGTGTGCAAGATTGTAAAGTTGAGTTAAATTATTTATGTTACAATCAATAAGTATGCATTTTTTGTATGATGCTGATTTGAGCTTATAGTTTTTACAATGCCCGACAGAAAGACTGTTCCGGCTATGTTTTATATAAAAGGAGAGAAGCCTACATGATTACGGTAACGAATGTTGGTCTTCGCTACGGCGACCGCAAGCTGTTTGAAGACGTTAATATAAAGTTCACACCAGGAAACTGCTATGGTTTGATCGGTGCGAATGGCGCGGGGAAATCTACATTTTTGAAAATTTTATCTGGTGAGATCGAAGCTCAGACGGGTGACGTTCATATGACGCCAGGCGAGCGTTTAGCGGTTTTAAAACAAAACCACTTTGAATATGAAGAGCAAGAAGTTATGCAGACAGTTATTATGGGTCATGCCCGTCTTTATGAAGTAATGAAAGAAAAAGATGCGATTTATATGAAAGCTGATTTCTCGGATGAAGACGGTATGCGTGCTGCTGAGCTTGAAGGAGAATTTGCTGAGCTTAACGGTTGGGAAGCTGAATCTGAAGCTGCGATCCTTCTAAAAGGACTAGGCATTAGTGAAAGCCTTCATACGAAAAAGATGGCTGAACTAACGGGTTCTGAAAAAGTAAAAGTTTTGCTTGCACAAACTCTTTTCGGGAAACCAGATGTACTATTGCTGGATGAGCCTACGAACGGCTTGGATCTTCAAGCGATTCAATGGTTAGAAGACTTCTTGATTAATTTTGAGAATACCGTAATCGTCGTATCCCATGACCGTCACTTCTTAAACAAAGTGTGTACTCACATGGCTGACCTTGATTTCGGTAAAATTCAAATTTATGTGGGGAACTACGATTTTTGGTATGAATCTTCTCAGTTAGCTTTAAGAATGGCACAAGACCAAAACAAGAAAAAAGAAGAGAAGATTAAAGAGCTTCAAGCGTTCGTTGCTCGATTTAGTGCCAATGCTTCTAAATCAAAGCAAGCAACTTCTCGTAAAAAGCTTTTAGATAAAATCTCATTAGATGACATCAGACCATCTTCACGTAAATACCCATATGTACAATTTGGAATTAACCGTGAAATCGGAAATGATCTTCTTCGTGTAGAAGGCTTAACAAAAACAGTTGATGGTGTAAAAGTTTTAGATAACGTGAGCTTTGTAGTCAATAAAGAAGATAAAATCGCTTTTGTTGGTAAAGAAGAAATCGCGATCACGACGTTGTTCAAGATTTTGATGGGTGAAATGGAAGCGGACAGCGGAACTTATAAGTGGGGTGTTACGACTTCACAAGCGTACTTCCCTCGTGATAACACGAAGTACTTTGATGGAAGTGAGCCGACTCTTGTTGAATGGCTTCGTCAATATTCTCCAGAAGATCAGACGGAAAGCTTCCTTCGCGGATTCCTTGGCCGTATGCTGTTCTCTGGTGAAGAAGTTAACAAGAAACCTTCCGTACTATCTGGAGGAGAGAAAGTGCGCTGTTTGCTTTCTAAGATGATGCTTAGCGGAAGTAATGTATTGTTGATGGATGATCCGACAAACCACTTGGATCTAGAATCGATCACAGCGTTAAACAACGGTTTAATCAATTACAAAGGTTCATTGCTCTTCACTTCGCATGACCATCAGTTTGTTCATACAATTGCGAACCGTATTATCGAAATTACGCCTAAAGGAATTATCGATAAGCAAATGTCATATGACGAATACTTGGAAAACGATGAGTTGAAAAAGCAGCGTCAATTGATGTATCAATAGGGTGAAAATAGATTGAATTAAGAGAGTGTTGAATCATAGCGATTTGGCACTCTTTTTTTTAGGTTGTTTTCGTAATGATAATGTACGGGAGATGAAGAAGTGGAAGCATTTACGAAAAATGTGATAAAAATCATTCAGCATATTCCTTCTGGATACGTGATGACATATGGACAGATTGCAAAAGTGGCAGGAAAGCCAAGAGGGGCCAGACAAGTTGTCCGGATTCTTCATTCGATGAGCGGAAAATACGAACTTCCTTGGCATAGGGTGATTAATATAAAAGGCGAGATCGTGATTCAAGATGATGAAGGAGCCTATACACAAAAAGCATTGCTGGAAAGTGAAGGAATTTGTTTTAGAGGAAATAAAGTGTTGAACCTAGAAAAATATAGATACAAGCCTGATGCAGATTTCTTAGAAAAAGAGCTGCAGTCTTTTTAAAAGGCTTAATTTAGGTTGGGGGAAGCATAATGAAAGTGGAAATGAAACATATCGATATTAGAAAAGCAGAGTTGAAGGATAAAGAGATTTTAAAAAATTTGATGCAATTTTATTTTTACGATTTTACGGAGTTTATTGATGTACACCCCACGAGTAATGGATTGTTTAGTGATTATCCTTACCTCGACAATTATTGGGAAGAAGAGGGAAGATATCCTTACTTAGTTGAACTGCAAGGAAAGCTTGCTGGATTTGCTTTAATTAGACTGATCCATACACCAGAGAAATCGTATTGTTCTATGGCTGAGTTTTTCATATTAAAAAAGTTTAGAAGGACTGGGCTAGGAAGAGCGGTTGCTCATAGAATGTTTGATTTACATAAAGGAAACTGGGAAGTGTTACAAATTGAAAAAAATAAACCAGCACAAACGTTTTGGCGAAAAGTTATCCATGATTATTGTGATGGTAAGTTTTTTGAACGAGAAGCAGAAGGGAAGGTCATACAGGAGTTCGTGAGCAGATAGGATTGGTAATAGTATAGTAATGGTTAAATGGGCTTTTGTTCGGAGCGATTCTTTATATAGAATCGCTTTTTATTTTTGCTATAAAAGTAAACTTAAGTTTTAGTTTTTTTATTTAGGGCAAAGTAAGTAAGTCTTATCTTACTAAATCGTGTTTTTACCTACAAGGGGATGTATATATGTTTAAAATAAAATTTATGGATGATCATTTAAAGAAATATAGAAGAATGTCTGAGAGAGAATTATCTCATTCGGTTCATTCAAATATGTGGTTTACGCCTGTTCTTTATGTTTTAGTATCTTTATTATTAGTCACTGCTACAATGACGTCTGATCTTAAATATAATCTTGGATATCAAATGCATCCATTTTTTGCAGTGGACTATAGTCTGACACTTAATTTGGTCGGAACACTTACCGCTGCTATTTTGACTCTGACTACCTTTACATTTAACTTAATTCTAGTTGTTTTTACCACATTCTCCGGACAATTTTCACCGCGCATGCTGAAAAATTTTATTGCTAGTAAATCAACACAGCGCGTCCTTGGAATATTTACGTCCAGTTTTATTTACATGTTACTATCCTTTTTGTTTTTGAATAAAAGACTTGCGGAATATTATTTTGCTGTGCCTGTATTTGCAGCACTCATTGCAGCTTTCTCCATGGGAACGTTTATCTTTTTTATAAACCACGCTGTTGCCTGGTTGCAGGTTAACCAGATGACATACGACATGAAAAAGGAATCCTTATCTATCGTGAAAAATACGTTAGAAAACGAAGTAGATCCTTTTAAAGTAAATGATCTGAGCACAGTTAACATCGATATTTGTGAGGAGAGAGGTGATTCAATTTATGCCGGGAAATCTGGCTATATTAAACTGATTGATTTTCATTCTATTATTGAAGAAGCTGAAAAAGACGATATTGTCATCCAGTTAGAATATACGATTGGAAGCTATGTGTTTGCTTCAACACCAATCATTACGTACTGGAAAAATGAAGATCATGAAGTGGATGTACAAAAATATCTGGCTTTTATTAGTATCGGGAGAAAACAAACGGAAGTTCAGGATATCGAGTTCAGTATCAACAAGTTAGTAGAAGTGTCAATCCGCTCATTAGGCAATTATGATCCGAAAACCGCAACAAATGCTATTTATCAAATTGGAGAGGTTCTTTCTTCCATTTCACGCAATTCAATTTTTTCGAAGTATCTCGTAGATAAAAGCAATAACCTGCGGGTGGTATTACAAGAAAGAGATTTCAGTCATTATTTATACCATTCTTTTGGTTATATCCGTCACTATGCTAAAGATAACGTGATTGTGTGCACCGAAATATTGAAGGTGCTTGATTTAATGGCAAAATCTCTTAATGAACGGGATTATAATGCGGTTTGGGAATTTGGCGTTTTCACGGCCAGTGGGTTTGAAGACTTATTTCTCTTCACCTTAGATTATCAGCAGTTTCATCACGCCCTGCACAATCTTTCAGTTACAACTAAGCATGAAAAAGAGTATGAAGCGTTTTTGGAAAAAAACAAAGCAAACTAATATAAAAAAAAGCCCGGCTTTTCGGGCTTTTTATATGTTTTCTAAGGCTGTCCTTGTTTCATTTACAGACTCGAACGGCTTGTCCAGCTGCAGCATTTTGCGAAGTATCGTTTTAAGTGACGGTGTGATGTCCAACTCTTCTTCCCAGCCTCTTTCTTTCTTAGATTGAGGTTCATAGGATGAATAAAGCAGGAATAATGCGAAATGGCCAAGTGCAAAAAGGTCACTTTTCATTGTGACTGCACGCATACGGATTTTTTCAGGATGTTCATCTGGTCCGAGGTCTTCTGGGTCCGTTAAAAAACAAGCAAGACCGAAGTCGATGATGTGGAGTTCACCATTTCGCTCGATTATGTTGGGAATCCGCAGATCGCGATGGATGATCCCTTTTTCATGAAAAGTTTCTACGATTGCTAATAGGTCCAGCAAGATTCGTATAGTGTCTAATTCCGTGTACGTATATCCATTTCGAAAAATAAGATCCTCAAATGTTTCGCCTTGTATCCACTCCATCACGATAAAGTGACCGTTCTTATTTTCAAAAACATCCAATAAATGTGGAATCCGTTTGTGCTGTAAAGTTTGCAGAATATTGGACTCACGTTGGAAAGAGCGCAGACCGCTAGTTGTTCTGGCTTTCGTTGTACGGAGCTGTTTTAAAACAATCTTTGTGTTTGTTTTCCGATCAAGTGCTAAATACGTGATACCGTAACTCCCCATACCGAGTACTTCGATAATGGAATAACGCTGTTGGATTAGCCGGCCGGTCTTTATTGGCCTGTCAAACCATAAACGCTGAAGAGTCTTTTGAAATTCTGAAAACATCAATGGAGTTTACTGATATTCAGCTGCTGAAAAAGCTGCTTTTGTGTTTTTTCTTATAGTGCTTATGACCGTAACCGCCATAGTGTTTCTTTCCATAATCACTGCTGCTGTATTTGTGATAGCTCTTTTTATATTTGTAGCCTGAGCTGCTGTATTTTCTGTGGCTGCTATGCCTAAACAAAGCCTTAAGTATTTTCTTCAACATAAAAACCATCTCCTTTATACATTCATGGATAGGATATTCGCAGTTAGTACCCAATATCCTACTGTACGTTCTCCCAAACATAAAGTTTCAGCGGGAAATGGGGTCTGACCCCAAACAATTTATTTCCCGTCACAATTTCCTTGTTTTTATATAGGGAATATTGTTAAATTTAAATGAGTATAATCATGGGTTTTGTTTTTGTGTTTTGGGATGTGCAGATGAGAGGGGTCTTTTGTTTCATGTTAGAGTATTTGTTCGCGGCGCTTTTGCCTCTTTTTTTTATGTTATTTTTTAATAGAGTTTTATTTACAAAGTATTTGCCGTTAGCGATAACGATTATCATATTATTAATAGGTTTTGATGGATTACATCAGCCATTGCCAATTCAAATTATTGCAGGTGTTTCTACTTTGGCAGGCTTTTTAATCGGTTTGAAAATCCACAACAAGCAAAAAAGGAAAGTGAAATAAATAAAAAGAAAGACGCCGGCCTCATGAGGTCGACGTCTTTCTTTTTGTGCGTGTAATCATTTCTTTTAAAAAGAGAATTAACATTGTAAGCACATAAACACTAATTACGGCCAGTCCTGCTTTATCGAAGTTGAAAAGCTTTAATATGACTGAGGTCAAAATAGTGATGTAAAGAGCGCCTAAATATTTTTGTATTTGGTCGTTTGAATAAATAGTCGTCAGCTTTGCGCCAATCTGTGTTCCAACTAATGCTCCTAAAATTAAAAGAATTCCAAGTTTATATTCTAGCTGTGTAGAAGAAGCATAGGTGATGAATCCTGCTGTTACAATTAAAAACACGCTCACGAGACTCGTTCCAACCGCTTTTCGAGAATGGAAGTTCATGATCGAAATTAACAGCGGGACCATAACAAAGCCTCCGCCCACACCAAGTGTAGTTGAAATAAATCCTCCTGTGAAACCGATAAAAATCGCTTTTGGCCAAGAAAATGAATAAACATCGCTTTTAGTATTCGTTTTTTGTTTTGATTGCTTATAAAGCAGGGAAAGAGCAAAGTATCCAAGAAGCAATATATAAAATCCTGGAATGACTGTATCGTCATATCCGTTTTTGTCGAGCCATACAACTAGAGGGTGAGCCACTTGTGTAGCAATTATCCCTGCAGCACCTAAGACAAGTGCAACTTTCCAAATAATATTTTTAAATCGTAAGTGAGCAGCTACACCAGATATACTCGTACCAATCGAATACATTAAGCTCGTTCCGATCGCTGACAGTGGAGGAATTCCAAATAAAATAAGTACAGGAGTTAATATAAAACCTCCCCCGATACCAAAAAAACCAGAAAAAATACCAATGCACAATCCTAACAATATATAAATAAAATCCATTTAAAAATTTTCTCCTTTTGGGGACACACCTGCTACAATTTTCCCGCAACCGTTGGTACAGCAAGCGGGAAATGGGGTCAGACCCCAAACAATTTATTTCCCGAAAGCGCCTAACTTCAATTATAGCACTTTAAATTCTTTCCAGAAACTTCTGCGAATATTTGTTCGTAATTATTAGGTTTTCGTTAGGTGCTGTGCTATAATTTGAGTAACCAGAAATTAGGAACGGAGGTTCGGTTTTGTGAGTGAAAGTCATTCGTTTCAAATCAAATCGGATTATCAGCCGCAGGGTGATCAGCCTGCGGCGATAACTCATCTAGTCAAGAATATTAATGAAGGTAAACGAAGCATGACCTTGCTTGGAGCAACAGGAACAGGGAAGACGTTTACCGTATCTAACGTTATACAGGAAGTAAATAAACCCACGCTCGTTATTGCACATAACAAGACACTAGCCGGACAGCTTTATAGTGAACTGAAAGAATTTTTCCCAAACAATGCTGTTGAGTATTTTGTATCTTATTATGATTACTACCAGCCAGAAGCATACATTGCGCATTCGGATACGTACATCGAGAAAGACGCCAGCATCAATGATGAAATCGATAAGCTTCGTCACTCTGCGACATCGTCGCTCTTTGAACGAAAAGACGTTATCATCGTTGCCAGTGTGTCCTGCATTTATGGTCTAGGTTCTCCAGAAGAATATCGTGATATGGTTATTTCTTTGCGAGAAGGAATGGAAAAAGACCGTGATCAGCTTCTTCGTGATTTAGTAGACATTCAGTACAACCGAAATGATATTAATTTCACACGCGGTACGTTTCGAGTTCGTGGTGATGTAGTGGAAATTTTTCCAGCCTCCCGTGATGAACGCTGTTTAAGAGTAGAGTTTTTTGGTGATGAAATTGACCGGATTACAGAAGTGGATGCATTGACTGGTGAAATTATCGGCGAGCGCAGCCACGTTGCCATATTCCCGGCATCCCACTTCGTTACGCGTGAAGAGAAATTAAAGCTCGCCATCAAACGAATCGAAGCAGAACTCGAAGAACGCCTAAAAGAATTGAACGAAGCAGGCAAGCTGTTAGAAGCACAAAGACTTGAACAGCGAACACGATATGATCTGGAAATGATGGCTGAAATGGGATTTTGTTCAGGCATTGAAAACTATTCTGTTCATTTGACACTAAGACCGCCAGGTTCAACCCCTTACACGCTTCTCGATTATTTTCCTGATGATTCACTGATTGTAATCGATGAATCACACGTAACATTGCCGCAGATCAGAGGCATGTTTAACGGTGACCAGGCGAGAAAAAGTGTACTTGTGGATCACGGGTTCCGTCTGCCTTCAGCAAAGGATAATCGTCCATTAACGTTTGAAGAATTTGAAGGCTACTCAAAGTTTCAGCACATCTATGTTTCTGCAACCCCTGGTCCTTATGAGCTGGAGCATGCACCTGACCCGGTTGAGCAGATTATTCGTCCAACAGGATTGCTTGACCCTACACTAGAGGTACGGCCAATTAAAGGGCAGATCGATGACCTCCTTGGCGAGATCAACGAAAGAATTGCTAAGAATGAAAGAGTGCTTGTTACAACTTTAACGAAAAAGATGTCAGAAGATCTGACCGATTATTTTGTAGAACTCGGCATTAAAGTCCGTTACTTGCACTCAGAGATTAAAACACTGGAGCGGATCCAGATTATCAGGGATCTGCGGCTTGGAGTTTTTGATGTTCTTGTAGGGATCAATCTGCTCAGAGAAGGGTTGGATATTCCGGAAGTATCTCTTGTGGCGATTTTAGATGCGGATAAAGAAGGATTTCTACGCTCAGAGCGATCATTGATTCAGACGATCGGCCGGGCAGCCCGTAACTCAAACGGCCACGTTATTATGTATGGAGATAAAATTACGAAATCCATGCAGATTGCGATTGATGAAACACAGAGACGCAGAGAAAGACAGATGAAGCACAATGAAGAGCATGGCATAACACCTCAAACGATTAAGAAAGAGGTTCGTGATGTTATTCGTGCCACACAAGCAGCAGAAGATACTATATCATACACCGGCACAAAAGCTCCTAAGCAAAAGATGAGCAAGAAGGATCGCGAAGCCTTTATCGAAAGAATGGAAAAAGAAATGAAAGATGCCGCAAAGAACCTTCAGTTCGAGCGTGCAGCTGAGCTTCGTGACCTCATACTTGAGTTAAAAGCGGAAGGATGATTGTAGTTGGCAACCAATCAAAACATAATTGTTAAGGGCGCAAGAGCCCATAATTTAAAAAATATAGATATTACGATTCCACGAGATAAGCTGGTTGTTTTGACCGGCTTATCTGGTTCTGGAAAATCATCATTAGCATTTGATACGATTTACGCAGAAGGACAGCGACGTTATGTAGAATCACTTTCTGCTTATGCGCGCCAGTTCTTAGGGCAGATGGACAAGCCAGATGTTGATTCAATAGAAGGACTATCACCGGCGATTTCAATCGACCAAAAGACGACAAGCCGAAATCCTCGTTCCACTGTTGGAACGGTTACGGAAATCTATGATTATCTTCGTCTTTTATTTGCCCGTGTCGGACGCCCAGTATGTCCGGTTCATAACGTAGAGATTACTTCTCAAACAATTGAACAAATGGTAGACCGTATTTTGGAATATCCGGAACGAACAAAGCTACAAATCTTAGCCCCAGTTGTTTCTGGCCGTAAAGGAGAACATGTTAAAACCCTTGAGGATATTAAAAAGCAGGGTTATGTTCGTGTTCGGATCAATGGTGAAATGCGTGAAATATCCGAAGAAATTAAGCTTGAAAAAAATAAAAAGCATTCTATTGAAATCGTCATCGACCGAATTGTTGTAAAAGAAGGCATTGCCACTCGTTTGGCAGATTCCTTGGAAGCTGCTCTTAATCTTGGCGGCGGCAGTGTTATCGTTGATGTAATGGGTGAGGAAGAACTTTTATTCTCTCAAAATCACGCATGTCCATATTGCGGATTTTCGATTGGTGAACTTGAACCGCGCTTATTTTCGTTTAACAGCCCATTTGGTGCCTGTCAGTCGTGTGATGGTTTAGGGGTGAAACTTGAAGTCGACCCAGAACTTGTTATTCCTGACTGGAGTCTTACTCTCAATCAGAACGCAATTGCACCGTGGGAACCGATCAGTTCTCAGTATTATCCTCAACTTCTTAAAAGCATTTGTAATCACTTTGGCATCGATATGGACACACCTGTAAAAGATTTGCCAAAAGATCAGATGGACAAAATTTTAAATGGCAGCGGAAAAGAATACATTACATTCCGTTATAAAAATGATTTTGGACAAGTACGTAAAAATGAAATCCAGTTTGAAGGAGTCCTTGGAAACATAGAGCGGCGTTACCGAGAGACAAGTTCTGATTACATCCGTGAACAAATGGAAGGCTACATGGCACAAAAGCCTTGTCCTGCATGTAAAGGACACCGTCTAAAGAAAGAAGCACTCGCTGTACTTATCAACGGTAAACATATCGGGCATACAACCGCAATGTCGATAACTGAGGCAAAAGAATTCTTCGAGAATCTTGATTTAACGAACAAAGAACGTGCAATCGCAAAGCTGATTCTACGAGAAATTGTGGACCGTTCTGGATTCTTAATCAACGTTGGGCTCGATTACCTTGCCTTGAGCCGTGCCGCTGGTACATTATCCGGCGGAGAAGCTCAGCGTATTCGGTTAGCTACGCAGGTCGGTTCGAGACTAATGGGTGTTCTTTATATATTGGATGAACCTTCTATTGGACTTCATCAGCGTGATAATGACCGGTTAATCCGAACGCTTGAAGAAATGCGCTCGTTAGGCAACACACTGATTGTTGTTGAGCATGACGAAGACACGATGCTTGCAGCAGATTATATTATTGATATTGGACCTGGAGCAGGCGCACATGGCGGAGTGATCACTTCAAAAGGTACACCTCAGGAAATTATGGAAGACCCTGAATCACTAACAGGTCAATATTTATCAGGAAAGAAATTCATTCCGCTTCCTAAAAAGCGCCGTAAACCTGATGGCCGTTTTATTGAAGTAAAAGGTGCCACAGAAAACAACTTGAAGAATGTATCAGCGAAAATTCCACTCGGCCTTTTTACTGGTGTAACAGGTGTTTCAGGATCAGGTAAAAGTACGTTCGTAAATGAAATCCTGCATAAAGCACTTGCTCAAAAACTGCATCGTGCAAAGGATAAGCCAGGAGCTCACAAAGAAATAAAGGGACTTGAACATATCGACAAAGTCATTGATATCGATCAATCACCGATCGGGCGTACGCCGAGATCCAATCCAGCCACGTATACGGGTGTCTTTGATGATATACGTGATGTTTTTGCAGCAACGAACGAGGCAAAGGTTCGGGGTTATAAAAAAGGACGTTTTTCTTTCAACGTAAAAGGCGGACGCTGTGAAGCCTGCCGTGGTGATGGAATCATCAAGATTGAAATGCACTTTTTACCAGATGTATATGTTCCTTGTGAAGTTTGTCATGGGAAACGCTACAACCGTGAAACGCTTGAAGTAAAGTACAAAGGGAAAAACATTGCGGATATTTTAGATATGACAGTAGAAGATTCTGTAGAATTTTTTGCGAATATCCCTAAAATCAAACGCAAGCTTCAAACGATTTTAGACGTAGGTCTTGGCTACATTAAACTTGGACAATCTGCTACAACCTTATCAGGCGGTGAAGCACAGCGTGTAAAATTAGCTTCACAGCTTCATAAGCGCTCAACAGGAAAGACGATCTACATTTTGGACGAGCCTACAACCGGTCTTCATGTAGATGATATTTCACGATTGCTTGTCGTACTTCAGCGTCTTGTAGACAACGGAGATTCTGTACTTGTTATTGAACATAACTTGGATGTTATTAAACAGTGCGACCATCTCATTGATCTGGGTCCAGAAGGCGGAGACAAAGGTGGTATGATCGTTGGAGCTGGAACGCCAGAAGCACTTGCGGAAATCGAAGAATCTCACACGGGCCGTTACTTGGCACCTATTTTAAAACGTGACAAAAAACGGATGACTGGCAAAGTGAAAGAAAAAGAAAAACTCGCAAAATAACATGATAAGATAGAAGAGGTCAATTCTAAAATGGAATTGATCTCTTTTTTTACTATCTTAAAATAGAGGGATATTATGCTGTCAGTATGGAATTATATAGGCTATTATTTTGGGCTGCTTATTTTAACGATCATGTTAATGGTTTTCATTTATTTAGGCATTCATACGCTGAAAAAAATATGGAATAACAAGTTATTTGAGTTTTTTTATGATTTATTGAAAGAAGATAAAAGGAGTTTTTTCTTTGTTTATGGACTTGTTGGAATTGGCATTTATAAAATATTGAATATCTTTTTGCCTCATTCATGGTCCAAAAAGACCCTGACAGTTATATATTGTTTCTTTTTAATAATGCTGTTGTTAATTGGAGTGCTGGGATTGTATCTGCTAGTGACCGATTTTTACTTTTCACCGATGACTGTTATTCATGAAATTAATAAAGAATTTAAATAGATAATCTACTATTACATACAATAAAAACAGTGCCTCTAAACGGAGCACTGTTTTTACGTTTATCATTTATATTTTTTCTCACTTGATGAAGAGTCCTTCGTTCCTTTTTTATCTTTTTCTTCCCGCTTTTCTTGTTTTAGATCTTCCATAGGTATTGGATCTACATTCCGTTCGCTTTCAAATTTATCAAAAAGGCTTTCTTTGTCTGTGTCATACTGTTCAGGATTGTCCAATTTCCCTTTTTGGTTTTTGTTTTTATCGGCCATTTTGAATCACCTCTGTGTATTTGTTGTATATACCCTTTCCTTTAATGTATGATATTCAAACAATTTCTCCTCAAATTCACAGATTTCGTATAAAATAAATAGGGGATTTTATTTCCATATCTTAGAAAGGATTTTGTAGATCAAGTAATTGAACAAAATCACGATGGCCGTTCCAAATACACCGGCCAATAAACGGTCAGTTAAATGATAATCTTGGGCATTTTCCGTTATGACGCCAAATATAATACTAGCAATCATGAGTACAGTGATGAATATGAACAATATTTTTAATGTCTTAGCGTTTTTCAAAATGGTAAGCTCCTTAGGGTGATTTTGTCATTATCATACGGAATTTTAGAAGTTATGTCGAATCGATATAGAGTAAAAAGGAAGTTTGTATAAAAAGTCGAAGTAAAAAGGCACATGCCTTTTGCTATAAATTATTGGTGTCAGCATCAGCAGGAGGTTTGTTTTATGAACCAAAGTACAAAAAAAGCTTTGTCCGCTCTTTGTTATTTTAGTTTATTCTTTGCTCCGTTTCTCTTTCCAATCATCATTTATTTTGTTGTCAATGAAAATGAGGTAACGGAACACGCACAAAAATCATTTTTATCCCATTTAATGCCCGTAATAGCTGTACCGCTTGGAATTATTATTGTTTTTGAATCACAATACAATTTGATGGCGATTATTATTTGCGGACTGACTTTTGGGTTATTGACATTAATTGTGACGGTCTGGAATATTGTTAAAGGAATAAAGGTAATCCTTGCATGAAAATTTTGTACAAGTAATACCGGAGAAGAAACTCAGTCATCTTAGAATCAGCCGGCGCCGGTTAGGGAATCCAAAAGGAGGCGTCAATGCATGGAAGAACGAAAGATGATTTTAAACATGCTGAATGAAGGGAAAATTTCTGCGGAAGAAGCCGAAAAACTGCTTTATGCCCTAAACGACAAGAAAAAACTTATGATGAATTCGTTAAGCTTGAAAAAGAAAGCGGTACAAGGTGCAACAGCCGTTAAGCTGCCGTCATCAGGCTATAAAGTTGCGAAGTTTTTTGATCGTGTCGTTAAGCGGATAAAAACGGTGGATTTTGATTTAAATTTTGGTCCGTCTGAACCGGTTCACTATGTATTTCAAGATAGCCATGTTATGTTTCAGGAAATGGACATTGAGGTCTATAACGGCTCGGTTACAATCGTCCCATGGGATCGAAAAGATGTTCAAGTGGAATGTGATGCGCTCGTTTATAAGGTGGCAGAAGGTTCATCTGCGAAAACGAAATTCAGGAATGAGACGTTTTATGATTGTGATGCCACAAAAATGCGATTTTACTCAAGAAACAAGCATCAAAAGGTGAACGCTGTCATCTCGATTCCAAAAGAAACGTATGAGGATATAAAAGTCACCACGTTTAATGGTCCCGTAAAGATCAGCCATTGCCATGCGAAAAATCTGGCACTGAAGACAACAGTAGGTGCAATAGCTGCGAATCACTGCTCAGGTGAGACGATAAAGGCAAGTGCAGCAAATGGTTCATTGACCCTTCAGGACTGTCATTTTAAAGACGTAGAAGCCGAAACGATGAACGGACCTGTTCGTTTAACAGTAGATGCTGCTCAAGTCAGGTCTGAAACGATAAATGGCTCGATCTATTGCCGTTTTGCTTCAGCTGTTGAAGGGTATGCATCATTTAAGACAGTGACGGGGAAAATAGAAACAGAATTTCCTGAAGCACTTGAGATGGAAGCTGTATTAAAAACAATCGTAGGTGGGTTTGTTTGTGATTTAGACAAAGTGGAAGTAAAAGAAGAAAAGAAGGAAGTCACGAGAAAGTTTCTTTCTTTTTCAACGAATAAAGGTTCAAATTGGCCAATATTTAAGCTTGAAGCTGAAGCAAAAACAGGTTCTGTCGCGGTGTTAAAAGCGAAATAGAGGTGATGGATCATCATGAAAAAACTAAAAAGATCAAGTGACGCAAAAATAGCTGGGGTCTGCGGCGGTATCGCAGAATATGTCAATGTTGATCCTACATTAATCCGACTGGCAACGGTAGCGATTGCCATTTTCACAGTTGTTTTCCCGGTAGTACTTGTCTATTTTATCGCCATGGCAGTTATGCCTGAGGAAAGCGAAGCTTAATGAGAAATTGGCTTATATCTTTACTCATCAACACAATAGCGCTGATGGTTGTAGCTGGGTATTTTGACGGTTTTCATATTGAAAACATCGGAGCTGCATTGTTAGCGAGTGTACTATTGTCCCTTTTTAATTTGTTTCTAAAACCGCTGCTGATCATTCTTACGCTGCCTGTCACCATTGTTTCTTTAGGGCTTTTTCTAATCGTCATTAACGCAGCCCTTTTATCTTTAACAGCCGAATTGATGGGAGACTCGTTCAATATAGACAGTTTCGGCATGGCATTATTAGCCTCCATCATTATTTCATTATTGAATATGTTCCTTACGAACTTTATATATGAACCTTTAAAGAAAAGAAGAAAAAGAAAATAATTTTTGCAGCACCTCAATATGTTGGGGTGTTTTTTGTGTGAAAAGAACCGCTTTTATATTAAAAATAAGCATAAATACCTACAAAAAACTATTCTCTTATAGTACTTAAGGCTAGTTTCAGTTTTTTCCTAATATGGTACATTTTAAAAGCAATAAATTCTGAATATTCATAGTTTTACAACTAGGAGGGATTTTTTTTGGGGAAGAAGAAAAAGGTTTGGGGAAAAAGTTTGCTTGCTACAGGTTTGACGATTGGACTAGCCTCATCATCTTTATTCGCAGGAACAATGAATGTTAAGGCACAAAATGCGATGGATGAAGTACTGGAAGGACATTCTAGCCATTCTCATTCAACATTAGATTTGTCAATTGTTAATGAAGATAGATTACTAGAAGCCCTCATTAAACGTGGTGAAATTTCTAAAGATGCTTCTGCAAAACAAAAGGAAGCTGCTCTAAATCAATACCTTGAGTTAAAAGGGAAAGATAGCGGAGTAAAGGGAAGCGATCCACTAGCTGCAAAAGTTAAAGCATCAGGTGCTGAAAAACAGCGTGATTTTAAGGAGTTTAATAACGGATTACTAAATGGGAATGGCAAAAAGAACGGTCACTTAAAAGGTCAACCAGATCCGGTAAAAGAGACGCCATATACCGGCACTCAGGGTAAAAAGGGGAAGCTTCTTACGTTGACTGTTGAATATTCAGATATAAAGCATAACACGATTAAACCAAATGAAACCGATAACTATTACAAAGACTACGATCTACAGCATTATGAAGATATGATTTTTGGTGATAACGGGGTAAAGGGACCAAACGGTGAAAATTTCATTTCTCAAAAGCAATTCTATGAGCAGCAATCTGGAGGGACATACACGATAGAAGGTAAAGCTTATGGATGGCTACAAGTTCCTGGAACAGCAGCTTTTTATGGTGCAGACAGAGCAACTGGCGGACATGATAATGTAGCACCTGGTGGTTCGAAGCAACTAGTTAGAGATGTTTATGTTGCTGCTAAAGCTGCAGGTATACCTCTTGAAAATTACGATTTGGAAGATCCGCATGATCTTGATGGAGATGGTAATTTATGGGAATCGGACGGCTTAGTTGATCACCTTCAGATTATCCATGCTGGTATGGGTCAAGAAGCTGGCGGAGGATCTCTAGGGGATAATGCCATCTGGTCTCACCGTTCAGCATCTTTCTATGATCCAGATGGACTTGGTAAAGGCCTTCCTGGATTCTATGATTACACGATGATGCCAGAAGATGGAGCAACAGGAGTTTTTGCTCACGAATATGGACATGACCTTGGATATCCGGATGAGTATGACACGATTTACTCTGGGAGCGGTGAGCCAGTAGGATATTGGTCTATTATGTCAGCTGGTTCATGGGCTGGAAAAATTCCTGGAACGGAACCGACAGGATTCTCTCCTTTAGCTAAAGCGTTTTATCAATCAACATTAGGTGGAAACTGGACAACGCCAACCGTTGTAGACTGGAAAGATGTGTCTACAAAAGGAACACAATTCTTGCTAGACCAAGCTAATTCACCAAATGGTCAAAACAACCAAGCCATTCAAGTAAATCTTCCGCAAAAGAAGACAGCTGTTAATACTCCTGCTGCAGGCACGTTCGAGTACTGGGGTGGACAAGCGGACGAAATGGATAATAGTATGGTAGCAAATGTTGATTTAACAGGTAAAAATTCTGCGACATTAACATTTGATGCATGGTACGACATGGAAGAACAGTGGGATTTTGCTTTTGTACAAGTTTCAGAAGATAATGGTGCGACATGGAAATCACTTGGAAATGGAAATACTCGTTCTGATGTAGTTCCTGAAGGGTATCCTACTATCCTGAATTCAATGCCAGGGTTCTCAGGTAAATCAAATGGCTGGCAACCACAATCATTTAATCTATCTGACTATAAAGGAAAGAAAATTCAGCTTCGTCTTCGTTCTGCAACTGACTGGGGTACTAGCAATCCAGGATTCTTTGCAGATAACATCAAAGTAGTTGCAGATGGACAAACAGTAGTTGAAGATGGCGCAGAAGCAGCTACTAGTCCATTTGCATTGAAAGGGTTTACAAAATCTGATGGAAACAAATACAGTGACCACTACTACCTTCTTGAATGGAGAAACCATGCTGGTGTGGATATGGGTCTAAAGAATATCCGTCGTGGTGCTTCATTAATGAGCTATGATAGTGGATTAGTAGTTTGGTATGTTGATCCAACATATACAGACAACTGGACGGGTATTCACCCTGGTGAAGGATTCTTAGGAGTTGTGGATGCGCATGCTAACACTGACCTAAAATGGAGTACTGGCGTACAAGCAAGTGCACGCTACCAAATTGCAGATGCTGCATTTGGTCTTAACCCAACTTCTGGTCTAAACCTTGATTATCCAGGATTACAAACATTAAATCTTGCAAGCCAACCAGCAGTCTCTCTATTTAATGACAGCAACTCTTTCATTAACGAGTTTATGCCTCAAGCCGGACGTAAAATCGACAACTATGGTTTAAAAGTTCGAGTTAACGGACAAGCGAAAGACAATTCTGTTGGAGCAATCGTTATCTACAAATAAGCCTTTAAAAAGTAGGATGGCTCAAAAAGAGTCATCCTATTTTTAGGTTTTTTAGATAATTGTGGAAAATTTTATAAAATGTGTGATAAAATAAAAGCATCTGTTTGAAAGAAAGGAACTTCGGTGACCTGTATGCCAACTTCTAACCTGTAATGGAAAACAACTGGATCGCTTCTTAACCGTTAAAAAACACAATGTTTTTGACCACGGGAGAAGTCTGTCTACATCCCATTACAGAGGAAATACAGCGAACTGCAGTCCGTTAGTTTTTTAACGATACGCGTTCAAAGCTCTCCTTATAATCAGGGAGAGCTTTTTTGTTTTGTTTATTGATAAGCGTCGAATCTCGCCGTTAGCTTTGTTTTTGTGTTACTGATCGAAATATACTTGCTCCTGCGGTTACTCGTCGCAACTCGCAGTCTCGAGTAAGCTGTGCTCGTCGTTCCTCTAAACTTTGCTTCCTCGACCTTCTCGCTTTTAAATAAACAAATTATGGGGGCTGCAAGACATTCAAATAGAAGTTGTATTTCTTCACTTATAAAATTTCGAGGTGAAGAAACGATGCAAACTCAACAACATTCTTTAGTACTTTGTCGTAAACAAGAAGCAGATACGGTAAATAAACAATGTAAAATGTGCGGGAAAGTGGTCACTTTTACAGATACAACAATCAGAAGACATAATGCGAACGGGAAATATATTTACCAATTTGCGATCTATAAATGTCCGAAGAACCATTCCTGGAATAAAAAACTGGGTATTTATAAATCATTTTCAGAACACGTCGACCCAGAGTCGATTGTCCCAACTGAATTTGAGACAGTACCGGAAAATAAAAAGATATCGATATCCTTAGACGACAATATTTACGAATGGATAGAAATCACCATATCAGAAGTGGATGGCCATTTTCGTTTAGACCGTACACTTTCCGATCAAATAGAAGGTATAAGCCGTTCAGCCATCTCACAAAAAATTAAAGCAGGTACCATTCTATTAAACAATTGTTTAACGAAACCAAGCCAAAGACTCTCGCTTCATGATAAAATTACAATAAAAGTAAACTGATTTAAAAATGACCGTTCGTTAATCTACGAATGGTCATTTTTGATAGAAGGGGTAAAAAATTTGGAAACGACTAGATTAATGTTTAGACCGTATACGAATGATGATTTTCCTTTCTTTTCTTCATTATGGGCAGACAAAGATGTCGTTCAATTTATTGGAAAAGGAACGACTCGTACAAATGGAGAAGCTCAAAAAAGCTTTCAAGATTGGCTTTTGCCAGGCTATAAGGATGGACGCGGGCTTTATGTTGTCACATTAAAAGAAACTGGCCAGCCGATTGGTCATGCAGGGATTGTGGCTCAGACGATTGACGGAAAAAAAGAGTATGAGTTAGGATATTGGCTCGCCAAGGATCACTGGGGGCATGGCTATGCGACAGAAGCGGCAGCTTTTTTTCATCAATATGCGATAAATACGCTAGGTTTTCATAGACTGATCTGCCTCATTCAAGAACGGAATAAGAGATCGATTAACGTAGCAGAAAAGCTAGGGATGAAATTTGAAAAAATAACGAATTTTAATGCGATTCCAGTTCATGTGTACGCATGGGGTTTTAATTGTTAAAAATTATTTCACACTTTTGGTGAAAAACATGCTGAAGTGATACAATAGAAGCATTGGAAAATGGCAAGGAGGACCCTATGGCGAAGGTACATATTTATGAATTAATCGATAAATTTCAGCTAGAGCTCGTCAGCGGCGAAGAAGGGATTCACCGCACGATCCGTACGAGTGATATCTCACGGCCAGGTTTAGAAATGGCAGGCTATTTCACTTACTATCCCGCTGAACGTCTTCAGTTACTGGGAAAAACAGAATTAACCTTTACATCAGAAATGGACGAGAAAACGCGAATGGAGAGATTTGAGCAGCTATGCACGGATGAAACGCCCGGAATTATAATTTCGCGCGATATTGAAGTGCCAAAAGAGCTGTTAAAAGCTTCTCATAAATCAGGCGTTCCAATCATGCGTTCAAAAGTAACGACAACACGTCTATCAAGCCGCATTACAAACTTTTTGGAAAGCAAGCTCGCACCTACAACAGCAAAGCATGGTGTGCTTGTAGATATTTATGGAATCGGCGTACTAATCACAGGGAACTCTGGCGTTGGTAAAAGTGAAACAGCACTAGAACTCGTGAAGCGCGGCCATAGACTTGTAGCCGATGATTCTGTAGAAATCCGTCAGGAAGATGAAGAAACATTGATCGGAAGCGCACCAGAACTTATTCAGCATCTTCTTGAAATTAGAGGGTTAGGTATCATTAACGTGATGACCTTGTTTGGTGCTGGCGCCATCCGCAATTACAAGAAAATCTCGATCGTAATGAATTTGGAAATTTGGGATTCTAAAAAAGTGTACGACAGACTTGGTTTGGAAGAAGAGACAACAAAGATCATTGATACCGAGATCCCGATTCTTACCATTCCGGTGCGTCCCGGACGAAACTTAGCTGTCATTATTGAAGTGGCTGCTATGAATTTCCGTTTGAAACGAATGGGTATGAATGCTGCACAGGATTTCTCGGAAAGACTGACAAATGTGATTGAAGCTGGGGATGAAGACGACTTTTAAGAGATAAAAGGAAGTGGAGAAGATGGATCAAACAATACAGCCGTTAAATCGGGTCGCTTTAGAATTAGGACCGCTAACGATTTATTGGTATGGAGTTATTATTGGTTTAGGCGCCTTATTGGGGTTATTTCTTGCGATTAGAGAATCAGAACGCCGCGGTTTAGAAAAAGACACGTTTGTTGATGTTGTCATGATTGCCATTCCTGTCGCTATTCTTTGCGCAAGACTTTATTATGTAAGCTTTGAATGGGATTTTTACAAAGATCATCCAAGTAAGATCCTAGCGGTTTGGGAAGGTGGAATCGCAATTCACGGAGCTTTGATCGGCTCGTTTTTAACGGCCCTTATTTTTTCTAAAAAGAAAGGCATCTCATTTTGGAAACTCGTTGATATTGCGGCACCAAGTATATTGCTTGGCCAGGCGATCGGACGCTGGGGCAATTTTATGAACCAGGAAGCACATGGCAGAGCTGTATCGCGTGGATTTTTAGAATCGCTGCATCTCCCGGACTTTATTATTAATCAAATGTACATAGACGGTACATACTATCATCCTACATTTTTGTATGAATCTCTTTGGAGCTTGCTTGGCGTTTGTATACTATTGTATTTAAGAAGAGTAAACCTGCACAGAGGAGAGCTGTTTTTAACATATATTATCTGGTACTCGATCGGCCGTTTCTTTGTGGAAGGTATGCGGACGGACAGTTTGATCGTCTGGGATACATCTCTTCGAATCGCTCAAATCATGAGCTTAGTATGGATTGCAGGCGCCATTATCATTTGGATCTACAGAAGAAAAACGGGATTGGCTGAAAAACGATATTTGGAAAGCTAAAGGGGGCGCATGAAAAGTGGAAACGTTAAAAAATGGAACACTAGCTGGACTGAAAACCACTTGGACGCTCGGAAAAATCATCTTTCCAATTACGCTGATCATTACGATTTTGAGTCATACACCTGTTATGGATTGGATCATTACTGCGATTTCGCCCGCAATGAAGTGGATCGGCTTGCCCGGGGAGGCAGCGATCCCGCTTGTTCTCGGTAATTTTCTTAATCTGTATGCGGGAATTGGGGGCATTTTAACCCTTGATTCACTTTCGGTTCAAGACGTTTTTATTCTAGCAGTAATGCTTTCGTTCTCTCACAATCTTTTTATTGAATCGAGTGTTGCCGCAAGTGTTGGGATTAAATTGTGGGTGATTATGATCGTCCGAGTTGGACTGGCGCTTATCGCTGCGTTTTTAATTAATGTGCTGTGGCATGGCGGAACGGAAAAAGCGCAATATGGATTTATATCAAAGCCCGACGCATTACCGAACGGCTGGGGTGAAATTACACTCGCAGCACTCGAAAAAGCGGCACTTGGAATTTTACAGATTGCATTAATCGTTATTCCTTTTATGATCATCATGCAGTTTTTAAAAGATAGAGGCTGGCTGCATCGTTTTTCAAGATGGATGGCACCGGCGATGAGGTTATTGGGAATGAAACCAAACACATCTATGACAATGGTTGCAGGTTTAACGATTGGACTCGCTTACGGTGCAGGTGTTATGCATCAGGCAGCAAAGGAAGATGGCGTGTCGAAAAAAGATTTGTACCTCGCATTTATTTTTCTCGTCAGCTGTCATGCGGTTGTTGAAGATACACTCATCTTCGTTCCGCTTGGCATACCGGTATTGCCTTTATTGATTATCAGACTCGTAACCGCAGTTTTGCTGACGATGCTTGTAGCTTTTATTTGGAACCAGATAGAACGAAAAAATAGTTTACGAAGAGAGGAAGCACAACATGAAACGGGACACCATACTCTTTGATTTAGATGGAACACTGATCAACACGAACGAACTCATAATTGCGTCCTTTTTATACACATTAGATAAATACTTTCCTGAGCAGTACAATCGGGAGCATATCCTGCCATTTATGGGAATGCCGCTTGTTGAAACGATGGAACAGATCGACATCAACCAGGTACCTGAACTTATCGAGACTTACCGCGAACATAATATCTCAAACCATGACAGCCTTGTTACTGAGTTTGAAGGTGTTTTTGAAACGGTAGAGGAATTGTATAAAAAAGGCTATAAATTGGGCATCGTAACAACGAAAATGAGAAATACCGTTGAAATGGGATTAAAGCTCGTTGGACTGGACAAGTTTTTCAAGACGATTGTGACGCTCGATGATGTCAAAAAAGCAAAACCAGATCCAGAACCGATTCTTAAAGCTTTAGCTTTATTGCAATCAACCCCAGAGCAAGCGATCATGGTCGGTGACAGTAAATATGATATTCTGGGCGGCCAGAATGCCGGCACACAAACGGCTGGCGTATCTTGGACGATTCGCGGAAATGATTATCTGCAGCAGTTTAATCCGGATTATATGTTAAACAAAATGACGGATTTACTGGATGTTTTAGGAGAGAGATAAGTGCGTGATACAGAGCGTTATCCTGTAAAAGGCAGGAACTCGTTATACCAAGTTTACGATACGGTTCCTTTCTGGAAAGTCGTGAAAAATTTTATCACGATCCAAGTAGCTCGCTACACCCCTTTTTTGCCGATGAAAAACTGGCTTTACCGCACTTTTTTAAATATGAAGGTAGGAGAAGGAACGGCATTCGCGCTTATGGTAATGCCTGATATCATGTACCCCGAGCGGATTTCTGTAGGCAAGAACTGTGTGATCGGCTACAACACTACCATTCTTGCTCATGAGTATTTGATCAAAGAATACCGCTTAGGCGATGTAATTGTTGGTAATGAAGTTATGATCGGCGCCAATTCTACGATTCTGCCAGGGGTAACCATTGGTGATGGAGCCATTGTCTCGGCCGGTACACTTGTTCATAAAAATGTACCTGAGGGTTCGTTCGTTGGCGGAAATCCGATGCAAGTGATTTATACAAAAGAAGAACGGTCGAAGAGGGAAACGACAAACAGCTAGAAATTTGTCGGATGTTCCCCTCTTGGATTTTTCCATTGTTTCGTCGTATACTTAAATTAGGCAAAAAAGCGAAAGCTGGAGGCGCATACTATGAGAAGGAAATCATTCTCGATTGTTTTTATGAAGAATACATTTAGAATTGGACACCTAGTAGAAGACAACTGCCAGTCTCAGCATGCACCGACCACACATCCACAGAACAAGGCCGAACAGCTTGCCGCCCGGGATACCTACCGTTTCCGGACAGCCGTTTCAAAAATGAAAGGCAGCGGCCTCGTTAAGCATTATGAACTTCAAAGCACTCGTGCAAAGCTGGTTTTTTACGGCGATTATTCTACCTACAAGCGTCATGTACCCCATCAAGCGTTTACACGCGAACATTTTCAGCATTATTTTGGCTCAGAAGATTTAATTTGTGAATTTCTCCTAGATACTTCTATTTATTTATTTAAAGAACTCCATTTTTTAAACGAAATCCAGCTAGATATACCTAATCACGGCAAACTTTATACCGTTGAGCTCACACGCAGTGAACTTGACGAGCATATGAACTGTGACCTTTCTAACAAGAAAGACGGGCACCATCATCGCTTTTTCTATATCTATCGGGACGAAGAGCTTGATCAGTTCACGAATCAATTCGTTAAAGTAAAACGGTTAAGAAGAAAAAAACGATAAACTTTATAAAACTGGCGCCCAATCGTCTTTCGTAAACTGGGTGTCAGTTTTTTTGCTTGGCTGGAGGTATTTCTAATATGACTTCAATAGAGTAGCGGAAATATTTACGAAAACAGATTTTATATTTTTTGAAAGGAAAGTGAAAGGGAATGCAGTTGACCTTTGAACAGCTTGAAGGAAAAGACGTCTTGGAGCATGAGGGACTTCAGGCGTTGTACGGTATTTTATTTGAAAGTCCTGCTCGCATGATTGAGCCGCCAGTTTCGAAAAACTTTCGGGCTTGGCTCGTTCTTTCAGATGATCAAGCAATCGGTTTTAAAGCAGGATACGAACTAAAACCTGGAAAGTATTACAGCTGGCTTGGCGGTGTTCATCCTGAGTATAGAAAGAAAGGCTTAGCAGGGAGTTTGATGGAGCTGCAGCATGGATGGTGCAGTACGAATGGCTACCAAACCATTCAAACCAAGACAAAGAACAAATGGAAAAGTATGCTGATCTTAAACTTGAAGCATGGCTTTGATATTATAGGTACCTATACAGACAGCAAAGGTGAGCCGAAAATCATTCTGGAGAAAAACCTGTAACATTTTAGGCTGCCCGCATAGTATGCAATATGCGGGGTGGATAATATGAGTATCAAAGATAAAGTGAAACAGTGGTTTATAGGACCTGTACGTAAAGAAGAGTCTTTTAAGTCGATTGTGGATCAGGAACAGTTTTCAGCTATATTGAGATCTGGTACACCGATCATTTTTACAAAAACGATTGGCTACGGTCTTATCCTGTTTGAGGAGAAGGAGCAGCTTGGTGTTGTTCAGGTGAAGGATGTTTTTAACGCGAGTGAGGAAGTGCGTCAATACATGTCGCTACCTGATCTCCATTCCTTTTTCGAAGACCGCTTACGTGAAGGGAATTCGTTTTATACGTAGAATAATTAATAGAGAATGAGAAGACACCTCAACATTTGTGGGGTGTTTTTATTTTTGAACATATAGAGAAGTGGTGTTGTATGGAATTCCTTCTATTGGATAATGAAAAGCATATTTTAAAGGATTTGGTAGGTAAAAAACTAAGCCTAATTTATAGTCATACCCTTCATTACCGTTTAAATGACAACACCTTCAGCATACATGGGACAGTTATACTCCGAACTGATGATAGTTTTATTATGTTTGAGAGTATGGAATTAGATTGTGAGGAAAACGGCTATTATGATTACTACCACACAGTATCTATAAAAAAGTCACAATTCCGGAATCTCTTCCTTACAGTAAAACGGAGTATGGGACAATCATATTTACTGAACCGGTTTCAAGCATGGCGATCTTTTCGAAAATAACAAAAGTCTCTCTATTTAAGCAAACTGTTAAAATGGAAACAAAAGAGATCATATTTATTGGTGGAATAATGATAGCCCTGGAAAATGGGGAAAAGATGTGTTTGATACCAGTTGCACCAGGGGGATTTGAGATAACTTTTGACTTAGTAAATATAGAAAAACTTACGAAGAAATTAAGATTTATTAAATCATTTCAATGAATGTTACCCGGTTGATATAAAATGGATTAGAACGGAAAGCGAGCACTTGTGCCCGGAAATCATCCACTTTCAAGAGTAAAAAAGTATGCGAAAACAGCCATATATAAAGAAAGCCAGAGGTAAATCTCATGCCAGTGATTCAGCATAAAGAATATATTGCAGCACCAATTGAAATTTGCTTTGATCTTGCTAGAAATATAAACGTACATACACAAACGACTTCCCATACGAAAGAAAAAGCGATCGGCGGTGTTACTTCGGGACTGATTGAAGAAGGCGAGTCTGTCACATGGGAAGCTGTTCATCTTGGAGTGAAACAGCGGCTCACAGCAAAAATCATAGAGATGGAAAGACCATATCGTTTTGTTGACGTAATGGTGAAGGGTGCTTTTCATTCTTTTACACATACGCATACCTTTGAAGATACAAATGAAGGAACGGTAATGGTTGATCATTTCGAATACAAGTCTCCTTTTGGCATCATTGGTAAGCTGGCAGACTTTTTGTTTTTAGAAAAATACATGACCAACTTCCTTGTTACACGAGCTAAAGCTTTGAAGGATATAGCAGAGAGCGGAGATTATAGAAGATTTATAGCGAAAAGGACAGTGGATTCATAATGAAAATAGGATTAGTGCGTCATTTTAAAGTGACGAGAGGGTACCCTACTCAAAAATGGATTACACCCTCTGAATTTGATCAATGGTTAAAAGAATATGAAGAATCAGACGTAGAAGAATCAGAAGTAGATTTTGGAGGTATTGAATGGCAAAGGTGTTATGTGAGCACGATTCGCCGAGCGGAATATACGGCTGAAAAAATATATACTGGACAACTCATTAAAACAGATGACCTTCGAGAGATTCCTGTTTATCCGTTCTTCAAACGCAATATAAAACTGCCAGTACTTTTTTATCCCTTGTTCGTTAGAGCCGCTTGGTTTTTTAACCACAAATCACAACTCGAGCGCAGAACGGATGTAGAAAAGAGAATATCCAAAATTCTGGACAGGATCATAGAGGAAAATGATGAAAATGCATTGATCGTCAGCCATGGGGGATTGATGATCTTTATGAGGAAAGAACTGATAAAAAGAGGCTTCAAGGGCCCTAAGCTGCGCCGTCCTGAGAATGCCAAACTCTATTTATATGAACGAGGAGATTATCCTAATGTCGATAAAAACTAGTATTGCTCCATGGCTACCTGTAAGCAGCGGGGTGGAGGCTGTTGATTTTTATTGTAATGCGTTTGATTCAGTTGAAATATATCGTCTTGAAGAAGGTGAGGGGAATGTGATTATTGCCCAATTATCAGTCGATGGAGCGGATTTCTGGATTCAAGAAAATCCTGGTTCCAGCACGAAAGAGTCCGTTCGTATGATAATGACGGTCAACGATCCAGATTCGGTATTCGAAAAAGCTCTTGCCGCCGGGGCAGAAAAGATCACACCTGTCTATGAAGAGCATGGGTGGAGGATTGGCCGCATTATGGATCCATTTGGCCACCATTGGGAGATTGGTAAACCACTTGGAAAAAAAGCGGAGTAGGGAAATGAAATGATGAAATACATAAATAAAGCCCCGTAAGAAGTTTCTTACAGGGCTCAGCTTTTATACAAATAAGCTTAATAACAAGATAAATCCTAATCCAGAAACAGAAATTATCGTTTCAAGCAATGTCCATGTTGCAAATGTTTCTTTCATGCTTAAACCGAAGTATTCTTTAAACATCCAGAACCCTGCATCATTAACATGTGAAGCTATTAAACTACCAGCTCCAGTTGCAAGAACAACTAAAGCTAAGTTAGCGTCAGTTTGACCCAACATCGGAATGACTAAGCCGGACGTTGTTAAAGCTGCAACCGTAGCAGACCCGAGCGAAATCCTTAAAATCGCTGCAATGATCCAAGCAAGTAAAATCGGTGAAAATGAAGATCCTTTGAACAATTCAGCAACGAAGTTACCAACGCCGCCGTCGATCAGGACCTGCTTGAAAGCACCGCCTCCGCCGATGATGAGAAGCATCATTCCGATTTGAGTAATAGCTGTTGTACAAGAGTCCATTACGTTTTTCATCGGAATCTTTCTAGCTAATCCCATTGTGTAGACTGCAACAAGTAATGAGATTAACATAGCAGTCGAAGCATTACCTATAAAACGAATAATTTCAAAGCCTTTACTATCATCAATTTTCATCGTTTCTTGAATCAGAGTGATAACAGTTGCGATCGACATTAAGATAACAGGCAGCATTGCTGTAAATACAGAGATCCCAAATGAAGGTGTATCTTTCAGGTCAAATACTTTTTGTTCGCCTAATGAAGCGATATTACCCGTTTTATTAAATGAATCAGGAACAATTTTTTTCGCAATCTTTGTAAAGACGGGTCCAGCTAAAATAACCGTTGGAATCGCAATAATAAATCCATATAGCAGCACTTCACCAATGTTTGCTCCAAATTCTCCAGCAATTACGGTTGGTCCAGGGTGAGGAGGCAAGAAACCATGTGTTACGGATAGAGCAGCTACCATTGGAATTCCAAGGTAAAGAATCGATACTCTTAATTGTTTGGAAATCGCAAATACAATTGGAATCAATAACACGAGACCTACTTCAAAGAATAGCGCAATACCGATAATGAATGAAGCAGCGACGATTGCCCACTGAATCTTCTTTTCTCCAAATTTTTCGATTAACGTAATGGCAATGCGCTGCGCACCGCCTGCATCAGCAATCAGTTTACCTAACATGGCGCCAAGACCAAAAATGAGAGCTAAATGACCAAGTGTTGCACCTAATCCAGCTTCAATCGATTTTACAATGTTATCGAGCGGCATTCCAAGTGCTAAAGCAACACCAAATGAAACGATGATTAAAGAAATAAATGTATTTAATTTGAAATACATGATTAATAGAAGTAACGCTAAAATTCCGCAAGCAACTATAAATAATGGCATGATAATAATCCCCCTGATGTTATATTTTTTTGCTTATGTTTCTTTGATAAGCAGCAATTCGTGAATAATCTTCTTCTAATTTTCTTGATAGGCTAATGAAAATCGGCAATAATTCTCTATATTCTTTTACCGCGTCTTCATTTGGAGTGTGTGTATAGGTGTTGCCGATCATTTGAGAAGCAGCATCAAATGACTCGATTTTTCCAATCGCATACAGGCCGAGAATACAAGCACCTAGACATGAACTTTCGTAAACCTCAGGAACAACTACATCAGCATCGAAAATATCAGACATCATCTGACGCCAAATTTCTGATCTTGCGAAGCCTCCAGTTGCTTGTATGCGTGTGACAGGTTCATCCATGCATTCTACTAAAGCCAAAAACACGGTGTATAGATTATAAATCACCCCTTCCAGTGCTGCCCTGATCATATGCTCTTTCTTATGGGAAAGCGTTAATCCGAAAAATGAACCTCTGACATCCGAGTTCCATAGTGGAGCACGTTCTCCAGCGAGGAAAGGGTGGAAGAGCAATCCATCAGAACCTGGTCTGACGCGCTCAGCAATTTTTGTCAAGATCTCATACGGATCAATGCCTAGTCGTTTAGCAGTTTCAAGTTCCGAAGCCGCAAATTCATCCCGGATCCAGCGCAGTACGACACCACCGTTATTGACAGGACCGCCAATCACCCAATGATCTTCGGTTAAGGCGTAGCAAAAGATTCTGCCTTTTTTGTCCGTTTGCGGCTTATCGATAATCGTTCGAATCGCACCGCTTGTACCAATCGTAACGGCGATTTCACCTTTTTGAATCGCATTGACACCCAAGTTAGATAACACGCCATCACTTGCTCCAATGACAAATGAAGTTTTCGGGCTAATACCAATCTGATTAGCGTATTCCAGCTGACAGTTTTTAAAAACTGAAGTCGTTGGTACGAGCGTAGATAATTGATCCTGTGATATACCTGCGATGGTTAATGCTTCCTCATCCCAATCCAATGTTTTGAGATTCATCATACCCATCGCAGAAGCTAAGGAATGATCGACAACATATTCGTTAAAAAGCTTTTTGAAGATATATTCTTTAATCCCAATATATTTTTTTGTTTTATCTGCAATTTCAGTTTGTTCATTTACAAGCCACGTGATTTTGCTTAATGGGGACATTGGATGTATAGGTGTTCCCGTTCTTCTATAAACCTCATGTCCATTTCGTTCATCCTTTATTTTGCGAGCCCATGCCTCGCTGCGATTATCTGCCCAAGTGATGCAAGGAGTTAGAGGATGATCGTTATCGTCCATCGCAATAACACTGTGCATAGCACTGCTGAACGAAATAAACGCGATCTCATTTTGAGAACAGCCTGACTTCTTAATCACATTTGTAAGGGCTTGCAAAACAGCCTGAAAAATTTCTTCCGGATCCTGTACAGCTGTTGAAATATCAGGTGTGTGAAGCGGGTAGCCAATATTTTCTTGTGAGATGACATTTCCGCTTTCATCAAATAAAACAGCTTTTGTACTTGTCGTCCCGATGTCGACACCTATCATATAGCTCGTATTGGTTCTTTTGTGTATTCCGTCGATATCAGTCATTTTGTTACTCCTTTTCCTGCTCCCTTGCTTTAGATAGCATTTGTTGTGACATCCATAGGTCATCTACTTTTCCTTGAACATCATCAAAATTTTGATGAAGTGATTGGATCATAATGTCTCTATTTTTAGTTTTGATGGCTTCAATATAGAGTTCATGGTTTTTTACTATGCGGGAGAGGTCATCATATTTTTGGCTAAAATGCATTCGCATCGATAGCAGGATAAAACTCTCCATTACAGGCTTTGTATTATTCCAGATCATCGTAATGTATGAATGGTCAATGGCACGGATTATTGTTTCATGAAATAAGACATCCTGTTGAGCAAATTCATCAGCATCTTTGTATTTGATCGCAATTAGCATCATCTCTAGTATTTTATTAAGCTCTTTCACCACTCCGAAGGTATCAATCTTTACAAGCCGCTCAAAAACAAACGTTTCAATCAGAAGGCGTACATCATAAATTTCTTCTACTTCTTTCTCTGTGATTCCAATAACGACAGCACCCATTCTTTCTAATCGAATAAGGTTTTCGCTTGCCAGTATCTTTAATGCGTCACGGATAGGTGAACGGCTCACATTGTACTCGGCAGCTAATTTATTTTCAGATAAAATGGTACCGCTTTCAATTAAGCCTGAAATAATACGCATTCTAAGCTCGCATGCAACGCGGTCACCAGCAGAAGCTTTGGAGAGCCATTTTACGGGATATAAGAATTCCTTAGATTCGCTCAAAATTAACCTCCTGTTAAATACGAGTATACTTGTATACAAGTTATTATAAGCTACACATTGAAAAATGCAAGCGCTTTTATAAAATGGAAAAATGAAGAAAGATACTTTGAGAAGAGAATCACTTTTGTTGAGAAGTATGGTAAGAATGCTATCATTAAATAGAAGGACATATTAAATGGTGACTAGAATTTTTTTAAGGTAGATTTTAAATGACAAAAATAAAAAGGTTGATTCGATGTCTAATAAAGAAGAAATAAATAAGATAGGCTGGAACTTAGAAAATAGCTATTCTACATTACCGAAAACGTTTTTCGCACCTATTCAACCAAACCCGGTACAATCACCAAAATTAATAATTCTCAATGAGTCTTTGGCTGAATCATTGGGTTTAAATCCGAGCGGTCTGAAAAGTGAAGAGGGAATCGCTGCATTTGCAGGCAATCAGTTTCCAGAAGGTGCGGCTTCTCTTGCACAAGCCTATGCGGGTCATCAATTTGGCCATTTTGCAAGGTTAGGAGACGGACGTGCTTTACTAATTGGGGAGCAGATCACCCCTCAAGGAAATCGTGTCGATATCCAGTTAAAAGGTTCAGGCAGAACACCATACTCCAGAGGCGGTGATGGCCGGGCAGCACTTGGACCGATGCTGCGTGAATACATTATCAGTGAAGCGATGCATGCACTTGGCATTCCGACTACACGCAGCTTAGCTGTAGTGACAACAGGAGAGTCAGTCATCCGGGAAACAGAACTTTCAGGGGCAATCGTGACTCGCGTGGCTGCTAGTCATCTGCGTGTAGGCACTTTTGAGTATGCTGCACAATTTGGAACATTTGACGATTTAAAAGCTCTCGCTGATTATGCGATTAAGAGGCACTATCCGGAAGTGGAAGAAAATGAGGATCGCTATCTTAATCTTTTTAAAGAATTGATAAAACGGCAGGCGTCGCTTATTGCTAAATGGCAATTGGTCGGCTTTATCCATGGTGTTATGAATACCGACAACATGACAATCAGCGGTGAAACCATTGATTATGGTCCGTGTGCTTTCATGGATACGTATGATACAGCAACAGTTTTCAGTTCAATCGATGTTCAAGGACGCTATGCTTTTGGCAATCAGCCGAGTATCGGCGGGTGGAACCTGGCACGGTTCGCTGAATCCATATTGCCGCTGCTCCATGAAGATCAAGAAAAGGCGGTCGAAATAGCTCAAGAGGCGATTTCTGATTTTGGCAAGCTCTTTTATATAAATTGGTTTTCTGGAATGAGGGCAAAGCTGGGCTTCTTTAATGGAGAGGATGAAGATGAATCTCTTATTGAAGACCTCCTTCAGTTGATGAACAAACATCGGGCTGACTATACGAACACATTCCGTGCGTTAACATTCGATAAGACGGAAGAGTTGAAGCTTTTCTCTGTGCCGGAGTTTATGAAGTGGCATGAGAAATGGCAAACGAGATTAAGCAGGCAGGCTGAGTCGAAGGCAGATTCTAAAGAACTGATGAAGAAAAACAATCCAGCTGTGATTCCAAGGAACCATCGTGTAGAGGATGCTCTTAAAGCGGCAGTGGAAAATGATGATTACAGCGTGATGGAAAAGCTGCTTAACGTTCTATCAGATCCTTATGCACACACACCTGAACAAGATAAGTATACTGATCTGCCGCCAGAATCAGATCGTCCATACCGAACGTTTTGCGGTACCTGATGCTTTTAAAAAAAGGCTGTTTTCTAAAAGGTTGTTTCTTGTGAGGCATTTTTGTAATTTGACTCCAGTGGCAAGTTGGTTGGAGTGCAAGGCTCTAGACTCCTGCGGGACAGGCGGGCAGTCCGAAAAGCTGCAGCGGTTTGATCAGCCCCGACAAGCAATAGGGAAATGGGCTAAGAAGGCGCTTTTCACCTTCATGACCGTTAAACTTTTGACCTCGAGGGGCTAACCACTGCAGCTAGACAGGTGAGACACTTATAAGTGAACGTACGAATGTGGCTCACCGTCTGCCCCGCGGAAAGCGAGCAGCCTGGAACGGAAATTAACGGCATTCAAAAGCATCAATGAATACGAAAACAGCCTAAAAAAAGACTCAAAGGTGATTTCGAAAACCACTTTCTGAGTCTTTTTTTTAATTTTAGAGCTTTATCTTGCCCTAAGAAATGATGAGTAGTAAATAGTTCTTTTCAAATAACCGCGAACCGACATATTTCCCCGGAAATCGTCATGAAATTTGATCAGATTACAAGCTTTAAATTATCTAGCAGCTTTCACAAAATCAGACATCATGTCATAACTCATCGGTCCGATATGTTTTTGTTTAATGTTACCTTTTGCATCAATAATAAAAGTAGTCGGGATTGTCACAGTTTTATACGTGTCACCTAAACTGCCTGCTGAATCTAAAAGTATAGGAAACGGCAGCTTGTAATCTTTCACGAATTTTTTTACACTACTCACCGTATCACTATCCGTCAGATTGACAGCCAGGATCTCTATTTTCTCGGAGGAATGTTCATTATAAAACCGCACCATTTCAGGCATCTCTGCCCGGCAAGGGGGACACCATGTCGCCCAAAAGTTCAATAGCACCACTTTGCCTTTAAAGTCGGAAAGGTTTACTGTTTTTCCATCGAGCGTTTGAAGTTTAAAATCAGGTGCACGATTGCCTGGGCTTAATCCTGAAGCGGACGTTTCTATTACGGCAGAATCCATTCTTTTATTGCTGAAAGGTCCATTTGTCAGTACCGCAAAGAAAAGGGCAGTGACTAAGATTGAAACGACCGTTTTTTTAGGCTGAAAAGCACCGTTTGTAT
This sequence comes from Fictibacillus barbaricus, assembly GCF_031457135.1. Taxonomy (GTDB): domain Bacteria; phylum Bacillota; class Bacilli; order Bacillales; family Fictibacillaceae; genus Fictibacillus; species Fictibacillus barbaricus_A. The sequence continues at coordinate 177,994 of NZ_JAVDWA010000003.1, read as the reverse complement.
ATAAGTAAAGAGATAGAACAGCAAAAAATAGTGAAATCAATCCATCTGTTAAAAGGGTGTCATTGAAATACTGTGCACCATAGTAAAGGGTGAAAAATAAAGTTAATCCTAAAACAACACAATAAAAAATACGGCTTCGATCAAGATCTCTTTTTCGGGCTGAACGCAAAAGATAAAGAACAGCACTGATTATTCCGATGGCAATCCCTGTTTCCCCGCCATTAAAATAAAGCAAATTAACCGGGTGTTTAATAAGGAGAAGCGGATGCAGAAAGGCGTAGCTGAATTTCCAAACTAACCAGAAAAGTACAATGGCATTGCTCATTACTTCAAGAAGCTGTTTTTTATCATCCTGATTTTTAAGCTTAAAAGCGATTATGCCGTAACCCACTAGAGCAGATCCGAGAATCGCAAGCCAAACTGCTTTTAGAGGAAATGATCCGATCATGATATAGTTCTCCAAATTTCCACACCGTCCTTAACTTGTCCTACTAATCACTTTATCAAAGAATCCCTTTATTTATTCCAAAATTGCTCAAAGAAAAACGGTGAAGGAAATGTTCATCCTTCACCGCTTATTTATACTATTTTATAGAAGATAAAATCCAACGCCCATGATGACATACGCAGCTAATAGCGTAAGCCCCTCAAACCAGTTTGTATCACCATCGCTCGTTAACGTTATAGTAAGGAAAACAGCAAGAACCATTGCGATGAGCTCAGGCAATGAGAAGACGAGTGACATCGAATGTGTGAAAAAGAGTGAGACTAAGACGAGCACGGGTGCTACAAACATGGCGATCTGAAGTGTTGAGCCAATCGCAATCTCAACGGCAACGTTCATTTTATTTTTGTAAGCCATGATTATGGCAGAAGCGTGTTCAGCTGCGTTACCAACAATCGCAACAATGATGACCCCGATGAACACTTCACTCCAGCCCAAAGTGTGTCCGACCTCTGTAAATGTATGTACGAGTTTTTCAGAAATATAAGCAACTGCGACAGTAGCAAGTGCCAGGATTAAAAGCGCTTTTCCCTTGCTCCATTCCGCTGTTTCTTCACCGTGTTCTTCATCGTGTTCAGAAACATAAACGCCTCGATGTGTAACAAGTTTAAATAACAAGGCAGCCAAGTAAAGGATGATCATGATAACTGAAACCCATACGCTGAGTGTCAATGATTCCGCATCATTCAGTTTATAAGAGAACACCTCAGGGAAAACAAGAGCAACGACAACTGCAAAAATAAGAAGACCAGCATTATGGCGAGCATCATGAATGTTGAATTTTTGCTGCTTATACTTCAGTCCTCCTATAAAAAAGGATAAACCTCCAACTAGTAAAAGGTTTCCTAGTACAGAACCCGTTAAAGAAGCTAAAACTACACTTATGAGTCCAGCTTTTAAAGCAAAAATAGAAATAATAAGTTCAACAGCGTTTCCAAAAGTGGCATTCAGCAATCCGCCGATTCTTGGTCCTGCAACGATTGCCAGGCTTTCTGTAGCACGTCCCATAAAACCGGCGAGCGCAACGATGGTGGCACAATAGATTACAAATAGCGAAACTGCCGGCCAGTGCATAATGCTTCCAATAACAGAGAGTGGTACACCGATAATGATGGCAAACATAAAGATGCGATTAAACAATGATGACTCCGTCCTTTCTAAAACAGTATGTAATTTCTACCTTAGATTTTTATTTACATACTATTCCCTAAAATCCTCTTTCTTAACGTCATTTAGTTTAGCATTATGTGTTGACTTTATAAATAAGGACGTGTAGACTAACAGATAAATCTTTATCATGGTAGTATATTAGCGAACTAAAGTGTTTATGAAAAATCTTTTTTAGAGAATTGTTTTTCCTAGGTGTTTTTTGTAACTGACTCCAATGAAAGGTTGGTTGGAGTGTAAGGTGCGAGACTCCTGCGGGATCAGGGTGACAGTACGAAAAGCGGAAGTGGTTCGTTCAGCCCCGACAAGCAAAAGGGGAATGGGCTAAGAAGGTGTTCTTTGCCTTCAGGACCATTAAACATTTGACCTCGAGGGGTTAACCGCTGCAGCTAGACAGGTGAGACCATTCAATGTCACACCGCGACGAGTGGACTCACCTTACCCCTCGCGGAAAGCGAGCATCCTGAAACGCAGACCAACTGCACTCAAAAACAACAACGATTGCGAAAACAATCAAAAAAAGAATTACTTTTCTTATAAAGGATGAAGGTATATGTCTAAACCATTTGTATTCGAAAAGCCAGCAGGAATGAGAGACACACTGCCTGCTTTTTATCAAAAAAATGAAAAAATAAAAAGCGCCATTAAAAATGAAATGGAGTCTTGGGGATACCAATTTATCCAAACACCAACATTGGAGTACCACGATACAGTGGGTGAAGCTTCTGCTATTTTAGATCAGCAGCTTTTTAAGCTTTTAGATATGGAAGGAAAAACACTCGTGCTTCGTCCGGATATGACTGCTCCAATCGCCAGAGTTGTATCATCAAGCATGAAGAATGTTGCCTATCCAATTCGGCTCGCTTATAGCTCACCAGTTTTCCGTGCACAGCAGAGAGAAGGCGGAAGACCTGCAGAGTTCGAACAAGTTGGCATCGAATTAATCGGTGATGGTACGGCAAGTGCTGAAGCAGAAGCACTTGCATTAATGACAGAAGTAATTAAAAAGAGCGGGATTTCTTCTTTTACAGTAGCGGTTGGTCATATCGGCTTCGTTCAAGAACTGTTAGCAGAGATTTTAGGAAATGATAATCGGACAGGAGAACTTCTGCGTTACTTAAATGAAAAAAATTATGTAGGATATGCTTCACACGTGAAAGAGCTCCCTTTATCGTCGATTGATACACAGCGCTTGTTAAAACTCTTGAATTTAAGAGGAGGAGCAGACGTTTTAGAAGAGGCTGCAAAATTATCTCCAAATGTGAAAGGACAAAGAGCTCTTACAGAATTAAAAACATTGTACACCTTGCTGGAAGATTATGACGCTGCACAAAATATCGTATTTGATTTTACATTGTTCAGTCATATGAGCTATTACACGGGGATTGTATTTGAAGGCTATGCAGCAGGAATTGGTGCTCCGATTTCAAGCGGCGGCCGGTATGATGAACTATTGAGCCGATTTGACCGGCATGCACCAGCCATCGGATTTGCCATTCGAATGGATTATTTAATAGAAGCTTTAGATAATAAAAATGAATTTTTGAGACCTCAATGCATTTTGTTTACACCAGAGCGCAGAAAAGAAGCGCTGCAGTGGGCAAAAGAGAAGAGAGAAAAAGGCATCAAGATTGTGATGCAGGATCTTTCAGGGGTTACGAACGTCGATGACTTCAGCAAACGGTTTGATGAAGTTCACTATTTAATAGGAAGTCAGCAAGGAGAGGACTTTTCATGAATACAACTTTAACGATGGCGATGCCAAAAGGGAGAATATTTGAAGAAGCGGTTGATCTTCTAAAACAAGCTGGATACCCGCTGCCTCCTGAATTTGATGAGTCGCGAAAACTGATTATCGATGTTCCTGAAGCCGAACTTCGTTTTATTTTAGCAAAACCGATGGATGTACCAACGTATGTTGAACATGGAGTTGCCGATATCGGAATTGCTGGAAAAGACGTTATGCTCGAAGAAGAGCGCGATGTGTATGAAGTGCTCGATTTAAATATTTCAGCGTGTTATTTGGCTGTAGCTGGATTACCGGGCGGCAATCATGAAAGAATTGCACCTAAAATCGCCTCCAAATATCCAAATGTTGCAGCTCATTATTTTAGAGAGCAAGGTCAGCAGGTAGAAGTCATCAAACTAAACGGTTCGATTGAGCTTGCACCGTTAATCGGGCTTGCCGATCACATTGTAGATATCGTATCTACAGGCAGAACGTTAAAAGAGAACGGACTTGTTGAACTTGAAAGAATTGCAGACATCACATCCCGTCTTATTGTGAATCCGGCTAGTTACAGACTGCATGCTGTCAGGATCAACGAGATGGTCGAGCGGCTCCGTACACTTGTCGAAAGCAAGGGGGAGAAGGCATGAGAATTCAATCTGTATCAGAATTAAAAAGCCTTGAAAGAAGCGTTGAACAAAATACAGAACAGCAGCGAATAGACGTAATCGAGATTTTGCGGACTGTAAAAAATGAAGGCGATTCAGCGCTCTTCGCATACACAAATCAATTTGACGGTGTAACATTAGACGCGCTTGAAGTCACGAAAGAAGAAGTTGATGAGGCTCTTTCATCACTCGACCAAGAAATGGTTAACATCATTAGAGAAGCAGCGGCGAACATTCGTGAATATCACGAAAAGCAAAAAAAAGAGTCGTGGTTTTTTACGAGAGAAGACGGAACTCTTTTAGGACAGAAATTAACGCCGCTTGATTCAGTTGGTGTTTATGTCCCAGGCGGTACTGCTGCCTATCCATCCTCAGTTTTGATGGGTGTTATACCAGCAGTTGTTGCAGGTGTTGAGGAGATCGTGTTAGTTTCACCGCCAGGAAAAGATGGAAAGCTGCCGTCGGCTGTCTTGGCTGCAGCTCATGTTGCTGGTGTTAAACGGATGTTTAAAATAGGAGGCGCTCAAGCGATTGGTGCTTTAGCGTACGGAACAGAAACTGTGCCTAAAACCGATAAGATCGTAGGGCCAGGGAACATCTATGTAGCACTTGCAAAACGAGAAGTTTTTGGCGTATGCGATATTGATATGATCGCAGGCCCTAGCGAAATTGCTGTCTTAGCAGATGAAACAGCCAACGTAAAATACATTGCGGCAGATCTATTATCACAAGCAGAACACGACTCCCGTTCTGCGGCGTTTTTAGTGACAACCTCAAATGAATTGGCTGAACAAGTTTCGAAAGAAGTTGAAAAGCAGCTTGCGAGTCTTCCGAGAAAAGTTATCGCCTCCCAAGCTATAAAAGATTTTGGTGCGATTTATGTGGTTGGATCGCTTGATGAGGGAGCAGAAGTCATTAATAAAATCGCTCCTGAACATTTAGAAATCATGACAAAAGATCCGATGGGTCTGCTCGGAAAAATAAAGCATGCAGGTGCTATTTTTCTTGGAGAATACAGCTCGGAACCTGTTGGCGATTATTTTGCCGGAAGCAACCACGTATTGCCGACCAGCGGAACAGCGCGGTTCTCAAGTCCGCTGAATGTGGATGATTATATGAAGAAATCGAGTGTGATCCGCTATAGTGAGCAGGCCATAAAAGAGAACGGTCATAAGATTTCTGCGTTTGCTCGTTTAGAAGGTCTTGAAGCACATGCCAGAGCGATTGATGTTCGACTGGAGGAAAAATAAATGGAAAACAAACGTCAGCACACAATAGAAAGAAATACTAAAGAAACACAGATAAGCTTATCTTTCGCGATTGATGGAGAAGGTAAGGCAGATATTCAAACACCAGTTCCTTTTATGAATCATATGCTTGACGCCATTGCACGCCACGGTCATTTTGACTTAACTGTAAATGCGGATGGTGATGTGGAGATTGATGATCATCATACAACAGAAGATATCGGAATCTGCCTCGGACAAGCCATTCAAGGAGCTCTTGGAGACAAACATGGGATTAAGCGTTACGGAAACGCTTTTGTACCGATGGATGAAACACTTGCTCAAGTTGTAATCGATCTTTCTAATCGCCCGCATTTAGAATTCAGAGCTGAATTTCCAACACAAAAAGTAGGAACATTTGATACAGAACTCGTACACGAATTCTTTTGGAAATTGGCATTAGAAGCTCGTATGAACCTTCATGTCATCGTTCATTATGGGACAAACACACATCATATGATTGAAGCCGTTTTTAAAGCTTTTACAAAAGCACTGGATGAAGCAACTCAAATCGATCCTCGTGTAAAGGGAGTGCCTTCTACGAAAGGAATGTTATAGATGATCGGAATTATTGATTATGGAATGGGTAATCTTCATTCCGTCTGTTCTGCCTTAAAAAGAATTGAACAGCCTTACATCCTCTCAGGAAATCCTGAAGAACTTCATGAAACGGATGGACTGCTGCTTCCTGGGGTTGGATCTTTTAAAGATGCGATGCATCAGCTGGAGGAAACGGGTCTTGCTGATTTTATAAAAAAGGAAGCTGAAAACGGAAAGCCTTTAATGGGGATTTGCTTGGGAATGCAGCTTCTTTTTGACGAAAGCGCTGAGAACGGCATAACGACAGGACTTGGTCTTTTGCCTGGAAAAGTAACACGTTTTAATGGAAGAAATGCAGAAGGTAAAACGTACAAAGTTCCGCATATGGGATGGAACAATCTGCATTTTCAGCAAAAAGATCAGCCTTTGCTTCAAGGACTGGATGAGGGCTATGTCTATTTTGTTCATTCGTATGTGGTAACAACAGATAACCCGCAAGTACTTGTGGCTGCGGCTTACTATGAAGGTGTTGAAGTTCCTGCGGTAGTAGGACTCAATCACATTATGGGAACGCAATTTCACCCTGAAAAAAGTTCTGAAACAGGCATGGGAATGCTGAAAAACTTTTGCCGTTTCGTTGAGGAGGGACAACAAATATGAGTTCATTCACACTTTATCCAGCGATCGATATGCGTGATGGGAAATGTGTAAGACTATTGCAAGGCGATTACGATCAAGAAACGGTGTACGGCGATTCACCGTTTGATATGGCAAAACAATTTGCAGAGCAAGGGGCAGAATGGATTCATATGGTGGATCTTGACGGAGCAAAAGATGGCCAGAAAGTAAATCATGAACACGTACTGCGGGTTGCGAAAGAACTATCTGTAAACGTGCAAATCGGCGGCGGCATCCGTTCCATGGAAGACGTTTCGTATTACTTAGATCAAGGCGTAGACCGAGTGATTCTAGGGAGCGCAGCAGTATCGAATCCGGAATTTGTTAGGGAAGCTTTAAAGAAATATGCTAGTAAAATCGCAATTGGCCTTGATGCTCGCGATGGTTTTGTAGCGACTGAGGGATGGCTTGAAACGTCACATATTTTAGCTGTTGATCTTGCGAAACGACTTGTTGAAGAAGGCGCTGAAACGTTTATTTTTACGGATATTTCAAAGGACGGCATGCTGCAGGGACCGAATATTGAAGCAATCGGTGAACTTGCACGTGTTACAGGAAAAGAAGTAATCGCATCTGGCGGAGTCAGCTCAATTCAAGATTTGATCAATGTAAAAAAAGATGAACGGAAAATTGCTGGTGCTATAATCGGCAAAGCTTTATATACAGGAAGATTCACACTGTCTGATGCGATAGGAAGTGTGGAATCATGCTGACAAAAAGAATCATTCCTTGCTTGGATGTAAAAGAAGGACGAGTTGTAAAAGGGATTCAATTTTTAAATTTAATCGATGCAGGGGACCCTGTGGAGCTTGCTCGCTATTATGATGCAGAAGGTGCAGACGAACTCGTTTTTCTTGATATTTCTGCAAGTCATGAAGGCCGTGAAACGATGGTAGAAGTGGTGGAACAAGTAGCTGCAGAGCTAGCTATCCCTTTTACAGTCGGCGGAGGAATCAATAAACTGGAAGATATGAAAAGAGTCTTAAGAGCCGGTGCTGACAAGGTTTCTGTCAATACAGCAGCTCTCTTAAGACCCGAATTGATCACTGAAGGATCGGATTTCTTCGGAGCACAATGTATCGTGGTTGCGATTGACGCAAAGTATGACGAGGAGCTTGGATCGTGGCGTGTATTTACACATGGCGGCCGCAAACCCACCCAATGGGAAGTGACTGATTGGGCAAGAGAGGCGGTAAAGCGGGGGGCTGGCGAAATCTTGCTAACCAGCATGGATAAAGACGGTGAGAAATCAGGATTTAATTTAGAATTGACGAAAAAAGTGAGTGAGGCAGTAACAGTCCCTGTAATCGCATCAGGAGGTGCCGGATCGGCAGCCCATTTTTACGAGGCGTTCACGATTGGTAAAGCTGATGCTGGGCTTGCGGCTAGCATCTTTCATTATAAAGAAACATCAATTGGTGAGCTAAAGTCAGAATTGCAAACTTTGGGGGTGTCTGTACGTTGAAATTTGAAACTTTGAAATTTGATGAAAACGGCCTGATTCCTGCTGTAGTCCAGGATTATCAGTCAAAAGAGATTTTAACGGTCGCATACATGAATAAAACTTCGCTCGAAAAAACGGTCGAAATCGGAGAAACTGTATTTTTTTCAAGATCGCGAAAAGAATTATGGCACAAAGGTGAAACATCCGGAAACACGCAGAAAGTAAAGAGCATCCGTTACGATTGTGATCAAGATGCCTTGGTTATTTTAGTACAGCCAAAAGGTCCTGCTTGCCATACTGGAGCATACAGCTGTTTTTCCGAGACTTTGTATGAAGATGAAACGAACAGCGATTCTGGTCCATCCTCAGACCGTTATGCGATATTAAATGAATTGCAGGAGATCATCGCACAGCGTCAGCACGAAATGCCAGAAGGTGCTTACACAACCTACTTATTTGAAAAAGGTGTCGATAAAATTCTCAAGAAGGTTGGGGAAGAAGCGGGAGAAGTCATCATCGCTGCAAAAAATCGTGACCCAGAAGAACTAAGATGGGAAGTTTCTGATCTGTTTTATCACGTTTTGGTCCTTTTACAAGAACAAAACGTACCGCTGGATGACATTTTAAAGACATTAGCAGAACGACATACAAAAGGGGACAACTAAGAGTTCATTCTTAGTTGTTTTTTTGTGTGAACCATTACAAAAAATTCCCAACTGTAGGTGTTAAAACTCGAAAATAAGAAAAATACCTTAAAATGTGGATTTTCGATTACCGGAAATCTCCTTAATGATATGGAAGTGGGCGTATAATGAAATGAAGTGGGCGAGAAATAAAAAAATACGTGCGGATAACCAAGAAAAGCGGTTACTAAATAAAAACACATGGGCGCTGCCGCTATTTAGTTCAGATTCGTCCTCTCCAATTGGACAAATCCGCGATTTGTCCACAAGTGGGGTCAGACCCCTTTGAATTTTTTGTCGAAAACTTCCAACCCATAATTACAGTTGTAGGGGTGTTTGAATTTTTCACCTATGTTATAATTTTTTGGGTTGAAAACTTTGTAAACTGAACGATAAAGAAGTAAGCGGGTTTACATAGTAAAATGGAGGAACTTAAAATATGCAAAAACGACAAAGCGCCAGTCAGTTGAGTGGACGCGTTCTTCCCTTTATTCAGGATGGGGATTATTTTTTTGAAAAAGGAATTAAAGCCTATAATCGGCGTGATTTATATAAAGCGAAAAAAATGTTTGAGCGGGCAGTGACTTTTCAGCCAGAAGAACCTTCTTTTTTGTGCCAGTTAGCTTCTACTTTAGCTGAAATTGGTGAATATGAAGAATCCAACCGTCATTTATTGAGTGCGTTGGAGCAGTCAGGATCCGATATGATGTCTGAATGCCACTTCTTCCTTGCCAATAACTTTGCACATTTAGGAATGTATTCTGATGCGGAAGAGCATGCTTTACTTTACATGCACAATGATCCGGAGGGCGAATTCCTTGATGATACGCAGGAACTGCTCGATTTGATCAATCTTGAAACAGGCAGTAAATCACAAGATATGCCAATGACTGAAGAAGAAGAATTGATTAAAGCACATGACGAAGCGAGACAATTGATCGAGCGCGGTGATTTGCCGGCTGCACAGGATCAGCTGAGGGAGATCATCGTCAATCATCCTAAGTTTTGGGCTGCTTATAACAATTTAGCGTTAACTCATTTTTATAAAAGTGAATTTGACGAAGCCATATCTGTTTTAGAGGATGTATTAGTTAAAAATCCCGGAAACTTGAATGCTTTGTGTAATTTAGCTATATTTCTGTATCACCTCGGAATGGATGAACAAGGAGGGAAGCTTGTTGATCGGCTTAAGTCTGTACACCCGATTCATGCAGAACATCGATATAAGCTCGGAAACACATTCGGACTTCTAGAAGAGCATGTTCATGCAAATAAATGGCTTCAATCGTTAAAGAAATCTTCCTTTGTATTTGATCCGGTAACAACGCACATGCTTGCCGTTTCTTACTATGCACTTGGAAACAAAGAGCTGGCAGTAAAGACGTGGAAAAAAGTGCTTGATCTTGATCCGGAGGGCAGCATTGCGCCCTATTATATGGAAAAAGCGCTTAAAGACGTATTAACAGTTGCGGGTGGAGATTATCAATATCGTATCCCGCTGAATAAACATAATAAACCAAAAAAAGATAGACAGATCAAAGCGATGAAGCATATTCAGCATGTTCGTAAAGGGCTGGAAAAAAATAAAATTACGCATTTATTTTTACTTAGAGGGAATAAAAATGAAGAGGCTTATGCAACGCTGAGTGAGTTTTGTCTGCGGACAGAAGAAACTCTTTTCATCAAAGAAATCGCTGCTAACATCATGCTGGAGCATCGGCCAGAACAGCCTGTAAAGTTAGTACATGAAGAGTCTGTTGTTGAAGTGGGCAGTACATCTGCAATTTTGACAAAAGCTCTGGATGTTCTTCAAGTGATTAAAGATCATGGTGCGATCATTGATGAACAAGTCCTTTTCTACTGGTCAGAAGCAATCAAGTTTTCTGAACAGACAGGTGAGAAAATCTTTGAAAACGTGCAAGCAATCGCTGGTGCAATTGATTATCTTTCACGAAAGCAAAAAGTAAAAACCACTCAAAGATCGGCTGCAGAACTTTATGGAATTTCTGTTTCGGTTATTTCATTAAGGATTAAAAAACTGATCGGCTGGGTTAACCGCGGCGTTTGAGCAGAATGATGGACTTTTATCCTATGACTCGTTAGGATGAAAATGTAATAGAGTAAATAAGAATTTCCTTATATAAGGAGTGTTTTTGAATGACGGAAGAGAAAATTTATGATGTAGCCATCCTCGGCGCTGGCCCAGCAGGCATGACAGCTGCTGTGTACACATCACGAGCCAATTTGGATACAATTATGATCGAACGCGGAATACCTGGCGGACAAATGGCGAACACGGAAGATGTAGAAAACTATCCTGGTTTTGATCATATTCTAGGACCTGAGCTTTCAAACAAAATGTTCGAGCATGCAAAAAAGTTTGGAGCAGAATACGCTTATGGCGATGTGAAAGAAATCGTCGATGGAGAAGAGTATAAAACGATCAAAGCGGGAAGCAAAACATATAAAGCTCGCTCGATCATTATTTCAACAGGTGCAGAATATAAGAAGATTGGTGTTCCAGGCGAAAAAGAATTTTCTGGGCGCGGTGTATCTTATTGTGCAGTCTGTGATGGAGCATTCTTTAAAAATCGTGAGCTCGTCGTTATTGGCGGCGGTGATTCGGCCGTTGAAGAAGGCGTATACTTGACTCGTTTTGCGACAAAAGTAACGATCGTTCATAGACGCGATAAGCTTCGTGCGCAAAAGATTCTTCAACAGCGTGCTTTTGACAATGATAAAATTGATTTCATCTGGAATCATTCTGTTAAAGAAATTCACGGTGAAAACAACAAAGTAAGTAAAGTAACGCTCGTTCACTCTGAAACTGGTGAAGAGCAAGACTTTCCTACAGATGGTGTATTCATTTACATCGGTATGCTTCCATTGAATGCTGCATTCAAAGATCTTGGCATCACGAATGAAAATGGCTATGTTGAAACGAACGAACAGATGGAAACGAAAATCCCTGGTATTTTTGCAGCAGGTGATATTCGTGAAAAAACGTTGCGTCAAATCGTTACAGCAACAGGTGATGGAAGTATCGCGGCACAAGCAGCACAGCACTATGTGGAAAATTTGACTGAAAAGTTAAAAAACGTAACTTCTAATTAATCATCTTGTAACAGTGGTGAAATAATTGTGGGGTATTATAAGAATAAGAAATTGACCCCCTTTTTATAAAGGCAAGACTTTGACACGGAGCTTAGTTCCGTGTCCTTTTTTTTGTCATGGCTGTATTGCTTTTAAAATGGGGTTAACTTCCACTGCAGGACTCGCTTTCCGCAGGGTGTGCGGTGAGCCCAATCGTCGCTTTGCGACATTAATTGGTCTCACCTGCCCCAATCATCCTGCAGGAGTCTCGCCCTTCCGCTCCACTTACTGTTCAACGAAGAACTTTTCAAATTATCTCTGTAGCAACAACCCTTTAGAAAAGAGCCTTTGTCATAAAATTATGGGTTTAAATGTATTTGTGACCTGCTGTATAACGGAGCTCAAACCCTTGAGGTGTCTCTGTTGTTAGGGGTTACATTATTTAGTATACTTAGGAAAAGGACTAAGCCCTGAGGTGAAGCGAAGTGCAAAGAGTAACAAACTGTGTATTAATAAGAGAAAATGAAGTTTTATTGCTTCAAAAACCTAGACGGGGCTGGTGGGTAGCTCCTGGCGGGAAAATGGAGTCCGAAGAATCCATTCGGGATTCAGTCATTCGTGAGTATCGGGAAGAAACCGGTATTTATTTGAAAAATCCACAATTAAAAGGTGTTTTTAATTTTATTATAAAAGAAGGCGACAAGATCGTTTCAGAGTGGATGATGTTTACGTTTTTAGCAACTGACTCTGAAGGTGATGCACTTGATGAGTGTGAAGAAGGTATTTTATCTTGGAAGCCGATTGAAGAAGTTAGAGATTTGCCAATGGCTCCGGGAGATCATCATATTTTGGATTATGTGACAAAAGGAAGTAACATGATTTTTGGCACATTTACGTATACACCGGAATTTGAACTCCTTTCCTATCGATTAGATCCGGCATAAGAATGAAATCAATGCATAAGCTTTGAACATAGAAATAGGGGGAATCGGCATGGATAGACAAGACGTACAGATGGTGATTATTACAGGAATGTCAGGCGCCGGTAAAACGGTAGCCATGCAGAGCTTTGAGGATTTAGGCTTTTTCTGTGTAGATAATTTGCCTCCAGCATTACTCCCTAAATTTGTAGAATTAATGCAAGAATCCTCTGGCAAGCTCAATAAGGTTGCACTTGTAATGGATCTTCGCGGCCGGGAATTTTTTGATCAATTATTCGCAACGCTTGATCAGCTTGCATTGAATTCAGATGTGCAGCCCCAAATTTTATATTTGGACTGTAAAGATCCTACGCTCGTTCGGCGCTATAAAGAAACACGCCGATCACATCCTCTGGCGAAAAGCGGTAATCCGCTGCAGGGGATTCATCAAGAAAGACAAATGCTCGAAGAATTAAAAGGAAGAGCACAGCAGATCCTCGATACAACCGATTTGAAACCTTTACAGCTGCGTGAACGTATCATACAGAGGTTCTCTACGAACGCAGCCCATCCATTTACGATTAATGTGATGTCATTTGGTTTTAAATACGGCATGCCAATCGATGCAGATCTTGTGTTCGATGTACGTTTTTTACCGAATCCGCACTATATTGAGCATATGAGACCGAGAACAGGACTTGAACCTGATATTTCAGAGTATGTACTGAAATGGCCAGAAACGAATAAATTCTTAGAGAAGCTATTGGATCTTTTGCATTTCATGGTTCCTCAATATAAACGTGAAGGGAAGAGCCAGCTGATTATCGGAATCGGCTGCACAGGCGGGAAGCATCGTTCAGTAGCCCTTGCTGAGTATATCGGGAACGCACTTTCTAAAGAATATGTGACCTTCAGCAGCCACAGGGATATGGGAAAGGATAAAGTATAGATGGAAAAGCAGCCAAAAATGGTTGTGCTCGGCGGCGGAACAGGACTATCAGTCTTGCTCCGCGGTTTGAAGCGCTACCCAGTGGATATAACTGCTATCGTAACAGTAGCAGATGATGGCGGCAGTTCCGGACGTTTAAGGAAGGATTATGATATGCCGCCGCCTGGCGACGTTAGAAACGTAATTGCGGCACTATCTGAAGTAGAACCGCTTGTAGAAAAAATGTTTCAGCACCGTTTTACGGTAGGGGACGGCATTGTCGGCCATTCTTTAGGGAACCTGCTCCTTGCTGCTATGCATGATATTACGGGAGACTTTTTAACTGGAATCCGTGAATTGAGCCGGGTATTAAATGTAAGGGGACAAGTGCTTCCTGCTGCCAAAAACAGCATTATTTTATGTGCTGAAATGGAAGATGGATCAATTGTTCAGGGGGAATCTAAGATCCCGCTGTCGAATAAAAAGATTAAGAAGGTTTTCTTAACGGACGAGCAAATAGAGCCCCTGCGTGAAAGTGTAAAAGCCATTCAAGAAGCGGACCTCATCGTCATTGGTCCGGGCAGTCTTTATACGAGTATTCTTCCTAATCTTCTTGTAAGAGGAATTTCTAATGCCATTCGTGAGGCAACGGCACCTAGAGTGTATGTGTGCAATGTGATGACACAGCCTGGTGAGACAACAGGCTATACAGCAGGTGATCATATACAAGCTTTAATCGATCATGTTGGGCATAATTTTATTGATGTTGTGATTGTAAATAATGAGATTATTCCTTCCGAGTTTTTGGACTTATACTTGGAAGAGGGCTCTCAGCAGGTCCAATTTGATGAAGAACGCTTAAAGTCATTCGGAATCGGTCTTGTTTGCGATAATATCATACAATACGGGACACTCGTGCGCCATGACGCCAAACGCGTATCCGATTTATTGCTAGGTTTGATTGAAAAGTAAGTTTCTATGGAACTAGAGAGGGGTGTTGAAGCAGATGTCATTTGCTGCGGATACAAAAAAAGAATTAACGCAGCTCGAGCTTAAGGATTGCTGTAAAAAAGCCGAGTTGGCTGCATTGATTCGTATGAATGGTTCCATCTCTTTCAGCAATAGAAAGCTGATTCTAGATATACCAACTGAAAATGCTGCGATTGCCCGCAGAATTTATACACTGATTAAAAATGTGTATCTTTATCACGTTGAACTTTTAGTACGAAAAAAGATGCGTTTAAAGAAAAATAACGTTTATATCGTACGTGTTTCTGAGGAATCAAGAGCTTTGCTGGAAGACCTGAAAATCATTGACGGGTCGTTTACGTTTACCCGTAATATTGCTGATGAATTTAATAAAAAAAGCTGCTGCAGACGAGCTTATATGAGAGGTGCTTTCTTAGCAGGCGGTTCCGTGAATCATCCAGAGACAAGCTATCATCTCGAAATTTTTTCAATGTATGAAGAGCATACGGTTGCACTCGCCGAACTGATGAACAAGTTTAACTTGAAGGCAAAAGTACTCGAGCGAAAAAAAGGGTATATCATTTATTTAAAAGATGGTGAAAAAATCTCTGAGTTTTTGACACTCATTGGTGCTCACCATGCTGTTCTGTTTTTTGAAGATATCCGGATTTTAAAAGATATGAGAAATTCCGTTAATCGTCTTGTAAACTGTGAAACCGCTAACTTAAACAAAACGGTTGGTGCGGCAATGAGACAGGTTGAGAATATTAAATTCATTCAAGATCAAATCGGACTTGAAATACTTCCTGATAAACTCCGTGAGATCGCGCAGCTCCGTGTAACCCATCAGGAGATTACCTTAAAAGAGCTGGGCGAAATGGTTTCTTCTGGCCCAGTAAGTAAATCAGGTGTTAACCACCGATTGCGAAAAATTGATGAAATTGCAAACAAAATCAGAGCCGGTCAACCCATCAAATGATGTATGAATAGAGAGAAAGAGTTAGAGGAGGTAAAAGTAAAATGGTAGAAAAAAAGGTAACTGTCCAATTGAAAAGTGGTCTCCAAGCACGTCCTGCAGCACTTTTTGTACAAGAAGCAAACCGTTACAGCTCTAATGTTTTCGTTGAAAAAGAAGGTAAGAAAGTGAATGCAAAGAGCATCATGGGAATCATGAGCTTAGCAGTGGGTTCTGGTTCAGAGCTAGTATTATCTGTGGACGGCACAGATGAAGACGAAGCGATCGAAGCATTAGCAGCGTTTGTTTCCAAAACAGAATAAGGGGTCTGACCCCACAAAAATACAAACCGTCAAATTGTCCGTTTCACGAGGACATTTGGCGGTTTTCTTTAATTGGCAGGGTTGTTCTATTCCGTTTCCTTTATATACTGATAAAGAGGGTAAAGGAGGCGGTGGTATTGCAGCATTATAGTCTTATGCATGACGGGTTGTTTGCAGCGTGTTTAACAATGTTGAATATCCTTTTAACTCTATACATTTTGAAACCGAAGAAAAGCACGTTTCGTCTGATCTACTGGGTATGCATGCTTTTTTTTATCAGTATTTATCCGATTTCTTTAGTAGGGTACCAAGTGCAGATCCCTCGGAGTTCAGGACTCATGTTAGGTCTTGCCTTCATGATCACTGTAACATTCAGTATGATTCTTTTTTTTAGTGTTTGCTGGGTATGGGTCATCCGCCGGTCTTTTTCCAGGTAGGTATTCGCAGATTAATACCTTCAAGAGTTGACATAAGCGGCTATAGCCTTTATATTGATTTTTAATCAGGAGAATAGTTTTAGATGAGTTGAGTGGAGAAAAGTGAGTATAGATGAGCTGAGCCTGAGATTTGATCCTGGATTAAACCTCTTTCTTAGTTTATTAATGTTGCAATGAATCAGCCTCCGCTATAAATATAGCGGGGCTTTATTTTTTGAGAGAGGTGAAAGAATGATGTTTATCCCAAGTTTAGAGGAAACAATCGCTCTAACGAATCAAAATTTTAATGTCATACCAATTGGATTTACGTATTTGTCCGATCATGAAACGTGTATTTCCCAATTTGAAAAAGTGCGCCGTGAAACGTATTCGTTTTTGCTAGAAAGTGTTGAAGGCGGAGAACGCTGGGCGAGGTATTCTTATATTGGAAGAAACCCTTTTCTCGTAATTGCGAGTAAGGGAAATGAGGTTAAACTAACATACTTAAAAGAACAACGAGTGATTCATGAACACGGTTCTCCGCTGGAAGTCGTGAAAAATCATATTTCACAATATAAGTCACCTAAACTCCCTGAACTGCCTCCTTTTACTGGAGGTGCTGTTGGTTTTTTCGGGTATGACCTGATTCATACCTTTGAAAATGTGCCAACTCCCCCCACTCCATCTAAGCAAAAAAATGAAATGGAATTTTTATTCACAGATGAAATGATAGTCTTTGATCATTTGAAACAAAAAACCACGATCATTTGTAACCTGCATATCTCTCCTGATGATGACAAAGAAACCATTCGTTCCAAATATGAGCAAGTGTGTGAGACGATCCGCAAATCGTATAATGAATTGCAGCAGCATAGAGAAAACAAAAACACGAAAATGAATCAAAACGCGTTCGAAAACGCTTCTTCTGAAGTAACGTCTTCCCATACGAAGGAAGAATTTTGTTCTATGGTAAAAAAAGCGAAAGAATACATTAACTCAGGTGATATATTTCAAGTCGTTTTATCACAGCGCTTTGAACAGGAAACAGACGCTGATCCCTTCAATGTATACAGACTTCTTCGTTCGATGAACCCGTCGCCATATATGTATTACTACAAGTCAGAAGATACGTATATCGTAGGGGCATCACCAGAGCTTCTTGTAAAAGTGGACAATGGCTGGGTAGAAAACCGCCCGATTGCAGGGACAAGACCAAGAGGGAATACGCCTGAAGAAGATCTTGCATATGAAGAAGACCTTTTAGCTGATGAAAAAGAGTGTGCTGAACATGTGATGCTTGTGGATTTAGGCAGAAATGATGTCGGCCGGGTAAGTGAGTTTGGTTCAGTTGAACTGGAATCTTATATGGAGATCGAACGTTATTCACATGTTATGCACATGGTGTCACATGTAAAAGGTAAAATTGCGAAAGACAAAGACTTCTTTGATGCGTTGCGATCATGCATGCCAGCAGGGACGGTCTCAGGTGCACCGAAAGTAAGAGCCATGCAGATTATTTCAGAGCTCGAAAAGGAGGCACGCGGCGTATATGGCGGATCGATCGGCTATTTAGGATTCAACGGTCAAATGGATTCATGTATCGCCATTCGAACAATCGTTTTCCAGGACGGAAAAGCGTATGTACAGGCTGGAGCGGGTGTAGTAGCTGATTCAGTGCCAGAGCGGGAATATGAAGAAACCATCAACAAAGCCAAAGCCATGCTCAAAGCAATCGAGGGGGGGACAGACCCCAGACAAATACAAATCCCAAGTTTGTCCATATAGAGTGGACAAACTTAGGATTTCCCCACAAAGCAATATCCTTTTCTTGTGAGGGTGATATGGGTATACTGTCATTTGTATATTTTAATCAAACTTCAAAAAAGGGGATTGTATAGATGAAAGCTTTGTTGTTAGAAGACAAAAACATGTGGAGTGAAATGAAGGTTAAAGAAACAGCTAAACCAACTCCAAAGCGCGGAGAAGTTTTAATCAAGATTAAAGCGGCTGGTCTGAACCCCGTTGATTATAAAGTGGCAACTAACGGAAATCCAAACTGGGAATATCCTCATATTCTTGGTGTGGACGCAGCTGGAATCGTTGAAGAAATTGGTGAAGGTGTCACAAATCTGAAAAAAGGTGACCGTGTTTTCTATCATGGTGATTTTACGAAAAAGGGCGGGTTTGCAGAATACGCCGTAACTACAGCACACACTACTGCTAAAATTCCTGATGGATTGTCTTTTGAAGACGCAGCAGCTCTTCCTTGTGCTGGTATGACAGCTTATCAGGCACTTGTTCGAAAAATGAATCTGCAGCAAGGCGAGACGATTTTGATCCATGGCGGAGCCGGCGGTGTTGGCGGATTTGCAATTCAGCTGGCGGCAACGATTGGGGCAACAATCATTACGACTTGCTCACCTGAAAACGAGGAATATGTTAAGCAGCTTGGAGCTCATCACGTGATTTTTTACAAAAATGAAGATGTTCACGAACGAGTAATGGACCTGACAGATCAAAATGGGGTCGATGCAGTTTTGGATACAGTTAGCCGCCAAAATGCTACAGATTCCTTAAAGAGCATTGCGTTTAACGGACGCATTGGTTTTATCGCAGGCAACCCTGATTATTCGGCTGTAAAACCGTTTAGCCAAGCATTGTCGTTTCATGAGATCGCTTTAGGTGCTGTTCATTTCTCAAATCATATCAATCAGCAAAAAGATTTGGCAATTATGAATGAAGAGTTAGCACACCTCGTATTGGACGGGAAAATTTCTTCGATGATTTCGGAAAAAATCACGCTGGAAGAAATACCTGAAGGCTTGAAGAAATTATCTGAAAGACATGTTCGCGGAAAAATCGTAGCAACAATTGAATAAACAAAAAAAGGAGCGCTCATAGAGAGACGCTCCTTTTCTCTTATATTCTTATTTTGCATCAACAGATGTGATCAATTTATCAACCAATCCGTATTTAACTGCATCTTCTGCAAGCAAGAAATTATCACGATCCGTGTCGCGCTCGATAACTTCAAGCGGCTGACCCGTTTTTTCTGACAAGATTTTGTTTAGCTGTTCACGCATTTGGATGATACGGCGTGCGTGAATTTCGATATCACTCGCTTGACCGCGAGTACCGCCTAGTGGCTGGTGAATCATAACTTCTGAGTTTGGAAGAACATAACGTTTTCCTTTTTCACCTGCTGCTAAAAGGAAGGCACCCATACTTGCTGCCATACCAATACAAATTGTAGATACGTTTGGCTTAATGTAGTTCATTGTATCGTAGATCGCCATACCTGCTGTGATGGATCCCCCTGGACTGTTTATGTACAATGAGATGTCTTTTTCTGGATCTTCTGCAGCTAAGAATAAAAGCTGTGCTACGATTGAATTTGAAACATTGTCGTCAATTGCGCTGCCAAGCATGATGATGCGGTCTTTTAATAAGCGGGAATAGATATCATATGCGCGTTCCCCACGGTTCGTTTGTTCGATTACTGTTGGAATTAAATTCATGAAAATTCCTCCTTCTCCTTTTTCACTTATAACTGTACTGTCATCATACAAAAAAGGTCAAACAAGGTCAAACAATATGCTGTTCTTAACTTCATTCGCCAAGAGCGCAATAAAATCCTTCTTAAAACCTTATGTATGGGCTATCCTCATGATGCCCGAGACGTGTGCCATTTTAAACGTATTCCTTTAAAAACAATACCCTTTTTTATTTCATATTAAGCTTACTTCTCGTTTTTAACTTCAATATAAGCTGTTTCTAAATTTCGTATGCGGCGAACGGTCTCACTATTTTTATTGAGGTTATCGTTAATCAAGGTACCGACAATTGAACGGTAATAGGCATTCATGGCATGAGTTTTCGTAAAAACATCTTTGTTTTTTTCTATGAATTGACGAAAGTTTTCCTTAAAGTAGGGTACAGAAAATGCTTCGCTCATTTTTAATCCTCCTATTGTTTCGTTTTTTCATAAGGCTATTTTCGTATACATTGTTGCTCTTGGGTGTAGTTGATTTCCGTTTCAGGAGTCCCGCACCTTATACTCCAATCAACTTATCAGTGTTGTCTTTGAAAAAAACTCAAAAACCACAAACATTTAGAAAACAGCATTTCATAATGATGAACTGGAAAAAGCCCTTTATCTATCATAGCTTATCCGCTGAGCAATCAAAAGAACAAGAAAAAACGCATCCCTGCTTTTGACAATTGTCTGGGAGCATGTTATAGTCTACTTAACCAATTACGGTGTGAATATGTTTGGATTTTAAAGCGGTCGTACTTTTTGAATAAGAAGTGGAACACTTTTGAATCCGCTTCAGACTATTCAAAAAAGTGCGCATTTTTTATGTTCTATTATTTACATAGTAAAAGGTTAAACACGAGTCAAAACGCAAACAATTGCGTTTGTAAGGAGGAAACACCCATGCAAAATGGTAAAGTAAAATGGTTTAACGCTGAGAAAGGCTTTGGTTTCATCGAAGTTGAAGGCGGAAACGATGTATTCGTACATTTCTCTGCAATTCAAACTGATGGATTCAAGTCTCTTGACGAAGGTCAAGAAGTATCTTTCGAAATCGTCGATGGCGAGCGTGGACCACAAGCTGCTAACGTAACAAAACTTTAATAAAAGTTTAGAATGCCAGACTGCTTATTAGCGGATCTGGCATTTTTTTGTACCGTTTTTTAAGTTAGGGGTCTGTCCCGGGACAGACCCCTATTCTGTTTCTCTTCTAATTATTAACAGATGTATAGCGCTTACATATGTAGTATCATTGAAGGAAGGGAGTGATTAAAATGGAAATGGGATTGTTTCAGCAGCAGAGTTTAAATCTCGTTATGACAACAGAATTGCGCCAGGCCATTGCCATTTTACAAGTTCCAGGCTACGAACTTGCTTCCTATCTTCAAGAACAAGCACTTGAAAATCCTTTGATTGAAATTTCTGAACCAATAGGCATGTTTACCACGTTTAAAAAGGGCACCAATAAAAAGGGTTCAGGAAAGGATTTTACTGAGAAACGCAGCTTTGAAAATTTTATTATCGATAAAGAAACATTATATGACTATCTAAATAAACAATCGATACTCCTTCCAATCGAAAAGGAAAATCAAAAAGTTTTTCAATTCCTTTTGTTAAGTGTAGACGAAAACGGCTATCTGACGATTACAGCTGAAGAGGCTGCAGCGCGTTTTTCGATAACAGCAGAAAAATGTGAAGAACTGATCTCTATGCTTCAAAGGCTGGAGCCTGTCGGAATTGGTGCCCGCAGTTTAAGAGAATGTCTCTTAATACAGCTGCGCGCACAAAACCAAGAAAATACATTAAGTTATCAGATAGCTGACAATTATTTAAACTTGCTTGCAGAAAGAAAGATTAAAGCACTCTCAGAAAAACTGGATGCTTCACCTCAACAGGTGGAAGAAGCGGCAGATTTTTTGCAGACCCTCGATCCGAGACCGGGAGCCGCTTTTTCTGCTGCAGAAGACCAAGCATATTTGTACCCAGATGTCTCTGTTAGCTTGGAAAATGGACAGTTGCATATCGCGATAAACGAACAATACACGCCTATTATGAAACTGAACAAAAATTATGAGCCATTGCTGCAAGGAAATCATACGCAAAATAAGTTTTTAGAAGACTCTTTTCAAAAGTTTAATTGGTTAAAAAAAGCGTTAGAACAAAGAAAAGAGACGTTGCTAAAAATTACGCATGCCATTGTGCACGCACAAGAAAAATACTTTTTCTCGTTTAATAAAGAAGATCTTACACCCTTAACCTTAAAAAAAGTTGCTGACGAGATTGGGGTTCATGAATCGACCGTCAGCCGTGCGGTGAAAAATAAAGTAATGCAGACATCAAAAGGGGCTGTCGAGCTGAAAACCTTTTTCACAGCCAAAATTTTTACACAAGACGGAGGTAGTGCTTCTTCAGCCTCTGCGAAAACGGCAATTCAGAAGCTCGTTGAAAATGAAGATAAACTTAAGCCTCTTTCCGATCAGGTTTTAGCTGCGCTGCTTGAGCAAAAGAGCGGATTAAGCATCTCGCGCCGAACGGTCGCAAAATATCGGGAAGAGTTGAAGATCCCTTCTTCATCAAAAAGAAAACGTTATACCTCATAAAAAACTAGATGCTCTTCCAGCAGGTTTGAAGAGCCTTTTTTTAATGTAAAGGAGAAAAAATGCACCAAAAAAAAGTTGTTTTATACACAAAAGTACATTGTCCGCTTTGCGATGATGCGCATAAACTATTAGAGAGCATGCAATCACAACATGCTTTTCAGATCGAAGCTGTCGATATTTACAAAGATGACAGCCTAATCGAAAAATACGGTCTCATGATTCCTGTCGTTGAAATAGACGGAAAAGAAATCGATTATGGAAGAATTTCAGCCGATATAGTCAAGAAAGCGCTTACTAATTTTTAATAAGTAAAAAATGTTGAAATGGTATACTTCAATTTGGTACTATAAATGTGCCAGAGACAAAATTGAACGTTTTCTAACAATTGAGACTGGCATGTTTTAAGATTTTCTAAAATGGGTACATTACAGATGTTAAAAGGATACTTGGGTAAAACCAAGTTATTTTCTTACGTTAATGGGACATAAAATGACTAACCGGGACAGTTTTAGTCCAACAAAACAAGCTTTAAGTGACGTTTAATCCGAATGATCAGGAGAATTTGCAATGAAGAATCTATTAGAAGTTCAAAAGAAGTTGCTGCCGGATCTTCTGGAAACAATGCGGAAACGATACAACGTTTTGAATGTGGTTAGAATTCATGAACCGATTGGCAGAAGAAGTTTAGCATCTGCGCTTCATATGACGGAACGGGTTTTACGCTCTGAAGTTTCCTTTTTAAAAGATCAAGGCTTGTTGACGATCCAAACATCCGGAATGTCTCTTACAACAGAGGGGCATGATATTTTAGTAGAACTTTCTGAAATGATGAAGGAATTGTCAGGGCTGCATGTTTTAGAATCTGATCTAAAGGAAATGTTAAACCTGTCAGAAGTCATCGTCGTACCAGGTGATAGTGATGAAGAGTTATGGGTGAAAAACGACATGGGTAAAGCGGCGGCGGATCGATTAAAACGTCAGCTGACGACCAGAAACATTATAGCAGTTACTGGTGGTACAACGCTTGCTTCTGTTGCTGAAATGATGACTCCCGTACAAAAGGTACAGCAATTGTTACTTGTACCCGCCCGCGGCGGTCTTGGTGAAAAGGTAGAAAACCAAGCAAACTCGATTTGTTCAACGATGGCGCAAAAGGCTAACGGAGAATACAGACTGCTTCATCTTCCTGACTCACTCAGCAAAGAAACCTATCTATCTCTCATGGATGAACCTGGCGTCAAAGAAGTAATGGAGCTCATCCGCTCTGCCAGTATAGTGCTTCACGGGATTGGTGATGCTAAAACAATGGCAGAACGCAGGAATTCAAACACTTCTCTTTTAGAAAAGCTGGATAAAGAAAAGGCTGTTGCGGAAGCATTTGGCTACTATTTCAACCAGCATGGGGAAGTCGTTCATCGTGTCCGGACAATCGGACTTCAGCTTGATGATTTGCAAAACAGCGATTTTATCATGGCTGTTGCAGGCGGTTCATCTAAAGCAGATGCAATTGCAGCTTTTATGAAACATGGTCCTAAGAAGGTTTTGGTTACTGACGAAGGAGCTGCCCGTAAGCTTTTGGGAAGCTAAAGCTAATTTGCAAGTCTGCTTCAATTTGTTAATAAGGGATTATCCCTTTTTATAAAAAATATTTCTCTCTTACACAAGGAGGTCATTTTAAATGGCAACAAAAATTGGTATTAATGGTTTCGGTCGTATTGGCCGTAATGTATTCCGTGCAGCATTAAACAATCCTGCGGTAGAAGTTGTAGCTGTAAACGACTTAACAGACGCAGACACTCTTGCTTTCCTTTTAAAGCATGACACAGTTCACGGTAAATTAGATGCAACTGTAGAAGTGAAAGAAAACGCACTTATCGTAGATGGTAAAGAAATCAAAGTTTTAGCAGAACGTGATCCAGCTCAACTTGGATGGGGAGACCTAGGAATTGAAGTTGTTGTTGAATCAACAGGACGTTTCACTAAGCGTGCTGACGCTGCAAAACACTTAGAAGCTGGCGCTAAAAAAGTGATCATCTCAGCTCCTGCATCTGATGAAGACATTACTGTTGTTCTTGGTGTTAACGAAGACAAGTATGATGCAGCTAACCACGATGTTATCTCTAACGCATCTTGTACGACTAACTGTCTTGCACCATTCGCAAAAGTTCTTCATGAGAAGTTCGGTGTGAAACGCGGTATGATGACAACTGTTCACTCATACACAAATGATCAGCAAATTCTTGATCTTCCACACAAAGATCTTCGTCGTGCTCGTGCGGCTGCTGAGAACATCATTCCAACATCAACTGGAGCTGCAAAAGCAGTATCTCTAGTGCTTCCTGAATTAAAAGGTAAGCTAAATGGTATGGCTATGCGTGTTCCAACTCCAAACGTATCACTCGTTGACTTAGTTGCTGAACTTGATAAAGACGTAACAGTAGACGAAATCAACAATGCGCTTAAAGAAGCAGCAGAAGGCAACCTTAAAGGAATTCTTGGCTACTCTGAAGAGCCGCTTGTATCTACTGACTACAATGGCGACACTCATTCTTCTACAATCGATGCCCTTTCTACAATGGTAATGGAAGGCAACATGGTAAAAGTAGTTTCTTGGTACGATAACGAAACTGGATATTCAAACCGTGTTGTAGATTTAATTGACTACATCGCTAAAAAAGGACTTTAATAGATAGAGAAGAACATTAAGGAGGGGGAGAAGTCATTTGTACATTTGACTTCTACTCCTCTTTCCCATGTATAATCATTCTTCTATATTTGTGACTGTCAGGAGGTTACTGTACTTATGAACAAAAAAAGCGTTCGTGACATCGATTTAAAAGGCAAGGTGGTATTTTGCCGGGTTGATTTTAACGTACCGATGAAAGATGGAGAAATTACGGATGAAACGCGTATTAATGCGGCCCTTCCAACCATCAAATACTTAACAGAGCAAGGTGCTAAGGTTCTTTTAGCGAGCCACTTAGGACGTCCAAAAGGACAAGTCGTAGATGAGCTTCGTTTAGACCCAGTTGCTCAGCGTTTAAGTGATCTTCTTGGAAAAGAAGTTATTAAAACGGATGAAGCATATGGACCTGAAGTAGAAAAAGCTGTTGCCAACCTTGAAGAAGGCGGCATTGTACTGCTGGAAAACGTTCGTTTTTACCCAGGTGAAGAAAAGAACGATCCAGAACTAGCAGAAAAATTTGCAGCTTTAGCTGATGTTTATGTGAACGATGCCTTCGGAGCAGCACACCGTGCACATGCTTCTACAGAAGGAATCGCGAAGCATCTTCCAGCCGTTTCAGGTTTATTGATGGAAAAAGAACTTGAAGTACTAGGAAAAGCTCTATCTAATCCTGACCGTCCTTTCACAGCTATTATCGGCGGTGCAAAAGTAAAGGACAAGATTGACGTTATCGATAATCTGCTCGACAAAGTGGACAACCTGATCATTGGCGGAGGACTTGGATATACATTTATCAAAGCCTTAGGTTATGACGTTGGCAAGTCGCTTTTAGAAGAAGATAAAGTGGAAACTGCGAAAGCCTTTATGCAAAAGGCGAAAGAAAAAGGCGTTAACTTCCTTATCGCTGAAGATGTTTTAGTTGCGGATGACTTTTCGAATGATGCAAACACTAAAGTGGTTGGCATCGATTCGATCCCGTCTGATTGGGAAGGTCTTGATATCGGAACGAAAACAATCGAAAAGTACGTAAAGGTTATCAAGGAATCGAAACTTGTAATATGGAACGGACCAATGGGTGTGTTCGAAATTGACGCGTTCGCAAATGGAACACGTGCAGTTGCAAACGCACTTGCAGAATCACCAGACACGTACAGTGTAATCGGTGGCGGAGACTCAGCTGCAGCCGTTGAAAAATTTGGTCTCGCTGATAAGATGAGCCATATCTCAACAGGCGGCGGAGCTTCATTGGAGTTCATGGAAGGTAAGGAATTGCCAGGCGTTGTTGCTCTAAACGACAAGTAGAACAACAGTAAAACGGCAAATTTCTTCGTTGCCTGGTTCCTCCGATCCTCCTTTATGGAGAATAAACTCCGGGAACTGATGGTGCCTCGAACTTCTTGCTTCTTGTTTTTCTACAAGTGAAAGTAAGACGTCGAGTTTCTAAGTTGTCCTTTGAACTTTACTTTATTGCCTCTATGGCAAGTTGATCGGAGTGTAAGGTGCGAGACTCCTGCGGGACGAGTGGGACAGGAGAGACCACTCATTGTCGCAAGGCGACGAGGGGGCTCACCGCCCGCCCCGCGGAAAGCGAGCATCCTTAAGCGGAGATCAACGACTTTCAAGAACAACAATCATTGACAAAACAGTTTTATAATGAAATTTTTTGAGAGGTGAAAGTGTATGCGTAAACCTATTATTGCTGGTAACTGGAAGATGAACAAAACATTATCAGAAGCCCGCAGTTTTGTTGAAGAGGTTAAAAGCCTTGTTCCTTCAGCAGAAACTGTTGATTCTGTAATCTGTGCTCCTGCACTTTTCCTTGATTGTTTAGCAGACGAAGCAGAGGGAACACCTCTTGCCATTGGTGCTCAAAACATGCACTTTGAGGAAAGCGGTGCTTTTACTGGTGAAATCAGCCCTGTCATGCTGAAAGATTTAAACGTTCAATATGTTATTTTAGGACATTCTGAGCGTCGTGAGCTTTTCAGTGAAACGGACGAGCTTGTTAACCAAAAAACGCATGCTGCATTCAAACATGGCTTAACACCAATTGTTTGTGTAGGTGAAACGCTCGACCAGCGTGAAGCAGATCAAACAAAATACGTGGTAAAACAGCAAACAGAAAAAGGCCTTCAAGGTTTATCTGATGAGCAAATGAAGCAAACTGTAATCGCGTATGAGCCAGTATGGGCGATCGGTACAGGCAAAACGGCATCTTCTGAAGATGCAAATGAAGTTTGTGCTTACATCCGAAGCGTTGTTGCAGAACAATTTTCTCAGGATGTAGCAGATGCTGTCCGCATTCAATACGGCGGAAGTGTAAAGCCTGACAACATTAAAGAACTTATGGGTATGTCCGATATCGACGGTGCATTAGTCGGTGGAGCGAGTCTTGAGCCAAAATCTTACCTTCAGCTTTTGGAGGGCGTTAGCCGATGAGTAAAAAACAGGTAGCTTTAATCATCTTAGACGGCTTTGCTTGCCGTAATGAAGAAAAAGGTAATGCTGTTGCACAAGCGAAAAAGCCCAACTTTGACCGCTACTGGGAAACGTATCCGCATGCGCAGCTGACTGCTTCTGGAGAGGCTGTTGGTCTTCCAGAGGGTCAGATGGGAAACTCTGAAGTTGGTCATTTAAACATCGGAGCTGGCCGTATTGTGTATCAAAGCTTAACTCGCGTGAATCTGTCAATCAAAGAAGGCGATTTTTATGAAAATCAAACCTTTATTGACGCTATGAATCACGTAAAAGAAAAAGGCACAGCTCTTCATATTTTCGGATTGCTTTCTGATGGCGGTATTCACAGTCACATCGAGCACATCCTTTCATTGCTGGAGCTTGCTAAAAAGCAGAACGTTGAAAAAGTATACCTTCACGGCTTTTTGGATGGACGCGATGTTCCGCCCCAATCAGCAAAAGGATATATCCAAACAACGATCGATAAAATGAACGAGCTTGGAGTAGGAAAAATCGCAACATTATCAGGCCGCTATTATTCCATGGACCGCGATAAGCGCTGGGACCGTGTGGAAAAAGCGTACCGTGCTATTGCTTATGGTGAAGGACCGGATTACAAAGATCCTTTTGAAGTCGTAGAGGATTCTTATAGCAATGGTGTTTATGATGAGTTCGTACTTCCTTCTGTTTTAAAACAAGAAAACGGTGAGCCCGTTGCGACCGTTCAGGATAATGATGCAGTGATTTTCTGTAACTTCCGTCCTGACCGTGCGATTCAGATTTCACAAGTGTTCACGAATGAAGACTTCCGTGGATTTGACCGCGGTGACGCGTTCCCAAAAAATCTTCACTTTGTGTGTTTAACACATTTCAGTGAAACCGTTGATGGGGATGTTGCGTTTAAGCCGACAAACCTGGATAACACTCTTGGTGAGGTTTTATCACAGCAAAACTACAAACAGCTTCGCATTGCGGAAACAGAAAAATACCCGCATGTTACGTTCTTCTTTAGCGGCGGACGTGAAGCTGAGTTTCCTGGTGAAACCCGTATCCTGATTGATTCTCCAAAAGTAGCGACGTATGACTTAAAGCCTGAGATGAGTGCTTATGAAGTAACGGATGCTCTTTTAAAGGAAATCGAAGCGGATAAGCATGATGCAATCATCTTAAACTTTGCCAACCCGGATATGGTAGGACACTCAGGAATGCTTGAGCCAACGATTAAAGCTGTTGAAACAGTAGATGAGTGTTTAGGTAAAGTGGTAGATGCGATTGTTGCAAAAGGAGGAGCTGCGATCATCACGGCTGACCATGGTAATGCGGACGAAGTAATTACGATGGAAGACAAGCCGATGACAGCTCATACTACGAATCCCGTGCCGGTTATCGTGACCCAAGAAGGTTTGGAACTGCGCCAGGATGGTATTCTTGCGGATTTAGCACCAACACTGTTATCCCTTTTAGGCGGCGAACAACCGAAAGAAATGACAGGAAAAACATTAATAAAATAAGGCTTTAAGTTATTGCTAAAGAGATATATTGAAGTAAGTCCTTCAATGACAAGTTGATTGGAGAGAAAGTTGCGAAAATCCTGCGCGATGAGGGAGTTTACCGCACACCCTGCGGAAAGCGAGTCCTGCAACGGAAATTAACACTTTCAAATTCAACAAAGCTTTATTATAAAATAGCCTTAAATCAACAAGACATATGATGAGGCGTTACAAAGGACCCTTGTACGTCTTCGTCAAATGCTTTACGTTTAAAACGAAAATACTTATTTAAAGGAGAGAATGTTATGTCAACAATTATTGAAATTTATGCTCGCGAAGTTCTTGACTCTCGCGGTAACCCAACAGTTGAGGTAGAAGTTTATACAGAATCAGGCGCTTTCGGACGCGCAATCGTACCTAGCGGTGCTTCAACTGGTGAATACGAAGCAGTTGAGCTTCGTGATGGAGATAAAGAACGCTACCTTGGAAAAGGTGTTCTAAATGCAGTAAACAACGTAAACGAAAACATCGCTCCTGAACTAATCGGTTTTGATGTACTTGATCAAGTTGGAATCGACCAAACTTTAATCGAGCTTGATGGTACTGAAAACAAAGGCAAACTAGGTGCTAACGCAATCCTTGGTGTTTCCATGGCTGTTGCACACGCTGCTGCAGATTTCTTAAATGTACCTCTATACATGTACCTT
This sequence comes from Fictibacillus barbaricus, assembly GCF_031457135.1. Taxonomy (GTDB): domain Bacteria; phylum Bacillota; class Bacilli; order Bacillales; family Fictibacillaceae; genus Fictibacillus; species Fictibacillus barbaricus_A. The sequence continues at coordinate 148,215 of NZ_JAVDWA010000003.1, read as the reverse complement.
GGCGGCTTCAATGCGAAGTCTCTTCCAGTTCCAATGATGAACATCCTTAACGGCGGAGAGCACGCTGATAACAACGTTGATATTCAAGAATTCATGGTAATGCCTGTTGGTGCTGAAACGTTCTCTGAAGCACTTCGCATGGGTGCTGAAATCTTCCATAACTTAAAAGCTGTTCTTAAAGAAAAAGGCTTAAACACAGCTGTTGGTGATGAAGGTGGATTTGCTCCTAACTTAGGATCTAACGAAGAAGCACTTCAAACGATCATGGAAGCAATCGAAAAAGCTGGCTACAAGCCAGGTGAAGAAGTTCGCCTTGCAATGGACGTTGCAGCTTCTGAATTGTTCAACAAAGAAGACGGCAAGTATCACCTTTCTGGTGAAGGTGTTGTGAAATCATCTGAAGAGATGGTTGCTTTCTACGAAGAACTTGTTAACAAGTACCCGATCGTTTCTATCGAAGACGGACTTGATGAAAACGACTGGGATGGCTTTAAGCTATTAACAGAACGCATCGGTGACCGTGTACAGCTTGTTGGTGATGACTTGTTCGTTACGAACACAACAAAGCTTTCTGAAGGAATTGAAAAAGGAATCGGTAACTCCATCCTTATTAAAGTTAACCAAATTGGTACATTGACTGAAACGTTTGATGCGATCGAAATGGCTAAACGCGCTGGCTACACAGCTGTAATCTCTCACCGTTCTGGTGAATCTGAAGACAGCACAATCGCTGACATCGCAGTAGCTACAAATGCTGGACAAATCAAAACAGGTGCTCCTTCACGTACAGACCGTGTTGCAAAGTACAACCAGCTTCTTCGCATCGAAGACGAGCTAGGCAACTTAGCTGTATACCCTGGTATGACAGCATTCTACAACCTACAAAAGTAAAAGCAATGCAGTAAAAAAGGGGTCTGACCCCACACAAAGACAAACCCGCCATTTTGTCTTTGTGAAAAAGACAGCCCCCGAACAGGTGCGCATACTCACCTGTTCGGGGGCTTCATTTTTTAATCTTACATAGAAATTAGGATGGCATTTTAAGAATTCTGCAGCTTATCGAGAACGATCGTTAGAATGAAGGATTGTAGCAATGAGCATTGAGAAACTGATCATAAGTGAGATGGTTTCAAAGACGGTCATCTGTTATCCCTCCAATCTTGTTTCCATTAAGATTTGTAGATAGAGGGTTGTCCTATACACCATTATTAAAAATTACTGAAAAAAACGCATGTAAAAGAACAAGTACATGAAATTGCAGGATTTCAGCAGTCTGAAAACCTATGATATATATGAAATGGGCACTACGGAAATTAAGCGGGCGGAAAAAAGAAAAAAAGTGGGCGCGAAACTAAAAAATGCGGGTGAAGCAAGAAGAAAAACGAACCCAAATTCCAAAAACATGACCGGATGAGAAGACAAAATGCCAGCCCTTTAAGTGTATCTCAATCTACACTTAAAAGAGCCAGCACCTGTTAGAACCTAACGTCGATGTTCTACAAGATCAATGACACCTAATACAACATGAGCCAGACCAAAACCAAAAAGAGTGTTAGCCAACATCTTATTGGTCCCGCGTGTTTGTTTTAATGCGTAGCCCGTAGCGGTCACGGCAGTTCCTAACGTAGCAGGGATTAAGCCTTCACGTATATTCATAGTTATTGTCCCTCCAACATCATTGTAGGTTAAAGTGTCATAATGACACTGTGTTATTTTTGCCTTGTTTTATCAAAAGATACGGTTGATCAACAGCAACCCACTATATAAATTTCTTATTTCTTCTATTTTTTCTGCATATCATATAAAATGCTTGTAACAAGTTATTGTTTTGTTCGGGGGAATGGTTATGAATCAAAGCTTATATATAAGAATTGAAGCAGGGGATCCTTATGATTCAGGCAGTTTGTTTCCGATAAAGCCTGAGGGTCAGCGATTAACATTTGGACGATCATCACATACAAATGAATCGGATATTTCATTCATCAGTCCTTATGTATCACGCAGTCATGTCGAAATTTTCCTCAATGACGGAGAACCGTTTATTTGTGATATGAATTCAAAGCACGGAACAGATTTAAACAAGCAATCTCTAGAACCAAATGTACCGCATCGGCTTCAATCTGGAGACATCATTAGTCTTGCAAAAGGAGTAGTACTGTTTACCTTCTTAAATACGGATACGAGTGATGCAGATTTAACAATGGAGTTCACTTCACCCATACAGTCATCTGATACGAAAGTGACGAAGGGACTGCATATCATTCCAGAGCGCCGGCAAATTAATATCGATGGTGAACCTTTATTTTTATCTGGAAAACATACCGATCTGCTTGTCTTTCTTTATCGAAAAAAAAATCAGGCTGTCAGTACGGATGAAATTAAGATCCACATCTGGCCAGAGAGAATCTTGCCGGGTTCCAATCAAATTCCTGATGTAGGAAATGACGAAATCAATGCGCTCGTATACCGATTGAGAAAAAAACTTGGACTATATGGGGATTCGATCGTTACTGTTCCAAGATACGGCTATATGCTTCAGTTATAATTCTAAAATGGTCTTAACCTGTTGATTCAAGGATCAGCAGGTTTTTTATTTTTGCTCTTTTCTAAAAGCTTTTTTTAAAAGATTGTAGTATATCGTTTGTCTTTTTGATAAAGAGCATCATGTGTATGTTGATTGAAGTGCAAGGTGCGAGACTCCTACGGGATCAGCGGGACAGGCGAGACCACTCAATGTCGCAAAGCGGCGAGTGGGCTCACCGCACGCCCCGAGGAAAGCGAGCATCCTGGAGCGGAAATCAACTACTTTCAAGGGCAACAAAGTTAACAGAAACACTCATTCAAAATGTCCAATTTTCTGAAACTTATCATTTTCTTATGACTTAAAAATCATATAAAAGCCATTTTACCTCTAGACAAAAGAGAGTAAATTAAGTAAAAGGGAAAAACTCTTTATCATGTACGTTTTTTTCCATATAGGTGTGGTGAAGATTAAATGAGGGTAGAGGAAACTATACAACAGCGTAAAGACCGAGCGTTTCGATATCATCTGTATTTGGCATTTATTATTCTATTATTTACGATTCTTATTATTAGAGCGTACGATCTACAAGTTTCACATGGTAAAGAAGCACGAGCGAAGTCAGAAACGTATGAAGATGTTGTTGTAAAAAAATCCATATTCAATGACCAGTACTATTCCTCTCAAAAGAACACACCATTACAAAAAGGCATAAAATCAACCAATGATTAGTAAAATGAATATGGGGGATGTCCTCATAATGGCGAAGAGGGGATGTTTATGATGCAACCACTTAAACAAGAATCTTCGGATGGTGCAGAAAAGAAACAGGAAAAACTGAATCCAATCAGTTTTATTGGAAAAGTGAAAGAATCAAAAGGAAATGTATTTACGATTAACTACAAGAAGACAACGATGAAAGTCCAGCTTGACGCAAAAACAGAATTACTGGACGGAGATAAGGCATTGGATATTGATCCTGATGAAGCTGTCCAGGCAGGGGTAACCGTTCAAATAGTAGGGTTACTCAACAAAAGGCTGAATGTGATTAAAGCTGTGCGTCTTTATATTTTTCATAAAGAATTTGATATGAATTATCTTGGAACAAATTAGCCATTAGCTAAGAACTCATGACCGAAGCATAAGTTGCACCTAATTGGCCGACTTTAAGTTGTTTTTCGCATCTCTATGAGCTAAGCGGTCAGTAATCCTTTCAAATTGTAAAAAAACTTTGCCTCGTCCTTTCCACTATGATACATTTATAGTAACGCAACATGGAACGGTGGAGGTGTAACATTCATGCTAACAGCAGTAAAAATCCTTCTTATTTTAGTATCAATCGCTTTGATTACTGTCGTTGTTCTTCAATCAGGTCGTTCGGCTGGATTATCAGGTGCGATTACAGGTGGTGCAGAACAGCTTTTTGGTAAACAAAAAGCACGCGGTCTTGATGCATTGCTTAGTAAATTAACAGTTATTCTTGCAGTACTGTTTTTCATTTTGACTGTAGCAGTCGCATATTTCTTATAAAAAATGCAATCAAAAGCAACAAGCGGAATCCATTCCTCTTGTTGTTTTTTTATTTTGCCTGGAATTCGATTCGTACCCAATCTTATATTGAGTGTGATATGATTTGATACGTACATAAAAGGGTAATCTAAAGTCAAAAAGGTGGTAGCATGATTGGCTGTCTTTGTTTACACGGTTTTACAGGCGGACCTTATGAAATTGAACCTGTTACGGATTACTTATCCAAACATACAGACTGGCTTTTATCCATCCCGACCTATCCAGGTCATGGGACCAAACTTTCTCTAAAAGGGATAACACACATAGAATGGTTAGAAGAAGCGGAAAAAGCGTACTTAGAACTTCGGGAAAAAACAGATAAAATATATATTGTCGGCTTTTCTATGGGCGGAATGATCGCAGGCTATTTGGCATCTAAGTATGGCTGCGACAAATTGATTTTATTGAATGCAAGTGCTTATTATTTAAATCCAGGGCAGATGATCAAAGACATCGCAAACATGATGATTACTGGATTAAGCGGCGGTTTGAAAGATCATGAGCTTTATCATAGATACAGAAAAAAATTACTGGATACACCTTTTAGTGCCACAAAAGAGTTTCGAAAGCTTGTAAAAACACTAAAACCCTCGCTATCGAAAGTTAAAGCACCTACCCTGATCGTCCAAGGTGAATGTGATGGTCTTGTACCAAGAAAAAGTGCGGAATTTTTATATGCTGCGATTGCGGCCACAAATAAGAGGATTTGCTATTTTAAAGAATCAAAGCACATGATCTGTCATGATGTAGAAAAAGAACAATTAATCGAGGAAGTTTATCAATTTTTACAGAACGAATAGGAGAGAAAACAACATGAAAATCACAGCACCAAAACCATTTTTCTTTGAAGGAGGAAAACGGGCTGTTTTAATGCTGCATGGATTTACAGGCAGTTCAGCAGATGTCCGCATGATGGGGAGATTTTTGCAAAAGAAGGGCTACACATGTCATGCTCCGCAGTATAAAGGACATGCCGTACCTCCAGAAGAATTGGTTCACACAGGTCCTGATGACTGGTGGGAAGATGTAATCAGCGGCTACAATCATTTAAAAGAACAAGGCTATGAAGAAATTGCGGTGTGCGGACTTTCACTCGGCGGTGTATTTTCATTGAAACTTGCTACACAGCAGCCTGTAAAAGCAGTTATTCCAATGTGCGCCCCTATGTCGATCAAAAGCGAAGAAGTGATGTATAAAGGGGTTTGTGAGTATGCTCGCGAATATAAAAAACGTGAACAGAAGTCTCCAGAGCAGATTGAACAGGAAATGGAAGAATTTAAAAAAACACCAATGAACACTTTAAAAGCCTTGCAAGACCTGATCCAAAGTGTAAGAAATTCAGTCGATATGGTATACGCACCCACGTTTGTTGTGCAGGCTAGACATGATGAAATGATTAATACCGATTCTGCAAATATTATATATAAAGAAGTAGAAAGCGATAAGAAAGATTTGAAATGGTATGAAAATTCCACACACGTCATTACATTGGACAAGGAAAAAGAACAGTTGCATGAAGATGTATATACGTTCTTAGAAGACCTGGATTGGTCAGAATAAATCCTTTTCCACACAAAAGGAGGTCAGTTTTTGGAAAAACTACAAATACTCCAGCTTATGAAAGATTCGGATAAGCCGATGACGGTTACCGAAATTGAAGAAGCTCTTCAACTGCCTGATGCAGATGCTTTCAAAGAACTGGTTTTAACATTAAATGAACTAGAAGATGAAGGTGCGTTAGTTCGTACCCGTACAAACCGCTACGGCCTTCCAGATAAGATGAATCTGATAAAAGGCCGGGTTCAAGGCCATGCGAAAGGCTTTGCATTCTTAATTCCAGAAGAGGAAGGCCAAAAGGACGTTTATATTTCACAGCATGATATGAACGGTGCGATGAGCGGTGATACCGTCCTTGTCCGATTGAACAACACTTCTTCTGGATCACGTCCAGAAGGCACGATTATCCGTATTCTCGAGCGCGGTGTAACAGAAGTAGTCGGAACGTTCCAGGAAAGCCGCCGATTTGGCTTTGTTGTCGCAGACGACAAGCGCATTCCGAATGATATCTTTATTCCGGCAGAAGGTGTAAATGGCGCGGTTGAAGGACATAAGGTTGTTGTAAAAATAACGAAATACCCGGAAGGCAAAAACAGTGCTGAAGGAGAAATTGTTCACATCATCGGTCATAAAAATGATCCTGGCGTAGATATTATTTCAGTAATCTTCAAACATGGACTGCCACGGGAATTTCCTGTTGAAGCATTAGAACAAGCGCACAATACACCTGACGAAATCGATCCAAAAGATATTGAAGGACGCAGAGATCTTCGCAATGAAACCATTGTTACGATCGATGGAGCCGATGCAAAGGACTTGGATGATGCTGTTCATGTTATAAAGCTCCCAAACGGCCATTATAAACTTGGTGTTCATATCGCCGATGTTACGCATTATGTAACAGAAGACTCAGCCATTGATAAAGAAGCTCAAGAACGCGGAACAAGTGTATATCTTGTAGACCGAGTTATACCGATGATCCCGCACCGTCTTTCAAATGGGATTTGCTCACTTAACCCAAAAGTAGACCGCCTCACGATTTCTTGTGAGATGGAGATCAACCATGATGGGGAAGTAGTCAAACACGAAATTTTTCCGAGTGTGATCAAAACAACGGAACGTATGACATATACAGATGTTCGTAAAATTCTTCAAGACGAAGATGAAGAGGTATCAAAACGATACGAACCTCTAATTCCATTTTTTAAGTTAATGGGTGAACTAGCTGATGTTTTACGTAAAAAGCGTTTTGCACGAGGAGCAATCGACTTTGATTTCTCAGAAGCCAAAGTGCTCGTTGATGAAAACAGCGATCCTAAAGATGTCGTGCTGCGTGAACGTTCTGTTGCTGAAAAACTGATCGAGGAATTTATGCTATGTGCAAATGAAACAATCGCTCAGCATTTCCACGAACTTGAGCTGCCGTTCATGTATCGTATCCATGAGGATCCAGATGAAGGCAAGCTGGAACGATTCCTAGAATTCATTGGAATGTTTGGATATGCATTAAAAGGATCTGCGAGTGATATTCATCCCCGAAGCCTTCAGCAGCTGCTTGAGACTATTAAAGGTGAGCCTGAAGAAATGGTGATCAGCAAGATTATGCTTCGCTCCATGAAACAGGCGAAATATGATCATATGTCTCTTGGTCACTATGGATTGGCTACAGAGTTCTATACGCACTTCACATCGCCGATTCGCCGTTATCCGGATTTAATCGTACATCGCTTAATTCGTACGTATTTGTTCGAAAAAGACACAGGACCTAAGACAGTGAGTCACTGGAAAGCAGAACTTCCCGGAATCGCGAAGCATTCATCAGCTATGGAACGCCGTGCTGTAGATGCCGAACGTGAGACGGATGAGCTGAAAAAGGCACAGTTTATGGTCGATAAAATTGGTGAAGAGTTCGATGGAGTAATCAGCTCCGTTACAAATTTCGGACTGTTCATTGAGCTTCCGAATACGATTGAAGGACTTGTTCATGTCAGCTACTTAACAGATGACTATTATCGTTTTGACGAAAAATTCATGGCGATGATTGGTGAAAGAACAGGGAATGTATTCCGGATTGGAGACGAAATCTCAATTCGAGTAGTAAACGTAAATGTAGATGAACGAGCAATCGATTTTGAGATCGTCGGCATGAAAGGAACACCGCGAAGACGCCATAAAGATCGCCAGCAAGTAATTGACACTGGTGATACACCGAAACGCGGACGTGGAAGAAGAGGCAAAGGCCGAAAGAGTGAATCAGAACGATCGAACGGTCCTCAAGACTCTAAAAAAGGTAAGAAAAAGCCTTTTTATAAGCCGGTAGCCAAAAAAGGTCCCAAGAAAAAGAAGAAATAAACTGAAGAATGTTCAAGGTTCATCTCATTTGGTGAACCTTGACGTTATTTGACCAAATTGCTATAATGAAGGTTCACTTGCTGTGGGGAGGATGGAGTTACATGCCAAAAGGAGAAGGGAAAGTTGTCGCACAGAATAAAAAAGCGCGGCACGATTACCACGTCGAAGAAACATTTGAAGCTGGAATTGTCCTTCAGGGCACGGAGATTAAATCCATTCGCGCAGGAAGGGCAAACTTAAAAGATTCATTCGCCCGTGTGCAAAACGGCGAGCTGTTTCTGCACAATATGCATATTAGCACGTACGAGCAAGGCAACCGGTATAACCATGATCCGCTGCGTACACGAAAGCTGTTATTGCATCGGAAAGAAATCAACAAGCTTTTAGGTGCAACAAAAGAACAGGGCTATTCCATTGTTCCATTGAAAATGTATCTTAAAAATGGCTTCGCGAAACTATTGATCGGTCTTGCAAAAGGGAAAAAGCATTATGACAAACGTGATGATTTAAAGAAAAAGGATGCAAAACGTGAAATCGAGCGTGCCTTCCGTGATCGTCAAAAAGTCTAAACTGGTTCCTTTTACAGTAACTTACAATTGAGACCTGCACTCAAAAATGTTATACTAAGTACACAATTGAATAAGAGCAAATAAGCTTTTATTTCTCCGGTAGCGGCAAGATTAACTTCTTGCACACCATTTTATAATGGGGACGTTACGGATTCGACAGGGGTAGTTTGAGCTTAAGTTGCGAGTCGAGGGGGTCGGCCTCGTTAAAACGCCACAGCCAATAACTGGCAAACAAAACAACAACTTAGCTTTAGCTGCGTAATAGCACTTTAGCTGTTCCTCCCTCCATCGCCCATGTGGTAGGGTAAGGGACTCACTCTTAGTGGGCTACGCCGGTTGTCCTCCGCCTGAGGACGATGGAAGAGAATAATCAGGCTAGCGGTCCGGACGCCTGTCGGCTGGCAGATGGATTCGCGAAATACGAATAAACCGACTACACTCGTAGAAGCTTAAGTGCCAATATCTTTGGACGTGGGTTCGATTAGGATTAGTCGCCTTGTGTGGTAACACATAAGTGAAAATCCGGCTTTATCGGTGAAACCTAACCAGCGAAAACTTCGCTGTAAGGCAATGCCGAGTGGTATGTGGAGCAATCCAACAGCCATGTATCGACTTATAGGCTGCCAAGTTTTTGGTAGTACTAGGATACGAAATTCTGCTTGGATACAAGTAAATTTATGTTTCGTATAATACGCCGGGGGACCTGAATATCAGGTTCAAGATATAGTCAGTGCCATGACGAAAGCATGGAACAACATGTCCCACCGTCTCCACCAATACATAGGTGGATAACAGATCAGCGATTTTTCGCTGGTCTTTTTTTATGCTGTTTTATTTTATTGTCTTCTTTGACAGTTGATTGGAGTAGACTGCGGGACAGGCGGGCAGTCCGAAAGCCGGAAGCGGTTTGGTCATCCCGAAAGCAAAAGGGAAATGGTCTTAGAAGGTGCTTTTTGCCCTCAGGACCATTAAACTTTTGACCTCGAGGGGCTAAACGCTACAGCTCTCAGGTGAGGCACTTATACGTGAAACGTACGAATGTGGCTAACCGCCTGCCCCGCGGAAAGCGAGCAACCAGGAACGGAAAACAACTACTAACAAAAGCAACAAAGAATACGAAAACACCTTTTTTAAAAACTGATAGAAGAAATGTCCAACTTCAGCGCCGATTCAGGTCATTTTATTAATCAAAATGGCAAAACATAAGATTATTTTAAAAAATATCGCTTAAAGAGCAAGTTTCTTGGATTGGAAACCTGCTCTTTTTGTTTTTTTGAACAGTTATGAGCGTAAAGTAAGTCTCTATGAGCAAAAACTGAATTCTATGAGCAAAAGCAGAATTCTATGAGCGAAAATCAAATTCTATGATCAAAAACCCCATTTTTATGAGCAATTTTGTAATAGATAAAATAACATGTACCGTAAAAGGCTCGCAGTACTTAATGGGCACACCGCACGCCAAGCGGAAAGCGAGCCGCAGAGAGTGGAAATTACCTTTAAACTAAAGGAAGTCTTTTCGATTCAATGAAGAATGAAGAAATTTTCCCTGAAATTAAGAAATTTAGACAAGTAACCTATGCCACTTTTAACCTCCGTACATATAATACATGGACAAGAAATATTATTTTTTCAGGAGGAAATTTTTTGAATTGTTGTAATAAAACCCTCTCGGCTCGAGAGGTAGCACGATTTTTATGTAAACGAGTCATAGCCAATGAAGGATTTGATAACATTGAAATTGAGGGTAAGCTTGTATGCGTTGGAAGAGATTTTATTGCCATCAAAACAGATGACAGACAAGTATTCTATTTACCATTAAACAATGTTAGAAACCTTTCAGTAGTATCTGATAAGAGTTGCTGCGATAATGATCGCAAAAGAGTATGCAATGATACTTTCCAAAGTATTTTAAGAAAGTTAATTAATTGCAGGGTACAAGTTAACGATGGAGGCGACGATGTAATTGAAGGTCTTCTTACATCTGTTAACCGCCGATCCATTCAAATCGTTGAGGAAGAAAATTTAAATTTAGTGACCATCCCAATCGGTTCTATTAACTTTATTGCTCAAACTGGTGACAATGGAGATGAAAGCAGCAATTGCAAAATTTTATGCTGTAAAAAAGAAAATCCATGCGGAAAAAGAAAACATGATTGCAAAAAAGAATCTTCATCTAGTTTCTGCAAAAAAGATAAGTGCTGCAAAAAAGAATCTTCGTCTAAATGCTGTAAAAAAGATCATTGTTGCAAAAAAGAATCTTCATCAAAGTGCTGTAAAAAAGATCATTGTTGTAAAAAAGAAGATTCTTGCAAGAAGAAGAAACACGATTGCAAAAAAGAATCATCATCCTCGAGCTCATCTTCTAGTTTCCGCAAAGAAGAATCATCGTCTAATAACAACTGGTGTATAGACTGGTTTAAAATGTAATAAGGTTAATGCCCTGTTTTTCGATAACAGGGCATTTTTTTTATGTAGTAACTGCATTGGTATACGGTACGGACCTTAATAAAGAAACACTAAATTCCATTTATTGTCTGGCCAATTTTCGGTGGCTCGTTTTGTTATGTGATAATCACTCCGTCATTGGGCTGTAAAAGTATACAAAGTTTCCCTAACATCTACCATAAGCACAATACCTTTATTCATACTCCATATATGTTATGCTAGTACCTTATTGCTTTTAAAGTGAGTTATTATTGGAGGTTTATTATAATTGCGCAACCCAGTCCTATTGTTATATACAAACAAAAATATCCAATTTGGATACATAGAGAAATTCGGTCTCGCTTTAAGCACAACATATAAATAGGATGATTGGTAAATCTTAAGTGTATCCATTATGAAGATAAGGGGGATTATATTTGAATTTTGCACATTTTAAAGAAAGAAGTGTTTTTTATATATCGTTATTGCTAACGATTATATTTATCGTTTGGGGAATCTTCTTTAAAAAGAGTTTAGCGAATGTAACGAACCACATTTACAACTATTCCATCGATTCCTTAGGCTGGATTTATCTTGCCTCAGCATTGTTTTTCGTCTTATTTTCGGTCTATATCTTTTTCTCTAAATATGGACGAATCCGATTAGGTGAGCCAACAGACCGGCCAGAATTTAAAACATCATCATGGCTGGCAATGTTATTTGGTGCGGGAATGGGAATTGGAATTGTCTATTGGAGTGTTGCCGAACCAGTTACTCACTATGTAACTCCTCCATATGGAGAAGGCTATACAGATGCTTCTGCAAAATTAGCGATGAAGTACACGTTTTTTCACTGGGGGCTTCATCCTTGGGCAATTTATGCTGTAATCGGATTAGCTCTTGCCTTTTTTCAATATAATAAGAAGCTTCCTGCTTCGATTAGTTCAGCGTTCTATCCTTTACTAGGCGATAAAATTTATGGACCGATTGGAAAAACGATTGATATCCTCGCTGTTTTTGCAACTGTTTTTGGTATTGCTACGTCGTTAGGATTTGGTGCGTTACAAATAACTGGCGGACTGCATGCCTTACTTGATGTTCCGAATACCCTCACTATTCAAATAATCGTCATTACGGTTGCGACGATTCTTTTCTTAATCTCTATTACAACAGGATTAGAAAAAGGAATTCAATATCTGTCAAATACAGCTATGATTTTATCGTTCTTAATCATGCTATTGGTGCTGGTGCTAGGTCCAACGTTTGTTATTTTCAACCTGTTCTTTAATTCAATGGGGAATTATTTAAATGATTTTATCCAAATGAGTTTGAGATCAGCTCCATTTAGCAAAGGGGAATGGATTGGAAACTGGACACTGTTCTACTGGGCATGGTGGATTGCTTGGGCACCCTTCGTCGGAATGTTTATCGCACGTGTATCGAAAGGCAGAACGATTAAAGAGTTTATCGTAGGAGTTTTGGTTGTTCCAACTCTAGGCACTTGTTTTTGGGTAGCTATCTTCGGTGGAACAGCTCTTGATATCGTTCATAACTTAGGGAATCATGAATTGGCAAAAAAAATTGTAGATAACGTTTCGCTTTCGATTTTTTATTTGTTTGATTACCTTCCGCTTAGTTCATTATTAAGTGTGATTGGTTTCGCCGTTGTCATTACGTACTACATCACAGTTGCTGATACATCGACATTCGTATTAGGGATGCTAAGTGAATCAGGAAACTTGAATCCTTCCAATAAAATAAAGATAACGTGGGGAGTGATTCAATCATTAGTGGCGGTCGTTTTGCTGGCAGCAGGAGGGCTTACTGTATTACAGACCGTTTCTATTGCTACAGCACTTCCGTTTGCGATTATCATGGTATTTATGTGCTGGTCTTTAATAAAAGGACTAAGAAATGAGTACAAAAAAATTACCCAGAAAGAAAAAATGTAAAAATAAAAAATAGTTAACACCAAAAAACCCCGTCAGATTTCAGACGGGGTTTTGGCTTATTTTAATACTGGCCAGTTCTGCTGTACCAGTCATCGTATTCGCGTTCAGCAACATCTCTCGTTTTTCCGTGTCTTTCCTGAATCTTACCTATCATTTTTTCACGATCACCTTGTGCTTGATCGTAATCATCGTCCGTTAAGTTTCCCCATTGTTTTTGGGCTTCACCTTTAAACTGTTTCCATTTGCCTTCCATCGTGTCGTTTTTCATCTTTTAAACATCCTCCATTCTAATATTTGTTGGAATAAGAATCTTCATAACGATGAGCATTTGTAGAACGATACGTTCGGAATGTATCATTTACTTGTCTGTGACGACCGACTTCACTTGCATCAACAAGTACGAGGATATCACCACCTTCAACGGCTTCCTCATATTCTTTTGCTTCTGTTTCAGGAATCCCTAAACCGACAAGTGCTCCAACCAGCCCGCCAGCACCAGCACCAACTGCAGCGCCGCCAAGAGCTGCTGCGATAGGACCTGCAGCTACAATCGGACCGATTCCTGGGATGGCGAGCGCTCCTGCACCGAGCAGCAATCCGCCTAGTCCACCAAGAATTCCGCCAGTAGCCATTCCAGCTGCAGCACCCTCAGGAGCTTTGGAACCTGTTTCTTCATGAATGTGTTTTACTTCCTTTTTATCTTTAGCAATAACTGAGATGTCATCTTCGTTGTAACCTTGGTTTCTTAAATCTTTAATCGCGTCAATTGCATCATCTTCTGTACGGAAAACACCTACTACTTTATTATGCCTATCCATGTATTTCCTCCTCATTTGAGATGATTAACTACGCTTGTTTTATTCCCAAAGTAATGAATATTGAAACCGTTTTAAACAATTTTGAGTACTTATTACCATGAAAAGGAATTCCTAAAATAATATTTGGGTTTTTTTAACAGGAAAAGACATATTGTATTTACTTACATTTTATGGTTTCATGTCTATATAAAGGTAAAAATCAAGAAATGCCGCAATACAGGTTTTATGAAGAGAAATAGATAGCGAATGGTGATTAAAAATGGATATTTTTATCGGCAGACAACCTATATTAGACAAAAATGAAAACGTTGTTGCTTATGAACTTTTATATAGAAACAGTTCGACAAATAGATATGAAGGCTCTGATCATGACAATGCTACACTTGATGTGCTGGTAAACAGTTTTACGGGGATTGGGATTCGGGAGGTTGGCGAAAAGAAAAAATGCTTCATTAACTTCACAGAAAATTTATTACTGAGCCGTGTACCGACTTATATTTCACCCGATCATATTGTGGTGGAGATTCTCGAAACGGTAAATCTCACACAAGAAATTATTACAGTGTGTAAGGAACTTAAAAGTAAGGGATATATTATCGCACTCGATGATGTTATATCGAATCGAGATCTATCCAGTCTTATACCTTTTATAGACATTATTAAAATTGATTATTTAGTAATGGAAAAAAATGATATAAAAGAGATGATCAAAAAGTATAAAGGAGAAGTTCATTTTCTCGCAGAAAAAATTGAGAATAGAAAAGAATACGAAGAAGCGAAAGAGATGGGATTTGATTATTTCCAAGGGTACTTCTTTAGTAAACCCGTTATATTAACAGGTAAAGATATTGCACCTGTTCCGACTAATTATTTTCAATTATTGAATGTACTTAATGGAAAAGAACCAGATATAGAACATATTAGCAGCTTAATTCAGCAAGATCTGTCGATTTCATTTAAACTTTTGAAGCTCTTGAATTCTGGCGCGTTCATTATGAAAAACAAAGTCACATCCATTAAACAAGCTGTTGTACTTCTAGGACTTAATGAAATAAAAAAGGTCGTTACGATCTTGTTAATGACTAGTTTAAAAAGAACAGATAATCAAACTCAATTGGTACAGATGAGTTTAACACGAGCCCACTTTTTTGAGCAAATTGCTTCGATGCTTCAAATCGATAAAAACTCTTTATACATGTTTGGGATGTTCTCGCTAATTGACACGATTTTGAATAAAGATATGAATGATATTGTAGAAGACTTGCCCATTACAAGTGAATTGTCTGATGCACTCTTGGGTAAAAACGATAAATACAATCAAGCTCTTTTATTAGTCGAAACAATTGAATACGGCCGATGGAATGAAACAGCGAAATTGTGCACGGAACTTCAATTGCCTGAAACGGAGCTATTTTTACAATTTCAGAAAAGCACATTGTCAACAGATAAATATTTTCAAATCGGTGAAAAAAGTTTAACAGGTGCATAAGAAAGGGGACTTCCGAATACGGAGGTCCCTTTCTTTTCATTTATTGAAAAATACCTGAAGCACGCTTTGCATCCGCAGGTCCATCGTGATCGAGTGCATCAAACACGAATTTAAATGCTAGCGGATCCTGCGCTATATTTTGATGTTCAATTTGATCATAAGGATAGTAATCTTGAATGGTTACGTTAGTCGTCTGACTAGGATTGCCGCTTAAAAAGGCGGAAGTATAAGGTACAACAATCTCATCATTCCGGGTAGAAACATTGGTATAAGAGATATTCCCGGGCGTTTCGTCCCCTTCATTCAGTTTGGCTATAAAATCCGAATCGGCTGATTGCTGGTGACACGCTTCACATGAAGCGAGGTCTGCGCCAGTAGTCGTGAGCTCCGTCAATCCGGCTACACCTTTCGTTCCATGATTGGAAGGTACAAGACCGATTAAATCATCTACCTTTTGATCCCCGCCAAGAAACTTCGTATAATAGCGCGGCATCATACCACCTTGACTGTGACCCACAATGGACACCTTCTCTGCCCCTGTTAATTGTAAAACGTGGTCGATAAAAATCTTAAGCTCCATCGCTGAATCCTCAATCGGTCCAGAGGCTGGAACAGAACCTGTATAACCATAATTTAAAGAATACACACAATAACCTTTTTGTTTTAATACGGGAGCGAGGTCAATAAAATTCCTTTCCATCGTTTCAAAAGTTCCTGGTACAAGTACAACAGGATTAGGATGCTCATCACTTGGACGGCATGACGCATCATTTGCACCTGGAGGCGGCGTGCCTTCTTCAGATAGAAAATCGCTTGATGAAGCACCAGCAGCATTTGCAGTTACCGGTGTACCGTACAAAATGGCTGCCACGATGATTACAGAGAAAAGTGTTGCATATAGCTTTGACATCTTTATCCCTCTTTTCTTGGTTTTTATAGAACATCAATAAAAAAAGACACCACAAACACCTATGAACTAGGGTTTATGCGTGTCTCCAAATCTCCAACATAAAACAAGAATGAACTTACAGGTTATTAAACTAAAGAATGAAAGCGTTGTCAATAGAATGAAGCATATTGCTAGTATTTGGAGTCGTTTTTTCTCCATAATAAAAACAAAGAAGGAAGTGACTTAATGAAGCTAAGTATACTCGATCAATCACCGATCTCAGTGGGACAAACAGCTCAGCAAGCCCTTCAGGCGTCCATGAAGCTTGCTCAAGCAGGGGAACAATTAGGGTATATCCGCTATTGGATTGCTGAACATCATAACTTTCCGGGATTAACGTGTCCTGCACCAGAAGTGATGCTGAGCTATATTGGCGCTCAAACAAGAAAGATTCGAATAGGTGCAGGTGCTGTTTTGCTTCCGCATTATAAACCATACCGGGTTGCTGAAACGTATAATCTGCTGGCTACGCTTTTTCCAGGACGGATTGATTTAGGAGTCGGACGAGCACCAGGCGGATCAGCAGAAGCAACAATGGCCTTATCTGAAAACTTTTTAGCGAACGTCAGAAAAATGCCTGATTTCGTTACGGAGCTTCTTCACTTTTTAAATAACGACTATCCGGCAGATCATATGTTTTCCAAGATCTCCGCCTATCCTGTTCCAGAAACATCTCCTGTACCGTGGATTCTTGGAACGAGTGAAAGAAGCGCCTTATTAGCAGCGGAAAAGCGGACAGCTTATGCATTTGGTCATTTTATGAGTGATAAAAATGGACCTGATATTGTGAACACGTATAGAAAACAGTTTAAGTCTGGTAATTCACAGAAACAGCCCGAGGTCATTGTTGCTGCTTCAGTCATTTGCGCAGAAACGAATGAAAAAGCTGAAGAACTAGCGTTACCGGTAATTTTATGGAGAAGACAGAACTCAAAAGGGGAAGGAAATTATGGTGTTCCTGCTTTAGAAGAAGCACAGCTTTATTTTTCCAAGGAAGACCGGGCTCAAATCTTAAATGATGCTAAAAACAAAATGATAATCGGTGATCCGAATACAGTGAAACGAGAGCTTTTGAAGCTGCAAGAGGTATATGGTGCAGATGAGATCATGGTTGTTACACTCACCCATGATTATGGAGATCGGATAAAATCGTATGAACTGCTCGCTAAAGAAATGGTTTCAAATGATTAGAGATAAGCATTATTTTTTCATTCATACGGCATACTTGTTATACTATTATCGATTATTAAAATATAGTAGCTAATTTTTTGTTGATTTAATATAAGGAGGACGGTAAGTATGTCCAATGATAAAAAAAGATTAAGTGAGATTCCACTGTCTGTTCTAGATCTGGCTCCTTTAGTAGAGGGAGGGACGGCTTCAGATTCTTTTAAAAATACATTGAACCTTGCACAGCATGCAGAACGGCTGGGCTTTAACCGTTATTGGCTTGCTGAACATCATAATATGCCTGGCATTGCCAGTTCGGCCACTTCTGTTGTTATTGGTTATGTTGCAGGCGGGACAAGTAAAATCCGTGTAGGTTCTGGAGGTATCATGCTTCCGAACCATGCACCGCTCGTCATTGCAGAACAGTTTGGGACCCTGGAATCTCTGTATCCTGGACGCATCGATCTTGGATTAGGAAGAGCTCCTGGAACGGATGGATTAACCGCACAAGCGCTTCGCCGTGACTTAGGAAATACAGGTGATGACTTTCCATACCAGCTGGATGAACTACGAGAATATTTAGATCCAAGTCTTAGTTCAGAAATTAAGAAGGTTAGAGCAATTCCGGGGGAAGGTCTCAATATTCCAATCTGGCTGTTAGGTTCTAGCGGTTTCAGCGCTCGTTTAGCAGGACAGCTTGGACTTCCTTTTGCATTTGCCAGTCATTTCTCACCAGATAATACACTTCCAGCTTTGGAATTATACAGAAGGAACTTTAAGCCATCAAACGTTTTAGAAAAGCCTTATGCGATGGTTGGTGTAAATGTCGTTGCCGCAGAAACGGATGAAGAAGCTGCAAGACTGGCAACGTCTCTTCAGCAGCAATTCCTGTATCTCGTTCGTGGGACACCAACTCCTCTTAAACCGCCAATTGATAGTATGGAAGGCGTCTGGAGTCCTTATGAAAGATCAGCGATTGAACAGCAGTTAAGAACAACAATCATTGGAAAACCAGAAACTGTAAAAGAAAAACTGCAGGCATTTCTTGATGAAACCCAAGCAGATGAAATGATTATCAATGGACAAATTTATGATCATCAAGCCCGTTTGCGCTCATTTGAGATTATTTCAGAAATCGTTAATGACTAATATCCATATATAAGAAAGGCGTACTTCTTTTGAGAAGTACGCTTTTTCTAAGTTGTCTAGGCTTTTTGATGATTCAAATCCCACGTAATTCCGAACTGATCCTTCATTTTCGCATATTTTGCACCCCAGAAAGTATCTTGAAGCTCCATCAAAACAGATCCATTTTCACTCAATTTATGATAAATGTTTTGAATTTCTTGTTCGCTATCAAACTCAAGTGTAAGGGAGATATTATTCCCAGCAATTACTTCTTGGCCCGGAAAACCATCAGATGTCATCAAAAGCAGATTGCCTTTTTTGAACCTTGCGTGCATCACCCTGTCATCTGCTTCTGGAGGTGTGGGGAAATCTGCTTGACCAAACGTCTGCATGTCCGTAATTTCACCATCAAAAATTTCTTTATAGAATGCTAATGCCTCTTTTGCCTTGCCATCAAACACTAAATAAGGGATAGCTTGTTTCATTTTGAAAATCCTCCTCTGTATTTTAAGCACAAGTTTTAGGTACACCCTTATTGTAAGCTTTTTGAAATCGTAAAAACAAGAACATTCGTTCGACAAAGTTGTTTTGTTACAAAGGTTCTTTTCTAACTGATTGTTGCTTATGGAACATTTTTGTAAATTGACTTCAATGACAGGTTGATTGGTGTGCAAGGTGTGAGACGCCTGCCCCGCGGAAAGCGAGCACCTGGAACGGAAATCAACGGCTTTAAAAATCAACGGCTTTAAAAATCAACAATGGATACGAAAACAGCCTATAAGAATTAAAGGACATAAAAAAGCAAACGCCGAATTTATATTTGACATCAAAATGGCAGGAGGAAGTAGAATGAAAAATGCACTTCAGTTCTCACAGTTTAATAATTGGGCTAATGAAAAAATATTTGAGCATTTAAAGCAGCTTCCAGATGAAATTTACAATAAACAAGTTCAAAACGCATTCCCATCCATTTCAGCTGTTCTTCATCACATGTATCAAACCGATTATGTTTGGCTGAAAGTACTGGAAGGGGAAAGTTTTGAGGAGATCGTTGCATCAGTTAAGAAAAGAGCAATGGAAATACAAGGTATCGATTTGAATGAAATGCATTTGCATTTCAAAGAAATGGCCGAGCAATTTGAAACTTTTGTTCAGCATAAGGGAGATCTGAATACGCCAACTACGGTCCATCATCCGGCGATAGGAACGTTACATACGACTTATGCAGACCTTCTGCAGCATATTGTCAATCATGGAACATATCATCGCGGCCACCTATCTGGAATATTAAATCAATTAGGACACAAGGGAGCATCCATCGATTATATATTTTATCTTTTCTCACTGCAGCATCAATAAGATGATGAGGGACTTCTTATACAGGAGTCCTTTTCATTTTGCATTTAAAGTGGCAAGCAAATGGAGAATATGAAATAATGAGAGGATGATTAAAAATGTGTGAGATTTTACGAAATTCTATACATAACCCTAAAATTTATTTATTATAGATAAGGTGGACTAAGATTGTTTTTTCGTAAAAATAGAAAAAGTAAATTTAAATATAGCAGTAAAGGAGAAAGTATAATTTTATGGAATTTCTTTTATTAATAAAGGCCATTATTTTAGGAATGGTCGAAGGGTTAACAGAATTTGCTCCTGTTTCTTCAACAGGACATATGATCATTGTCGACGATATGTGGTTAAAATCTCAGGAATTTTTAACAACTCCCATTGCAAATATGTTTAAAGTCGTTATTCAGTTAGGATCGATATTAGCTGTTGTCGTTGTTTTCTGGAGACGTTTCCTTGATATGTTTGGTATCAAAAGAGATAAATCCATTCATGCTCCAAAAGGCGGACATCTTAAATTAACTCAAGTCATCGTTGGGCTTATTCCTGCAGGTGTTTTAGGAGTTTTGTTCGGCGATTTTATCGATGAACATCTTTTTACAACGAAAACAGTAATGGTAGGCCTTGCAATAGGTGCGGTACTCATGATTATTGCCGACATTTATAACAAAAAAAATAAGCAGCCAACCGCTGAAACGGTTGATCAGATAACGTACAAACAAGCATTCATAATCGGTCTTATTCAATGTTTATCACTCTGGCCGGGGTTTTCAAGATCCGGTGCAACGATTTCCGGGGGTGTATTGATGGGATTGAGCTATCGTGCTGCTGCCGACTTTACATTTATTATGGCAGTTCCAATCATGGCGGGTGCGAGTGGTATTTCCTTATTGAAGAATTTAGATGCCTTTTCGGCAGATGCTATGCCATTCTTTATCGTCGGATTTATTAGTGCATTCGTGTTCGCAATGCTGTCGATTCGTTTCTTCTTAAAGATTATCGAAAAGATTCATCTGACTCCATTTGCAATCTACCGACTTGTATTAGTAGTGGTTCTTCTATTCTTTATTTTCTAATAGACAAAAAGAAAGTCTCTGTTCCGATACGGAATAGAGACTTTTTTATAGGCACCATTATTTTGTTCCGTTTTTTTCTTTCTGAATTTTTTCTTTTAATTCATTGATGTATTTTTGTTTCGCTTTTTCATCTTGTAAAGTCCCAGGTTCAGGAGCTTTTTTCTGTAAATATTTTTTTAATGCCGCCTGAATTTCTTCCGGTGTAGCATCCTCAGGTATCTCACCATTTTTCTTGAGCATTTCAATGATTCTTTCATCGTTTGCTATTATGGTAACCGCCTCTGATTCTTGAGTTTTTTTTGAGTCACTTTTTTGTTTTTCATGATGTATGGTTTCTTTTTTTTCAGCTTTGTCAGCTGAACAGCCGGCAGATGTAACAGTAAGGGCTAAAAGAATTAATAGGAGACTTCGATTCATAAATTAAACCTCCTTACTTAATACCATCATTATGCCACAAAAACCAATTGCAGTATCGCAATTGGTTTTTGAATGCGTGGCTTTTTATTTGTGAGTGTCGCGGGAAACTTTGATTTTAGCTGCAGTGTTGTCTTTGCTTACTCCTACAACTTCAAACTCAAGTCCGTAATTTGGAACATTGCGTCCTGCGTCTACAAGACCTTTGTTGCTGTAATCGTGATTATCTTTGAATTTATGATTCGTAGCTACACGATTGTCAGTCATCGTAAGTCCTAATAGATCTTTATAATCTAAGAACATTTTTTCACCGCGGTTTTTATTGAATGCCGCATCATGAACTTGATAGCGAGATGAAGCTACGGATCCATCACTCCACTTTAATGTGTTTTGGTCTGCATCCACAACTCCTAAGAAACCATCACCAGGATGAATTCCTGTCCAGTTATCTGTGTATTTGTCATCGACATACCATACAACAAGACCAGAATCATATTTCATAATGCTGTTGCCGCGAGCAATGTGTGCTAAACCTTCATCAACGCCTTTATGATTTCTCCACTCTAATAAGTAGTAGTGATCTGTGTAGAATTTTCCGTTTGATTTTGTGAAGTCCCCTGTAAATGAAGAAGTACCTTCAGCATTATCAAACAATGTTTGAGTACCATCTACAGTTAATGAGATGTCATCCACAAAGAATCCAGGCATGATCAATCCGCCATCAGTCCAGTAGTTGAATTTTAGATCAATATTTTTTCCTTTGTAAGCGGAAAGGTCGAACGTACCATCTACCCATTTTCCGTTTGAGCTTCCAGTAATTCCGTTTCCAGGGTTTTGATCGTATGGATTGTCCGTTGTTGTAAGGTTACCAGGGATGGATGTCCAATCTTTTGTACCAGCTTCTCTAACTTGGATCGAAGCATAATCAAAATCTTGTTCGATATCATACCACGTTTTAAATGTTAGTGATGCTGATTTTGCATTTGTTAAATCTACTTGAGTAGCAAAGGAGTTATCCACACCATTTCCTTTACCACTGAAATAACTATTTGAACCACTGAATGGTGTGTTTACGATCGTTTCTTTTTTCGGCAAGTTCACACGGACAGCATCATTGTTTGTCCCTTTCATGCTTGCTGCGTCTAGCAATACTTCTGTTCCTTTTTTATCAAGGTTTTGAAGATTCAGAGTTTCTCCAGAGAGCCAGTTAGACCCTTCCATTGTAGATTGTAAGAATTCCTTAGACCATGCACTGAATCCAGTAGGTTCTGTGCCAGGTATTTTACCAGCCCAGCTTCCTGCTGACATAATCGACCAATAGGCGATAGGCTCGCCAGCACCTGAATATTGAGTGTCATATTCATCTGGAAGACCTAAATCATGCCCGTATTCATGTGCGAATACCCCAGCTGCTCCATCAGCAGGCTCGATTGTGTAATCGTAAGCGTACATCGTATTTGCTCCCCAGTAATCTTCTTTTGGGGTTGGTGATCCCGGGATGGAGAAGATTCCGCCTAGATTCCAACGGTGACTCCAGATTGCATCTTCACCTAATTGACCGCCGCCTGCCTCTTCACCGACACTTGAATGAACAATCATCAAATGATCGACTAATCCATCAGGCTCACGTGTATTTCCATCACCATCTAAATCATAACGGTCTTCTTGATCAAACTCACTTAAATTAAGGTTAGTATCTTTTGCTGCAGCAGCTAAAGCTTCTTTTACGAGACCGCGAGCATTAGCATCGCTTCCTGTATCCGGATTATTGCCTCCATAATAAGCAGCCGGATGCTGTGCCTTATACCACCCGCCGACTTTACCTGTGATCGTATAGCTTCCGCCGGATTGTGCTTCATAGTATTGTTTGACGGATTTTAATTTTTCGCCGTTAGGTCCTTTATATCCGTTTTCACCAAAAATCATATCTTGATAATGTTCATGTGTATAATCCTTATAGTACATATCCGTTTCATCAGATTTAATCTGGTTGTGAGGGAAGTCTGGATACTCTACTAAAAGAACGAGGACATTGTCTAAACGCTCTCCGCCTGTCCAATTTTCAGGTTTAGCAGGGTTAACATCTTTGTCTTTTCCTTTTTTACCATGCTTGAGACCGTTCTTGTCATGTTTTTTGTTGTTTTTGTCTTGCTTTTCAGCATTTTCTTTTGCTAACTCACCTGCTGGCAGGTTTGCAGCACCATCTTGCTTCTTTTGCAAAAACTTCTGAAGTTTTTGCTGAGCTTCTGCCGCGCTTGCATTCTTTTTGATTTGACCGTTTTCTTTAAGCATTTCTATTAATTTATCATCGTTGGCCACTGCTAAATCAAATGGACCACCGTGATTATGACTTTGAGCAGATACTGCTGGTGCTTTTACATCTGAAAGAACGTTCATGGGTGCCGCACTGACTGTTGCGAATGAACTGCAGCTTAACATGGCTGCAAGGGCTGCTGTAACAAATTTCCCCTTTTTCACCTAAAATCCCCCTTTAGAAGTTATGTAATAATAGGAAATAGAGACGACATATATTGTCGAATAATTCCGCATATTCAAAATCTTACCACCGAATGTCGAATACTAGAATAGGTGATTTTTACCAAGTTTCAAATATTAAATGGGTAATAATTACTATTTTGAGAACTATTTTTTATTTGTCGAATTATGAAAATTTAAGATAAGAGCTTAATTTTCTAGCATAATTTCATAGGTCTTAAGGATGATTTTTAAACTTTTGTTTAAAGGGGATAGGAATATAAAACAGAAACTTTTAGTTAACACGGAGTATTCTAAATTTTCTTTTTTATCCATAATGTAATATTATAAACTTATCAGTCTATTTTATTTGAGAGAATAAAAACCAAATATGAGGGGGTCATTTTATGAAATCGTTTGAAGAAAAATTAGACCACTACGCTGAACTTGTTGTTAAAGTTGGACTAAATGTCCAAGAGGGGCAAAGACTACTGATTAATTCTCCGATTGAAGCGGCAGAATTTACGCGGAAAGTTACAAAATACGCCTATGAAAATGGGTGTAAAAGAGTCATGGTTGACTGGATTGATACACAAGTTAACCGTATTCATTACACAAGTGCACCAGAAGAAGAATTGAAAGATGACTTAAAGGAATGGGAAATCGATAAATATACATCACTGATTAACAATAACGATTGTTTCTTGATGGTTACAGGTAATGATCCTAGCGCTTACAAAGATGTACCATCAGAGCGCATAATGTTTGTGCAAAAAAACAGAGGCGAGAAGCTGCAAGCATTCTCAGCAGGTCAGTTAAGAGGTGATATGCACTGGGCGATTGCAGGAGCTCCAACAGTAGCCTGGGCTAAGAGTGTATTCCCTGAAAAATCCGAGAACGAGGCAGTTGAGGCACTTTGGGATGCTATCTTTAAAACGGTTCGTGCTGATCAAGATAACCCGATTGCTGCATGGGAAGAGCATGTAAAGACATTAACCGAAAAAGTGGATTATTTAAATGAACAGAAATTTAAAACACTTCATTATAAGTCAGAAGGAACAAACCTAAGTATTGATCTGCATCCAGACCATACATGGATTGGCGGAGGACATCACTCAACATTCGGTACATACTATATTCCGAACTTACCAACTGAGGAAGTTTTCACTACACCGAGAAAACATGGTGTTAACGGCACTGTATCGAGTACAAAACCATTATCTGCAATGGGGAACTTAATCGAGAACTTCAGTCTTACTTTTAAAGATGGAAGAGTTGTTGAATACACGGCTGAAAAAGGATACGATACGTTAAAGCAGCTTATCAGTATCGATGAAGGAATGGAGTTTTTAGGGGAAGTGGCGCTCGTTCCTTATGACTCACCGATTTCGAATTCTGGTATTATTTTTAACAACACACTTTATGATGAAAATGCATCATGTCACTTAGCGATCGGTACAGCAATCACGATGTCAGTAAAAGACGCAGGCAATTTAACCCCTGAAGAAATGGAAGCGAAAGAAATTAACCATAGCCGTGGCCATACCGATTTTATGATTGGTTCTGCTGACCTGGATATTGAAGCAGAATATGAGGATGGCAAACGAATTCCATTATTCAAAAATGGAAACTGGGCGGTCTAAAAAAGTAAAATCCGATTCCTTTAATAGGAGTCGGATTTTTTTTATATAAAGAATATGTTTTGCAAACATTTTAGCTCTTAAAAGCTTGGTTTTTAAAAATGGGTATCAATGCAGACCTCAATCAACATGTTACCAAATTATAGAAAAACAGTCTATATTTTTTTAAGTTTTCCTTATATCGTTGAGACAGATGGATAATTTGAGGAGGCAAAAAAATGTTTGATCAATCACCTTATGAAATAAAATTTGACTGGGGCATTCGAGGGGCAAGAGAGGCTGCAAAACGGGAGGATATCATCATTATAGTTGATGTCCTTAGTTTTTCATCAACTGTAACAGCTGCAATTAGGCTAGGTGCTGTTATATATCCTTTTCCTCCGCCAATTAATACAGAAGCTCGAAAATATGCTCTATCAATGGGTGCGGAACTTGTGGTTGGAAGAGCTGAAGCTATAAAAACTGGGCAGCACTCACTTTCACCAGTATCATTCTCTTCAGCAGATGCAGGTAAGTCATTTGTCCTTTGCTCACTAAATGGAGCAGCTTGTGTGGAAGCAGCAAAAAAAGTTCCAGCTTTATTGATTGGATCATTGATAAATGCAGATGCTGCAGCTCAGGCCGCTTTAAGTGTAAAAATGAAAACAAAAAGAAACATAACGGTAATCGCTTGCGGAGAAAGATGGGAAAATCACAACCAAGATGAAAACGAACTTCGGCCTGGTATTGAAGATTATTTAGGAGCAGGTGCAATCCTCTCAGCATTAACGGGTACTTTTTCTCCTGAAGCACTTGTTTGTCAAAAAGCGTTTCAAGCTGTTAAGAACGACTTAGCCGCTTTGATTAAAGATTGCGGCAGCGGGAGAGAGCTTGAAGAACGAGGTTTTTCCGAAGATGTATCATTTTGCTCTCAATACAATACAAGTTCGATCGTGCCCATTTTATCCAATAATCAGTTCATCCCGTTTGAACTTCTTGTTAAAAATTAAAAAGAATATTACTTGCCTTCTCTAGGAAAAATAAACGAAAACCGAGGAGGTAAGCATATGAAAAAATTAGCCGCGCTTTTTTGCGCTTTCACGATTGTTTTAAGTGGCTGCGGCGGAGCGAACAAGATGAATGAAAGTCAAGCTTCACCACAGAACATGAATACAAAAACAAGGCAGAGCCCACGTTTGGAACAAATCAATTCTCCGATAAAAAAACTGCAGCATACGAAACAAGAAGAAGTGGTACATCCGAAATCAAGGGTTGAAACAATTGGATTTTTAGAGCCGATAGATCCAAAACAGTCAGTAAAAGATGTGAAAGAAGCTGAAAATGATCTGACTTATATCGCTTTTTTCAGCTATCAAGTAAATAAAAACGGAACGCTCCAACCGATAAAGGACTGGGCTGCTCTTAAAGAAATGAAGAAGACAAAGGCAATGCCGATGATGGTATTAACAAATTTCCATGATGGCAATTTTTCACCTGAAATCGCACATAACATTTTTACAGATAAAAATGCCTCAAAAACTTTGATTGGCAGTGTGATCAGCACAATGAAAAATAAGGGTTATAAAGCCCTTAATATTGATTTTGAGCACATTAAAGAAAAAGACCGTGAACTTTATAATGGATTTTTAGAAACGATTATTCCAAAAGTACAAAAAGAAGGATTTAAAGTTTCCACAGCACTTGCTCCTAAAACAAGTGACAAACAAGGTGGAGCATGGCATGGTGCGCATGACTATAAACGTCATGGTGAACTAGCTGACTTCGTAATCTTAATGACATATGAGTGGGGCTGGTCTGGCGGACCGCCAATGGCAGTAGCTCCCGTTCCGCAAGTAAAGAAAGTAGTCGATTACGCAGTATCGGTTATTCCACCAGAAAAAATTATTATGGGAGCACCGCTGTATGGCTATGATTGGACACTACCTTATAAAAAAGGCAATAAGTTTGCGAAGCGTATCGCACCGTTAGAAGCTCATGACTTGGCACTAAAAGAAAAAGCCACAGTGAAATATGATAACCAGGCACAAGCTCCATTCTTTAATTACACAGGTGATGACGGAAAGAAGCATGTGGTTTGGTTTGAAAATGAACAAAGTGCAGAAGCAAAAAACAAGCTTGTCAAACAATATAAACTGCGTGGACTTGCCTATTGGGTTCTCGGAGAACCGTTCCCTGAGAACTGGATTCTTTTACACGATGAATTTAATATTTTAAAGCGTTAGAAATGAAGAAGGCTGATCCCAAAATGTACTTTTGGTTTCGGCCTCTTTTTTATATTGTAGATATTGTTGAATTTTGTCTGTTTTTGCAATCTTGCGAGTATATGAAAAAAGCCGTGAGATTATCGCATGAATCCGTGAGATTATTGGGAAATCCGTGAGATTGTAGAAGAAATCTGTGAGATTATTCGTTGAATCCGAAGAAACTGCCTAGTTTAAGACAGCGCCATTTTAAAAAACCAACGCAAAAAGGACCCAAAATTCGATTTGAGTCCTTTTTTAAAAGCTCTTTTCTGAAAGATTGTTGCTATTAAGAGATTTTGAAAATTTTCTACTTTGAAAAGTTGATTGAAGAGCAAGGTGCGAGACTCCTATGGGACTAGTGGGACAGGTGAGACCTTTCAATATCGCAAGGTGAAAATGGGCTCACCGCCCGCCCCATGGAAAGCGAGCATCCTGATACGGAAATCAATTGCTTTCAAAGTCATCAAAGTATGCGAAAACAGCCTATATAAATTAAACAGCCGAAACAGAGACTGTTTTTTCAACATGAACTCCTTTTCGATCCGGAAAAACGGTTTCGAATCGATATTGCGGAAATAATAAGGAAAGCTGTTCCGTAATCGATGCTGCTTTTTGGTGCGGGGTAAAACAAACGATGGAAGGTCCAGAACCGCTGATTGCTGCCCCATATGCACCAAGAGAAACAGCTGTTGTCTTCAATTCATCATAAAACGGAACCCACTTGGAACGAAACGGTTCGTGAAAAAGGTCTCGATTCATCATCGCTGCTGCCTTTTTCCAGTTGTTTTTAATGAGTGATGCCACTAGCACATTGCTGATCGCACTTGCTTCTACCGCTTTATTAAAAGGGAGAAGGTTAGGAAGCGATTCACGTGCTTGTTTCGTATAAAGCTCATGATCTGGAATGGCTACGATCAATTCAACAGCGACATCCGGGACATGTACTGTTTCCAGTTCATCACCGTTAAAGTAACTGATTGTTAAGCCTCCATAGATTGCAGGAATGACATTGTCAGGATGTTTTTCTAAACGGCTCGCTAAAAGTGCTTTTGTTTTTTTCGAAAGTTGAAGGTCTAATAAAATGTTCGCTATTTCCACTCCTGCAACGATTGCTGTTGCAGAACTTCCTAAACCTTTTGAAAGAGGGAAGTTGCTTTGTACTTCGAGTCTGCATGGCGGGAGAGTTTTGCCGTATTGATCTGCTGTAAAATGAGCAGCTTTAGTGATCAAATTTTCATCCTCATTATTAAGCATGTTAAGTTCAGTACCTAAAAAACGAGTCTGCCACGTTTTTGATGGCTCTACATAAACCGTTAAATAGCGATTAATCGCAAGGCCTACAGAATCAAAGCCAGGGCCGAGGTTGGCTGAACTAGCGGGTACATGAATGGAAAACGACTCATTGAACATTAAACGACAACTCCTTTTAATTCCTGACGTAATATTTCAAGGTCATTCGGAATGACAATCGGATCAACAGTTACTGTCTTTAAGGCGATATCCGGATCTTTCAAGCCATTGCCTGTTAACACGGCAACAACTTTGGCGTTTTGTGGCAAAGTTCCATTTTTAAATTGTTTATAAAGACCGGCAATCGTACTGCAAGAGGCTGGTTCTGCAAACACACCTTCTTTTGAGGCTAGCATTTGATACGCTTCTAGAATTTCTTCATCTGTTACGCTGTCGATTACACCACCGGATTCTTCAAGTGCTTCAGCAGCTAAATGCCAGCTGGCAGGGTTTCCAATACGGATGGCAGTAGCGATTGTTTCTGGATTTTTTACAACGGCACCATTTACGATCGGTGCTGCGCCTGCTGCTTGAAAACCGTGGATTTTTGGCAAACCTGTAGATTTGATCGCATCGTATTCTTTAAAACCTTTCCAATAAGCACTGATGTTTCCGGCGTTTCCAACCGGGATAGCTAGAATGTCCGGTGCATGATCTAATGCATCAACTAGTTCGAAGGCGGCAGTTTTTTGGCCTTCTAACCGAAAAGGATTTACAGAGTTAACAAGTGTGTAACCTGCTTCCTCACTCATTTGTTTGACCATCTCTAATGCTTCATCAAAATTCCCTTGGATGGAAAAAATCTCAGCTCCATACATTTTGGCTTGAGCAAGCTTTCCTTGAGCGATCTTTCCATCAGGAATGACAACGATACAGCGCAATCCTGCTCGAGCCCCATAAGCTGCAGCAGCGGCGGAAGTGTTCCCGGTGGAAGCGCAAATGATTGCCTTGCTGCCGGCTTCCTTTGCTTTTGCTACCGCAAGCACCATTCCCCTGTCCTTAAAAGAACCTGTCGGATTTGCTCCTTCATATTTGGCGTATAAGGAAATACCCCATTCTTTTGATAAGTGTTCAAGCGGAATGAGCGGAGTAAGACCCTCATTTAAGGATAATGGAGGTGTATTGTCACTCACGGGCAAGTAATCTTTATATTGATCGATTAGTCCAGTCCAATACATATTAAGCTCCTTCCACGCGATAATGACTTTTGATTTCTTGAACGACATCTGAGTCTTTAAGTAAATTGTATACTTTGTTATTTTGATTCTTATTCGTTCCGTGTGTAACGATGACAACTTCTGCAAAACCAGTACTGTTTACAGGGCTCTGGATTAATTTTTCGAGCGAGATTTCATGCAGCGCAAATAATGATGTGATTGCTGAGAAAGCCCCAGCTTCATCTTTAAGATGCAAGCGATAAAAGAATTTTCCCTGAATCTCACTTTGCTCTTTTAGTTGTTTTGAAAATTGAGGACCGACGGCATTCTTGCCATTTACCCCGAGTCGCATATTTTTTACTACGGCGACTAAATC
The DNA here is from genome assembly GCF_031457135.1 of Fictibacillus barbaricus. Taxonomy (GTDB): domain Bacteria; phylum Bacillota; class Bacilli; order Bacillales; family Fictibacillaceae; genus Fictibacillus; species Fictibacillus barbaricus_A. The sequence continues at coordinate 117,696 of NZ_JAVDWA010000003.1, read as the reverse complement.
AGAAACAACGGAAGTAGCTGTAGGGAGCTGTCCTGCACCTGGACCGAAGAACATCGTTTCACCGACAGACTCACCGTAAACATAGACTGCGTTATATTCATCGTTCACACTTGCAAGAGGGTGTGAATCTGGAAGCATTGTCGGTTCAACACTTATTTCTACTTTTCCATTATCTTTTTTTGCGTTTCCGATTAATTTCAGCGTATAGCCGAATTGTCTCGCATATTCAATATCTTCTTGTGTGACTTTTGAGATCCCTGAGACATTTACATCATCTAAATGGATATGCATCGAAAATCCGAGTGTTGAAAGAATAGCCATTTTTCTGGCTGCATCAATGCCTTCTACATCTGATGTAGGATCTGATTCAGCGTAACCAAGGGACTGCGCTTCTTTCAATACTTCTTCATAATTGCGTTTTTGTTTATCCATTTTTGTAAGAATATAATTGGTTGTTCCGTTAACGATTCCCATGATTTTTGTGATTCTGTCAGACGCGAGTCCATCTACAAGAGAGCGGATGATTGGAATTCCGCCTGCAACACTTGCCTCATAAAATAGGTCACAGCCATTTTCATTTGCCACTTGGAGAAGTTCTGCGCCGTGCAAGGCCATTAGATCTTTGTTGGCTGTTATTACATGCTTTTTATTTTTTAAGGCGAGTGTAATATATTCACGGGCAAGTTCAATGCCTCCCATGACTTCGATGACAACGTGGATGCCGGTATTCTCCAAAACGTCTTCTGGCTTTTGAGTCAGCCAATCTTCTTTTATGGAAACGAGCCGTTCTTTTTGAATGTCTTGTACTAAAATCTTTTCAATATAGACGGGACACCCAACACGATGCTGCAATTCTTCACGATTACTGTCAATCATTCTAACTACACCGCTTCCGACTGTTCCTAATCCTAATAGTCCGACTGATACATGATCTACCATTTCATCCACCCCTTTGTCTTTTTCAGAAATACACTTGTTTGTTCAATAGAGACATTGTACATGGCGATCATGAATCCCACAACAGGGAAAATTGTAAAGATTAAGAGAGCGCTTTCACAAAGAGTCCAGTTTCATCCAATTTAAGGGAAGATGAGTAATTATATAGAAGAATTACATGAATTCGGCTATTATAAGGGTAGAGATATATTATGGTTTAAGGGGACAGAATGTCATGGTTCAACAAATAGATCCAGTGATTACTGATACATTAGACTGTTTAGAAGAAAATATTTTTATCATTGATTTAGAATATAAAGTTTCTTGGATGAATCAATCCGCCCAATCATTTATAGATAATATTAAAACTTTTCTTAAGCTTGAAAAAGCTGAAGATTTAATCGGAACATCTATTTCGCGCTTTCATAAAAACCCTTCCTATCAAATCAATCTTTTGGAAAAGGGAGATTTTCCAATTGATATGCAGCTTAATTTGTTCAACCGTTTCGTTGCCAGATTAGTCGTAAAAGAATTCATCGTTACAGGGGAGAAAAAAGGGTATCTCCTTAATTGGCGAGATATTACAGAGATTGAAAAGGAAAAAGAAAAAACGCAAGCGCTAATCGATGAATTATCAGCTCCCATTTTACAGACGATTGCCGAAAACACACTGCTGGTCCCATTAGTTGGGGAATTGTCTATAGAAAGAATGGAACGCCTGACAAGCAAGTTATTGAACGAATGTTTAAAAAACCAGGCAGATTTTGTACTTTTGGACTTCTCAGGTGTAACGACACTCGCCGATTCAAATTTAGGGCAAGAAGTCCAGAAACTAACGAGTGCGGTGGAGTTAATGGGAGCGACCGTACTTTATTGCGGCTTTTCAACAGAGATGGTAAAAGACATGGTTGATCTTGGCATCCAAACCAATCAGCTTTCCTTCGTTTCGTTCCATAACGCCATTCGTTATGTCGTTGCAAAACTAGGTTATCGATTAGAGAAAGCATAAAGAAAGCAGCCGTATATTATGACGGCTGCTTTGTTTTTTTGATATTTTTAATAGCTTCCTTATAAGACAGTGGACTGAGCTCAACACGGTGAACAAAATCCCACACCCAGTCTGGATCTGTTTTTGCATACTCTCTTAATGCCCATCCGATTCCTTTTCGAATGAAGAAATCCCCATCATATTTCGTTTCTTTAATGATATGTGCCAGCAGTTCCTTATCCGTTTTGTCCTTATACCCTAACTGAAACAAAATGGCAGAGCGCATAAGCCAAATGTTTTTTGAAGCAATCCACCGTTCTGTCACGGGATGAATTTCTTCAGGAAACTTCATAAAATAATAACCCGCGATGTTTTTTGCGATATGATCGATCGTATCCCACCAGCTTTTCGTTACAATCATATGCTCAATCCATGTGATATCTTCTTTTGTCATCTGTTTCTTTAATTTATCTACAAGCGTCATCCCTGCATATTGCATCTCGCGTTCAGGCTTATCCCATATTTGTTTTAAAACGGCACCTAATTCATCGCGTGATGGCAGTCCATATTCTTTTAGAAACCCTCTTAAACTTTCTTTCATGATTGGAGAGCGGAGACCAAAAAATTCAAACTGATCTCGCATGTATTTTTTCATTGGTTCTGCATCTTCTTTGCTTGCCCGCGCATGTAAAAATGTCCATAAATCCTCTGCATACATTATATTCCAACCTCCCTTTCGTAAATTATACAAAAAGTTGTTAACAAACTGAAACTTTTTCAAAACTTAATCGTAAATTTACATATAACACCAATATTGGAATTTGTTCAAACGTCGACAAATTATTACAAAATTTTCTAATTTGTTTTGTTATGGTTAAATTAATTCGTTAAGGAGGTTCAGGGGGGAAAGAAAATTACTGGTTCTAAACAGTCTGCAAAATAGGAGAGATGAAAATGGAACTGTTTGGGTATCCGTTAGCAAGCATCTACTTATTTAGTTTTATAGCCTTTGGGTGCATCACGTTCATTTATATTCTTTTTGGTGACATGCTGCATGCTGTTGCTCTGGATTTTTTGCATCCTTCACTTGTTCTATCATTTTTTACGATAGCTACAGCATCGGGTTATTTATTGGAGATTATGACGAGAATTAACAGCGGGTTCATTGCTGTTTTCAGCAGCTTGCTCTCACTTCTCCTCGTCACTCTTCTGAACGTTTTTGTACTCATGCCAATCCGAACAGCTGAAGAATCCCTGGGATATTACGATGAAGATCTAAAAGGGAGAGTCGGAACCGTTATTACGACCGTTCCGTCTGATGGATTCGGAGAGATCTTAATTGATGGCATCAGCGGGCGAATCCCAAAATCAGCAATAAGTATGGATAATCAGCCGATACCACAAGGAATGAAAATTCTTATTATCGACATTCAAAAAGGCGTAGTCACTGTTATGCCATATGAACAAGCAGAACAAACTTATATTCATTAAACAGGGGGAAATAAAATGTCATTTACACCGTTATTCATTGTTGTAGGTGTTGCGGTATTTTTAGTAGTTGCTCTTATCAGTGTCTTTATTACGAAGTACCGCACAGCGAGCCCGGATGAAGCTTTGATTGTTACAGGAAGTTTCTTAGGAAACCGTAACGTCAATATCGACGAATCGGGCAATAAAATCAAGATCGTTCGCGGAGGAGGTACGTTCGTTCTGCCTGTATTCCAACAAGCAAAGCCACTAAGCTTGCTGACAAGCAAACTGGATGTTCAAACACCAGAAGTTTATACAGAACAAGGCGTTCCTGTAATGGCTGACGGAACGGCGATCATCAAGGTGGGAAGTTCAATCGGTGAGATCGCGACAGCCGCTGAACAATTTTTAGGAAAATTAAAAGAAGACCGTGAAAACGAAGCGCGTGAAGTACTAGAAGGTCATTTAAGATCCATTCTAGGTTCTATGACAGTTGAAGAAATTTATAAAAATCGTGAAAAATTCTCACAAGAAGTGCAGCGTGTAGCTTCTCAAGATTTAGCGAAAATGGGTCTGATCATCGTTTCCTTTACGATTAAAGATCTGCGGGATAAAAACGGATACTTGGATGCGCTAGGTAAACCGCGTATCGCTCAAATTAAACGTGATGCAGATATGGCGATGGCTGAAGCAGAAAAAGAAACACGCATCAAGCGGGCTGAAGCGGATAAAGAAGCAAAGCAATCAGAGCTTGGACGTGCAACAGAAGTGGCAGAAGCTGAAAAGATGAATCAGCTGAAGGTTGCTGAATTCCGCCGTGAACAAGATATTGCAAAAGCGCGTGCTGACCAGGCTTACCACTTGGAAGAAGCGAAATCAAAACAAGAAGTAACCGAGCAGCAAATGCAGATTAAAATCATTGAGCGTCAAAAGCAAATTGAACTAGAAGAAAAAGAAATTCTGCGCCGCGAAAAGCAATATGATTCAGAAGTAAAGAAAAAAGCGGACGCAGACAGATACTCAGTGGAACAAGCGGCTGAAGCGGAAAAACGCAAACAGCTGGCAGAAGCAGATGCACATAAATACCGTGTTGAAGCAATGGCAAAAGCGGACGCTGAAAAGGTTCGTCTAGAAGGTCTTTCAAAAGCTGAAGCCGAGCGTGCCAAAGGGGAAACGGAAGCAGAAGTTATCCGCTTGAAAGGTCTTGCAGAAGCAGAAGCGAAACAAAAGATCGCGGAAGCATTCGAATTATACGGCCAGGCTGCCATGATGGATATGATGATGAAAATGCTGCCGGAATACGCGAAGCAAGTGGCTGCTCCATTAGCGAACATCGATAAGATCACGGTCGTTGACACTGGAGGCGGCGGTGAAAACGGCGGGGCAAACCGCATTACAGGGTATGCAACGAACTTAATGTCTACGCTGCAAGAATCACTTAAAGCTTCATCGGGCATCGACATGAAAGAACTGCTTGAGAATTTCTCTGGAAAAGGAAACGTTCGCCAAAGCATTGATGACCTGCGAATCGAATTTTCGAAAAAAGAGCCAAACGCACAGAACACGAAAGAAAAAAGTGAAGTAATCGTTTCAAAAGGAGAATAAAATAGGAAAAGCTTACTCCAAAGGCTGTTAAAGAGCCGGAAGGAGTAAGCTTTTTTCTAAAATTCAAGGATTTACAGGTGCCACTATGGAAAATAAGCGCGCCATATGAAAAATACGAGCGCATTCCGTGAAATACGAGCGCAATTCAAAAAATACGAGCGAAATCAGGAAAATACGGGCGTAATTCAAAAAATACGAACGAAATCAGGAAAATACGGGCGTAATCCGAAAAATACGAGCGAAATCAGGAAAATACGAGCGCAATTCGAAAAATACGAGCGCTCATACCGAACAACAAGTTACATTACTCTTGGTCCATCTTCGCTTCAACCGCTTGCAGCTTGCCTGCCATTGATGACTTTTTATCTCGGCGGTCGTCAATGCGGATGTTTGTAGCTACACGCTGAATGCCATTTGAAAATGGGACTTCATGAAGCTGCTGAATTACATCAAAAAGATCTGGCAGTTCACCTTCGATCAAAGTACTCATAGGAGTTAGCTGATAGTTCACTTTATCTTTGTTTTGCAGAAGCACTTTTTGAATTTCCGCTACATAAGTACTGACACTTGGGGTCTCTGTTCCAATTGGGATAATTGTAATATCTACGATTGGCATAGTCTCATCTCCTATTCTTTTTTCTATTGTAGCAAAGGTAAAACCAATATCAAAAGTATGAAGAAGGGCAGACAAATGAAAATTAGATTAGCAGATCAAAATGATGTTCAGCAAGTAATCACATTAGATGGAGAAATGATAGGCCATAACCAGCGAAAAAAACAAATCGAAACAGCGATTCAGCACGAAAGATGCCTAGTCATTTATGAACAAACAGAACTAGCGGGATTCCTGCTTTACAACACAGAATTCTTCGAGTGCTGTTTTATTTCACTGTTAATGATTAAGCCTTCATTTCAAAGGAAAGGTCTAGCAAAAGAACTCTTAATGACCATGGACAAATTTTCACCCACGAATAAAATCTTTTCATCTACGAATCAATCAAACGAAGCGATGCATAACGTTTTTGAAGGATGCGGCTACATAAAGAGCGGTATCATTGAAAACCTGGACGAGGATGACCCGGAAATCATTTATTTTAAAAAGAGATAAGGAGAAACCAAAATGGCAAATCTACTAAAAATTGACCAAGCGATCGACAATCTTTTTCGTTATCGAGAAATTGGAGTGGATCCGGCGTTCAGCCGCTTTATTCCAATGGTATATGACCCGATTCACTATGCTTGGCGGGAAAATTTCGAGCCAGCATTTAATCAACTGTTTAACGGACTGATGATAAAAGGTGACGAAGAGGTTGGGCGTGTCTTTTTAGCGGTGTTCCCGACAGATGATGTTTTAACCCGCTTTATATCCGAAGGTAAATCGGGTGATTTACTATTCATGCACCATCCACTTGTGATGGAATGCGGTGATCCGAAAGGGGAGTGGGGAAGAGGGTTTGTTCCGATTTCGGAGCACTTTATTAAGCAAATGAAAGAAAAAAAGCTGTCTGTCTTCACACTCCACGTTCCGCTCGATTATTCGCGAACAATCAGTACGAGTGATGCGGTGGCAGAGGCAATAGGAGCTAAAGTAATTTCCGAGTTTTTTATTGAAGAAAAAGGAGCATGCGGGGTCCTTTGTGAAATATCTCCCATTTCAACAGAAGCGCTCATTGAAAAATCGAAAGAAATCTTTAGTATTCCTTATGCAGACGTGGAAGGTCCACGTCATTCAGATATTACAAAAATAGCGATTGCGGCAGGATGCGGTGACAAAGTGTACGCCATGAAGGAAGCGGAAGAGTTGGGTGCACAAGCTTACCTTACAGGTGAAGTTCATTGTCACATTGATAACGACTATGGCCGGAAAAAATACAATGAAATGAAAGCGTATACGAAGCAAACATCCATGAGTTTGATCGGTGTCTCACACGCAGCATCTGAATATTTGGTTCATGCAACACAATTAAAGAAGTGGTTTACAGAACAATTTGAGATTCCCGTTACGTTAATCCCGCAAGAAAAATGGTGGGTGTAAAACATTTAAATCCTCCTGAACTTTTCGTTAGGAGGATTTTTCTCTGTTTAGCAGAAATGTATAGAAAATATTTCCATATAAAGAGAAGGGGTGTCATAATTGCTGAGGGGGAACTTCAATGAACATACGTCGAGCTGCTGCTAGTGATGCAGTAAGCATTGCTGAAGTACAGGTGAAAAGCTGGCAAAGTTCGTATAAAGGATTAGTGGATGAGAATTATTTACAAAGCATGTCCATTTCAGAACGTGCGGTAAGGTGGAAAGAATGGCTTGCTGCAGGACCTTCTCACATTATGTATGTGCTGGGAGAAGATAATGAAGTTGCTGGATTTGTTTCAGGAGGCAATATTCGCTCTGCGCATCCTTATGATAGTGAAATTTATGCAATATACTTATTAAAAGAAGTTCAGCGAAAAGGCTATGGCACTTTATTGATGAAAAAGTTTGCTGAAGCAATGCACAAGCAAGGAAAGAAGAGCATGATTGTATGGGTGCTGAAAGACAATCCTTCAAAACAAGCCTATCTTTCTCTTGGTGCGAAAAAAATCGATAAAGAACGCATTACAATCGGGAAGCAAGAGCTGTTCGAAGAGTGCTATGCGTGGGAAAACTTACCCTTATTTTAAGAACAAGTATCTATCTCGTCCTATTATGCATATATTGAAATAAACTCACATCTTAAACATTTTTTAAAATTCCCTTCCCAAATACCCTATATTATCGTTACAATGGTAGAAGGTGTAAAAATAGAAGTTGGTGACGGTATGCATGTTGACTTAATAAATATTATTTATCAATATAGCTATTTGGGGATATTCCTTCTACTCGCTCTTGGAATTATTGGGCTTCCTGTTCCTGATGAAATTTTATTGGCTACCATAGGTTATTTTATTTATGCTGGAGATTTGCCGGTTGTGCCGGCTGTTTTGAGTGCCTTTTTGGGAGCGCTAACAGGAATTACGGGAAGTTATTATTTCGGTACACTATGCGGAAGACCTTTATTGTATAAATTGGGACCTAAAATCGGCATATCGGAAGAAAAAATAAATAAAACACAAAGCTTTTTTAACAAGTATGGCAAGGGTGCGTTATTTTTTGGATATTTTATCCCAGGTGTCAGACATTTAACTGCTTATTTTGCTGGCATGTATTCTTTATCATTCAAGCAATTCGCGATCTACGCCTATTTGGGTGCAATCTTTTGGTGTTCCAGTTTTATGTTAATCGGTCACCAGCTTGCTGGCCGCTGGTATTATTTAATGGATCTCATACACAAAATAGGAATTTACGCCTTCCTTTTACTTGCTGTCGGCGGAATTGCGTGGATGATTTTCAGGCCGAAAAATAAAAGTTCTTATTCAAATAATTGGTATAAATAAATATAAAATGACGTTTTCCATTCACTATAGGGGAACGTTTTTTTGTTTTGTTTTTACTTATTCTCTCATGTATATTTTCTCTCTAAAGTACAAATTTTATAAGATGACAGTCAACAAATAATTAAAGGAGTGTCGTCTTAATGAAAAAGATAATTATGGTAACAGCTACAGCTCTAATGCTTACTTCTGTTCTTGGAGCTTGCGGCATGAACAATAAAGGTAAAAACAACCTTGGTCAAGAATCACGTAAAAACATGACGAATGTGAATTACAACAACCGTACAAATGATTTGGGTTACAACAATATCAATAACCCAACGATCAATGAAAATACACGGATGGATGTAGCAGATGCAGCGGCTAGGAAGGTAACGGACCTAAAAGAAGTGAAAAGTGCAACGGTTATCACTACAGATAACAACGCGTATGTTGCAGCTACGCTTGAAGGCGGAGAAAGCATGAAGCTGACAAGAGAAATAGAAAAGAAAATTGCAGATGCCGTTAAAAGTACTGACAGTAGTATAAACCATGTGTATGTATCAACAAACCCTGATTTTGGAGACCGTATGAGAGGCTATGCTGATCAGATCAATAAAGGGAATCCGGTATCTGGCTTTGCTAAAGAATTCAGCGAAACGATTAGAAGAGTTTTCCCTTCGAATCGTTAATGAATGCAGGACTGAGAAGTATCTCAGTCCTATTTCATTGTTAAGATTTGTTAGAAAATTCTTTATGTCTGAATATTGACTCCACTCCCTAATCGTGTTACAAATACATAAGTAATTTAATCAATTCGACAAAATTCGATTATTCTAATATAACGAAATGTAGCTTGTATTACCACGGAGGAGGATTAAACAACTATGGATAAACGAACACTCTCAGTGGGATTGATGTTGTTTGCCTTATTTTTTGGAGCAGGAAATTTAATTTTTCCACCTGCACTCGGACAGGCAGCAGGTGATTTGGTTTGGGAATCGATGGCTGGCTTTTTTATAACGGGAGTCGGGCTCCCGTTATTAGGTGTTATCGCATTAGCACGTGCAGGCGGGGGGCTTGAGAAACTGACTGAACGAGTCAATCCGCTTTTCGGAGCAGGATTTGCAGTCGTTTTATACTTAGCGATCGGTCCTTTCTTCGGGATTCCTAGAACAGGAACGGTTGCCTATGAAATGGCTGCTTTGCCTTTTTTACCGAAAGGATTTGACGGGGGATTACCGCTTTTGTTATTTACGATCCTCTTTTTTTCGGTTACCTACTGGCTTGCATTAAACCCATCAAAGCTCGTTGACCGAATAGGGAATGTTTTAACACCGCTTTTATTGGCCATTATCGTTTCAATATTAGTAAAAGCTATTTTCACACCGATCGGCAAAGTGGGCAGCGCAGCACCTGAGTATGCAAGCAACCCGCTTGTTAAAGGATTCATGGACGGCTATTTAACAATGGATACATTAGGCGCACTAGCATTTGGTATCGTAGTGATAACAGCTGTAAAACAACCGGGTATGAAAAAAGAACAAGTCACGAAAATGGTTATTAAGGCAGGAATCATCGCTGCGGTTTGTTTGGCAAGTGTCTATGGCATTCTTGCCTATCTTGGATCAACAAGCCAAGGTCTCGGAAAAACCGAAAATGGCGGACAGATTTTAACAAACATTGTTTATCAATTGTTTGGACAGCCAGGAAATATATTGCTTGGAATAGCCGTTGCTTTAGCTTGTTTAACCACTTCTGTTGGGCTGGTAACAGCAAGCGGGGAATTCGCTTCTAAAATGTTTCCAAAGCTGCCTTACAAGCGTGTAATCCTATTTTTATCAATCTTTAGTACAGGTGTTGCTAATCTTGGTTTAAGCCAATTGATTAAAGTTTCGGTTCCCGTACTCACAACCATTTATCCGATCGCGATTGTGCTGATTTTGCTATCGTTTTTTCATCATTTATTCTCAGGAAGAAAAGAAGTGTATATCTGTTCTATAGTAGCTACAGCGCTTATTTCCATTGCTGATGGTTTAAAAGCATTTGGATTGAACCTTGGCGCTCTCGAACAGATGTATGCTCACATCCCATTGTATGCAGAAGGAATCGGGTGGCTGATTCCTGCATTAGTTGGCGCAGCTGTTGGATTTATCATAGCGCTCATTAAAGGACGAATCGTGATTTTTTCAACATAATAACAAGAAAAACGAATGACTCAAAAGGCCGCATATTTGTCTGCAGCCTTCTGGGTTATTTTTTTGCGGTCGATAGAGGTTGTGTGACAAAATTTGCAGAAAGACCTAATTTAAAGCTGATTTATAAAGATTGTTCGGGATTACTTCTAATTTGACTCCAAAGACAAGTTGATTGGAGTGTAGATGCGTGACTTCTCGAAAATGAAAATCACATTTTCTTCGTGCGAGGTAAAGCTACCGAAGCCTTGCTTGTCCAGCGGGATCAGCGTGCCTGCCACTTGAGTATTCTTCAGGAAAGGCATGCGACGAGGAAGCTTACTACGGCAGGGTTTTCTTACAGACGCAGGAGCAGTACTTAATATATTTTACACCGAGGCTCACCGCACACCCTGTGGAAAGCGAGCATCTTGTAACGGAAATCAACTACTATCAAGAGCAACAATGATTGCGAAAACCGTCAAACAAAAAGACTGGCTCCTTCTCAAATGCATCAATCACATTCTGCGGGAGTCAGTCTTTTTTCCTTTTTTTTTCGTTAAACCAATACAGGCATTTTTTCTTTTAATTTGGCAGCAACATTTCTCGCAATCCAAACGCCGCAAGCACTTGCTTGAGCAAGACCTCTCGTTATTCCTGCACCATCTCCGCCAACGTAAAGACCGTTTATTTCGGATTCGAACTGATCGTCCAGCTTCGGACGGGCAGAATAGAACTTCGCTTCCACTCCGTAAAACAATGTGTGCTCCGAAGCGATACCTGGTGTAACTTTATCTAGTGCTTCCGTCATTTCGATCAAACTTTTCATCGTGTTATAAGGAAGTACGAGCCCAAGATCTCCAGGAACTGCTTCTTTTAAAGTTGGGCGCAGGAACCCCTCTTTAATACGCTTATCAGTAGACCGTCTGCCTTTTAAAATGTCACCATATTTTTGAACGACGAGTCCTCCCATTGAAAGCTGGTTGGCAAGCTTGGAAACTTCATGTGCATATTCAGTAGGCTGGTCAAAGGGTTCTGCAAATTGATGTGACACAAGCAGAGCAAAATTTGTGTTTTCACTGCCAAGCATAGGATCTTTGTAGGCATGACCATTCGCAAGCATGATTCCTGAATGGTTTTCTACGACAACATGGCCAGCCGGATTGCTGCAGAAGGTTCTGACTTTAGTCCCGACAGAAGTGTTGAATACAAATTTTCCTTCGTACAGATGTTTATTGATTTCTTCCATTACGATGTTGGATGTTTCCACACGCACACCAATATCTACTTGGTTGGCAGTCATCTTAATACGGCGTTTCTTTAGGATCTTTGTCAACCATGAAGAGCCATCACGTCCGGGAACAATTACTATTTTTTCTGCTGTAATCGAAGTGCCGTCTTTTAACAGTATTCCTTTTGCGACATGACCTTGTTCAGTCCGCTCGGTCACAATGTCCTCAACTTCAGCTTTGTATTTCATTTCAATTTTTGTTTTTAAATGTTCATAGATGCTTTTTAGGATTTGAAGATTTTGCTCTGTACCAAGATGACGCACTTGTGCACGCAAAAGCTTAAGCCCTGCAGCATATCCGCGTTTTTCAATATCTTTTACTTCAGGAGTTAATGGATCAGTAATCGAATCGGTAGCCCCATGCTCTAAGTTGATCTCATCCACGTATTTAATCAATTCCACGACTTTGTCTTCAGAAAGATAATCTGTCATCCAGCCGCCAAATTCACTCGTAATGTTAAATTTTCCGTCAGAATAAGCGCCAGCACCACCAAATCCATTTGTAATGGAACAAGCGGGCAAACAGCCAGCAAACTCTTTTCTTCCTGCTGCAGGAGGACATTTTTGAATCTTTTTCTCTAATATCGGACAAGACCGCGCGTAAATATCATGGCCTTTATCTAGTAATAAAACTTTTGCTTCAGGAAGCTGTCTTGTAAGTTCGTAGCTTGTAAATATTCCTGCAGGTCCAGCGCCAACTATAATGATGTCATAATGGGTATTCATCATATCCCCCTCGAAAGCGTTCTCAACTTTAAATTCTTTTTCCATTGGTAAATATAACAAGAAACCGGGGGTAATTCAAGATAAATACGAACAATCTCATAAAAAAATCTAATATAATTCGTATTTTGGTTTTTGGTTACAAAAAAACCTTAAGCTCATTGGTTTACGAGCTTAAGGGCGTCAGCGTTTTATTTTGATAATCTTCCATCCATCTGTTATTGATTTTCTTTCTAAGAAAAAGGAGTAGGTGATGTTATGTTTGCCGTCCTCATCAAAGCTTTTGATTTTTGCTGTCAATTCTGTTCTGACAATCGGCGGGTACCTATGACTTTTTTCTTTTATTTCATATTGCATGCTTGTTATTCCTTTGAACTGGTCATGAATCTCTTCATCCTGCTGGAGCTGAGCACTTAGTGATGGCTTCGCAATTTTATAATCCTGCTGCTTCATGCCGACAAGGAACATGGAAACCACATCTTTAGCACTTGCTCCTGATGCATATCGATCAAGCTGATCACCGGCTTTTAATATCATGAGCTGGTGAGAGGGATCGACATTCCGGGAACGGTGAGTTGAACTGCCTAAGAAATGGATGCAAAAATGACCTGGAAAACCATTTGGCAAAGCACCGCTTCCATGGGGCATCCCATGCATACTTGCAGCGAGCATTCTGCCGTTTACAGGTATCAGTATGGCACGGCGGTTCCAGCTCCATTTTCCGTTATACAGATGCTTCAAAACGGCCGTATCATCCTTTGTTAATGGCTGTACGTCCGCATGCCGATTACCTGCTCTTCTTTGCACATTAAAGTAAAAACCTGTCTCAAGATCAATGACTTTAAAAGTAGAACCTTTCGGAAGGAGTTCATTTACTTCTTTCCAGCTGAGAACTTCTCCTTTTTTAGCGATGGGAAAATAAGTTAAAGGTTCTTTTGCAAGTGATGGTTGATGGGACAAGAAAAGAAAACAAATCATGATTACTGCCCCAATAGCTGATTTCTTTAACATATGAATCCTCGATTCCGTGTTTTCTCATCCTTAATATGGTTTTGAATACGAAGTTTTATCCTTGTTTTGGAAAAAGAATGAATGAAAAGAAAGGATATATTCGTCAAAACATTTATAGAGAAAGGGGACGGAGAAGATGAAAATACTGAAAAGACTTATCATACAGCTTACACTAACCATTATTTCAATTATTTTAATCAGTGGATTACCGGAATTAATCATAAAAAAAGATTTTTCATCTTATTTACAAAAGGTAAAGGGTGTTTTTGTTCAAATCATGCATTTTAACAAGATGATTTATTTTAACCAAGGTCAGGAGAGGATGTTTTTCCCGGATATTATCGAACCTTATTTGTATTCGTTAACGATTCTGTTCGCAGCATTAATCATCGCGTTTTGTCTGGCACAGCTGTTAACATGGTGTACCTCAATAATGCCTCATTTTATTAGAGCAGGAATTAAAAACGTGCTTACCATGCTTGAATCCCTGCCGGATTTATTAGTTTTTGCTCTTGCCCAGCTGTTTATTGTAGCGGTTTACAAACATACAGGTGTTCTGATCTCCAATGTATCTTCACTTGGCGACGAACGTATTTATGCTGTTCCAATCATCTGTCTTATGATTTTGCCTTTTGTTTATTTTTATAAAATGATGGTGCTTTTGACAGAGGATGAACTGGCAAAACCTTATGTGGAAATGAGCATCGCAAAAGGAATGAAGCGTCTATATGTTTTAATTGTACACGTAACTCGAAATACGAGCGAAGGTGTGTTCCATTTCTCGAAATCTGTTTTATGGTTTATGATCTCTAACTTATTGCTAGTTGAGATTATATTTAATATCCATGGAATTACGCATTATATGTACCATGATTTCAGACCAGTGATGCTCGCAGCTTGTCTTATTTTACTCGTCATTCCATTCTTTCTTTTTTATTCAATGCTGGAATGGATTGGTTTAAGATTTGCGAAAAGAGGTGAGGTGGTATGATTCGTAATTTTAAATTTTGGCTGGGATTTTCCATCATTGCCGGATTGATTATCGCTAGTTTTGTTCATGAAATTTTTTTCGATAGCCAAATTAGGCAAATTACTAATTTGTATGATGATTCGGGTACATTGGTTGATTCAGCACCTGTTGAGCCGTCATTCAAGTTTCCGCTTGGAACGGATATGGCAGGGTACGATATTTCTCTGAAAGTTTTGCAAGGGGCTAAATATACACTTCTTAGCGTCATAATCATTGGTTTTTTGAGAGTTATAGCAGGTTTAATCGTTGCAATACCGATTGCTTTTTATTTGCCAGAAAAGGTGAGGAATGGACTAGAGCAGTTATTAAATTCCTTTTATTTTATTCCTCTTACCATTATCTCGGTCTTTATTCTGTCCCCGGTATTGATAGAACAGCTAAAATTACCTGAGAAGAAAGAGTATTTTCTTTATTCCTTTACAGAAAGAGTAGGAATCGAGATCTTTATTTTAACGATATTGGTTGTCCCGTTATTAAGCTCGCTGATCGGAAACTTGCTTATATCTACGCTACAAGAAGACTTTATCGAAGGAGCGAAAGTATTAGGTGCGAGCCGCTGGAGGGTTTTTCGAAAACATGTGATGCCCCACCTATTGCCAAAGCTCGTAATCGTCTGGTGCCAGCAATGCGTACAAGTGTTGATTATCTTTGCGCATCTTGGCTACTTTAAACTCTTTTTTGGCGGGACTGATATTGACTATAATCCAATGATGGCGGATCCCCCGACTTCTATATCGAATGAATGGTCTGGACTTGTAGGAGATTATTATAACCTCATTATGGCGAAACCTTTTATTGCATTAGGTCCTATCATGATGTTTGCCATAGGAATTTACGCTTTTCAGCTGATGGGTGAAGGATTCGGTCAGCATTTGCAAACAAGATATTTGCATATAAAACAAGTTAGAAAGAAAAATGCAGCAGTGGAAAGCAAAAAGAAAGCAAGAAACATTAAAATGAAATTCAGTTTCCTCCAAAATAAAGGCGCTTAAAAAACACCACTTCTCCCGCCTTGCCATAGTATGTAATATCCTGTGCAGACAGGGGGGAGAGAATTGATTTATATTAATGGGTACTCAGTCGAATTAGATCAAATAACGGGGTTTAACCAGCTTACCTCCGCACAAAAACAAATTGGGCGAAAGTTAAGTGAATCAAGAGAATCGTTCTATTATTCAAGTCCACATCAGTTTTTGTTTGAAGCAGTCATGCGGGCAAATACAGTATCTGCCGCAAATGCTTTACGCGACAGCGGGGCTGGTTTTGCTACGTTTGTAAACGCACGCTGTAATCCGGATTATTGGAGACGTACTGCCTATGGCGGTTTTTCACTTCGGCCGGATGTTCGTCCATCTGATGCTATTACGGACATTTTTATCAATGGCAAAAAATATGGATTCGAATGTACGACGGCGATCATGATCATGTTATACAAGGCGGTTCTAGAAAGTATTGGTGCGAGGATGTTTAATCAATTGTTTAATGGATTGCTTCTCTACAGTACAGAACACGACGAAGATATGCAGATTACGGCAGTTCCATCCGGTTCTTCAATACCTGGAGATGTAAGATATGTTAAAAATCCGGAGCACGATCCTAGAACTCCGCAATGGCAAGGGGAAAATGTAATCGATCTTGGAAACGGTTCTGTATTCGGGCATGGAATCGGGACGGGAACATACGGAGAAATCATCGAAGTATTGAACACGAAGAGATTTCCGGGAGCGACTGTTTCTGCTTATGTTGTTCCGGAAATTATACGTCCGCATTATCGGCTTATGTCAGAATACACACGTCACCCTATACGCCGATTACTTGGAGGAGCTATGTAAAAAAGACGCAGAGAGAAGTATTCTCTGCGTCCTTTTATGTTTAATAAATATACGGTCTAGGGTTTATTGCGTTCGATTTGGCCTGATTCCATTCACCTCTGTGCAGTTCGAAGTGCAAATGCTGCCCAAAGGAATGTCCAGTGTTACCTTGATAGCCTAAAAGCTGACCTTGAGAAACAGTCTGGCCAGAACTTACCGCTCTCATCGTCATATGTGCATAGACTGTTGTATATAATTGTCCATTGATATAAGAACTAAGGAATACAACATTTCCGTAACTAGATGATTTGTAAGATCTGGATACTGTACCAGATGCTGCAGCAACAATTGGGACGTTGCCGCCGTGTTTTGAAATATCCATACCCTCGTGCATACCTGAGCTTCTCACACCAAATTCAGATGTTACGATTCCTTGAGTTGGTGTTATGAAATCACTGTGTCCGCTATAAGATGGTGCCGGCGCTGGTTCTGGTGTTGGTGTTGGTGCTGGAGATGAACCAGAATTGCTGCTTTTTGCTCTTGCTGCTGCTTCAGCCTTTGCTTTTGCCGCGGCAGCCGCTGCTGCAGCTGCCTGAGCAGCTTCACGTTTTTTGCGCTCTTCTTCTTCACGTTTGGCACGCGCTATTTCCGCCTTGATTGTTGCTTCTTGTGCCGCTAATAGTTCATTTTGTTCTTGAAGGTCCATCATATCCTTTTCAATATGGCCTTCTTCTTCTTTTAAACTAGCAAGCAATGTATCTTTTTGTTTCTTTTGGCTGCTCAGCTGCTGATTTAGGCCTTCTAATTCCTTTAATTCTTGGTTAAGGGAAGTAAGTTCGCTTTCCACTTTTCCTTTTTTGTCTTCCACTGCCATTTTATCTTTCTTATGTTCTTCGAGAATCGTTTTATCTTGTTCAGCGATCACGTTAAGCGCAAAAACACGGTCGATGAAATCACCGAAATCTTTAGAGCCTAGTAAAACGTCTAAATATGAAACGGCTCCGCCGCTCTCATACATCGAAGTGACACGTTCTTTTAGCAGTTTATCGCGTTCTGCAATTCTTTTTTCAAGTACGCCGATTTCTTTTTTTAGTTGTTCGATATTCGCTTTTGTTAGATCAATCGATTGTTGTTTGCCTTTTATATCCTGTGCTGTTTTCTCTATTGAACTTTGCAGCGTTTCGATCTGTTGAAGTGTCGTATCTTGCTGACCATGGTTGTGGTTCAGTTCATTTTCCTTCTTGCTTTGATTTGATTTATTTTGTTCTTGCTTTTGTTTTATTTCTGACAATGATTCCGCCGAAGCAGAGTATGTAGTATATGTTTGAAATGCTAGGCTAAGAGATAATGTAGCCATTACAAGCTTACGTTTCAAAATGGTACTCCTCCTTAAAAGTGCAAATGTTACCAATTTCTCGTTATAAAAAAGATTATAACATTGTTTATACGTCAATTATCGCGAAATAATATTACATTTATGTTTCAAATTATTACAATAAGAAACAGAATTCGACGGCAGGAAGGATAAAAATGTATTTTAATGGAATTCGTATAGTAGATTTATATTAATAGATTTACAATAAATAGAAGAGGTATATGCAGTTGCAACATTACATTGAAAAATAGTGAATAAATTTTATAACTTCAACCGTCTAAAACATGAATTGTTAAAAGAAGGAGGGGAGAGGACATGAAACAAATTCCAAAAATAAATGACCATGACAAAGAATGGAAATATCTATCACAAGAAGAATGGCTCATTCAAATTATGGACCTTTATCAGGACCAGGTTATAAGGCTGGCTTATACATATGTAAAAGACCGTAAACTGGCAGAAGACTTAGCGCAAGAAGTGTTTGTAAAGTGTTTCATACATAAAGAAGGATTTCGAAATGAATCATCTGTGAAAACGTGGGTATATGCCATAACCGTTAATCTTTGTAAGGACTATTTAAGAAGTGGATGGAAAAAATACATTCATGTTATTGATCGTTTTGGAAAGTCGAAACAGTCCTCAAACTTAACTCCAGAGCTCACAATCGTACAAAAAAGTGAACATGAAGCTTTAGCTGACGAAGTGTTGAAGCTTCCATTGAAGTATAGAGAGGTTATACTTTTGTATTATTTCAAAGAACTGTCCGTCCAGGAAATTAGTGAAGTACTCTATAAAAAAGAACCGACAATCCGGACTCTCCTACAACGGGGAAGAGAGATGCTAAAACGAAAACTGGAAAAGAGGTGATGAAACATGGAAGATCCACTAAAGCAACTGCCAGAAATTTTGAATCATGGACGTCTTAAGTCCATCACTTTTAAAGATGATCACAGACAAAATGTTCTCCAAAAAGCACGGGACCTCCATAAACCGCCTGCTCCTAAAAGCTGGTTTTACCATTGGTTTCATCAAAGTTTGAGTTTAGCTCTCGGGGTTGCATGCATTATTATATTTGTTCAATTCATTCAAGATATCCCAAAGCATTCAAGTGATGATATTAAGAAAGCGGAAGAACAGACTCTAAAAGTTCCTTATGCTAATCAGGCGATTTTAACAAAAGTCAAACATGATATGAGGCATCAGCATGATATCCAGAGTACGATAGCGGTCCAGACCGGGGATACTTTAACTGTCTATATCGTTTATCCGGATGATTTGCCTTCAAATGAGCAGCTCACTTTAACGAAAACCTATTTAAGGGAAGTCTCTCATCTTACTTTAAATGAACCTTATGGAGCACAAAGTTATTTGGGCGAACTCTGGAATTATGTTAATGTAAAAGTCTATACCACAACATCAAACGTACAGAGTCTAGCAGCCAGGTTAAATATTCCTTTGAATTATGACTGGCTGGGCACGATTGACTCGAAGAACGGCAAACTCACATGGGAAAGAATTTCAGAAGATGATCAATCCAATGAAAAAGGAATTTTGAATTAAACTTTGTACGCATAATAAATAGGCAGGAAACAAACAAGCGGAGAGAGACATATGAAACATACACAACTTACCTTTTTTACAGATGTAGGAGCACAAAAACCAAATAGTATCAGGAACAAAGAGACACCATGTCCATTTTGCCGCATCGATCTGTTAGAAGAGGTGCTGGATCAGGACGGATCAATCATTCTCGTGAAGAACAAATACACGGTGCTCGACAATGCCTTCCAAACCGTTTTAATAGAAACGGATGAATGTGAAGGGGAGTTATCGACATATCCAAAAGAACATTTGTACAAAGTTATCCATTTTGGATTACAGCATTGGAATCAAATGATGAATAGCGGTAAATACCGGTCGGTCATGTTTTTTAAAAATCATGGACCATTGTCAGGCGGTACGATACGTCATCCGCACATGCAGATTATCGGATTGGATGATGTGGATTGTCTGCATAATTTTTCGGAAAGCCAATTTGAAGGAATTCCAATCTTGGAAGAAGCGGGTGTGAAATTCACCGTATCCACTGAGCCGCGAGTCGGTTTTTATGAACTGAACGTCGTATGGGAAAAAGATGCCGAACTTTCCTTGTATGCGGAATGTATTCAAAATGCGGCACACTTTATCCTTCATCATTTTAGCAAGAACAGCACTAGCTATAACTTGTTCTTTTATAAAAAACATGAGACAACATATTGCAAGATCATGCCGCGTTACATTACTTCACCGCTTTATATGGGATTCGGTGTACAGCAAGTAGCAAATAACGTTGATACGATTGCCCAAAAGATAAGGGACATCTATTATTCATAATGAAAAAGCTGGCTCAATTATTTTTGAGCCAGCTTTTTAACGTTTTCAAATAAGGATTCCATTGCAAAAATGATCAGCGGATGAGTTTCTTCTATCGTCCGTTTAATCTCCAGCCGCTCGGTCCATTGATGTGCATCTTTTCCCATCGGACCAATGTTCAACACAGGAACATCAAGCTCCCTCATATCATCGAATGGGACATGATAACGTGATCCCAGCAAGGGAAAATTGGCTGTAAAAGTGGAAAGGTCACGAGCATTCCCTTTAAAATTCACATAGCTCAAATCAGATAGACCGCTAAAATAATGAACCTGATTTAGTTCGTTTTTAAAATGATTCCTGGCATGATCGATGACTTGCTTGGTTGTCATTTGAATTAAAGGATGATCACTCGAACAAACAGCCGGGTAAAAAGGCGGCGTGTAAAAAAGGACTGTCATGGGTGCCAAATCTTTACAGATGCTTGCGAGCTCATAGACATATTGGATCGTCAGCTCTCTTTCATCTGCATTCGGATTGTTGGACTGCAGCAAGTTTTCACGTCGATCAAGTTCTTCCTGTCCGTATTTTTCTACTGCATGCTCATACAGATCATGAAAAGTAATCACATTGATTTTCTCTTTTTTCGGTGTGAACGGGACAATTTTAGAGAATGTCTGACTTCTTTTATAAAGACGGTCTTCTAGGTGTGCTGCAGCCTCTTGAGCGCTTTTTAATAACATGGCTGTAATGTCTGCGAGTGGTCTGTTGAACATCATAATGTTAAAGAGAGTTACTGCTGCATGCGGTATTTGTACAGAGTAATGATCTTTTAAATCTTTTTGAATGAGATTCGTTGGGACTGGTGTTGCTTCATCACCGAACTTCTCACAATAATCGATGTTCCATTCTAATTCTCGTGTAATTTCGGCTACCATCGCATTTCCGTTCAAGCCTGCAAAAGGCTCGCCAACATGAGTCTCTTTTCCATAGCATAAAAAGCCAGGTAAAATCTTTCCTGAAGAACCGGTATACATATAGTGAGAAGTGTCCCCAGGATATTTCGTAAAGCTAGGTTCTCCGTTTAAACACGTAATGTAATGAATACCATACTCCTCCTGCAGCTGTCTGAGAACACTTACGCCTGCCAGCATTCCTGCTGAATGAACCTCTTCATCTGGAACAGAAATCATAAGAACGTTGCCTTTAAAGTGTCCGGTCGCTGCTTTCTCAATCATTGATAGATGAAGAGCAACACCGGCTTTCATATCCATCGTCCCTCGGCCGAACAGCCATTCTCCGCTTTTAATATCCTCTTGAACGAAAGGGTGAAGCATATCTATATGGGCATTCATTTTTTCCGTTAGTTCATCTGGGCGGAAAGCTAAGTGTTTCCACTCTCCAAAATCGTCTACAGGAACAACGTCAAAATGACTTAACAGTATGATCGTTTCTTTGATGGAAGGATCGTTCTGAACAAAAGCTGTTACTAGTTTTCTGCCGTCAGGAGTTGGATGATGCCGTACATGTTCAGGGTGCTCCGTGAAATAATCAAGGGAAGAGAGGATGTGGTAAAGATGCTCTGCCATCAGCATTTCTCCGTTTTGGTTTGTGATGCTTGGTATGGCTACGAGGTCTTTTACTAGATTCGTATACCCCTCTTGGGTTTGCCATTTTAACATATGTATCCCTCCTAGATGTCCGCTTTTGTTACTATACGATTCTGTTCCCTTTAATTCCTCTTTTTAAAATGGGCTGTTTTATTATAACTTTTGTAAGTGGTCGATTTCCGTTACAGGATGCTCGCTTTCTGCGAGGGGGTAAGGTGAGCTAGCTAATTGCACCTGGTGTGTCTCTCCTACCTTACAGAAAAAATTTAATTGGAATGTATTGACATTTAAGGGTAACGAGTGGTATAAGTGTATTATAATAAATAGTACACTTAATACATAAGGGGTGGCTTTATGATTTCTGTAGAAAATCTATCTTATGCTTTTAAGATAGGGAAAAAAGGAAAAGAAAACATTGTTCCCGTTCTTCACGATATTAACCTGCACGTAGCACAAGGTGAGATTGTCGCTGTAGTAGGTAGAAGCGGTTCTGGAAAATCAACACTATTAAACTTGATTTCTGGATTTATTCAGCCGGAAGTTGGTTCGATTCAGCTCAATGGCACGCAAGTCAGCGGTCTTTCCGAATCTAAATGGGCAGAATTTCGCTTAAATAACCTAGGGTTTATCTTTCAGAGTTTTCAGCTGATCCCTTCCATGACAGCGTATGAAAATGTGGAGTTTCCGCTTGTTTTGCAAGGAATAGGAGAGAAAGAGCGAAAAGAAAGAACGTCAGAGATGCTAAAGCGCGTTGGACTTGATCCGTATCAAGCGCATTATCCAGGAGAACTTTCTGGTGGACAGCAGCAGCGTGTCAGTATCGCTAGAGCACTTATTTTGAACCCTCCGTTAATATTAGCGGATGAACCAACGGGCAGCTTGGATTCAGAAAATGAGAAAGAGCTTTTAACTTTTATTAAAGAGCTTAATAGAAAATTCGGAATCACCTTTTTAATGATTACTCACGATCATGAAGTGGCTTCCATTGCTCATCGAAAAGTAGAAATCATTGATGGATATTTACAGGAAGGGAGAAAACTTCATGAGGTTCAAAGATAAACATCGATTTGTAAGAAGCAACATGAAAAAAAACAAGACGCGTGTGTGGATGACGATCCTTGCATCCACGATCGGCTGTGCGTTTTTAATTATGCTTGCATCGGTCGGTTTTGCTGTACATAAGTCGGCAATTGATAATGTTATGGAATTTAGGATGGTAAACGAAATCACCGTTAATAAAGAAAATGGCGAAATGAATGAGAAGGATGTTAAGAAGCTCGAAAAAATAGGTAAAGTCAAAGCCGTTACACGCAAAAAATCCGCCCCAGTGGACCGTGTTACAATTGGGGATTATCAAATCATGACAAATGTCATGAGTGCACATATGCCTTCAGAAAAGAAAGCGGGTTTTGAATTAGCAAAAGGAAGAATGCCGGCGAGTAAAAATGAAGTCGTTGTCGGATATCAGTTTGCGCAAGAATTAAGCAAGACGCCACCGAAAGACTTTGCGAATGGTCTTAGCGAGGAAGAAGCTCAGAAAAAGCTAAAAGAATTATCCTATAAAGGAGATATTTTAAACAAAACACTCACGTACCATTTGAAAGGTAAAGACAGTGAAACACAGTCAAATACCCCTGAAAAGACACTTGAAGTAAAAGTAGTGGGAATCGGAAAGAAGCCTGTAAAAGAATGGATAAGCGATAATTCGGTTTTTATTACAGATGATTTATATAATGAAGTAATTTCTCTTGTAGGGGAAGACGGTTCTGGAACAAATCCAGCTAAAGAAGTGAAAACGTATGATGAAGTAAAAGTTTATACGGCTACAGCAGAAGACGTGAAAGCAGTAACGGACAAAATTGAGAAGATGGATTATCAAACGTATTCTATCATAAAAGAACTAAAAGAGATGAACGTCTACTTTACGCTTTTTAAGGCAGGACTTATTTTAATTGGTGCGATTGCTGTCTTAATTGCTTCGATTGGTATTTTTAACACGATGACGATGGCTGTAACCGAACGTTCACAAGACATCGGGATCATGAAGGCGATAGGGGCTACTCCAAAAACGATAAAACGAATTTTCCTTTTAGAAAGCGGTTATATCGGTTTGTGGGGAGTAGGTCTTGGAACGCTTCTCGCTTATATCGTAAGCTACAGCGTAAACTTTGCCTTTCCCATTATTGTCGAACAGTTCATGCATGAGAAAGCACCAGAAGGATTCATGCTTTCCTACATTCCATGGAGTTTAACGGTTATTGCCGTGACCATCTGTATGGGAGTAACCCTATTATCAGGCTGGAGACCAGCTGCAAAAGCGACGACTGTGGATGTTCTTAAAGCACTTCGACGCGACGTTTAACGTTTATTAATCAGTCCCTCGGTAATGACTTTTTTTATCGGACAAAAATAAGCAATTAACGAACAAAAATAAGAGCATATCGAAAAAAAAACTACATTTCGAAAAGACTAAGAGCATATGAGGCTGGTCCAAAAGTATATTTACTTTTGTTCCACGTCTCTTTTTCTTTAGTTCTCCAACAGGAAAGCGCCATAACAAATTGAATTGTTTTGTAAAAGGGGTGTTTCAACAATGAAACAGAAACAAATCATTGCCTTGGGTGGAGGCGGGTTTTCGATGGAACCGGAAAATAAAAAACTCGACCGGTACATCCTTTCACAAAGTCATGCCGAAAAACCGCACATTTGCTTTATCCCGACAGCAAGCGGAGATTCAAAGGACTACATTGACCGCTTTTACAATGCTTTTGAAAATGAAAACTGTGTTCCAAATCATCTCTCTTTGTTTTCACCGCCTCTTCATTTAAAACAATTCATTCAGAAACAGGATATCTTTTACGTTGGCGGAGGAAATACAAAGAACCTTCTCGCATTGTGGAGGGAATGGGGACTGGACTCGTTATTAAAAGAAGCATATGAAGAAGGGAAAATTTTAGCCGGATTAAGCGCAGGATCTCTCTGCTGGTTTGAGGAAGGCGTAACAGATTCATTCGGCCCACTTCAGGGCATTGAATGCTTAGGTTGGCTGCAAGGAAGTCATTGTCCTCATTATGATGGAGAAGCAGAAAGACGGCCCGCTTTTCAAAAACTGATTAAAGAAGGGTTAAAAGCAGGTTATGCAGCAGATGATGGGGCAGCACTGCATTTTATAGATGGTAAATTATCGCATGTTGTAAGTTCCAGAGAGCAATCAAAAGCCTACTATGTTCACTTAGCCGAGGGAAATTGTGTTGAAAGCATGCTGGAAACTCAATTTTTAATGGAATAGTAGAACATTTGCCCACAAATTAACTTTAGAACTAGTCAAGTTTTCTTTAAGTAAGAGGTTTAAATCCTGGATGATTGGGCGGAGAATATACCATCAAATCATCAGGAGGTTATTTTTTTGAAAAAAAGTTTATCCATTCTTTTCATCATATTGCTTGTCGCTGCACTTTCCGCTTGTGGAAATAAAAACAAGCATAAAGATCACCAGATAAAAGAAACACAAGAAACATCGAGTAAATTAAGAGCAGGATCTATTGTTGTTAATCTAATAAACACAAAAGGCGATAAAGCGGGGGAAGCCACATTAACCCAAACTGCAGAAGGAGTTAAAATAGGGGTGAATGCTGCTGGTATAAAACCTGGCCCGCATGGTATTCATTTTCATGAAAAAGCGATATGCACGCCTCCAGATTTTAAATCTGCCGGAAGTCATTTTAATGTTACGAACAAACAGCATGGGTTTTTGAATCCGAAAGGGCCGCATGTCGGTGATATCGAAAATGTGACAGCCAACAAAAGCGGTGTCATTCATGGTGAGGTATTATCGGCGATGGTAACACTCGAAGAAGGAAAACCAAATTCGTTATACACAAATGGCGGTACTGCGCTTGTCGTTCACGATCAAGAGGATGATTACAAAACAGATCCATCAGGGAATTCCGGTGACAGGGTTCTTTGCGGGGTCATTAAGAAATAAAAAGAAAGCTGGTTAAATGTCAAACCTATGACAAATAGCCAGCTTTTTTGTGTTAACTTCCCGTACTTGTAAAAGCCCGAAGTCCTTTTTTCCAAAACCAATAGGCAGCGATGCAAGATACAACAGCCACAAATGGAGTCAATAATGCCAGGTTTTTAAATCCGGAGCCCTTTATAAAATAGGCAGCAGGATAAAAAGCAGTAAATCCATATGGAATAATCCATGTCAGCAATTGACGGATTCCTTTATGATAAATCGTTAAAGGGTATCTGGCAAAATCGCTTAAATTGAAAACGGTCCAAACGATCGGCAGACTGTCGACCATCCAAAAAGACAAAGCAGCAAAAAATAAATTTACGGCGACAAATATGAAGCCGGACGCCAAAATCATCACAACAAGAATGAAATAAGCCATGAAGCCCCAAGTGATATTGAGGTGAGGCATAGCTGTTCCTAATACAATGATGCCTATAAACAACTGGCCAAAACCATCCTGCTGAAGACGATCCGCGATAAAGTGGAACAAAGGATTAATTGGGCGAATGAGCAGGCGATCAAACTTTCCTGGCCGAATATATTGCCATCCTAATGTCCAAAGATTATCAAAGAAAATATGATGGATAGATCGTCCTGTTGCAGCAATTCCATAGATAAAGAGAATTTCATAAAATGTCCATCCGTTTAATTGTTCAATATGATCGAATACAATTTTTACAAAGAAGATGCCTGCGAATTGCTGCAGCATAACAGAAAGTACGCCAAGCAGAAAATCTAATCGATACTCCATCATGACTTTGAGATTTTGTTTGCAGAACAAGTAATACAATTTTACATATCGCTTCATTCAAACCCCTCCTATCCTCCGAAAATGGTAACTTTCTTAATGGCAACCGACCATAAAACACGTAAAGAAACAAAAAGGAGACACGCCCAAATGAACTGTGAACCTAAAGCCATCCACACGTCCGTTCCTGTTAAGATGCCTGTATAAATCGCAACAGGTACATAAACCATCGCTTGAAACGGCAAAAATAAGCTCACGGTTTGAAACCATTCCGGAAATAAGATGAGCGGTACAAGAGCTCCTGAAAAAAACGATACAACCGCCTCTTTCATAACTTCGAGACCCCATAAATTAATCGTCCAAAAAGCGAGAATAGCAATGAGAAGATCAAAAAATGTTCCGATCCAGATTCCCAAAAGGGCACTTAAAAGAAATAAAATACCGGATAACCATGTTTGAGGGAAGGTGACATCCAAAAAAAAATAGGCAAGTATTCCTAAAGGAAGGGCACCGCGAATGAAATAAATCACTTTATCTCCCATATCCATGGCGATAAGTCTTGTGATTAAATGGTAAGGACGCATGAGTTCAATCGCCACATTGCCATCCTTTATCGTATGAGCAAGTTCTTTACCCACACCAGATACAAACATCTGTAAAAACATGGCGATGATAATATACGTAATCATTCCTTTAAAAGGCAGTCCTTCTATGTTGGCGCGATTACTGTAAACGGCGCTCCAAAAGAAGTAAATAACGAGCATTCTTAAAAGAACGGATAGCGTATTTGCCCAAAACCATGCTGAATAAGCAGCGTGCACTTGCATTTGTACACGTGCAAACTCAAAATACTTCCTCATGTCGCACCTCCTTTTTCATTCCCTTGCCATAAATTTCTTCAACGATTGTTTCGATTTTCGGATCAGCAATCGTCAGATCAACGACAGGATAGTGGTTCATAATGATGCTGATTACTTCTGCTCCAGTTATATCTTTGCTGCTGAAAGTAATGGATACTTTATGCGGGTCTTCTTCCTCTTTTGGAAGGATTTCTGCATCGTGAACAAGTCTCCCAGGCAGGGTAAAGTGAGAGGCGTTTTCTAATTCAAAATGAATAACGCGTTTATCTCCGAATTGAGATTTAATACGATCGATCGAACCATCGTAAATGACAGTTCCATCGTCGATAATGATAATTCGCTGACAGATTTCTTCAATATCCTGCATATCGTGAGTCGTTAAAATTACCGTCGTTCCATATCTTGCGTTCATTTGTTTAATAAAGTTACGGATTCTAACTTTAACAGCCACATCCAATCCAATTGTCGGTTCATCCAAATAAACCACTTTTGGACGATGCAGAAACGCAGCGGCAAGCTCACATCTCATTTTTTGACCTAATGAGAGCTGTCTAACCGGGATTCCAAGCAATGGTTCAAGGTGAAGAACCTCCACAAATTCTGCAAGTGTCTCTTCGTATTGCTTTTGGGGAATCTCGTAAATGTGTTTGAGAAGTTCATAGCTTTCACGAACAGGAATATCCCAAAATAATTGAGTTCGCTGACCAAAAACAGCACCGATGTGAGAGGCATTCTTTTGCCTGTTTTCGTAAGGGATAATGCCATTGACTTTTACCTCACCCGATGTGGGAGTCAATATGCCGGTCAGCATCTTAATGGTGGTTGATTTACCTGCACCATTTGCACCGATATAACCTACCATTTCACCCGCTTCAATTTGAAAATCGATTCCTTTAACTGCTTCTTTAATTTCGTATTTTCGATAGAGCAAAGACTTAATTGCACCTCTTAAACCTGGGTCGCGTTTTGCTATTTTATAATGTTTTGATAGATTTTGGACGTTTATCAAATTGACCACTCCTTAAAAATGAACACAAAAAAACCACAGACTTCTCCTGCGGCAAGTGTGCATATGAAATTTATTTGCTCACTATAGAATGTCAGTAATGCAGGGATATGTAATTAAACTATTTTGTATGGTGTGTCCACATTGGCTTCTACTCCTTGTTGAAAACGTTTGCATAACAATTCGATTATATATGATTCTATCAAAATTGTAAAATATATCCTGAAACAAAAGCCCATTTGGTTGTTTAAATAAAACTTCCATTGGGAAAGTACAGCAAATGAGACATCATTTATTTTACTTTTAATATAAAGGAGGAAGAAAATGTACGATTACAACACAGTAACAGATTCTTGGATGGCATACCTCGGCAGATTACCAGATTTATTGCTCGCAATTCTTGTCCTCTTAATCGGATGGCTAATCGCCTCATTAGTAGCAAAAGCAGTAAAAGGTGCACTTCACAAAACAGATTTTGATAATAAAATGGCACGCTGGATGAGACCGGATACAAACGGAGACCGGGTCGAACAAAGGTCTGCTAAATATTCACCAGAAGAGATCGTCAGTAAAGTTGTATTCTGGATCTTGATGGCAGTAGCTATTGTAATGTTCTTGAACATGCTAAGCCTTCCATATGTGGCACAGCCTATTTCAAATGCTTTAGGTGTTATCGCTGCCGCCATTCCAAATATTTTAAAAGCTGTCCTTATTGCAGCTGTGGCTTGGTTGATCGCTTCAGTATTAGCCATGTTAATTAGAAAAGTAGGGCGTAATAAAGGATTTCAAAGCTTGTTGTACCGTTTTAGATTGACGAGTAACCAGATTCATGCTGATAAGGCAGTTCAATCCGCTTCAAAAGCTGTATTTTATCTGACTTTATTACTTTTCTTGCCTGCTGTACTTTCTGCACTAGGCATCGACGCTATCTCCAAGCCGCTAGAAGGTATGCTTAATGGATTCTTTGCCTTTATACCAAAGCTTATAGGCGCGGCTATCATTCTATTTGTCGGTTGGCTTGTGGCGAAGATTGTTAAGGAGATTCTCGTTAACTTCTTGCAAAGTATCGGTACCGATCGACTTGCTTCAAAATTAGGTGCGGAACGAGCACTTGATAAAACTTCACTTTCTCAATTAATCGGTACGATTGTTTATGTGTTCATCTTAATACCGGTTGTCATTTCAGCTCTTGAAACATTAGACATCAAAGGAATTTCAGGTCCGGCTGTAGGAATGCTTGGCCGCATCATGGATATGATTCCGAACATTATTGTTGCGATTATTCTTGTTGCAGCAGGTTTATGGGTCGGGAAATGGGTGAAGCATGCTGTTACTTCATTGTTAGAACGAGTAGGATTTAACGGTATTTTTTATAAAATGGGACTTGGGTCTCTTCATAAAAGCAGCCAAACATTAACCATTTCAGAAATAATAGGTTATGCAGCGCAAATCGTAGTCGTGCTATTGTTTACGATCGAAGCCCTGCATCTCGTTAACCTTGAAAGTTTAGTTGGTATTTTAACGGTCGTTCTTGCTTATATCCCAATGGTGTTAACAGCCGTTCTGATTCTAGGAATTGGATTTTACGCCGGTCACCTAGTAAAACGTGTTGTAATGAGCATGGTGAAGCAGGAAACAGAGAGTAAACTATTAGGTAATATTGCTAAATATACGATTATTACACTGGCTTTCTTCATGGCACTTGACCAGCTTGGTGTAGCAAAAACAATTGTAAATGCTGCATTTATCCTCGTTCTAGGCGGATTTACAATTGCTTTCGGTCTCGCATTTGGATTGGGCGGAAGAGAAACAGCTGCGCGTACACTGAATAAATTGAGCAGAAGAATGGAACAGACAACGATTCAAAGTCCGGACCCTGCTGAATGGAAGGATAAAACAAAGCTCGCAGATTTCAGTACAGGACGTTCAAAGGAACAAGCTACAGAAGGACATTCATCTGATCTGGATTTAGACAGACCACATACAATTGCTCGTGACCGACAATTTAATCATCTGAATAAACCAAGTGAAGAGTTTGGGATAAATGATCAAAATGATCCTAAACGAAACGATTTTTAAAATATTATTTCTTTTCTAAAAGATTGATGCTTTGAATTCTAAAGTTCTTTTTAATCATTGAAAAGTTGATTGAAGTATAAGGAAGCGAGACTCCTGGGGGATTAGTGGGACAGGTGAGACTCCTGAAAGTGCGAAGCGCTTAGGAGGCTCACCGCACACCCCCCGGAAAGCGAGTATCCTGTAGCGGAAATCAACCAAAAAGTTAAAAAAGAATAATGGGCTTAAATAAGCCCATTATTCTTTTTTTGTTTACTTTTCGAGATGTATAGAAAGAATTAATCAAGGAAAAATTGATAAAAAAACAGGAGAGGGTTATGTATCATGCTGCAAGCCGCTTTATGGGGAGGAATAGCGGGATCCGCTGTACTGCTCGGTTCATTTACAGGGATTGCTTTCCGTATTCCAAGAAAATGGACTGCTTGGATCATGGCTTTTGGTACAGGGATCCTTATCGGTGCCGTATCTTTTGAACTTTTATTAGAAGCGGTTAAACAAAGTGACTTAAAAGTAACTTCAACAGGGTTTATCCTTGGTGCTGCTGTGTTCACGATAATTAACACAATTCTAGCCAAAAAAGGCGGACACGAAAGGAAAAAGTCCACATCAAAAAAAACCAAAAGTGCCGGAGTCGCCATATTTTTTGGTACACTTTTGGACGCAATACCAGAATCCATTTTGATTGGTGCGAGTCTTATCGATCAAAGCCAGGTAAGCTGGCTGCTTGTTATTGCCATATTCTTAAGCAACTTTCCGGAAGGTCTCTCAAGCTCAATAGGTTTATTAAAAGAAGGTTTTTCAAAAAAGAAAGTGATAGGAATGTGGGTAGCGGTTCTTTTATTGTCAATCACTGCGTCTTCGCTCGGCTTTCTATTTCTAGAACATGTTTCTGACTCTTTTCTTTCCATGATCGGTGCCTTTGCGGGTGGAGGAATCATGGCCATGGTATCCTCAACGATGCTGCCAGAAGCACATGATGATGCAGGTGCCGAAATTGGCTTGATTACGTCATTAGGTTTATTGAGCTCTTTAGTACTCACTCATTTTTCATAAAATAAGGCTGTTTTTGTATATATTGTTGCTCTGGCAAGTGATTGATTTCCATTTCAGGAGTCTCGCACCTTACACTTCAAATCAATATTTCAGGGATGTCTTGGGAAACAAGTTCAAAAGCAGCATTTTTTAGAAAAGAACCTAAAATAAATAAGGGGTCTGTCCCGGGACAGACCCCCCTTTTTATTTTAAGGCAGATGAACGGTTTTAATATGTTGAACATTAATAAAAACAGTTTCATTCCTGCCGACTGTTAGTTGAATTTGATTGTTTACAATTTTAACTAACTTACCTATTCTATTTGAATCTATGCCAAGATCAAAAATGACAAGTTTCCCTTCATACTTTTTGCATTGTTCTGTAAACGATCTAGCCATTGGAATATGATAGGGGAGCAAAGGCAGTTCCTCATTTGAGAGATCATATGGTCGCTCGTTATCGTCATAAGGAGTGAGCCATTTCAAGTGATGCAGTGGAATCAGCATCATCTTATAAACAGGTGAGTAGAAGATAAAATAATCATTCAACACATTTGTAATGTATCCATGAATAGATAGATTGCTTGTGATAAAAATCTCTGAAAACAAACCCTTTGCATTCATTAAAACTTTTCTTAGCGAAAGGGTTTCTTCATCGGGAGCTATCGGTATACTGTCCGGTTTTTTTATCTCTATCTCGAAATCATTAAAATGATTGATAGATTGAATGTGTATTTTAGGCAAATAGATATATCTTTCTCCATTAAATAGCACAACAATATCAGATCCATAATCAATAAGCATGCCAGTAATTCCCTTGCTTCCTTTATTACCGCTGATAGTAAGCCTAACTGTTTTTCCTAATAATTGATTAAAAATACTCAAAAACTATCCTCCTTAAGATTGGAATATCCATTGTGTCCAAAAATATAAACTAATTAAACTGATGATTAATCCAATTGGAATTACGAAAATGGTTGCTTTAAAATAAGTTTTCCAGCTGATTGGTATTCCATTTTCTCTTAGAATGTAGATCCATAACATGGTCGCCAATGTCCCGATTGGTGTGATAAGTGCACCGATATCACTGCCTAATATTGTGGCTAAATACGAAACTTGCAAAAGGTGAGGATCCAGATTCATCTCAGTTAGGGTTAGTGTTCCAACCATAATTGCAGGAAGATTATTAAAGATATTTGACATGACCGTCAGCAAGGAACCCATCGTAACAATGGCAGCCATATTTCCTAAATGAATCAATTCCGTTATATAGGTCACAATCAATGAGGTGAGTCCGATTCTTTGCAATCCAAAAATGAGGACATACATACTAAAAGCAAAAAGCAGAATATGCCAAGGTGTTTTCTTAATCACATCTAGAAAACCGACCTTTTTTCTATACCAGCGAACAAGGATTAACAATATTGCACCAACGATTGCGACCCATTCCATCGGAATACCAAAAGGTGTCAAGATAAAGAATGTCAATCTTGTAACGATCACAATGCTAATACAAACTTTAAACATCCACCAATCTACTTTTACACGTTTTTGAACGGATAATGGGTGGGGAATAACACGAGAGGATTTTTGATAGTTCACTTCGGTGAAATAAGCTGGCGGCAGTTTCTTTGGAATGGCTTTTTTGAAATGCAGGAAAAGCAATGCAACGATTACGATGATTCCAATCATCGCTGGAACGAACATGAGTGTGACATAACTGTTAATATCGAGTCCGACAATTTTTAGTGCGATTAAATTAGCAATATTACTAATGGCGATCGGTGCACTTGAAGCTGTGGCTGTAATAGCACCCGGAAGTAAGAATGCAATTTTTTGATGCGGTTTTAATCGGAGCATATTCAGAGTTTTGATGATAATGGGTGTGGTGATAAGGATACTGCCATCATTGTTAAAGAATAGTGTCATTAAATAGCATAATAAATTGATGTATAGAAAAAGCTTTACCCCTGAATTCTTTGCCCGCTTAACAAGGTTATAAGCTGTCCAATTGAAAAATCCGATACTTTCTAACACAATGGACATAACAATCGTGGATAGAATGGTAATGGAAGCACCACTTACCATGTGGAAAATATTGAACAAGTCAGAAACTTGTACAATACCTAAAGATATTAATAAAAAAGCACCTATACTAGTTGGAATAGTTTCGTTTAGGCGCCAAGGATTCCATACAATAAAGAAAATCGTCAATGCGAAAATCGTTATTGTCAGTAGAATTTGAAGATCATGCATGAGGATTTGCCTCTTTTTGCAGTACAGGGACAGATGGGATATAAATATATTGATCTGGAATTTGTATGTTCGGCTCGCTTTGAGGCTTTTCTGGTTTAATGATCAGATAAAGTAGAAATCCTTGTGAAATCATGAATAACGTAAAAAACAACTTTTTACCTCCTTGCCTGTAACAAAGCCTATATTGCCGTGTTTTTACTGACGATTAAACACCAACATGTTGTTTCGTTAGCATAAGTACAACAAAGGCTGACAGTTGTCAGCCTAGTTGACTTAATAAAACAGGACAAAGCTTTTAAATTACAGTCTGAACCAGCTTATTTTCTTTTTTTCCCATGAGATGAGGATGAGGATGAAGATTCAGATCTGCGCGGCACGCCTGGCATTTCTTCTCTGCAACCGCCAATTTCGCTGAAGCTCTTGATGTGGAAGATTGTTACGAAAATTACATTATCGCCATCAATGATTTGAAGCGTGTTGCCTCTAACCGCAACAAGAACGCCCTCGATGCTATCTGGACCTCCACGATTGATTTTTACCTTGTGGTTGATGAAATGTTTAATAACATCTCGGAAAGTATCGTTGCTTACTTTCTTTGGATTTGTCCAGCAGCATAATTCATCTGCTTCGATGATGATGGCTTTAACGTGGTCAAGCTGGTAAAAAATGACTTGTTTATGCGATCTTCTTCCTCTGCGCATCTTCTTATGATGTGAAGAAGATGAAGATGAAGAGGAAGATTCGTCTTTGCCTTTCCCTTTCCCTTTGCCTTTGCCGTCGCCGTCTCTTTTATCTGTTTCAATAGCAATGAAGTTTTTGCCCACACAGACT
This sequence comes from Fictibacillus barbaricus, assembly GCF_031457135.1. Lineage (GTDB taxonomy): Bacteria > Bacillota > Bacilli > Bacillales > Fictibacillaceae > Fictibacillus > Fictibacillus barbaricus_A. The sequence continues at coordinate 83,102 of NZ_JAVDWA010000003.1, read as the reverse complement.
AGACGGCCAACACGTGATTCATGACCTCCTGTGTTAACTCGGATAAATTGACCAAGTAAATTTACTAACTCCCCACTTGTGAGAGTTTGATGTGAAGTATGTTCTTTCAAAATATTTCCTCCTGATGATAATTTTGACTACTCTTGTCCCTGCATTATATGTATCATGGTAGTGAAGAGGCATAGGCAACGAGTCTAAATTTTATAAAATGGTCAAACGTGTATTTTTTCTAATCTGATAGTTTTTATGGAATTAATATTTTAGTTCACCCCAAAGCTTTTCTATGTATATAATGGTTTGAAAAGAAAAAAATGAGGAGGCGATTATAATGGTAAAACATTTGGCTCACAGCTTTTTTAGTACATCCATACATAATCGTCTTTATTTATGAAGAACAGATGGCTATTCATTGTCATTTGTTCTTTTTTTTGGACTGTTTTCCAGGCATGTGACGAGTAATAGGGAGGAAAAGAAAAATGATGCGTTATAGACGAGTATTAATTAAGTTAAGCGGCGGGGCTATGGCAGGAAATCAAGGCACAGGATTTGATCATCTTTCTTTAAATCACATTGCTAAAGAGGTAATGAAAGTGATTAATCATGGGGTAGAAGTAGCGATTGTAGTCGGCGGAGGCAATATTTTCAGAGGAAATTTAGCCGAGTATTGGGGTATCGAGAGGGTAGAAGCGGATCAAATCGGTACACTTGGCACGGTTATTAACAGCTTGATGCTAAGAGGCGTACTCAAAAGTAAATTAAATAAGGAAGTCAGGGTCATGAGTTCTGTGCCGATCAGTGCGGTTGCTGAACCGTATATTCGATTGCGGGCAGTACACCATCTGAACAAAGGATATGTCGTTATTTTTGCAGGAGGAAATGGCCAGCCATATGTAACAACTGACTATCCAGCTGTACAAAGGGCTTTGGAAATGAATTGTGACGCAATTCTTTGTGCAAAACAAGGAGTTGATGGGGTTTACGACAGTGACCCAAATCGTTTTAAAGAAGCGCGTAAATATGCAACACTTCATTATGATGAGGCAATTCGTAATAACTTGAAAGTCATGGATCAATCGGCTCTTATTCTAGCGAGGGATCATGGACTCCCAATCCATCTGTTTGATTTTAATCAAGAAGGAGCATTCTTTAAAATCTGCAATGGTGAAGATATTGGGACATTTATTAGTCATAATATAGAGACTGCACTCGTTTAAAAAGAGCATTCCGGAAAAGCTCCGGAATGCTTTTTTTGTATATTTCCCCATCTATTATCTCATATTAAAAATAGAATAGAGGTGGAGAATGTCATGATGAAGTGGTTAAAAAAGAAACCTAAAAAGCAAACCCCGACAGTGGATTTGTCAAATAATACATACCGTACTATTGTTGAACTTATCGATCATGCGAAGGATTCTGCGGACTTTATTCACTATCCTCAAAAAACAGTCTTTCACAATGTGTTCATTTCTTATTACAAAGCCATGATTGATGGAGAATTGCTTCATCGTGATATTTTGCCATACATCATTCATAGTAAAGAGTTTAAGTCACTAAAAGATTTAAAAGATATTTTACCGATTGAAAGTGTAACGATTACGAATGATATTCAAGAAATACAGAATAAACTTTTAAGAGGGTTTATCGTCATTCAATTCAATGAATACGATGCAGAATGTGCGATCATCCGTGCGGAAAATTTTGCAACAAACCGCCCTGTCTCGGTTTCAGAGATCGAATTCTCGGTTATCGGACCGAAAGAGGCATTTATTGAAAACTTAGACAGCAACTTGTATTTAATAAGAAGAAGGCTGCCTGTACCTCAACTTGTATTTAAGGAAATCGTTATCGGCAAATACTCGAAATCCCGTATTATCATAGCTTATTTACAAGATGTAGCAGATCAGGAAAACATCAATACAGTTACTCAAAGAATTAAAGACATAGAATTTGATGTGATAACGGATAGTTCATTGTTAGAACAAATCATATCAGACAACACAAAATCGGTATTTCCTCAGCTTGTGTCTACCGAAAGACCGGACAGGGTAGTATACATGCTGAACTTTGGCCAGATTGCCATATTATCTGAAGGATCTCCACAAGCCTTATTGGGTCCGACGAGTATAACGGAATACTTTTCTTCCCCTGAGGATTATTACTTATCATGGGTACTAGGATCATTGTTTCGTTTTATTAGGTTTCTCTCTGTCATTTTTTCAACCTTTGCTACACCAATCTATGTCGCGGTGTTAACTTACCATTATCAGATGATCCCAAAAGATCTGCTTGCACCATTAATTTCATCCCGTGCCAACATCCCTTTTCCGCCAGTATTAGAAGTAATGTTTTTGGAACTAACGATTGAACTTCTGCGTGAAGCGGGGGCGCGTTTGCCGACAAAAGTTGGTCAAACACTCGGTATTGTAGGCGGTATTGTCATTGGTCAAGCATCGGTTGCAGCCGGTCTGACGAGTAACATCTTATTGATCGTAGTCGCGTTATCAGCACTTGCTTCCTTTACGACACCTGTTTATAAAATGGCGAACACCATCCGGATTTTACGCTTCCCATTCATTTTCTTTGCCGCGTTATGGGGTGGTGTAGGTATTATTCTCGCTATGTCTTTTATATTAGTCCATTTGCTTCGATTGGAATCATTAGGAAGACCCTATTTAACACCTATTTTTCCGCCTAGAATATTAGATATGACCGATTCTATTTTTAGGTTTCCATTTAATCGTGAGTTAAAGCGTCCCAATAGTTTAAAGACCAGCCTTCCATCCCCGAAAAAGGTGAAGGAAAGCAGATTGAAAAAGGATATTGATGAATGATGAAAATGAAAACTATAAAAATTTTATTGTTCATACCGATGCTTATGATGATTTTGCAAGGATGTGTTCCGTTGGAAATCGTTGATGAGATCCAGCTGATTAATGCAGTAGGATATGATAAAGATGAAAATAATGAAATTAGAGGGACGGCGACTTACCCCATCTATAATCCTGATGGAACAATTGACTTTGAAGCACTTTCCGGCGTTTCTCATACAAGCCGCTTTATTTTTTCGAAATTAAATACAAAATCACCGAAGCAGCTAAAAAGCGGGCAATTGCGTGTTGTTGTATTCAATGATACGTTTGCCCAAGATGGAGTTTTGGAAATCGTTAACTCCATGTACAGGAATCCAAGCGTTGGAAACAGGCTATATATGGTTGTAGCTGAAGGCAGTTCAAAGGAAATATTGACAAAAAAATACGGAGCATCACCGCTTCCAGCCATATATTTACAAGACATGATTGAACAAAATGTAGAGACTGAAAACTTGCCTGAAACCAATTTGCATCTCTTTCTTTATGATTATTATGGGGAAGGTTTGGATCCGTTTTTACCACTAGTAAAAGCAGGGAAAGATACAATTCAGATCGATGGCATTGCCTTATTTCGTGGAGATAAATATGTAGGAAAGCTCAACCATCGTGAATCTTTTATTTTTAAAGTATTAATCGATGGATCGAGGACTGGGCAATATGAAGTGAATCTTCACAAAGGAAAGAAAAAAGGCTATGCAGTCATCCGTAACATAAAAGGAAAAACTAAATATCATGTGAAAAAGGTAAATGGTGTACCTGAATTTCAGATTGATATGAAAATTCTAGGTGAGATCCATGAATATCCACCATGGTTAAATCTCGAAATACCTGCGAATATAAAATTGATTGAAGATACTTTCAAAAAAGATGTGGATAAGCAAGCAAGAGACATGATCAAAGAGTTTAAAAAATTGCATATAGATCCGTTAGGATTAGGTGACCAAGTAAGAAGAAGAGAGAAATACTGGAACTATAAAGACTTTGAAAAAAACTATAGAAACATTAAGGTCAACATTTCTACAAACATCGATATCGTTGAATCTGGTGTTATTGAATAGTTTTTAGTGGACAGTGTTTCCAAACAATTTTGGAAGAACTGTCTTTTTTTACATTGACCGGACAAAAACTGACAAAAACAGCGAATACTTATATGGTTATTCCTTTTTTGAGGATTTTGTTGAATAACGAGTTTAAAGGGGGCAACTACTTTGAGAACAACAGATGAGAAAATTAAACTCCGAAATCAATGGTTTAAAATCATTTTAATCAGTCTTTTTTCAATGGTATTCATGTTTAAAATTGCTGTAACGAAATTTACGTTCCATTTTTCTGATATGCTTGCATTTATTTTAGCGGTATTTACAATCGGAATTTGCAGTATGTTTTATATGAAATTTAATGAAGCCATGCAAGCCTTTGGAGCAGCCAGCAAAACACTGGTACCAGCTTTTCCTAAAAAACAAAAAGACCATACGGAAGAAGAACCAGCCAATTTTGTTGAAGAAATAGAAGAAGTTTCATTGAGTGATGAAGAGAGAGAAGAATTAGAGCGTTCAATGATAACTCAAGAACAGCAAATCAAACGAATGAAACAAGTACAGAACGAAATTATCAGCCGATTAGTTAATGAAGATCTTCATGAAGATGACAAACGTGATTATATTGATTATCTGCTGCAAAAAGAAAAAGAATTAATGTTTGCCAAGCAAGAAATTACGCGCATCTCGATGTTGTTAGAACCAGAAGAAGAACAAAATGAAGAAGAAGATGCTGTAACAGACGATAGATACGAAAATGAACTAGAAGAACACTCTGTAGAGACAGCAACAGCTAAAGATGTTGTTCAGCTTTTAGGAAAAGAATTTGTTCTGAATGCGACTTTGGAGCAGTTTAATCATAAAATGAGAGAAATTCAGCATTCGATTTCAATTGAGACAGCTAACCATTTAAAAGAGGAAGGACTTATTGATCCTTATTTTAATGTAACGCGAAAAGGCTTAAAGGAATTTCGACGGGCAGCTAAAAAATTCAGCTATGAAGACGGCGTGAAATTTTTATCCAAAGTAGTTAAACGAAATAATCGATAAATCAAAGATGAGAAGGCTAACCTGAAAGAAATGGGTCAGCCTTCTTTATTTATCGGGAAAAGTTGATGAAATACGTAACTTCATATTTCCGAAATGTTCATCCAATACTGTCAGTGATTTCTTTATATTGTCATTCTTAAATTTTTTTACTTCCCTCTTTCCCTGTTACAATGGACATAGATTACAGTGAAGGAGATTTTTTTATGTTTATGATAGCTAAGGCAATTTTATATTTTAGCTTTGCTGTACTGATTGGAGCTTTAATTTTATATACGGTTCCAAAAGAAATGCGTCCGGAAATGAAATTGGCTAAACGATGGCTTTTGGTGTTTCTTGCATTGATTCCTATTTTTGGGATTGGTGAAATTATGAGACTCACGCTATATTTGGGAAACGATATAGGATATTGGATAACCTTTGAAAATATTGTGACTACATTTGAAGTAGGAAAAGGCTGGCTGTTTTTAACCGGAATTTCGGTACTGCTCTTTTTTATGATTTTCTTTAATGATGTTGAAAACGAACGCTTTTTTTCCATCTTATCGCTCATTTTACTAACAGGTATGGCCGTATCCATCGGTTATTCCAGTCATGCGGCTTCATTAAGCCCAATTGGTCTTATTCCGCATACTCTTCACCTTTTAGCTGTAACAATTTGGTCTGGCGTTTTGCTCGTAACTGGGTTTTTCAGCAAAGGAAAAGCACCAGGCATTTCTTTTTACAGATGGTTTACTCCTCTTGCTTTCGTTTGTTTATTGACTGTAATTGGAGCAGGACTATGGCTGATGTCATACATTGTGCCAGAATATGTGAACGGATATATGTTAGACTACGGGCAAGCCTTGTTAATCAAACATGTATTGCTTGTTGTTATTGTTTTTTATAGTGTCATAAATGGCATATGGATCAAAAGAAAGTTGAAAGAAGATACCGGTACATTTCAACCTATAAAATGGATCAGAGTGGAAGGGATTCTTCTATTTGCTGTATTTGTGGCGACTGCGGTCATGAGTCAGCAATCCCCTCCGCATGATGTTGCAGAAACCATAAAAATGGAGCATCCATCAAAACTGTTCCGTTTCGTTACAGGACTTGTTCCTGGCAACGATCCCATGCTGTTCTTTGATATGACAATGAAAAGTGCAGGCTGGTTTCTTTCAGCCATCTTGCTGCTCATCGCAATATTTATCGGGATTAAGAAAAATGCCAATATGATCCTAGTAGCCATAATCTCATTCCTAGCTGCATGCACGCTCTATTTAACGGTCATGTCATCCGTTTCCTTATAAATTACTCTATAATCTCTTTTCTTGAAGATTGTTGCTACAGAGATATTTTTGAAAAGTTCCTCATTGAACAGTTAATTGGAATGGAAGGGCGAGACTCCTGCGGGATCAGTGGGACAGGAGAGCCCATTCAATGTCGCAAAGCGACGAATGGGCTCACCGCACACCCCGCGGAAAGCGAGCCCTGCAGTGGAAATTAACCCCATTCAAGAGCTGGAAATTTTACTGAAACAGCCAAATAATAAAAAGGGGGAGTAAAAAATGCTAGATAAAAAATTAGAATCACAGCTCGATGGTTTGTTAACGAAATATGCTGAGCTTTTAATAGGAAGTTCAGAACCAGAGCAAGTTGAAAAAATAAAAGCGTATGTTCTGTACTCTTCTATTGCAAAAAGCATGCCTCCTCTCGTAAAACACTGGAATGAAAGCTACCCGGATGCAAAAGAGGCTATGAAAGAGCTCGTCAATGAAATAAAAGTGATGAACGAAAAGCACCGTTCCTCTCAAAAATAATCGAAATGAAAAAGACAGTTTTCTAATTGATTAGGAGGCTGCTTTTTTTAGGTGTAAATATTTTAAATTTTTAAAAATCGACAAAGTTCGAGAAAAAGATGATATATTTAAAGCGGTTACATGTAAGCGGATAATTAACCAATCTATCTAAGTATGAAGCGACAGTAGGGGGAAATTGGGTTGGAACAATTAATGAGAGATTTTTTCTTATTTTTAGCAAAAAACAAAACGTTAACACGCCTTGCAAAGAAGTATGGACTTCGTTTCGGTGCAGGCCGTTTCGTGGCTGGAGCTACTCTTGAAAGCTCAATAGCTGCTATAAAAAAATTAAATGAAAAAGGCATGCCCGTTACGATTGACCATCTTGGTGAATTCGTAGATAACGAAAAAGAAGCAGCTGAAATGACGGATCACTGCATTCAGGCCATAAAAGCCATTGCAAAAGAAAAGTTAGATTCACAGCTGTCACTAAAGATGACTTCTATGGGATTAGATATTAGTGATGAACTTGTCCTTCGCAACATGAGAAAAATCATGGACGAGGCTACGAAACACAATGTAATGATCACGATTGATATGGAAGACTACTCACGATGCGGAAAGACACTCGATATTTTTAAACAGCTGAAAAAAGAGTATGATAACATTTCAACGGTTATCCAAGCATACTTGTATCGTTCATTAGAAGACGTGCAAGCCCTTAATGAATATCAGCCATTTCTTCGCCTTGTAAAAGGAGCTTATAAAGAACCTGCAAAAGTTGCGTATCCTGAAAAGAGCGATGTAGATAAAAACTTTGAAAGATTAATCGAAACTCATCTGTTAAACGGGAACTATACAGCAGTTGCAACACATGACGATGAGATTATTCGTTTCACAAAAGAACTAGTTGATAAGCACAGCATTCCTTACGATCAATTTGAATTCCAAATGCTATACGGAATCCGTGTGGAACGACAAGAACAATTGCTTCAAGAAGGATACAAAATGCGTATTTACGTGCCATACGGAAACGACTGGTACGGCTACTTCATGAGAAGACTTGCAGAGCGCCCGGCAAACGTAATGTTCGTATTAAAAGGCGTATTCGGAAAGTAACATTTAATTTTTAAATAGAACTGGCACAAAAGTGGTGAATTTCATCCCTTCTGTGCCAGTTTTTGTATTTTAGTGGGCTGTTTACAAAAAAATACGGACTTAGATTCACAATTGCTGTTTAATCCTAGAAGAACAAGCCAGTTGAAGCTGAGATTTTTTATTTTATCCACGTTAACGTCCAATATATCGACGTAAACGAGCCAAATATCGAAAAATCGAAATATATCCACCTTAAGAAAGAAATATCGAATTTTCGACAAAGGTCTGTCCCGGGTCTGACCCGGGACAGACCCCAAAAAGAATTTTAAATCAAATCACAAGAAATAATACACAACTATTGCTAAAATTCAGAATATATTTTATATTATTTATAGGTAATTTTTTTATGGTTAAAAAATGAATGAGCATTCATTCAATAGAAGGGGGAAGTCTATTTTGTCTCGTGAAATCCGAAAAGCTGCTGTACTAGGTTCTGGTGTAATGGGCTCTGGTATCGCGGCACACCTAGCAAATGTCGGAATTCCAACATTGTTATTGGATATCGTACCACCTACTCTAAGTGAAGAAGAAAAAGCGAAAGGAATCACGGAGGATCATCCCGCATTCCGTAATAAATTCACGAATGAAGCAGTGAAAAAGCTTTTAAAACAAAAACCTGCTCCATTAGCGGTGAAAGAAAACTTAGATCTTATAACAATCGGAAACTTAACTGACGATCTAGAAAAACTTAAAGAAGTTGATTGGATTATAGAAGTGGTTGTTGAGCGGTTAGATGTTAAACAGAAACTTTTTGAAACGGTTGATCAATACAGAAAGCCAGGAAGTATCATCACTTCAAACACATCAGGGATATCCATCAATGCAATGGCGGAGGGCCGTTCTGAAGATTTCAAAGCTCATTTCTTAGGCACGCACTTTTTTAATCCGCCAAGGTATTTGAAATTGCTTGAAATCATCCCGACAAAAGATACAAAGCCTGAAGTTGTTCAGTTTATTCGTACGTTCGGGGAAAACGTTCTAGGTAAAGGTGTTGTCGAAGCAAAGGATACGCCAAACTTTATTGCGAACCGAATCGGAACATACGGACTGATGGTAACGATGCAGGAAATGATGAAGCACGGCGTTACTGTCGGAGAAGTGGATTCTATAACAGGTCCCCTCATTGGAAGACCTAAATCTGCAACATTCCGTACGTTAGATGTCGTTGGATTAGATACATTCCTTCATGTAGCACGCAACGTATATGACCAAGTTGAAGGAAAAGAAAAAGAAGTTTTTGAGATTCCTGATTTCTTGAACGAAATGGTTGAAAAGGGGTGGACCGGAAGCAAAGCGGGTCAAGGCTTCTATCTGAAACAAAGAAGTAAAGCGGGAAGCGAGATCCTCGAGTTAGATCCATCAACGCTTGAATACAAACCGCGTTCCAAAATGAAAACGGCAACTTTGGAAGCCGCAAAACAAATGAAATCAACTGGGCAAAAAGTGAAAGCGCTTTTATACAGTGAAGATCGTGCTGGGAAACTATTATGGGACATTATTAAACCCGTACTTTTGTATTCAGCAGAAAAATGCTACGAGATTGCGGATGATTTAGTTTCTGTCGATCAGGCGATGAAATGGGGCTTCGGCTGGGAGCATGGACCTTTCGAAATCTGGGATGCAATCGGACTGCAAGAGTCTGTTGAACGAATGAAAACAGAGGGTGAGACGATTCCTTCTTGGGTAGAAGAGCTGCTCCAATCAGAAAAAACGTCTTTCTATACAAAAGCAGAAGGTGACCGTTCCTATTACCATCACGGAACTTACTTGCCGATCGAAGAAAACAAGAAAGTGATTCATTTGAGCCGTTTAAAAGAAAAAGGAAATGTGATAGCTAAAAACGGCGGAGCAACAATACTAGATTTAGGTGATGACGTAGCAGGATTTGAGTTCACATCACCAAACAATGCAATCGGTCCTGACATTATCATGATGCTTCACAAAGCAATTGATGAAGTGGAGAGAAACTATAAAGGACTTGTAATCGGCAACCAAGGAAAGAACTTCTGTGTCGGTGCGAACTTAATGCTCATCTTAATGGAAGCGCAAGATGATAACTTTTTCGAACTGGATATGATGGTTCGTCAATTCCAGCAGGCAATGGCAAGAGTTCGCTACAGCACAAAGCCAGTTGTTGCTGCAAACTTCGGCATGACATTAGGTGGAGGAGTGGAGATTTCTTTACCAGCTGCAAAGCTGCAAATGGCATCTGAAACATACATGGGTCTCGTTGAAACGGGTGTAGGGCTCATTCCTGGAGGCGGAGGAAACAAAGAGCTATACATTAGACTTCTAGATCAGCTGCCTGAAGGCGCAAAAGGAAATCTGCAGGACGTTGCCAATCAAGCTTTTGAAACGATCGCCATGGCTAAAGTTTCAACTTCTGCACAAGAAGCTGCTAAACTAGGGTTTTTGCGAAACGAAGATAACATATCTGCTAATCTGGATCATTTAATACATGATGCGAAGAGCCAGGTGCTTTCACTTTCCAACTTAGGCTATAAACCACCGGCAAGAAAGAAAATCCCGGTAGTCGGTGAAGCAGGTTACGCAACGCTGGCACTCGGTGCACAGTCGATGCATTTCAGCCAGTATATTTCAGAGCATGATTTGAAAATTGCTAAAAAACTAGCATTCGTCCTTGCAGGAGGAAGAGTCCCAGAAGGAACACTTGTCGATGAACAATACTTATTAGATTTAGAAAGAGAAGCATTCTTAAGTCTAGCAGGAGAACCGAAGAGCCAGGCAAGAATGCAGCATATGCTTGTAAAAGGCAAGCCGCTAAGAAACTAAAGGGGGGAAGAAAAGAATGATAAAAGATGCAGTCATAGTAGCAGGTGCCAGAACGCCTGTCGGAAAAGCGAAAAAAGGATCTTTTGCACATATGAGACCGGATGAATTAGCGGCATTGACGATTCAAGAAACATTGAAGCGCGCTGGCGGATACGACGGTGAGATCGATGATTTAATCATCGGATGTGCGGTACCGGAAGCAGAGCAAGGGATGAACATGGCACGCTTGATTGGAGCACGCGCAGGTCTGCCAGAAACGGTTCCTGCGATTACGATCAACCGGTTTTGTTCTTCTGGATTGCAAAGTATCGCTTACGGCGCTGAAAAGATCATGCTCGGGCAAGCGGAGGCGATTATTGCCGGCGGTGCAGAATCCATGAGCCTTGTTCCGGTTGTTGGCCACGTTGTGAAACCGAATCCTTATCTCGTTGAAACGGTTCCTCAATATTATATGGGAATGGGGCATACAGCTGAGGAAGTGGCAAGACGATTCGGCGTTTCGAGACAAGATCAAGATGAATTTGCAGTCAGAAGTCATCAAAAAGCAGCTAATGCTATTAAAGACGGAAAGTTTAATGATGAAATTGTTCCGGTGCATGTTATGAAGCGCTGGCTGGATGAGCAGTCCAAATTGGTAGAAAAAGAAGTAGCCGTCTCGATCGATGAAGGAGTACGCCCTGGTACAACGGTAGATGTACTCGGCAAACTGCGTCCTGCGTTTACGCCAACAGGCTCAGTAACAGCAGGAAACTCCTCTCAAACAAGTGATGGAGCAGCATCGGTTCTTCTCATGAGCAGAGAAAAAGCAGAATCGGAAGGATTGAAGCCTTTATTGAAGTTCCGTTCGTTTGCAGTTGCTGGTGTGGCGCCTGACATTATGGGCGTTGGTCCGGTTGCGGCAATTCCAAAAGCATTGAAAATGGCAGGGCTGGAGCTGTCTGATATCGGTCTTTTCGAATTAAACGAGGCATTTGCTTCTCAAGCGGTTCAAGTCATTCGTGAATTGAACCTTCCTGAAGATAAGGTGAACGTGAATGGCGGTGCCATCGCACTTGGCCATCCACTAGGCTGTTCAGGAACGAAGCTGACTCTAACATTACTGCACGAAATGAAACGCAGAAACGAACAATTCGGTATTGTCACAATGTGTATTGGCGGCGGAATGGGTGCTGCGGGCGTATTCGAACTCGTAGGTTAATAATAAGGAGGAAATAGGAATGTCTAATACGATAGAAAAAGCGGTAGTAGGCGGAAGTTTTCTAATTGAAGACCTAACTGCAGAAGATATTTTTACCCCAGAGGACTTTTCAGAAGAACACAATATGATCGCGAAAACGACGGAAGATTTTGTGGTGAAAGAAGTTGTCCCTCAGCTTGAAAAGATGGAGGATCACGACTTCGAAGTATCCCGCAAACTGCTTACAAAAGCAGGGGAGCTAGGATTGCTTGGAGCCGATGTACCAGAAGTGTACGGCGGACTAGGTCTGGATAAGATCTCTTCTTCCTTAATTACAGAAAAATTTGCGCGCGGACGCGGTTTTTCAATCAGCTATGGAGCACACGTGGGTATTGGTTCATTGCCGATCGTTCTTTTTGGTAACGAAGAGCAAAAGAAAAAGTACTTGCCGGTTCTCGCAACAGGAGAAAAAATTGCAGCGTATGCGTTAACTGAGCCAGGATCTGGTTCTGATGCACTTGGTGCGAAAACAACTGCAAGACTGAATGCAGAAGGCACTCATTATGTGCTGAACGGAGAAAAACAGTGGATCACGAACTCCGCTTTCGCAGATGTATTTATCGTATATGCCAAAATTGACGGCGAGCAATTCTCTGCATTTATCGTAGAAAGAGAGTTCCCAGGTGTATCAACGGGTCCTGAAGAAAAGAAAATGGGGATCAAGAGTTCATCAACGCGTACCCTCATTTTAGAGGATGTTGCTGTTCCGAAAGAAAACCTGCTTTGGGAAGCAGGAAAAGGCCACTTGATCGCGTTCAATATTTTAAATATTGGCCGTTATAAGCTTGCTTTAGGATGTGTAGGTGCTTCCAAACGTGCGATGGAAGTTTCCGTGAAATATGCGAATGAACGCAAGCAGTTCAAGCGTCCGATCAGTTCTTTCAGCTTAATCCAAGAAAAGCTTGCCAACATGGCTGTTCAAACTTATGCTTCTGAAAGCTCTGTTTATAGAACAGTTGGATTGTTCGAAAACCGTCTAGGTGCATTATCGGAAGAAAAGCAAAACGATGGTCCAGAAATCGCAAAAGCAATAGCTGAATATGCGATTGAATGTTCATTAAATAAAGTATTTGCTTCAGAAACATTAGATTATGTAGTAGATGAAGGCGTTCAAATTCATGGCGGATATGGTTTCATGTCAGAGTACGAAATTGAAGGGGCTTATCGCGATTCCCGCATCAATCGTATTTTTGAAGGAACAAATGAGATCAACCGATTGCTAGTACCAGGAACGCTTGTGAAAAAAGCGATGAAAAATGAGTTGCCGCTCATCCAAAAAGCGACTGCACTTCAGCAAGAATTGATGATGCTTATGCCTGTTGAGGTAGGTACTGAACCTTTAGATCAAGAAAAGTACCTCGTTTCGATGGCGAAAAAAATCTTCTTGATGACATCAGGACTCGCTGTTCAAAAGTTTGGTCCGAAGCTTGAAGCAGAGCAAGAGGTTTTATCCAACATGGCTGATATTATCAGTGAGCTTTACAATATGGAATCTGTATTATTGCGTACAGAAAAGGCAATCGGAAAATCAGGCTTGGAAAAGGCAAAACAAAAACTTCTTTATACGGAAGTTTACTGCCAGGAAGCATTTAATCGCATTGAAGCACATGCGAAGGAAACAATCATCGCTGTGGAAGAAGGCGATATGCTGCGCATGATGCTTTCAGCTCTTAAGAAATTAACGCGTTATACACCAGTTAATGTGATTAAGAAGAAGCGGGAAATCGCTGCTGTACTTCTTGAAGAAGAACGCTACACCGTTTAATTTTTCATATTATTATTTTACGCTAACCTTCAAAATTCTATCTTTCCCTCTTACTTATGTAGGAGGGCCTTTTTTTGTAAAACTCTTTTCTAAGGGCTATATTCTAAAAGATTGTTCCATTTTAATCTTATTTATTTGTCTTCACTGAAAGTTGATTGGAGTGTAAGGTGTGAGACTCCTGCGGGACAGGCCGGCAGGTGAGACACTTATAAGTGAAACGTACGAATGTGGCTCACCGCCTGCCCCGCGTAAAGCGAGCATCCTGAAACGGAGATCAACAACTTACAAGAACAGCAAAGTATGTCAAAACAGCTTCTTGTCAATAAAACTTGATTAAAATTCTCAAATAAAGGCAATGAATGAAGGAGTCTTTTTTTGACCAATTTTATTTAGTAAAAATTCGTGTTTGTGGTACTATGAAAAGGGGTGATATAATGCTACTGAAGGTTTATGAATATCCGAAATGCTCAACTTGTCAAAAAGCAAAAAAATGGCTTAAGCAAAATGAAGTAGCCTTTGAACCTGTACATATTGTGGACAACCCTCCTTCTAAGGAAGAACTTAAAAACCTTGTGGAAACCAGCGGGTTGGAAATCAAAAAATTCTTTAATACGAGTGGTTTAAAGTATCGGGAATTAGGTATGAAAGACAAGATGAAAACAGCAACAGATGAAGAATTGCTTGAGATTTTAGCATCTGACGGGATGCTGATCAAAAGACCAATCGCAACAGACGGAAATAGGGTTACAGTTGGCTTTAAAGAAGAGCAATATGAAGAGGCTTGGAAAAAGTAAATTCGTTACTGGCTACGATATTTATTTATTGTAGTTACTATAAACAAAAAGAAAAGCTGGAGGGATAACACATGGAATTTCCAAAAGAGTTACGCTATTCAGAAGAGCACGAGTGGACAAAATCGGAAGAAGGCAACAAAGTTCGTATCGGTATTACTGCATTTGCGCAAGATGAACTTGGTGACATCGTATTCGTTGAACTTCCTGAAGTGGGAGATGAACTTAAAGCAGACGAACCGTTTGGAAGTGTAGAATCTGTTAAGACAGTTTCTGAACTTTACGCTCCTGTTTCTGGAAAAGTTGTAGAAGTAAACGCTGATCTAGATGATAGCCCAGAGCTAGTAAACGAGTCTCCATATGAAAAAGCATGGATGGTTGTTGTTGAACTTTCAGATTCCTCTGAGCTTGATCAATTAATGACAGCTGAACAATATGAAGAACTAATTAAAGAAGACTAATGAAATAAATCTCTTCAGGAAAGAATAGGCGTATTGCTAAATTCTTTTATGGAGGGATTTTTTTATATGGACCAGAACAAGCGAGATGTAACATCAAGAGTGTTTGGCAAGATGAATGGCGGTTCCATGTCGCTATATCTTGATAAAGATCAAATCGGACAAATTCATTTTACAAACCAAGGGAATATGTACGAGATGGCTGAAGGATTTGAGTTCAACCAAGATAAAATTTATAAAAGTGAAAAGCCGGCAGAAATCCCGAATCCAACAAAATATGTGGATGAATGCGACAAAGGCTGGTGCTGATCTAAAATAATAGAAACAGGGCAAAAAAGTGTAAAAGCTGCACTTTCTTGCTCTGTTTTTTTACAAGATACAGTTATTTTGAGGTATCCTTCACTGAAAAAATACGCCAATCCACTTATAAATTTCATTTTCATTATTGATTTTCAATACATCCACGTTTAATAATTCCACATATTTTGCAAATAACCACGAACCAACGTTTTCATACAAAATACGCCAGCTTCTTTAATCTTTCGAAGACGATGCAAGCCCGCCTTTTTTACCGATCTGCTGATAAAATTCTTTCGTTTGTGATCTTGAAGTTGAGTTGCCTCCTTTCTTTCCGATTTCCTGATAAAAGTTAGAATTATGAGTTTCAGCTGTTGATTTACCGCCTTTTTTTCCAATCTCCTTAAAAAACGATTTGCCTTTTGAACGGGCAGTCTTTAATCCACCCATTCTCCCAGCTTCTTCACGACTCATCTTTTCAGCTTTACTCGCCATTTAATCGCTCCTTTTTTTAATAAGCCAGTTTCTAAAAAATTGTTGCCCTTGAAATTAGTTGATTCAGCGTACAATTGCCCTCTTTTCACGAGACGTTCAGTATGGCCGCTCGCCGCTTATAGCGACATTCATTACAACCAAATTCATTATCACAATATTCAACATTTAACCTGAATCCTTCTTTTGTAAACGCTTTTACCTGTTTTTGAGAGAAAAGTCATCAAAAAAAACCGCGACATTAAAAATGGGGTAGGAAATAACTAAAAAGGGGAATATTAATAAAGAACATCTCTTGCAGGATTTTAATAAAATAAAGCAAATATAATATTAATCGATGTCTTCATTTAATAGTGCTTCAATGTATAGGAGAGATGCGTAATGGATGGAAGCATGAATAAAGTAATCATTGTAGAAGGCAAATCTGACAAAGATAAGATAGCTACGATCTTAGATGAACCTGTTGAAATCATATGTACAAACGGAACACTAGGTCTTAGCAAACTAGAGGAACTTGCAATAGCTATAGAAGATAGAGATGTTTACATCTTAGTCGATGCTGATGATGCTGGTCACAAGTTAAGAAAGCTGCTTCAACGAGAGCTGCCGAATGCTGAGCATTTATATATTCATAAAATGTACAGAGAAGTAGCAAAAACCCCACTCATGTATTTGGCAAAAGTGTTGGTCGGTGCTCATTTCAATATTCATAAAAATTGTTTAGGATAAACAATAAATGACCTCTTTTAACCCAAAAGACATCGGCTAACCGGTGGGCGGATAAAGGAGGTTTTTGATTTTTTATCGAATAATCCTTTGATGCCAAGGCAGCTTACCAAACCTTGCGAAAAGCGAGTACCTTGAAACGGAAATCAACCACTTACAAGAGCTTTCATGTTATCCTTATTACACAAAATCTTACTACAACTTTAATGGAGCTTATAGATATGAAAGAAATTACGCGAAGCAATTGGAATGCAATAGTCGAATTATCATGTAAAGAACCCTTTTTCCTCTATTTAGAAACACCTTTATGCGGAACTTGCAAGGTAGGAAAACGAATGTTTGAAGTAGCAGTGGCAACAATTGAAGGGCAGCCTGATAGAATGAATTCTATTCAATCTGGTGTGTGCAATATTAATAGCATGCCTGAACTAGCGGAAAAATACGGCGTTACGAGCGTGCCTTGTCTGCTGGTGATCTCGAGGGGAATTGCGATAAAGCGAATTTATGCACTTCAATCAGCAGGAGATTTATATAAAACGATGACAGAAATCATTCAAAAGTAAATTTTTTTTGAAAGAAAATGTGGTTTAAGCCCCATAACGGAAATGGAACGACCTAATTCTAATGAAAAGATCTTTTTTCGGGGGTTTTTCTCAAAACAAAATATGGTAAATAAATGTCATATACACACTTCTATGTAATAAAGAGGTGTGTGTTTTTTTGTCGGAAAATGGCGTATAGACACTATTGGAATAAGGGATTTGGGAATGTAAAGGAAAATTATCAGTTATTTTCGTCTATTCAGTAATTTAACAAGAAAGTCACAAATGTTACGATAGCTGTAATATTGTTATAGAACTGTATCCTACAAATGTCAAAAGTCATGGTATAAATGATTAGGAGAGCTTGTTTCATGTTTGCTCCCATCATAAATGTGGTAAATAAGAATGATTTGTTTAATACAAAAAATAACTGACTAAAAAAATAACCGGAACGCAATTTTTTAACAGAGGTGATTGATAATCATGACATCATTAAATTTAAATGCTGTATTTCCTTTAGCAAAGAATAAACTTACAAGCCTAGAAGATAAGGTATTAACGATCCAGCAAAGAGAAGATGAAAAATTAAGAAATGAACTTATAGATGACTATCAACCATTTATTAAAAAAGTAACGTCAAAAGTATGCAGTCAATATATAGATCGTACAATGGACGAGTTTAGTGTAGGTCTTTTTGCCTTTAATGAAGCAATTGATCAGTATCAGGAAGGCCAAGGGAGCCGTTTCCTTTCATTTGCTGATATGGTAATCAGACGCCGTGTCATTGATTATATCCGCAAAGAAGTTCGTCAAAACCGTTTGATTTTTCTTCAGCCTGATGAAGAGGATGAAGAAGGACGATTAGAAGAGAGCTATGCTGAACAAAAGGCAGCTATGGATCATTTTGAAGATCAGCTTCAAGTAGAGAATAGAGTTTATGAAATTGAAGAATACCAAAAGTTGTTAAAAACGTTCGGATTAAATTTTAAAGTGTTAAGCAAACACTGTCCAAAACACGTCGATGCACGCGAAAACGCAAAAGAAATCGCACGTCTTTTAGCTGAAAGTGAAGAACTTTCCTCATTTTTGAAGGAAAAGAAACAATTACCGATAAAAGATTTATTAAATATGGTATCCTGTAGTCGAAAAACCATAGAGAGAAATCGAAAGTATATAATAGCAGTATCACTAATATACTTAGGCGATTTCCAAGCGCTGAAATCATACATTCAGCCTTAAGGTGAAGTAATCTAATTGTGAGGTAAGAGAGTACTCTCTTACCTGCAATTTCCTACTGATCCTGCTACGTGCGGGGGGATATCATTGAAAAGCGGCATTGTGATAGAGATAATCAATAACAAAGCAACATTACTTATGAAAGATGGTACGTTTGTTACGGTTAGAATTCCAAAAGGGAAACGTCCACTCGTGGGCAATGAATACCAGACTTCTTATTTTTCCTACAAAAAGAGAAGTCTTTTTGCGTTGCCTTCACTTTCGTTGTGTGTGTCACTCTTAGTGGCTTTTGTTTTGTTATCCGGGATAATCCCCTTTGGAAATGAGTCTGCTGCAGCAGCTTATGTAAGCTTTGATATTAATCCTAGCTTAGAGGTTGGTGTAGATGATGGAATGCATGTTGTTGAACTTTCTGCATTTAATGAAGAAGCAAAGCAATTAATTAAGAAGCATAAGCTATCCATTGAAAAACATCCATCATTTGAGGCGTTTGCTAATCAGCTGATAAACGCTTATGAAGCGGAAGGATATATGAAATCAGATCATTCCATGCTAATTACAACGGTAGCTAGTGAAAAAGGAAACGATAAAACAGAAGCAGAATTGGATCAAGCAGTTAACTCCATAGTGAAACAGGCAGCTGTCAAGTATCCAGTTGCCATTACGGTAACGGAAACAAATCGTGATACACGCAAAAAAGCGGCACAGCTAGGCGTTTCTTCAGGGAAACTGACTGCCTATCAAAAAGCGAATAAACAAGTAAAGCCTATACAAAAAAAGATGATAAAAGAAGCTGATATTCAAGATCTCCAAAAGAAAGCGGCTGTTTCATCTAAAGATTTAAAGATGATTCCTCATCCGCGCCAAATGCATATACCAGAAGATATCAATCATGAGCATACACACAAAAAGGCAGATTGGTCTAAACATAACAAGAATGAAGATAAAAAAGAATACATTGAAAAACCTAAAAACAATCTTAACGTACATGAACCAAAGCGTTTGAACGAGAATAAACGACCGGTTCATGAAAAACCAGTAAAGCGTAATTCAATCAGCACCAAAGAAAACGTGAATAACAATCACAGCAGAAATCATTCAGCCAGCCAACAAAGAGAGAATCGACATCAAAATCACGTTGAAAACAGAAATCGAAACACAAATACCCGTGATCATAGCAGAGTTGAGAAGGATAAAAATAGCGAGCATGGCAAAGGACATAATGGCAACGAATCGGGGAATAACAGGCATAATCACTAAAAATGATTAAACCTGTCGTATTTCCAAAAACGATTCATAAGAACTGTCGAACTCTTTATAAAGGTTTACCAGCATTCCTCACGAACAAAGAAAAGTAACAATCAATTCGGGGGGATTTTTATGTTGGATGTACACTTTTTTGAAGAACAGATTGCCAAAAGTCCTTATCTGCTTTTGTATAACATTCCGGTTAAGCCGAACTTTGAAATGTATAACGATACAACGCTGAAGATTGGCTACAAAGAAGGCAACAGCAACCGGATTGTTATTTTTAAAGGGAATCCAAACTATCTTATATTGATGTTAGAAGGAAAGATGAAACTGACTACCCTTTTGCGTCAAGAAATGGTTGAATTTCAAGGGACTCTGAGACAGCGCCTAAAATGGGAAGCCATCTTTTATTTAAGTTCTCACTGGGAACAAATATCTAGCGGGCTAATGTTCAAAAATGCGAAAAAAGTTTGACACCTATCGACAACGATGTTATTATTTTTCACATCGACTTTAAAATGTATCACTTTAACTTAATAACGCAACGCTTTAACTTATCACGAGTGGTGGAGGGACTGGCCCTATGAAACCCGGCAACCGCTAGTTGGCATAAACGTCAACTAGAAAGGTGCCAATTCCTGCAAGGCATGATTTGTCTTGGGAGATGAGGAGAACGCGCATATATTATGCCTTTCTGCTCATATTGAAGCAGAAGGCATTTTTTTATTGGTTCTATTCTAAAAGATTTCTTTTAGGGGATTTTTGAAATAGACTTCATTGACAAGTTGATTGGAGTGCAAGGTGCGAGACTCATGCGGGATCAGCGTGAGAGGTGAGACCCTGTAGGTGCAAAGCGCCAGGGAGGCTCACCGCACGCCCCGCGGAAAGCGAGCATCCTGAAACGGAAATCAACCACTTCTAAGGATCAACAATCATCACGAAAATAGTCTTTTATTTTTATTTAGGAAATGAGGTTAGGTATTTTGATTAACTTACATTCAGTCCGTAAAGTCTTTCAAACCAAAGATGGTGAAGTAAAGGCTGTTGATACGGTAGATTTAACAATAAATCAAGGAGAGATATACGGCATTATCGGGTACAGTGGTGCCGGGAAAAGCACACTCATCCGTATACTGAACATGCTCGAAAGACCTACTAGCGGTTCTGTTACGATCGGCGGAAAAAACATGTCTGAGCTTTCTTCAAAACAGTTAAGAGAAGCGAGACAAGAAATCAGCATGATCTTTCAGCATTTTAACTTGCTATGGTCTAGAACAGTTCGTGAAAATATTGCTTTTCCATTAGAAATTGCTGGTGTAAAAAAAGCGGAGATTAACAAACGTGTAGATGAACTCATTAATCTGGTCGGTTTAGAAGGCAGAGGCGGCTCTTATCCTGCACAGTTGAGCGGCGGTCAAAAACAGCGTGTTGGGATAGCAAGAGCTCTTGCAAATCAGCCTAAAGTCTTATTATGTGATGAAGCCACTTCAGCACTAGACCCTAAAACGACAGACAGTATCTTAGATCTTTTAGTGGAAATCAATAAGAAGCTTGGCTTGACCATCGTATTAATTACTCATGAAATGCATGTCATTCGAAAAATTTGTCATCGAGTAGCTGTGATGGAAACCGGTAAAGTTGTTGAGGAAGGAGATGTATTGAGCGTATTCAAAAACCCGGCTCAAAACATAACAAAAGACTTTGTAAAACAAGTTACAGAGCCAGAAGAAACCGTTGATACGATTAAACAATTCATCGATGAATTTCCTGAAGGAAAGATCGTTCAGCTTACTTTTGTAGGAGGCCGGACAGGTCAGCCACTGATTACAGAATTGATCCGGAATTTTGAAGTGGATGTTAATATCCTGCAAGGGAAAATTTCGCAGACGCAAAATGGTCCATATGGAACACTGTTTATTCAAATTAAGGGCAGTGACACTGCGCTGGAAAAAGCGATGGTATTTTTGGACAGTGTGCAGGTAGAGGTTGAGGTGATTCATAATGCTTAGTACTTGGTTTCCGAATGTTCAATGGGATACAGTTTTACAGGCTACAAACGAAACGTTGTATATGTCGGCCATATCAGTAATCGTTACATTTTTCTTAGGGCTTGCACTAGGACTGGCTTTATTTTTAACATCGCCAGGAAATCTATGGGAAAACAAATTCTTTAATAGCATCATTGCCATTGTTGTCAATGTGTTCCGTTCGATTCCATTTATTATCTTAATCATCCTTCTTATCCCGTTTACACGTTTTCTCGTAGGGACAATGCTTGGAGCAGAAGCTGCCTTACCCGCTTTAATTATTGGAGCAGCTCCATTTTATGCACGAATGGTAGAAATCGCTTTGAGGGAGATTAATAAAGGGGTCATCGAAGCAGCAAGATCAATGGGGGCAACAAATGCCCAAATCATTTTTAAAGTGTTAATTCCTGAAAGCATGCCAGCACTGATCTCTGGGATCACTGTTACAGCGATTGCCCTTGTAAGCTATACAGCAATGGCAGGAGTTGTTGGAGCAGGCGGACTTGGGAACCTTGCTTATATGGAAGGATATCAGCGCGATAATGCCGATGTAACACTTGTTTCCACTGCACTCATCTTAGTGATCGTATTTATTATCCAATGGATAGGAGATCGAATTACGACTGCTTTAGATAAGAGATAACACCACAACAAGGAGGAAATTCATATGAAAAAGATCGTAACAGTATTACTTATCGCTGTCGTTGCAGCTGCTCTTGCGGCTTGCGGCAACAAAACAGAAGGCGGCATTAGCGACAAAAAAATTATTGTGGGAGCTTCAAATGTTCCACATGCTGAAATTTTAGAAGAGGCAAAGCCGCTTTTAAAGAAAAAAGGCATCGAGCTTGAGATCAAAACGTTCCAGGATTATGTACTTCCAAACAAATCTTTAGCTGAAAAAGAAATCGGAGCGAACTACTTCCAGCACGTTCCTTACATGGAATCTCAGATGAAGGATCACGGCTATAAGTTCGTAAATGCTGGTGGAATTCATATTGAACCGATTGGTGTTTATTCAAAAAAATACAAGTCATTAAAGGATCTTCCACAAGGTGCTACAATTATTATGTCTAACTCAGTAGCTGACCATGGCCGTATGCTGGCAATCTTAGAAAAAGAAGGCTTAATCAAAGTTAAAAAAGGTGCAGGCTATGATGCACAAATTAAAGATATTGTAGAAAATCCTAAGAACATTAAATTCAAAGCAGACGTTGATGCAGGAATGCTTCCAAAAGCCTATAAAAATGGTGAAGGCGACGCTGTTATGATCAACACAAACTATGCGATTGATGCAGGGTTAAATCCTCAAAAAGATGCCATCGCAATTGAAGGCAATGACTCACCATTCGTGAATATTATCGCCGTTCGTAAGGGTGACGAAAACAAAAAAGCTGTAAAAGAGTTAGTGAATGTTCTTCACTCTAAAGAAATTCAAGACTTCATCAAGAAGAAATATAAAGGTGCAGTCGTACCTGTAAATAAATAAAGTGAGAAAAAGGGTGGCTCGAACTGAGTCATCCTTTTTTCTTTAATAAAGGCTCTTTTCGTATTCATTGGAGCTTTTGATAGTAGTGATTTCAGTTACAGGATGCTCGCTTTCCGCGGGGCAGACGGTGAGCCACATTCGTACACTTCGAGTATAAGTGTTTCACCTGCCCGCCTGTCCCGCAGGAGTCTCACACCTTACACTCCAATCAACCTGGCATTGGAGTCAAATTATAAAAATGCCTCAGAAGCAACAATCTTTTAGAAAAGAGCCTTATTAAAAGACTTTTGTTACATATCAGTCTCGTTAATAACTCATACTAATTTTGTTTACTATTTAAGTGACAGGAGTGTTTAACATGAAACAAGAAGAACAGCCGATGAAAGGTTCTAATTCAACACAGCATCATTTAATTCGCTACAAAGAGGGATTAGGAAAGTATAACGAGCATATGCCTGAACTGACTCATGCATATAGTGAATTTACGAAGCATTGTTTCAAAGAAGGAGAAATATCTGAGAAAAACAAGCAGCTGATCGCGCTTGGCATCAGTATTTATTCCCAAGATGAATATTGCATCATTTATCATACAAAAGGCTGTTTGGACCAAGGCTGCTCAGAAAACGAGATTTTAGAAGCGGTAGGCGTTTCAGCTGCGTTTGGCGGCGGCGCTGCAATGAGTCAAGGTGTAACACTCGTTCAAGAGTGCATCCAGGAACTAAACAAACCAAGACATTAATGATTCCAGAGTTATATGAAGGAAACGAGAGGATATGGCAGGAATTCTAAGAATGTTTCTGATGTGTCTACTGTGCATTACGAGAGAACTTCATACACGGATGTAGCATGTGATATGCAAGTTGGGTGTGATGATGATCCTTGGTATGATATGAGCAATTAATCATGAAAGGATTGATTCATTATCCACCCCATAAAAACAAAACATACTACTGAAATGGAAAAAGCAATGCACCAATCACATGGTTGCGGTTACGCAGAGTATGACAGGGATTTGGAAAAACGATTAGATGTTGAGAAAGAACGTGAAAAAGAGTACAAAAAAGGTTTGAAAATCGCAGCAGATGCGGCGAACCACTAGAACCTTCAGTAATCTAATATAATAAATTACGATAAGCTGACTCAATTATGGTATTAATCATAAATGAGCCAGCTTTTGCATTTTTTAAGTTATCTTTCGTTATTTATTAACAAAATTGGGCAGAAATATATGAAGTAAATGAAAAAGAATTTAATATGTTACTAATTGGAAGAGAATTACGAGCGGGCTTCAAGAAATACGAGCGAAATCTGAAAAATACGAGCGGAATTCGAAAAAATACGAGCGAGATCTGAAAAATACGAGCGCGATGCGAGAAAGATGCATGCCACATGAGAAATACGTACATCAAAATCCTTTTCCATGCAAGCTCCTCCGCTTTTTGATGCTGCAGGATTGGTTAGCTATCTATACATAAAATGAGGGATTGCACGAATAAATAAGGAGCTTTCTTGAGTTAAATTATTATTTCCTCATTTCTTTTGCCCTCGTTCCTTGAAGATACATTTCATTTGTTATAAGATTAGAATGAGAATAAATTGAGAATGGCTATTCTATGCCTATTATCAAAAATCTTAGATAGATTTCACATTGGAGGTTGTACTATGTCAGCACCTAATTTAAAGATTGAAGGTCTTCGCGTTTCAATTGAAGATAAAGAGATTGTGAAAGGTTTAGATCTCGAAATAAATGGTGGAGAAATCCATGCAATCATGGGACCAAACGGAACAGGAAAGTCAACTCTTTCTGCAGCGTTAATGGGTCACCCGAAATACGAAGTTACTTCTGGTAAAGTAACGTTTAATGGTGAAGATCTGCTTGAGATGGAAGTAGATGAGCGCGCACAAGCTGGATTGTTCCTAGCTATGCAATATCCTTCTGAAGTAAGCGGAATTACAAATGCTGACTTCCTTCGTTCTGCAATCAACGCAAAACGTGAAGAAGGCGAAGAAATTTCTCTTATGAAGTTTATTCGTGAATTGGATAAAAAGATGGATCACCTTGAAATCGATAACACATTTGCTCACCGTTACCTTAACGAAGGTTTTTCAGGCGGTGAAAAGAAGCGTAACGAAATTCTTCAAATGATGATGCTTGAGCCGAAAATCGCAATCCTTGATGAAATCGACTCAGGATTAGATATCGATGCACTTAAAGTAGTAGCTAAAGGTGTAAATGAAATGCGCAACCCTAATTTTGGCTGCCTGATCATTACTCACTATCAGCGTCTATTGAACTACATCACACCGGATAAAGTACACGTTATGATGCAAGGACGCATCGTGAAATCTGGCGGACCTGAGCTGGCACAGCGCCTTGAGGCTGAAGGTTATGACTGGATTAAAGAAGAGCTAGGTATTAAAGACGAAACTGTTGGCCAAGAAGCGTAAGCAATAAGGGGGACTATACATGTCAGTTGATACGAGCCTAAGATTTAATAAGGACTACGTAACCGATTTTTCTAACAGCAGACAAGAACCCGCTTGGTTGCAGGAACTTCGTTTGCAAGCATTGGAACTAGCGAACAACTTGCCGATGCCAAAACCAGACAAAACAAAAATCGATAAATGGAATTTTACCGAATTCAAGCATGAAGCAACTGGAAAAGCAGTTAGCTTCAATGAATTGCCTGAAGATGTTAAAGCTCTAATCGGAACAGAAGAAGAAGCAAAGAACGTTCTTGTTATTCATAACGGGAACCTTGTCTATTTCACATTGGAAGAAGAAGTGAAGTCACAAGGTGTTATTTACACAGACTTGCTTACGGCAGCTAAAGATAACGAAGAATTGATGAAGAAGTACTTCATGAAAGCAGTTGCGGCTGATGAGAACCGTTTAACAGCACTTCAAGCGGCACTTGTTGTAAATGGTGCTTTTCTATACGTACCTAAAAACGTAGAAGTAACTTCACCAATTCAAGCGATTTACTATCAAGATGATGAAGCGGCATTGTTCAACCACGTGATTCTGGCTGTAGAAGATAATAGTTCTGTAACGTATGTAGAGAACTACCTTTCTACAAATGACACAACAGAGTCTGTAGCAAACATCGTTTCTGAAGTATATGCTGGCAGTGGTTCAAAAGTGGTTTATGGAGCTGTTGATAACCTTGCAAAAGGAATGACTTCATATGTAAACCGCCGAGGCCGTGCTGACCGTGATGCTCGCATTGAATGGGCACTTGGTCAGTTCAATGACGGAAATACAGTTTCAGATAATACAACGCACCTTATCGGAGACGGTTCATTTACTGATACAAAAACGGTAACAATCGGCCGAGGTGATCAAAAACAAAACTTCGTGGCACAAATTTTTAACCACGGAAAACATTCTGAAGGTTACATTCTTACTCATGGGGTAATGAAAGATAACGCCAGCTCTATTTTTAACGGTATTACTAAAATTGAGCATGGTGCTACAAAATCTCACGGTGAGCAAACTGAACGTGTGCTTATGTTAAGCGAAAAAGCACGTGGTGACGCGAACCCGATCCTATTGATTGATGAAGATGATGTAACTGCAGGACACGCAGCATCTGTAGGACGTATTGATCCGCTTCAAATGTTTTATTTAATGAGCCGCGGAATCGCAAAGGCTGAAGCTGAGCGTTTGATCATTCACGGATTCTTGGCACCAGTAGTTAGCCAAATGCCATTAGAATCTGTTAAGAAGCGTCTAGTTGAGGTTATTGAAAGGAAAGTACGCTAGCATGAGTGCAAAGGAATGGAGAAAGCTGTTTCCTATCCTGGATCAGGAAGTTAACGGCAAACCTCTCGTTTACCTTGACAGTGCTGCCACTAGCCAAAAACCGATTCAAGTCATTGAAGCATTAGATAAATATTACAAAGAATACAACTCAAATGTGCACCGAGGCGTTCATACGCTCGGAACTCGCGCAACTGATGGCTATGAAGGAGCCCGAGAAAAGGTACGCCGATTTATCGGTGCGAAATCCACTCAGGAGATCATCTTTACTCGTGGTACGACGACAGCCATTAATACGGTTGCGAGAAGCTACGGCAATGCGAACCTTGCTGAGGGCGATGAAATTGTGATCACTCCTATGGAGCACCACAGTAACATCATCCCATGGCAGCAAGTTGCTAAAACGACTGGTGCTACATTAAAATACATTCCATTACAGCCTGATGGCACGATTGATCTGGCGGATGTTGAAAATACGGTAACAGAGCATACTAAAATTGTCTCAGTTATGCAGGTTTCCAACGTCTTAGGAACGATTAACCCAATCAAAGAAATTGCTGCGATTGCTCATAAGAATGGCGCAATAATGGTTGTTGATGGAGCTCAAAGTACGCCGCATATGAAAGTAGATGTTCAAGATCTCGATTGTGATTTTTTCGCTTTCTCTGCGCATAAAATGTGTGGTCCTACAGGGATCGGTGTACTTTATGGCAAAAAAGCACTTCTTAATAAAATGGAGCCTGTTGAATTCGGCGGCGAAATGATCGACTTTGTCGGTTTACAAGAATCCACATGGAAAGAGCTGCCTTGGAAGTTTGAAGGCGGAACACCTATTATTGCAGGTGCGATCGGACTCGGTGCAGCCATTGATTTCCTGGAAGAAATCGGACTCGATAACATTTTGAAGCTAGAACATGAACTCGCTGATTATGCGTTAGAACGTTTGTCAGAGCTTGAAGGCGTTACAATCTTTGGACCGAAAGAACGTGCTGGTCTTGTAACCTTCAATCTGAATGATGTACATCCGCATGATGTGGCAACAGTACTTGATTCAGAAGGGATCGCTGTTCGTGCCGGTCACCATTGTGCTCAGCCGCTTATGAAGTGGCTGGATGTTACGGCTACTGCCCGTGCAAGCTTTTATCTGTATAACACAAAAGACGATGTCGATGCATTTCTTAAAGGATTAACAACAGCAAAGGAGTATTTCGGTCATGTCTTCTAATTTAGATCAGCTTTACCGTCAAGTCATCATGGACCATTACAAAAATCCTCGCAACAAAGGGGTTTTGGAAGATGGTGCCTTAACAATCAACATGAATAATCCGACATGCGGCGACCGTATCCAGCTCACTTTAAAAGTAGAGGATGGCAAAATCGAGTCGGCTAAGTTTGACGGAGAAGGCTGTTCCATTAGTCTTGCATCAGCTTCTATGATGACTCAAGCTGTGAAAGGCTTAAGTGTGGAAGAAGCAATTAAGCTTGCAAATATTTTTTATGATATGATGTTAGGGAACGACTATGATGATGAAACAATTGATTTAGGTGACATTGAAGCTCTTCAAGGTGTTTCTAAATTTCCTGCCCGTATCAAATGCGCCACACTTGCGTGGAAAGCAATGGAGCAGGGAGTAGGAAAGAAAGAAGAAGAATAGGTTGCCTTTTATAAAAGAATAGAAGCACCAATCCTGTAAGGAGGGATTCTGCAATGGCTAAGAAAATGCCGGATATCGGCGAATATAAATATGGGTTTAGAGATAAAGACGTGTCCATTTTCAGATCCAAACGCGGTTTAACGAAAGAAATCGTTGAAGAAATTTCCCGCATGAAAAACGAGCCTCAATGGATGCTGGATTTCCGTTTGAAGTCATTAGAGATGTTCTACAAAATGCCAATGCCTCAATGGGGCGGAGATATGAAGGACTTAAACTTTGATGATATTACGTATTATGTAAAGCCATCTGAAAAATCCGAAAAATCTTGGGATGAAGTACCTGCTGAAATCAAAGCTACATTTGATAAGCTTGGTATTCCTGAAGCGGAACAAAAGTACCTTGCAGGTGTATCTGCACAGTATGAATCAGAGGTTGTTTACCATAACATGAAGGAAGACCTTTCAGATCTAGGGATTCTTTTCACAGATACAGATACTGCTCTAAAAGAACACGAAGAAATCTTCAGAGAGTATTTTGGAACAATCATTCCGCCTTCAGATAACAAATTCGCTGCACTTAACTCTGCAGTATGGTCTGGTGGATCGTTCATCTATGTTCCTAAAGGCATTAAATGTGATACTCCGCTTCAAGCTTATTTCCGAATCAACTCTGAAAACATGGGTCAATTCGAGCGTACCCTTATTATCGCGGATGAAGACAGCTCTGTACACTACGTAGAAGGTTGTACAGCACCGGTTTATTCTACAAACTCACTTCATAGTGCAGTAGTAGAAATCATCGTTAAGAAAAACGCTTATGCGCGTTATACTACGATCCAAAACTGGGCAAACAACATTTATAACCTTGTTACAAAGCGTGCAGTTGCAGAAGAAAATGCAACAATGGAATGGGTAGATGGCAACATCGGATCTCGTTTAACGATGAAGTATCCGGCAGTTATCATGAAAGGCCGCGGAGCGAAAGGTACGATCCTTTCAATCGCGATCGCTGGTAAAGGACAGCACCAAGATGCTGGAGCAAAAGTATTGCACCTTGCACCTGATTGTTCTTCTACAATTGTTTCGAAGTCCATTTCGAAGCATGGCGGGAAAGTAACCTACCGTGGTATTGCTCACTTCGGACGCAAATCTGATGGATCAAAGTCCAACGTTAAGTGTGATACGCTTATCATGGATAACCAGTCTACTTCAGATACGATTCCGTACAATGAGATTTTAAACAACAACATTACGCTTGAGCACGAAGCAACGGTTTCAAAAGTTTCTGAAGACCAGTTGTTCTACCTCATGAGCCGTGGTGTTTCTGAACAAGAAGCAACGGAAATGATCGTAATGGGCTTCATCGAGCCATTTACGAAAGAACTTCCAATGGAATATGCAGTAGAAATGAACCGTCTGATCAAGTTCGAGATGGAAGGTTCAATCGGATAAATTCCAAAAGACCTTGGTACTTACCTTGTACCGAGGTCTTTTTTTGTATTAAAGCTTTATTCGTATTCACAGCTTGTCTCACTTTTTCATATGATATAGAGATACCATATGAAAAGAAACGTATTGGTATCACTTAGTGAGGTGACGTTTATTATGAGTTCCAGATGTAACTGCAAATCTAGAAAATGTAAATGTGAATGTGAATCTTCTTCATTTAGTAGATGTAGAAAGTGCAGAAAGAGAAATTGCAGATGCCGAGATTTTTGGAGTAATCTATTGTTTTGGTAGGAATAGCCCCGTTTAGCGGGGTTATTTTTATGTGCTTCTTATCCTAAACGGTGTCGAAACCTTCGTTTTAACCTAAGTTGAAATAAGAGGCTAGAACTTATAGTTCAACTCATCATTGAAAATTGATTGGAGTGCCCCAAGGAAAGCGAGCAAACTGTAGCTGAAATCAATCAGCAACAAAGTTTGCAAAACATGTTTTCCTTTTTATTCTGCTAGGGAGGGTATTAGAATTGGTCCTGCTGGACAGTACTAAAAAAACAATTCGACGATTATTAAAAATAAGCAGTGTATAATCTTTGACAACTAATCTTTTTAAAACTATTATTGTGTGTACAAGCAAACGTTAGGGATATGTACAATTTATCCATATACAAAATATTTAGATAACCAAGAGATCTTATACGAACATTAAATTTGGAGAGTTGAATGAAGGAAGGAGAAGATAGCTATGGAAAAAAGAAAACTGGGATCAACAGGACTAGAGATATCTGCTATTGGGCTAGGTTGTATGGGAATGTCTGACTTCTATGCGGGGCGAGATGATGAAGAATCAATTAGAACGATTCAACATGCACTTGACCTTGGAGTAAATTTTCTGGATACAGCAGATATGTATGGAGTCGGCAAAAATGAAGAATTGATTGGGCAAGCCATTAGAGGCCGTCGGGAAAACGTAATCGTAGCTACAAAATTTGGGAATGTCCGTGCAGAAGACGGCGCCTTTTTGGGTGTTAATGGCCGTCCTGAATATGTAAAAAGTGCCTGTGATGCAAGTCTTCGCCGATTAGGTGTTGAATATATTGATTTGTATTACCAGCACCGTGTAGACCCTAATACACCAATTGAGGAAACAATCGGTGCAATGGCTGACCTAATAAAAGAAGGGAAAATCCGCTACATTGGTATGTCGGAGGCCGGACCAGAGACAATTCGCGCAGCCCATAAGATCCACCCAATTACCGCTCTCCAGACAGAATACTCACTCTGGAGCCGTGATGTTGAGGATGAAATTCTTCCAACTGTTAGAGAGCTTGGAATTGGATTTGTTCCTTACAGTCCTCTTGGAAGAGGTTTTTTAACCGGACAAATTCGAAAATTTGAGGATCTAGCTGAAGACGATTATCGGAGGTTTTCTCCGCGTTTCCAGGGAGAGAACTTTGAACGAAACATTGAATTAGTTAAAAAAATAAAGGAAATCGCACAGGAAAAAGGGTATCAGGCATCACAACTGGCGTTGGCATGGCTGCTTGAACAGGGAGAAGATATTGTGCCGATTCCAGGAACAAAGAAACGAAAATATTTAGAGGAAAATGTAAAAGCTGTAGAGATAAAACTTACAAAAGAGGACCTTGCCAGAATAAATGAAGCTGCGCCGATTGGAGCAGCAGCAGGTCTGCGTTATCCTGAAGCATCAATGAAGGGATTAAATTTATAATATCCAGTAAGGTCCAGCCATTTTAATGGTATTTGGACCTTTTTTTATTTTTAATACAAATAGAAAGAAACGAGCTACCATAGAAGAAAATGCAGAATAACTAAATGTCGTAGAATTAAATTAATTTGAAATACTTAATATTAAAATCTGTATTACATTCACTGATAGTAGGATGAAGAAATTTTAGGTATCCATATTATGGAAAAATACAATTTTACAATAATAATACTTAATGATTACATTAGCCCCATAGATTGTTTCATACATATATCGTTATGATATTTATGTTACATATTCTTGAAAGGCGGTAAATTAATGTCTAATCATTTCTTCAAAAAAATTTCTATGCTCGTTTTCACTTTAGCTTTAGCGTTCAATCTTGCTCCTGATTCTCAACAAAAGGCAAACGCAGCTGGTACTGATTCTGAATTGGTGTCATTTGGACCAGGTCAAACCGTAAATCTTGTAGACGCGCTGGATTCGGAAATTGATAACGCAACTACTACAATTGATGGAGCATTTTATGAAATCCGCTATCAGCCATTCGTTGATGCACTTATCCGAGCCAAAAATCGCGGTGTAACCATCCGGATCGTTACGGATTCAGATTACATAACCAACAGTTTTACACAACAGCTTATAGATGCCGGCATCTCTGTAAAAGGGGATAACCGATCAGCTTTAATGCATAACAAGTATGCGATCATTGACGGAAAAGAAGTTTGGATGGGATCGACAAACGCAACAGATACTTGTAACGCTAATAACTTTAATAATACGATTCTATGGAACTCATCTTCTCTTGCATCCATTTATAAAACAGATTTTGAAGAAATGTTTGTAAACAATCAATTTACAAAAACAGCTTCTCCATCTACAATCAGTGAGCAAAAAGTGACAGTTACCACTTCCACGGCTAGCATACCTGTTGAAGTCTATTTTGCTCCAGAAGACAATCCGATAACTGCAATCATCGATGTTATTAATAACGCAAAATATAACGTGTATTTCGATTATTTTTCATTTACAGATGACAACGTACGTACGGCTTTAATCAATGCAAAAAACCGTGGAGTAAATGTTGAGGGGATTTTTGACCAAAGCCAATACGGCAGTAACGGACCTTATGGAGAATTTGCCTATCTAGCAAAAGAGGGAATTCCTGTAAGTATTGCCGATAATCCGTATAACGGAAAATTGCACGACAAAGTTCTTATTGCAGATAAAGGATATACAAGTGCTGCGGTAGTTACAGGCTCGTTTAACGCAAGTGCAAATGCAAATGATTCAAACAGTGAGAATTTAATGGTCGTTCATGATAAAGCGACAGCTGACAAATACTATAATGAGTTTTTGAGAATAAGAGGTTCCTATGGACGCGGAAGTGTATCCATTGATAAGAGCACTGTAGCAGCTGGGAGCAATCAAACGGTTAACGTAACTTTGAAGGCACCTTCAACATACCCAATACAAAAAGTAGATATTATGGCTCCTCCTAAATGGCCAGATCCTACAGCGGCTACGGTAACTGCTGTAAAGAGTGATGGGACGAATGTTTCAAGTCAATTAAAATTTTCAGGAAATTATGTATATATTGATACAGCTAACTTGTTAGGAAATCAAAGTATTACGTTTACTTTCTCAAACTGGACTGCACCAACCATAGCTGGAGATTACACTTGGTATACCCAAACAGTTGCCAGCTCTGCAGCCGATCTTTATGATTATTTGCCTGTAAACTATCAGGCGGCATCTCTAATTGTTCAATAAAATATTCAAAAATTATTCTGTAAGCTGGATAGCCGAATTGCTATCCGGCTTTATTTTCTTGCGCGCGTAAAAGAATTTAGAAAGTCTATCTAGTCAAACTATTCGATAAAATTCTGCAGCAAAGTTTAGCTTCTAGGAAACAATCAATCAACACAAATCTCAAACGAGCAAAATAAAAATATTCAGGATACAAATTTTATTTTAATTCATACAATTATAAATCCGAGTTGACATATAGGATTAATTGACTTATTATTTACAATAATATAAAAAAGTAACTCTTATTAAGAGCAGGCAGAGGGAATTAGCCCAATGAAGCCCGGCAACCATCAATATAAATACGTTTATATTGAAACGGTGCTAAATCTAACAGCAAAAGCTGAGAGATGAGAGAATATACGGAATATGAAAGATTAGCCGTGTTCTCTTATGAACATGGCTTTTTTGTTGAAAAAAAGGAGAAAGGAGTTTTGGTCCATGCAAAAGCAAGATTGTATAAGTTGGAGAGGAAAGGATCTAGCACTTACGATCCATTACCCTTCATCGAATAGAGAGGATCGTTTATTCCCTTTACTCATTATTTGCCATGGGTTTACAAGTACACGAATTGGTGTCGATCGGTTATTCGTTAAAGCCGCTCAAGAATTTGAAAGCCTTGGTTTTGCAGTCATTCGATTTGATTATGCAGGTTGCGGTGAAAGTGAGGGGATTTATGGAGAGAACGAATTTGCAGATTTTATTGATCAGACAAAGTCTGTTATTTCATATGGCAGCCGATTGAGTGCTATTGACCCCAACCTAATTACATTAATTGGCCATAGTTTAGGCGGAGCCGTGGCAGCCTGTACCGCAGCTGAAGATAAACGCATCAAGAATGCTGTTTTATGGTCTGCAGTTGGAAATCCATACGAGGACATCACTGGAATCGTCGGCTATGACAAACACCTTTTTCATAGGAATTTAGTTATTGATCACTTAGGATACGCTATTACCGGAGCGTTCATTTCATCTTTAAGAAGTTTTTCACCAATGACGATCTGGAACCAATATAAAGGAAACGTACTTTTTGTCCATGGAACAACGGACGACACCATCTCACCGGACTATTGCACGCTTTATTATAAGCATGCTAAACAACGTCATTTTGGAGTAAGTGACATGATGTTAATTGATGGAGCAAATCATACATTTTCTTCGATTCCACACTTCGAAGTGCTCATTTCAACGACCTCTCAATGGCTTTTAAAGCAAGTATCTAAAGAGAGTCATCATCAGCTGAAAAAAAGTATGTAGAAGATTCTTAAGCCTAATAATAGGGAATAGTAAAAGCGAATCTGAGTTTCTTCAGTTCGCTTTTTTACTTAGGAAAAGGATATAATGCAATCAATCTATTTTACATAAAGGAGCTGCTAACATGAATGAAGTAATCCAAACCATTTTAGCTCATAAATCCATCCGGAAATTTAAATCAGAACCATTAAGTGAGGAGACAGTGACGACACTTGTAGAATGCGCTCAGGCAGCCTCTACGTCGAGCTATCAGCAAGTTTATACAATTATAGGGGTAGAAGACAAAGAGAAAAAAAGAAAGCTTGCAGAGCTCGCTGGGAATCAATCATATGTAGCTGATAACGGTTATTTTTTTGTTTTTTGCTTAGATTATAATCGTCATCTGCTTGCTTCTGAAATGAAGGAGACGAATGTTAGCGAGACAATCGAATCGACAGAAGGATTTATCGTTGGAACAGTCGATGTAGCACTTGCTGCTCAAAACCTTGCCATCGCCGCTGAATCTCTAGGTTTGGGTATTGTTTATATTGGGGGGATACGAAATAATTTAAAAGAAGTGTCCGAACTTATGGACTGCCCTGATTACGTACTGCCGCTTTTTGGGATGGCTGTCGGCTACCCAGATGCTGAACCGGGAAAAAAACCGCGGATGCCTATTGAAGGTGTGTTTCATAAAAATAGGTACCAGAAAAAAGAAGATTCGTTAAACTATTTAAAGCAATATGACGAAGAGTCTGCTGAATATTACACGAAACGTACTGGCGGCAAGCGCGTTGAAGGCTGGGTAAGCCAGATGGCGGCTAACATGGCCGTACCGACGCGAACTTATATGAAGGATTTTGTACATTCTAAAGGTTTGAATAAAAGATAAGAGAGGACAGGCGGGTGAGGAGCAGATGATAAAAATTGGGGTAACAGGCTGGGGAGATCATGATTCGCTTTATCCGGATGGCACACCTGCAAAAGACAAACTGGCGGTTTATAGCGGTCACTTTCCAGTCGTAGAAGTCGATTCGTCCTTTTATGCAGTACAACCTTTGAAAAACTATGAAAAATGGGTTTCAGCTACACCAAAAGATTTTTCTTTTGTTGTAAAAGCTTATCAAGGGATAACTGGACATTCTCGTGGAAAGATTCCTTTTGATTCTGTAAAACAAATGTTTGAAGCATTCATTCAATCCATCCAGCCGGTTATCGAAGCAGGAAAACTAGAGATGGTTCTTTTTCAATATCCGCCATGGTTTGACTGTAAGAAGGAAAATGTGCAAATACTTCGCTTTACGAAAGAAATGATGGGTGATATTCCCGCGGCACTTGAATTCCGGAATCAGTCATGGTTTACGGATGATATGACAGAGAAAACACTGCAGTTTATTGATGAGTCAGGCTGGTTTCATACCGTATGTGATGAACCCCAAGCAGGAAGAAGATCGATTCCGATCGTTATGCACACATCTGAAGAAAAGACACTCATCCGCATGCATGGCCGCAACATTTATGGCTGGGAAAATAGAGGACAGCCGAATTGGAGAGAGGTCCGTTATTTATATCGATATAACCAAGCAGAATTATTGGAATGGAAGGAAAAAATCCAGCAGCTGGCTTCAGAGACGAAGGAATTAACCATCTTATTCAACAACAATTCAGGTGGAGACGCTGCAGATAACGCAAAGCAGATGATCGAGATGCTGAATATACAATATGATTTTCTAGCACCAAGACAATTAGATTTATTCTAAAGGCTTAATTATAAAAGAGTTTTGTTTCGGAGGCATTTTTGTAAATTGATTTCAATGGCAAGTTGATTGGAGTGCAAGGTGCGAGACTCCTGCGGGACAGGCGGGCAGGTGAGACACTTATAAGTGAAACGTCCGAATGTGGCTCACCGCCTGCCCCGCGGAAAGCGAGAAACCTGTAACGGAAATCAACTACTTTCAATAACAAAGCTTACGAAAACGGCCATTTTAAAAGAACACTTCTTCCTAATATTACAAATTAATTTCAAAAGTCTTTATCCGATTTAATTTTTCTGATGACTTGATATACTGATAAAGTGAACAGGATGAGAAAGTGGGGATACATTTGGATTTAAAAAAGTTAGTTCAAATGATGTACTACTTGCAGATTGCCTTTATTGTCAGCGGTCTTTATTTGCTATTTGTCTACATAGTAACGAATAACTCAAAGAGGATCCAAATACTCACTCTTGTTTTATGTATTAACTTCATCTCCTTAAAAGTTACACGAGACCGATTTAAAGCATAAGAAAACTGCGCAGCATTTTGCGCAGTTTATTTTTTACAAATGATCGGCATCCGCCATTCATTAAAGCATCTTTAAAAGTGCTTTTCTCCCTTGCATACCAACCTCTATACCTCTTGCTTGCGCTTCGTACGTTATGGATTCAAGCGGTGCATCAAGAAGCTGTTCAATCGTACGTACTCCAACAGCACGTCCTGCAATAATTTTACGGTCAGCTAACTTTTCATTTAATAAAGCAACATCTAAAGCTCCACACATAATGTATCCATTTTCATTAAAAACTGCCATGAAATTAGTTTTTGGTAAACGAAGGGTGACAGCGGTAAACGGATGTCCTTCAATTAAGATCGGGTTCATCTCTAACATGCTTCCACTCCTTTCTCCTTACTATTTTTATGTGTGAAATAGAAAAAAGTGTTAGGTATTGGCGTTATTTTTGTGACGAAATCAGAAGCAAAAACAAGGTATAATATTGGATTTGTCTGTGATAGGATTAAAAGAAAGGCATATTTCTAAAAGATTGTTACTGCAGAGAGAGTTAGCAAAAGTTTCAATTGAACAGTTAATTGGAGCGGAAAGGCGAGACCCCTGCAGGATGGGTGGGCTCACCGCACACTCTGCGGAAAGCGAATCGTGCAGTGGAAATTAACCTCTTTCAAAAGCAGCAAGGTTTGCAAAAACAATCTAAAGAGAGACCAGGGGGCGAAATCATATGAAACAATACTTGGATTTTCTTCAAGATATTTTACATAACGGAACGAAAAAAGAAGATCGGACAGGCACTGGAACGGTATCTGTTTTTGGCCGGCAAATGAGGTTCGACTTGGAAGAAGGTTTCCCGCTTGTAACAACAAAAAAGCTGCACTTAAAATCAATCATTCATGAACTGCTTTGGTTTTTAAAAGGGGACACGAATATTGCTTATTTAAAAGAAAATAACGTAAGAATTTGGGACGAGTGGGCTGACGAAAACGGTAACTTGGGTCCAGTTTATGGACAACAATGGCGTTCCTGGTCTAATCCTGAAGGGGAAACGATCGACCAGATCACAAACGTAATCCATGATATAAAAACAAATCCTGATTCAAGAAGACTGATCGTTTCAGCATGGAATCCAGCTGATGTCCCAAAAATGGCATTGCCGCCCTGTCATCTTTTATTTCAGTTTTATGTAGCGGATGGCAAGTTATCGTGTCAGCTGTATCAAAGGTCAGCTGATAGCTTCCTCGGGGTTCCGTTCAATATCGCATCTTATGCGTTATTAACAATGATGATCGCACAAGTCACTGGGCTGAAACCAGGTGATTTTGTTCATACGGTTGGTGATGCACATATTTATAACAACCATATAGAGCAAGTAGAACTGCAGTTATCACGCGAACCGAAACCTTTGCCTAAAATGAAGCTGAATCCTAATGTAACAGACATTTTTGATTTTACTTTTGAAGATTTTGAACTCGTAGATTATGACGCCCATCCTCATATAAAAGGGGCTGTGAGTGTATGATATCCTTCGTTTTTGCAATGGACGAAAATCGTGCAATCGGAAAAGACAATGACCTGCCTTGGTATTTGCCGAATGACTTGAAATATTTTAAAAAAGTAACAATGGGCAAACCGATCGTCATGGGGCGCAAGACGTATGAATCGATTGGAAAACCGCTTCCGGGACGCGAGAATATTGTGTTAACACGAGATAAGCACTATCACGCAGATGGCATCACCGTTGTTCATTCTGTGAATGAGGTTTTGCAAATGGATGCTGAAGAAATTTGTGTAATTGGTGGAGCAGAATTGTTCAAATTGTTTTTACCGTTTGCTGGGCGTTTATATATTACGGAAATCCACGAAACGTTTGAAGCGGATACATTTTTGCCACAGATTGATGATAGCGAATGGAAAGAGGTTTCCCGTGAATCAGGAACAGTCGATGAGAAAAACAAATACGCACACGATTTTGTGGTATTAGAAAAAATTAAGTCATAAAAGTTTGAATGAGCCCCCCTCTTGTCTGCATATATGTAGATAAAGGGGGGTTACCTTTTGCTGAAAAGACGGAAAATGAAACTCCGAAAAGGCCCGCTTCCATTTCGGTTTGTTATATTGATCTCATTTACGCTTTTTGTATTTATTACGCTCCAAGGCCTATGGCTTGTAGATAAAGGGATAGAACCGACACTAATGAGTATTGCACAAAAGAAAACAGAGGAAGTCGCCGCTTTAGCGATCAGTGAAGCGATAAATAATGAAATCATTAAATCCTCTGAGATGGATAATATTTTAGAATATAAAACAGATACTGATGGGAATGTCGTGTTTGCAGGTGTAAACCAAAGAATCGTAAACAATGTTGCGAATCGGTCACAGACGGTTGTTCAAAAATACTTAAAAGAAATTGAAAAAGGAAAGATTAAAAATCCTGAAGAAATCGGATTAGAAAATGATGATCACGATTCAGGTGTCATACAAAAAATTCCTTTAGGGCAAGCAACGAAAAACTCATTATTAGCAAATTTAGGCCCAAAAGTTCCGATTAAGTTTATGGTAATTGGTGAAGTGAATACCGATATTAAAGAAAAAATCGAGAACTCTGGTATTAATAACACATGGATAAACATCGATGTTATTGTAACGGTTAAAACGCAAGTGGTCATTCCCTTTGCAACGGAAACGACTGTCGTGACAAGGCCGATCAAAATTATGGCGCAGTTCATTAAAGGCGAAGTGCCTATTTACTACAACCAATCGGGAGACCCGATTCAGCCTGCACTCCCCATTGATCCAGACATAAAAGATAAAAAAGAAACAGAGAAAAAGAATAAGGATTCAGGCAAAAAAGAAGTGAAGAAAGAAGCTAGTGCAGACCACGAATCATCCGAACCAACGGATGAATAAATATACAAAGAATAAAAACCAAATATTCTTGAATTTTCAAGTGTCTGGCAGTATAGCAGGCACTTTTTCTTATGATTAAAAACCGTATTTCAACATTATCCGACAATATAACCAAATTTTCTTTGACGAGTTTCGTTATTTTGTAATACAATAAAAACGGAATAATCAGAAAAAAATAATTATTGAAAAAGTTCAAACAACTAGAATAAGGGGGGAAACATCTATGGAAGATCGGCAACAATGGGGAAGCCGTTATGGATTTATATTAGCGGCGGTAGGTTCTGCAATCGGTTTGGGCAACATCTGGAGATTCCCAGCTGTCGCTTATGAAAACGGAGGCGGAGCATTTTTTATTCCTTACCTTATAGCTTTATTAACAGCAGGAATTCCTTTATTGATTCTGGAATTCACAATTGGTCATAAGTATCGGGGATCAGCTCCTTTATCTTATTTCCGGCTACACAAAAATGCAGAATGGCTCGGCTGGTGGCAAGTGTTTGTAGCCTTTGTCATTTCTACCTATTATGCCGTAATCATCGCTTGGGCACTCAAATACTCCATTTATGGTTTGAACTTAACATGGGGGGACAAGCCTTCTGACTTCTTTTATGGCGAAGTTTTAAAGTTAAGCGCA
Organism: Fictibacillus barbaricus; assembly: GCF_031457135.1. GTDB lineage: Bacteria > Bacillota > Bacilli > Bacillales > Fictibacillaceae > Fictibacillus > Fictibacillus barbaricus_A. Next base: position 42,665 of record NZ_JAVDWA010000003.1, on the reverse strand, counting down.
AAACCTGGAGATGTAGGCGGCTTAGTTCATGGAGTTGTTATTGCTCTTTTATTAGTTTGGGTTGTGACATTATCAGTACTTTATAAAGGCGTATCAAAGGGAATTGAGAAGTTTAACAAAATTTTTATCCCTGCGCTTGTCGTTATGTTTTTAGTGATCGTTCTTCGTGCTTTGACACTGGATGGAGCAGCGGACGGTTTGAATACGTTCTTTAAACCGAACTGGGATGCAATAGGGGATGGAAAGGTTTGGGTAGCAGCATATGGCCAGATTTTCTTCTCGCTGTCGATCGCCTTTGCAATCATGGTTACCTATTCAAGCTATCTGCCAAAGAAATCTGACATTAACAACAATGCATTCATTACAGGCTTTGCAAACTCAGGATTCGAATTGCTAGCAGGAATCGGAGTATTTGCAGCATTAGGATTCATGGCTGCTCAACAAGGTGTTCCAGTAGATAAAGTAGTTAAGGGTGGGATTGGGCTGGCTTTTGAGGTCTTCCCAGCTATTATTAATGAATTCCCAGGATTTAATGGATTCTTCGGAACTTTATTCTTCTTAACACTTGTATTTGCAGGGATGACGTCACTTATTTCAATTGTTGAAACGTATGTGGCTGCATTACAAGACAAGTTTGGAATTTCTCGTACAAAGGCTGTTCTGTTTGGCGGAGGAGTTGCTTCTGTTATCTCCTTACTGTTTGCAACAGAAGGCGGGTTGTATATTTTAGATATTACGGATTACTTCATTAATAATTTTGGAATTACACTTGCAGGACTTGTAGAAGTTGTATTAGTAGCATGGGTATTTAAACAGCTGAGAGGCTTACAAAACCATGCAAATGCGATTTCCGATCTAAGAACAGGTCTATGGTGGAAAGCGTGTCTTGGTATTGTGACACCACTCCTGCTTGGTTATATGATGTTTGATGCGATTAAGCAAAACATTGCCAAAAATTACGGTGATTATCCGACGGAATTGATTATTACTTATGGATTAGCTGTAGCGGTTGGTGTGATTATACTCGGATTTGCCCTTAGTTTTGTTAAAGGGAAGAAAAATCATTTAGAAACAGCTAAAAAGGAGGCCAGCTGATATGTCAGCCAGTGCAATTACAATGATGGTTATCGGAATGGTTATTCTTTGGGGCGGTTTGCTCGCAAGTATTGCCAACGTCGTAGTCGTTTCTAGAAAAAAATAAAGTTTGAAAGCTGGCTCAGCAAAAAACGAGCCAGCTTTTTTATGTTTTTTAACGATTTTACGGCGCATGCGGAAAATAAGCGCGCCATAAGGAAAATAAGCGCGCCATACGAGAAATATGCGCGTCATACGAAAAAATACGCGTTATACGAAAAATAAGCTCGCCATACGAAAAAATATGAGCGCTATACGAAAATTAAGCGCGCCAAATCAAAAACAAGCAGCCAATCCAGCTGCTTGCTTCCTTCATTTATCTTTTTCTTGCACTTATTCTGTCTTGGCGTTCCCAAGCTTTTAAATAAGGGTAAGGATCGAATGCCCATTCGGTAATCCCATTGTCCCGATACATGCCAAAATGAAGGTGAGGCGGGAATTTCCCTGATGTGCCAGGAGGACCATATCCTGAACTTCCTACATATCCGAGGACCATACCTGGTTCAACGATCGATCCTTTTTCAATGCTCTTATTAAAACTGCTCAGATGAGCGTAATAATGATAAACGTTATTAATATCGCGTACTCCAATTCGCCATCCGCCGAAACGGTTCCAGCCCTTTATTTCCACAATACCAAAGGATACTGCTTTTACAGGGACACCATAATCAGCAAAAATGTCAGTACCTTCATGAATGCGCAGTCCGCCATATCCGCGGCGGTCACCCCATGTGTTTCGATAGCTGTAATTCGATCGAAGCGGGACAACAAAACTGTGTTTATCAAGTGAAACGGTTCCATATGTTTTGTAAATTTTCGCATTTTCCATAATGATGTCTACCGCTTTATCTCTTTGGTAATAGCTCCACAACCCAATTCGAAAATTCTCGATATCGTGTCCATGTTTTTGGACAATATCAGCAAAAGTAAACAGCATGTCTTCATCATTATTACGATCAGCGATGCCGTCATTATTTCCATCTTTACCGATGCCCCCAAACATTGATATTCTTTCCGGATTCGTATCATCCATCTTTGGGTTTAGGGGACCCGACCATTGGATCGGAGAAAAATATATACCGACTAAGCCTTTTCTGGCTGGTAGATCTCTGCGCGCTTTTCTGACACTTCTTTCGTATTGGTCAACGCCGGCAAAGTAATACCAGGGAATAAGGGTTACAGACTCCATTTTTTTATAAAGGCTTAGCCTTCCAACGTCTTCTTTTGTATATCGCTCGGCTGCCTCAGTATTTCTTTCAGGAAAAGAGGTAATAAGAAAGGCGGCCAGAGTGAGGAACAGGATTGAAAATTTCCTCATACGTTCCAATCCACTCCTTTCTATCATTTATCTTTAGTTTGTTAAACTTTACAGAAAACATGAAGGAAAAATGTTGGAAAAAAACTCTGTTTGGAGTTTTAGCGGCGGTATGGTAGAGTATTGAGTGGTGAAGAATGTTTATATCTAAACCAACTTGATTAAAACAACGAATTTATTCAGCATAAAATTTGGGGTGATTATTTTGGCTAAGAAGGAAGAATATTTACGTAAACCGGAATGGTTAAAAATAAAATTAAATACGAACGACAACTATAAAGAATTAAAAAAAATGATGCGCGAAAAGAAGCTACATACTGTATGTGAAGAAGCAAAATGTCCAAACATCCATGAGTGCTGGGCTGTCCGTAAAACAGCTACATTTATGATTTTAGGGGATATTTGTACCCGTGCCTGCCGTTTTTGTGCCGTTAAAACGGGATTGCCAACTGAGCTAGATCTTCAAGAACCAGAACGTGTTGCCGAATCTGTTGAACAAATGGGATTAAAACACGTTGTAATTACAGCGGTTGCACGTGATGATCTTAAAGACGGGGGAGCTCATGTTTTTGCTGAAACGGTAAAACAAGTTAGAGCTCGTAATCCTTTCTGCTCCATCGAAGTTCTGCCTTCAGACATGTTAGGTGACTTCGATGCTTTGAAAACGCTGATGGATGCAAAACCAGACATCATGAACCATAATATTGAGACAGTAAAAAGATTATCTCCAAGAGTTCGTGCTCGTGCGACGTATGACAGAACAATGGAGTTCTTACGCCGTGCAAAAGAAATGAACGCGAATATCCCTACAAAATCCAGTCTGATGATCGGGCTTGGCGAAACATGGGAAGAAATTATTGAAACAATGGATGACCTCCGTGCTAACAACGTTGACATCATGACAATCGGCCAATATTTACAGCCTACAAAAAAACACTTGAAAGTACAAAAATACTATACACCTGAAGAATTTAAAGAATTACGCGATATCGCCTTCAGCAAGGGCTTTAAGCATTGTGAATCAGGTCCGCTCGTTCGTTCTTCGTATCATGCGGATGAACAAGTAAACGCAGCCGCACAAAATAGCTAAAATACAAAAAGGTCTGGACCAAAAGCTGAACATACTTTTGAGCCAGGCCTTTATTATTTTCCGGTCATTTCATCGCGCATTTGATTTGTTTCACCGTTCATTTCACCATTGGGGTTTTCACCATAGTTCCACTTTTTCCCTTGTGGTGCTTTTTTCATTTGCTGAATTAAGCGGCCAATGACGCCTTCGATGTTTTCTGTATCCTTGTTCATTGCCTGATATTGCTCAATTTTATTAATCATGCCTTTTTCATCCGATACATAAACATGATAATATCGAGGAACAACTGAGAATGCTGTCATTTTTACTTGATCTGCCGCTGCATTTCGATCCTTACTTGTTGTCTTATAACCGATTAACACTTCTTCATCTGTTACAAGTGTTCCTACGTCTTTTATGTTAGGCAATTGAAGAACCATGTCTGAAATCATATCTGCTAACTTTTGCCGATTCAGATAAGGTACTTTATTACCGTTTTTTACGTTATCGCCAGATTCATGGCGCATATATCCGAAATCTCCAGTGTTTTGGTTGCTGCCAAGCCGGTTCTCATCTTTTACATTTACTTTTGAAAATTTGTATTCCTGCCCCATTTTCTTTTGGTCATCACCACCGCAGCCTGTGAGCATGATGGAAAGGAACAAAAGCATACCTAATTTTTTCACTGGTGTGTTCACCTCCTTATTCATTAGAATGACCTTAAATCGCATTCTTTTTACAAAGAAATTGTTGGCTGAAAAAGGAGAAAGCATGGTAAAATAAGTATCAGGAAATGAGGTGAAGCATTTTTGATTACAGTTGGTAATTTTTCCTATGAAGTGATTGAAGATGTAAAGGAAGCCTTTAATGAGGAACAATTTAAAGCGCGATACAGTGAGATCTTACATAAATACGATTATATCGTAGGTGACCTTGGTTACGAACAGCTTCGTTTGCGTGGATTTTTTGAAGATCATCACGAAAAGGCAACGTTTGACACGAAAATCAGTACTTTACCGGAATACATATATGAATATTGTAATTTCGGCTGTCCTTATTTTGTTGTAAAAAAAGTAAACCCCTGAGTTATTCAGGGGTTTTTCTTTTAGCCGCGAGAATCATCATAAGGCTCTTCCGTATGACGTTCGGGATCATCGTGTGTCGGATGAGCCCCAGGATATTGTCTCTCTAATCCTTCATGAAGGGATTTGTTTTCGTAGTTGAAAGCACTGTAATACCTTTGACTTTCTCTCCAAGGTGTTGTTTTGCCTAATGCTCGGTTAATGGGAGAACCATACGGACCTTCAGGCAAATCCTCTGGTAATACGTTATTTCGTCCGGTCTCTACATTCGAAAAATCTGTGTACTGCTGCTTTTTTTCTTTTTCGAACAAAAAAACCACCCTCTCTAGGCTTATTAAGGATAAGAATTATCCTTAATCGGTATTCTGTCCTAGAGAGAATGATTCGTTGCTTGGTACATTTTGAGGTGATGATTATACAACTTCCGCTAAAAATTCACGAAGCTCCATTGCATCTTCTTCCGTCAAGTTAAAAGCATGCTCCAAATAGCCTTCCTCTTCCAAATCATCTTGTCCAATAATGGCAAAATGGCTGCCAAGCATATTTAAGACGAGTGATTTTCCATAGTGACGATTGGACTTTACAATCGCTAGATCAAATCGTGTATTTCTTCCCATAAAACTTACGAAGCGCGTTTCTGTTTTTTCTGTATCATCATATAAGAAAAAGGTTTCCTCTGACACTTTTGTTTCCCCCTTAAGATTATCTGCTCTCATTTTATATCAAGTCATAAAGCATTTCCTTCTTTTATGTTACACTTTAGTAGAGAAACTTACAAAAGGTGATGACTATGTATTTTGTTGACCGTAAAAAAATAAATGAACATGCTGTGTACATGAATGAATTGATTAAAACGTTTCAAACCATAACGTATAAAGAAGATCGAATTCAAAAGCTTGCCGTCGAACGGATCGGTCATATGCTAATTGAATCCATGATGGATATCGGCAACATGATTATTGATGGTTTTATCATGCGTGATCCGGGAAGCTTTGAGGATATTTTAGATATTTTAATCGATGAGAAGGTACTGCCTCATGAAGAAGGCACCTCATTAAAAAATGTGGTCAATCTTCGGAAATCGCTCGTGCAAGAATATCCGAGTGCAGATGTGAAAAAAACCTTTGAAACGATAACGAAATACTTGCCTGAGCTATCGGCTTTTCCTACTCATGTCATTCGCTATTTAGAAGAAGAACTTGGTCCTGTCTCAGCCTTTTTACCTGAATAAATAGATTTTATACATTTTAGTTTAAAAAGTGTACGAATTCTTTCATTTACGGTAAAATGGTAAAAAAGGATGGTGATGACCATGAAGAATCACACCTCTACCCGTGATGAGATCATCTATCTTTTAAAAAGACATAAACGGATGACCGTAACAGAAATGGCTAAATCATTAGGAATTACAGAAATGGCTGTTAGACGCCATTTGAATACATTAGAACGGGATCACGTTGTAGAAACAACATTAGTACGCCAAGCGATGGGAAGACCTATTCATTTTTATCATTTATCAGCAACAGGCGATGAGCAATTTCCTCGTAATTACTCAGGATTAACCGTTGAGTTGTTAAAAGACTTGGAAGATATGAGCGGAACCAATATGGTTGAGGGATTATTTCAGAAACGTGAAGATCGTTTGCAGGATAAATACAAAGATCGAATGGACAGCCTTAATGATTTTGAAGCTAAAGTAAATGAATTGGCAAATATTCAAAATGAAGCTGGCTATATGGTTGATTGGAAAAAAGACGAAGAAGCGGGAACTTACGTGTTAACCGAATATAATTGTCCAATTGCTAAGGTCGCAAACGAATATCAGCAAGCTTGTTCTTGTGAATTGTCGCTGTTCAAACGAATGCTTCATACAGATGATATTGAACGAAAGACATGTATGGCAAAAGGCGGCGATTATTGCTGTTATGTCATTAAAGATAGTAAAGAAACATCTGAAGTGTAAAAAGGCTTCAGGTGTGTTTTTTTTTTGCGCTTGGGAAGAATGGTAAGAGAGAAGGAGAGATATTGTATGAAATCATATAAAGGATTTTTAATTGATTTAGATGGAACGATGTACCGAGGAACGGAACGAATAGAAGAAGCTGTAATGTTTGTAAAAAAATTAAACGAACTTAAACTGCCCTATCTTTTTGTTACGAATAACTCATCCAAAACGAAACAGCAAGTAGCCGAGGTATTAAAAGGATTTGAAATTCCAGCAAGTTCTGAGCATGTATTTACTACAAGTATGGCAACTGCCAGCTATATCTCAAGTTTGAAAAAAGATGCGACTGTGTATTGTATTGGAGAAGATGGCATTAGAGAAGCTCTCACTGAAAAGGGATTGAAGCTCGTCGATGAAAATCCAGATTATGTCGTGATCGGAATTGACAGATCCATTACGTATGAAAAGCTGGCGAAAGCGTGTTTAGCTGTGAGAAACGGAGCAACGTTTATTTCAACAAACGGAGACATTGCATTGCCGACAGAACGAGGGCTGCTTCCTGGTAATGGTTCATTAACGTCTGTCATTACAGTTTCCACTCAAACAGATCCGATTTTTATTGGAAAACCAGAACCGATCATTATGGAGATGGCATTAGAAACATTGGGAACGAAAAAGGAAGAGACGCTTATGATTGGGGATAACTACCAAACCGATATATTAGCTGGCATTCGAACAGGACTGGACACCCTTTTAGTTCACACAGGAGTCACCACAAAAAAACATTTAGAAGACATTGAAGTTCATCCAACATATGCAGTTGATGGATTGGATGAGTGGGAAATTAAGTAAAAAGTAAAAGCTCTTTATTCTAAGATTGTGCTCAGGGAAATTTTTGTAACTGCTTCATACGAAAGGTTGATTGCTCCTCGAAAATGAAAATCAATTTTCTTCGTGCGATGTTACGCTGCCGAAGCCTTCCTTGTCCTGCGGGATCAGCGGGACAGGTGAGACCCAAAAGATGCAAAGCGCCAGGAGGCTCACCGCACACCCCGCGGAAAACGAGTATCCTGAAACGGAGATCAACAACACAAAGTAAATAAAAAAGGGCTTAAGGCAAAAGAATGAATCTCTTGTCTTGAGCCCTTTTATTATTCTTCATTTGCTGCGCGGTGAGCTAATCGGCTGGAAGCGGCAGCAGCAATAGCTCCAACGATATCATCTAAGAAAGTGTGCACTTTTCCAGTAGATTTGTCGTTTAACTTTTCAAGGATACCCGGCTTTTGTTTATCAATGAAACCGTAGTTCGTAAATCCAATCGAACCATATATATTTACAATAGATAGGGCAATTACTTCGTCAATGCCATAAAGGCTTTCATCTCTTGCTAATATTTCTTGAAGTGGCTGATTCAATTTTTTCTCTTCAGCTAATACATCCAGTCCAATGCCTGTAAGGATGGCATTTTGAACTTCTCGTTTTGCGATGACTCTGTCCACGTTTTCTCTGCAAACGTCCATTTTTAAATCAGGATGATAGGGAACTTGGAGAAAATAAACGAGTTCCGCTATATCGTTTACCGTAACGCCCCGTTCATTCAACAGTTTGCGAGCAGTTTCTTCGACGTTTTCCACTTTTTTGTTTGGCATCCCTGTACTCCTTTTCTTAAGTAGTCTCCATAGCTTTGTATAGTATATGTTTCCATGCTAAAGTTATGAATTTATCAAAAAACGCTAACCACTTTGCCTAGTTGGGCATACAATGTTGTATCCAGATTTGCGGAAGTTTGAAAAATGTCATAAAACAGCCGCAGAAAAAGCTGAACAGGTGGGGGGATCGCCTTTGTTTGAAAGAGATATTTTTCATTATTATCAATTGGTATGTGACGAAAGGAAATCCGAGTCAGGTTACCGTATGTTCACTTGTAGAGGGGACCGGTATATTGTAATTCCTCAACAACAAATGTCATATGAACTCCTGCAGGAAATGACATTTCTATGTGACATCCTGCAGCAAAGAGGAGAAAAAGAACTGCCCGTACTGCAGCCGACCATCACGGGTATGCCGAGTGCCTATGTTGATGGCGAGTCGGTCATTATTTTTAAAATGGAACATAAGAAACATGAAAGAAAAGTTGCTTCATTAGGTATGGAGCTTGCAGAATTTCACAAGCGGGGCAAAGGTGTTGAACAGTATTATCCGGTTCAGCAGATTGCCTATGGTCAATGGCCGCAGCTATGGATTGCGCGTGTGGATGAAATGCACAACCGATACAATGAGATATCAGCTAGAAAACAAAAAAATGACTTCGATATATTGTTTTTAACGACATTTCCGTATTATGAAGGGCTCGCAGAAAATGCGATTCAGTACATCACGGATTATCAGCTGGAAAGAGGACCAAGGGGAATTGGATCGGCTTCTATTTGTTATGACCGTTTCAGTGAACGGTCTTGGATAGAAACGGATAACGGGTTTATTAAAATGCCTGTAGGATGGCTGATCGACAGTCCTATGCGGGATGTTGCTGAATGTATCCGTGAAAAGATCTATCAGCCTCAGTTTCGAAATGATGAAATCGTGAATCTGATCGACGATTACGAAAAAGTAAAACCATTGTCTAAAGGTGCATGGAGGTTGCTATATGGAAGACTCCTATTTCCTACTCAATACTTCGACACGGTTGAAGGCCATTATCAAAATGAGAGGGAAATTGGAATGGAGCTCTATTCAAGCCGCTTTACTGACTTAATCTCGTATGAAAGACAAAATGAATATTTTCTTAAAAGCTTTTTCAGGTCGATCGGGCTTCCTGCATATGAATTGAACATTCCGGTCGTCGACTGGCTCGTTCCAACCCTCTAAAGAAATAAATAAATTGTTGGGGACAGTCCCCCAACAATTTATTTCCCATCGTTATTTCAGAATGCTGTCCTGTATAAATGATCGAAAACGAGGGTTGATATGAAGTGTTTTAAAATTCCAGTGTGTTCTAGTAGAGGTTATTTCCAATAAGAGCTGACTCATTAAATAGGGTTCAGCTCTTTTTGCATTTCCTGCAGCCGCACTAACCTAGCCTTCGCAACAGCTCTAATTTTTTGTTTTCTTATACATGAAGTGAGAAAATAGAGAAAAAGGGGTGGAAGCAGATGGAAAAGCCATATGTATTTGTAACAAGAAAATTACCGGAAGAAACTCTGACTGCTTTAAAGCAAGTTGCTGAAGTAGGAATGTGGCCACATGAGGAGAAAGCAGTTCCTAATGATGTTTTATATGCTGAAGCAGAGAAGGCAGAGGGTCTGTTAACGATGTTATCCGATAAGATTGATGAGAAGCTGCTTGATCACGCAAAATCATTAAAAGTAATAGCAAACCTAGCCGTCGGTTATGACAACATTGATCTAGAAGCTGCTAAAAAGAACAACATTACTGTTTGCAATACACCTGATGTTTTAACAGACTCCACAGCAGACTTAGCTTTCTCGCTACTATTAGCTGCTGCCCGCCGGATTGTTGAATCAGCAAATTATGTACAAGAAGGAAAATGGAACAGCTGGGGACCACTTTTATTAGCTGGAGCAGATGTTCACCATAAAACAATAGGTATTGTTGGGATGGGAAGAATAGGAGAAGCCGTTGCAAGACGAGCCAAAGGATTCGATATGAACATTCTGTATCATAACCGCAACCGCAAGCCCAGCACTGAACAAGAACTAGGAGCTGCATATAAAGAATTTCACGATCTATTAAAGGAATCTGATTTTGTCGTTTGTTTAGCACCCTTAACTTCTGAAACAAAAGGAATGTTTAATAGAGAAGCGTTTCAGTTCATGAAAAAAAGCGCTATTTTTATTAACGCTGGAAGAGGGGCATCTGTGGATGAAGATGCATTAGTAGAAGCTCTGCAAACAGGAGAGATCGATGGAGCCGGATTAGATGTTTTTGTAAAAGAACCAATCGATCCTAATCATCCGTTGTTAGCCATGAAACAAGTCGTTGCTTTACCGCATATCGGGAGTGCGAGTGTGGAAACAAGATTAAAAATGTCTGAGCTTGCGTGCAGGAATATTGCCAGAATTCTAGAAGGAAAAGAAGCAGAAACACCTGTGAAATAAAACACAGTGCAGATAGCCCAGTAAGCTCACCTTGCCCTCCGCGGAAAGCGAGTAACCTGGAACGGTAATCAACTACTTCTTAGAGCAACGTTGGTTACGAAAAAAGCCATGACAATAAAGGAGGGGAAAAAGTGACGGATCGTTCATTGATAGGGAAGACAGCAATCGTTACAGGTGCGGGCAGATTAAACGGGATCGGTGCAGCCACATGTATACAGCTCGCCGAAAAAGGTGCACATGTATTTTTTACAACATGGGGTGTGTATGATAAAGAATTTCACGAAGGCAACCATGAAAGTGATGCAGAAAAATTGCTTGCAAAATTGCGCGAATATGGTGTGAAAGCATCTTATGAAGAGATTGATCTTACAAAGACAGCAGAATTTCCTCGACTTTTTACTAAGGTTATAGAGAAAGCAGGACAACCTTCTATTCTAGTCAACAATGCCTGTTATTCGCAAAATCATTCATGGGAAGAATTAACTGCTGATGTACTCGATCGCCATTATGAAATCAACCTTCGTGCTACAACGCTTTTGAGCATTGAATTCGCCAAATGTTTTGCGGGGAAAAAAGGCAGTATCATTCATTTAACATCCGGCCAGTCAAAAGGACCAATGGTAGGGGAGCTTGCTTATGCTGCTACAAAAGGAGCCATTGAAGCACTGACAGTGACGATGGCTGCAGAACTTGGAAACAAAGGGATTACCGTAAATGCTGTGAACCCTGGACCGACTGATACTGGCTGGATGACGGAAGATCTGCAAAGAGTCTTGCTGCCTAAATTTCCTTTAGGAAGAATTGGAAAACCAGAAGACGCAGCAAAGTTAATCGCCTTTTTGGCAAGTCCTGAAGCAGAATGGATCACCGGACAAGTCATTCATTCTGAAGGTGGTTTTTTAAGGCAGTAATTTGTATTAATTTTGAATAAACAACGAAAAAATACTAGAGACTGGTTTAAATTAGCCAGCTACATACGGTGAAATCCTTGTCTGCTTAATACGGCAAGGATTTTTTCTTGTGTAAAAAAGTGATTCCCACACTTACATACTAAAATCCCAGAGTTTTCTTTAACATCTCCAGACTTTTTAGTGGGATTCCCACACATTTCATTCATAATCCCACACTTTTCTCTCACATAACCACGGGTCTTCAAAATTCGACACTCCCGCATTCTCCTTCTATTTACGATAACCTTCATTCTAGACAATTTTCAAAAAATAATAAAATTTTATAAATATACTATTGAATTAATTTTTATACAGTCCTATAATGAACCATAACTTATTAAAGGAGTGATAGGAATTGAGAGCAGGAATTATTGGAGTAACCGGATATGGTGGATTGGAGTTATTCCGGTTATTATCTGGGCATCCGGAGATTAAGCAAGTGTTTCTCTATTCATCCTCCAAAGAAGGAACTTTACTTTCTGAAGACGCACAGCATATATACGGTTATACAGATCAGCTTCGTTCTTTAGAGCAGCTTGAATCAGATAAACTGGATATCTTGTTTAGCTCAGCTCCAAGCGGAGTATCCACAAAACTGCTTCCACCCTATATTGAACGGAAAATGAAAGTGATCGATCTAGCTGGAGATTACCGATTAAAGAATGCTGACGCCTATCAAAAATGGTACGGAAAAGAAGCTCCAAATTCTTTACTCGTTAATGAAGCCGTGTACGGTTTAACAGAATGGAACAAACACGAGATTCAACAAGCTGGATTTATAGCGAATCCCGGATGTTATCCGACAGCTACTTTGCTTGCAGTATTGCCGTTATTAAAAGAGGGTCTTATACATGCTGATTCACTGATCATAGATGCAAAAAGCGGAATGTCAGGAGCTGGAGCAACACCGCAGAAAGCTTCTCATTTCGCAAAAGCAAACGATAGTATGAGTATTTACAAAATGAACAAACATCAGCATATTCCAGAAATCGAGCAGACTATACAAACGCTTGCGAATGTTGAAACGAACATCACCTTCAATACACACCTTATTCCGATGACTAGAGGCATTATGGCAACGATATATGCAGATTTATCAAAAGATATTCAATCGTCCGACGTAAGCGAAGTCCTTCATGAATGTTACGGGAACAAGCCATTTATTCGTATATTCAAAGAAAAGGCAGACTTATTCACCAAACAAGTATACGGATCAAACTATTGTGATCTTACATTTGGTATTGATGAACGGACAAAACGAATCACTGTCGTATCTGTGATCGACAATTTAGTAAAAGGAGCTGCAGGTCAAGCAGTGCAGAATATGAATGTCATATTTGATTTTGATGAAACAGAGGGACTCAGCCAATCACCATTGTTCCCTTAAAAACAAGGAGGCAAGATGCATGCAAGCAGTAAAACCATCTATACACAAGATAACAGGAATAAACATTGCCACACCAAAAGGCTATTATGCGAGCGGACTGCATTGCGGAATTAAGCATAAGAAACTCGATTTAGGTTTGTTATACAGTTTAGTACCCGCGGATGCCGCTGGTGTTTACACGACGAACAGAGTGCAAGCTGCACCTTTAAAAGTTACACAAGAAAACATTAAACAAGAAGGAAAACTGCAGGCGATAATCGTCAATTCTGGAAATGCCAATGCGTGTACGGGTAAAAAAGGTCTGCAAGACGCGAAACAAATGCAGCTCGAAACGGCTCAAAAACTTGGCATCCCTTCTCATTTTGTTGGCGTTGCATCAACAGGTGTCATCGGAGAACACCTTCCGATTGAAAAAATATCAGCAGGCATCAAAGACCTTGTTCTTGATGACGAAATAAAAGGTTCTATTGATTTTTCACAATCGATTTTAACGACGGATACGGTATCCAAAAATACAGCATACACACTGAAAATTAAGGATAAAGACATCACGATTGCAGGTACTGCAAAAGGGTCTGGCATGATTCATCCAAACATGGCGACGATGCTCGGATTTATTACATCAGACGCAAATATCAATCAAAGCGACCTCCACTCAGCACTTTCCTATGCCGTAGACCGAACGTTCAACTGCATTACTGTTGATGGTGATACCTCTACAAATGATATGGTGCTCATGCTTGCAAATGGAATGGCTGAAAATGAAGAACTGAACAAAAATCATCCCGAATGGGAACTTTTTTTAGACGCGCTTGTCATGGTTTGTGAGGATTTAGGCAAACTCATCGCCAAGGATGGTGAAGGAGCAAGCAAGCTTATCGAGGTAAACGTTGAAGGAGCACTGACAGATAAAGATGCTAGAGTGATAGCAAAAACGGTTGTCGGATCACCTCTTGTAAAAACGGCTGTGTTCGGCTGTGACGCAAACTGGGGAAGAATTTTATGTGCTGCTGGTTATAGCGGAGTATCATTCGATCCGGATCAAATGAGAATTTTGATTGGTGATAGTGAAGTCGTTGTTGATGGAGAGCCAGTTCCTTTTTCTGAAGAAGAGGTTCGGAATTATTTAAAAGGACAGGAAATTCATATCACCGTTTTATTATCGGAAGGCATTGGAAGCGGAAGAGCTTGGGGCTGTGACTTAACGTATGATTATGTTCAGATTAATGCCAGCTACCGGACGTAAAAGGATGTGGGGAAATTGGTTCATGTGATTAAAATCGGAGGAAGCACATTAGCAAACTTGCAAGATACTTTTTTTAAGAGTTTACAAACACGCCTGCAAAACGGAGAAAAAATGGTGATCGTTCATGGCGGAGGCCCTGAAATCAATAAGAAACTTCAGGAAAAAGGTCTTCCAGTTGAAATGAAAGATGGAATTCGCGTTACGACACAAGAGACGCTGAAATGTGTAAAGGCAGCTCTTAAAACGACAACAAATGCAAATCTCGTAGAACGGCTTAGAAAATCAGACATTCAATCAGTAGGTTTATGCGGATCAGAAAATCAATTGATTCAATGTGAATACTTAGATAAAAAGAAATACGGTTTTGTCGGCAAAGTTAAAAAAGTGGACACTGCCATAATCAAGAACGATTTAGAAAATGGAAAAGTACCTGTTATCGCTTCATTAGGGATCACTGTGGATGGTGATGAAGTAAACATTAATGCTGATACAGCTGCAGCTGAAGTAGCATCAGCACTTTCCGCTGTTTCTGTTTGTTTTGTTACTGACACAACCGGGATTCAAATAAAAGGACAGCGGGCGAATCAATTGAGCATATCTGAAATTAAAGATGGCATGAATGATGGACAAATTTATGGCGGAATGGTGCCGAAAGTAGAAGCAGCCATGAAATGCCTTGATCTCAATATTGAGGAAGTGGTCATTACAGATCAGACCCTTACAGGTACACGAGTGTTGAAGGAGGTATTAACAGCATGAGTGCGTTATTCCCAACCTATAAAAGAAAGAAGTTTCAGCTTGTAAAAGGAAACGGAACCGTTGTATTTGATGAAAACAACCAACGTTATTTGGACTTTACGAGCGGAATCGCAGTTACGAACCTAGGTCATTGTCATCCAGAGGTGGTTTCAGCGATAAAGGAACAGAGCGAAAAAATATGGCATACTTCTAACTTGTTTCAAATTGAACAACAAGAGAAACTAGCCGAAACACTCGTGAAAGACAGTCCGCTAGACCTTGCGTTTTTTTGCAGCAGTGGTGCTGAAGCGAATGAAGCCGCTATTAAACTAGCTAAAAAGTATACAGGAAAAAACAAAATCATCACCTTTGAGAATTCCTTTCATGGCCGAACATTTGGCGGAATGTCAGCGACTGGCCAGCAAAAGATCAAAGAAGGCTACGGTCCTCTTGTGTCAGAATTCGTCCATGTTCCATGGAATGACGTAGAAGAGCTAATGAAAGCAATCGATGAACAAACAGCAGCGATCATGATGGAAGTCTTCCAAGGCGAAGGCGGTCTGCGAATAGCAGATGCTCCTTTCTATGAAGCCGTTAAGAAAATTTGTGATGAACAAGATATTCTACTCATCATTGATGAAGTTCAAACAGGCATCGGCAGAACCGGAAAGAGATATGCTTTTGAGCATTTTAATCTGAATCCTGACATTATTACACTTGCTAAAGGGTTGGGAAACGGTTTTCCGATCGGGGCTATGTTAGGGAAGGCTAAATGCAAAGATGCTTTTGGACCAGGAAGTCATGGCACTACATTCGGAGGAAGTCCGTTAGCATGTGCGGTAAGCCAGTCCGTTCTCGATGTTATTTTCCAAGATGCATTTTTAAGTGAAGTCGAAGAAAAAGGAAAACAATTTATGGAGACATTAGCTGATTCACTGCAAAATCATCCCCTCGTAAAAGAAATCAGAGGAAAAGGATTACTGATTGGAATCGAGTGCGAAACGCCTGTTGTCAGTTACGTAGAGTGGCTGGAGGAGCATGGGTTGCTAACGGTTCCAGCAGGAGAGAACGTCATACGTTTGCTGCCGCCATTAACGGTTTCAGAAGAAGAGTTACAAATGGCAGCAGAAATTCTTAAACAAATGTTTGAACAATTTCATACGAGTTCTTAAAACAAAGGACGAATAATCCTTATTTTTTATACGTATAAATGAATAAAAATACAAACGGATTAATGTTTTATACAAGGAGAGGAATCAGATATGAAAGGCTGTATTACCTTAACGAACGGAAATTCCTTTGCGGGAGAATGGCTAGGAGACAATCAATATAGTGCAGGAGAAGTTGTGTTTTATACAGGTATGACTGGGTATGAGCAGGTATTGACAGACCCTTCCTACCAAGGTCAAATCGTTGTGTTTTCATATCCGTTTATCGGGAATTATGGTTTTCAGCCGGAAAGTATGGAATCTGCCAAGATTCAAGTTTCTGGCGTCATCATGGCAGAGTGCTTTCCTTTTCAATTAGAAGGGGATCGACATTCACTCGTAGCGTATTTAAATGAAAAACAGATTCCTGCTCTAACGAATGTGGATACACGAGCACTTATTCAGCAGATTCGAAAAGAAGGCTCAGTACCTGCCGTTATGCATACAGAAAGCATTACTGCAGATTCCTTCCAGCTAGAAGAGTGCTGGCCAAGAACTGCTGTCAAAAAAGCAGGAACTGGAGACATGCATATCGTGCTCATCGATTTCGGCTATAAAAAATCAATCGTTAATTCACTTGTAAACGAAGGATGTTCAGTCACAGTTGTTCCATTTGATACAGAGATGTCTGACATTGAAAAGCTGAATCCAGATGGTTTTGTTTTTTCAAATGGTGCGGGTGATCCGATGAGATTCTCGAGTTATTTTCATCGTTATAAAAACATTGCGACACGCTATCCGGTTCTCGGCATTTGTCTTGGCCATCAAATATTGGCATTGGCTTTTGGCGGTGAAACGATGAAACTCAAATTCGGTCATCGAGGAGCGAATCACCCCGTCATGAATGTGAAAACAGGCAAAGTATCCATGAGCTCGCAAAATCATAGCTATGTCGTAAAAAAAGAAAGTTTAAAATCTACAGGCTTTAACATTTGGTTTGAAAACGTGAATGACAAAAGTGTCGAGGGTCTAGTACACAGCCAATACGAGATTTCCAGCGTGCAATTCCACCCGGAGGCAGCGCCTGGGCCGCAAGAACACGCTCAAATTTTCCAAGATTTCATTAAAACCGTACAGCATAAAGAGAAGGTGAGAAGTTATGCCTAAACAACAAGATATAAAAAAAGTACTCGTAATCGGTTCTGGTCCTATCGTAATCGGGCAGGCAGCTGAGTTTGATTATTCAGGAACCCAGGCATGCAAAGCATTAAAAGAAGAAGGAATGGAAGTTGTATTAATCAACAACAACCCAGCGACGATCATGACAGACAAAACGTTTGCTGATGAAATTTACTTTGAACCATTAACGGTTGAATATGCCGAACAAATCATCAAACAAGAAAAGCCAGACGGACTTCTAGCAACGGTTGGCGGTCAAACAGGACTGAACTTAGCAATGGACCTGGATGAAGCAGACATATTGAAAAAATATAACGTGAGACTGCTCGGAACAGATATACATTCCATCCAAAAAGCAGAAGATCGTGATGCATTCCGTTCACTGATGCACGAATTAAACGAACCTGTTCCAGAGAGTGAAATTGTTTTCTCTGTTCATGATGCACTTGTTTTTGCTGAAGAAACAGGCTATCCCGTAATCGTCCGTCCAGCCTTTACGCTCGGTGGTTTTGGAGGCGGTATTGCAAAAACGAAGCAGGACCTTTCAACTCTTGTAAAACAAGGACTATCAGCTAGTCCGATCAAGCAGTGCTTAATTGAAAAAAGCATTGCAGGCTATAAGGAAATTGAATATGAAGTCATGCGTGATGAGAACGGAACATGTATTACGGTTTGTAATATGGAGAACGTGGATCCGGTCGGAGTCCATACTGGGGATTCCGTCGTTGTTGCTCCGAGCCAGACGCTTACAGATGATGAATACCAATCTTTAAGAAAAGCATCACTAACGATTATTAATGCACTCGAAATTGTAGGAGGATGCAACATCCAGTTTGCTCTTCATCCTCATAATTCCGAATATTATTTGATTGAAGTGAATCCGCGTGTCAGCCGTTCATCAGCACTGGCTTCTAAAGCAACGGGATATCCAATCGCTAAAATTGCAGCAAAGCTGGCACTTGGATACAATCTGCACGAACTGAAAAATCCCGTGACTGGAACTACATTTGCGAGCTTTGAACCTGCTTTGGATTATGTTGCTGTCAAAATGCCGCGCTGGCCGTTTGATAAATTTCATCAAGCAGACCGAAAGCTAGGCACACAGATGAAAGCAACAGGAGAAGTCATGGCGCTAGAGCGAAACATGGCATCTGCGTTCCAAAAGGCAATCCGGTCACTCGAACTGAAAACGAACGGAATGTACTTAAAAGAGCTGACATCCGTTGAGGAAGATGTTTTATACGAATTAGCTGCTGAAGCAGATGACCGCCGTTTTTTTGTTGTGCTCGAACTTTTGAGACGCGGTGTTTCCACAGATAAAATTCATGAGATTACCAAAATCACACCATACTTTTTATCTGTGTTTAACCAAATGGTACAGCTCGATCAGACACTGACAAAATTAAGTTTAGAAACAATAGAAGAGCCGCAGCTGCAGCTTGCCAAGAAATTCGGCTTTTCCGATCAGTATCTTTCAGGAATATGGTCGGTTTCGAAACAGCAAGTCCGCAGCAAAAGAGAAGAACTGAATATCGTCCCATCCTATAAAATGGTCGACACGTGTGCAGCAGAATTTGAAGCAAAAACAACCTATTTTTATTCCAGCTGGACAGGAGAAAGCGATAAGAAACCAGCAGAAAAGAAAAAAGTTGCAGTCGTTGGCTCAGGACCAATCCGTATTGGGCAGGGAGTCGAATTTGATTACTGCTGTGTTCATAGTGCATTAGCTTTAAACAAAATGGGCCGTGAAGCCATACTCATCAACAACAACCCAGAAACAGTAAGTACCGATTATGAAGTTTCGGATTCCTTATACTTTGAACCGTTAACGTTTGAGGACATATATCATGTTTTGCAATTCGAAGGCATCTCTGAAGTGATTCTTCAGTTTGGCGGACAGACTTCCATCAACTTAGCAAAAGAATTAGAAGAGGCAGGTATACAAGTTTTAGGAAGCCCTGCCGATACAGTCGACCAAATGGAGGACAGAGATCGTTTTTATCAATTTTTAGATAAAATCAGCATCCCTAAACTGGCAGGCTTCACTGCTCATAATGAAGAGGAAACAAAAAAGTTTGCAGAAAAGCTAGGATTACCTGTACTCGTTCGCCCGTCTTACGTAATCGGCGGAAGCGGGATGAAAGTATTTAATTCTTACCGAGAATTAGCTGCCTTTTTACAAAACGAGCTAGTGAGCTATCCGATTTTAATTGATACATTTTTACAAGGCATAGAAGCAGAAGTAGATGTTCTGACAGATGGAGAAGAGATCTTCATCCCTGGAATCTTTGAACATATCGAAGGCACAGGAGTCCATTCAGGAGACAGCTTAACCGTCACGCCTCCTCAGACTCTTTCAAATCGTATTCAGGATCAATTAATAGCTCTATCTAAAAAAATCGCCGTGAACATGAAATACAAAGGGTTATTCAACATCCAATTTGCAATAAAAGATGAAGATGTGTATGTGATCGAAGTGAATCCGCGAGCTTCTCGTACAGCTCCGATCATGAGCAAAATCACGAATGTCAATCTTGTCCAAAAAGCAACTGAATTACTGCTCGGAACACCATTAAGCCAATTGAAGCTGGAACAAGAGCATAACGGACAGCCGTTCATTACCGTAAAAGCGCCTGTTTATTCTACGATTAAGCTGCCTGGGGTCTCGCCTGTATTATGTCCGATGATGACTTCAACGGGTGAAGCGATTGGTACAGATATAGATTATACAGAAGCACTTGTTAAGGCTTTAAAAGGATCAACATTGCAGCTGAATAATCTTTGGAAATTCAAAGGAACTATTTTTGCTGAAGGAGAAGCGGCAAAAACAGAAGCGAAAAACTGGAGCCAATTAGGATACAGCATCGTAACGAAAGAAGATATGCCTTTTGAAGTATGGTTAAAGTCAGATGAAAAAATCGCTTATATGAATTTTGAAGCAGAAACCGACAGTTCAAAGGCTAAACATGTAGTCCTTGAAAGAATTCATGTTTGGAGCAGACAAGAAACGGCACAAAGCTTTTTACAAGCCGCTCTGCACATAAAAAATAAAAGAAAGGAAGTGTTGATCTGATGTCAATTGCACACCCCTTACTCACAACGAAAACTAAAAAAGATCTTCTCACGTTAATGGATTACTCAACGAATGAGATTATCGATTTATTAAATTTAGCGAAAGAATTAAAGAAGCAAGGACCAGCCACGCCGCCGTTATTAAAAGGAAAGATATTAGGGATGATTTTTGAAAAATCTTCAACCCGTACGCGAGTGTCATTTGAGGCAGCAATGCTCCAACTAGGCGGTCATGCAATCCATTTAAGTACGCGAGACATTCAGATGGGCAGAGGGGAATCCATTTCAGATACGGCAAAAGTTTTATCAGGCTATTTGGATGGCATCATGATCCGCACGTTCCACCAGTCAACCGTAGAAGAGCTGGCATCAAACAGTTCCATCCCAGTCATTAATGGGCTGACAGACGAGTATCACCCTTGTCAAATTCTTGCCGACTTATTAACGATTTTAGAATATAAAAGCTCTTTTAAAGGTAAAAAGCTCACGTATATCGGAGACGGAAACAATATGGCTCATTCATTGATGATTGGTGCTGCAAAAGTTGGAATGGACTGCACAATCATTGCTCCAGAGAAGTACGAGCCAAAGGAATCAATTGTTTCATACGCACAGCAAATTGCGAAACAGACAGGTGCCGTCATTACTGTCACGAATGATCCAGTCGAAGGTATTAAAGGAAGTGACGTCATCTACACCGATGTATGGGCGAGCATGGGGCAGGAGAGTGAGGCAGAGGAAAGAATGTCTCATTTTGAATCGTTCCAAGTGAACGAGGAGCTTGTTTCTCATGCGAAAAAGGATTTCATCTTCATGCACTGTCTGCCGGCACACCGAGGGGAAGAAGTTACTGCAGAAATCATCGATGGGACTCATTCCGTTGTTTTCCCAGAGGCAGAAAACAGACTGCATGCACAAAAAGCCTTGCTCGTTCACTTGATGTCATAAAAGAATGCAAAGTTAAGCTGTCTCAAGGTGGAATCCACTATAATGAGGCAGCTTTTAATCATTTTATAAAAAATCCTTACTTGCGAGACAAGATATGGATGAAATCAGGTGCTGTCATTGCCTCTATGAGCAAAAATGTTAGTGCTATGTGTAAAACGAAGGGTTCTATGAGCAAAAAGTGAAATTCTAAGAGTAAAAACTCATTTCTATGAGCAAAAATCGATTTTCTATGAGTAAAACTGTAAAAATAAAAGACCACGTACCGTAAAATCGAGCGTAAAAAAATGCAAAAAAAAAAGCCGGCTCCGAGGAGTCAGCTTTTCTTTCTTTAAAATACTTGTTCTAATTCAACAACGCCAGGTACTTCTTCAAGAAGTGCACGTTCAATACCAGCTTTTAGTGTAATTGTAGAACTAGGGCAGCTTCCGCAAGCTCCCATTAGACGTACTTTTACAACGCCTTCTTCAATATCCACTAATTCCACGTCTCCACCATCACGTAGTAGGAACGGGCGTAATTTATCTAGAACTTCTTCTACTTGTTCACGCATCTCTAAGTTTTGAGTTTCAGCCATAACTATCAGGCTCCTTTCATAAAAAGAACTTATCTTTAGTATACGGGATATGGAATAAAAAATCCATGAGCAAGCATCATGATATTTTCTTCTTTTTCTTTTCAGAGAAATAAGGTATGATGTAAGCAAATAAACGCATCGATAGAGGTGATTTCTTGTGCAAAATTCTCTTATTATCAAAGTATACGGAGCAGAGCAAAAGTGTGCAAGCTGTGTGCATTTGCCATCTGCCAAAGAAACAGCTGAATGGCTGGAAGCAGCAATATCCAGAAAGTATCCGGATCGTCTGTTTCAAGTACTTTATATAGATATGGAAAAGCCTGATCATGAAGAAGATCAATTATTTTCAGCAAGAATCATGGAAGAAGACCTTTTTTACCCTGTAGTTGTTATTAATGGGGAGATTGCAGCAGAAGGTAACCCGAATTTAAAAACCATCTATAGCATAATTGAACAGAACGGATATGGCGCTGTAAGTTAAGCGCCTATTTTTTTTGTTTTGGGTTTGTACACATGCCTCCATATTCATACCGGAATATGATGTATGGAATTAAAAGGAGGCAAATAAAATTGTTCAACCCTTTGAAAGGTAAAATGTCTAAAGAGGAATCTTCATCCCATTGTGGATGTCATCATAAGCATTATCATGATCTTTGCGAAATGTACATGGGACAGAACGTAACGATCGAGCTGAATGATGGCAACGAGTATCATGGGCAGCTTCACAGCTATGATAACAACAATATGTATTTAATCATGGCCGGTGAAATGGAAGAACGCAGCAGCCGAATTATTTTTGTAGCACCATTTGTTCCTGGCTTTGGCGTTTTCGGTTTTCCATTTTTCCGAATCCGACGTTTTCGTCCATACCGCCCTTGGTGGTAATCATATCGATATCTGATTCTCCAGTTTCATATAGGTCAACTTAAATGGACGGTTCGGTTTCATCTGAAAGCCTTGCAGCGCGCAAGGCTCTTTTTTATGGAAAACGTATTTTTGTTGATGCGAACTGCGTTATTTCAGTGTTGAAAATGCTATTTCCAGAATTATTGAACGGATAGCCAGACTTTTTTTGTAATTCCTAGAATTTCTTAGCACAATCCCACACTTTTTCGTAATATTCCAAGACTTTTGTAAAAATAACCACGAACCGTTCGCTTCTAACTAAACTCGTAAAAGGTGACCCAGCTATAAGCCGAATCACCTTTCACATTACACTTGATATTTATAGAGCCATAAGATTCCTGATTTCAATAATCTTGGTACACGGCCGATTAGTGCAGTGCTGCCCATTGTACCGAATCCGCTTTTCTTTCCTAATGATCCCATAACGCCTTTTAGCTTAATTTCATGCATTTCAGGAAGCGGCTGTTCATTCCAGCGTGCTAACAAAACTTGTGAAATCTGCTCTGCCTGCTCCTCAGCAAGCTGTGCGCTTGGAGCATAAGGGAGACTTGCACAATCTCCAACAACATAAACATGTTCATTTGATGGAAGGTGATGATGCTCGCTAAGCACAACTCGGCCCTGGCTGTCTTTTTCAGTATCAATAGCTCGAACAATATGACTAGGCTGGATGCCGGCAGTCCAAACAATCGCATCGCATGCCACTTTTTCATCATGGTTGTAAAGAGCGCCTTCTTCAACTTTTGTTACGTTGGAGTTGTTGATGACTTCAACACCATGCTCTTCAAACCAGTTTTGGACATAGTTGCTCAATCTTTTCTTGTAAGCAGAGAGAATCATATCTCCGCGGTCAAATAATTTAATACATAAATCCGGACGGCTCTCACGGAGCTCAGAAGCAAGCTCAACTCCAGAAAGTCCTGCACCAACAACTGCTACTACTGCATTTGCATGCAAGTTATTCAGAATTTGATACGTCTGTCTAGATTTATCAATGGTTTGGATACTCAATGTAAATTGATCAGCGCCTGGAACATTATGATATTTATCTTCACAGCCTAAGCCGATAACAAGATCATCATAGTGAACAGAATCTTGATCTTTTAATAGAACTTTCTTTTCATTTACATCAATGCCTGTAACTTCACCATACTTAATGGACAAGCGTGGGTGATCAGGAAAAGATACACGTACATGATGGTCAGAAATAGTACCTGCAGCTAATGCATAGTATTCTGTTTTTAAACAATGATATGGTACACGGTCAATCAGTGTAAGCTGAATATCTTCTGGGAGGTCTGAGGAATTTAGAAGCCTCTTTAACACACGCATATTTCCATATCCTCCGCCAAGTAAAACGAGGTGCTTCATTTGTCATTTCCCCTTTTCTTTCAAGACAATTCTTATCTATAATTGTTGAAAATTTTTCATGGCACGAAGTAAACGATTTCACGTTTTTAACATGTTTAAGTATAGCACTTTGCAATAAATTCACAACTCTTTTGTGGAAAAAACCAATTGAAAAAGCGCGTTTACATTGACTAGCGTTTTATAAAAAGTTAGGATGTATTCATCAAGAGGTGAAAAGATGAGACCAATTATTGAATTTTGTGTAAGCAACTTGGCGAGCGGTGCCCAAAAAGCACTTGAAGAGCTGGAAAAAGATTATGATCTTGATGTAATCGAATATGGCTGTCTTGGTTATTGTGGACAGTGTGCCAAATCTTTATTTGCTTTAGTTAATGGGGATATCGTACATGGAGATACTTCAGACGAACTCGTTAAAAACATTTACACTCATATAGAAGAAAATTTTATGTTCTAAAGCGGCTTTCCTTATAAACAGGGGAGCTGCTTTTTTGTGCATTAATATAAAAAGGTGAATCGCGATTGTCTTGCAATTTGATGTGCAAAATTATATTACAGTGTATAGAGAGAAAGTAATTGTAAAAAATAACTAGAATGAAAATCTTGAAAAAGGATTGCATTTTTGTCGAAATTTGTTACATTATTAGAGGGTCAGTCATTCGATGTCTGACGTCTTACTTGAAAGCGCAATCAAGTTTCACTTTACGGAGAAATTTTTAAAATAAATTTTTTCAGGATAATAGGGGGAAAGTAACATGACAATTCTATTTGGAATTTTAGGCATTCTATTGCTTCTTGCAATCGCTTTTATTATGTCTAATGACAAAAAGAACATTAATTTTAAAGCGGTTGTAATTATGATGGCAGTACAGATTGGAATAGCTTATTTCATGCTGAATACTTCTATCGGTAAAACGGTTTTAAATAAAATAGTAAACGGATTTAATAAAGTTCTATCTTTTGGTCATGATGGGATCGCCTTCGTTTTCGGTGATTTAAGTGACAAAAACTATTTCTTTATTAACGTTCTAATGATGATTGTTTTCGTTTCAGCATTGCTCTCCATTTTAACGTATACAAGAATTTTACCTTTAGCTATCAAATATATTGGTGGAGCTGTTGCAAAAGTAACAGGCCTTCCAAAGATTGAATCATTCGTAGCAGTAAACTCAATGGTATTCGGGGATACAACAGCAATTATCTCAGTTAAATCTCAAATACACAAACTATCAGCTAACCGTTTGTTCGTAGTTGTAACATCTTCACTTGTAGCAGTAAGCTGCTCAATCTTAGGTGCTTACATGCAAATGGTACCTGCTGAGTTCGTATTAGTGGCACTTCCGATCAACGTATTCTCTGGTCTTATTCTTTCATCTATTGTAACTCCAGTAACGACGGAAGAAGACGAAGAAATTGATGTTAAAGAAATGATCCCGGAAAAATCATTATTCGAAGCAATTGGTAATGGTGCACTAGACGGAGGTAAAGTTGCCTTAATCGTTGGTGCTATGCTTATTACTTACATCGGATTACTTTCAATGGTTAACTTTGCTTTTGATGCAGCATTTGGTATGACGTTCCAAAGAGTATTAGGGTATGTATTTGCGCCGATCGCTTTCATTATGGGTATTCCTTCTAATGAAATCGTACGAGCAGGTTCTGTAATGGGTACGAAAGTTGCGGCTAATGAGTTCGTAGCGATGCTTGACTTTATGAAAATGATTCCGAAAATGGACCATAAGACAGTTGGTATTGTATCTTCTTTCTTAATTTCATTTGCTAACTTCTCATCAATCGGGATTATCTTAGGAACTGTAAAAGCAATCAACGGTGAAAAAGCTTCTTTGCTTGCAAAGATGGGCTTAAAAGTATTACTTGTAGCAACAATGGGTTCTGTATTAACTGGAACAATCGTAGGACTATTCTTATAAAAAATGATATATACTGTGGATCAGCCCTGTTTCGTTAAACTAACGAGATAGGGCTTTTTTATGCTTTACACATCATGAAAGCCTCTCCAGGTAGATTTTGTAAGTGTAAGTATAGATTTCCGTTTCAGGATGCTCGCTTTCCGCGGGGGTGAGGCTTGGAAGAAGAAAATGTGAAGTCCTGCTCCTGCGTCTGCAAAAAAATCCTGCCGAATATTCAGGTGGCTGGCACACTGATTCCGCAGGACAAGGAAAGCAAAGGCCGCAATATAGCACACGAAGAAAATGTAACTTTTATTTTCGAGGAGTCTCGCACCTTGCACTTCAATCAACTTGTCGGTGATGAGAAAGATGAATACGAGCTATAAGCAGAAAACAATCAAATAAAAAACCGCTGGAATGAACATGCATCCCGGCGGTTTCATTTCTATATTAAGCTTGTTGACTGCTGATTTGTTTGAGTACCCAGGGCTGTAAACGGGTAAACAATGATACGAACAACAAAGTAATAATCGTTCCTTTTATTAAATTAAACGGGGTGATACCTTTCAAGATAAAATCAAGCATCATCTGGCTGGACATTTGTTCTGCCCCAAGGAACCAAGTGTAGGCAGGCAAAATAATGAGGTAATTTAACAGTCCCATCATCAATGTCATAAGAACTGTTCCAGCTATTAATCCGATAGAAAGCTGTTTAACTGTATTTTTGTTTCGGAACATATAAGATACGGGAAGGATAAATAGGGTCCCTGCGATAAAATTAGCTAATTCTCCGACAGGTACACCAGTAAAGCTTCCTACGATTCCGTAATGAAGCATATTTTTGATCGCTTCGACCATTATGCCTGCAGCTGGCCCGAAAATGATTGCTGCCAGCAAGGCTGGAACTTCACTAAAATCAATTTTTAAAAATGCCGGCAGTCCTGGAAACGGAAAATCGAGCATCATGAGCACATAAGCAATCGTGCTCAGCATCGATACGGCTACCATTTGTTTTACTTTTCCCTTTTGCATTGAAATCTCTCCTCTTTTGTCTTGCGCCATCTATGATTTCAAATGCGGTACAGGCTATTTCACACAAAAAAACCTTAGTCTCGAATAGGACTAAGGGAGTTTGTTGAAAAACAGCATATGAAAGAAGCATTTTTTCATTGAAAAATGCAAACTTAAACATAGGCTCTGCAAAAAGCATGAACCGCTGTACCAACATCTTCTCCCATCCAGACTGTACTGTCGGCTCTGGAGTTACACCAGATCAGCAAAGAGATAACATCGAAGTGATGTCCAGCCTCAACAAATTGTTTCGGCATTTCTCAAAGCTCACGGGCTGATGAAGAGGGAATCTTCAATTACCGCCGGTCGGGAATTTCACCCTGCCCCGAAGATGGATCGCTATTGTATTTTATTACATCACCTATTATACTTTAAAAAATACAGAATGTGAATAAAAGAGCAACAGTATACCCTTCCAAATAGAGGATGAAACACATGAAACTAACCTTTGAATATACATGGCCATATGAAAGAATGATGAATGATCTTTATGTTTCTGAATGCCCGTTTTGCAAGGCTTCAAATGTATTGACTAGTTTTAAGGAAGAACAATTAGCCCTTGCCAAAGAGGGAGTGAAACAACGGTTGATCATGCCTTGCTGTCATGGCAAAATGACGATTTTAAATGCTGATGATGATTATTTTTATACAGATGAAAAACTAAGAGCCCGACCTTAAGGAGTAAAGACCCAATATGAAAACTTTGAGATTTACGAAAATGCATGGACTTGGAAACAATTACATTTACGTGAACATGTTTCAAGAAACGATCCTAGAAGGAGATCTAGCGAGTCTGGCTGTGGCAGTTTCGAATCCATATACGGGTATTGGATCAGACGGGTTAATTTTGATTTGTCCTTCTGAAATGGCACCCGTTAAGATGAGGATTTTTAATAATGATGGTTCTGAAGCTAAAAATTGCGGAAACGGTCTCCGTAGTGTAGCCAAATATGCTTACGAAAACAGCATCGTCAATGAAACTGAATTCAAGATTGAGACACTCGGGGGATTAGTAACCGCTAAACTAAGCCTTGATGAAGAGAACAAGGTAAATTCAGTAACAGTAAATATGGGGAATCCCATCCTCGTACCGGATCAAATTCCGGTAAAAGGCTTTTCACATAAAGATACAATCATTGATGAGTCTGTTTCATTCGCAGAAAATGAGCTTAAAATGACAGCTGTTTCCATGGGAAACCCACATGCGGTCTTTTTTGTCGATAATATTGAAGAGGCACCATTACACTCTTTAGGACCCATTATTGAAAAAGACCCTATGTTTCCGGATTGGGTTAATGCAGAGTTTGTTGAGATGGTTTCAGACAAGGAAATGCATTTCCAAGTATGGGAAAGAGGTTCAGGAATTACGCAAGCCTGTGGAACGGGAGCATGTGCAGCGGCAGTCGCAGCCATTTTAAACAAAAAAGCAGAACGGGATACAGATATCACAGTACATTTAGCAGGTGGAGACTTGATTATCAATTGGCATTCAAGTGGGGATGTTTACATGACAGGACCAGCCGAAGTCATTTGTACAGGAGAATATGTCATAAGATAAGGTTTTTAAAAGATTGTTACATTTGGTTCGTATTGATTATTTTCATCATTGTTAGGTTGATTGTAGTGCAAGGTGCGAGACTCCTGCTGGCTCACCGCACACCCTTGGAAAGCGAGCCACTGTAGAGGAAATTAATCTCTTTCAAAAGCAACAAAAACAGCATAAGATAAAAAAGTGCAGGCTGATGTGCCTGCACTTTTTTCTTTAATATTTTTGAATGATATTATAAAACGTATCGCGTTCAACGGGTACTTTATTTGCTGTTTTAATTAAATGTACTAGTTCTTTTCTTGTAATACCAGCAGATGTAAGTGCACCTACAGCATGAGAAATACGTTCTTCTATCAATGTTCCATGAATGTCATCTGAACCGAAAGTTAAGGCCATTTGTGTTAACTGAACACCAATATTGATCCAATAAGCTTTAATATGGTCGAAGTTATCCAGCATTAGACGGCTGATCGCAATCGTTCTCATGTCGTCAAAAGCAGAAGTTCTTCTCATGATCCCCATCGACTGAGATTTAGGCTGCATGGCAAGCGGGATAAATACCATAAATCCATTTGTTGAATCTTGAAGCTGACGCAATCGATCCATATGGATTAGACGCTCTTCTTTCGTATCAATTGAACCATAAAGCATTGTAGCATGCGTTTTAAGTCCAAGACCATGAGCGATTTCGTGTGCTTCAAGCCATTCATCAGTTGAAGCTTTATCAGGACTCATTTTAGCACGATAACGCTCTGTTAAGATTTCTGCACCGCCGCCAGGAAGTGTATCTAATCCAGCTTTGATCAGTTCTTGTAAAACCTCTTTCATTGAAATACCAGCGATTCTAGAAAAGAATTCAATTTCAGCTCCAGTATAGGCTTTTACCGTTACTTGCGGGAAATGTTTTTTAAGCGTTTTAATCGTATTTAAATAATAATCAAAAGGCACTTCGTTATTATGGCCGCCAACAATATGGAATTCACGGATGTTGTCATTCCATCTTTTTTGTACATAATCCAAAAGCTGCTCATCATTCATTGTATATGCGCCATCTTCACCAGGCTTACGCTTAAATCCGCAGAAGCTGCAAGTTGCTTCACATACATTTGTAGGATTGATGTACAGGTTTTCGATAAAATAGACGTGATCGCCGTTTTTTTGTTTATTTACTTCATTTGCAAGACGGGCCACACTTAGTAAATCGTCCGTTTCATATAGGAACAATCCATCTTCAATCGTTAAACGCTCACCGTGTTTAAGTTTTTCAGCGATTGCTTCCATTCTCGTATCTAAAGTTAAAATGTTTGCCATTCTAATCCCCCTAATCTTAAGTGGTCATTTTAAATGTAAAGCGTAGTTCACGCTCTCCTTTTACCATTTTTACACGAATACTATGTAAAATAGGGAAGTTGCTTTTCATAAAAGTATTACATTTCGTTAAGCACCTAAGCGCCTATATCATTATAATCCTATTAGATAATAAGGACAAGGAAAGTCGCCTTTTTGATAATATTATCCAAATACTAAATGGTTTATTGTTTACCAATTGAAATAAATGTAAAATAGATATATATGGGGTTTTATAATGCAGAGTGGAGTGACATGATATGAAAGCCACATCAGAAGCAAAGAAAATTCAAAATATCGAACAACTGGAATCATTACGCAAAAAAATGATACAAACAGCCAATACGTTCGGGATTCATCATCCAATGGTACTGAGTTACAGCAGAAAAATTGATGAAACACATAATAAGATTATGAAACTCCAGCAGACGGAGAAATGAGAGATGTAAAGCCGATTTCTTGAGAAGAAACTTGGTACGAGATATACTAATATTATAATCCTTATAAAAAGGAGTGAACAAAATGATCGTTGAAATTACAGAATCAGCGGCTAGTAAAATCAAAGAGATGCTTGCAGCTGAAGAAGACCAAAACCAATTTCTGCGAGTCGCTGTAAAAGGCGGAGGCTGCAGCGGTTTATCTTATGGACTAGGTTTTGACAGTGATAAAAATGAAAAAGACCAAGAATTTACAATAGAAGGCATTCAAGTAGTTGTGGATGAAGAAAGTGCTAAAGTACTCAAAGGCACTATAGTCGATTTCAAACAAAACATGATGGGCGGAGGATTCACCATTACGAATCCAAATGCCATCGCATCATGCGGCTGCGGATCTTCTTTCCGAACAGCAACAAACGCCGGCGCGCCGGAAGAGTGCTAATTTTAAAAAAGAATGGCCCAGAAAGGCGCTAGCTAGCGGACTTTTTGGGCCATTCTTTTGTTAAATTCAACGAGTTTGGAGCATAATCCACCGGGTCCTCGCTTTAATCCACCGAAATTTACCACTATTCCACCGAATTTTATTCACATACTCCCGAGTTGACAAAAAACGACAACTTTTCTAATAAAGAAAGGCTGATCTAAAATTGGATCAGCCCCTTCGTAAACGTTATTATTTAAACAGCACATATACTCCGATTAAATCCGCAAGTATGGATGCTCCTATAAGTATGTATTTTAGTTTTCCTGTTTGCTTTAATCCTACTGGCATTAAAAAGGTTCCCAAGATAAAGAACACGATGCCTAAAACTAAGTTCCATTCCATAATGGTTTGTTCTCCTTTATAAATGACAAAAATAAAACCCGATGCGCCAACACCGGGTAAATGCTTAAGGTTTCAGCGGCACTTGTCCGCCTCACAAATGATTGTAACAAACATCGAAATGATAATCCATATGGAAATTATTCCAATGTGTTTTTTTCCAATTCAGCCAAAAGTTCCTTAAGTCGCGGCAGCTTCTTTTTTGTATCTTCTAAAAAAGACTCATCTGTTATATGCAGCTGTCCAACAATTTGGCTGATTTCATGCAAGCAATCTGCTGCATGCATTTCCTCTTCGGTAAACTGTCTGTTCAACGTTCATTCTCCTCTCATCTGTGCAATTAAAAAAGCCGGAGTCATCCGGCTTCACTTTTAAAACATACTCGTACTATGCATAGGCTGTGTTTTTGCTTTTGGATCAATGTAGGTTTTGGCGTTGTTTACAGCAGTTGGTGCTTCTCCAAATCCAGATGCGATAAGCTTCACTTTGCCATCATATGAGCAAACATCACCAGCCGCGTAGATTCCTTTAATGTTCGTTTCCATTCTCGAGTTGACAACGATTGAATTTTTCTCGATATCTAAGCCCCATGTTTTAATAGGTCCGAGAGAAGAGACGAAACCATAATTTACAATAACAGCATCTACTTCAATCGTTTCTTTCAAATCTCCGTTTTCTAAAACGACTGCTGAAATATTTTCCCCGTCACCAATCAGTTCAGTGATTTGATAAGGAGTTTTGACAGCCACTTTCGAGTTCATTAATTGTTCAACACTATGCTCATGAGCACGGAATTTGTCTCGGCGGTGTGTTAGCGTTACTTCAGGTGCAATCGGTTCTAACATAAGAGACCAATCGAGTGCTGAATCTCCGCCGCCGCAAACCAATACTCTTTTCCCGGCAAAAGAATTAAGATCATCTACAAAATAATGCAGATTTTTTCCTTCATATTGTTTGGCGGAATCTAGTTCTAAACGGCGAGGCTGGAATGCACCAACTCCAGCAGTTATTAAAACAGCTTTACTATAATGAACTGTTTTATCGGTTGTTAATTCAAAAATGTCTTCTGCCTTTGCTACGTTTTGAACGGATTCTTCTAATACGATGGCAGGATTAAACTGCATCGCTTGTTCTTTTAAATTATTTACAAGATCTTGAGCAAGTACTTTCGGAAAACCCGCTACATCATATATGTATTTTTCTGGATATAAAGCAGAGAGCTGACCGCCAAGCTGCGGCATACTTTCAATAATCTTTACTTTCATTTGTCGCATTCCGCCGTAAAAAGCTGCGAATAAACCTGAAGGGCCGCCCCCGATAATTGTAATATCATAAATTTCTTTTGACATAAAATTCTCACCTCTTCTGTTTTCTGTGGCTGATAAACATATATATGCTCAGACTACGAACACCTTGCATCTCTCATTTTAGATTCTTGATAAAGATAAAAAGTCCTTCTTTTGATTAGTATAATTTGGCAGGAAGAAAGGCTTCGCAACGGCAGCTAGATATCAATAGAAAGCATTGATAAAAGGCAGTGAATTCATTATGAAAAGGAATACTAATCATAACGAAAAAAGGGTTGAAAAAACAAGAAAAAAGGAATAAGATGATTGTGTATGATAAAAAAATGTCGATATTTCGAACATTTTTGTTCTCATTTTATGTCTTTTTACGTGAAATACATCACAATCTTTTCCTTTTCTTCATATTTAATAAAAGAAAAGGTCAAACTAAAAAAAATTAGAACTGGAAGTGAAATTAGATGAGCAAGCCAAAAATTCTTATATTAGGCGGCGGATACGGTGGTATCATGTCAGCTGTTCGTTTACAGAAGGAACTAGGATCTGACGAAGCAGAAATTACATTGGTAAACAAACATAATTACCACTACCAAACAACATGGCTTCATGAAAATGCAGCAGGTACGCTTCACCATGATAAAACACGTATCATGATTGATAACATCATCGATATGAACAAAGTTAATTTTGTTCAAGATTCTGTTGTTGAAATTAAGAAAGACGAAAAGCGTGTTATTTTAGAAAATGCTGAATTAACTTATGACTACTTAATTATCGCATTAGGATCTGATCCTGAAACTTTCGGAATTCAAGGCCTTAAAGAAAATGCGTTCAGCATCCGAAGCATTAACTCTGTACGAAAAATCCGTGAGCACATCGATTATTCTTTCGCTCGTTACAATAACGAAGGTCAAAAAGATGAGCTTATTACGATTATCGTAGGTGGAGCAGGATTTACAGGAATCGAATTCGTAGGTGAACTAGCTGACCGTGTTCCTGAACTTTGCCGTGAATATGATATTCCTCGTGAAAAAGTACGTGTTGTAAATATTGAAGCAGCACCAACCGTTCTTCCTGGTTTTGATGAAGAATTAGTGGAATATGCAATTAACAACCTTGAGCGTCGTGGAATCGAGTTCCTTGTAAACACGCCAATTAAAGAGTGTCATCCTGACGGAGTAGTTTTAGCGAATGGTGATGAGATTAAAGCATCAACAATCGTTTGGACTGGTGGAGTTCGCGGAAACCACTTAGTGGAAGAAGCTGGATTCGAAACAATGCGTGGACGTGTTAAAGTGGATAAAGATCTTCGTATGCCAGGATATGATTATATTTTTGTTGCAGGTGACTGTGCACTGATCATTGACGAAGCGGCTAACAGACCATATCCTCCAACAGCACAAATTGCGATCCAACAAGCTTACACAATCGGACGCAACATTAAAGCATTAATGAACGGCGGGAAAATGGAAGAGTTCAAGCCGGACATTAAAGGTACTGTTGCATCACTAGGTAAAGGTGAAGCAATCGGTAAAGTTGGTAACAAAAAGCTATTTGGTGCAACGGCATCAGCTATGAAAAAAGTAATCGATAACCGTTACCTTTTCTTAATCGGCGGCGTGCCAATGGTTATTAAAAAAGGTAAATTAAAACTATTTTAATCAAAAATGATACACTAAGGACAGAGGCGTAGAGCTTCTGTCCTTATTTTTTTTGACAGTTTCATTTGCTCATATTGATTTATTTTCTTCATTGACACGTTGATTGGAGCGCAAGGTGCGAGACTCCTGCGGGATTAGCGGGACAGGTGAGACACCCTTCAGGCGCAAAGTGCCAAGGTGGCTCACCGCCCGCCCCGCGGAAAGCGAGCATCCTGTAGTGTAAATCAACCACCTTCAAGAGCTACAAAGATTGTGAAAACAGAACTTTATTTAAATAGAAGGAGCGAGCAGAACCATGACAAAAAAAGACAGAGGAACAGTTTGGCTGGCTGCTGCTGGTCTTTTAATAGATGAAGACGGAAAGTGGCTTGTTGTTAAAAAGAAATACGGCGGGTTAAAAGGAAAGTGGTCGATTCCTGCAGGTTTTGTTGAGGCAGGCGAAACCGTCGATGAGGCAGCGGTCAGGGAAGTTTTTGAAGAGACAGGAATTTTAGGTGAAGTTGTATCTGTTTTAGGTATTCGGACAGGCGTAATCAAAGAAACAACCAGCGACAATATGATTGTATTTTTATTGAAAAAGAAGAGCGGCGCGTTAATGCCGGCTGAAGGAGAAATCGAAAATGCTTCTTTCTTAACTCCTGAAGAGCTAAAGAAAGATCCTGAAACCTCATTAATGGTTCACTTCTTTATGAATCAAAAAGACAAAGTCATGAATGATGGAATTAACCCTGGAGACATTTTTGGATACACTTCGTATAAAATATTTGATATGAGATGAAAATGTACGAAATATTCTGATAATTTAAGAATGTGACTGATGTTTACGCTTACATGAGCTTATTTAGCTTCAAAATCGGTTTTTCAATACGTGTAATCCTTGTTATTATTATCTGAAAATTTAAATAAAAAACAAGGGAGTGTTACAACATGAGAAAACATGCGATTCAGAAAAAGCATGATCAATGTCCATATTGTGATGGTAAAGGGTATTTTCAACTCTTGCTTGGAGGATCTGAAACGTGTGTGGAGTGCTCAGGAAGCGGTAAAAAAAGAGCTTAAAACATGTAATAACGCTCTCACAGGAATTGACGGAAATCCCCCCGTTTAGTACACTAACGAAAGATAAATGGGGGGGTCAACATCATGGATTTACTTTTACCACAAGTAATTATTTCTATGTTGCTTTTTATGGTTCTGTTTTTTGGAATCGGATTCTTGTTTAACATGCTTCTTCGCGCCACATGGTTTATGGCTATTTTATATCCGGTAGTTGTCGTATTAATTGTGGATAAAATCAGGTTTTTTGAGTATTTTACAAAACCGGGTTCAAGCTTTCGATTACTTGGCCACGACTTAATGAACTTGTCACCATCGGATATCACAATATTAACTTGCGGATTTATTGGAGCTCTTCTTGCAGGGGCTGCTATTAAAATGCTTCGTGTCCGCGGTTATCAAATGTTCTAGAAAAGCCCTCTAATAAGGGCTTTTTTTACTATCAGATAAAGTATAACTTGATAGCAGGGGGATTATCGACGCAGTAACAAGTTAAGGTCGATAATATAAGTGCAACTAAGACTGACGAATATGTCTTGGCTTCCGTTAGTCAAGTTTTCTTTATCGTGTGTGTCCATTCAACTTCCATAAAAAATGTATACTTGTTTTCCTCTCTGGGAAGGAATAGAGAGGAGAGGAGTGCACATTTTTTGCTAAAAATTAGAACCTTTGCAAAAAGAGCCGTTTTCACACTGCTATTTGTTTGTGCTGTCTTTACAACATTTCGTTCCATATCTGGAGTCGAAGCAGAGGATATTGCAAATTGGATTGATCAGAAACAGCCCCAAAACAATTTGATAGATCATGCATTAAAGACGATCTCAGAAACATTGAAGTCACTGCCATCCCTGGAAAACATCAATTTGGAAACAGCCGAAATCGAACAGCCTAAAAAGCTTGAAGATACGATTGATAAAAATCGATATCCTTCCATCATGGTAACAGCTACTGGCTACACCGCTGGCAAGGAGAGTACGGGAAAGGTAAAAACGCATCCAGCTTACGGAATAACAAAATCAGGTGTGAAAGTAAAGAGGGATATTTATTCTACAATTGCTGCGGACACAACGGTGTTTCCAATCGGTACCGTTCTTTTTATTCCAGATTACGGATATGGGGTAGTAGCTGATACGGGTTCTGCAATCAAGGGAAATCGAATCGATCTTTATTACAATACGGTAGAAGAAGTTTATGAAAAATGGGGCAAGAAAACCTTAAAGGTTTATATAATAGAACGCGGTGATGGTAAGTTTACAGAGTCTAAGCTTAAACAGCTCAATGACACGAAATCATTGCAAGTGTTCAGACAGCAGCTTTTATAATAAAAATAAAAGCTACATAAATAAGAAAAAGCTTCAGGTTACAATTCCTGAAGCTTTTTTATGTATTTCTCTTCATCACTTGATTTAAATTCAGGGTATCGATCTGGATGAACAAGAGAAGCTAGTCTTTTTAAACCAAAGATCAGCCGAGGGGAAGGTCTGCAAAAGAGCGCTTCTTCCAGCTTTACGATCTCGGTATTCATTTCTTTTTCAAGTACGCCCCAACCAGCCCGTTTTCTTATATGTTCAGGCTGCATTTTTGCAGTTTTCACACCAACCCAAACCATTCCGATTATATCCGGCTGGCGGCTTACAACATCTTCCCATGTTGTTTGCACACTTGCGAGTTCAACATCCCAAAATATGTTTCTGCAGCCGGCGAGTTCTGCTATTTCAGTTAGCCAATTTGTTTTGCCAGGTGTGAAAATAGGTTTTGGCCACCATTCAAAATAAATTTTTTTCTGACGGTGTAAGGATTGGCTGACGGTTCGATAGTAATTGATTTCATCATTCATCCACCGAACAGCATGCTCCGCTTGAGGCATTGCATTTGTTCTCTTTCCAAGGTCCAGTAAATCCTTCTGAATATCTGTTAATGACTGAGGATTGTAAACGACGTGCGGAATGTTGCGAGACTCCAGTCCATCAATGTTTTTCTCCATGCCAGGAACACTTAGTGACGCTATAACTAAATCCGGCTTCAGTGCTTCTACCTTATCCATATCAATCGATAAATCAGGACCAAGCCTTGTAAGGTGCTGAATTTCATGCGGCCAATCAGAAAAATCATCTACGCCTATTAATGAATGAGTTAAACCTAAAAAATGTATAAGTTCTGTATTGCTCGGACAGATTGAGATGAGTTTCAATAATAGATCCTCCTATGCTAACAACAACCACGAAAGAAGCAAGGTTTGAAGTATGCCAAGCAATCCTCCAAAGAAGACTTCACTTGGCCGGTGTCCAAGAAGTTCTTTCAATTCTTTTCTTTGCTCTTCAACCTTTTTTTGCTTAAATTGATCGGTCTCTCTAACGTGATCTCTAAATTCTTCTACTAAGTCATTCAATACAGCAGCTTGTTCTCCTGCATGCCAGCGAATCCCTTTCGCATCATACATAACGATAATAGCAAACATCGTGGCAATCGCAAATAAAGTAGAGTTTATTCCGTGTTCAGCACCTACAGCTGTAGCTAATGATGTAACGGAAGCAGAGTGGGAGCTGGGCATTCCGCCTGTACTGAAAAATAATTCCCATTTTACTTTTTTAGTTTGAATGTAATGGATGGGGATTTTTATAAACTGTGCTGTGAATACGCCTAATAATGCAGCGATTAATGGGAAGTTGAATATAAGATTAGACATGAATGAATTCCTCTCATTGTGGTGGTTTTTAGTATGGCTGTTTTAACTAGTTGTTACCCGATTTGAAAGAGCTTCAATCTTTGGTAACATGAAAAGAGGAGGGGGATTATCGATATGGAATTTTTTCCTCAAGATTATTATGAGTTCTTTGTGGTGTTTAATGATGGTGATTATTATACGGGTCACGACTTGTTAGAAGCGGTTTGGCTTACCGATCGCAGCAACTTGTTTATAAAAGGCTTACTTCAGATGACAGTCGCTTTGTATCACTACGAGTATGGAAATGTAAAAGGAGCTCGTGAAATGATGAGAGTAGCTAAACAGTATTTAACTCCGTACCAGCCCAGTCATTGGCAGCTGGATCTTATACCCGTTCTTCATTTTATTGAGCACTGCTTATCTTTAATGCCACTGCATATCGATAAAGTAGATTTTTCTGAAGCTCATAAATTACTCACCTTACCTAGACTCTTTATCAATTTAATGGAATAAATAGATATGAATTCGAAATATTCTAATAGAAAGAGTATAATCATTATAGGAAAATAAAAGGGGGAACTTTCATGTTTACGATTAAACAACATTGGGATACAAAAGAGCAACAAGAAGTCCTACTGGTCGGTTTATTTCAAGAACCTAAATTTTCAGGTGTAATGACTGATATAGATCAAGGTTTGCAAGGAAACTTACTTGAACTTATTAAAGATGGAGATATTTCAAACAAACCTAAAAGCATAAAAAAGCTGAATACGTTAAACAAAATAGGAACCAAACGAATTTATTTTGCGGGTTTAGGCAAACGTGAAGACGTAACTTACGAAAAAATTCGAAATACGTTCGGCAGAGCCGTCCAGGAAATTTCCAAAGAAAAGAAAACGCATTTCGCTGTTTTATTGGATACATTCCTGACTGATCAACTTTCTGTTGAAAAGACAGCACATGCTTTTAGTGAAGCGGCAGGCACGGCTGTCTATCAATTCGAAAACTATAAAAAGAAATCAAATGAACCTGATAAAAAGCTAGAGCAAGTGACGGTTTATACTGAAAAAAATGAAGCTGAAGCTGGATTAACTAGCGGCTATGCTTATGCGAAGGGCATCAATTTTGCGCGTGATCTTGTAAATACGCCAGGTAATCTTTTAACACCTGTCGACCTTGCTGCAGAAGCGATTGATACTGCGCTTGAGTATGGGATGGAATACGAGATTCTTGAAAAGGAAGACATGGAAAGACTCGGCATGGGAGCCATTCTTGCTGTAAGTCAAGGATCTGACCAGCCTCCTAAAATGATTACGGTTAAATACCAAGGGAGAAAAACGTGTGACTCCGTTGTTGCTTTAGTTGGAAAAGGCTTAACATTTGATGCGGGTGGCTATTCAATCAAGCCTGCGGCAAACATGCATGAAATGAAAAGTGATATGGGCGGCAGTGCAGCTGTTTTAGGTGCGATGGAAGCAGTTGGCCGTCTAAAGCCAGAAGTGAATATATTGTTTGTGATTCCTTCTTCCGAAAACTTGATTAACGGGGCTGCGATGAAGCCAGGAGATGTGATCACGTCATTAAGCGGTAAAACGATTGAAGTAAGAAATACAGATGCAGAAGGCCGTCTGATTTTAGCAGATGCGATAACTTATGCCAAAGAGCAAGGCGCAGAATTTATCGTAGATGTTGCAACATTAACAGGCGGAGTGCTCGTTGCACTTGGAGATTGTACAACAGGCGCACTGACAAACGACGAAGTTTTTTATGGAAAGATGAAGCAATCTGCTGAAGAAGAAGCAGAACTGTTATGGCTGCTGCCAAGTTTTCAACCGTACAAAGATATGCTCAAGTCAAGTGATGTTGCCGATTTAAACAACTCTACTGGAAGACTTGGTCATGCCATTACCGGAGGATTATTCGTTGGTGAATTTGCTGAAAAAACACCATGGGTCCACTTAGATATCGCAGGCACAGCTTATAGCTCCAGAAGCTCTGAACTAGGACCAAGAGGAGCAACTGGTGTGATGGTGCGGACGTTAACAAACTTTGTCAGAAACTTTAAAGCAGAATAGATTGTACCATGATGGGTGATCCGATGTTTTGGATCATCCTTTTTTATTATGAACTCATCCTCAAAAGTGTTGATTGAAGAAACGGCAGTATTAAGGCTTCCTCATTCACGGCTATCATTTATATCACATCCCCAAAAATCCATTATGAAGGCGTTTTCCCCTCATCATTGTCCAAATGGCATGCTTGACACACATTTTGTTCCATGGTAATTTGTTAAAGGTTTAACTAATTAGTGATTTACCGAAATGAAGTGTTAAAGAGATTTTGAGGGGGAAATAGAATGAATGCTGTAGTATTAGCGGTTGCTGTAATGCTAGTACTTAGCCTTTTACGTATACATGTCGTTATCGCTCTTCTTATAGGATCTGTAACGGGTGGTTTAGTTGCAGGCATGGGATTAACTGAAACGATTGAAGTATTTACAGAAGGATTAGGTTCAAATGCAGTAATTGCGTTAAGTTACGCTTTATTAGGAAGTTTTGCAGTAGCATTATCACGTACAGGACTTCCAGAGTTAATGGTTAGTAAAGCCATCCTGCTCGTTGGAAAAGAAGGAGAAACGAGAAAGAAATCCTTATCGAAAGTTTTGATCTTATTTGTTATTTTAATGATTTCAAGTTTCTCACAAAATTTAATTCCGGTTCACATTGCCATTATTCCTATTTTTATTCCACCGCTAATAACCGTTTTAAATGAGCTGGAAATAGATAGACGTCTAGTTGCTACGGTTATTACATTCGGATTAATTACACCTTACATGTGGTTTCCAGTTGGATTCGGGAGCATCTTTCACGAAATTTTACAAACCAATATGAAAGATAGTGGAATGACCGTAAAATTGGATCAGATTCCATCAGCCATGACGATCCCGTCTATGGGAATGATTGTCGGGCTATTGTTTGCTATCTTTATTTCTTATCGAAAACCGAGAACGTATAAAAATCAATCCATTGGTACAACAAATACACCAAAAGCAACTTATACGAAGCGGTCAATCATCGTAGCTATTTTGGGGATCGCCGCAACACTTATTGTTCAGCTTCAAACAGACTCTATGATCTTCGGAGCACTTTCAGGCATTATCGTTCTTTATTTTAGCGGAACTTTAAAACTCTCTTCATCTGATCAAATCTTAACTGAAGGGATGAAGATGATGTCGTTTATTGGTTTTGTGATGATTTCTGCAGCAGGTTTTGCTGCCGTTATGCGCAAAACAGGTGATGTAAAATCATTAGTAGAAAACAGTGCAGCATTTATCGGGAATTCACCGGCACTTGGAGTTCTCTTAATGCTAGTGATCGGGTTGCTTGTTACGATGGGAATCGGATCTTCGTTTTCTACGATTCCAATTATCACGACCATCTTTGTTCCTTTATCCGCTGAACTTGGCTTAAGTGCCATGGCGACAATTGCCGTAATCGGAACAGCTGCAGCGCTAGGGGATGCCGGTTCACCAGCGTCAGATTCAACGCTTGGTCCAACATCCGGACTGAATGTGGACAACCAGCACAATCATATTTGGGATACGTGTGTTCCAACGTTTCTGCATTACAACATCCCTTTGATTGTTTTTGGCTTTATCGCAGCGATGATTATATAAGGCAACAGAAAGCAAGCATACTAAAACAAAGATCAACTGCTCTCAAAACAACAAGGATTGCGAAAAAAGCGTAAATAAAGATATTAAAATAGCCGTTTCAACAGCTAAGCTGATGGAGCGGCTTTTTGTTTTGAGCCGTTCATTTAAATGGAATGACTTGAAACTTTCATTAATTCATTAGCGTCAAAGTAGTTGAGGAGGGATGAGATGAAGAAAATATTCCTTTTTTAATACTGATTGTTGCAATAAGCGGCTGTGGATTTTCAAAACCAAAAATATCCGAAGAACAGGCAAAATCAGTTGTAATCAAACAACACTCTGGCAATATAGGTAAGATTAAAATACGATCAGTAAATCACAAATATAATGAGTACAAAATTAAATGGGATAACAAAGAAAATTGTGAGAGCGGCACAGACTACGTAGACGATAAGAGTGGCAAAATTAAATGGGCTCAAGGTTCAATTTGTTAACACCGGTAAACTCCTATCACTAAAATAAACACGGTAAAACGGAGCCTAATTTTTTAGAAATTACACATCCTAATGGTAAGGAGGGATTTGTAATGGCTAAAAGAAAACATGCTGTAGATGCAGCAAAAAGAAATAATCAAACACCGACTGAAAGCATGGCAAACGTTGAGTTTTCTACTGAAACTTTTGCAGATGAAATACCAAAAAGAGATACGCAAAGCCCGCGTTCTAAAGGGAAGTAATAAAAGCTTGTAAAGTATATGATTGTTGTTGGGTATAACAAAGGCTAGATTAAAAATTGGTCTTTTTAGAGATGAAAATTCCTGAGAAGCCCAATTATTTGCTCTAAAGTTAAACAAGAATCGTTTTTGAAGCGCGTTCAGCGGCATTTATGCCTGCTGAACGCGCGCCATACAAAAAATACGCGCGCCATACAAAAAATACGCGCGCCATACAAAAAATACGCGCGCCATACAAAAAATACGCGCGCCATACAAAAAATACGCGCGCCATACAA
>NZ_JAVDWA010000002.1:0-720655 GCF_031457135.1 Fictibacillus barbaricus | reverse complement strand
TACGTTCTACCCCGACTACCGCTATAATAAGACCAAATAAAAAAAGGTCAACCAGAAATTCTGGCTAACCTTATATTACGATCGGGTGCTTTAATGGAATAAAATTGACCAGACAGAAATCGGGTCGTTTTTTAAACTTATTATTCTGTTACTTTTTCTTTAACACTTATCACTAACGTATCAAATAACTGTTCATCTATATACACAAGCAACGCCCATTTTCCTGATGAGGGTAAAGAAACATTAGAAGGCATCGTGGCATCTGCCCCGTTCATTGCTCCTCCTGAAAAATCTCTTGTGTAACCACTTGTTAACAAGGGCTTTTTCATCAATGTTTCTTGATGATAAGCTACTACGGTTAATTTTCCTTCTGCTTTCCCAAAGAAGTGCCATAACCATTTATCTACTTTCTTTGCGTGCAAATTAGGTCCTACATAACCGACTTTGTTTAGATTTCCAAAGATATCACTATTTCCATTTGTCCCTATTTTTGTAACTGTTTTTTCCCATTCAATATTTTTAAGATCAGCCTCACTAACTAAACTAAGCGAATCATCATTTTGCATAACGGGCTGTGCTTTTTCATCCTTTGTCTCTTCTTTCTTTGAAACGCAACCACTCACAATCAAACAAAACATAGAAAATACAAGTAAAGAAAATTTAACTTTCAACTAAACTCCTCCTTTTTAGTGATCATACTATTTTCATATTTAAATATTAACATAAATTACCAACGATTCTTTTAACAACACAATTTAAGGTTAAAATAATCAGCAATGGACTCGTCTATATCAGGGTTTGCTTTACTCTACAAACAGGTCCGTTTGTTTAGGATCCAATGGCCTATTTATGGAGCACTATTTTTTTCAACTAAAGAGCGGATTGTTGAATAAGTAATGCAAGAATCCCTTGCTAGCTTTTTCCTATAACCGTGAGAAAATTTATTTAAGGAGGGACGTTATGAATATTGGTGAGAAGTTAAAATTAAGAAGAAAAAAAGCGGGATATACCCAAGAAAGAGTCGCCGAAATGATGAATATT
Source organism: Fictibacillus barbaricus (assembly GCF_031457135.1). Taxonomy (GTDB): domain Bacteria; phylum Bacillota; class Bacilli; order Bacillales; family Fictibacillaceae; genus Fictibacillus; species Fictibacillus barbaricus_A. The sequence continues at coordinate 719,614 of NZ_JAVDWA010000002.1, read as the reverse complement.
ACAAGGCAGACTTTATCCAATTGGGAAATAGGCAAGAACTATCCTGATATCGATTCTATCATTACACTTAGCCGTATTTATAAACTCTCTTTGGACGAATTGCTTTTAGGAAAAATCTTTTTCAAGGGAGTGTTAGAAGTGAAGAAAAAAAGGTCAGAAGATCAAATAAAAAAAATTATCAAAAATCACTTTTCTTCAGCAAGAAACATCAAAGAACTCCATGGAGGATTGGTTTCACAAACGTTCTATTTCGAGGAAGACAACAACCATTATGTCATGCAAATTGGGAACCGTGAAGAAATATATAAGAAAGAAAAATGGGTGTACTCGTTTCTCAAACAAACAATTCCCGTCCGCAACGTCTTACATGTGGGAGTGATGGAAGATCATGTTACAGCTTACTCTATATCGGAATATATTGAAGGATCAAAAGTGTTTGATTTGAACAGCCAAGAGTTATACGATATTGCATCTGATCTGATGAGAAAATTAGAGAGGCTTGAATCCGTTGATGTTTCGAATCAACAAGGTTATGGACGTTATGACGATAAAGGTCATGCAGCATTTCCAACATGGAACGACTTCATCAAAGCCATCTTCAACAAAGATATTTATAATTGGGGAGCACTTGAATCGAAAGGATTAGATACAGAAGTAGTCAATAAAGCCATGAAAGAAATAGATGCTTATATCGGGAGTATTACATTAGAAAAGAAAAATTTGGTTCATGGGGATTTAGGCTCCTTTAATGTACTAGCTAAAGACGGAAAGGTAACTGGTGTCATTGATTGGAGTCTTTCTATGTACGGAGATCACTTGTACGATAAAGCAAACATCCTATTCTGGAATGAAGATAAACTTCAGCCGTTCATTCAAAAAATCACAAAGAAATATATCGTTTCAAGTGAAATAAAGGAAAGAATGTATTGTTACATGCTTCGCATAGGACTAGAAGAAATCTATAATACAGTGATCCTTGATGAAGTCGGATATGACATCGAATGGGTGGCGAGCCGATTAAAACAGATTACAGAGAACTTTTTATAAGACGGCAGGTGCATTTCTTCAAGGAGGAGAAGTGCACCTTTTTATTGAATTAAAGCGCAGTTTTGTGGAGTAAGATTCTATTCAATCAGCAGTATTATGGAAAAGGATTAAGGTAGAGTGATGATTATACAATGCATTATTCAACAAATTTGGTGATCTCTATATTTCAGATGATAAAGCGTTTTATTAGGCAAAATTAACTCTATCCTTGTAAGAAATTGGTCTTTGTAGGAAATATTATAAAGCATACTTGATTCTATGTTTGGAACAATACCATTGTATTTACGATAAAAAAAGAGGGGAATCAAAAATGGATCAACAAAAAGTATTAGCTGCCCACGAGTCTTTAGACTTACATGAGGCCATTAACTTTAAAACGCTTTGTATCGCTAAATCAAAATTCATGCAAGGACTGGTCTTTGATGATGAGCTTAGGAATTTAATGAAAAAAGATGTTGAACAATCGATACAAGATCTGACTGAATTGCAGTCCCTCTATGAACGAGCACCGTTTCAAGCTCCTGTTCCTCAAAATCGCCCAACCCCCATCATTAATGGAAAGGAAGGAACCATTCATTGAATAATGATTATTTGGACCCAATAAACTCGCTGCATATGCCTGAACTAGCAGACACAACCTTTGCCATGGACTTTCTTCTTCGTGCCAAAGAAGGCGTTCGTAACATAGCTGTAGCATTGACCGAATCCGCATCACCTGATGTCCGTGCTGTATTAAAAAAACAATTGATGCAGGGCATCGCAATGCATCAGGAAATATCTGAGTTGATGATTAAGAAAAAATGGTTCCATCCTTACGAATTATCCGAACAGTATCAATTAGATCAGCTTTCGGCCAACAATACGATTAAGATTGGCAAAATGAACCTGTTTCCCATTGAGACCAATCGAAAGGGCATGTTCGATCGGACACCTGATGAACATTAACACTGGAGGTTATATTTTATGAAGGCGGTAACGTATCAAGGGATAAAAAATGTTGTTGTGAAAGAAGTGCCAGACCCTAAGATTGAAAAACCAGATGACATGATTATCAAAGTGACCAGTACTGCGATATGTGGTTCCGATTTGCATTTAATTCATGGTATGATCCCTAACCTGCAAGAAAACTATGTCATTGGACATGAACCGATGGGAATCGTTGAAGAGGTTGGTCCTGAAGTGACTAAAGTAAAAAAGGGAGACCGCGTAATCATTCCATTTAACATCGCATGCGGTGAATGCCGTTTCTGTAAAGATAATTTGGAAAGTCAGTGCGACAATTCAAATGATAATGGAGATATGGGAGCCTATTTCGGATATTCTGGAACAACTGGCGGTTACCCAGGTGGGCAAGCGGAATATTTGAGAGTCCCTTTTGCCAACTTTACTCATTTTAAAATCCCGGAAACCTGCGAGGAACCTGATGAAAAGTTAGCTGTTATAGCCGATGCAATGACCACTGGTTTTTGGAGTGTTGATAATGCGGGCGTAAAGGACGGCGATACCGTTATTGTTTTGGGATGCGGTCCGGTCGGACTTTTTGCACAAAAGTTTTGCTGGCTAAAAGGAGCGAAGCGGGTGATTGCAGTCGATTATGTAAATTACCGCTTGCAGCATGCGAAACGGACAAACAAAGTTGAAATTGTGAACTTTGAGGATCATAAAAATTGTGGAGAATACTTGAAGGAAATTACCAAGGGTGGGGCTGATGTAGTCATTGATGCTGTTGGTATGGACGGGAAAATGACCGATATGGAGTTTCTAGCCAGCGGATTAAAACTTCAGAGTGGGGCGTTTGGTGCATTTATCATGGCTACCCAGGCGGTCCGAAAAGGTGGCAATATCCAGGTTACCGGCGTTTATGGGGGAAAATATAACGGTTTCCCATTTGGAGATATTATGAACCGCAATGTAAATATTCGCACCGGACAAGCTCCAGTTATTCACTATATGCCTTATATGTTTGAACTTGTTTCTACAGGAAAGATTGATCCGGGAGATGTGGTCAGCCATGTCCTGCCGCTCAGTGAAGCTAAGCGTGGCTATGAGATTTTTGATACCAAAACAGATGATTGTATAAAAGTCATCTTGAAGCCATGATGAAGGAGGATTGAAAAATGAACTATGCCCTACATGAAGTTCTTGAGGTTCAAGAATTGGCTGCTTTTAAAACAAATTGTTTAACCAAATCTAAAACCATGAAAGCACTGGTTAGTGACCCAAGGCTAAAAGAAATTATGCAGCAAGACATTGATCTTTCCACCAGACAGTTAAACGAATATTCCTCTGTTTTATCTAATGCAAAGCAATAGTTAGGAGCTGAGTAAAATTGAATTCAATCATTGAAAACCTAACAGGGATGGACTCCCTTTCTGACCAGATTGTTGCGATGGATTTATTGATTGCGGCAAAAAGTGGAGTTAGAAATTACGCCATGGCTGTTACAGAAGCCGGAACACCTGAAGTGAAAGAAATGTTAACTCGGCATTTGGAGGAAGCTATAGAGCTACATGAACAAGTTTCCGGTTATATAGTGGAAAAAGGATGGTATCACGCTTGGGATACGAACGAGCAAATCCAATTGAACTTGACAAATATGAAGACCGCTTTGGATTTGCCAACACTATAGATCAAATAAGGAACAGTTGACAGACTAAACTGTTCCTTATTTATTGTCAGAATGTAGGAGCAGGGAATTCATCAATTCTCATACGAAGTAAACTATATGGTTTTTCCCGCAGGTCTCTTCCATAATGAAATCTCGCCTGCCGATGTAATTGATTCACAATGACATATAAGTATTGATCGGGGCCAATCGAAAAAGTATCCGGCCATAAAATTCTCGGGTCATGTGCGATGGTTTCTATTGCGCCATTCGGCAATATCTTCCTGATACTGTTGTTTTCATAGTCTCCTGCATAAACGGTTCCGTTTGCGCCGGTGATCATTCCATCAGACGCACCTTTTTCCCCCCAATAGTGCACATATTGGGATAAATTCATGTCCTGTATCCTTCTGTCTCTTAGGGCTTCTGTTGAGATCGAGAACAGCTGACGGCTGGTTAATGGAGCATAAAATAAAACCTTTCCATCAGGTGAAATCGCTAAACTATCGGAAGCCAATCTAAATGGGAAAGTCGAGCCGTCCGGGTTTCGATTCATCAAAATTTCACCTTCTACTTTCGGTAAAAAATTGGGATCAGGTGAAGTTGATATTGCCCCATTTAACCGTCTAAAAGCGTCCCCATTTTCTAAATCTACGACAATAATAGCCCCTGGCCCTCTGGAAGAAGAATCCGTTATATATGCAAAGCCTGCTCTACCAACCCGAAAATCCAAACGGACATCATTCAGATAAGTTGTCGGCAAGACAACATCTTCTTTAAAGGTATATACTCTCCTTATTGTATTCGTGCTTAAATCAACAGCAACTAATTTTGCTCCCCCTTGAATAGGTTCAGAAAAATTTGGTGCTCCTGTATCTAGTACCCACAGTGTTCCTCTTCCATCAGCAACGATACTTTGGACACTGACAAAAGAAAATTTAATATTACTAGTATTAACCAAATTGGTTTCTAAACTGGGATAAGGCTGCAATCCACCCTCAACAATTTCCGCCACCGTAAATTTCACGTCATCTCCCCATTTCGGAAAGCAAACAAAAATACGACCGGTTTCGGAAACGCTGACACCTGTAGGCATAGCTCCATAAAAAGTATGCACCAGTTCAAACTGTCCAAAATATTTTTCCATAGGCAACATAATTCACATCATCTCCCCTCATCCGGTTTAGAATCGATATTAACTGTATATGACCGGCAGTATTTCTTGTGCATCGCAAAGATCCATGGCCGGGCCGTTTATTATTCATTGGTTAAAATCCACTCACCTGAACATAATAAATGCTGAAACGATAATGGTGTTCAGTCAGGTGGTATGTATTGATGTTCTTTAAAAAGAAAAAAACAGCAGCCATTGAGCAAAAAAATGAAGAGAAAAATATGGTGCCGAGTGAAGCTGTGAAGCTCGATTTATTAAAACAGGCAACAGCGAAAATAGATGATGCTGAAATCGTACAGCGGCAAACAAACAACGGCGCTACTTTTTCGCTTGTATACATACAAACATTAATCGACAAGGAGAGGCTGAACGAAGCCATTATTCAGCCTCTTCTTCAGAGTGAGGATCAGGCGTTTATTCAATGTATATCCACCTGCAGCGTTTTAAGAATCCATTCAATGGAAGAAGCCAAAGAATGCATGCTGTTTGGTGCTGTGCTCATCCATGATCAAGGGAATAATGAATGGTGGGCGGCAAAACTGGAGAATCCGCTCAGCCGGGCGATCGAAAATTCCGAAACCGAGACGATAGTGTATGGTCCCAAAGACAGCTTTACGGAAAGGATCGAGCAGAATGTGTTCATGATCCGGCGGCGTCTGCCCGTTATTGAGCTAAAAGTAGAAAAATTCCAAGTTGGTTCGAATACCAAAACACAGGTTCAGATGCTGTATATGGATGGAATCGCCAATCCCGATATCGTCGAAATTGCACGGAAAAATATTTCGAAAGTGAACTTTGATATGATTTTGGAGTCCTCCAATCTTTCCGCTTTTATGGATGATCATACGCACAGTTTGTTTCCGCAGTTTATGCAGACGGATCGTCCGGACTCGTGCGCCTATTCACTGGGGCTTGGCAAAATCGTTATTTTGCTGAATGATACACCTTTTGCTCTTATCGCTCCCATTACCTTTTTTCATCTTTTTCAATCCCCGGAAGATTATGTTCATCGCTGGGTGATTGCTAGTTTTTTACGAACTCTTCGTTATTTGAGTTTTTTTATAGCCATTACTTTGATTCCTCTTTATGTGGCATTAAACACTTTTCATTATCAGATGATCCCGCTTCAGATTCTGTATGTACTCATGGAATCACGGACCAAACTGCCGTTCACTCCATTTTGGGAAGCTCTGATCATGTTGGTTATTATTGAAATTATTAAAGAAGCGAGTTTGCGGATGCCGACCAAAACGAGCCAGACCATCGGAATTATTGGCGGCATTGTCATCGGACAAGCTGCTGTTGAAGCAGGATTTGCCAGCAAGGTGTTGATTGTTCTCGTGGGGATCTCGGCGATTGCATCCTTTCTAGTGCCGAATTATTTAGTCACAAAAGCAACTACCGTCCTTCAATTTTTATTTCTTATTCTTGCCTCCTTTTTGGGGATCCTGGGGATCGCCTTGGGATTGATACTCCTGCTCGCTCATCTGAATGGTCTTTCTTCCTTAAAACAGCCATTTTTTGCACCGGTTTCTCCGCTTTACTGGAGAGATTGGAACGATCTTTTTGTTCGGGCACCATTGCCATGGGCAAAGCTGCGGCCGGAATATCTGAAGACGGTAAAAAAATGGCGGGTTTCTAAAGAGGAGGGGAATGAATGAGCAGCAGATTTCACTTGTTTGATAGAACGGCTGTTATGGGAAGCGGCTATATCTTGGCTATGGTGAACCGGATGCAAATGCTGTACTACGTCTTAATTTTGCCCAAACATTTGGTTCATCCTTATATGATGGCAGGGATCCTTGGTGTGGGTTTTCTATCACAAATCAACCTTTCGATTCTGTCCAAATATTTAACGTCCAATTATTTTGTTCTGGGTTATCACGGCTTTGTCCAATTATTTAGCGAAAAGATGGTCCGATTCTTTGCATTTCTCGGGATTTTTTTCATTTTAATGAAAGTGATCGTGACCACTTTGGGTTATGTCGAAATTGTCCATCAATTTATGTTTCCCTCGATGAAGACGAACTGGCTTATTTTCGTCTTGATCGCATCCGGGTTTTATATCGCTTCTCAAGGGATGGAGAAAACGATTCGTTTGTCCATCATCGGTTTTTTGGCCACGATCTGGGTGATTCTTGTCTATATCCCATATTTCATGCCGCCTATTGCCAAAACTCATCATCTGTATCCCTTAGTGCCAGGCGAGGGTTTACTTCATTCATGGTACGGGCTGCTGATGGTTTGGTCCGCTCTCTCAGGACCTGAATATTTGGTTTGCCTAGGTCCCTGGATCGGGCCGAAGGAAAAGATTTTAAGGGGAATGAGTATAGGCAATGCACTGTCAGTCTTTGAATACCTTGTTCTGTTTGCTGCGTGTATTCTCTATTATGGTTCACCCTATTTGGAGAAAATCAGTTTCCCTGTTGTGAACATGATTCGTTATCTACAGTCACCTGTTTTTGAAAGGGTGGATATTATATTAATTTCTCTAAACATGATCTATTTTCTCTATTTTATTGCCCTTTTCTTATTATGTTTGTATGGAGCAATAAGGATCGCGGCGGGGAGAATCAACATCAATACGAATCGCAAGGGCTTTTTAGTATGTGTAATTGCTGTTTTTATAGGTATGCTGGTCATTAATGGCTGGTACTGGAGGGAAGGACAGGAATTAAATGTATGGATGACACTGCAGCTATGGCTGGGTGCAATAACTTACCTTTTAGTTCCTTCTGTACTTGCCATTGCAATGAAATGGAAAAGGGGGCAATCTAGATGAAGACTATTTTGTACACTCTTTGTTTCCTCCTCGTTTTTTCGGGCTGTTCATCACCTTTTGTTGAAGACAATACGGTTGAGGAGATTGCTCCCGTCACGTTTTGGTCCCTGAATCAAGGGAAAGGAGGGAAATTGGAAATTACGACCCTCGTCCCTCCAGTTACCAATGAGAAAAAACAGGTATTGACACTGAATGTGGATTTATTAAAGCAAGGGAAAAAAGAATTCAACCTGAAGTTTTATCGGGAATTGAAGCTTGGCCAGCTTCGCATGCTGATCATTAATGAAAAGCTGGCAAAAAAAGAAATCATCTCGTTAATTGATACGATCCTTTCAGATCCTGATGTATCTCCGCGCCTTTTTCTTGTACTGGTCAGAGGGAGTTTTGAAGATTTTTTAGAAAACGAAGGGAAAGTGCAGAAGAACCTAGATTATTACCTTTACCGGATGTTTCGGCATTATGAAAGAAGAAATCAAGGGGAAATGAGCATCGTCAATTTGCATGAATTTATGGAAAAGGTCTATTCTCCTTACTCGGATCCAGTGCTTCCGATATTTAAGGCAGACAAAGATAATTTTACATATGAAGGAACAGCTTTATTTAATGAAAATAAGTATGTCGGTTCCATTAATAAAAGGGAAGACCAAATGTTTCAGCTTATTGCAAATGATCATTATTTAAAGAATCTTCCCATCCCACATTTAAAGGTTTCCTTGGGCCAGGTACGCTCCAAAGTTCATATGCAGGTGGATGATCATTTCAAAACGTTAAACATTCATGTTTTGATAAAGGGAAGAATCGATGAATACCGAGGACACCGGAATATACTCAGCAGAAGTGAAATGAATAAGATGACCGATGACATTCAATCTTATTTACAGCGTGAAACCGTGGGGCTTGTAAAGGAAACACAAAGATTAAAGATCGAACCGTTGGAAGTGGGAGCCCATACGTACTCTCCCTTGACTCATCCAGTGACTAGAAAAGTCTGGCTGGACCATTATGAGAAAATGAAGGTTCATGTCAAATACTCGGTAAAAATAGAACCGCTGAGTTTGTAATTTTAATATGGTTTACAAAAAAAAAAGCCGGCTATTTTTGTTTGGAGCAAAAGCCAGTTTACATAATAGATGATTGTTAAATCATTCACTCACATCAGTAGGTTTTACTAACTACCACGAAGAATGGCGGCATTATGATTTTGGAAATCAACTTTGGGGAAAAGTTTCAAATAACAATGCTATATACTCTTCAATATAAATTTGATTTTAAAGATTGTTTTCGTAAAGATTGTTCCTTACACTCAAATAATTTAGATGTTTATTCCGCAATAGGGTGCATTTCTTCAAGAAGGAGAAGTGCTCTTTTTTATTGAAGTTAAGGGATGTTAGGAGGGATTAAAATGAACCATCCTTTAGAAACATCAATAAAGAAAATGGTACGGGAAGCATTTGAGGGACCGCCTATTCCAGTTAAAGAGAGCTGGTTCACCAACACTGAACCGAATTCAGGAATTTTTGGTGCACTAGAAAAATTAACTGCTTATGAAGCTTCGATTTCTGTACAGGGAGCGACTTTAGCTGCACATGCAGATCACGTACGTTATCATATGTGGGGAACAAACGAGCTATTGGAAAAAGGTGATTTTCCAAAGATGGATTGGGAAGAAAGCTGGAAAATTAATTTGGTGGATGAACAGCAATGGTATCGTATTCGGGAAGGTTTACGTTGCGAATATTTAAGACTCTTGGAAAACCTTGAAGCTATTTATTGGAATGAAATCATAGCTAATGAAGTCATAGGTTCATTGGCACATTCAGCATATCATCTAGGAGCTATTCTACAAATTTTAAAAGTGATCAGGGACATTTAATTCGTTTTTTACTGGATGAACTGCGAAAAGGCTAAAGTATTTGCTTATTCAATTAAAGTGCAGTTTAGTTGGAAGGCCAAAGGGATATAAAAAGGGAATTACTTGATATATCTACAAAATAAAGGAGAGGCATATGATGAGTAAATCATTTATTGAACAAGTACATTATATTAGAATTCCCGTAAAAGATTTAGAGCAGTCTGCCCAATGGTATAGAGATATTTTAGGGCTTCAATTATTAACCATTACCAAGGATCAATTTGCCATTATAAAAGTTAATGAGGGACCTTTTTTACTTATCTTAGTTCCTACTGAAGATGATACATTTGCACATTTTACAATTGGTAATGTCCCAGTGTTTAGCATTGGATTTACAAGTCCAGAATTATCTAAATTTCATACACACCTTATTGAAAATGGTGTTAAGGTTGAGGATATAAAAGAGGATAATGGACATTCCTATTTCCACTTTTTTGATTTGAATGGCAATAAACTTCAAGTACACTGGTAAGAAATATATATAAAGGTAATTTAGTGAAAGTCACGCTTAAACTAAAAGGGGCATTCTTTAAGTAAAGGTCACAAGTATCACAGTAAAAGTAAAAACACCAAAAACGACTAAAGGATTTTCCATTTTAATTCCCCCATATCTTATCATTTCTTAAGAATATTTGGTCCTATATAGAAGCTAATAAAGAGATTAGCAGAAGCAATTGTGAGGTGGCCAACGATTGAAAAGAAAATTTTCTATGATTATCATAGACACGTTCATCGTACTCAATTTCATTGGCTGCTTCTTTTAATTGGATACGGATGTATTTAATTCCTCCGACAAAAACAAGAAAGCTTCCTATCAATGCCCACTGTAAACGTCCTGTCACAGCAAACAAAAAACCAAAAATAACAAAACAACCGATTATGGCAGATAAGATAGTTTTCCCCATGAATTCCCCTCTTTTCTTTAATCTTGAATCCAAAACAACTCATCAAATGGTGTTTCCAAGTACCTGCTTATGAGCAAACAAACTCGAATCGACGGATTATAGTTCTGTGCTTCAATTAAGTTCATCGTTTGAAATAAAGGAGTACAATCTGGAAAAAGGTGAATAATATTCCTGTGTTGTAAAGGATGTTAGCTGAACTGTTTTATAGTAAGGAATCAAGAATAATACCTATTTAAAGGTGAGATGATGAAAAAATTTGTTGAGTATGTTTTTTTAACTTTGGGGGCGTCAATCGTTGCTATGGGATTAGAAACGATGTTAGCACCAAACGGGCTAGTAGATGGTGGTGTAACAGCGTTATCAATTATGGCCAATGCTTTATGGGGAATCCCAATTTATATTGTGTTTTTGGGCTTAAATATTCCTATCTTAATTTTTACAGCTAAAGAAGTGGGTAAAACCTTTGTCATTAGAACTCTATATGCAAATATCATTACTACTGTTGGTTTAGTACTATTTAAATCGATTCCTCCTATTACTCAATCTGAAGTATTAATTGTTTTATACGGTGGGGTAATCTTAGGAGTTGGGATAGGAATCGTTGTAAAGTTTGGCGGTGCAATAGATGGCACTGAAATGCTGGCGATTTGGTTTAACCAACACTATCGATTTCCGATTGCCTCATTTTTATTAGTCGTGAATGCTTTCATATTTACGATTGCAGCCCTTGTCTATTCCTTGGAACAGGCCATGCTTTCTCTGGCGGTTTTTTATATAGTGACGAAAATGATTAATTATGTTTTAGATGGATTAAATCGTGGGAAATCTGTCATGATCATTTCAGAAAAACCGGATGAAGTTGGAGATAGTATTATCAATCATTTAAATATCAGCATCACATTTTTATATGGAGAAGGCGGTTTTTTAGGGGAAAGAAAGAAGGTTATTTATTGTATAACGAACAGATTTATTTTTTCCAAATTACAAAGTGTCGTTTTAGCAGCAGATCCATCAGCTATTATGGAGGCGTCCTATGTTTGTGAAACATCTGGTATAGATAGGTCGCTTATATTACCGAAAGCCAACCCTTCTAACAATAAATTGTAATATTTACTTACATTAGTTACATCTTGTTTGATACTAGAGAATAGAAAGTTTGTAAATTATATAAGAATAAAGGAGGTTATGACATTGTCATTAAAAGGAAAAAGAGTAGTTGTCTTAGGAGGTACATCTGGTATTGGTTTAGCGGCTGCTAAGGCGTTTATTGATGAATCCGCTCAAGTCATTATTGCTAGCCGTTCTGCTTCAAAATTATCTGACGCAAAAGTGAAGCTTGGTGGTAACGTAGAGGGCTATGAAATCGATTTTCGCAGCGAGGTAAAGGTTGCAGAATTTTTCAAGAAAGTTGGGGAATTTGATCACCTGGTGGTTACTGCAGGTGAAGGCGCTATGGGTCACTTTAGCGAACTGCCTGTTGCAACCGTAAGAGAGGCTTTTGATAGTAAGTTCTGGGGGCAGTATATTTCGGTTCGTGCTGCTCATCCATACTTGAATAATGAAAGTTCTATTACATTAACCTCTGGTGTATATGGTGTGCGTCCTCCTCAAGGTGCAACGACTCTAGCTTCCATTAATTCAGCAATCGATGGATTAGTACGAGGACTTTCAGTAGACCTGGCACCTATCAGAGTAAATGTGGTATCACCTGGTATCGTTGACACTCCTCTTTACGGCGGAATGCCAGAAGATCAAAGACTAGATATGTACCATGGGATTGCTAAGCAATTACCTGTCGGACGTGTTGCTCAACCTAAAGATATTGCTGAAACCTATGTTTACTTAGTGAAAAATGGGTTTACAACTGGTACATCAGTTCTTATCGATGGAGGGGCTCATCTGATCTAAACCATTTGATATCAAAGTCGATTGATTAATTGGATTAGAATAGAAGTGGGGAAGATGACTCAAAGTGTCAGACACTTATAGGCGATCCTCACTTCATTGTTTTTTTGCACAGACAGAAGCAGAAATGGCAATATATAATGCAACAAAGAAGTATTTTGTTGGTTGAGGAAGTTCTAAATATATGCGTACTTTATACGAAGTGACGTTAACATTCTACTTCTATGATACCCAAATACATAAAAGAAAGGTTCGAGCCTAATGGATGAAAAGAAAAGAGCGGAAATTAAAAATGCATTAGCCAAACACGTGGTGACCCTGCCTGATGGCACTTCTTTACCTAGTGTAGGACAAGGAACATGGTACATGGGGGAAAATCCCCAAGTGAGAGACAAAGAAATAAAAGCTTTGCAGCTCGGCTTAGAATTGGGTATGAAACTTATTGACACTGCTGAAATGTACGGAAATGGGGACTCTGAACGCTTAGTTGGCGAAGCCATTAAAGGACGCAGAAATGAAGTCTTTTTGGTCTCAAAAGTGTATCCCCATCATGCAGGTTTAGATAAGATTTCAAATGCATGTGAAAATAGCTTAAAACGACTCGGAACAGACCACTTGGACTTATATCTTCTCCACTGGAGAGGACGTGTTCCTTTAGAGGAGACAATTGAAGGAATGGAAAAACTACGTGAAGAAGGGAAAATTTTAAGATGGGGCGTCTCTAACTTTGACACGGTTGACATGGAAGAGCTTTGGAACATTACGAATGGGAAAAATTGTGTAACGAACCAAGTGCTATACCATTTAGGTTCAAGAGGAATCGACTTCGATCTCTTACCATGGCAGCGTGAACATAACATGCCAATAATGGCCTACAGTCCCCTTGCTCAAGGAGGGTCTTTAAGAAGGCAGCTTTTAAACGATCCAGTTATTCATGAGATTGCTGATAAATACAATGTCCAGCCATTACAAATCGCTCTTGCTTGGACTATCCGTTCGAATAACGTCATCGCTATCCCAAAAGCGGTTCAAGATGAACATGTTTTAGCAAATGCTGAAGCAGCAACTATTGAGTTTACTGAAGAAGATCTCAGTAAAATTGATCAAGTATTTCCTAAACCTACTAGAAAACTGCCATTGGATATTATTTGAAAATTCACTTTAAAAAGGACTCTTATTGGAGTAGCTGACAATCTAATAGGAAATTTAAAAAAACTGTGTAGAATTTATTCTATACAGTTTTTTATCCAGGAAAATTAATATCCTTACCCTCGCATCAAAACCGTATAAAGTTAGTTTTTGTTCTGTTAATCGTTTATAAATCAAACATTTGAAAAGCCCTCATATTCTATAAATTTGAAGAGTAAAGATTTATTTAACCTATTATGTGGGAAAACTATCCTATACTGACTTTGAGGAGTGAGAGGATGTTCGTAAAAGGGAACATTATTGCAGGTGAATTTGATTCGACTATCAATGAATTTTCCTTACAGAAAGTTAAGAATTTGGAAACAGAGTCGGTCCTTAATGAAGACCAGTTAAATAATATTTATCATTATTTAATAAAACATCAGCATGAAGAAGATGGGCAAATTATTACTTTATACGATCAAATGCTTGTACGCTTAGCACAGAATGAAGTTAACCAGTTAATTGTTGATTTAGAGAAAGTAATGTCCTTATATCACTGATACATATAAGAATATTTTGTACGAACAAAAGAAGCAGACCCTCTGGATCTGCTTCTTCTTTTTATGATGGATTTGTTGACCATAATCCAGCTGTTTTAACGAATACTCTTGGATTAAATTTTAAACTAGCCACGACTAATTCTGCAAGGTCTTCTGGGTGCATCACGTTTTCTTCATTGCCTTTAACAAGATCTGTATCAATGGCTAAATCTGTAACGACCGTACTTGGTGTTAAAGCAGTAACACGGACATTATGTTTTCTTACTTCTAGCATAAGTGATTCTGTTAGCCCTAAAACAGCGAATTTAGAAGCACTGTATGCACTTGTAACAGGAGCACCTTTTTGGCCAGCAGATGAAGAGATATTGATGATATCTCCTGATTTTCTTTCGATCATTTCTGGTAATACTGCTCTTGTTACATTATACACACCCATTAAATTGACTTGGATGATTTTTTCCCATTCTTCTGGTGTTAAATCAAGGAACCCGCCAAATTTAGCAACACCAGCATTGTTGATTAGGATATCAATTGGTCCTAAGTCTGATTTGATATGTTCAACAGCATGGGCAACGGATTCAAGGTCGGTCACATCTGCTATTGCTGCAGAAACCTTTACATCAAATTGTGCTAGTTCAGCAGTTACCTTTTCTAGATTAGACATATTTAAGCCGATTAGGCCTAAATGAACGCCTTCTTTTGCTAAGGCGATAGCAGTAGCACGTCCAATACCTCTTCCTGCGCCAGTAACTATTGCAGTTTTTCCATTTAAAGAAATCATTTTATCACTCCTAAAATTATTACAAATTGAAGTAGTACATTCTAACAGAAAGACCACAATACTGCATGGAAACAGCTTGCGGTCATTCCTATTTAGAACTCGAGTTAGAACTCGAGGAACAATATATTTATTCTAAGTTGGCGTGTCTACCGTACATTTTATTGGTATCCAAACCTTTTTTCTCCATGAACCGAAGAATCACAGCGTCGTAAAATAATAAAAGTGTTTGCTCAAATAATGAGCCCATTGGTTGAATCGTCTTAAAATCACTTTCCGACTGATCTTTAGGTGAGCCAGGCAACTTAATTGTGATATCCGCTAATTGTCCAATAGTGGACTCAGGGAAAATGGTTACAGCTGCAATCGTTCCACCGATGCTTTTTGCCTTCTCAGCCATGGAAACTAAACCCTTCGTTTCTCCTGAACCTGATCCAATGATTAAGATGTCATCTTTTTCAAAGTTAGGTGTTACTGTTTCGCCAATCACATAGGCATCTATCCCCATGTGCATCATTCGCATGGCAAATGATTTGGCCATAAATCCAGATCTACCTGCGCCTGCAACAAAGATTTTTTTTGATTCAAGAATCCCATTAACTAATTTTTCAGCTTCATCATTCGAAATTAAATCTACGGAGCGATTTAACTCTTTTATGATTTCAGCTAGGTATTGAGGTGTTTTCATGATCTGAATTACCCTTGATTAATCATTTCTTGCATTTTAGCAGCAACAGCTTTTTTATCAGCTTGTCCAGTAATCCCGCCACCTACAATGACAAGGTCTGGTTGTACTTTAATGACTTCTGGAAGTGTGTCTAACTTAATCCCACCTGCGATAGCAGTTTTAGCATTTTTTACAACACCTTTGATGGTTTGTAAATCTTCAAAAGAGTTCTTTCCAACTGCTTGAAGATCGTAGCCAGTATGAACACAAATATAATCAACGCCAAGTTCGTCTAGTTCTTTTGCACGGGCTGCAATATCCTTAACAGCGATCATATCAGCAAGGATTTGTTTCCCTTGTTTTTTAGCTTCTTCTACTGCACCTTTAATGGACTCGTCTTCAGCTGTACCAAGAATGGTGATGATGTCAGCGCCTGCTGCAGATGCTTGGCTAACTTCATATCCAGCTGCATCCATAATTTTTAAGTCAGCTAATACGGTTAAGTTAGGAAATGCAGCTTTTACTTCTTTCACTGCTTTAAGACCTTCATTGATCACCACAGGTGTACCAATTTCTACAACATCAATATGATCTTCTACCTCTTTCACTAATTCAATTGCTCCCGGAATATCGACAAGATCTAATGCTAATTGTAATTTCATTTATATTCGCTCCTTATGAATTTAAATTTGTTGTGCTAAGTATCTGTCCTGAGTCAGGTGTAAATGTTACCATTTTAAAATATATTTACTTACTAGCACGTTGTTTAGTATATTCAGTATGTTATTAAATTAAAAGTACGCACTTTTATCTCATATAGTGCTAAAAAGTATACTAATGGATAAAATAAGGGGGAGGTGAAGTGAATGCCAAATTTAGGAGAGAAAACTTTCAACTGTGAAAAAGAATTAACCCTATCAATAATTGGTGGTAAATGGAAGTTATTGATTTTATGGCATCTAGGAAAAGAAGGAACAAAACGATTTGGTGAATTAAAATCCCTTATGCCGGGAATTACCCAAAGAATGCTTGTTAATCAATTACGCGAACTTGAAGATCATTTAATAGTACATCGTGAAGTTTACCCTGTAGTTCCACCGAAAGTTGAATATTCATTGACTGAGCACGGAAAAAGACTTTTACCAATCATAGATGCTATGTATGAATGGGGAAAAGATTATATTGAGAATGTATTGGAAAAGGAAACTGAAGATTGATCAGCTGTTAAGTAGAAAAAAGTTTCTTTTCATCCTGTAAGACAATCATAACTTACCACGGTTAAGCTATTTTTAACCGTGGTTTTTATATTACTGTGTATTTAAGAACGTACGCGAGATTCATTGTGCTGCCATTTAGAGAGGATTGCATAGGTTTCATTTCAATATATGGTGAAGGGTTTCACTTAAGTTAATTGGTCCGTTGATCTATAAAAATTAACGCCTTTTCTAATGGAACTTATGTTAATTTATTTTTTAATCAAAATGTTAAATGATTCCAATAGATTAGTTCCATAAAGTTGTATACTAATACGAAGTATATAGACAAACAAATAGTGACGTTTAAGTCTTTGATTGTAACGAAAGGAAGTATTATTTTGAAAAGTACTGGTATTGTAAGAAAGGTAGATGAATTAGGGAGAATTGTCATCCCTATAGAATTACGAAGAATTATGGAGATCGAACAAAAAGATGGATTAGAGATATTTGTAGAAAATGAAAAGGTCATATTAAAGAAGTATGAAGCAAATAATGCTTGTGTTGTGACAGGTGAAGTAACAAATGACAATAAGATGTATTTCAATGGAAAAATTATTTTAAGTCGTAATGGTGCAGAATCCCTTCTGGATGAACTGAAAACATTATAAGTTGTCTGAAGCAGCATAACCATAGCGTTGTGCTGCTTTTCTTTTTTTATAGTAATCCTTCGCAAATGAGGGATGAAAAGAAGTAAATGCATGAAAGAGCAACTCATTCAAGCAATCGTTATTAACACTATTCTTTCACGATCTAGTGCTTTTATGGAAAAATGGATCATTAAGTATGTATGCAATAAGAGGATATTCAATTGGAATGGCACTAATTAAAAAAACTAAGTAGCATCCGTTTTTAGGAATATTTAGCTTTTTTAATGAACTTTTAGATTATATACAAAGTTTATGTTTTAGTCACTACTCCTAACCGGTGTTGTTTCCACAGTACTCGCAATATAATGCATCCGTCACGTTAATACTTTCACACTCGATGTTTTACCGATTTGCTGAAGACTGATCGGCAGCTCAATCTTTTCTTTAAGCATCGCTTCCGGCAACAAAAGTTCACGTGCAAAGACATCGGCTACACGATCGATCACTTTTCTCTGACTGTTAAATCAATGTCATTCATATATGCAGCATGATCTAAAGCAATATGTCCCAGCTTCCCTTCCTCTTCATCATCTAAAAAAGATCCTCGATTCCTCAAAAAGGTTCACGCCTCCATTTTAAATGTACAGACACAGCCAAGCCCAGGGCCGCATAAACATAAAGAAGTAAGTATGCCTTGGAGGTGCTGTTATGTCATTAGTAGGTGTGTTGGCTTATTTTTTCAAAGAAGTTATGCTCTTTGTCTCATATGTAAAAAACAACGCTTTTCCACAGCCGCTGTCTGAGAATGAAGAAAAGCAGTACTTAAAAGATATGGCAAATGGCGATGAGCATGCAAGAGGATTGCTGATCGAGCATAACCTGAGATTGGTGGCACATATTGTAAAGAAATTTGAAAACACCGGTGAAGATACAGAGGATTTAATCTCAATCGGAACAATTGGATTGATAAAAGCGATAGAGAGCTATTCCAGGGGGAAGGGGACGAAGCTTGCGACGTATGCTGCTCGTTGTATAGAAAATGAAATTTTAATGCATCTGCGCGCTTTGAAAAAGACGAAGAAAGATGTATCCCTGCATGATCCTATTGGGACAGATAAAGAAGGAAATGAAATCACGCTGATCGATGTTTTAAAAGCAGATACAGAAGATGTAGTGGATGCCATTCAGTTAAAAATGCAGAAGAAGAAAATTTATGATTATATTCACGTGTTGGATGACCGGGAAAAGGAAGTCATTGTAGGACGTTTTGGACTTGATTTGCAAAAAGAAAAAACACAGAGGGAAATCGCAAAGCAGCTTGGTATTTCAAGAAGTTATGTTTCCCGGATTGAGAAAAGAGCATTGATGAAGCTTTTTCATGAATTTTATAGAAGCCGGCAGCAAGGTGAACGTTAGTGGCCTAATTAGCAGATCTAACGGAACAATTCAAAACCAAGAGAAGAGTAAAAACTGCTCATTCCATAGCAGTTTTTACTCTTTTTTGTAATATATAAAGTATTTCTTTTATATTTCTATTGCTGCATAAGCAGCCAGAGGGTACTTTATCATACTTCCTTTACAGTAGCTATGTATGGCAAGTTTCGGTACCTCTCTGCATAATCAATCCCATACCCCACAATGAATTGATCTGGAATTACGAATCCTGCATAATCTGCTTTTAAATCAACTTTTCGCCGGTCAGGTTTATCCAGCAAAGTACAGACTTTCATCGACTTTGGTTTATGAAGCTGGAAATGTTCTTTTAAAAAGCTTAGTGTTAAACCCGAATCAATGATATCTTCTACAATCACGACGTTTTCATCTGTAATATTTACTTCGATATCCTTTAGCAATCGGACTTTACCAGTAGTCTCTGTTTGATTTCCGTAGCTTGATGCCACTACAAAATCAATGGTTACTTTCCCATCTATTACCCGAATTAAGTCTGAAGCAAAAACAAATGCACCTTTTAGCACAACAATTAACACGATAGGTTCATCTTGAAAATCATGTCTGATCTGCAATCCGATTTCTTTCACTTTTCCCTTTAATTGCTCTTCATTTATTAAAATGCTATCTGTTACAAATCCCATAAGCTCACCTTTTTCATTTTTATTTTTGGCTCATTTTTAAGATTGTTGCTAATGGTGTAATTCTGTATAAGCTCTAAAGACAAGGTGATTGGTGTGAAAGGGGCGAGACTCCTGCAGGCTCACCGTACGGCTTGCGGAAAGCAGCATCTGAAACGGAGATCAACTACACTCAAAGAGAACAATGATTGCGAAAACAGTCTTATTTTTCACTTCTATAATAAAAGTATTTATGCAATTAGCTTACATAAAAAAAGATCAAAAAGAAATAACCTTACATAAAAGAATAAAGAGAATACGAAAACGCTGGTAACATTTACAGCCTTTTTATTTTTGTTTACGGGCACACTAAAGAAAAAAAGGAGTTTTTAAAATGGCAAGAAGAAAACGACAGCCGATTGTTCCAGAAGCTAGAGCGGGACTTGATAAATTAAAAGCGAAAGTGATGAAAGAAGCGGGATATAACGTATCAGAACAAGCACCTGACGATGTAAAATATGAAGTGGCAAAAGACATGGGAGTGCAGCTTCAAAAAGGATATAATGGTCAGATCACTTCTAAAGAAGCTGGTCGAGTTGGCGGGCAAATCGGAGGAAGAATGGTTAAAGAACTTATTCAGCAAGCGAAAGCGAACCTTGGGAAGCAAGTTCGTTAATCGTTAAGATCATTAGGGGTTTAAAAAAGACAAACAGGGAATACAATAGGTAAAAAAACAGGAGGCGTTATTTATGCAGGAAGCTGTTCTGTATGGAACATTCGTTGTCATGTTAGCCTATTTTGTTTATGCGGCAATCGCGGAATAATACCGAGTTCATGACCTTCCAGAGTGTGGAAGGTTTTATTTTTGTAAAAAATAGAAAAAAATAAACTTCATAGTCGATTTTTATTGGAAAATTTTTTATAATATGAATTAAGAGTCAATAAGTACATATGAGGGGGAAGAATTATGCTATTGCAAGATTTAAGGCAAACATGGGAATTGGATTCGGTTTTTCCTGGCGGCAGTGAGTCAAAAGAGTTATTAGCAGAAATAAAGTGGATTGAAGATGAGGTAAAAGTTTTATCCAAAAAAGCGGAAGCGTTTACATTTACGAAAGAAAACTTTTTGAGTCTTATAGAAGAGCTTCAAAATTTTTCGGAACGACTTTCAACAGCTGGCTCATTTACAGGATGCTTAATTGCTCAAGATGTGAAAGATAAAAAGGCGATGGCACTTCGCGGTAGACTTGAATCCGTTTATGCAGCATTTTCAAACGTGGGATCTTTGGTTGACCAAAAGCTGATGGAAATCTCTGAAGAAACATGGAATGATTTAGTCAGCCTGCCAGAGTATAAAGACATTGCATTTTCTCTTAATGAAAGAAGAATGCATGCTAAGGAAAAGTTGGGAATATCAGAGGAATCGCTGATTAATGACCTGGCTGTAGACGGATATCACGCTTGGTCCACATTGTATGACCTTGTCGTGGGAAGAATTAACATTAAAGTAACGATTGATGGAAATGAAGAAGAACTTTCAGTTGGTCAAGCAGAAAACAAATTCTCCAGCCCTGACCGTAAAGTTCGTAAAGATACATTTGAAAAGTTCGTTGAAGCATGGAATAAAGAAGGAGAATTCTGTGCTGCATCCATCAACCATATTGCAGGTTTCAGAAATGAAATCTATAAGCATAGAGGTTGGAAAGAGACTTTAAAAGAACCGCTTGAAATCAACAGAATGAAAGAAGAAACACTAACAGCGATGTGGGATGCTATCAGTTCACAAAAAGACATTTTTGTGAAGTACCTGGAACGCAAAGCTAAACTATTAGGGCTTGAAAAATTAAGCTGGTACGATGTAGATGCACCGTTAAACTCTGCAAATAGCAAGATGAGCTATGACGAAGCAGCACAGTTTATCGTAGAGCACTTTAAGACACTCTCTCCAAAGATGGCTGCTTTCTCAGAAAAAGCTTTTGTAGATGGATGGGTTGAAGCGGAAGACCGTTCTGGAAAAAGACCTGGAGGATTTTGCACAGGGTTCCCAACGAAAAAAGAGACACGTATTTTCATGACGTTCTCAGGTACACCGAGCAACGTTTCAACATTAGCGCATGAACTTGGCCATGCTTTTCATTCTGACGTTTTAAAAGAGCTTCCTTACTATGCAACAAATTATGCGATGAACGTTGCTGAAACGGCTTCTACATTTGCTGAGATGATCGTTGCAGATGCAGCTGTAACAAACGCAAAAACAAAGGAAGAAAAGATTGCATTGCTAGAAGATAAAGCACAGCGTTCTGTTGCATTCTTTATGAACATTCATGCAAGGTTCTTATTCGAAACAAGAATGTACGAAGAAAGAAAAAATGGTCAGTTATCAGAAGAACGTCTATGTGAGTTGATGGAAGAAGCACAAAAAGAAGCATTTAATGGTGCTCTAGAAGAGTATCATCCGTATTTCTGGGCATCTAAACTGCACTTCTATATCACAGATGTTCCATTTTATA
This sequence comes from Fictibacillus barbaricus, assembly GCF_031457135.1. Lineage (GTDB taxonomy): Bacteria > Bacillota > Bacilli > Bacillales > Fictibacillaceae > Fictibacillus > Fictibacillus barbaricus_A. The sequence goes on along the minus strand of NZ_JAVDWA010000002.1, from coordinate 697,726 downwards.
ACTTCCCATACACGTTCGGTTACTTGTTCAGCGCAGGTATTTACGCAAAAGCTAAAGAAGAAGGTCCTTCTTTTGAAGAAAAATACATTGCTTTACTGCAAGACACTGGAAAGATGGAAGTAGAAGAGCTGGCTGAAAAGCATTTAGGTATTGATATTACAAAACAAGATTTCTGGCTAAAAGGAATTCAGTTAGCTGCTCAAGATGTTGAAGAATTTTTGGAGCTAACAGAAGCATAAAAACGAAGAAACCGCTGATTTTAATATTCAGCGGTTTTGTTATTTTATCGGACAATGTCTATTTACGGGTATGCTGGTTAAAAGTGTGGGATTGATGATCAAAAGTCTGGGAATCTGTGAGTAAACCTGGGTATGTGCATCATAATTATGGATATATCATTTTGGGGCATTGAAAAACCCTATTCCATCGGTGGAACAGGGTTTTTATTATATTATTGTTTTTTAACTGAGATCGTACTTATCATCAAAAAAGATAATCCAATGGTTAAAAACATAAAGAAGAATGCGGGAACGAAGTTGATCGAAAGGTAAGCTGCAGCCATTAAACAACCGGCAACAGTAATCGGAACACCTACGAATGATCCTGTAAATTCAGTAATATTAAATCGCGCGAGGCGAATAGCCCCACAAACGATAAAGATAATGGTGAAAATCATACCTGGAACACCAAATTGATGCAAGACCGCTTGATAGATCAAAAATGCAGGTGCGATTCCAAAGGATATTAGATCACATAAGGAATCTAATTGTTTCCCAAATTCTGATTCGATATTGAGCTTTCGAGCTACCATCCCGTCAAAACGGTCAAATAATCCTGCTAAAAAAATTAAGATAAAGCCAATTTTTAAATCATTGTTTATCATAAATAATAATGCCAAAGCCCCTAGTGAAAGGTTAATCAAAGTTAAAAAATTAGCAGATTGTGCTTTCACTTTTTTAAATGTTGAATCAATACGCTCTCGTTCGAGCATGAACATAAAATCACTCCCCAAATGGTAAACAGCGTGACGGATTAATGCATAAAGTATATACCTATTTGATCCATTATATGCCATTTATACCCGATTTGAAAGAGAAATTCGAATTTATGAATCTTTCGGTTTGTTATTTTCTTCTAAATGATTGTATACCGTTTTTTCGGATAAAGGGACTCCAGAGCGATAGGCAGCTCTGGAAATCATATGACCGCCAACCGGTGCGGTTAATAGTACAAAAAGAATACCTAAAATTAATTTTCCGCTAAAAACACCCATGTCTGTTAATACATATAAGAAAGAACCGATTAAGACACCTGATACTCCAAGTGTAGAGCTTTTCGTAGCAGCATGAAGTCTGGAATAAACATCGGGAAAACGAAGAACACCAATCGTGCCGGATAATATGACAAAGGTGCCAATGACAAGGAATATACTAATCACGATCTTGATCAATGATAACACCCTTTTCTATAAATTTTGCAACGGCTACGGTTGCAATAAATGTAAGAATACCAATCAATAAAATAATATCGTTTAGCTGCACGGTATCCAAAATAATAGCCATCAAACCCGTAATGGCGATCAAGTTAATCCCGATTGTATCAAGTGCTACTGCCCGGTCGGGATTCGATGGACCTACAACCGCTCGATATAAAAGAAGAAGGATAGAGATCGTTGTCACGAATAGACAAATCGAGACTACGATAGAAAACCAATCTGTCATCGTGTTACCTCCCTTATTGCTTTTTCGAACGTGTTTTTAATTCCGATAATGGTATGATTCACATCTGGCAAGTCAATTGCATGAATGTAAATAAACCGCTGATCTCTTGATACATCTACAGAGAGTGTCCCTGGCGTTAACGTAATTAAATTTGCGAGCAGTGTAATCTCCCAATTTTTTTTAACATCGATCGGCAGCGCGATAATACCTGGCTGAAAATCAAGTTTTGGTTTATACACCCATTTTAATACTTCAAGGTTAGCCAAAATCAGTTCTTTTAAGAATAAAAAGACTAAATAAATAATGGCTTTTACATATTTAAAATAATAGAATCCTGGAATAAATCGATCTAGAAGTAATAGAAGAGCAGCACCAATCACAAATCCAACGAAAAAACTTGCGAAAGAATAGCTCTCAGATAAAAACATCCAAATTACGCCGATCAGCAAATTTAACATAAGTTGAAAAGTCATGGAATTACTCCTTTAATACAAAATCAATATAGATTTGTGGATCGAGAAGATTGTCAGCTGCAGACTGTATATATGGATAGAACCATTCTGCACCAATCCCTAAAACAATAGATAGTGTGATTAATAGCCCTGAAGCGAAAATACCTGATGTTTGCACAATCTTTCTCGGTTCATCTTTTAACTCTCCCCAGAAAGCTCCAATAAATATCCGGATAACGGAAAACAAAATCAACAAACTTGATAAGAGACCGACTCCGGCAGCTATAAAATGCCCCTCATCCATTGCTCCTCTTAAGAGAAGATATTTCCCGACAAATCCGCTGAAAGGGGGAATTCCCGCTAGAACAAGGGCGGCTATGAAAAACATCCATCCCAGCAATGGAGAGGTCTTTATATACCCGCCCATTTTGTTCAGATTAGAAGTTCGAGCATGATAAACAAGCAGTCCTACTAAAAAGAACAATGCTGCTTTAATAACCATATCGTGAATTAAATAATAGATCGTTCCCGCAAGTGATTCAGAAGAAAAAGTGCCGATTCCTAAAAGCATAAAACCGATGGCAGGCATAATATTGTAGGCAATAATTAATTTTACATTTGTTGTAGATAATGCCCCTATAACTCCAATAATCATCGTTATGGATGCAATCCAGATAAAGAAAGTATGTGTAAGCTCAAGTTTGTGTGAAAAAATGAGCGTGTATACACGAAGCATCGAATAAACGCCGACTTTTGTTAACAATGCACCGAATAACGCAGAAACGACTGGTGAGGGCACTATGTATGATTTAGGCAGCCAAAAGTAAAGCGGAAATAGGGCACCTTTTGTTGCAAACACAACAAACAGGAGAATGGCTATTCCTGTCAAAACACCTTGCTGATGTACTTCTGCTACTCTCTGGCCGAGCTGTGCCATATTTACAGTACCAACTACAGAGTATAGGAAAGCAACCGTTGTAACAAATAGAATTGAAGAAAATAAGTTCAGCAAGATATATTTCACCGATTCACGGAATTGCTGTTTTGAACCTCCGATAATAATTAATCCATAGGACGCCATCAGCAGTACTTCAAAGAATACGAATAAGTTAAATAAATCACCTGTCAAAAATGCTCCGCTAAGACCTGCAATTAATAGGAAAAAGAGCGGGTAAAAATAATGCTCTGCCATTTTGCCAGTAATAGAGGAAGAAGCAAAAATGGCTGATGCAACAGCTATTACGTTAACAGACAGAATCATAATGACAGATAATTGATCCGCGACAAGTGTAATGCCGTATGGGGCTTTCCAAGCTCCTGTTTCAAGAACTAGGGGATTGTTTGTAAAGACGAAATAGCCTAAATATAAAGAAATACATAGGTTTAAAGCAACCGCGAAATACGTAATAGACAGCGTCAGTTTGTGTTTTTTATTAAAAAAGATTAACAGTGCGCCGAAAAATAAAGGTATGAATATCGGTAAAAATACGAAATTACTCATCGTCCGTTCCCCTTAGCTGATCCATCATGTCGGTCTTATTGCTCTGGTATGTTCTGTATGCTAATACAAGCAAAAAGCTCGTAACTCCGAAGCTGATAACAATGGAAGTTAAAATTAGTGCTTGAGGAAGAGGATCCGTATAAGTCTTGATCCCTTTTTCCAAAATGGGAGGTGCACCCCGGTTTAACTTCCCCATCGTTAAAATAAATAAGTGGGCTCCGTGTGAGAGGAGGCCAGTCCCAAGTATGATTTTTAATAATTGTTTTTGTAGTAAAAGATAGACGCCGGCCGCAAATAAAGTTCCGGCAAGTATAGACATAAGAATTTCCATTACTGATTCATGTCTCCTTTATCCCGGTATTTTATCATGGCATAAATGCCTAATGCAGCAAGCCCAAGAACAGTAATCTCGAAAAGCGTATCCAATCCGCGAATATCCACGAGTATAACGTTAACGATATTGTGCCCGCCGCCTAGTTTATAAGACTTATCAATGAAGTAATCTGCGATTGAATGGAACGATTTTGAGCTGTGGGCTGATATAGCAACAATTGTTAAAAGTGCTCCGGCTGAAGCCGCGATGATTATGTCCACTAATTTTTCTGCAGGCTTTTTGTCTGATTTTTTTAAAGCTGGCAAATGAGAAAAACATAGTAAAAATAAAGCAACTGTAATAGTTTCTACAATGAGCTGTGTCAATGCAAGGTCTGGTGCTCTAAAGAAAACAAACAATAGAGATAGCCCATAACCGACGACTCCAATTACAATAATAGCTGCAATCCTTTGTGTCATAAAAATGGTAGCAAATGCAGCGGCAGCCATTACAATTCCCACAAGAACTTCTGGCCAAGTAACAGGTGCTAAATCATTAAAGGAAATAACAAATCCATCTGTTAAATACATGAAAACAGAAGTAGCGGCAACCATAAATAATAGAATGATTGAAAGATATAAGCGTAAAGAACCCGTCATGTAAAAATCAGTACTCGTCTTTGAGTATTTTAATAAACCGTAAATCATTTTTTGATAAAGATGATCTGTAGATAATTTTCCAGGTATCCATTTATAAATGGGCTGCCATTTTCTTAATGTGAATACGAGCAATGCTCCGATAACAACTATGATTAATGACATGTATAAAGCTGGATTAAAAAATCCGTGCCAAAAAGCCAAGTGAATGTGTGGAAGATCACCAGTAACAGCAGCAGCGGCTGGTGCTAATATAGGTTCATTAACCAGGTTCGGAAGCAGTCCGATTAGTACAACGAGAATGCCAAGGATGATTGGTGATATTAGCATACCAAAAGGTGCTTCATGCGGCTTTTTTTCTAATTTTTCTACGTTTTGTTTACCGAAAAATATTCCGAATACGAGGTACATGGAATAAACAAAAGTAAAAATGCTCCCAACTACTGCAATTACTGGTATCCACTCTGCAAATGTTTCAGCGATTCCAGTTGTTTGTCCTAATTTTAATGAGGAATCTAAGAACATTTCCTTGCTTAAGAATCCATTGAAAATAGGAAGGGGTACACCAGCCATAGAAAAAGCACCAATTAACGCTAATGTTCCTGAAATAGGCATCAACGTATAAATTCCGCCAAGTTTTCGAATATCTCGTGTACCTGTTTCATGATCCACAATACCCGTGACCATAAACAGGCTTCCTTTGAAAGTGGCATGATTAAAAATATGGAAGATGGCTGCAAGTATAGCAGGACCTGTACCAAAGCCAAGCATGGACATAATCATACCAAGCTGACTAATGGTCGAGTAAGCCAGAATTCCTTTTAAATCCGTTTGTCTGGAGGCCATAAATGATCCCAAGCATAAGGTGATTAGCCCAATTCCTGAAACGATGATAAAAAACAAATTTGACCCATTAAAAATGAGTGAGAAGCGAGCAACTAAGTAAAGTCCTGCTTTAACCATTGTTGCCGAATGCAAATAAGCGCTGACCGGTGTAGGTGCTTCCATGGCATCAGGCAGCCAGCTGTGAAAAGGAAATTGAGCAGATTTTGTGAATGCTCCCAACAATAAAAGGATCATGATAGGAATAAACAAATCACTATTAATAATGTCAGAACGATTAGCAATCATCATACGAATACTGTTTGTCTCAGCAGTAATGGAGAGAAGGATGAGTGCACCCAGCATTGACAATCCGCCAAACACAGTTACGAGCATGGATTTTTGTGCCCCGTACGCTGACCGTTCACGATAAAACCAAAAACCGATTAATAGAAATGAAGTAATGCTAGTAAATTCCCAAAAAGTATAAAGAACAAAAACATTATCAGACAAAACAACCCCAAGCATAGAACCCATAAATAATAGTAGATACACATAAAAGTGTGTAAGCTGTTCTTTGCGCGATAAATAATAAATGGAATACAAAACAACAAGTGATCCAATTCCTGTTATCAAAAGAGAAAAAAGCATGCTGAGCCCGTCTAAATAAAAGCTTAATTGTATATCAAGAGATGGAATCCAATTTGCGATACTTTTTACTGCTTTTCCTTCAGCTAAAGGATGAAGTTTTGTACAAAATAGTATAAAAAGCAATGCTGGAACCGGCAGAACCAGCCAACCAGTATGTATCCGTTTCACTTTGTTAGCAGCTAATCCGATCACTAATGCAGCTAAAAAAGGAATGAATATATAGAAATGCAGCATATAACCCGGTAAACCTCCTTAACGAACCTCAAAATCGTTATAGTCCCATTACATTGTAAGCAAAACCTTTCCATTTAATCAAATCATTTAATAAATCGGAAAACTTTATTAACTGGAGTATTTATTGAATAGCATTCCCAAAAAATACCTACCCTATTTGAGAGGTGATGGTATATGAAACTATCCTATACTTACGTGTTCGTAATCATTTTGTTTCAATTAACCGGCTGTTTTAATCAATCCGTCTATCGGGAAGAGGAAGACAGTGCAAGATTTGAACCAAGAGAGTACTACAGAAATCATATTCGATTTTCAGATGCGGGATATTATAGTGCTACTTCTTTAGCAGATGAAATGAAAAGAGAAATTACCAATGAAAATCTCGTTAAACACGCCATCGTGATCAAACAAGATAAAACCTATATAGTCGCTCTACAATTAAAAGCTTATCATTATAAAAAAGGACTAATCTTGAGCAGCCAGTATAAAAAGTATTGGGAAGAGAAATGGAAGGTTCCTATTGAAGTTACGTATACACCAAGTGATTATCGAAGGGCCGAAAACCTATTGAAAACAAAAAAAAGAGCGTGATTTACGCTCTAGTTTACAATATGCTGCAGTTTACGATGCAGTGATCTTCTGTCGATTTCTTTTTTTATTAATAGGATAAAGTCTTGGCTAAGTTGAAGTTCTCTGGCTTTTAAGTAAGATTCGATTAACAGGTCGTCCGAAAGTTTTTCCATGAAATAGGCCGTTTTTTAAGCGGCTTATTCACCTCCTGTTTTTAAAATAAAATCTTTGATTCTGAGTTCTAAAATGCTATTTAAGTTATAAAATAATAAGTTATTGGTTTATGTACTTTGAAGCTTACCATGTATTGTAAAATAGAACAATCGTTCGTTTATCCACAGTGTTTGGTGGATAAGTTGTGGGTAAAATGTTAACATCTTAATAAAAGTCAACGTATGGCTAGGTGGATAATGTGTATAATCTTATCCACATTGTTGAGCAGGGGAACAATTTGTCGAAAAGTATTTCATGTAATATGGAATTACTTCTCACTTTGTCGAAAGAAAGTTGAAAAACCGTTTGTTCTTCTATATTTTACTGGTAAAATAGAAACGTTCATTAGGAATTATAAAGAGGTGCTGGAATGTTAAAACATTTTTTACCGGATGAACATGTCCAAAATATTTTGGATATTACACCGGAAATGTTAGTTGAACGTGGAGTAAAAGGGATTGTAACGGATCTCGATAATACATTAGTAGAATGGGACCGCCCTGAGGCAACTCCAGAATTAATTAAATGGTTCAAATCCATTAAAGAAAAAGGAATTTTGATAACAATTGTTTCGAATAATACGCAGCAAAGAGTTAAAAGTTTTTCTGACCCTGTGGAGATCCCTTTTATTTACAGTGCGAGGAAACCAATGACGAAAGCTTTTAAAAGAGCGCTGAGAGATATGAATTTAAGAAATGAAGAGGTTGTTGTTATTGGCGACCAGCTTTTAACAGATGTATTAGGAGGCAATAGATTAGGCTTACATACGATTCTCGTTGTACCTGTTGCCAGCAGTGATGGAGTTTGGACAAGATTCAACCGTAAATTGGAACGGATTATACTGTCTTGGATGAAAAGAAAAGGTATGATTCATTGGGAGGAATAGATTTGGAACAAGTAAAATGTGTGGGGTGCGGCATTTCCATACAAACAGAAGACAAAGAAGCGCTCGGGTATGCACCTCCTTCAGCACTAACGAAAGAGTTGCCTATCTGCCAGCGCTGTTTTCGTTTAAAACACTATAACGAAATTCATGATGTAAGTCTGACTGATGATGATTATCGAAAAATTGTGTCGGCGATTGGTGATGAAGATGCACTCGTCGTGAAAATCGTAGACATATTTGATTTCAACGGGAGCTGGCTGCCCGGATTACACCGTTATGCCGGTAAGAATCCAATATTATTAGTCGGGAACAAGCTAGATCTACTACCTAAGTCTGTAAATCCGAATAAAGTCATCCATTGGATGAAAAAAGAAGCGAAAGAATTAGGCTTAAAACCAATCGATGTTCATTTGATTTCTGCCGAAAAAGGTAAGGGTATTGAAGAACTTGCTGAAGCAATCGATCATTATCGAGACGGAAGAGATGTTTATGTCGTTGGATGTACGAATACAGGGAAATCTACTTTTATAAACCGTTTGATCAAACAATTCGGAGAAGAAACATCTGATTTTATTACAACTTCTCAATTCCCGGGGACCACTCTGGATTTAATTGATATACCATTAGACGGGAATAGCCATATGTTTGATACACCTGGAATTATCAATCATCACCAGATGGCTCATTATGTTTCTAAACAAGAACTAAATCAAGTAATGCCAAAAAAAGAGATCAAACCAATGGTGTTCCAGTTAAATGAACAGCAAACGCTCTATTTTGGCGGATTAGCGAGAATGGATTATATAAAAGGCGGAAAACAATCGTTTGTATGCCATTTTTCTAACTTAATAAACATTCACCGCACAAAACTAGAGAATGCAGATGATTTATACGATAAGCACCTCGGTGAAATGCTGTCACCGCCAAAAGACATTGAAAACTTTCCAAAATTAAAGCGGTATGAGTGGATGATTAAAGAAAGCAAGACCGATATCGTTATTTCTGGATTAGGGTGGATTACATTTCCTGAAGCAGGAGCAAAGGTAGCTGTTTATGCACCAGAAGGTGTTTCTGTCACGATAAGAAAATCCTTAATATAAGGAGTTTTACACATGATAAAAACGCTTGTAATTGGTGATCCGATTGAACATTCCCTATCTCCTGCTATGCAGAACGAAGCTTTTAAACAATCAGAGATTTCAGGGCATTATGAAAAACAGAGAATCAAGCCTGAAGAGCTTAAAAATTTCATTCAAAGTATTCGAAACAGTGATTATAAAGGATTTAATGTGACGATTCCGCACAAAGTGGCAATTATGCCTTTTTTAGATGAGATTGATGCTGAGGCTAAAAAAATTGGTGCCGTAAATACAGTTGTAAACAAAAATGGGCGCCTTGTTGGCTACAATACAGATGGAATAGGATTTTTACTCGGATTAAAAGAAAAACTTACCCGTCCATTAAACGAGCTGAATGTACTTTTAATTGGTGCAGGAGGAGCAGCAAGATCGATTGCTTATGCTTTATTAAAAGAAGAACCTAAACGCTTATCTGTTGCTAATCGAACGACAGAACGCTTGGTGAAATTATTAAATGACTTAGGAAATCCAAATGTTGAAGCATTGACACTAAAAGAGGCAGAAACTTTGCTTTGTCATTTCGATGTCCTCATTAATACTACAAATGCGGGGATGTATCCTGACCTGAATTCAGTACCGCTAAAACTCGAGCATCTTAAAAGTAATGCCGTTGTTTCGGATATTGTATATAATCCTTTACAGACAAAGTGGCTGCAGCAGGCAGAAGAAAAAGGCGCAGTAACGGACAATGGAGTGTCAATGCTCGTCATGCAAGGTGCCATGGCGTTTGAAAAATGGACAGGCACTTTCCCGGATACAAACAAAATGAAACAAACCGTGTTGAAACACCTTAGGAGGTAATTATGTTAACAGGAAAACAAAAACGCTTTTTACGATCAAAAGCCCACCATATTCATCCTATATTTCAAGTAGGAAAAGGAGGAGTTAATGAGAATATGGTAAAACAAGTAGATGAAGCATTAGAAGCAAGAGAATTGATCAAGGTAAGTGTTCTTCAAAATTGTGAAGATGACAAACAAACAGTAGCTGATGAATTATCTAATGGAACGAAAGCTGAATTGGTACAAGTTATTGGAAGCACAATCGTACTCTATAAAGAATCCATTAATCAAAAACGTATACAACTCCCATAAGGATTGATAACAGTGAACAGACATATCGGATTATTCGGCGGGACATTTAATCCTCCGCATGTGGGTCATCTTATCATTGCACAAGAAGCCTGCTCGCAGTTAAAGCTCGATGAAGTCTGGTGGATGCCGGTCTCAAAGCCTCCCCATAAGAATGCCGTGAATGAGGTGACTGATCAGCACCGAATTAGCATGGTGGAGAAAACCATTGGAAACAATAATCATTTTTCCCTTTCATTACTTGAGTTTGAGAGAAGCGGACCTTCATATACTATTGATACAATGCGTCTATTAACAGATAAATACCCAGACGTAACTTTTACTTTTATTATGGGCGGCGACATGGTTCATTCTTTAGATAGCTGGCATCAGATTGATCAGCTGAAGGAATTGGTTCAATTTGCAGGTGTAGGAAGAGAGAATTATCCTGTTGATGATCATTGGAAGAAATATAACGTAAAGCATGTTGAAGTTCCGCGAATTGCTGTTTCTTCTACGTTCATCCGCTCTAAATGCAAAAAAGATGAGAATATTCGATATTATGTTACTGATGGTGTTTGGGATTTTATAAAGGAGAACCGGCTTTATGAATAAAGAAGAAGCGTTGAAGATTGTGAAACCGCAATTGACTGATCATCGGTACGTTCATACTTTAGGGGTATTAGAAACCAGTTTAGTATTGGCTGAAAAATACGGAGCGGATCCAAAAAAAACAGAACTTGCTGCCATTTTTCATGATTATGCCAAGTTTCGTCCTAAAGAAGAAATGAGGCAAATCGTGAAGGATGAACGTCTTCCTGAGAATCTTCTTTATTATGGCACGGAACTGCTTCATGCACCTGTTGGAGCATACTTAGTAAAAAAAGAAGCCGGAATTGATGATGAAGAGGTTCTAGGGGCTATTTATTATCATACAACGGGTAATGTAAATATGAGTATTTTAGAAAAAGTCATTTTTTTAGCAGATTATATTGAACCAAACCGTCATTTTCCAGGTGTCGAAGAAGTCAGGGAAATGGCATTATTGGATTTAGAAAAAGCTTGTTTAATGGCAGTAAGAAATACGATTCAATTTTTAATACGGCAAAATCAAAAAATATATCCTTTATCGATAGCCACTTATAATGGACTTATGGATGAAGTAAACCAAAAGAAATAGGAGGAGTGCACTGGATGAAAGTAAAAGACTTAATGGAATTGGTTGTGAAAACAGCAGATGACAAAAGAGCGGAAAATATAGTTGTATTAGATATGGAAGGGATCTCCCTCGTAGCTGATTATTTTATGATTTGTCATGGTAACTCAGAAAAACAAGTTCAGGCGATCGCTAAAGAACTAAAAGAAATAGCGCTGGAAAATAATGTGCAAGTACGCAGAATGGAAGGGTATGACCATGCCCGCTGGGTTTTGATCGACTTAGGCGGTGTAGTCGCTCATGTTTTCCATCGTGAAGAACGCAGTTACTATAATTTAGAAAAATTATGGGGCGATGCAGCATCAGTAGACGTTGATTCTATTGTTGAACCTCAGCAAAATATATAATGAGCTATAATCAGTTTGCCTATCTTTATGATCAACTCATGGAAGATGCGCCATACTCCAAATGGCTGTCTTTTATTAAATCTGCTTCTAAAAATCATGCTGGAAACGCAAAACGATTTTTAGATGTTGGCTGCGGGACTGGCTCTTTAAGTGTTCTCTTAGCAAAAGAAGGCTATGACGTAACAGGCGTTGACTTGTCTGCTGATATGCTGACAGTAGCAAAAGAAAAGGCAGAGAACGAAAAGGTTGCACTCTCTCTTTTTCAGCAGGATATGAGGGAGCTTGAAGGACTCGGGCAGTTTGATTGTGTGACCATTTTATGTGATTCTCTGAATTATATTTTGACTGAGGAAGATATCAAAAAAGTATTTCATTCAGCTAGTCGCCATTTACACACCAATGGACTTTTATTATTTGATGTTCATTCTCTACATAAAATCCAAAATATTTTTATTGGCAGTACATTTGGAAGCAATGATGAGCACTTATCTTATATTTGGCAGTGTTATGAAGGTGAATTAGAGAATAGTGTTGAACATGACTTGTCCTTTTTCATTCAATCGGGTGATTGTTATGAACGTTATGATGAATTACATATACAAAGATCTTTTGCTGTTGAGAAATATAAAGTATGGCTTGAAGAATGTAACTTTGAGGTGCTTAGCATAACTGGCGATTTTGAAGATAAAGCTCCAGCGGATGATGCTGAGAGAATTTTATTTGCAGCAAAAAAAGTGAAATGAGCATAGGGCATCAGCCCATGCTTCTTTTTTATGGCTATTTATATTAAGGTTCTCTTCTAAAACATTGTTGCTTTTAGGTCATTTTCGTAAAGAGACTTCATTGACAAGTTAATTGAAGTGAAAGGTTCGAGACTCCTGCGGGACAGGCGGGCAGGTGAGACACTTAAAAGTGGAACGTACGAATGTGGCTCACCGTCTGCCCCGCGGAAAGCGAGTGGCCTGGAACGGAAATTAACGACATTCAAAAGCAACTATGAATAATAAAACAGTCTTCTAATAGGATTGCTTTATTATTCCTATGAAGAATGAAGAAGGATAAGATACAATAGATAATACAATTCTTCTTATTTTAAAAAAACGGATTTTATAGAAATTAAGGTGTGAGAAAATGTTAAAAGACCCTTTACTTAAACATCAAATTTTAGAAACCATTATTGACAGCGCTTACGAATGGATTGTAGTAGTCGACCATGAGGGCTATGTGCAATATATGAATAAAACATACTGCGAGTTTTTAGGTGAAGATCCTACAAAAGTAATCGGGAAACATGTTACTGATGTTATTGAAAACACGAGAATGGATAAAGCAGTTCTTCAAGGGAAAGTTGAAATCGCTGATTTGCAGTTTATACGGGGTAATTACATGATTGCAAACAGGATTCCAATTCTTTTTGAAGGAAAAGTGATCGGAGCTGTAGGGACTGTTATCTTTCGGGATACCGAACAATGGAAAAAGATGAATTCCCATATTAAAGCATTGCTTCATGAGCTGAATTTTTATAAAAAAGAGTGGGACGTGGTTAATGGAGCTACTTACACGTTAAATGATTTTGCAGGGAATTCAGAAGAAGTGAAACGAATAAAAGAACGTGTAAAAAACATTGCAAGCGGTGATTTGTCTGTCTTGATCAGAGGAGAAAGCGGGACTGGAAAAGAATTATTAGCGCATAGTATTCACCAGTTAAGTGAGAGAAGTGCGAAACCATTTATAAAAATAAATTGTGGAGCTGTACCCGAACATCTATTTGAATCTGAGCTATTCGGGTATTCAGAGGGAGCTTTTACAGGTGCAAAAAAAGGAGGAAAACCTGGAAAGTTTCAATTGGCAGATGGGGGTACATTGTTCTTAGATGAAATTGGAGATTTGCCGCAAAATATGCAGATTAAGCTCCTTCGTGTTTTGCAGGAAAAGGAAATCGAACCCGTTGGAGCGATTTACTCAAAGAAAATAAATGTCCGGGTAATTGCTGCTACAAACCGTCCGCTAGAGCAGCTTATTAAAGAAAATAAGTTTCGGGAAGATTTGTTTTATCGCATCAATGTTCTGCAAATACATGTCCCGCCGATCCGGGAACGGAAAGAAGATATTTGGCCGCTCACAGAGAGATTTATTGAATCAATCTGTGCCGAAACTGGGAAGCGGATCATAAAAGTCGATCAGGATGTAAAAGAAGCTTTTTTAACATATGATTGGCCGGGAAATGTCAGGGAACTGAAAAATTTCGTGGAAGCAGCACTGCAATTGACTCTTAGTGATCAAATTACATTAAATGCGTTTCCCGACTTTTTATCAGAAAAACTTCAAATGGATGATTCAGCTAAGACTTTGAAGGAATATGTCCAAGAAACAGAAAGAAAAGTAATCTTGAATCATTTGAAAAAGATGAATGGAGATGTCATGGCAGTTGCCGATGAACTTGGGATAGGGAAAACAAATTTATATGAAAAAATTAAAAAATATAAGATAAAAGATTGTTTTTGATTTTCCGAAAAACCGGAATGCAACTCCGGTTTTTCGGAAAAATTTCATTACGTGTAATTGTATACACCAAACATTGTATCCATCCATTTATTTCACTTTATTAATTTTATTTTTCCGATTTTTCGGAAAAAATCATTTTTTTCTGTATAATGAATGGGACATCTATACTTGGCATGAATCTTGCAAACTAATTAGGCTGAGTTTAAAGTTTGAAGGGAGGGGCATCGGAAAAATTGTAAGCGCTTTAAGAAGTGATGATTTCTTTAAGAAGTGCACAATTTTTAAGATTCACTTAGAAATTAAAAAGCAGGGGGAATGAAATTGGACATTATTATTATTTTATTAGCGTTATTTTTCTTAATGTTTGTGGCTTATCGAGGATTTAGTGTTATTTTGTTCGCTCCGATCGCCGCTCTTTTTGCAGTACTGTTAACAGATCCTGGACATGTGCTTCCGTTTTTCTCAGGCGTCTTTATGGAGAAAATGGTTGGATTTATTAAGCTTTATTTTCCTGTTTTCTTACTAGGCGCTATTTTTGGTAAAGTGATTGAGATGTCAGGATTTGCTAAGTCTATTACTCAATTTGTTATCAAATTAATCGGACCAAGCAGAGCGATGCTGGCAATCGTTTTAGTAGGAGCTATTCTTACGTACGGAGGGGTTTCACTGTTTGTAGTAGCCTTTGCTCTCTATCCGTTTGCAGCTGAATTGTTTAGACTGGCAGATATTCCAAAGAGACTTATTCCAGGAACGATTGCTTTAGGTGCATTTACATTTACGATGGATGCTTTCCCTGGAAGTCCTCAAATTCAAAATATCATTCCAACTTCATTCTTCGGTACGACAACTTGGGCTGCGCCTTGGCTTGGGTTTATCGGTGGATTATTTGTCTTTATCGTCGGAATGGTCTATTTAGAATGGAGACGAAGAGCAGCTAAATCAAAAGGTGAAGGTTATGGAACAGATCATATCAATGAACCTGAAAAAATCGAATCAGAAAAGCTTCCAAATGCATTTGTTGCCATCTTGCCTCTGATATTAGTAGGAGTTTTCAATAAATGGTTTACTGTATTAATTCCTAAGTATTATGGAACTACCTTTGATTTTTCTGCAATCGGCATGAAAACGGTTCCACCTATTCAAATACCAACTCTTGCAGCGGTATGGGCTGTAGAAGGTGCACTTCTTATCGGAATTGTAACGGTTCTATTATTTTCATTTGGAAGAATCCGTAAAAACTTTAACAAAGGGATTAACTTATCGATTGGCGGAGCATTGCTTGCTACTTTAAATACGGCTTCTGAATATGGTTTTGGAGGCGTAATTGCTGCTCTTCCAGGCTTTACAGCAGTTAATGGAGCTATGTCTCATACAATTAAGAATCCACTTGTAAACGAAGCGATTACGACGACGACTTTAGCTGGGATAACGGGTTCTGCATCAGGCGGAATGAGTATTGCGCTGGCAACGATGAGTGAACAATACATTGCACAAGCAGATAAGCTCGGAATCAGCCCTGAAGTACTTCACCGTGTCGCCTCAATGGCGAGCGGTGGTATGGATACACTTCCGCATAACGGAGCGGTTATTACTCTTTTAGCTGTTACAGGACTGACACATAAACAATCCTATATCGATATTTTTGCGATGACAGTTATTAAGACTATTGCCGTTTTCGTTATTATCGGTCTGTACTATATGACTGGTATCATATAAAAATAGATTAGAAGAGGAGTGGATAACTGTGGAGTCTTTTGTTCAAGATAAGGTCGTGTTCATAACAGGTGCAGCGAGTGGAATTGGTCTCGAGCTTGCTCATGCATACGCCAAAAATGGAGCAAAAGTAGTAATCAGTGACCTTAACCGCGAAAAAGCAGAGGAGGCAGCAAAATCCCTGCAAGAAAAGGGAAGTTCGGCGCTTGGTTTAGGATGCAACGTAACGAATGAAGAAGAATTAAAGGCAGCATTGGATGCGGCACTTGAAAAGTTCAATCGTATAGATGTTCTGATAAACAATGCAGGATTACAGTATGTTTCTCCATTGGAGGAGTTTCCGACTGAGAAGTTTCAGCAGCTGATTAGTGTAATGCTCACTGCTCCTTTTATTGCGACCAAGCATGTATTTCCTATTATGAAAAAGCAAAAATTTGGCCGTATTATCAATATGGCTTCAATTAATGGGTTAGTTGGATTCGCCGGAAAATCAGCGTACAACAGCGCTAAGCATGGCGTGATCGGTTTAACAAAGGTTGCTGCATTGGAAGGAGCAGAACATGGCATTACTGTTAATGCTGTCTGCCCAGGGTATGTCGATACTCCACTTGTTCGGGGTCAATTAGAAGATTTAGCGAAAACCCGAAATGTTGAACTTGAAAAAGTGCTGGAGGAAGTCATCTATCCGCTTGTTCCGCAAAAACGGCTTTTGGATGTTCAGGAAATTGCAGATTATACAATCTTTTTATCAAGTGATAAAGCAAAAGGTGTGACAGGCCAAGCGATCGTTATTGATGGCGGTTATGTAGCACAATAATAATCACATTCAAACATGTTTCCATTGACAAACACTATATTTAGTGTCAAATTAATAATATTAAAACTATATATGGAGAAATCAGGTGCCGGTATTTTACCGGCTTAAAAGGGAATTCGGTTTAAAACCGAAGCTGTCCCCGCAACTGTGATTGTGGACGAAATGGATGTTGCCACTGTACAGATGGGCTATAAATAATGGCTGCTGTATGGGAAGGCCCAGAGTAGGATGAAGCAAGAGCCAGTAGACCTGCCTGATTCTCCTATATTCTTTTCCTCGGGGATTGGGAGAAAGAACGGTAAAGCAGCATTGTTTCTTATTGCTTATTAAACGTTCTTAACCCTCTTCCTGATGAAGAGGGTTTTTTATTTGGCTCTTATCTAAAAGATTGTTGCTACTGAGAGATTATGGAGAACTCTTCATTGAACAGTTAATTGGAGAGGAAGGGCGAGACTCCTGCAGGATGAGTGGGACAGGTGAGACCAATCAATGTCGCATAGTGACGATTGGGCTCACCGCACACCCTGCGGAAAGCGAGTACTGCAATGGAGATTAACCTCATTCAAAAGCAACAAAGTTTACGAAAACAGCCTTTTATTTTTATAAAGGAGTGGTTAACAATGGAAACGGTAATAAAAAGCTCTTCACACGGGGAATGGTTGAGAAGCTGTATTAGAGAATTTACAAATCTAAACGGAGATAACTTCTTAAAGAGAGCGGAAGAATTTGAAAGAAAGAACAATGATGAGCAATCCCTATATAACGTCCTGATCATGGAAGCGCTTAGTCATTTGAATGCGCAAGAACCTGATTGGACGTTTGTAGCTTCACGCCTATATTTGAAACAGCTTTATGATGAAACCATGACGAATCGAAATGTCGAAATCGGAAAGCCATATACGAATCTTTTTGGCCTTCTGAATCAATTAGTGAATATGAACATTTATGATGAATCTCTTTTGGATTCTTATTCACTTGCAGAAATTGAAGAAGCAGAAAAATGGCTTGTGCCTGAAAGAGATAAATTGTTTACATATATCGGGTTAAAAACGCTAGCCGATCGGTACTTAGCAAAAGGTTTTGACCATGAAGTTTATGAACTTCCTCAAGAACGATGGATGATTATTTCCTTGTTTTTAATGAAGGATGAAGATACAGATTTTAGGATGGAACGGGTAAAAGAAGCGTATTGGGCATTATCCAATCTTTATATGACCGTTGCAACACCAACATTAGCAAATGCCGGGAAAAGCTATGGACAGCTTAGCTCGTGTTTTATAGATACGATTGATGATAGTCTTAGAGGAATTTTTGATTCAAACACAGACGCTGCTACAGTTTCTAAAGGTGGAGGCGGGCTTGGTATTTATTTAGGTAAAATACGTTCAAGAGGCTCTGATATAAAAGGATTTAAAGGAAATTCATCAGGAGTTATTCCTTGGATGAAGCAATTAAACAATACAGCTGTCTCGGTTGACCAGCTTGGTCAAAGACAAGGAGCCATTGCCGTCTACTTGGACGTTTGGCATCAAGATATCTTTGAGTTTTTGGATGCAAAATTAAACAATGGCGACGAGAGAATGAGAACGCATGACCTTTTTACAGGTATTTGTGTGCCGGACCTTTTCATGGAACATGTTGAGAAGAGGTTGGATTGGTATCTTTTTGATCCCCATGAGGTAAGGAAGGTTATGGGATATTCTTTAGAAGACTTTTATGATGGAAAAAAGGGAGAGGGACAGTTCAGAGATAAATATTTTGAATGTGTTAAGGATAAAAGGATTTTCAAAAAAACGGTGCCGGCGATTGAAATCATGAAAAGAGTCATGAAATCACAGCTAGAGACAGGTACACCGTTTATGTTCTACAGAGATACCGTGAATCGCTTAAATCCTAACCCTCAAGCAGGTATGATTTATGCATCTAATTTGTGCACGGAAATCATGCAAAATATGTCTCCTACAATCGTGGAATCGGAGGAAACGATCGATGGCGAAATAATCATAAGGAAGACTCCTGGTGATTTTGTCGTCTGTAACTTATCTTCTCTTTCGCTTTCGAAAGTCGTAACAGATAATGTGCTGAAAAAAGTAATTGATATTCAAGTAAGAATGCTGGATAACGTGATTGATTTAAATCGTATTGATGTACCGCAAGCGGTTGTTACCAATAAAAAATATAGAGCAATCGGTGTTGGGACATTCGGATGGCACCATCTACTTGCGAACCAAGGCATCAACTGGGAAAGTGAAGAAGCGGTTGAATATGCTGATGAGCTATATGAGCAAATTAATTATTATGTGATAAGTGCGAGCAACGAACTTGCCGCAGAAAAAGGGAAATACACAGTATTCTCAGGATCTGATTGGGAGTCCGGAGATTATTTCTTAAAGCGAGGATACCAATCTGAAAAATGGCAGAGATTGAGTGATCAGGTGAGGGAAAATGGGGTGAGAAACGGCTATCTCATTGCGGTTGCGCCGAATTCATCGACATCCATTATTGCCAATTCAACCCCGAGTATTGACCCGATCTTTAAGAAGTTTTATTCAGAAGAGAAAAAGAATTATAAAATACCGGTAACAGCACCAGATTTAAATGCAAAAACAACATGGTACTATAAATCTGCCTTTCAGGTTGATCAGAAGTGGAGTATTTTACAAAATGCAGCCAGACAGCGGCATGTAGATCAATCTATTTCTTTTAATCTTTATGTCCACAATCATATAAAAGCGAAAGAGCTGCTTGATCTGCATATGCTAAGTTTCCAAAAAGGGCTAAAAACAACCTATTACACAAGATCAACCTCAATTGAACTAGAAGGATGTGAGAGCTGTGAGAGTTAAGGGGGAGGAAAGGCTTCAAGAGAGAAAAATTTATGATGTGGATGCACCAAATGCTTCTACAAGTGTGATTAATGGCAGAAGCTCAAATATATTAAACTGGGACGATGTAAGGTATACATGGGCGTACCCGCTTTATAAAAACATGCTTGCTAACTTTTGGACACCCTTTGAAATCAATATGTCGAGTGACAGTAAGCAATATAATCACCTAACAGAAAAAGAAAAAGATACGTTTAATAAGATCATAGGGCTGCTTGCTTTTTTAGACAGTGTACAAACCGATTATTCTAGCAAGGTAGCGGCTTATTTAACAGACTCAAGCCTTTCAGCACTTATGTCAACATTATCATTCCAAGAAGTAGTTCATAATCAATCCTATTCCTATGTACTGTCATCATTAGTACCGAAAAAAAGGCAGGATGAGATTTTTGAGTATTGGAAAACAGACCTCGTGCTGCGTGAACGAAACGATTTTATAGCGAATGGCTATGAGGCATTTGTTCATGATCCAACTCCGGAAACTTTTTTGAAATCGATCATCTATGATGTGATTTTGGAAGGCTTAAATTTTTATTCGGGATTTAGCTTTTTTTATAATTTAGCGAGGAATCAAAAAATGGTTTCTACCTCAACGATGATTAATTATATCAATCGAGATGAACAGCTTCATGTTTATCTATTTTGCCAAATTTTCAAAGCTGTTTTAGACGAGTATCCCCATCTTAAAAATGCAAATCTCATCAAATTTGCAAAAGATACCTTTCAAAAAGCGGCAGAATTAGAAATAAAATGGAGCAGATATATAATCGGGGATTCATTTGTAGGTATAAATGAATCGGATTTAGAGGCTTATATAAAGTTTATGGCAAATAAAAGACTGAACGAACTTGGATTTGAAAAAATCTACCCAGAAAACACTAAAAACCCTCTTCCATGGATAAAAGCATATTCTGATGTAAATTCCGGAAAAAGTGATTTTTTTGAGCAGAAATCGAGACAATATACAAAAGTATCTGATGAAAATGGATTTGATGAACTATAAAAAGCCAGGAATTCTTCCCGGCTTTTTTTTGCGTCTACGATTATAATGGCAACAAAGGATTACTTCAATTCTTCTTTTACTTCAAATTGCTTATTCACCTTTTCGCATTCTTCATGATATTTCTCGTGTGTTCTTTGAATGACATGATCAAAAACTTCATCAACCTCATCGCTTAAAATTTTAATTCCTTCACCCGTAATACCGCCTTTTACACAAACTTTTTGAATCAATGATGGTAATGTGTAAACTTCTTTTTCCAGCAGTTTCCCCATCCCGATAATCATATCACTAGCCAGTTGAGTCGCTTGTGCTTTTGTAATATCGGTCTGCTCTACTGCGCTGTTAATAAAACATTGCAGCACATAACCCATAAATGCTGGCCCGCAGCTTGCGATATCAGATGATATTCGAGTAATATTTTCATCGATAATAAGTGGCGTTGATATATGAGCCATTAATGAAAGTAATTTTTCCCGGTAATCAGGGTGACATCGTTGTCCGAATGAAATAAGTGAAGAACCAGCTAATGCACGGTTGTTAATGCTTGGAATAGCTCTTGCAATATTGCAGTCTAGTAATTCTTCAAGCTGATCGCAAGAGATGGGACTCGTTATGGATACAATCAATTGGTGCTTTGAAATATAGTTTTTATTCGAAGTCAGCAAAGAATAAAATTCATGAGGTTTTACACATATAAAAACAATATCGGCAAATCGAAAAACGTCTTCAGATGTACTCCCTACCTTTATCTTTGGATAGGCATTCTGCAGCCTTTCCGCTTTGGACAGGGTACGGTTAGTAACCATCAATCTTGATGGTGAAACGGCTGAAGATTCGATGAAAGAAGCAACGAGTACGCCTCCCATGTTCCCGGTACCAATAATTCCGATCTTCATACCAAAACCTCCTTCCTCTACCTTAAAATCTATGCTCTTATTAACATGTTTATGATTTGTGATAATTCTACTTTCATTAAAGGAGAAAATAATCATGGAAAAGTTAAAAAAACATTTAAAATGGATAATCGCAACTGGGGTGTTTATTGTTATAACGGGTGTTATCCTTTTCTTCTTCCTCGTTCAAGAACAGCCAGATCCGCCGTTTTCTAATGCCCAAATCCCAGAACCCATAAGTGCAGATAAAAGCGATGATAAAGAAACGAAAGAAAAAAAGAATGAAAAGATTTCAATCATGGTCGATGTTCAAGGAAGTGTCGAACGGCCGGGAGTTTACCAAATGAAAGAAGGGGATCGTGTTATTCATGCGATCCAGAAAGCAGGAGGATTTTTGTCAGACGCAGAAGTAAGGTCGGTAAACCAAGCTCAAAAAATTTCAGACGAGATGATCATTTATGTTGCAAAAAAAGGGGAGAACTATAGCAGCGAAACTCCATCATCTGTTCAAGAAGAAACAAAAATAAATATAAATACGGCGGATGCATCCAAACTTCAAGAATTGAGCGGAGTAGGGCCTTCAAAAGCAGAAAGTATCCTTTCCTACCGTGAAGAAAACGGTCCCTTCACGTCAATTGACCAGCTGCTAGACGTAAGGGGGATCGGCGAAAAAACGATCGAAGAGTGGAAAGATAAAATTGAGCTCCAATGATAGTTTTGGTTGACCCATTTTTTGTGTGAGTCTACACTTAACATAAATACGGAGGAGGCGGTAAGAGTTGAAACGCATTTCTTGGAATGAATATTTTATGGCGCAATGCCAATTACTCGCTTTACGCAGTACTTGTACGCGTTTGGCTGTTGGCGCAACAATCGTCAGAGATAATCGGATTATCGCCGGAGGGTATAATGGTTCGATTTCAGGCGGGGTTCATTGTATTGATGAAGGATGCTACTTAATTGATGGGCATTGTGTAAGAACGATCCATGCTGAAATGAATGCTTTGCTGCAGTGTGCGAAGTTTGGAGTGCCGACAGAAGGAGCTGAGATGTACGTAACCCATTTCCCTTGTCTGCACTGCTGCCGTTCCATTATTCAAAGTGGCATTAAGAAAATTTATTATGGCGAGGATTATAAAAACCATCCTTATAGTATCGAACAGTTTAAAGAAGCAGGGGTAAGTATTGAAAAAGTTGAAATGAAATTGCCTCCTTCTTCTTTTGTAACAGCAACATAAAATGAAGACAAGGTACGCCGTACTATGTACACTTACCGCTTTAAATGGAATATGGTTATCAAAAAAGATGGCGGTAACCGGGATTATGATGATGGTAATCCTGGTTGTCGTTATGATCTTACAATTAAAAAGAAATTCACTTCTTATTATTCTGCTTCTGCCCCTCTTCTTTTTTTATTCCAATTTGTACGATCATTGGAACACTTCAAAAATATCACCTGAGCAAAAAGATTTCCGTGGCATTATCCATTCGATTCCTGAGATAGACGGAAAAAATCTAAGTTTTCAATATCGAACCTTTGGTGAAACCACAATCGTTAGATACAAGATGAACTCAGAATCAGAAAAAAAGTCCTTTATTAAGAAATTAAAGTTTAATATGAGCTGCACAATAACAGGAATACTAAAGGAACCCGAAACGAAAAGCAGCTTTTACGGCATGGATTATCGAGAGTATTTACATAGTCAAAAGATTTTTTGGACGTTGGAACCTTCTGATTTTAAAATAGAGAATTGCAGTACGAGGAATGATTATGACGTTGCTTCAAGTATCAAATCATGGCGCAGCAATAGTATTAAAACGTTAGAAAAATATTTTTCACCCAATACCTCCGGACTGATGAACGCACTTCTTTTTGGATATAGAAAAGGGATTGAAACGGATACACTTGAATCCTATCAGCGGTTGGGACTGACACATCTTTTAGCGGTATCGGGTTTCAATGTCGGTATTATTTCCTTTTTTCTTTATTTCCTTTTTGTTCGATTAGGTATTGTGAAAGAAGCTGTATATTTATTGATTGCTGCCATTCTGCCTATTTATGTCATTCTCACTGGCGGTGAAAGCTCAATCGTCCGTGCGGGGTTTATGGGAATGTTATTCTTTCTTTTTATTATCTTTGGTAAAAAGCTGGATTCAGTAGTTATCTTATCTTTTGTTTGTATTACCATGCTTTTTGTGAATCCTTTTTTCGCTTTTGATTTAGGGTTTCAGTTATCCTTCTTAATGACCTTCATATTAATGACTTCCATTTCATTGCTGCAATATAAATCTTTTCTTGTTTTGCTGATTACAACCTCTTTTATGTGCTCATTTTTTTCTTTTCCGATTATCATTTATAATTTTTACGAATTTTCTTTATGGTCCATCCCACTGAATATCTTATATATTCCCCTTGTTTCATTTGTCCTTTTCCCAGTTTCCGTTCTCGTGTTTTTATCAATAGTTTTACTGACCGTTTCTGTTGGGATCATCACATATCCTGTGGAATTTCTTTTCGTACATGCTGCTGCATTTTTGAATTTGTTCAAAGGTTTATATGGATCGGTACTGCTTGGAAAACCCTCTATGTATATTGTGTTTCTTTATTTTGCATCCTTAATTTATCTGTTTTATAAATGGGAAAGAAACGAACGGCTTCAAATCAAGAATCTGTTACCGTTTCTGATAGTCATAATCATTCAGTGTATCAGTCCGTATATTAGCCCTGCTGCTTATGTATCGTTTATTAATGTGGGTCAAGGAGACAGCATATTAATTGAGCTTCCTTTTCGAAAAGGAGTATATCTGATTGATACAGGGGGCTCATTTTCCTTTGAACAAGAAGAGTGGGAAAAGCCAAACGAAACGTTTGATGTTACGAAAAAGAATGTCATTCCCTTTCTGAAAGCGAGAGGAATAAAAAAATTAGATGGCTTGATTTTAAGTCATGGAGATATGGACCATGCTGGAGGAGCATTGGTTTTATTAGAAAAATTTCCAATTGATTATTTATTAATGCCAAATAATAAACCAAACGAACTTGAAAAAGAAATACAATCAAAAGCGAAACATGCAGGAATACAGATTCAATACTTAAATAGCGGGATTCAATGGGAGAGAGATGGCTCGAAGTTTTATGTTTTGCATCCAAGTCATAAACAATTATCCTCTAACAATCAATCCGTGATCCTTTGGACCAAAATCTACCATACATCCATATTGTTTACTGGAGATATAGAGGAGGAAGGAGAGAAAGAAACTTTGTTAAAATACATATCTATTAAAGCAGATATTTTAAAAGTGGCACATCACGGGAGTAAAACATCGTCAACAGCTTCATTTATTGAAAAAGTCTCGCCGGAATTTGGAGTGATTTCAGTTGGTAAAAATAATATATATGGTCATCCTAATGATGAAGTCCTGCAGAGACTCTTGCAAAAAAAGGTAAAATTATATCGGACAGACCTAAACGGGGACATTATATTTAAAATAAATAAAAATGGAATAAATGTATTAACAGCAAAATGAAAAAATTAAAAAAGAGCCGATATGCCGGCTCTTTTTTATGTATTATGCAATAGCTTTCAGGATGATTCCGATGGCGAAAATAACTGTAAAAAAGCCAAAAGATACGATAAAACCCATTCCGGAATCAATTAGGTCGTTACGCTTGCTTTGCACATCTTTTTCAAAATGGTTCATGTGGCAACCCTCCTAATCCATCCTTAGTATACGTTATCACTTTTAAAAAATCCATACTGAAAATGCTTTCTTTTACATCATTTTATCAAAAATGTACCAATATTGCTAAACGTTGTCACCGATAACGATCGGCTGCATAGGATATCCTAACTAAAGCTAACCAAAAGACAACAGCTGTCTTTAGAGTTAGTGTTTATCATAAATGAAGGAACAGGCATCATGCCCTGTTCCTTCTTTTGCTTGCAAAAGAGTCATCTTCCTCATAGGATAAAAGGAGAGGTGAAAAAAGTGCTGACGATCGATGCATTAAAAAAGAATATAAAGAATAAAAAAATATCACCCGTGTATCTAATATGGGGGACTGAGCTGTATCTGGCAGAAGAAGCCATTCAATCCATCTCATCACTGCTTGCACCAGATGAGAGAGACTTTAATTTAAGCATACATAATTTAGACGAGATATCTGTACAAGAAGTGATGGAAGATGCTGAGACGATGCCGTTTTTAGGTGATCGCCGTATTGTGATTATGAAAAACGCTGCCTTTTTGACAGCTGCGAAAGAAAAAGGAAAGATCGAACATGATTTAAAAGTGTTTGAGCAGTACATACAAAATCCAGCAGATTATTCAATTCTCGTTATTGTTGTACCTCATGAGAAGCTGGATGAACGAAAGAAAATTGTAAAACAGCTGAAGTCCCAAGCTGAAACTATTCAAGTTTCTCAACTAAGCAATGAAACGGCAGAGAAATGGCTGCAAAAAGAAGCTGAACAAGCAGGGGTTACGATAACAAAAGATGCGAGTGAGCTATTGCTTTCAAGATTAGGTGCTAAACTGGGGATTTTATCAAAAGAATTAGAAAAAATGATTTTATATGTGGGACAAAATGGTTCAATCACAAGGGAAACAGTGGATGAATTAGTTGCCAGAACTTTGGAAGATGATGTCTTTGGATTAGTCGATCACGTGGTGCATAAACGGACCGAGCAAGCATTGAGAAGCTTTTATGATCTAATGAAACAAAATCAGGAACCGATTCAAATCCATGCATTACTTACAAGACAGTTCCGTATTATCAATGGTGTGAAAGAGCTGCAGAAGAAGGGTTATGGAGAAAAGCAGATCGCTTCAGCCTTGAAGATTCATCCTTATGCAGCAAAATTAGCGGCACAGCATGCTAAACAATTCGATGAATCATTTTTGAGAAATTATTTATCTGAGTTTGCAGATACAGATTATAAAATGAAAACAGGTCAAATGGATAAAACGTTATTATTAGAAATGGAAATCATCAAACTTTCGCAAGGTTATCAGGTTAGTTCTTTGGTATAAGAACTAATCTTTTTTTGTTGTTAATTGATAAGCGTCGAATCTCTTCGTCACAATTGTTTTTGCGGTACTCAAGTATGATGAATACGTTCCGTTCCTCAAAACTTCAATTCCTCGACCTTCTTGCTTCTGAATTAACAACTATATGAAAATGATAAGCGTCGAATCTCTTCGTTAGTGACGAGCAAAGCTGGCAAAAACCTACGAGTTGCACCGAGTAATCGCAGGTGCATTGTTTTTGCGGTACTCAATATGTTGAGTACGTTCCGTTCTTTGAATGAATGTCGAAGGTTGACGAGCCGGGGTTATATGGAGAAAGAGTGTGGGATTATAAATCAAAAACCTGGGATTATGAAAAAAAAGTGTGGGATTATGAAAAAAAGTCTGGAATTCACATTATTTATAAAAAAACGCTCATTCATTTTTTGAATGAATGAGCGTTTTTCGTGTTTTAAGTCAAAAATAAAAAACGACCCAATGTATGTAAGGCCGTTTTTCCGGTTTCATCCTAAAATTTATGCATTAATACCGTTTAAAGCCTTAGCAAGACGAGACTTTTGGCGAGAAGCTGCATTTTTATGGATAAGTCCTTTGTTTGCTGCTTTATCGATTTTCTTAGAAGCAGTAACATAAGCTGTTTGAGCACCTTCTGCATTGTTTGAAGCAACTTGAGCTTCAAAGTTTTTAACTGCAGTACGCATGCCAGACTTAAGTGAAGCGTTGTGAGCACGACGCTTTTCATTCGTTTTTACACGTTTAATCGCTGATTTAATATTAGCCAATCCATTCACCTCCCTAAATGAACCATGATGCAACAGATGGTACCCGTTGCAAAAAATAGGACACAAAGTATTCTATCAAAACCACCTTTTAATTGCAATACAAGAATGAAAAGGAACAGTTGAGGCAAAAATACCTTTTAAAGGACGGTGGTAGTTTATGGAGAAAGATTTAGATCTTCAAGCATATTCTGTCAGAACGGATTTAGCGATCGAAGCGCACGATATGCTCGTTAAAGAAGATGAAACAGTCAATAGAAGTTCACTTGAAGGTGTTATCATACATGAGGTTGATCGAGAAGGCATCAAATGCGTAAGGATGGAAATCGATAAAAAGGGTGCAGAAACTACAGGGAAAAAGGAAGGATTATATATTACTTTTGAAGTTCAGGGCATTCGAGAAAAAGATTCTAAACTGCAGGAAACCGTTCAGAAAATTTTTGCGGAGGAATTTTATAAATTTCTGCAAGAACAAGGTGTAACGCAAGAAGATACGTGTTTGGTAGTAGGGTTAGGAAACTGGAACGTTACTCCAGATTCATTGGGACCGCTTGTGGTCGAGAATCTTACCATTACAAAGCATTTGTTCGATTTAGCCCCGGAAAACGTACAAGAAGGATTTAGGCCGGTTTGTGCCATATCACCAGGGGTTATGGGAATAACGGGCATTGAAACGAGTGATATTATCGATGGAATTGTAAAACGTGTAGAGCCTGATTTTGTTATTGCAATTGACGCGCTTGCATCAAGGTCTATCGAACGTGTCAACACAACGATTCAAGTTTCAAATACCGGCATCCATCCAGGTTCAGGTGTCGGAAATAAACGTAAAGAATTAAGTAAAGAAACATTGGGTATTCCTGTTATCTCAATCGGAATTCCAACTGTTGTAGATGCTGCTACAATCACAAGCGATACGATCGATTTTATCCTTAAGCATTTCGGACGGGAAATGAAGGAAAAGGATAAACCTTCAAAAGCGTTAGTTCCATCTGGAATGACGTTTGGAGAGAAAAAAGTGCTAACAGACGAGGACCTTCCTGAAGATGATCACAAAAAGTCATTTTTAGGAATTGTAGGAGTTCTCGAGCATGACGAAAAACTGAGATTAATTCGGGAAGTATTAGCCCCTATTGGCCATAATTTGATGGTCACGCCAAAAGAAGTTGATGTGTTCATTGAAGATATGGCAAATGTTTTGGCGAATGGATTAAATACTGCTTTACATGGACAGATTGATCAGACGAATTCATCTTCTTATACGCATTAATTGAATGACATGAATGGACAAGCTTGTGCATAAATTTGAATAGTAAATCCTCGTTTCAATAAGGAGGAAATAAATTGACGAAATTTATGTTGAAGTGTTTCGGATTAGTAGCCTTGCTTTTATTCGGTGTTCTGCTAGGGATTCAAAAAACACATGTAGAAATGAATGAATTAAAAGGAACAGCAGATAATGGTTTTGTTGAATCCATTACTCAACCTGATGCGAAGAGCCAGAAACAAATAAAGCCTCAATATTCAAGTCACGATTTGAAAACAAAACAAGAAACGTTGGCTAAGGTTGATTCGTTTAATGTATTCTCAGCGCTCGGCAAAAAATTAACAGCCTGCATATCTTCATTTTTTAGTGTTATGATTTCTGTACTTGGTACCGTCATACAAGGAATGTTAAGTGTATTTTCGCCATGAGGACCTTTATGAGGCAGTGCCCTTTAAAGGTTCTTTTTATGTTGTGATTGAAAGAGGTACTTTGAATTGCTATAATCAAAGCTAGTGACTTTTCCTAAAATTGTAGGAGTGAACGTAGAATGAATAGAGAAGAAAAACTAAAGAGACAATCAAAAATACGGAACTTTTCCATTATCGCACATATCGATCATGGAAAATCAACACTAGCTGACCGTATTTTAGAAGAAACAAGTGCATTAACAAAACGTGAAATGAAAGAACAATTACTGGACTCTATGGACCTTGAGCGTGAGCGGGGTATTACCATAAAATTAAACGCAGTGCAGCTTCAATATAAAGCGAAAGATGGCGAAGTTTACACGTTCCATCTAATCGATACACCCGGGCACGTCGATTTTACATACGAAGTTTCCAGAAGTTTAGCAGCATGTGAAGGTGCGCTTCTTATCGTAGATGCTGCTCAAGGGATCGAAGCTCAAACGTTAGCAAACGTTTATCTAGCTTTAGAAAACAACTTGGAAATATTGCCTGTCATTAACAAGATTGACTTGCCAAGTGCAGAACCGGAACGTGTTCGACAAGAAGTAGAAGACGTTATTGGACTTGATGCATCTGAGGCTGTTCTTGCTTCTGCTAAGGCAGGAATCGGGATTGTCGACATCCTGGAGCAGATTGTAGAAAAGGTTCCTGCTCCATCTGGTGATCCTGAAGGACCTCTCCAAGCGTTGATCTTTGATTCCTTGTACGATCCTTACCGAGGTGTAGTGACATATATTCGTGTTGCTGAAGGTACAGTGAAGATTGGTGACAAAATCAAAATGATGGCCACAGGTAAAGAGTTTGAAGTTCTTGAGCTTGGCGTATTCACGCCAAAAGCCGTTCAAAAAGAGTACTTGACCGTCGGTGATGTTGGCTATTTAACGGCATCCATTAAAAATGTGGGTGATACTCAAGTTGGTGATACAATCACTAGCAGTGTGAAAGGGGCAACTGAGCCGCTGCCTGGATATAGAAAAATGAACCCGATGGTATATTGCGGACTCTATCCAGTAGACACAGCCAAGTATAATGACTTGCGTGAAGCTTTAGAAAGATTAGTGTTAAATGATTCAGCTCTCCAATTTGAGCCTGAAACTTCCCAAGCACTAGGTTTCGGTTTCCGGTGCGGCTTCCTTGGTTTGCTTCACATGGAA
Organism: Fictibacillus barbaricus; assembly: GCF_031457135.1. Taxonomy (GTDB): domain Bacteria; phylum Bacillota; class Bacilli; order Bacillales; family Fictibacillaceae; genus Fictibacillus; species Fictibacillus barbaricus_A. The sequence goes on along the minus strand of NZ_JAVDWA010000002.1, from coordinate 667,421 downwards.
ATTATCCAAGAACGTATCGAGCGGGAATTTAATATCGATCTGATCGCTACAGCTCCAAGCGTTATCTATAATGTGACATTGACAGATGGCGAAAAAATCGTAGTAGATAATCCTGCGAATATGCCTGAAGCACAAAGAATAAGCGTGGTTGAAGAGCCTTATGTAAAAGCGTCAATCATGACACCGAATGATTACGTCGGTACGATTATGGAAATCTGCCAAAAGAAACGCGGTATTTTCTTGACGATGGATTATTTGGAAAACAATCGTGTAAATGTACTTTACGAAATTCCGTTATCAGAAATCGTTTACGATTTCTTTGATCAATTGAAATCCAGCACAAAAGGCTATGCTTCTTTAGACTACGAATTGATCGGATATAAGCCGTCTAAACTTGTTAAGATGGAAATATTGCTGAACAATGAAAAAATTGATGCTCTTTCCGTAATTGTCCACAAAGACTTTGCTTATGAGCGCGGAAAAGTAGTTGTAGAAAAACTTAAAGAGCTTATTCCGCGTCAACAATTCGAAGTTCCAATTCAAGCGGCGTTGGGACAAAAAATTGTAGCCCGTTCTACCATTAAAGCCTTAAGGAAAAATGTTTTGGCTAAGTGTTACGGTGGTGACATTTCACGTAAAAGAAAGCTGTTAGATAAGCAAAAAGAAGGTAAGAAAAGAATGAAGACAATCGGTCGTGTCGACGTTCCTCAAGAAGCATTTATGGCCGTTCTACGTATGGACGACACAAACAAATAATTGAATTTATAAAAAGACCGCACTGATATAATGCGGTCTTTCCTATTTTTTTAAATAAGGCGGTGAAAAAATGCTAAAAGCTGTTTATCTTCATATTCCGTTCTGTGCACAAATTTGTCACTATTGTGATTTTAATAAAATTTTTATTCATCAACAGCCGGTAGAAAAATATTTAAACTCGATGAAAGAAGAAATGGTAAATTCCACGGAGCGTTTTCCCAATTATCAAATGGAAACGATCTTTGTTGGCGGAGGAACGCCTACTTCTCTGAACAAAACGCAACTGCAAACTTTTTTAAAAGATGTTAATGATGTATTTGTTAATGATTCACTGAAAGAATTTACTGTAGAAGCCAATCCAGAACAAACTACGGAAGAAAAGATCGCTGTTTTAAAAGATAACAACGTAAATAGATTGAGTATCGGCGTGCAGACTTTTGAAGCTGAACTATTAAAAAAGCTGGGACGTTCACATACTAGAGAAGATGTTTATCGAACAATTCGTGAAGCAAAAAAAGCAGGGATTCATAACATGTCGATCGATCTTATGTTTGGTCTGCCGGGCCAAACGATGGAGATGTTTAAAAGGTCCGTTGATGAAGCTTTATTTCTGGATGTTCCGCATATTTCCTCTTATTCTCTTCAAATCGAAAAAAAGACTGTATTCTATAATCTTGCTCAAAAAGGAAAACTTGAGCTGCCGGAGCATGAGCTTGAGGCTGCGATGTATGACTATTTGATCGAGTCATTAGCGAAAAAAGGGTACAGGCAATACGAAATCAGTAATTTTGCAATTCCAGGTTATGAAAGTAAACATAATCTCCAATACTGGAACAATAATGAATATTTTGGCATTGGGGCTGGAGCGCACAGTTATGTAGAAGGGGTAAGGCGAAAAAATGCAGGACCTCTTAAACACTACATGAACTTAATAAAAGAAACGGGTTTTCCTTACACAGAGGAGCATACCGTTTCGCTGGCTGAAAAAATAGAAGAAGAAATGTTTATGGGACTTAGAAAACAAGAAGGTGTTTCAGATCAGCAATTTAAAGCAAGGTATGGCAAATCGATGTTTGAAATATACAAAGAGCCGATCGATAGAATGATCCAAAAGGGATGGCTAAAAACAGAAGGAGACCAGCTCTTTTTAACGAAAGATGGAATTCCGCTGGGAAATGAAGTTTTTCAAGAATTTATTGGTGTAGTTTTAGATTGACAATAAAGAGTCCCTTTTGGTAACTTATATTATAGATTTAGCACTCGCTCTAAAGGAGTGCTAACAAATGGGGTGATGAGATGTTAACGGAGCGCCAACTTTTTATCTTGCGTGTTTTAATAGATGATTACATTAAGCATGTCGAGCCTGTAGGTTCCCGGACGATCTCAAAAAGAGAAGACATTACTTTTAGTCCTGCAACAATCCGAAACGAACTTGCAGATTTAGAAGATCTGGGCTTTTTAGAAAAAACCCATACTTCATCAGGGAGGATTCCGTCTGAAAAAGGCTATAGGTTTTACGTTGATCATTTATTGCCCTCTCTTTCATTAGCAAAGAATGAAACAGGAACAGCGGACTTGTTGTTTACGGAAAAAATGGTGGAGGCTGAAGCATTATTTGATCACTCTGCAAAAATTCTTTCTGATTTGACGAACTATACGGCAGTTGTACTCGGACCAAAAGCCATGAATATGAAGCTGCGTCATTTGCAGATCATTCCATTATCTTCGCAAATGGCGGTTGCCATATTTGTAACAAATACAGGACACGTTGAAAACAGACAAATTTACTTGCCTGACCATATTGAGCCAGCGGATCTCGAGAAATTGGTGAATATATTAAACGAAAGACTATCCGGCGTTCGATTGGTTGAGCTGAATAACCGAATTCATTCAGAATTATCAGCCGTATTTAAAAAACATTTAAGAAGTTATCAAAACATGGATGTTTTTTTAGATCAGCTGTTATTGTGGAGTAAAAAAGCGAATCTGTTCTACGGCGGTAAAACCAACATGCTCTCACAGCCTGAATTTAGAGATTTAGATAAGGTTAGACCTTTACTTGATTTTCTTGAAACACAGGAACTTATGGAGCAGCTTGTTTCCTCGACTGTAAAAGGTGTTACTGTTAAGATTGGAACTGAAAATGAACATGAGGCAATGAGGAATTGCAGTGTCATAAATGCTTCATATACAATGCATGGCAAGCATCTTGGCACCATTTCTTTAATCGGTCCAACAAGGATGGAATATAAAAAAGTTATTTCACTTTTAGATTCGTTATCAAAAGAAATGACAAAGCGTTTAAACGATTTTTCTAATTAGTCAGTATAGGGAGGTGAAAAGCATGAGCAAAGAGGAAACACAAGCAGAAGTACAAGAAGAGGTTAATACAGCTGAAGAAACGGCAACTGACGAATTTACAGCTGAGGAATCAGTAGAAGAAACATTAACTGAAGAACAGCAGAAAATTCAGGAGCTAGAAGCGAAGCTTGAAGAATCTTCACAGCGAAACCTGCGGTTACAGGCGGATTATGATAACTTCAGACGCCGTACACGAGAGGAACAAGCTGCAAGCTTGAAATATAAATCTCAAAGTTTGCTTGAACAAATATTGCCAGCTCTAGATAACTTTGAGCGTGCTTTAAAAACAGAAGCTACGAATGACCAGACAAAGACCTTGATTCAAGGGATGGAAATGGTTCATCGTCAATTAGTAGATGCTTTGAGACAAGAAGGGTTGACAGAAGTTCCAACAGTTGGCGAAAAGTTTGATCCGAATCTTCATCAGGCAGTTATGCAAGTTGAAGATGCTGAGTTTGATTCAAATACTGTGATCGAGGAACTGCAAAAAGGGTATATGCTTAAGGATCGTGTAATTCGTCCTGCAATGGTAAAAGTTAACGCATAAAAACTACATATGTTTATGGAGGGAAAAAACATGAGTAAAATCATCGGTATTGACTTAGGTACAACAAACTCTTGTATTGCTGTAATGGAAGGTGGAGAAGCGGTAGTAATTCCAAACCCGGAAGGAAACCGTACGACACCATCTGTAGTAGCATTTAAAGACGGAGATCGTTCTGTCGGTGAAGTAGCCAAACGCCAAGCGGTTACAAACCCGAATACAATCATGTCTATCAAGCGTTATATGGGTACTGACCATAAGGAAACAGTTGAAGGAAAAGAGTATACACCTCAAGAGATTTCAGCAATCATTCTTCAAAAGCTTAAATCACATGCAGAAGATTATCTTGGAGAAAAGGTTGAAAGAGCTGTAATTACAGTTCCAGCTTATTTCAATGATGCTCAGCGTCAAGCAACAAAAGATGCTGGACAAATCGCTGGTCTTCAAGTTGAACGTATCGTAAACGAACCAACTGCTGCAGCATTAGCGTACGGATTAGAAAAAGATGAAGATCAAACGATTCTTGTCTTTGACCTTGGCGGCGGTACATTTGACGTATCGATTCTTGAACTAGGTGATGGTTTCTTCGAAGTTAAGTCTACTTCAGGAGACAACAAACTTGGCGGAGATGATTTTGACCAAGTCATCATTGATTATTTAGTAAGTGAATTCAAGAAAGAAAACGGAATCGATCTTTCGCAAGATAAAATGGCTCTTCAACGTTTGAAAGATGCTGCAGAAAAAGCGAAAAAAGATCTTTCTGGTGTAGCATCTACACAGATTTCTTTACCGTTTATCACAGCTGATGCAACAGGACCAAAACACTTAGAGTTAAACTTATCTCGTGCTAAGTTTGAAGATTTATCTTCTGATCTAGTAGAGCGTACGATGGGACCAACTCGCCAAGCATTAAACGATGCTGGAATGACACCATCTGATATTGATAAAGTTATTCTTGTAGGTGGATCTACTCGTATTCCGGCTGTTCAAGAAGCAATCAAGAAATTCACTGGCAAAGATCCTCACAAAGGTGTAAACCCTGATGAAGTGGTTGCTCTTGGTGCTGCGATTCAAGGTGGAGTTTTAGCTGGGGATGTAAAAGACGTTGTTCTTCTTGACGTAACTCCACTTTCATTAGGTATCGAAACAATGGGTGGCGTATTTACAAGATTGATCGATCGGAATACGACGATTCCGACATCCAAATCACAAGTATTCTCTACAGCAGCTGATAACCAAACATCTGTAGATATTCATGTTCTACAAGGTGAGCGTGAAATGGCTGCTCATAACAAGACACTTGGAAGATTCCAATTATCTGAGATTCCTCCAGCTCCACGCGGAGTTCCTCAAATCGAAGTAAGCTTTGATATTGATGCGAATGGTATTGTTAATGTACGAGCTAAAGATCTTGGAACAAACAAAGAACAATCCATTACGATTAAATCTTCAACTGGATTATCTGATGAAGAAATCGATCGCATGGTAAAAGACGCTGAAGAAAACGCTGAAGCTGATAAAAAGAAACGTGAAGAGATCGATACTAGAAATGAAGCAGATCAGTTAGTTTTCACTGTTGACAAGACGTTAAAAGACCTTGAAGACAAAGTGGATGAAGCTGAAGTGAAGAAAGCAGAAGAAGCAAAAGAAAGCTTAAAGAAAGCACTTGAAGGCAATGATATTGAAGCGATCAAGAAAGAAAAAGATGCTTTAAGTGAAATCGTTCAACAGCTTTCAGTTAAGTTATACGAGCAAGCTGCTCAACAAGCTCAAGCTGAACAAGGAAATGCAGAAGGACAATCATCCAGCAAGAATGATGACAATATCGTTGATGCAGACTACGAAGAAGTTAACGACGATAAGAAATAAATTTAGCAATAAAAAGTCAAAGTCAGGCTATCTTGACTTTGACTTTTTTTCTGAATAAAGCAACAGTATATGACAGACTTTTGACAAAATGTAAGGTTTGCAGTTTCGTCTTGAGTCAGGTGGTATTCAATGGTAAGATAACTTTTATGTGAGAATTCGGGAGTGTCTTAAAATGAGTAAACGAGATTATTACGAAGTACTTGGATTAAATAAGAACGCCTCAAGTGATGAGGTAAAAAAAGCATACCGTAAGCTTGCCAGACAGTATCATCCAGATGTGAACAAAGAGGCAGATGCGGAAACAAAATTTAAAGAAGTTAAAGATGCATATGAAACACTAAGTGATCCACAGAAAAAGGCTCATTATGATCAATTTGGCCACACAGATCCAAACCAAGGGTTTGGAGCAGGCGGAGCTGATTTTGGAGGCTTTGGCGATATTTTTGACATGTTCTTCGGAGGCGGAGGCGGGAGACGCAATCCAAATGCTCCGCGGCAAGGAAACGATCTCCAATACGGGCTGCGTCTATCTTTTGAAGAAGCTGTTTTCGGAAAAGAAACAGAGATTTCAATCCCTACTGAAGAAACGTGTGACACATGCTTCGGATCTGGTGCAAAACCAGGTACAAAGCCTGAAACTTGTACTCATTGTAACGGCAGCGGCCAATTAAACGTAGAACAAAACACACCTTTTGGACGAATCGTTAATCGAAGAGTTTGTAATCACTGCAGCGGTAAAGGGAAAATTATTAAGGAAAAATGTAAGACATGCCACGGAGCTGGTAAAGTCCGTAAAAATAAAAAGCTATCTGTTAAAGTACCTGCGGGTGTTGATAATGGACAGCAGATTCGTATGGCAGGTCATGGTGAACCAGGTGCAAATGGCGGTCCGGCTGGTGATCTTTACGTTGTTTTCCAAGTGGCAGAACATGAATTCTTTGAACGTGATGGAGATGATATCTTTTGTGAGATGCCATTAACATTCATTCAAGTGGCACTTGGTGATGAAATTGAAGTGCCTACATTGTATGGGAAAGTTAAATTAAAGATCCCTGCTGGAACACAAACTGGCACTCATTTCCGCCTTAGAGGTAAGGGCGTGAAGAACGTTCACGGGCGCGGTCAGGGAGATCAGCATATTCAAGTTAAGATTGTTACACCTAAAAACTTAACTGAAAAACAAAAACAATTGCTTCGCGATTTTTCTGAAATAAGCGGGACGCTTCCAGACGAACAGCAAGATGGTTTCTTTGACAAAGTAAAACGTGCTTTTAAAGGTGAGTAAATGGTGCACCTTCTTAATCTTGAAACGGAGTTGATATGATGAAATGGTCAGAAATTAGCATCCACACTACTCAGGAAGCTGTTGAACCAGTATCGAATATTTTACATGAAGCAGGAGCGAGCGGAGTTGTGATTGAAGATGTGGATGACCTTTCAAAGGAACGTCAGTCTGTTTTTGGCGAAATCTATCAACTGAATCCGTCTGATTATCCTTCTGAAGGTGTTATTTTAAAAGCGTATCTTCCAGTTAACAGTTTTTTAGGTGAGACCGTAGAAGAAATCAAACAAGCGATTACCAACCTTGTTAAATATGATATTGATATTGGCGCGAACACGATTTCAATCTCTGAAGTAAATGAAGAAGAATGGGCAACAGCTTGGAAGAAGTACTATAAACCGGTGAAAATATCTAAAAGAATAACGATCACGCCGACTTGGGAAGATTATCAGCCTGTGCATTCAGATGAGCTGATCATCGAACTCGATCCTGGCATGGCATTCGGGACAGGAACTCATCCAACAACTGTGATGAGTCTGCAGGCTATAGAGAAGTATATCCGTGAAGGTGACACTGTCATTGATGTGGGTACAGGTTCTGGTGTATTAAGTATTGCATCAGCTATGTTAGGTGCTAAGAAAGTCGATGCTTATGATCTTGATGAAGTAGCGGTAAACAGTGCAAGATTAAATGTTAAGCTGAACAAAGTGAATGAAAAAGTTCAAGTGGAGCAAAATGACTTATTAAAAGGCATCAATAGCTCTGTTGACCTAATCGTTGGCAATCTTCTGGCTGAAATCATTTTATTGTTCGTGGAGGACACTGCTAAAGTATTAAAGCCAGGCGGTTATTTTATTACGTCTGGAATTATTCAAGGCAAAAAGCGCGATGTAAAAGAAAAGTTGGAACAACAAGGATTTACGATCGTCGAAATCCTAGAAATGGAAGATTGGGTCGCGATTGTTGCGCAAAATAAGGAATAAACAATAAGAATAGGAAGTGCTATACAATGCAAAGATACTTTGTCCCATCAAATCACTGGACCGAAGATCGTGTTTTTGTTTCAGGAGAAGACGCTAAACACATATCAAAGGTTATGAGGATGAAAGCGGGAGACTCCATTATTTGCTGTGATAATAAAGGCCGGTCTGCCACATGTGAAATCATTGATTTTGATGGCGACAAAGTAGATGCATGTATTAAGAGTGATATAGCGTCATTATCTGAATTGCCGGTTCATGTTACTATCGCACAAGGATTGCCGAAAGCAGATAAGCTTGAATATATCATTCAAAAGGGAACAGAACTCGGAGCAAGTGATTTCTTTCCATTTACAGCAGACCGCTCCATTGTGAAATGGGATGATAAGAAAGCTGTAAAAAAGAAAGAACGCTTAGAAAAGATAGCAAAAGAAGCTGCTGAACAATCCCATAGAAGCAGGATTCCTGAGATTTTAGATCCAGGAAATTTTTCTGATTTGCTAAAAATAGCGGAACGTTATAAGATAAAAATCGCCGCATATGAAGAAGAAGCGAAACTTCAGGAATCAAGCCGTTTTGCCACTTCTTTGCGTGCACTGGAAAACGGAGATTCTATACTATGTGTGATTGGTCCTGAAGGCGGTATCAGTGAAAAGGAAGCGAAGATATTGGCTGACCATGGATTTGAATTATGCGGACTAGGTCCAAGAATTCTTCGGACTGAGACCGCACCATTGTATATATTATCTGCTATTTCCTATCACATTGAATTAAAGGGGTGAGATTATGCCATCCGTTGCTTTTCATACATTAGGCTGTAAAGTAAATCATTATGAAACAGAAGCTATTTGGCAGCTGTTTAAATCAGAGGGCTATGAAAGAACCGAGTTTGAAGGCACTGCAGATGTTTATGTGATAAACACGTGTACCGTAACAAACACTGGTGATAAAAAAAGCCGGCAAGTGATCAGACGAGCGATTCGTAAAAATCCAAATGCGGTTATTTGTGTTACCGGTTGTTATGCTCAAACCTCTCCTGCAGAGATCATGGCGATTCCAGGAGTGGATGTGGTAGTCGGTACCCAAGATCGCTCCAAGATGCTGATTTACATTGAGCAATATAAAGAGGAACGTATGCCTATCAATGGCGTTTCGAATATCATGAAAGCTCGTGTTTATGAAGAACTGGATGTACCTGCATTTACAGATCGAACAAGAGCATCATTGAAAATCCAAGAAGGATGCAATAATTTTTGCACATTCTGCATTATTCCATGGGCAAGAGGTTTGCTGCGCTCCAGAAAACCCGAGGATGTTCTAACTCAAGCTCAGCAATTAGTGGATGCTGGCTATAAAGAAATCGTTTTAACTGGTATTCATACAGCTGGCTATGGTGAGGATATGAAAGACTATTCGTTTGCCAAACTGCTTTCTGACATGGATGAAAAAGTTATTGGACTAAAACGAATTCGTATTTCATCTATTGAAGCGAGTCAAATCACGGATGAAGTGATTGAAGTAATCGGGAAATCTAATAAGGTCGTGCCTCACCTTCACATTCCATTGCAATCAGGTTCGAATACAGTTCTTCAAAGAATGCGCAGAAAATACACGATGGAGATGTTCGGTGAACGTTTAGACAGGCTGAAAGAAGCTCTTCCGGGTCTTGCCATAACATCTGATGTTATTGTTGGTTTTCCTGGAGAAACAGAAGAAGAATTTATGGAGACGTATCGGTTCATTGAACATCATAAATTTATGGAACTGCACGTATTCCCTTACTCCAAACGTACAGGTACGCCTGCTGCTAAAATGGAAGATCAAGTTCCAGAAGAAGTGAAAAACGAACGCGTTCACAAACTGATTTCTTTATCAGATCAACTTGCAAAAGAATATGCTTCACATTATGAAGATTGTGTTGTTGAAGTTATACCAGAAGAAGAGTTTAAAGACGAGCCTGGTATGAATTTATTCGTAGGCTATACGACCAACTACTTAAAAGTTGTATTCGAAGGCAACGAAAACATGATTGGAAAATTGGTGAAAGTAAAAATTACTGAAGCTGGGTATCCTTATAACAAAGGGATCTTTGTTAAAGAAGAAGCATCTGAAAATATAAAAGAAGCTGTAAACAACTAACATCCTGGGGTTAAGCCAGGATGTTTTTGCGTAGCGGAAATTTTTAGCAGGATAAAATGAATCTGTTGATGTGATTGTTTAAGATTGAATCATCTTTCTTGAACAATCATTCACTTTATTGCCATGTTTATAGGAGAGATAGGTGAGAGACTCCCCGTAGATCGCCAAGTAACTGCTTTTAAGGGCAGCAAAGTGTACGAAAACGACCTTTTAAAAAAATAGAGGTCAGTCGTCAGACAAATTTATGTAAATGCTCGATTTTTGTTAAAAGTTTTGGTATTATACTACAGTAATGAAGATTTTTAGTTCAGAAAGGATTGTTTTATATGAACAATTTAAATGTTGCAAGAATGATTGATCACACAGCTTTAAAAGCTGAAACTACAAAAAAAGAAATTCTGACACTTTGTGAAGAAGCGAAAAAATATAATTTCTTTTCCGTGTGTGTTAATCCTGCATGGGTATATACAGCATTCGAACAATTAAAAGGTTCTGATGTAGCCGTTTGTACGGTAATCGGTTTCCCTCTAGGAGCGAATACTCCTGAAGTAAAAGCGTTCGAAACTAAGAATGCGATTGAAAATGGTGCAACTGAAGTTGACATGGTAATCAACATCGGCGCATTAAAAGACGGCAACTATGAACTCGTTGAAAAAGATGTTAGAGCTGTTGTAGAAGCTGCAAAAGGAAAAGCACTTACAAAAATAATCATTGAAACTTCACTTTTAACTGATGAAGAAAAAGTGAAAGCATGTGAAATTGCAGTTAAAGCTGGAATTGACTTTGTTAAAACTTCTACAGGATTCTCTACTGGAGGAGCGACTGTTGCAGATGTTAAATTAATGCGTGAAACAGTTGGGCCAAATATCGGAGTTAAAGCTTCAGGTGCTGTCAGAGACCGTGAAACAGCATTGGCGATGATCGAAGCTGGTGCTACACGTATCGGGGCAAGTGCTGGAATTGCAATTGTCGAAGGCGGAACTTCTACTTCTGATTATTAATTTTTTGTTTGAAAATTGTTGCGATTTCTCTCCGAAATCAACTTGTTTAAATTAAGTTGACCGTATTACAAGGATATATTATAATGGCAAAAGATATGTGACGCATCTTTACTATTTATGTAAGGGTGGTCTGGAGGGAGGGAAATACAAATGGCAGAAACACGTATTCGCAAGAATGAATCCATTGATGATGCTCTTCGTCGTTTTAAAAGATCCGTTTCCAAAGATGGAACATTGGCTGAAGTTAAAAAACGCAAGCATTATGAAAAGCCAAGCGTAAAGCGTAAGAAGAAGGCTGAGGCAGCAAGAAAGCGTAAGTTCTAAGCGAGGTGTAAGGTATGAGTCTTCTTGATACATTAAATCAAGATATGAAACAAGCGATGAAGGACAAAGACAAGCTAAAGCTTTCAGTTATTCGTATGCTAAAGGCATCTATTCAAAACGAGGCCATCAAGCAGGGACGCGAATTAAATGAGGAAGAAGAGCTGACCGTACTTGTACGCGAAATGAAACAAAGAAAAGACTCCCTCCAAGAATTCGAAAAAGCAGGCCGTGACGATCTGGTGGCTGGCCTGAACGAAGAAATTGCTGTACTAACGCCATACTTGCCTAAGCAGCTTTCTGAAGAAGAACTTATTGAAATCGTTGCACAAACGATTTCAGAGACAGGTGCTTCCTCTAAAGCCGAAATGGGTAAAGTTATGGGTGCACTTATGCCGAAAGTTAAAGGGAAAGCCGATGGCGGACTCGTTAACCGTATTGTTCAGCAACAATTATCATAATTGAAATTGACAAACGCTCTGTAATATTTACAGGGCGTTTTCTTATTTTATTGAAACTTTTACCAGCTTAATACGTAAAATAGACAAGAAGGGGGGATCGCTGTGAAAAAGGGACGTATATTGATTTTCATGTTATGCGTTATTTGGGGAATTTGTGGATTGATGTCCAATCATCAAGTTCTTTCTGCAGGCAAAGGGAAGACTGTCACTTTTATACCTGTTGAAGATGAAGTCGAGCGAGGTCTTGAAGCTTTCTTAAAAAGAAATATTGAAGAAGCAGAAGAAAATGGAACTGATCACATTGTGTTTGAAATTTATACCCCTGGTGGCCGTGTAGACGCTGCAATACATATAGCTAAATTAATGAGAGAAACTGACATTCCTATCACTGCGTATGTTGTCAAAAATGCTTTCTCTGCCGGTGCTTATATTGCCTTAAATGCAGATCAGATTGTGATGAAACCCTCTACTACGATCGGTTCTGCTGCAGTTATTGACAGCCAAGGAAATACAGCCGGAAAAAAAGCAGAATCCGCATGGAAAGCTGAAATGCTGGCAGCTGCTGAACTTAACAATCGAAATCCGTTATATGCTGAAGCAATGGTGAGTCCTAGCATTGAGATTCCAGATCTTCATCTTAAAAAAGGAGAATTACTTACTTTAACAGCCAGTGAAGCCGTTAAGGTTGGCTATGCAGAAAAAATTGCAGAGGATCGTGAGGAACTTTTAGCTTATTTGGGACTCGAAGACGCTAAAATTATTGATGCAAAACCTACATTAGCTGATAAAATTGCCCGTTTTGTTACGAATCCTGTCGTGGTGCCTATTTTACTTTCTTTAGGGAGTTTAGGACTTGTACTTGAACTGTACACGCCTGGTTTTGGAATTGCAGGTTCAGTCGGATTGATTTCTTTATTTTTATTTTTCTATGGTCATTTACTAGCAGGGTTAGCTGGATGGGAGTCCATACTTTTGTTTGTAATTGGCTTAGTATTACTATTTTTAGAATTATTTCTGCCTGGAGGAATAATAGGAATATTTGGGGTGGTTTCCGTGCTAACAGGATTGATTCTCGCTGGTGGAACTTTGTCAGGTATTTTAATTGCTATTTCTATCGCGATTATCGTTACGATAATCGGTTCTTATTTCTTTATTCGCTCATTTGGTTATAATGGTCCCTTAAAACGACTGGTTCTTTTTGATTCTACTAGCTCAGATAAAGGGTATCTGTCCCATCAGGAGAGAATAGACCTGATTGGCAAAACCGGAAGAACAGTGACTCCTCTCCGTCCGTCTGGAACCATAAGAATAGATGATGAATTGATTGACGTTGTAACGGAGGGATCTTATATAAAAAATGATGCATTGATCAAAATAATAAAAGTAAATGGCGGCCGTGTGGTTGTCAGGCTTGTTGAAGAAAATATAAATTAGGAGTGTGTTGTAAATGCTGGGATTAGGTTCAATTGCAAGTATCGTGATTATCGGGTTAGTTGTTATTGTATTGGCCATCTTATTAACGTTTGTTCCTGTTATGCTCTGGATTTCTGCATTAGCTGCAGGTGTGAGAGTCGGTATTTTTACTCTTGTAGGGATGAGGTTAAGAAGGGTAATTCCAAACCGTGTAATCAACCCGTTGATAAAAGCAGTAAAAGCAGGTTTGGATTTAAGTACAAATCAGCTGGAAAGTCATTATTTAGCCGGAGGGAACGTAGACCGAGTTGTTAATGCACTTATTGCAGCACATAGAGCTAACATCGAACTAAGCTTTGAACGTGCAGCAGCTATAGATCTTGCAGGGCGCGATGTATTAGAAGCCGTTCAAATGAGTGTTAATCCTAAAGTGATAGAAACTCCCTTTATTGCAGGGGTGGCTATGAACGGGATTGAAGTTAAAGCAAAAGCGAGAATTACTGTCCGTGCTAACATAGAACGACTTGTCGGGGGAGCTGGTGAGGAAACAGTAATTGCTCGTGTTGGCGAGGGAATCGTAAGTACAATTGGATCATCAGAGAACCATAAAAAAGTACTTGAAAACCCTGATTTGATTTCCCAAACGGTACTTTCAAAGGGCCTCGATTCAGGAACAGCCTTCGAAATCCTATCTATTGATATTGCAGATATTGATATTGGTAAAAATATTGGTGCAGAATTGCAGACTGATCAGGCGATGGCTGATAAAAATATTGCTCAAGCGAAAGCTGAGGAAAGACGTGCAATGGCAGTGGCTACTGAACAAGAGATGAAAGCAAGAGTACAAGAGATGCATGCGAAGGTAGTGGAAGCTGAGGCAGAAGTGCCGATGGCATTAGCAGAAGCGCTTCGTTCAGGTAATATGGGAGTGATGGATTATATGAACATGAAAAACATCATGGCCGACACTACGATGCGTGAATCAATCAGCAAGTCTTCTGATTCTGAAGATAACAACAATGGAAAAGGACGGAAGATGTAAGGATGAAAATCATAGAAGCGGTTATTGATCTATTGTTCAGTAATATCGCTTTTGTCATCCTGGTGGCCGGTGGAATCTTTAGTTTTATTAAAAGGATGAATGAAACGAAAGCGGGACACAGACCTGAACCATCTAAAAAGAGAATGGAAAGACCAAAGCAGCAAGTATCTCCTTTTGTATCACAAGCTGAAACAGGTAGTCATTCAGCCCGAGCACAAAGCAATCAAAAAGAAATGAGCTTAAAAGCCTCGGATTCACACAGCCTCCACCTTGAGAAAAAAGAAGAGAAAAGTGCGCGCAGCCGATATCAAGATAAAGAAAAGGAAATCGTAAGTTCATTAATAGTAAATCAATCAGAATTGAAAAAAGCAGTAATCTGGTCAGAAATCCTTTCTAAACCAAAAGCATTGCAAAAGCGATCTTAACGTTCTCGTAAGCTTTTTATTAGCTTTGTTATTGAAAGCTCTCCATTGAACAGTTAATTGGAGCGGTAGGTCGGGACCGCACACCCACCTGAAAGCGAGCAACCTGTAACGGAAATCAATTACTTCTCGAAAATGTCTCAATAGAAACACTCTTTTAAAAAAGAGCTTAACAAACCGCAAAACATTGAAATAGTGTGATAGTTTGCCCCCTTCTCTCATAAAAATGGAGAGAGGGGGTTTTTTTATATGGGAAAATTGCGGCAGCAAGTAAATAAATGGTTGATGCAAAATCTAGATTTACCAGCAGATGTAGTAATGGATTTGCCCCGGATCACAATGATTGGACAAATACACATTTATATAGAGAATCATCGAGGAGTCAAAGCTTTTTCTAATGAACAGCTTGCTCTAAAGCTGAAGCAAGGAACGCTTCTTATAAAAGGCAGTGACTTTGTGATAAAAACGATTTTGCCGGAAGAAATCCTTTTAGAAGGAACAATAACTTCCGTCTATTTTGAAAATGATTAGGATTTTAGATAATGGGGAGGGGCCGTTTTGAAAAATAAATGGAGTCATAATCTTAAAGGGAATATTCGTGTTGAAATTATAGGACAAGAGTCGAGTGCATTTATTAATTCATGTCTTGCCTCAGGGATACAAATTTGGGATATCCAGCCCCTTGAAAATGAACGAGTCCTTGCTTCGCTTTCGGTAGTTGATTTTCAAAATGTAAGGAAACTCTTAAAAGAAAAGAAACTCAAAATTAGAATTAAAGAAAAAAACGGTACGCCATTTTTGCTAAGAAAGATTTGGAAGAGAAATGGGTTTTTGATTGGCATGATTTCGTTTATTGTGATTCTGTTTCTATTATCAAACATGATTTGGAATATAAATGTGACAGGCGCAAATCCTAAGACGGAATATCAGCTAAAAAAAGCTGCAGTTGAATTAGGCATTACAAAAGGGAAACTCATTTTCCTGCTGCCGAATGTCAGAGAGATACAAAGACAGCTGACTGAAAAGATGGAGAATGTAACATGGATTGGTGTTACAAGGCATGGGACCACATATCGGTTTGAAGTTGTACAAAAAGAAATACCTAAAGAAAAACCCATAACCGGACCAAGTCATCTTGTAGCAACAAAAAAAGCATTGATTCATTCCATGTTCGTTGAAAAGGGACAACCTGTTATAGCGGTAAATGATTATGTACAAAAGGGGTCTCTTTTAGTATCCGGATTTATTGGTAAAGAGAAAAAAACGAAACTTGTAAGTGCAAAAGGAAAGGTTTATGGAGAAGTTTGGTATGAAACAAAAGTATCTGTGCCTTTAAGCACATCTTTTCAGACATATACAGGGAAATATAAAAACAGGCATTATCTTTCATTATTCGGTCTAGATATTCCAGTTTATGGCTTTTCAGAAGGAGAATTTAAAACAAAAACGGAAATAATAAATGAAACTCCTTTATATTTGGCAAAATGGAAAACGCCTTTCTCTTATTTGAAAAAAGAAATTAGGGAAACAGACGGGGTAAAAAGATCTTATACAAAAAAAGAAGCAATAGCAGTTGGAAAGAAGATGGCAAAAAAAGAATTGCTTAAAAAGATTCCTGCCGATGCAAAAATAAATGGCGAAAAAGTTTTGCTACAAAACGAGTCGAATGGTAAAGTAACATTAACGATGCTTTACCAAGTTATAGAAAATATAGCATCTGTACAACCTATACCGATCCAACAAGGAGAATGAGTAGTTTGTCAGAAACGAAAAGACTTAATTCATTACAACTGGAAAATACTTCGGAAGCGTCTTCATTGTTCGGGCCGAACGATGCCTTCTTAAAGGTGATTGAAGATAAGCTCCATGTAAGCATAGTTACCCGTGGAGAAGATATTTTAGTTTCTGGGGAGCTTGATAAAGCAGAGATGGTCGAAGAGACTTTGTTTGTTCTGCTCAAATTAGTTCGAAAAGGAATTAAAATTTCAGAGCGGGATATTGTATACGCCGTTCAGCTTGCAGAGAAAAACATGCTTGATGAATTAAGCGAACTTTACGAGGAAGATATTGCGGTAACTGCTAAAGGAAAACCAATACGTGTTAAAACGCTAGGGCAGCGGCATTATGTACAATCGATGAGAAAAAAAGATCTTGTGTTTGGAATTGGACCAGCAGGCACAGGTAAAACATACTTAGCAGTTGTTATGGCAGTCAATGCACTTAAAGATGGCAGAATAAAGAAAATCGTACTAACACGTCCAGCTGTTGAAGCGGGTGAAAGTTTAGGTTTTCTGCCTGGAGACCTTAAGGAAAAGGTAGACCCATACTTACGACCGCTCTATGATGCTCTGCATGACCTTTTAGGGGCTGAACATACAGAAAGACTCATTGAACGCGGAACGATTGAAATAGCACCGTTAGCGTATATGAGAGGACGTACTTTAGACGAAAGCTTTGTTATTCTGGATGAAGCACAGAATACAACTCCAGAACAAATGAAAATGTTCTTAACTCGACTCGGATTCGGATCGAAAATGGTTATTACAGGTGACATCACCCAAATCGATCTCCCAAGAGGAAAAGAGTCTGGTTTAAAGGTTACAAAGCAAAGATTGGAAAAAGTAAACGGCATAGATTTTATTTATTTAAAACAATTAGATGTGGTAAGACATCCTCTTGTGCAAAGGATTATTGAAGCATATGAATCGTCTGAAGATTAAGGTCTCCTATAGCGGGAGACTTTTTTTATATTATAAGAAGTACCATATTTGTCCAACTTTTGCTAAGATTAGTATAGGATTCACAGTATAAGGAGTGGTAAAGTTTGGCCAACCTGAGACGCTTGCTGTCGAAATATTTTAGATTAAGTGTAGCATCTGTATCTTTTATCATTATGGGAATCATTTTATATATTATTTTAGTCAGCAATGTTATTCCGAATGTTGTGGACGTACATGTTTATGAAAGAGCACCTAGGGATATTCAATCTCCTATTACCATTCCTCTAGAAGATCAGACGGAAGCCAAAAGAAGGCTCGCTGCAGAAAGTGTAAACAATGAATACACCTTTAATAAAGATGTAGCATATGAACAATCTCAGCAATTAGGGGATCTAATTGATCTAATAAAGACAATCAATCAAACGGAAAGTAAAAAGAAGAAAGAAGAACCGCAGTTAACCTACGAGCAGAAAGTTGATCAATTAAAGCAGTACATAGATACTTCAGAGATTTCTGAAGATACACTAACAGCGATGTTTCAGGCGACCGAAAGTGAATTAAGCAACATGAAACGAATTACCGTTTCCGTTGTCAACATTGTACTAAAAGAGCCGATTAAAGTTGAAGAGGTAGAGAATGCAAGAGATAAAGCGGTTGGATTAATCCGGGACAATAGAAATTTATCTTATGGGTTAAGGATCGCAGCTGAAGAGATTACACAAAGTTTTATTATTGCAAACAAGACTTTGGATACAGAAAAAACACGCCAAAAGCGAAAAGAAGCAAGCGATAAGGTAGAAGAAGTTGTTATACGCGAGGGAGAAGTTCTTGCTAAGAGCGGTACGGTGATTACACCAGAAATTTATCAAAGGTTAAAGATTGTTGGTCTGCTCGACCAGGAAATGAAAACTTACCCTTATTACGGTTTGTTTATTTTTGTTCTCATTCTGATGTCATCACTTTACTATTTCATGAAAGAAGAAAGAGCGAAAGAGCATTTTAAAAAGTACGTTACGATCTATGCTTTATTATTTACGATGACTCTTGTTGTAATGAAGCTAGTGAGTTTAAGTTCTGGAGCGGGGCTATCAAGCTTAATGTACCTTGTTCCTGTTGCTGCTGGTGCAATGATGATTAAGATGCTGTTTAACGAAGAGCTGGCAGTGGTATCAACTGTCATATTTGCCCTTAGTGCTGCTCTGATTTTTAATGAACAGACAACAGGAAACTTTAATTTTATTATGAGTTTATATGTGCTTTTCAACGGGGTCGCCGGCGTAGTATTTCTTGGGAGAGCGCAGCAGCGTTCTAAAATACTGCAAGCAGGATTTTTTGTTTCTTTTATAGCCATCCTAACAGTAGCTAGTGTACTATTGCTATTAAACGGGAAGTTTACATCGTGGCAAATTGGTTTAGATCTTGGATGTGCCGCATTATCAGGTTTTATTTCTGCTGTGCTTACACTAGGATTGCTGCCTGTTATTGAGTCATCTTTTAATATTTTATCAGTGACTAAGCTTATCGAACTTTCCAATCCAAATCACCCTATTTTGCGGAAGGTTCTAATGGAAGCTCCGGGTACGTATCACCATAGCATAATGGTTGCGAACCTTTCAGAAGCCGCGTGCGAATCGATTGGCGCAAATGGACTGCTGGCACGAGTAGGGTCTTATTATCATGATGTCGGAAAAACAAAAAGACCTCACTTTTTCATTGAAAATCAAATGAACATGGATAATCCGCATGATAAAATAGCTCCGCAGCTGAGTAAAACGATAATCACTGCTCATCCATATGATGGGGCAGACATGCTAAGAGCGAATAAGATTCCTAAGGAAATTGTTGATATTGCAGAACAGCACCATGGAACAACTTTACTGAAATATTTCTTCCACAAAGCTTCACAGTTATCGGAAAAAGAAATATCGGAAACGGATTTTCGGTATCCAGGTCCAAAGGCTCAAACAAAAGAAGTGGCTATTATCGGAATTTCTGATGCAGTTGAAGCTGCTGTAAGATCTCTATCTAAGCCAACACCAGTAAAAATAGATCAGATTATTCGAAAAATTATTAATGATAGACTCGAAGATGGCCAATTTGATGAATGTGATCTTACTCTGAAGGAATTAGATACCGTTGCAAAAACGTTAAGCGAGACACTTCACGGAATTTTTCATTCCCGAATCGAGTATCCAGAAGAAACGAAAAAGGTGGAAAAACAATGACAAAATTACATGTGGAATATTTAAATGAAATGGATGAGAACAGTGAGGCATATGCAGAATTAATTTCAAATGTTCTTCAAAAAGCTGCTGAAATGGAAGGGCTAAGCACTTCAGAAGTCTCTGTTACATTAGTGACGAAAGAAAGAATACAGGAAATCAATAAAGAATATAGAGAAAAAGACAGTGTTACGGACGTCATTTCATTTGCTATGGAAGAAATGGGAGAAGACGAAATCGAAATAATAGGCGGAGAAGAAACAAGATTTTTAGGAGATATCATTATATGTGTCGATGTTGCTGAAGAACAAGCTGCAGATTTTGGTCATTCCATGGATAGAGAAATGGGATTCCTTGCCGTTCATGGTTTCCTTCATCTTCTCGGTTACGATCATATGAATGAGGAAGATGAAAAAAGAATGTTCGGGCGTCAAGAAGAGATATTGGAGCTTTATGGATTAAAAAGATGATTAAGTGGAAAAAGTTATTTTCAAGCTTTAAATACGCTTTTGAAGGAATAGCAGAAGTATTTAAGAGCGAACAAAATTTTAAAATTCACACTCTTTTAAGTGTAATCGTTATTTTTACAGCGATTGCACTTGATTTTTCTAGTCTGCGAATGATTGTACTGTTTATTGTAATTGGTATGGTCTTAGCTCTGGAATTACTGAATACCGCTATTGAGAAGACAGTAGACCTTGTCACTCAAAATATTCATCCCTTGGCAAAACAAGCCAAGGATGCTGCTGCAGGAGCAGTTTTGGTTTTTTCTATTTTTGCTGTTATAATCGGTATACTGCTATTTATAGAACCTATAATTAGCATCCTGCGTTAATACGCATAGAACGTTAAGAGGGTGACGAGAAAAATGAACAAAGAACAACTAATAGAACAAGCGAAATTAGCGAGAGAAAAAGCATATGTACCTTATTCTAAATTTCAAGTAGGTGCAGCATTACTCTCTGAAGAGGGTAAAGTTTATCACGGCGCAAATATTGAAAACGCGGCATATAGTATGACTTGCTGTGCAGAAAGAACAGCGTTATTTAAAGCGTATACAGAAGGCGATACCAAGCTCAGTGCAATCGCAGTAGTAGCCGATACGAAGCGCCCAGTACCTCCATGTGGTGCTTGCCGTCAAGTGATTTCTGAATTATGCCCTCCCGAAATGCCAGTGTATTTAACTAATTTAAAAGGGGACATGCAGGAACTTAAAGTAAAGGAATTGCTGCCAGGAGCTTTTTCCCCGGAGGATTTGAATGACTAAAGAAGGCTATAAATCCGGATTTGTTACGATTATCGGAAGACCTAATGTCGGTAAGTCGACACTGCTAAACAAAGTCATTGGACAAAAGATCGCCATAATGAGTGATAAACCACAGACGACAAGAAACAAGATTCAAGCTGTTTATACGACAGAAGACGCTCAGGTCATTTTCATCGACACGCCAGGAATTCACAAGCCTAAGCATAAACTCGGTGATTTTATGACGAGAACAGCTCAGCAGACATTAAATGAAGTTGATCTTATTTTATTCGTCATAAATGCTCAAGAAGGGTATGGGCGAGGAGATCAATTTATCATTGACAGACTTCAAAATGTTAAGAATCCAGTATTTCTAGTTGTAAACAAAATTGATACAGTTCATCCTGATGATTTGCTGCCATTGATTGATATGTACCGGAATAAGCTGGATGTACAAGAAGTTATTCCAATATCAGCATTAAACGGCAACAACGTGGATACACTGCTCACTCAAATTGTTTCTTATATGGAAGAAGGACCTCAATTTTACCCGGAAGATCAAGTTACCGATCACCCGGAACGATTCATAACAGCAGAATTAGTTCGAGAAAAAGTTCTTCACCTTACACGCGAAGAAATTCCACATTCTGTTGCTGTAGTAATAGAAGAAATGAAAGTACGCGAGGAAAAAAATGTTGTTTTTGTAAATGCAACGATAATTGTTGAGCGTGCTTCTCAAAAAGGGATTATCATAGGCAAGCAAGGTAAAATGCTTAAAGAGATTGGAAAGCGGGCACGAGCTGATATTGAAACACTTTTGGGATCAAGAGTCTTTTTGGAACTTTATGTTAAGGTTCAGACAGATTGGAGAAATCGTCAAAAGCAGCTAGCTGAGTTTGGTTTTAATGAAGACGATTATTGATTAAGACTCTTTTCTAAAGATTCTTTCTAAAAAATAGTTGCTTTTACGTTTTTGTCTTTTTGATAAAGAGTCTTCGAGTGCAAGTTGATTGAAGTGCAAGGTGTGAGACTCCTGCGGGAACAGTGGGACAGGAGAGACCATTCAATGTCGCAAAGTGACGAATGGGCTCACCGCACGCCCCGCGGAAAGCAAGCATCCTGAAACGGAAATCAACTACTTTCAAAAGCAACAAAGTATGCGAAAACTGCCTTGACAAAAATGTTAATATTTCCTTGTCATGAAAATAAAGTCCCAAGGTCAACCTAGTTATATCAGGAGAAAAACAAATAGAAAGGTGTGTCAATAATCATGAAAGAGTTTACATGGAAAGTTTTCTGTGAAACAGGCAATATTGATACCTATTTGTTATACAAAGAGCTAGACCATGAAATAACAGCACCACCTGCAGTTATTCTTTCTGAAGAGCCTCTTGAGGAACCTCCTTTTCATTAAATAACAGGTTGCCTTCTTACTTTCAGGAGGGTGAAGTACCTTGCTTTATAAAGTAGAAGGAATTGTCATAAAAACCATTCCGTATGGTGAATCTAATACGATTATTACACTGTACACAAAAGAATTAGGAAAAATAGGCGTAATGGCTAGGGGAGCGAAAAAACCAAAAAGCCGCTTCACTTCCATTACGCAATTGTTTACATACGGTATATTTGTTTTTCAAAGAACGAATAAAGGTTTAGGCACGCTCCAGCAAGGAGAAGCGCTTTCATCATTTAGAAGAATACGTGAAGACCTTGTGAAAACAGCATATGCCGCTTATTTATCGGAACTTCTTGATCGTTTGACAACTGAAAATGATTTAAAGCCTGATCTATTCGGCTGGATAAAACAAGCGCTGGATTACATTGACCATGGGATTGATCCTGAGGTCATTACTTTTTTATTTGAAATTAAAATGATGAAAACATCAGGAATTGTTCCAGAGCTTAGCAAATGTGTATCATGCGGTGCTAAAGAAGGTAACTTTTCCTTTTCTATTAGAGAGGGAGGTTTCCTTTGTGAGCGATGTGCCTACAAAGACCCATACAGGATGAATATCTCTCAATCTGCTGTCCGTTTATTGCATATGTTTTATGATTTCGATCTGGCGAGACTCGGCAACGTTACATTGAAAAAAGAAACAAAACGTGAATTGAGGACTTTGTTTGATACCTATATGGATGAATATTCAGGTGTTTTTCTAAAGTCAAAGAAATTTTTAAAACAACTCGACCAATTATCCGATTGAACTGTAAAGTTTTTCTTTACAGTTTTTTAGTGCTTTTTAAGAAGGAAATAAGTTATAATAATGAAAATAAGTATGACACATTGGAACCGGTAAGGGTGGTGTACAAGATCGAACTAAATAAGAGGCAGCAAAAGATAGTTGAGATTGTTAAAGATCATGGCCCGATTACAGGGGAACATATTGCAGATCAGCTTGATCTAACCAGAGCTACTTTACGTCCTGACCTGGCAATATTGACGATGGCTGGTTATTTAGATGCAAGGCCGAGAGTAGGTTATTTTTACACAGGAAAAACAGGCTCGCAGCTGCTTACAGAAAAAATTAAAAAAATAAAAGTTGCTGAATTCACGTCAATGCCTGTTGTAGTCCAAGAATCATCGACTGTGTATGAAGCCATATGTACGATGTTTTTAGAAGATGTTGGTGCTTTGTATATTATCAATAAAAACGGTCATCTTGTTGGTGTTGTTTCACGAAAAGATTTATTGCGTGCAAGTATGGGGAAACAAGAAATAAACACCATACCGATTAATATTATAATGACAAGAATGCCGAACATCACTTATTGTTATAAAGACGACTTTTTACTGGACATTGCTCACATCTTAATTGATAAACAGATCGATGGGCTGCCAGTGGTGAAAAAATCCCAGAACGAAAATGGACTTGAAGTCGTGGGAAGAATTACGAAAACGAATATTACAAAAGCTTTAGTCGAGCTTGCGCATGATGAAATACTTTAATAAATGGGGAGGCCGAAATGACAGGACGTCCAATCGTATATATCATATCAGACTCAGTTGGCGAAACTGCCGAATTGGTTGTTAAAGCAGCTGCAAGTCAGTTTAATTCCAACGGTATTGAAATTAAAAGGGTTCCCTATGTTGAAGATAAAGAAACGATTGATGAAGTAATATCTTTGGCAAAAGATCATAATGGTATCATTGCATACACACTTGTGATTCCTGAAGTGAGTAAATATGTAGCACAGCAAGCTGCCCGATACGGAATTCCAACGGTTGATATAATGGGACCTATGATGAATCAGCTGCAATCGTGGCTAAATCAAGTGCCGCGATATGAGCCTGGAGTTGTACATAAGCTGGATGATGAATACTTTAGAAAAGTAGAAGCTATTGAATTCGCAGTGAAATATGATGATGGCAGAGATCCTAGAGGCATTTTGAAAGCGGATGTTGTTCTTATTGGCGTTTCAAGAACTTCGAAGACTCCTCTTTCACAATATTTAGCACATAAACGTTTAAAGGTGGCAAATGTACCAATTGTTCCAGAGGTTGAACCACCGGAAGAATTGTTTAAAGTTTCACCAAAGAAATGTTTCGGATTAAAAATCAGTCCGGAGAAACTAAATGATATAAGGCGTGAAAGGTTAAAAGCACTAGGTTTAGATTCAGAAGCCAATTATGCCAATATGGAAAGAATAAAGCAGGAATTAATTTATTTTAATAAAATAGTAGATCGAATCGGCTGCAGAGTGGTAGAAGTGTCCAATAAAGCAGTTGAAGAATCGGCAAATGTTATCTATAACCTTTTTCAAGGGAAGTCATACAAATAAGCGCTATTTAATGCGCTTTTTTTTTTGTTCATTGATAAGCGTCGAATCTCTTCGTCATTTTCGTTTTCTCGGTGCTCATGTAGGAACAACTACAATCCGCGCCTCGAAAATCTCATTTCCTCGACCCTCTTGCTTCTAAATGAACAAACTTATTGATAAGCGGCGAATCTCTTTGTCATTTTCGTTTTCTCGGTGCTCATGTAGGAACAACTACAATCCGCGCCTCGAAAATCTCATTTCCTCGACCTTCTTGCTTCTAAATGAACAAACTTATTGATAAGAGGCGAATCTCTTTGTCATTTTCGTTTTCTCGGTGCTCATGTAGGAACAACTACAATCCGCGCCTCGAAAATCTCATTTTCTCTACCTTCTTGCTTCAAAATGAACAACTTATTGATAAGCGGCGAATCTCTTCGTCATTTTCGTTTTCTCGGTGCTCATGTAGGAACATCTATGATCCTGTGATCTCTTTCTGCCGCTTGGTAATACAAATATTTACGATCTTTTTACTGGTAATATCATAAGGTTTTTATTATAATAATAAATTGTGATTAAAAATAAAAAGTTTGACCAAAATAGTGATACATTTACTATGCTATTTTTCGACAAATATGATGAAATGCAGGAGAATGACTGTAAAAGTAGAACATATGATTATGAAAAAATTTAATGTATTCATTGATGCAGATGCTTGCCCCGTGTTAATAAAAGATGTAATTCATAGTTGCTCAAAAGAATACCATTTTGAGCCCATCTTTGTTACTTCTTTTGCTCATGCGAGTAATACAGATCAGCCAGGCAAATGGATTATGGTTGATGCAAGACCAGAGGAAGTGGATATGTACATACATAATCATTCGAAAAAAAATGATATTGTGGTAACACAAGATCATGCCCTGGCAAGTCTTCTTTTGCCAAAAGGGGTTTATGTTGTTACTCCTAGAGGGAAACACTTTCAAGAGGATGAAATGGAGCGAGTGCTTCATGAACGTTATCTATCAGCTAAGGCGAGGCGTTCTGGTGTTCATTCTAAAGGTCCTGCAAAATTCACGAAGGAGGATGCAGAAAGATTCTCTACAGTTTTTTGCGAAATCCTGTCGAATGTTGAAGGAAAATAACATTCTGGCACGAATATATAACTAGTAACAATATGAAACAATAGATTCTGTGGTGGTAATATGGAACGGATTCCAGAAGATTTAATAGAAAAAATCAGGTCTTCAAATGATATTGTGGACGTGATAAGTGATTATGTTCCGCTGAAAAAACAAGGCAGAAATTATTTTGGCTTATGTCCATTTCATGGAGAAAAGTCGCCATCTTTTTCTGTCTCACCTGACAAACAGATCTATCACTGTTTTGGCTGCGGAGCTGGAGGAAATGTTTATTCCTTTTTAATGAACATTGAGGGATATTCCTTTATTGAGGCACTAGCTCAATTAGGGAAGAAAAGCGCTATTGAACTGCCTCAGATCAATCAGCAAAATTACTCCGTTAAAGGTACTGACGAAAAAAAAGCAATGGCCGAGATTCATGAATTATTGGCTAAATTGTATCATCATTGTTTACTCCACACCAAACAGGGAAGACCTGCATTAGATTATCTCGAAAAACGAGGATTTACTAGAGAATCCATTGAACGCTTTCAGATAGGGTTTGCACCTGATTCCTGGGAAACAGCATCACGCTTTATTGAAAAACGAGGGTTGGATATTTCAGTTGCTGAAAAAGCAGGTCTGATCGGAAAACGGCAATCAGATGGGAAACCATATGACCGATTCCGAAACAGAATTATGTTTCCCATTTGGGATCGTACTGGTACTGTGGTCGCATTCGGTGGAAGAGTATTAGAAGCAAATGACGAACCTAAGTATTTAAATAGTCCAGAATCAAAAATTTTTCACAAAGGAAAGACACTTTATGGACTTAATCTTTCTCGGGCGGAAATAAGGCAGAAACAGCATGCTGTAATATTTGAAGGCTATGTGGACACCATTTCTGCGTTTAGAGCAGGTGTAACAAATGGAGTAGCGACCTTAGGTACCTCATTAACGGAAGATCATGCTGCCATTTTGAGGAGAAATGTTCAATCTGTCACAATCTGCTACGATTCTGACAAGGCAGGCGTAGAAGCAGCCTTTCGGGCATCTGAAATATTAGTTAAGCAAGGATGCACGGTAAAGATATCTCAAATGCCAGATGGTATGGATCCTGATGACTATATCAATAAATATGGGAACGAATCGTTTCTAAAGGATATAATAGGGGCTAGTCTAACTGTAATGGCATTTAAAATACAATATTATAGACGCGGTAAAAATCTTCGAGATGAAGGAGAACGAATGATCTACATCGAAGAGATTATCAATGAGATTGCCCGTCTTCCAAAAGCGGTCGAAAGAGATCACTATCTCCGGCAAATCGCTTCTGAATTTAATTTGTCGTTAGATGCATTAAAGCAGCAGCAGACACAGACTTTCAAGCAACAGCAAAGGTCAAAGGATAACAGCCCAAAAAAGCGGGATAATAATTTTAAAATACAAACACTTTTGCAGAAGTCTTTATTGCCGAGAAATTTAAATGCGGAAAGAATTGTTCTTGCGCACATGCTTAAAAGTGAAGAGTCAGCCTTTCTAATTCAAGAAAAGCTTGAATCTGGCTTTAATGTCGAAGAGCATAATGCAATCGCTGCCTATTTGTATGCCTTTTATGAAGAAGGAAATAAACCCAATGTAGGGTTAGTCATGCAGCGGATTGATGACGACAAATTAAGAAAACTTGCATCAGAGTTAGCTATGCTCACGATCAGTGATGAACTTAATGAACACGAGCTTGCTGATTATATTCGAATTATTTCAAGCTATCCTTTATTGCGAGAAATACAAGAAAAAGAGAAACAGCAGCAAAGCGCAATACAAAGGAATGAAATAAAACTGGCAGCCCAAATTGCCCAAGAAATTATGAGAATGAAACGATCTCTTAAATAATCGGGATACAGGGTGGTTGAAGTTTTGGAAGGAGGGGATCGAATGGCTGAAAAACCAAACCGTCAAGGGACGGAAGGCGAATTAACCATCGATCAAGTAAAAGAGCAGTTAGTTGAAGCGGGTAAAAAAAGAGGTCAACTGACATATACAGAAATTACAGGAAAGCTAGCACCGTTTGAACAAGATTCTGATCAAATGGATGAATTCTATCACTATCTTGAAGAGCAAGGTATTGAAGTAGCTGAGGCTTCAGATGATAGCGATGAAGATGAGGATCCGAAGTTTGAAATGGAAAAGGATGAGGAAGAGTTTGATCTTAATGACTTAAGCGTTCCTCCAGGCGTAAAAATTAATGACCCTGTACGTATGTATTTGAAAGAAATTGGCCGTGTCGACCTTCTCTCTGCAGATGAGGAAATCGAATTGGCTAAAAGAATTGAGAACGGGGACGATGAGGCAAAACGCCGTTTGGCAGAAGCAAACTTACGACTCGTTGTAAGTATCGCAAAACGTTATGTTGGCCGTGGTATGCTTTTCCTGGACCTTATTCAAGAGGGCAACATGGGATTAATTAAAGCGGTTGAAAAGTTCGACTATGATAAAGGTTTTAAATTTAGTACGTATGCTACTTGGTGGATTCGTCAGGCGATTACCCGTGCAATTGCTGACCAAGCACGTACGATTCGTATTCCTGTTCATATGGTTGAAACGATCAACAAATTAATCCGAGTTCAACGCCAGCTTCTTCAAGATTTAGGACGTGAACCTTCACCTGAAGAAATTGGGGCAGAAATGGAATTAACTCCTGAAAAGGTTCGAGAAATATTAAAAATTGCTCAAGAGCCTGTATCATTGGAAACGCCTATCGGTGAAGAAGACGATTCCCATCTTGGTGACTTTATTGAAGATCAGGATGCACTTGCTCCTTCTGAAGCAGCAGCTTATGAACTATTAAAAGAACAGCTTGAAGACGTTCTCGATACACTTACAGATCGTGAAGAAAACGTACTTCGATTACGTTTTGGACTTGATGATGGACGAACCCGAACCCTAGAAGAAGTAGGGAAAGTCTTTGGTGTAACTCGTGAACGGATTCGCCAGATTGAAGCAAAAGCACTCCGTAAACTTCGTCACCCAAGCAGAAGTAAACGACTAAAAGATTTTCTTGAATAAAGAGCTTGCCTATACGGCAGGCTTTTTTATTTTATCTCTTTTTTATCATTTTACTTTTTATTCCACCTCAATGCAAATCACCTTTTCAAGAAATTAATCTATTCTTCATGCGATATGCGGATTTTCCTAAGGAGAAATACATAAAATTAATTTTAAAATCGTTTAAATCTTGTAAAAATTCAGGCTTTATATCTATAATTATATTGTAAGCGCATACAAATAAGAGCGTAAATAATTAAAGGGTGGGATACAACAATGAATTTTACATTAACAGAAGAGCAGTTAATGATCCAAAAAATGATGAGAGAATTTGCTGATGAAGTCGTTGCACCAGGAGCAGAAGCAAGAGATAAGAATAAGGAATTCCCATTAGAAATTTTTCAAAAACTTTCTAAATTAGGCATGATGGGTTTACCGTTTCCTGAAGAATATGGCGGCGGGGGGGCAGACACGATCAGTTTTGCCATTGCAGTTGAAGAATTAAGCCGTGCATGCGGTTCAACAGGTATTACATATTCTGCACACGTATCTCTAGGCGGCGCACCTTTAAATTTATTTGGTTCACATGAACAAAAGGAAAAGTATCTAACTCCTATTTGTACCGGAGAATCTTTTGGTGCATTCGGATTGACAGAACCAAATGCGGGGTCAGATGCCGGAGGGACGGAGACGACTGCTGTTTTAAACAATGGTGAGTGGTTAATTAATGGAAGCAAGTGTTATATAACGAATGCCAGCTATGCTAAACATTTGGCTTTAACCGCTATTACGAATCGAAACGGAGACAATAAAGAGATTTCAGCCATAATTGTTCCAACGGATTCTCCTGGATTTCGTGTAACCGATAATTATGAAAAAATGGGGCTTCATTCTTCTAATACAACGGAATTATTTATGGAAGATGTAAAAGTACCTGAAGATAGCTTGCTTGGCAAGCGCGGAGATGGATTTAAACAGTTCTTGGTAACGTTAGACGGCGGGAGAATAGGTATAGGTGCTATGGCAGTAGGAATTGCTCAGGCAGCGTATGATAAGGCCCTATCATACGCAAAAGAACGTAAACAGTTTGGAAGATCGATTTCTAAATTTCAAGCGATCCAATTTAAATTGGCTGATATGGCAATGAAAATTGAACTAGCTAGAATGATGGTTTATAAAGCCGCTTGGTTAAAGGACCAAGGAAAGAAATTTTCTAAAGAAGCTTCAATGGCAAAATTATATGCATCTGAAGCATGTATGCAAATTTGTTCCGAATCCGTACAAATTCACGGCGGTAATGGATATATGAGAGATTATCATGTTGAACGTTATTTCAGAGATGCCAAGCTGCTTGAAATCGGAGAAGGTACATCTGAAATTCAACGAATCGTAATTGCCAGAGAGATTGGCTGCTGATTTTTTTTGGCTCTTTTCTAAAAGATTGTTGCTTTTGGCAAGTTGTGTTCACTTTGAAAAGTTGATTATAGTGCAAGGTGCGAGACTCCTCAAAATTGGAAATCTCATTTTCTTCGTGCGGCCGTTGCCTTCCTTGTCCTGCGGGATCAGCGGGACAGACGAAAAGCGGAAGCGTCTGGTCAGCCTCGACAAGCAAAAGGGGAATGGGTGAAGAAGGCGCTTTTTGCGTTCATGACCATTAAACTTTTGACCGAAAGCGAGCATCCTGTAGCGGAAATCAACTACTTATAAGAGCAACTAAGTATGCGAAAACAGCCTTTTTTTTAAAACAAGTGATGGGGGTAACTTATGGCTGAGTTAATGCAGGTAACTGTTGGAGATTGTTTAAAAGAACAAGCGAAAAAAAACACAGCTCAAGAAGCTATTGTTTACAGTAAACTTGGAATTCGATACACCTATCAAGAGTTTTATGAGCTAACCTCAAAGGTTGCAAAGGGTTTAATGGCAATGGGAATCAAAAAAGGTGATCACATTGCTGTGTGGGCAACGAACGTTCCGGAGTGGCTGCTTTTACAATTCGGATCAGCAAGAGCTGGAGCTGTACTAGTAACTGTAAATACGAACTATCAACAGAAAGAACTAGATTATTTGTTAAAGCAGTCTGACTCAAAAGCGTTGTTTTTTATAGAAGAATTCCGCTCTACTTCCTATCGGAAAATGGTCGATAGCGTAAATGAAAGAATGGATGACTTTCCTATGCTCAAACATTTTGTCCATCTAGATAAAAAGGATATGGCTACTTATCAAGGCTTTGATGACATGCTGGCATTAGGAGAATCAATCAGCGATGAAGAATTGCATGTAAGAGAAGCTTCCCTTCACTATGATGATGTGATAAATATGCAATATACTTCAGGGACAACAGGGTTTCCAAAAGGTGTAATGCTGACACATTATAATATCGTAAATAACGCAAGACAAATCGCTGAAAGTATGAATCTCACAAATCTAGACAAACTTTGTATCCCAGTGCCATTCTTTCATTGCTTCGGTTGTGTTCTTGGGGTGCTGGCAGCTGTATCTGTAGGAGCAACAATGGTACCAGTAGTTCAATTTGATCCCAAAGAAGTATTAGAGACGGTAGAAAAAGAAAAGTGTACAGGTCTGCATGGTGTTCCTACCATGTTTATAGCGGAGCTAAATCTTCCAGATTTTGAAGAATATGATTTAAGCACACTCAGAACTGGAATTATGGCTGGTTCACCTTGTCCGATTGAAGTTATGAAAAAAGTTATCGATAAAATGGGTATGACAGAAATTACAATTGCGTATGGACAAACCGAATCTTCTCCTGTAATCACACAAACAAGAACAGACGATTCAATCGAAAGAAAGGTTGAGACCGTCGGTAAGAAACATACTCAGGTTGAAGCAAGGATAATCGATCCTGTTACAAATAAAGAAGTAAAAATAGGTGAACAGGGTGAGCTTTGCACAAGAGGGTACCATGTGATGAAAGGCTACTACAAAATGCCTGAAGCGACTGCTGAAGCTATTGACTCAGAAGGGTGGCTTCATACAGGTGATCTAGCAACTATTGATGAGGATGGTTATTTCAGAATCACTGGCCGATTGAAAGATATGATTATCCGCGGCGGGGAGAATGTATACCCTAGAGAAGTTGAAGAGTTTTTATATGCTCATCCAGCAATTTTGGATGTTCAGGTAATTGGTGTACCGGATAAAAAGTTTGGAGAAAGAGTTGCAGCATGTATTCAACTCAAAGACGGCTATAAAATATCTGCAGAAGAACTAAAAGAGTACTGCAGAGGGAAGATCTCAAATTTTAAAATTCCGGAGTACTATTTGTTTCTAGATGAATACCCTATGACGGCTTCAGGTAAAATACAAAAATATAAGCTTAGAGAACAAGCGTTAGAATCATTGTCAGTGAATTTTTCATGAGGAGGATGAGCCAAGCCTTGGCTCATCTTTTTTTGCGCTTGATGTAACGCTGTCGAAACTTTCCTTGTCTTAGGAGCAGCACTTCATTTGTCTTCCCTGTGACTCACCAAAGCTTTGATGGAAAGCAAACATCCTAAAAAAAGGGGATAACAGCTTTCAAAAAAATAATGGTTGCGAAAACAGCCATCTTCTATTTGGATGTGCTGGCATTCATCGTTTTCGTTTTCCTATAATCAGCCGAAAAGTTTGTGGATATCCTTGATTTTATTCGTTTTCATACAAATTTTATTAAATGTTATATCTTGTGACAAAACTGGGAAAGTTATAGTTTGCCCTTCCCAAGTAAACGCTTTTAAAGTACAATAGAAAATGGATTATTAATACATAATAAGAGTTTTTAAAAACAACAAATGTGTGATACAGACGAAGGAGGAATTTGAATGAAGCGTAATCCACTCATTCCTTTTGCAATTATTGGAGTTATTGGAATTATTCTCATGCTTACGATGGGCGGATATGGTGTAAACAAAATGCATCAAGCTAGCCAAAATAAAGAAAAGGCTGCGATGGATCCACAAGCTATCTTCAAACAAAACTGTTCTTCTTGTCACGGGCAGAACTTAGAAGGTAATGTAGGTCCTAAACTATCAAACATCGGTGGCAAATATTCTGAAAAAGAGATTGCTGAGATCGTTAAAAACGGTAAGAGCGGTGGAATGCCAGCTGGTGTTATTAAAGGCGAAGAAGCAAAAATAGTAGTAAAGTGGCTTTCTGAAAAAAAATAAAATAAAAAAAGCTTCTTGTTTCTTTACAACAAGAAGCTTTTTTTTATGGTTGCAGTAAAGAATAGTAAATGATTAAAATAATAGAACGAATGAATATAAAGAAGCGGTGATATAAATGAATTCCGAAAAATTATCAAAAAGACTTGAAAGAGTAGCATCATTTGTACCTGAGGGAACTATTTTAGCTGATATTGGTTCAGATCACGCATATTTACCTTGTTACTTAGGATTGAAAAATACGATTAAAAAAGCTATTGCTGGAGAGATTACAGAAGGACCGTTTTTATCTGCAAAACAGCAAGTTGTGCTAAATGAATTAACTGAGATTATTGAAGTTAGAAAAGGCGACGGTTTAGCCGTGCTTAATGAAAATGAGGCAGAAGTCATTACGATTTGCGGTATGGGCGGAGCGCTTATAACCTCTATTCTTGAAAATGGGAAAACTAAATTAGGCAAGACAATACGTTTAATTTTGCAGCCAAATGTAGGTGCTAAAACCGTTAGGAAGTGGCTTTTAAAAGAAAATTGGGTTCTTGTTGCAGAAGAGATTTTGTCAGAAGACGGCAAAATATATGAAATCCTTGTGGCAGATCGTGCTGGAAAACAGCCTTACTCCAGCAATATAGAAGCAGAATTGCTGCTTGGACCATTTTTAATAAAAAATCAAAACAAAGCGTTTACGGAAAAATGGTCAGGGGAAGTCAAACAATGGAATACTATTTTAACTCAAATGCAAAAAGCAAGGAATGAAACGTCTGACATAAAAAAAGAAGAATTAATAAACAACATAAACTATGTAGAGGAGTGGATGGAATGACAAAAACGGCAAATGGGCAGTTTATCATTTCTCTGCTTGAAAGCTTTGCACCAAAAAAGTTAGCAGTCGAAGGCGATCCAATTGGACTGCAAGTCGGTTCGCTGAATAAATCTGTTCATAAGGTGATGATTGCGTTAGATGTACTTGAAAGTGTTGTAGATGAGGCTATACAGGAAGGGATTGATTTAATTATTGCTCATCACCCTTTACTGTATCGTCCATTAAAAAAAATTGATACAGCTGCACCTCAAGGCAGAGTAATAGAAAAACTTATTAAAAATGATATTACTGTCTATGCAGCTCACACAAATTTAGATGTTACAGCGCCAGGCGTAAATGATTGGCTTTCCAGTGCATTACAGCTGCAACAGACAGAAGTTCTATTGCCTACCTATGAAGAACAAATAATAAAACTGAGTGTCTATGTACCCTCAACACATGCTGAGGCTGTCAGACAGGCGATCGGGAACGCGGGTGCCGGCCACATAGGGAATTACAGTAACTGTACATTTTCTTCTAACGGTATGGGAACATTCATGCCATTAGAAGGAACCAATCCATATTTGGGAGAAAAGGATAAACTTGAAAAGGCAGAAGAAGTTAAGATTGAATCTATACTTCCATTAAAATTGAAAAACCAGGTACTCTCAGCAATGAAAAAAGCACATCCTTATGAAGAAGTGGCTTATGATATTTTTCCTTTATTAAATAAAGGGAGTGAACTTGGGATTGGAAAGATTGGTGTACTCGAAAAAGAAATGACGATCGAGGAATTTGCTGAACATGTAAAAAAAGCCTTTGGAATCAAAAATGTTAGAGTAATAATAGGACATGATCATTCCATTAAAAAAGTAGCAGTCGTTGGCGGGGACGGAAACAAATATATTTTCCCGGCAGCAAGAAATGGTGCAGATGTATTAGTTACAGGAGATATTTATTATCATAATGCGCATGATGCCCAAGCTGAAGGATTAACCATAGTAGATGCGGGTCATCACATTGAGAAGATTATGAAAAAGGAACTAAAGCTAGTTCTGGAGAATGAACTGGCTATGCGAAAATATGGAACAGCTGTAATTGAATCGAAAATTGTTACAGAACCTTTTACTTTTATGTAAAAAATCTGGTCCGCCTCGGCGGACCAGATTTTTTTATTTCTTTTCTTTTACTTTTGGCAATATGCGATTCAAAGTTACTTTACGTTCTTTTTCCCAAGTTTCTTTGTTATTCTCGTCATATGTTTGAAGAAAATCGATGACTTCTTTTGTAATAGGAGTCGGGGTTGATGCACCAGATGTAATACCTACTTTTTTAACTCCTTTTAACCAATCAAGATTAATTTCGGATACATCTGAGATTCGGTATGCTTGAGTTCCGGCAATTTCTTCTGATACTTGAGCAAGTCTGTTTGAATTATTGCTTCTTGGATCTCCGACAACAAGAACTAAGTCGCATTCACCAGCCTGACCTGCTACAGCTTCTTGACGTACTTGTGTAGCAAGGCAGATTTCTTTATGAACTTCTGCGTGCGGATATTTCATTAACAAGCGTTTTATAAGTTCAGCAACATCCCATTGGCTCATTGTTGTCTGATTCGTAATCAAAAGTTTTTCACTCGTTATTTGCAGCTGGTCCAAATCGCCTACATTTTCAACAAGATGGACAATGTGCGGAGCAATACCAATCGCTCCTTCAGGTTCAGGATGTCCTTTTTTACCGATGTAAACAATCTCATAACCTTCTTTTTCTTTTTCTCGAATCAGATCATGCGTTTTCGTAACATCAGGACAAGTTGCGTCAATTTCATATAATCCTTTTTCTAAAGCAATTCTTCTTACTTCTGGTGAGACACCATGGGCAGTATAAATAACTGTGCCAGAATCAATTTTTCGGATAATATCTAAGCGGTTATCCCCATCAAGTGTAATGATACCTTCTTCTTCGAAAGCGTCAGTCACATGCTTGTTATGAACAATCATGCCTAATATATATATCGGTCTTGGAAGGGTAGGGTCCTTTGCAGCCTGTCGAGCCATCACCATAGCATCTACAACTCCATAACAATACCCTCTTGGTGATATTTTTATAATTTCCATGATTAAACCTCTCTCCTTTACCATATAAAAGACAGCACAGAATGCGCTGTCTTGGGAGATTTTATTTCTGTAAATCAATTATAAAGGAGAGAGCAAAAGAACTCAAACAGAATACTTACACATAAAGTTTTGGTCCTGAGAGGTGGTATCCTCTTGGTTTATTAGATTGTGGGTGTGAAGGTACGGTTTTTGTTGCCGGAGACCGTTTTTTTGAATTTTGGGGAGTTTTCTTTTCAGATTTTAGCTCCTGTGGAACGGCCATTTCTTTTTTTTCTTTTATCTCTACTTTCTCTTTTATCTCTTTTTTATCTTTTTCTTTTTTAATTAGTTCATTATCTTCTTTTTTCTCTTGGTTTTTCTCTTTTTCCTCAGCTTTATTGGAGGTGTCTGGACTTGTGGAATCATCGTCGTTTTTACTAGATCCTCCAGATTGAAAGTCCTTAAAAGCAGTCATTAATGATGGAAGATTTCTCATTGCAGGACCATATTGTTTAATCATAGGTCCCATCGTTTCGGCAACTTTTAACACTTTCTGAACGTTAGTTAACATTGTAAACACATTCGTACCGCCGCCTGGCACTCCTCCATTGCCGATTGTGCCTAGAAATCGGTCAACAGATCCAGGAATAGGCGGCATTGCATTCATCCCAGGCACTCTGTTCATGCCATACATGTGCGGATTGACTTGAAAGGGCTGCATAGGATGTTGGGGCTGAGTTGGATATCTGTAATAAGGCTGCATAATTCCCCCTCCTTTCCATAATAATACGCTCATATACAGAATATGAAATTCTGTCAAACTTGTGTGATATTTATCCCGGTTTTATTCGTTTTAGCCAAGGAACATTGGCGGAAAAGCAAAAGTTAATCTATAATACTAAAAGTGAACAGAATTTTGATCTAAAAAGAAAAGGTGAACATATGAAAACTCCGTTTGAACGGTTAAAAATAAATGAATCATTGCAAGATGCATTAATGAATATTGGTTTTAAAAAACCAACAGACATTCAGGAACGTGTTGTACCAGGAATTATTAATGGACAGGACATGATCGGACAATCTCAAACTGGTTCGGGAAAGACATTCGCTTTCTTACTTCCTCTTATGCACAGAATTGATAATAAAAAAGATGAAGTGCAGGCAGTGATTACAGCTCCTACCAGAGAATTAGCACAACAGATCTATAATGAATTTTTAAAAATTTCAGAACAGATGCCTGAAGAAGAACAAATCCGTGCAAAAGCCATCGTAGGCGGTACAGATAGAAAAAGGATGGCAGAAAAACTTAAATCAGTACCACAGCTAGTCATTGGTACTCCCGGCCGGATTAATGACCTTGTAAAGGCACAAGAACTAGTTGTTTATACAGCAAACATGCTTGTTGTAGATGAAGCAGATCAAATGCTCGATATGGGCTTTATTGAAGACGTAGACCATATTGCATCCCGGATGGCGAACGAACTGCAAATGATGGTATTTTCAGCAACGGTTCCAGAAAAACTGCAGCCCTTCTTGAAGAAATACATGAAGAACCCAAAACATGTTCATGTTGAGCCTCAGCATGTTACAGCAAAAGACATTAAACATGTCCTTCTTGAGACGAAGCACAAAGATAAACTAACGATGCTTCTCAAAACAGCAAAAGATTTTAATCCATTCTTTGCTATTATTTTTGCGAATACAAAAAAAACAGTTGATGAAATTGCTGATGCTATGGCAAGTGAAGGTTTAAGTGTTGAGCGATTGCATGGAGATATTCCGCCGCGAACAAGAAAAAACATTATGAAACGTGTTCAAAAAGCAGAATTTCAATTTTTAGTTGCAACAGATCTTGCAGCTAGAGGGATAGACATTAAAGGTGTAAGCCACATCATTAATTACGAATTCCCGAAAGATCTCGACTTTTATATCCATAGAGCAGGCAGAACAGGCCGTGCTGGAATGTCAGGGATCTGTGCATCTTTATTTGAGCCTACTGATCAGCATGCCGTTCAAAAGCTAAAAGAGAGAAAGATCAGCTTTCAATTTGAACAGTATAAAAATGGTGAATGGATAGCTGTAAAACAGCGAGAAAAGGCAAGTGCCAAACCACAAGACAGTGTTTATGTACCAAAACCGAAAAAAGTTAAACCGGGATATAAAAAGAAATTAGATGAACAAAAGAAAAAATTAATGAAGAAAAATAGAAGAAATCAGAAATAAAGTTTTACTGGGGAGAGGTAAAGGTATGATTAAAATTGGATCACATGTTTCAATGAGCGGCAAAAAAATGCTTTTGGCTGCAAGTGAAGAAGCTGTTTCATATGGTGCGAATACTTTTATGATCTATACAGGAGCACCACAAAACACAAGAAGAAAAAAAATAGAAGACCTGAACATAGAAGCGGGTACTAAGCACATGCTAGAAAACGGAATAACGGATATTATTGTTCATGCTCCCTATATTATTAATATTGGTAATGCCGTTAAACCTGAAACTTTCCAGCTTGGTGTTGATTTTTTAAGAAGCGAAATTGAACGGACAGCAGCTTTAGGTGCCAGACAAATCGTTCTTCACCCTGGTGCACACGTGGGCGAAGGCAGTGAAATAGGAATCAAAAAAATAATCGAAGGTTTGAATGAAGTACTCACGAAAGAACAAGATGTTCAAATTGCTTTAGAGACCATGGCAGGAAAAGGTTCAGAGTGCGGAAGATCTTTCGAGGAAATAGCGCAGATCATCGAGGGTGTCACTCTTAATGAGAAGTTGTCTGTGTGTTTTGATACTTGTCATACACATGATGCAGGATATGATATAGTTAATGATTTTGATGGAGTATTGAACCAATTCCATAAAACAATCGGTATTGACAGAATCAAAGTATTTCATATCAATGACAGTAAAAATATTTGCGGAGCGTCCAAAGATAGACATGAAAATATTGGTTTTGGCCATATTGGTTTTGACGCTTTAAATTATATTGTTCATCATGATCAGTTCAAAGACATTCCTAAGATTTTAGAAACTCCTTATGTTGGAACAGACAAGAATAATAAAAAAGCTCCTTATCAGTTAGAAATTGAAATGATTAAACGAAAAGAATTTGATGCTGAACTTCAAAACAAATTGTTGTCTTAAGTTATCAACGATTGAACCAAATAAAAAGAACCGCACAAATG
The DNA here is from genome assembly GCF_031457135.1 of Fictibacillus barbaricus. Lineage (GTDB taxonomy): Bacteria > Bacillota > Bacilli > Bacillales > Fictibacillaceae > Fictibacillus > Fictibacillus barbaricus_A. The sequence continues at coordinate 628,485 of NZ_JAVDWA010000002.1, read as the reverse complement.
GAGTGCGGTTCTTTTTATGTTATCTGTCGATATACGTTTGGATTAAGTACTGGATATAATTCGCTTTTTCAGGACTGACTTCTTTAGCAATTGTTGCGATTATTTGTTTGCGCTGGGATAGGTTGTTTATGTCAATGGTCTGTCTTCGTAATATAGCAACAATCTGCTCAGCTTCTCTTTGGGTGATTGGAAGCTGGTATTGCGCTGCAAGTGAGATCAATTCTTTTGGACTAATTGAATTCAATTTTTGATTAACGAAATGGGCGACAATTGGATTCATAACAAAAATCCCCTCCTGACTTTTTCATTCTATGAGTCATGAGAAGAGAAAGTGCTAAAAAAATAAGGCTGTTTTCGCATCCTATGTTGTTTTTAGATGTAGTTGATCTCCGTTTTAGGTTGCTCGCTTTCCGCAGGGCGTGCGGTGAGCCCCCTTGACGCTATGCGCCATAAGTGGTCTCACCTGTCCCGCTGATCCTGCAGGAGTCTCGCACCTTACACTCCAATCAACTTGTCATTGAAGTTAAATTACAAAAATACGCCAGTAGCAACAATCTTTTAGAACAAGAAAAAGCCAAAAAAATAAAGACTTTGGAATGATCCAAAGTCTTTAAATTCTTTTTATACAATTGTATGAAGTACAAAGTTCATAAAAAACAAGAATGCTATTACATACATGGTTACTGGAACTTGCTTCTTTTGTCCTGTTACCCATTTTATCAATGGATAAGCAATAAAACCAAATGCAAGCCCATCAACAATGCTGTATGTTAAAGGTATTAAGGCAATTATTAGAAATGATGGGAACATTTCAGTAAAGTCAGCTAAAGGAATATGCTGAATCTGCTGAACCATCAATCCTCCGATGATAATTAATACCGGTGCTATTGCACCATCAGGAATATATGCAATATAAGGTGCAGCAAACAGTGTTCCAAGGAATAGGATGGCTACGGTGATACTCGTAATTCCTGTTCTCCCGCCTTCAGCAATTCCTGATGCACTCTCGACCGTAGAGATTGTTGGACTTGTTCCAAATAATCCGGAAATGATAGATGATGCAGCATTTGCCTGAAACGCTTTAGGGAATTTCTCTTGATCAGGAAGCAAACCATACAATAACCCCATATTTTCAAAGGTAATGATCATGGTAAGTGAAAAAGTTGCAATCCAGAATGAAAGATCAGTAATTCCTGATAAATCGAACGCAAACAGAAGTTCACCAAAAGGTTTTAATGAGAAGCCGTCTGACATACTTGTTACTGGCTGTTTGTGACCTATAAAAAACCCAATAAGTGTGGTAACTGCTATGCCAATAAGAAAACTGCCTTTAACATTTCTTGCAAACAAAATCAGCGTTAAAATAAGCCCGATGATTGTTAAAATCGCATCAGGATGATTCAGATGTCCTAACTTAACAAATGTTGAAGAACTAGCCTCAATAATGCCGCCTTTTTGCAGCCCGATAAATGTTAGAAACAATCCGATACCGACAGTAATGCTATGTTTTAAGGACTGGGGTATGCTCCTTGAAAGTATATCTTTCAATGGTGTTGAAGCAGTGATCATAAATAATATACCTGAGATGACTACTGCTGCAAGAGCTTCTTGCCAGCTTAATTTCATTCCCTGGATTATCGTATAGGTGAAAAACGCATTAACTCCCATTCCAGGTGTTAAGATAATGGGGGCATTTGCATAAAGTCCCATAATTAAACATCCGACAACTGAGGTTAAAATCGTAGCGATGACAACACCTTCATACGGCATACCAGCATCTGCCAATATTAATGGATTTACGATAATAATATAAGCGATGGTAAAGAATGAGGTAAAGCCTGCAAGTACTTCTTTTTTGATCGAAACGAAATTTTGTTTCATGTGATCCTCTCTAAAATCTAAAAAAAACCCTCTCCCACCCAGCAGAAACCTGCCAGAAATGATTATATATGAAAAGAGGCAACAAGGCTAGAAAATGTTTTTAAACAAGAACTCAATCAAAGTTTTTTGTTTTGTTCTTTTATTGCTTTATAATGAAAAAATTATTAAAATCGCTTTGAATAAAAGGAAGGATAGAGCAATGAAAATTAAAGCAGTTTGCTTTGATATGGATGGGGTAGTGGTGGATACAATGCCGCATCATGTCAAAGCATGGATGTATTCATTTAAAGAAAAAGGATTTCATCGTGAGGAATTAGACTTTTATCTTAGAGAAGGCATGCCTGGGAAAAAGACGATTCAAGATATCTTTAACACTTTTAATATCCAAGCAAAAGAGAGTGATATCCATGAAATATATGAAACGAAACGACTGTACTTTAAAAAAAACGCTGATTACACCTTTATAGAGGAAACGGTGTGTTGTCTGCATTATCTACAAGAAAGAAAAATTCCATGCTGTTTAGTTACAGGAAGCAGGAGAGAATTTGTAGAGGAAGTATTAAATACACTTTCATTTACTTTTGATTACGTGATTTCAGGTGATGATGTGCAAAACGGGAAGCCGACACCAGAGCCTTATGAAAAAGCTATGAGTCATTTTCCTTACGAACCTTCAGAATGGCTTGTTATAGAAAATGCGCCTCTTGGCATCAAATCTGCAAAAAAAGCAGGTGCACTTTGCATAGCTGTAGAAACAACACTGGGAGAAGAATATTTAGATATGGCTGATGTGATCGTGAAACCCTCTATGTTATACCAAACTGTAAAAAGTCTAATAAATGAATAGATTATATCCTATAACAGCATGCCAAGAGTGCATGTTGTTTTACTTTATCCTGTTTTCGTGTATACTATGAGACAGTCTAAATCGTACTCATTACTACTTATAAATGATTAGAGGAGAATTACCTTGGTTGAAAATTTGAAAATCCCAGCTGTTTTAGTTGATGATTTGTCATTCCATTATGGTGAAAAAAATGTATTGGAACATGTGACAATGGAAATCAAACAAGGGTCTTTTTTAGGATTAGTCGGACCAAATGGATCTGGGAAATCAACACTTATCAAATGTATATTAGGCCTTCAAAAACCGCAGCATGGCAGCGTACATTTATTTGGAGAAAAAATAAATAAATTTAACAACTGGGATAAGGTCGGTTATGTGTCCCAAAAAGCAAACAGTTTTAATACAGCATTTCCAGCAACAGCTTTTGAGGTAGTCTCAATGGGTTTGTTTGGCAAGGTTGGACTTTTTCGTTTTCTAAAATCCTCAGACAAACAAAAAGTATGGTCTGCTTTAAAGGCTGTAAATATGGAAGAGTTTGCCGGAAGAAATATTGGAGAACTCTCTGGCGGCCAACAGCAGCGGATTTTTATTGCCAGGGCACTTGTCAGTGATCCGGAGCTGTTAATTCTTGATGAACCGACAGTGGGAGTGGATGCCGAGTCTTCAGCTTCGTTTTATAAAATGTTAAAACAGCTGCATCTGGAAAAAAAATTGACGCTCGTTTTAGTTACACACGATATTGGTGTGATGACGGACTATGTTACAGATGTAGCCTGTTTAAATAAACAAATACATTTTCATGGAAATACGAAAGAATTTGAGGAAAGTTCGTTAGATAACATTTCTGCATTTTATGGACATCATGTTCATGTCCTTCACCATGACCATGATCATGAATAAGGGGATTAAAACATGTTACCTTTTTTAAAATATGAATTCTTACAAAATGCTTTTTTAACCGGTATAATGGTGGGTCTTCTTGCACCCGTGTTAGGAGTCTTCCTTGTTGTTAGACGTCAGGCGCTGATTGCCGATGCTCTGTCCCACATCACCCTTGCTGGTATAGCTGCAAATCTGCTTTTAGGAAAGTGGTCTGCCTTTTTTGCTGCAGCGAATCCGATCTATTTTGGTATGTTATTTTCAGTAGCTGGTGCCATTTTTATTGAACAGCTGCGCAAAGTGTATAAACATTATGAAGAGTTGGCGATTCCTATCATTATGTCGGCAGGAATTGGTTTAAGTGTCATTTTTATATCAATGGCAGATGGTTTTAATACTGATTTATTCAATTATTTATTTGGAAGTATTATTGCTGTAAAACAATCAGATGTCTGGACAGTATTTGCCATCTTAATCATCGTGCTCTTATTTGTCTTGTTTATGTATAAAGAATTATTTGTCCTTTCTTTTGATGAGGAACAAGGTAAGCTATCAGGCATTAGAAGCAATTGGATTTTGATTGCTTTTATGGCAATCACAGCATTAGTCATCGCGGCCTCCATGAAAATTGTAGGAATTCTTCTAGTCTCATCACTTATGACTTTGCCCGTTGCAGCAAGTATTCGAATTGCAAAAGGTTTTAAACAAACCATTTGGTTATCGGTTTTATTTGGCGAAGTGGCGGTTATTTCAGGAATGTTCTTATCTTACTATTTAGATATTGCGTCTGGAGGAACGATTGTTGTTTGCCTCGTCATCATTTTATGTGCGTGTATCTATTATAAAAAGTTCACGAGTTCACGAAAGGCGGGACATTGATGAAATACGATCTTTCAATTGCTGAAGCGATGGAACTTTTAAAAGAAAAAGGATTTAAACATACGGAAAAAAGAAAAGATTTGCTGACACTATTTGCAAATGAAAAAAGATACCTTTCAGCTAAGGAAGTTCAGGACGGATTGAAGGAACAATATCCCGGGTTAAGCTTTGATACGATATACAGAAACTTAACGACATTTGTTGATCTGGGGTTACTGGAAGAAACGGAATGGGAAGGGGAAAGAAAGTTTCGGTTTACTTGTTCTCACAATGAACACCATCACCATTTAATCTGTTTAACATGCGGCAGTACGAAGTCCATTCAAACGTGTCCAATGGAAGTACTTAACAATGAATTAAACGGTTTTGATATAACCGGACATAAGTTTGAGATTTATGGATATTGCCGTGAATGCAGGTAATAAATAATTATTTTATAAGTATGCTCCTCCTTTTTTTAGCCAAGCTATTAAGAAAGGAGGTTTTTTATATGCCAGATGTAAAATGCAATGTCTCCAATTGCACTTATTGGGGAGAAGGAAACAATTGTGTGGCTGATTCGATTTTGGTAGAAATTGACAGACATGCAAATAATTCGTATGACATGAGTGCGGATGGCAGCCTCCAGGGTGATGCTGCTCATAAAGACCGAGCTGAAGATACAGCTGAAACTTGCTGTCATACGTTTAGAGCCAAGCATTAAGTTAGAGGCCTCTTTTAGGGGCCTCTTCTGCTTTATAAGGACTTCGGGATGTCCATAACTTAACATCTATGAAAAATCACCATTCAAGCCATAATAAGAACGCTCCTTAAAGCTGAAAGAGAGGGAATTATAATGGCAGATGAAAGAAACACAAATGATTTTAATGATAATGAATATAGGGAAGAAACAGCAGCTGAAGTAGCACCGCTTAGAAGTGATCTTACTTATCCGGAAAATGAGCACCCTCGTTTTGCTGAAAGAGATCGCAGAATTGATGATGACGAAAGACATGAAAGAACCGGTGGAAAGGCAACGGGAATGATTGCCATCATTCTCTCTGTTCTCTCTTTATTTATCATCCCGGTATTATTTGGTGCAGCAGGAGTCATCGTTGGATTTATCGCTCGAAGACAAGGTGCGCACACATTAGGAAATTGGGCGATCGGAATCGGGATTGCTTCGATTTTAATCTCCTTATTTTTTGCACCATTCTTTTAATGTATTAAGGAGCAAAGAAGGAGCGCTATGCTCCTTCTTTTATATTGTAATTTCACTTATAGCTTTTCTAAGTTTAGCTTTTGTTTGCGTTAAATCGGATTTGTCAGTAATGCAGTCAGATTCATCATCCTTCTGCATAGAAAGCTGAAAATGGCTGATTTTTATATCTAGGTACAACGTGCATGTGATAATGAGTCAGCTCATCAAAAATTCCACCATTTTGGCATATGGTGATTCCATCTGGGTTAAACAGTCTTGTTATAGCTTTTGAAAGAAGAATCGAAGCTTTCATAATTGAATGGGCAGTATTTTCGTCAAGGTCCACAGCTTCTTTATAATGTTTTTTGGGCAATATTAATACATGACCTTCATTGAATGGTTCATGATCTAAGAAACAACATACATTTTCATCTTCATAGACAACGTTTACCAGCTCATTTTTATTTGCTAAACTGCAGCCTAAGCATCCCATTTATCCACATCCTTTGGTAATGTATTGTTAACCAAATTTTAGCATAGGTTGCTTTTGTTGATACCGAATTTTATTAATTCGGCATTTTTTTAAAAGATTCTTGCTGCCGCGTTTTTTTGCAAATTCCTTCATTTAACGTAAATTGGAGAGGAAGCACTCCATTGTTGGAAATTTTAAGAACGAAACCAGCCCATTAATTTACATAAAAAAAGCCTCCGTTTGGGAGGCTTTTTTTAGGCTTGCTGTGCTTTTAACTTTTCTTCATGAGCTTTTGCCAAAATATCTACTTCTTTTTTTAATTCGTCTAGCAGCTGATCTTCTGGAATTTTTCTAACGATTTCCCCATGACGGAACAATAGACCTTCTCCGCGGGCACCGGCAATTCCAATATCTGCTTCTCTCGCTTCACCTGGTCCGTTTACAGCACATCCTAAAACCGCTACTTTAATAGGTGCTCGGATTTTTGAGATGTACTCTTCTACTTCATTTGCAATTGTAATCAAATCAATTTCAATACGTCCGCATGTTGGACATGAAATTAAAGTGGCTGCATCTGAGAGAAGTCCAAATGATTTTAAAAGTTCACGAGCCACTTTTACTTCTTCAACAGGATCAGCACTTAAAGAGATGCGAAGCGTGTTTCCGATTCCTTTATGAAGAATAACGCCAAGACCTGCTGCACTTTTTACTGTACCGGCAAATAGCGTTCCTGATTCTGTAATTCCTAAGTGTAAAGGATAATTAAAAGCCTTTGATGCTTTTTCGTAAGCTTCAATCGCTAAATTAACATCTGATGCCTTCATGGAAACGATAATGTCATGAAAATCCAGTTCCTCTAAAATACGGATATGATCCAATGCACTTTCAACCATTCCTTCTGCAGTTGGATAACCGTATTTTTCAAGATATTTTTTCTCTAAGGAACCTGCATTGACACCGATACGAATAGGTATACCTTTAGCTTTAGCTGCTTTAACAACAGCTTCCACTTTTTCTCGTCTGCCGATATTGCCCGGATTAATTCTAATCTTATCAGCTCCGCCTTCAATTGCTTTTAACGCAAGCTTGTAATCAAAATGAATATCCACTACAAGTGGAATATTGATTCTTGCTTTTATGTCTGCGATCGCTTCTGCAGCCCTCATGTCCGGACAAGCAACACGTACGATTTGGCATCCCGCTTCTTCTAAACGTTTTATTTCAGCTACTGTAGCTTCAACGTCGTGTGTTTTAGTTGTTGTCATACTCTGAACAATAACCTGATCTGTGCCGCCTATTGTATAAGGACCGACTTTTACAGGTCTCGTTTTTGAACGGTGGGTGATTTCACTCATTTGGTGAATCGCTCCTTTTTTCAAATTGACAGCATTGTGCTGTCCTATCATCAGTTCATTTTAGCAGGGATTATTTTGTTTTGACAAGTATTGTTACCTTTACTTCTTTTTATAGATCGGAAATTTATACGTTTTACCGATTTGAATGTGTTCTGGGTTTGTCCCTGGATTTAATACTTTGAAATCGTTTAGCATCCCGGAAATCGTATAATTACCCTTACTATTTACTTTCTCTGTAACAGATATTAAAGTATCACCAGGTTTGACTTCATACAATTGATATTTTTCTTTATTTTGCTGAATCTTCATTTTATTGTCAATAACTTTGGCATTAGCAGGTTGTGTTTGAGGGAGTGTGCCGATTTTTAGGTCATAAGCAACTACATATAAAATAAGTAAGATAAAGCAGCCAGTAAGAAATTTTTTCATTTGATCCCTCTCCTTTCTTATGTAACACTTTATGCTTGTCCCGGCGTTTTATGACAGGTTTAAAGTGACTTTATTACAAGCGTTGGTGTAAAATGGAAAGGTCTAATGGACAAAAAAATATCTTTTTTTGCGTATGATTGTAGTTGTACCGAATAGGAGAGGTGAACAGTATGAAGAAAATTAAAGTGCTTACCCTGCTATCTGTTATTATGGTTGCCTTATTGATGGCACCCTCAAAAATGTTTGCAGATGCAGCACCAGGCGACGTAATCGTTACACTAGGACAAAACTTGTCAGAAGAACAAAAGAACTCTTTATTAAAAGAGATGGATGTCCCAACTGACGTACAGACTGTAACTGTAACAAATGAAGAAGAACACAAATACTTAGGTAGTTATATATCGAAAGCTCAAATCGGAACAAAAGCCATTTCATCTTCAAAGATTACGATTGGCGAAAAGGACCAAGGTCTTTCAGTAAAAACAAATAATATCAATTGGGTAACAGAAGAAATGTATATGAATGCATTATCAACAGCAGGTGTAAAAGATGCAGACATATATGTGACAGCCCCATTTGAAGTTTCCGGTACAGCTGCCTTAACAGGAATATTAAAAGCGTATGAAACAACTGCACAAATTGAAATTCCAGAAGCTCAAAAACAAGTAGCGAATGAAGAAATGGTGAAAACAGCGAAGCTAGGTGAAAGAATCGGTGCGAAAGACGCCACTGAGCTGGTGAGCCGTGTTAAAGAAGAAATAGCAAAAAACCCGGTACAATCTGAAGATGATCTTCGTACACTTATTAAAAAAGTAGCAAAAGATATGGGGATTGAACTTACAGATAACGAATTAAATGGTTTAGTGGATTTGTTTAATCGTATGAAAGATTTAAATATAAATTGGGATCAAGTACAAAGCGATCTTAAAAATGTGAGTGATAATTTAGGAGACTTTTTAAATAAACCTGAAACACAGTCTTTCATTCAAAAGTTAATCGATTTCCTCATGCAATTGATCGACGCAATAAAATCATTATTTAAGTAAATAGAAAAAAGCGGCTGTCAATCAGCCGCTTTATTTTTTTGCAGGAGTATTTTTAATGGATAAAACTAAAATTATACAGGAAATCACCCAGAACCATAGGAACGAATATGGCAATTGCACGTTTAATGCAAAAATTATCGTCAATAAGACTACAGGCATTGTTATCGAGTAACTAGATATGACCCAAAGATGCCGATAGGTTAGCCTCTTGTTTCCGAACTTCGAAAAAATCAATCCTGCAAATGATAAAATAGATATGCCGGAGAATAAGATTCCAGCGAAAAGAATGTACAAGATCATATAAACGACAAGTAATACAATCGGCATTATGCCATTCATTGATTCGGCAAACTGCTGCATTTGTTCTTGGTTTAAACCGTAATTTTGAAAATTATCCAAAGTTTGTCCATTACTATGACTAAGCAGGTTAACTAGAAAGAGAAAGACCATTGGAATCATACTAATAAATGTTAGCAGCAGCACATACATAATCGTACTGCCGACACCAAACAAACGGAAGTGTGAAATGGAACTTATAGAATACAGACTTTTTAAAAAGCGGGTATGTAATTTCATGCAAGTGCTCCTTTTTTTCATTGGCCATAATAAGTTTACATGAAGCCTATGAAATGGACAATGACTATCCTTTGTAAAGGTATTATTACATTTTCAAATTTTTCTTTACACTGTATAAACAAATTTAGGATAATGACAACGGTCAGTAGAAGATAGGAAAAGAGGCTGAAACCTTGGATTTTCAAGAAATCATTTTTCAATTCATAGGCGGTTTAGGAATATTCTTATTCGGTATTAAATATATGGGAGAAGGTCTGCAGAATTCTGCTGGAGACCGTTTACGCGAGATTCTAGATAAATTAACAACAAATCCTTTTATGGGAGTATTGGCAGGGATATTCGTAACCGTATTGATTCAAAGCAGTTCTGGAACGACTGTATTGACTGTCGGTCTTGTAAATGCTGGTTTTCTCTCACTCCGCCAAGCAATTGGGATTATCATGGGTGCTAACATTGGTACAACGGTTACTTCATTCATCATTGGTATCGATGTAGGGGAATATGCATTGCCAATCATGGCTGCGGGTTCCATATTTATATTCTTCTTTAAGAATCAAAAATGGAACTACATAGGACAAATTATATTTGGTTTTGGTGCTTTGTTTCTAGGGTTAAACTTAATGGGTCAAGGGATGAGACCTTTAAGTCATTTTCAAGCTTTTCAGGATATGACTGTCTCAATGAGTGACAATCCTTTTCTTGGGGTTGTAGTAGGGACTCTGTTTACAGGGATTGTACAGTCTTCGAGTGCTACGATCGGTATTCTTCAGGAGCTGTACGCTCAAAACATGATCGATTTAAAAGCAGCTCTTCCTGTCCTGTTTGGGGATAATATTGGAACGACGATAACTGCTGTATTAGCAGCGATTGGTACTACGATAGCAGCGAGAAGAGCTGCTTTGACACATGTCATCTTTAATTTATTGGGTACATTGATTTTTCTTGTTTTCCTTGAACCCTTTCAAAAGTATATCGAATTTCTAGCTGTAAAACTTCATTTACAGCCTGCCATGCAGATTGCTTTTGCTCACGGCACATTTAACATCACCAACGTTCTTATTCAATTTTGGTTTATCGGCGTTTTGGCATCACTTGTTTCAAAATTGATTAAAGGTGAAGATCAGATGATTGAATACAAACCTAAACATTTGGACGAAATTGTTCTTGAGACTTCTCCGGTAATGGCGATTAGACAAGCGAAACTGGAGATTTTAAGAATGGCCGGATTTGCTCAATCTGGTTTAAAAGAAGCTATTCTGTATTTAAATAGTAAAGAAAAAAAGAATGCTGATTTAGCTCTGCAATATGAAGAGGCAATAAATAATTTGGACCGTCAAATTACCTCTTATTTAATAAAGTTATCTGCACACCCATTAACGAAACAAGAATCTAATGAACATTCAATGCTTCTGGATGCATCACGTGATATAGAACGTATTGGAGACCACATGGAAAACGTCATAGAGCTAGTCGATTATCAGATGAGAAACAATGTTCGTTTAACAGATATAGCGAATAATGAAATAAATGAAATGTTTGATTTAACGTTGATGACCTTAACTAAAGCTGTTAACGCTTTAGAAGAAAATAACAGCCATTTAGCAGATGAAGTTTTAGGTTTAGAAGATAAGATTGATAAAATGGAACGCACGCTTCGTAAACAGCATATTATTCGCATGAACGAAGGGGCATGTGAAGGCAATGCAGGAATTGTCTTTGTTGACATCATAAGTAATCTTGAAAGAATTGGTGACCACGCAGTTAACATTGCAGAAGCTGTTTTAGAAAAGTAAACTAAAATCAAGAGGTTCTCTCTTGGTTTTTTTACTAGATTTAGAAAGGAGAATTTTATGGAAACCTTGTACTGGGTATTTATTGCAATAGCTTTCATCATTAGTTTTATCGCTTTATTCTATCCCATTTTACCTGGCGTTTTATTTTTAGCTGCTGGTTTTCTTATTTATGGATTTGGTTTTAATTTTGATCCTTTTACTCCTTTGTTCATAATAATCCAAGCTCTGCTATTGATTAGTCTTTTTGTAATTGATTACGCTGGCAATGCATATGCGATAAAGAAAAAAGGAGGATCCAAAGCTGCAATATGGGGCAGTACTCTTGGTTTGATTATAGGTCCGTTTGTTATTCCTATTCCTGTAGCAAATATTCTTATCGGACCATTCTTAGGGGCAGTACTTGCTGAAATGGTTTTTCACAAAAAAGGATTAAAAGCATCTGTTTCAATCGGAATTGGTACAGTATTAGCATTTGTGGGTACAACTCTGATAAAAGTGATTACACAAGCACTTATGATTGGTTATTTTTATTATCAAGTTTTATAATCAGCCTTGCTTTAAACTTAGAGCCGTGCTATATTATTTTTGTTCCAAAAAAGTACATGTGTTCGTTTGGAAATGTTGTTGACATTGTTTGCGGATACATGCTATAGTAGTTCTTGTCCTTAATAAAGTGATTTCATTATTCCACAGTAGCTCAGTGGTAGAGCTATCGGCTGTTAACCGATCGGTCGTAGGTTCGAGTCCTACCTGTGGAGCCATTTTGGCGGTGTAGCTCAGCTGGCTAGAGCGTACGGTTCATACCCGTGAGGTCGTGGGTTCGACTCCCTCCGCCGCTACCAAAATGTTTTTTACCACGATGGCGGTCGTGGCGAAGTGGTTAACGCATCGGATTGTGGTTCCGACATTCGGGGGTTCGATTCCCCTCGTCCGCCCCATTTATTACTTACATAATTATTTCATGGACCCTTAGCTCAGTTGGTCAGAGCGGTCGGCTCATAACCGATTGGTCGTAGGTTCGAGTCCTACAGGGTCCACCAAAATCGAGGAGGTATACCCAAGTCCGGCTGAAGGGATCGGTCTTGAAAACCGACAGGGGTTTAACGACCCGCGGGGGTTCGAATCCCTCTACCTCCTCCATATTTTTTTGGCTCGATAGCTCAGTCGGTAGAGCAGAGGACTGAAAATCCTCGTGTCGGCGGTTCGATTCCGTCTCGAGCCACCATATATTACATACATTACCTTGCGATTTTGTCGTAAGGTTTTTTTCTATATAAAAAGGCAATTTACTTAATGCTGTTTTCTAAAATATTGTTGATTTTTAATCTTTTTTTTGTCATGTTTCACATTTGATGGGAGTGTAAGAGTGGAGACTCCTGCAGGACAGGCGGGCAGTCCGAAAAGCGAGTGCGGTTTGTTCAGCCCCGACGACAAGCAAAAGGGAAATGGGCTAAGAAGGCGTTGTTGTGAGACACTTATTATACGGGAAATGTACGAATGTGGCTCACCGCCTGCCCTGCGAAAGCAAGCAGCCTGGAACGAAATTAACTGCACTCAAAAGCGACAAAGAATACATAAACAATCATATAAAAAGGATCAGTGTTTAAGAATTGATGTTTTAGTGTAAATTTGATAAGGTAAAATTAATCATTTAAATCACTTTTTAAACAAGTAAGTTGACTAAATGGTTTCATGTTTCAAGGTTACCTTGAAATTGAACATAAATTCTACATATTATTAAGGAGGAAATGAACATGGCTAAATTTGAACTGCCTGCATTACCTTATGAAACAAACGCACTAGAACCGCATATTGACAAAGAGACAATGGAAATTCACCACGGACGTCATCACAAAACGTATGTTGACAATTTGAATGCTGCACTTGAAGGGAAAGCTGAATTTGAAAGCAAGGGTCTTGAGGATCTTCTTTCAAACTTAAACGCACTTCCACAAGATATTCAAAACGCTGTTCGAAACAATGGCGGCGGACATGCTAACCACAGCTTGTTCTGGGAAGTTATTGCTCCAGGCGGTGCAAATGCTCCTTCTGGTGAACTAGCTGATAAAATTAACAGCAAATTTGGAAGCCTTGATGCTTTTAAAGAAGAGTTTGCAAACGCTGGTAAAACAAGATTTGGATCTGGCTGGGCTTGGCTAGTTGTAAATAACGGAGAGCTTGAAGTGACAAGTACTCCAAACCAAGACAATCCGGTAATGGAAGGTAAGACACCAATCCTTGGATTGGATGTATGGGAGCATGCGTATTATTTGAAATACCAAAACAAACGCCCAGACTACATTAATGCTTTTTGGAATGTTGTAAACTGGGATGAAGTTGAAAAGCGTTACAACGAAGCTAAGTAAATTACTTAAAGCTGCTGGAAACCCCGGCAGCTTTTTTTATTTAGTTTTGTGCGTTAAAATACAATCACTAAATGAGTCAGCAACGTTTTAAATTCCTCTATCATGCACGCTAAACGTTTTTGCAAGTTTAAGGAGTATTTCGTCTAAAAGTATATTTCCATCTCCAAATGGGTTTTGAGATTGGATAACAAAGATATTTTTAGCTTGAAAATACCAAATATAATCTCCGTGATACCGTAGACAACCTTCATATAGTTGATAATCAGCTTCTCTAAGCGAAAAGATGATTGTTAATACATCCTCATTATAAATCCGATATTCAAACATGTAAGGTGACTCCTTTATACAATAAAAACCAATTAGTTAAAAAGTGAATAGCTCCTTTTATCTTGAAAGACACTAACCACGATATGTAAAGGGGCGAACAACATGATATTTAAAAAGTTCATGGAAAACGACCAGTACCCGAAAGATCTTTTCTTACTATTGCTAGTAGGTGGGCTGTTTACATTAAGTACTGCCTTATCCAATACATTTGTTAATATATTTTTATGGAAACAATCAGGTGAAATAACGGACATAGCGTTCTATAATTTAGCCATAGTAGTTATGCAGCCAATTGCTTTTAATTGGGCTGGCTGGCTGGCAAAAAAAGTGGATCGGGTAATTGTACTAAGGATAGGTGTATTTATTTTAGCTCTTTTTTATATTGGTATGCTTTTTATGGGCACATTAGCCAGCAGTTATTTACTGGCTTTAGGTGCTATACTTGGATTTGGATTAGGGTTTTATTGGTTAGCATTTAATGTCCTTACACTGGAAGTAACTGAACCTGAGACAAGGGATTTTTTTAATGGTTATTTAGGCGTTCTTAACTCCTTTTCAGGTATGCTGGGTCCATTAAGTGCTGGATTCATTATTACAAGAATGGACAAACAAATGGGATATGAAACCATTTTTAGTATTTCTATGATTTTATTTTTAGTGGCAGTGGTCATTAGTTTCTTTTTGCAGCGAAGGAAAGCAGATGGGCATTATGGTTTAAAAGAGGTTTTTCAAGAACGTAAAGTAAATCATGATTGGCAGCAGCTGTTACGCGCGCATTTATTCCAGGGTTTAAGAGAAGGGACTTTTTTATTTTTAATTGTTATTTGGGTCTACACAGCAACAAAGAGTGAATTTGCACTAGGAACTTTTGGATTTGTGCAGTCCATTGTTTCTTTTATCGGGTATTATGCTGTATCTCATTTTTTAAAACCGTGGCAGAGAAAACAAGCTATTTTTGCAGGGGGATTACTTTTATTTATTTCTCCGATAATGCTGCTGTTCCCTATATCCTTTTCACTTCTAATCATCTACGGCATTTCGGTTTCCGTAGCTTATCCCCTGCTGCTAGTCCCTTATGTTTCTATAACGTACGATATTATCGGTAAATGCCGGGGGATCTATGAGAAGAGAATTGAGTATATTGTTGTTAGAGAACTTTATTTAAATATCGGAAGAATTATATCGATACTTACATTCATAATAGTGGTTTCTTATTTTTCTGAAGAGCGCGGGATTCCCATGTTGCTGCCAGTCTTGGGTGCAGGTCATTTCTTTATTTATTTTTGTTTAAAGAAGGTTTCAGTACCTTCTAATCCGATTGATTCAGCAGCAGAATCCATTGAATTTGCTGAAACACAGCAAGATGGCAACAATTCAAACAAACAATAATTTATCTTTTGACATATCGGTCGTTTTAGAGATACTATTGTTATGTAAAAATAATAAGTTGTTAAACTTGAGGCACCTTTGTATGGGGTGTCTGTGCTGTTTTTTAAGGGAGATTTACAATATTATGAAAACTAATTCCACGAAAAAGAGAAATCATGTACCAATCAGAGTAAATGCCCTGTTTTTAACGGTGTTTTTTCTATTTTCTATCCTTGTGCTTCGTTTAGGATTCCTTCAAATTGTTAAAGGTGAAGAATATAAACGAAATGCCTATCTTACAGAGAATGTAACTACCAAATTAGATGCACCACGCGGAAAAATGTACGACTCACATTATCGAGTTGTTGTGGATAACGAACCTGTTTTTTCTATTACATATACTCGAACACGTGATGCGGATTCAGAAAAAAGGTTAGCTATTGCTAAAAAACTGGCACAATTAATTGATAAAGATACGTCTGAACTAACAGATAGAGATAGAAAAGATTACTACATTTTATTGCATCAAAAAGAAGTTGAAAAAAGAATTTCTTCAGCTGAAGAAAAAAATACTCCTCCAGAAAAACTTTATGACTTAATGTTAGCCAAAGTAACTCAAGAAGATATTTCTAGTTTTTCAAAGCAACAGCTTGAGGTATTGGCAATTAAAAGTGAAATGGATAGGGGTTATACATTATCGCCTCAGCGTATAAAGATTGGTGCTACTGAAAAAGAAATGGCTTTAATAAGTGAGCATTTACCAGATCTTCCCGGAGTTGATATAAAGCCGGATGCCGCAAGATCGTACCCTTTCGGAGATTCATTCCGTGATATGTTTGGCCAGGTAAAACAAATTCCTAAATTGAAAATGGATTTTTATACTTCAAGAGGGAACGACCGTAATGACATGGTAGGAACAAGTTTCCTTGAAGAACAGTATGAAGCACTGCTTCGTGGAACGAAATCAAAAATTAAATATATCACGGATAAAAAGGGCAACCCTGTCGGTGATCCAAAAGAAGAAAAGGGAGCTAGGGGAAGCGATTTAGTATTAACTGTGGATATGGATTTACAAAAGGAAGTTGAGCGAGTAGTAGAAGAAAAGCTGAAAGATGCTATTAAAGGCAAATATGCCTATGATAATAAAGAATTAAATAAAGCGTATATTGTCATGATGAATCCAAAAACGGGTGCAATCCTTTCTATGGCAGGTAAAGAATACGATCGTAAAACTGGGAAATTCAGCAGTATTCCATTCGGAAACATCTATCATTCCTATGAAATGGGTTCAACCGTTAAAGGTGCAACTGTGTTAACGGGACTTCAGCAAGGTGTAATTGATCCAAATTCAGTGATCGTTGATGCTCCCCTTGTTTTTGGTGATGGAGGGAAACTAAAATCACATAACAATATGGGCCCGGTTAATGCCGTTCAGGCATTAGAACAATCATCTAACGTTTTTATGTGGAATATTGCCATGCGTTTATCAGGATATGATTATCCACACAAACGCTTCAAAGAACATAAAGTAAATGAAGCCTTCCAGATCCTGCGAAACTCATACAGTGAGTTTGGGCTGGGAGTACCTACTGGTATAGACCTGCCTTCTGAGGCAACCGGATACAATACAGGGGTTAGTGATGCATTATCACAGGCGATGTACTTTGCCATCGGACAATTTGATACGTATACGCCAATGCAGATGGCTCAATACGTGTCTACTATAGCTAACGGCGGATTAAGAATGCAGCCGCATCTCCTAGAAGAAGTGAGAGAACCATCTGAAGATCCGAATAAATTAGGGAAACTGCTGTATCATTTTGAACCAAAAGTTTTAAACAAAATTGAAATGAAGGAAAGCTATCTGGATGTTGTTCATAAAGGTTTTTATGAAGTTATGCACGGAAGTAAAGGTACTGCTGCATGGGTGTTCAAAAATAAGGATTATAATCCAGCTGGTAAAACAGGTACCGCGGAAGTAGATAAAGCAACTGGACTAGTTAACAAAACGTTAATAGGCTATGCGCCTTATGATAATCCTGAAGTGGCATTTGCAGTTGTAGTTCCAAAGATTCGTGAAGGTTATACGAATCTCGAAATTGCAGAAGGAGCGATGGATGCCTATTTTAATAAGAAAAAAGAGGGCATCTCAACGGATTCAACAACTAAAAAGAATGAGAATCAAGTAGAGCCACGCTAATATTTAGCGTGGCTTTTTTGAATGGTTCTTATCTAAAGGTTCTTTTCTAAGAGCTCATTTCTAAAAGATTATTGCTGCAGAGAGGTTTTGAGGTTCTTCATTGTAAATAGCGGCAAAATTTACGGAAACATCCTCTTGAATAAAATGACCTGGCAAGCAAATGCTACTAAAGTAACATGTCTTAATAATTTCTTTACAATGCGTTAAAACCTAATTAATAATCTGAAGTTATTCTAAGTATTGTAAAAGAAATTAAGCATTAAGTAAAAAAAGATAGGAAGAATAACCTATCGAAAAATTAGGGGGACCTATCAATATGAAGAAAATGAAGTCGATTTACTTATTAGCTATAATGTCACTGCTTTTAGTTTTTGCAGCTGCTTGTGGAAACAAAAGCGACGAAGGGAAACCAGCAGGCGGCGGTTCAAAAGAAAAAGTCTCTGGCTCAATCGTTGTATCAGGTTCAAGTGCCATGCAGCCATTAGTTGCAGCAGCAGCTGAGCAGTTTATGGAAGAAAATCCTGAAGCTGATATTCAAGTTCAAGCTGGCGGCAGCGGTACAGGCCTAAGTCAAGTTTCTGAAGGTGCCGTACAAATTGGTAACTCTGATGTTTTCGCAGAAGAAAAAGAAGGTATTCCAGCAGATCAATTAAAGGATCATAAAATTGCAGTAGTAGGTATGACAGCTGCGGTAAACCCTGAAGTTGGAATTAAAGATATATCTAAAGAAGATTTAATCAAAGTATTTACTGGTAAGGTTAAAAACTGGAAAGAACTTGGCGGTAAGGATCAAAAGATCGCGTTAATTAATCGTCCAGACTCTTCTGGAACTCGTGCTACTTTTGTAAAATATGGTCTAGATGGTCAAACTCCTGCAGATGGAGCAGCGACAGAAGATTCTTCAAACACGGTAAAAAAATTAATAAAAGAAACTCCTGGAGCTATCGGCTACCTTGCATTCTCTTACTTTAATGATGATTCTGTAACACCTTTAAGTATTGATGGTGTTGAACCTAAAGATGAGAACGTTCAAAACGGTAAATTCCCAATTTGGGCTTATGAACATTCATATACTAAAGGTGAACCAAAAGATCTTACTAAAGCATTCTTAGAATATATGCAATCTAAAGAAATTCAGGATAAATTAGTTCCTGATCAAGGTTACATTGGAGAGAGCAAAATGAAAGTAGAACGGAATGCTGAAGGTAAAATTTCAGAAAAGTAAGAAAAATGTGATATATTATTTACAAAGATAGGTAACAGGGTAAATATTCGATCTGAATATTTACCCTGTTATGGTGTTTGTGGGAGGTACAGAAATGGACAATATTAATGGTTCTTCGGCTAGAGACCGGTTGCTTAAACGTTCAAACAAACTAGCTGTTAATATGGAAAGACGCGGTAAGTTTCTTGTATTATTTTCTGCATTAATCATTATTAGTGCCACTATAGCTATTACAATTTTTTTAGGAAGCAAAGGCTTGCAATCATTTATACAAAATGGTGTTAATGTCATTGACTTTTTAACAAGTACAAACTGGAATCCCACTGGAAGTGCTGAAAGTGGCGGACCCACATATGGTGCTGTTCCTTTTATTTTGGGTTCATTTGCTGTTACCTTTTTAGCTGCCCTTATAGCGGCACCACTAGGTATCGGCAGCGCAATCTTTATGACGGAAATTGCACCGTCTTGGGGAAGAAGAATATTGCAGCCGGTAATTGAATTATTGGTTGGTATACCTTCAGTTGTGTATGGTTTCATTGGTCTATCGGTTTTAGTTCCATTCATTAGAAATCATTTTGGGGGCAATGGGTTTAGTTTGCTGGCAGGAATGATCGTCTTATCCATTATGATTTTACCGACCGTGACGAGTATTGCAACGGATGCGATGAGTTCTTTGCCAAAAGGTTTGCGTGAATCTTCCTATGCTATCGGTGCTACACGGTGGCAAACAATCTGGAGAGTTTTAATTCCAGCAGCATCACCTACGTTATTAACTGCCATTGTTTTAGGTATGGCACGTGCATTTGGGGAAGCACTCGCAGTACAGATGGTTATCGGAAATGTTAGAGGTATTCCTAATTCCCTATTTGATCCAGCTGCAACATTAACTACAATTATTACTTTGAATATGGGTCATACAACCTTTGGAAGTGTGGATAATAATGTTTTATGGTCACTAGCCTTAATTTTATTGGCTATGTCTTTTGTGTTTATCATTATTATTCGTTATCTTTCTTCTAGGAGGCAGTTTTAATGAACAGTAAAGTTATGGATAAAATAGCAACAGCTATATTTATCTTAATTGCTATTATTATTACTTCAGTTCTTTTCGGCTTATTAGGATATATCATTTATCACGGATTTTCTAAGTTGACTCTTGATTTTTTAACATCTCCTTCGAGCTCTTTTAGAGAAGGCGGAGGTATTGGAAATCAACTATTTAATTCATTTTATATTTTATTCCTTACTATGCTTTTTACAATTCCGCTCGGTTTAGGCGGTGGAATTTATATGGCAGAGTACGCAAAGCCAGGTAAAATCACAAATATCATTCGTACTTGCATAGAAGTTTTAGCTTCATTGCCATCGATTGTAATTGGTATGTTTGGATTATTAATGTTTGTTAATTTAACAGGCTGGGGCTATTCCATTATTGGAGGAGCTTTGGCATTAACAGTATTTAACCTTCCCGTAATGGTAAGGGTATGTGAAGATGCAATCAGATCAGTACCGAAAGATCAAAAAGAGGCTAGTTTAGCTCTAGGTATTACTCATTGGTATACGATTAGAAAAGTATTACTGCCTTCAGCATTTCCTTCTATTTTGACTGGAGCCATATTGGCTTCTGGAAGAGTTTTTGGCGAAGCAGCGGCATTGCTTTTTACTGCAGGGCTAACAACTCCAAGACTTGATTTTGCAAATTGGAATCCATTAGATGCTAATTCACCATTAAATATATTTCGACCAGCAGAAACGCTGGCAGTTCATATTTGGGCAGTTAATACACAAGGGTTAATACCGGATGTTCGTGAAGTAGCTGATGGATCTTCAGCGGTGTTAATTATTGCTGTTTTAATTTTTAATTTATTGGCAAGATGGATCGGAAGTATTGTTCATAAGAAAATTACATCATCAAAATAATATTTGAGATAGGTGATTACATGAAAGTCTCAATTGGTACGAAAAACAGAATTGCTTTAAAAGAAACTGAAGACTATAAAGTAGCTTTGAAAGTTAAAGATTTAAACATCTATTATGGAGACAATCATGCTGTTAAAGATGTAAATATGGATATTAGACAGAATGCTGTAACGGCTTTGATTGGTCCATCAGGTTGCGGGAAATCGACATTTTTACGTTCGATCAATCGTATGAATGACTTAATTCCCATTGCGCGCAGCACAGGTGAAATTTTATATGAAGATGTAAACTTAGTCGGAAACGATATTAATATAGTCGCATTAAGAAAAGAGATAGGGATGGTATTCCAAAGACCAAATCCATTTCCAAAATCCATCTATAACAATATTACTCATGCACTAAAGTTTTATGGTATTAATTCGAAGAAAAAATTAGATCCCATTGTAGAAGAAAGCTTAAGGAAAGCTGCATTATGGGATGAGGTAAAAGATCGTTTGCACGATTCTGCTCTATCTTTATCAGGCGGTCAGCAGCAGCGCTTATGTATCGCGAGAACACTTGCAATGAAACCGAATATTCTTTTATTAGATGAACCTGCATCTGCGCTCGATCCGATATCAAATGCCAAGATAGAAGATTTGATCATTGAATTGAAAAAGGATTTTACGATTGTTATCGTTACTCATAACATGCATCAGGCATCCAGAATTTCTGATAATACGGCCTTTTTCTTAAATGGAGATCTTATTGAGATGGATAAAACGGACAAGATCTTTACTAATCCTTCAAAAAAGGAAACGGAAGATTATATTACTGGTCGTTTTGGATAGGGAGGTAATCATTTGAAGCAAGTGATTGATTCGAACAAGAAAGAGATTTTTAATATAAAAAAATTAAATCTTTGGTATGGGGAAGACATCGCATTAAAAGAAATAGATTTCCCTATTTATAATAATGAAATTACCGCTATCATCGGTCCGTCTGGATGTGGGAAATCAACCTTTATAAAAACATTAAATCTAATGGTTTCGATGGTTCCTACTGTTAGAATGTCGGGCGAAATCAATTTTGATGGAAAAAATATTCTTAGTAATAAAATGGACCTGGTTGATTTACGGAAAAAGGTAGGAATGGTATTTCAAAAGCCGAACCCATTTCCGAAAACAATCTATGAAAATGTAGCGTATGGACCAAGAGTACACGGAATAAAAAAGAAAGCTGAAATTGATGAGATTGTAGAGAAGAGATTAAAAGATGTTTTTTTATGGGATGAAGTTAAGGACAGGTTGAACACTTCTGCAATGGGATTATCTGGGGGGCAACAACAGCGCCTTTGTATAGCAAGAGCACTTGCAACAACACCAGATGTATTATTGATGGACGAACCTACATCAGCTCTAGATCCTATTTCAACTATAAAAATTGAAGAATTAGCCTTGGAACTAAAGAAGAAATTTTCAATTGTTATGGTTACACATAACATGCAGCAAGCAGCACGGATTTCTGATAAAACAGCTTTCTTTTTAATGGGTGAACTCATAGAGTATGCGGATACGTCTAAGATATTTTCTACACCGTCAGATAAAAGAACGGAAGATTATGTTACAGGTAAGTTTGGATAAACTAAAATTGGAGTGACATAAAATGGTCGTAAGAGAAAACTTTCAATCTCAATTAAATGAGCTAAAAGAATTATTAATTGAATTAGGATCTTTAACAGAAACCGCTCTAAAAGAGAGTGTAACTGCACTGAAACAGCAAGATTTAGAAAAAGCTTTGGAAATCATTGAAAACGATGCACGCATAAACGAACTAGAGGATGAAATTAATGATTTTGCAATTCTTCTTATAGCGAAACAAGCCCCTGTAGCTTCAGATTTGCGAAAAATTATTGCTGCTATTAAAATATCTGCTGATGTAGAAAGAATGGCTGATTTTGCTGTTAATATCGCGAAATCCACAATCAGAATTGGCGAAAAAGAATTCATAAAGCCATTAGAAGAACTTCCGAAAATGGCTGGGTTAGCGATTGATATGCTAACAAAAGCGATAAAAGCATATGTCGATGAAGATGTAGCACTTGCAAAAGATCTTTCTGAGATTGATGATGAAGTTGATGAGATGTATGGGAAAATCATTCAAGAGTTATTGAGCCTTATGACCAAGCATGAAGACAGCCTTCCACAAATTACACAATTGCTGTTTGTATGCAGATACATTGAGCGTACGGCTGATCATGCAACGAATATTGGTGAAAATGTGATCTATCTGGTAAAAGGAAAAAGATACGAATTAAATGATTAAAGATTCTTTTTAATAGTATAAAAAAAACCTAGAAAAAGAGCGGACACAATGGTCCGCTCTTTTTATGTAGTTTATGAACTTGTAATTTCTTTTGCGATCTCATCAAAAGTCATTTTGCTGTTTACCTGGTGAGTTTCTGCTCTCACTAGACCTTCGAGATTATGTGAACGTAAATACTTTAAAAACTCTTTACTGTCCTTAATAATTTTACCTTGCTGCAGCAAATCACATACTTCACCAGTACTCATCCCTTGAGTTATCGTTAAGTTCATCTCTGTTACTTTTTCTTCTTCCTTAACAACAGGTTCGGATTTTTTCTCTGCAGCAGCTGGTGTGCTTTTAGCGGCTTTTAATGACGTGTATTCATCTTCTGAGATTGCTAACTCGCCTTTTTCAGAAAGATATTGCTCTACTGTCTCATCGTTTAGTTCTGGATCGTTGTTGGAGCTGTTCATGTAATAAACTCCAGCTAATATTCCAGTAGAGATAATTATACCTGCTGAAAATCCGCGAAGGTTTTTGCTTGTCATACGTTTCCCCTCACAAATCTATTAATTCTTATCATTGATCATCATTTCGTCTTCTAATACTTTTATTTTTTTCTTAATTTGATAGACTTCTTTCATTAATTGAATCGAAAAATTTTCCAGCTGTGTTTCAACTGAAGTTTCACGATTTTTTCTAAAGGAAAGAATCAATAGAACAACTCCAATGATTAGTAATCCAAAGATGGCAAACTCCATAGTAACCTCCCTATAATTAAAGCTTTTCCCTCTACTTTTATAACATAGTATTGAATCCGGGTATAGGTTTTTTCGCAAAAGTACACATAAAATACGACAATTCGACTAATCTCTTCTCTATGATACTGATATAGGAAAATAAAAGGGTTTACGAAAGCAATTTTTGTATGATTTTGTCGTATTATCAGAATTATCAGTCGGAGCAAACGGTTTCAAAAACTTTACATAAACTGTTATCTCTTGCGGGATTTGGAAGCGTCAAATTTCGACTATTTTGACACATTGTTTAAAAAAATAGCGGGTGTTACGATTATTAAAAATGGTGGAATAAAAATATTTCTAAAGAATAACTGATGTAGATGAGGTGATTAATGTGATAGAAGAAATTGTGAAATTGAAGAGTAAAGGGCTCACTCTTCAAGAAATTGCTGAAAAGATGGAGATGTCTCTAGGCAAAGTGCAGTATCGCTGGAATAAATATAGAAAAGATCTTTTACCGGAAGTATCGGAATCATCTCAGGCTATTAAAACTACTGATGAAAAAAAGTGGGAGATGCCATTCGAGTATAAGGAATCCAGTATATGTTTAATGCCGATCTCTGCAACGCGAATTTACGTTTATTGGAGTTTTTCAGATGCCATAAAAAATATGGCAAAACAGCATTTTCGATCGGAATGGGAGAGCCTTCCGAGTGTGCTGAAAATATATGATGTAACAGATATTATTTTTTATGGACATAATGCACACCGAACGTTTGAAGTGGAACTCCCTCCAATGACAAACAATTGGTTTATTCACTCGCTCGAGCCAGACAGGACTTATATCGTGGATGCAGGGACTCGTACTTACGATGGCAGTTTTTTTACTTTGTTAAGATCTAATCCAGCTGAGACAGTTCCCTCTCATCATAGTGCAGCTTTTGATGAAAAAATAGAACGATGGAAACAGCAAAATGTTAGTCAGCCGGAATGGCTAGAAAATTTTTCGACTTATTCGTACTATCAAAAAATCAAATAGGAGAGGTACAGAATGAATAACGGGTATTTTTCATTGGTTTTACACGCTCACCTTCCTTATGTAAGGCATAAAGAAGCGAATCGATTAGAGGAAAGATGGGTTTATGAGGCAATGACAGAGACTTATATCCCGTTGCTTTGGGTTCTTGATGATCAGCCAGAATCTATATCTTGGACGATATCCTTTTCTCCTCCAGTACTTGAGCTGCTTAGTGATTCCGTCATACAAAAAAGATATTTAGAACATCTGGATCTTACTCTTAAATTGCTTCAAAAAGAGAAGAAACGGACTAAAAATAAACAAGAAGCAGAAGTAATCACGTTTTATGAAACGCGTTATCAAAGAATAATGGATACGTATCAGAAAACGAACTGTCAAATACTTAATGCGTTTAAATCCTTCATGGAGGAAGGAAAAGTATCCTGCATTACTTCATCCGCTACACATGCTTTTCTTCCTTATGCTGCAACCGAACAAGCCGTGAATGCACAAATCCTTGCTGGCATCAGGACGTTTGAAAAATATTTCGGGGAGACACCGACTGGATTCTGGCTGCCAGAATGTGCATATTCCCCAGGCATAGATAAGCTTTTATTTGATGCAGGGATTCGATACACCTTTGTAGACGAACAAACTTTATTATTGAGTAAACCTGAACCGAGTAAAGGAATAGACGCACCTGTTTATTCTCCGCATGGGGTGGCATTATTCCCAAGAAACCAATTCGTCTCAGAAACCATTTGGAACTCTTCGTTAGGCTATCCGGGTGATTATGATTACCGTGAATTTTATCGTGACGTAGCGTATGAAAGGGAACTTGAATATATTCAAGGGTTTATCCACCCTGAAGGTATTCGAATAGATACAGGTCTTAAATACTGGCGAATTACTGGAAAGA
Organism: Fictibacillus barbaricus; assembly: GCF_031457135.1. GTDB lineage: Bacteria > Bacillota > Bacilli > Bacillales > Fictibacillaceae > Fictibacillus > Fictibacillus barbaricus_A. The sequence goes on along the minus strand of NZ_JAVDWA010000002.1, from coordinate 602,779 downwards.
CTGAAGAAAAAGATTGGTATAACAGAGAAAACGCATTGCACAAAATAAATCAGCATGCTTGGAATTTTAATCATCGACTCCTGGATTATTTACATAAGCATGAACAATCATTTCCTCCTACATTAATAACCGCACCTTTTGATGCAGAATTATTCGGACACTGGTGGTTTGAAGGTCCAGAGTTTTTAGCAAAAACAATGGAAGTTTCACTCGAGAATAACGTCAATTGGATTACACCTCAAGAATTTTTACACCGACATTATCAAGACCTTGAAACAGTACGACCCTCCTTCTCGACATGGGGAAGAAATGGAAGCGGTGAAGTATGGCTGAACGAAACAAATGCCTGGATGTATCGCCACCTTCATCACTGTGAAAAGAAATTGGTTGAAATAGCTGCTTATCTTTCAAATGAAAAAAACCCGAACAAGATTATGGAACGTTATGCAGACCAAATGGTAAGAGAGTGGATGCTTGCTGCGAGTTCGGATTGGGCATTTATTGTGGACCAAAATAGTGCAGCACAATATGCCAAAAATAGATTTCAAGAGCACATTGAAAGATTCCATTCATTATATGAATCTGTTAAAAATGCAGGGTATAACATTAATGAAATCATGGCTTATGAAAATGAGTATCCGTTTTTGAACATACCTTTATGGTCATATTTTCGTAGTCCTCATGATCAATATGTACAGCAAAAGTTTACAAATACAACTAGCAAAGGCAAGAAAATTTTAATGCTGTCATGGGAATTTCCCCCTATGGTAGTAGGCGGACTTTCAAGACATGTATATGACTTGTCTAGAAAACTTGCAGCATTTGGACACGAAGTTTATGTCATTACTTCATTTGTTGAAGGATATCCAGAATATGAAGTTAACAACGAAGTGCATGTCTATAGAGTTTTAGGAAAACAGCCAAATTTTGAGTCTTTCTTTCATTGGACCGGCAGCCTGAACATGGCTATGGCTGACCAAGCTTTGGAAGTATTCAAAAAAGTTGAATTTGATTGTATTCATGCGCACGATTGGCTCGTATCAGTGGCTGCACTTGCATTAAAAAAAGAATTAAACATTCCTTTAATCTCAACCATTCATGCTACAGAACATGGCAGGAACAACGGCATTACTTCTCCACTTCAATATGAAATCAATCAAAAAGAGTGGGAGTTAATGGATGGTTCTGACAAACTGATTGTTTGCAGTAATTATATGAAGCATGAACTTACAGATGTATTCAGTATCCCAGAAAGGAAAATAAGCATCTTACCCAACGGAATCGATCCACAATTGCTAGAGCTCAATCATGAAGAACAAATCGATCATGAAACTGAACATAAAAAAGAACTGCTTATTTTTTCAGTCGGCAGACTTGTAAAAGAAAAAGGATTCCAAACAATTGTTCAAGCCGCAGAACGATTAAAACAAAGAGAAGTTCCAGTGAAATTTGTGATTGCTGGGAAAGGTCCGTTTTATGGCGAACTAGCTGATTTAATAAAACGCAATCAAGTAGAAGACTATGTCCAACTCGCAGGCTTTGTAAGTGATGAGGAAAGAAATAAATGGCTGAATAAAGCGGATGCTGCTCTATTTCCGAGTCATTATGAACCATTTGGAATCGTTGCATTAGAGGGAATGGCAGCAGGTAAGCTTACAATCGTTTCAGACACGGGTGGTTTAAAAGAAATTATTGATCACGAAAAAACGGGTTTAAAAGTGTACCCCGATGATGCTCAAAGTATTGTTTGGGCGATTGAATTTATGCTTAACCATCCTGAAGAATGCAAACAGATTGCAAGATCAGGAGAAGAAACTGCGAAAACCGTATTCAGCTGGGACTCTATTGCTGAAAGAACTGCTCACTTATACGAACAAATCCACAACGAGAACAAAATAGTAGGAGGAGTGCTGTAATGAAAGGTGTAATCATGGCTGGTGGTAAAGGGACCCGACTAAGACCGCTTACGTGCAACATGCCAAAACCAATGGTGCCAATGCTTCATAGACCTGTGATGGAATATGGCATCGAGCTCCTGAAGAAGTTTGGAATTACAGACATTGCAGTTACCGTACATTATCTTCCGGATACCATAAAAAATTATTTTGGGGATGGAAGCGATTTTGGAGTGAATTTGCATTATTTTGTTGAAACATCACCGCTTGGAACAGCTGGTTCCATAAAAAATGCTGAAGATTTTTTAGATGAACGATTTATGGTAATCAGCGGAGATGCGTTAACAGATTTTAATTTAGAAAAGGGCATCCGTTTTCATGAGGAGAAAAACTCTTTGGCAACCATATTTATGAAGCAAGTAGAATCTCCGTTGGAATATGGCGTAATCATGACAAACCAAGAAGGAAAGATCATTAGATTTTTAGAAAAACCAAGCTGGAATGAAGTATTCAGCGATACAGTCAATACAGGGATTTATGTATTAGAGCCTGAAATCTTTTCTTATATCGAAAAGGATGTACCATTTGATTTCAGTAAAGATTTATTTCCTCTTTTAATGAAAGAAAACAGAAATTTGTTCGGCTATCAAGCAGAGGGGTATTGGTCAGATATCGGAAATCTTCAGCAATATCGCCAATCACATTATGACATGTTGAATGGCCTAGTGGACCTGCCTATTCCAGGTAGGGAACAAGAGCCAGGAGTGTGGGTAGGGGAAAACGTAACAATTGAAGACGATGTTACGATTGAAGGACCGGTAAGCATAGCAGATGGATCTGTAATTCGAAAAGGGGCTCATGTTGGAAAACTATCGGTAGTAGGAAAGAATAGTGTATTGTCCGCGGGCAGTTCATTGAAAAAGACAGTATTGTGGAATGATGTTTTTGTTGGGGATCAGTGTGAGCTTAGAGGGGCTACAATCGCTAATGGAACGAAAATTGAAAAAGATGCCTCCGTTTTTGAGCATGCCGTCGTTGGTAATCACTGCACGATCGGAAAGAAAGCTACTTTAAAGCCAGACGTAAAAATTTGGCCAGAAAAGGAAATATTTGATGAAGCTCTTGTGCATACCTCAATCGTATGGGGCAAAAAAGCAACAAAATCTTTATTTGGAAGCCGGGGTGTTTCAGGAATTGCGAATGTAGAAATTACACCGGATTACATCGCAAGGCTCGCTTCAGCATACGGAGCAGTTCTTCCGTATGGTTCTAAAATTCTGATTGCGAGTGATTCACACGATTTCTCAGTAATGATTAAACAGTCATTTATACAGGGTCTTCATTCATCCGGTATTCATACACTTGATATCAGTCCAACCGTTGCACCGGTTGTAAGATTCTCAATTGAGGATGAAATATTGCAAGGCGGTGTATATGTAAGGTTCTCGAATTTCACGGGTGAAAAGGAATTAATGATCGAATTCTATGATAGCAAAGGGCTGCCGATCCATTCTGACCTTGAACGGAAAATTGAGAATGCCTACTGGCAGGAAGATTACAGACGTGCTTCTTTTGATAGAATTGGAAAAGGTGCGGTACAACCGAACAAACACGAAAATTATATTACGGCGCTTTTAAATGAAATACAAGTAGAAAGAATTCAAAAAGCCAAGTTTCGTGTTGTAGTGAATTACAACCACCAGCCGTATTTAAATTTCATTCCCAACCTTTATAACCGGCTCAACTGTGAGATCTTAACCGCTCCTTACCAAACACAAGCTGAGGAGATGGCGTCTTTTGTAAAAGTAACGAACGCGAATATTGGTGTTTTAATTGGAGAATCGGGAGAGACGCTAAGGCTGATAACAGAGACTGGTGAAGTTCTGGATGAAGAAACAATGCTTGCATTATATGTATTTACATCATTCTTACATGGGAAACAAAAAGAGATGGCGGTTCCAGTGTATGGTTCTTCAGCTTTAGATTCAATCGCAGAAAGGCTTAACGGGAAGCTGATACGGACGAAAGCTAATCCAAGGTCAATTATGGAAGTGGGAGACGGAGTATTAAACTATCAATATGATGCTCAATACGCGTTTGTTCATATTCTTGAAGTAATGGCTATCGAACAAATCACTCTTTCTGAGCTGGTGAAGCTGCTGCCTGATGTTCACATGCTGAGGGAATATGTTGCTTGCCCAAAAGATAAAAAAGGCCGTGTCATGCGAAAGCTGATGGAGGATATTCGGGATAACAATGTAGAACTGCTTGATGGTATAAAAGTATTTCATCCTGAGGGGGGCTGGACACTTATTTTACCTGATGTAGAACAGCCTGTCTTTACGGTATATTCACAAAATAAAAATCCTGAAACAGCAAAAAAGTCAGCTCGGCAGTATATCGAAAAAATACAGTTGTATCAGCAGGTGTAAGAAATGCCAAGACATTTAGTGTTAGGAAACGGAAAGATTTTAATTAATCTCGATCAAAATTTACAGATGAGGGATATTTATTATCCGTATGTTGGGCAGCAAAATCACGTCCAAGGTCATGCCAATCGTTTAGGAGCCAGTATTAATGGCTCCTTTTCTTGGCTTTCTTCAAATGACTGGGTGATCAATCCTGGTTATCATAAAGATTCATTAGTAACCCTTTCGTTTGCAACGAATCACAAAGAAGGTATCACCTTGAAAATTGAAGATGCTGTTCATCAAAGAGAAGATATGTTTATGCGTCGAATCACAGTAATAAATGAAACGAGTGAAGAAAAGAAGATTAAACTGTTCTTTCACCAGGATCTTTCTATTTACGAAACAGAGGTAGGGGATACGGCTTACTATGATCCTGAAAGATCTGTGATCATTCATTACAAGAAAAACCGGTATTTTCTTTTTCATGGAATGTTTGACGGAAAGGGTATGAATCAATACACAACAGGTGTAAAACGGTTCTTAAGTGCAGAGGGAACTTGGAAAGATGCAGAAGATGGCTACTTGCATGTTAACCCCATCGCACAAGGATCTGTAGACAGTACGTTTTCTGTAGAAGGGATTGTACCGCCGCATCAGAGCAAAAACGTCTTTTATTCTTTAACAGTAGGAAGAAATAGGGAAGAGGTTTATTCATTATTTGATTATTTAATGGAAATTGGTCCATCCCTCACCCTCGATAAAATTGATGTGTACTGGCGCAGATGGGTCAATAAAACTAAGATTAATGCTTGCGACCTGTCTGCAGAATTGATGGATCTATACAATAGAAGTTTGTTAATCATTCGTACACAAACGAATGAGAATGGATATATCATAGCAGCGAACGATTCTGATATACAGCAATATAATCGGGACCATTACAGTTATATGTGGCCGAGAGACGGGGCGCTGATTGCAGCATCAGCAGCTAAAGCTGGGTTTCATGGAATGGTAAAAAACTTTTATAGACGCTGTGCAGAAGTATTAACAAAAGAAGGCTATCTTCATCATAAATATAATCCTGATGGCTCGATTGGTTCATCATGGCACCCAATGATCGATAAGGCAGGGGATAGGCAGCTGCCCATACAAGAAGACGAAACAGCTTTAGTATTATGGGCGTTTTGGGAACATTATAATGAAACTGGTGATATTGAATTCGCTCAATCGCTATACCGTTCTTTAGTCAGACCAAGTGCAAGGTTTTTACTGCAATACATGCACGCAGAACTTGATCTACCTCTTCCTTCTTACGATCTTTGGGAAGAAAGAAGAGGTATTTTTACCTTCACAGCAAGCAGCGTGTACGGCGGATTGATGGCAGCGTATAAATTTGCTACGCTTTTTGGCGAGGATGATCGTGCAGAGCGCTACAAAAAAGGTGCTGAAAGAGTGAAAGCGGGCATGGAGAAACATTTGTATGATGAAGATGCAGGAAGATTCCTAAGAGGCATCTATCTCCTAGATAATAACGCTTATAAAAAAGACTTTACAATGGAGTCAAGCATGTATGCCTTGTTTGCTTTTGGTGTTTTTTCGGCAGATGATGATCGGGTTGTACGAACCATGCATGAGATGGAAAAAGAATTGAGCGTTAAAACGAATGTTGGCGGATTAGCCAGATACACAAATGATTATTACTTTCAGCAGACACATGAAATCGATAAAGCACCGGGTAACCCTTGGCTAATATGTACGCTATGGCTTGCAAAGTGGTATATTCAATGTGCTAAATCGAAAGAGGATCTGAAAACTCCGCGTAAAATATTAGAATGGGTACACAAACACAGTTACTCAACTGGAGTTTTATCTGAACAGCTGCATCCGTTCACTGGAGAAGCACTTTCGGTTGCCCCGTTAACATGGTCTCATGCTACCTTTGTAGATGCAGTAAAGGAATACACAACTGTTTATGAGAAACTTTCATAAATCTCTCTTGCTCGTTACATTAGAATTTGTTATCATGTTAAAGTATGGTTTATTAGATGGAAAATGACTGTTAGTAACCATGAAAATGTACTTTGGTAAAGATTTGGAGGGAAACAACAATGCGTGTAAATATTACTTTAGCTTGTACTGAAACTGGTGATCGTAATTACATCACTACAAAAAACAAGCGTACAAATCCAGACCGTTTAGAGCTTAAAAAATACAGCCCACGTTTAAAGAAATACACAGTTCACCGTGAAACGAAGTAATTTCACAAAAAGACGCCTGTTCCCATGACATCATGTGGAATCAGGCGTTTTTTATTTACATAAATAAACGGTTGTTTTCTAATAGATTATTTTTTTCTCTTATTGTTCATTCTCTTCGTGCGATGTATTGCGGCCATTGCCTTCCTTGTTTTACGGGAAAAGAGGAACTGCGATATGTAAAAGCGTTTAAAAAAGTCTAATGAAGTGCCACTGGCGCTGAAAGCCCTGTAGCGGAAATTATCCACTTCTTTTTTAACAGGCTTGCCTTCTAAGTTATTATTGCTTTTGGTTAATGTTGTTCATTTTCTTCGTCGACAAGTTGATTGGAGTGCAAGGTGCGAGACTCCTGCAGGACAGGCGGGCAGTCCGAAAAGCGGAAGCGGTTTGTTCAGCCCCGACAAGCAAAAGCGAATGCGGTTTGATCAGCCCCGACAAGCAAAAGGGGAATGGGCTAAGAAGGCGCTTTTTGCCTTCGGGACCATTAAACTTTTGACCTCGAGGGGCTAACCGCTGCAGCTAGACAGGTGAGACACTTATACGTGAAACGTACGAATGTGGCTCACCGCCTGCCCTGCGGAAAGCGAGCACCCTGCAACGGAAATCAACCACTTTCAACAGCAACTAAAAATACGGAAACAGCCAAAATAAATAAACGGCTCAGGAAGAGTCTTAGGCTTTTATAAGAGAATATGAAATAATAAGATCAATGTAAGATAACAAACGAGGTGTTTACATATGACAAAATCCGAATGGCGAAAAAAAATTAAGCAAGTATTAGTATCGATCGAAGAAAAGGAAAGAAAAGAAAGAAGTTTGAAAATCGGTAACTTTTTATTTGAAACATCGCAATGGAGGAACAGTAAGGTCATTGGTATCACCGTATCGAGAAATTTTGAACTTGATACATCCATTATTATTGAAAAAGCTTGGATAGAAGGCAAAACAATCGGTGTACCAAAATGTTATAAAAAGAATTGGGAAATGGAATTTAGAGAGCTGCGTTCTTTAGATGAACTTGAAAATATTTATATGGATTTATTTGAACCAATCGTTGATAAAACGCAAGTGATAACGTCCGAACGTATAGATTTGTTAGTTGTTCCTGGTTTAGTATTTGACCGGTCTGGCTATCGAATTGGATATGGGGGAGGATATTATGACCGGTACCTAGCAAATTTTAATGGATCAACGGTAGCACTTGCATTTATGGATCAGATGGCCGAAAAGCTGCCATATGAAGAATATGATATTCCGGTTGAACAGATTATCACAGAAAAAGGGTTACTGTTATAGATGGATAGCTTCTTCATAGGCGGTATCATTTTTCTTTGTATCTTATCTGTTCATTATAGATTTCTCACGATAAAAGGAAGTATTACCGCTTTTTTTACAGGGTTATTTATTTTTTTATCTTTTGGGTGGAAGGGTCTTATCATTCTTGGTTTATTTTTTCTAACATCTTCCTTATTAACAAAATGGAAAAAAAAACAAAAACAAGATGGAGAAGCATGTGAAGAAGAAAGGTACGGAAGAACTGCAGGACAAGTTTTAGCAAATGGGGGAGTGGCTTTAGCTGCAGCTATTTTTCATTTATTTTTAAAAGATTCTGTTTGGCTTGTTGTTTTCGTTTCTGCTTTTGCTGCTGCAATGGCAGACACATGGGCTTCTGAAATTGGCATTTTATCAAAAAAGCAGCCTTTTCATATAAAGGAATGGAGAAAAGTTGATAAGGGTTTATCTGGTGCAGTTTCGTGGCTTGGTACATTTGCTGCGATTGCCGGTGCTGCAATTATCGGAACATCCTGCTATTACTTGTATCAATTAGAATCTGTTCATATGATCATTCTCATCATTTTTGCAGGCTTTATTGGAAATATGGCAGATACGTTCTTAGGAGCATGGTTTGAGCAGAGATTTTATTGTTCTGTTTGTAAAAAAGAAACGGAAGCTGCTTTTCATTGTAAAACGAAAACTGTAAAAGTTTACGGGTTTTCTTGGTTTACGAATAACATAGTGAATTTTCTTTGTACATTAATTGGAGGCATTATTGGAGGGGGCTTTTATTTATGGCTGATACACTGAGTGTTACAGGGATCGTCTTAGCAGGTGGTGCATCGAGACGATTTGGAAGTCCAAAGCCGCTTGCCCATTTTAAAGATCAGTCATTTATTGATTTATCAATTGAAACGCTAACGCCTGTTTCTGACTGTGTAATTGTAGTTACAAGAGATGAAATTTTGCAGAATCTAAAAAAAGTAAAATCTAAAACGATTAAAGACGTGTTATGGATTAAGGATGTCGAAAGGTTTAAGGGAAATGGTCCGTTAGCAGGAATATACAGTGCAATGGTCAGGAAAAAGGCAGATTATTACCTTGTTTCTCCATGTGATATGCCATTAATGAAAAGTGTAATGTATGAAAAATGGCTGACGTGGGCTCAAGAACATGAAAGTGATTGTGTAATACCTGTGATAAATGGAAAGGTATATCCTTTAAATGGAATTTATAAACATACTTGTATTCGAGAGGTTTTTGCCTGTTTAAGGACGAAAACATTTAAAGTTATGGAAGTTCTTGACCGTGTAAATACCACTTATGCTGATGTGGAGAAAAACGAAGAACCATTCTTTATAAATGTAAATACAAAAGAACAGCTAAATCTTTTGCATGGAACGTTGAACGAATAAAAAAGCCTCTAAGAAGAAAAAGTAAGAGTAAGGAGGTTTTTTTATGAAGGGTTTCATTATAAAAGGTTTTTTAATCTTATTAGCATTAATGCTTGGTTATCAAATGCGTTATCGCCTTATAAATATGGCACTTGGTCAATCTTTCATACGCCGTTTTATAGTTGGAAGTGCTATGTCATTTCCCGGGATGCGGTCAAAAATGATGGATGAATTGATTTAATATGTGTTCGATGAATAATAGTGCTTTCTTTTTTGATTTAGATAATACGTTATTCAACTATGAAGCCTCCTTTAAGAAGGCTTCTTTATTTGCTTTTAACTCTATTTTCGTTCCCAAGCTTAACCAGCTAGTCGACGTGGAAAAATGGTTTCAATGTTATAAAGGCTTCTGTGATTTATACTGGACTGCCTATGAAAACAATAGAATGACCAGAGAGGAATATCGCAGAAATCGACTTATTTCTTCGTTCATTTCAATGAATCTGCCCATTTCCATTAATGATGATATGCTATTGCAATTTCAATATCAGGTTGAAAAGAGTATCCCTTCATTTGTAGAACCGTACCCATGGATCGGGAAATTGTGGTGCAAGATCAGTAAGTCTTGCTGCCAAGTGGGTATTATTTCTAATGGTGATTCTCATTTACAAAGAAGCAAGCTGGAAAAATTACGTTTAAACCTTTCAACTGCTGCAGTTTATATATCTTCAGAAATATCACTTTCTAAACCGAGTCCGGACATTTTTACATACGCTGCTAATCAAACTAATGCAAAATATTACTACTATTGCGGTGATTCATTAGAATTTGATATATTTCCAGCCGTTCAAGCAGGATGGACGGGAATCTGGTGGAATCCTGAAAGAAGGAAATTTACCGGATCAGATAGTCGTATTCAAATTTGTCAAACTCCTGAGAAATTAATGAACACATTTATGAAATATATTGAATGAGCTGAATGTTTTCGCCTGTTGACGTTTGGAAAAGAACGAAGAGGTGCGTTTTATCTTTACTGATTAGAATATATGGCATACTGCTGCCGATTGGACTTACTTTTTGACCAGACTTAGTTGTAATATTTACAAAATAGTTTTTGTACAGCCCTTCCCATAACTTTCCGATAATTTCTTGGCTTTTAACCAGAGAAAATCCTGGCAGCGGTTTTTGATTATAATTTGTTAATGATTGAAGTGATATAGTTTCATATTTATTTTTATCGATTTGAAAATAATTTGTTGATTCATTTAAAGTCTTTTGAAGAAACTGGTTTGTCTTCTGATCTAATTCATTTTTCAATTGTCTTTCTCTACTGTTTTTCGGATTTTTAACTCCGATATAGGAACCATTTGGGAGGACCGCATAAATATAGTCGCTCGTCATGTTTTGCATAGAGCGATATTTTTCATCATTTATATGAATTTCCCCTTGATGATAAGATATAGCCTCCCAAAGTCCAGGAGATTTACCTTCCAGATCTTTTTCAACTGAGATTTCATTTGCAGTCGTCTTCCATTCTGTCATTTTGTTATTAAAAACCCCGTTTTGAAAAACCATTGAAATGTCTTGCCGCAAATAAACTTTTTCTGATGATTTAGACTTTGCAATCCAGTCTAATATATAATTTACCGGCGTTCCCTTTTTGAAAGTAAGGGTAGTAGATGCCTCATCGAAGGTATATGAGCTGTCTAAAGGAAAGAAAGTTATGCTTTCCCTCGCTTCTTTTTTAATAAACGGCTGGTAGATGATTCCTATTACCAGTATAATTATCAGCATGAAGATTGAAATTTTCCACTTCATAAGGGGTGCCTCCTCTAAGGACAAACTTATTGTTAAAATCTTATGCTCCCTTAGGAGATTTAGAAGATGGAATATCCAAGTGATAAATATTAATGATGGCGAGGAGAACATAAAATGGAAATTCAAACAAAAGAGATTGTAAATTTTATTAAAGAGCTTGTACATATTCCGAGTCCTTCAGGTGATACAGCAGCAGCAATTAAGTATATGAAAGATTTTTTTGAAGAAAATAAAATATCTTATGTTATGACAAATAAGGGAGCCATTATCGCTACAATTAAAGGGGAAGATGACTCAAAACATCGTCTTCTTACAGCACATGTTGATACTTTAGGAGCAATGGTAAAAGAAATAAAAAGTGACGGCCGATTAAAATTGGATCAAATCGGCGGTTATTATTGGAATACGATCGAAGGTGAATATTGCAATATCCATACTTCAAATGGAAAATCATATTCAGGAACCGTTCTTATGCATCAAACCGCCGCACATGTCTATAAAGGGATGAATGATTTAAAGCGTGATGAAAAGAATATGGAAGTTAGAGTGGACCAGCCCTTCCGTTCAAAAAAGGATGCTGAAGAAGCTGGTATATCTGTTGGAGATTTTGTATCATTTACGCCAAGATTTGAAGAAACAGAGAGCGGCTTCATAAAATCACGCCATTTGGATGACAAAGCAAGTGTAGCTATACTGATGTATTTGATTAAAGAGATTCAGCAATTATCACTAGCCCTTCCATATACAACTCATTTTTTAATTAGTAATAATGAAGAGATTGGTTATGGCGGGAATTCCAATATTCCGGAGGCAACAGTTGAGTACTTAGCTGTAGATATGGGTGCAATCGGCGATGGACAATCTACGGATGAGTTTACAGTAAGTATATGTGCAAAAGATTCAGGCGGCCCCTATCATTTTGGGTTAAGAAAGCATTTAACTGCTTTAGCAGAAAAACATAACATCGAATTTAAGGTAGACATTTATCCGTATTATGGCTCTGATGCAACGGCTGCTATCCGTGCGGGTGCTGATGTAGCTCATGGACTGATTGGACCTGGAATTGATGCCTCGCACGCGTATGAGCGTACACATGTATCTTCTCTCAAAAATACCACCGCACTAATTAAAGAATATTTATTGTCTCCTCTTGTATAATTCATTAATAAAACCCTAGTCTTCTGGCTAGGGTTTTATTGTTTATTAGATGTATGAAAAAACTATTGGAAGAGAAGGATGATAGGCAGAGGAGTGATGAAAATGACTTATCTGCCAAAAAAACAACCTCTTTCCCCCAATTATGAAGAAAATGTTGAATATCTGAAAAAAGAGCTTGGTGTTGATATTAGTTTTGATTGTTTGCATCTGGATTTGGAGTATGCAGGTCGAAAAATGGCGATTTTCTTAATAGATGGATTTGGAAAAGACGACATACTTCATTATTTAATGAATTTATTAGCGGATATTGAGCCGTGCCAACTGGATCCTGACCCTTTAATGAAGTTAATGAAAACCTATATACCTTATGTGGAGATTTCCAAATCAGACGATTTAAATCAAGGAATTGATTGGGTACTGGCTGGTCCGACCATATTATTAGTTGAAGGGCTCACTGAATTTATTCAGATCGATGCCAGGACCTACCCCGTTCGCGGACCGGAAGAACCTGATGTCGAACGTGTTGTAAGAGGTGCAAGGGACGGTTTTGTAGAAACGATTATTTTTAATACAGCACTAACGAGAAGAAGAGTTCGTGACCGGTCTTTAAGGATGGAGTACTTTAGTATTGGCAGACGTTCTAAGACAGACGTCTGTATTTCGTACATTGAAGATATAGTAGATATTCACATCGTTGACCGAATTAAGGAATCCCTTAAGAAAATTGATACGGATGGTCTTCCCATGGGGGAAAAAACAGTTGAAGAATTTATTTGCGGCAGGCATCTTAATCCTTACCCGCTCGTAAGGTATACTGAACGTCCCGATACTGCAGCGGTCCATTTGTTTGAAGGCCACGTATTAATATATGTCGATGGATCGCCATCTGTTTTGATTACACCGACGACTTTTTGGCATCACTTACAGCATGCAGAAGAATATCGGCAGAAACCGATCGTAGGATCTTATTTGAAATTTGTTCGTTTTTTTGCAGTCTGGTTATCTATTTTCCTTTTGCCGTTATGGTATCTAATGTCTACTCATCATGAGCTCCTATTAGATCGTTTATCATTTATTGGTCCTGAAAAAGTCGGGAATATTCCATTGTTTTTACAATTTATTTTTATTGAAGTCGGGATGGATATGCTGCGAATGGCTACGATCCATACGCCTACTTCCGTGTCAACAGGACTTGGGCTGGTATCCGCCATTGTAATTGGCCAGGTAGCAGTAGAAGTAGGGCTTTTCGTAAATGAAGTTGTATTATATATTGCAATAGCTGCAATCGGAACCTTTGCAACCCCGACGTATGAATTGAGTCTTGCCAACCGTATGCTGCGGTTATCGCTTCTAACGATCACGGCATTGTTTGGAGTTCCTGGCTATGTAATCGGATTAACGCTTACTGTATTATTTTTTGTATCGTTCAAATCTTTTCACATTCCTTATCTTTGGCCATTTATTCCATTTAACCCCAAAGCGATTCGGGATGTAATCTTTAGAATACCTATGCCATTGAAAAATAGAAGGCCAATTGTGCTTCATCCTAGAGATCCGGATCGATGACCTTTTAAAAAGACAGCTGTGTAAAATATACAGCTGTTTTTATTTTTTGGGCATTTAAGTGCAAAGGCTTGCACCACCATGTTATATTTTTTGGTATAATGACACTGGTGATGAAAATGAAAACAATATATGATGTCCAGCAGCTTTTAAAAAGATTCGGGACAATCATTTATACAGGAAATCCACTGGGGGATTTAGAACTCATTCAAGATGAAGTTCGAGAACTGTACAATCAAAAACTGATTGATGTAAACGATTTCAAACAAGCTGTACTAATTATTCGTGCTTCAATCAACAAATTACAATAACTCAAAAAGGATGAAATAAAATGGGAAAATGGCTAGTTGGAGTAGACTTAGGCGGAACAACAATAAAGATTGCATTTATTACACTAGATGGTCATATCGTCGAAAAGTGGGAGATCCCAACAAATATTAATGAAGATGGCAAGAGCATCGTTAAAGATATTGCTCAATCAATCAAGAATCAATTAGTGCAGCTTTCTGAGACAGAGGAAAAGCTTTTAGCTATTGGAATGGGTGCTCCAGGGTTCATTGATATGAAAACTGGCTTTATCTATCATGCTGTTAATATAGGTTGGAAAAATTACGCTTTGAAAGAAGAGCTTGAAAGAGAAACCGGGCTCCCTGTCATCGTTGATAATGACGCGAATATTGCTGCTATAGGAGAGATGTGGCTCGGTGCAGGTGATGGTGAAGGTAACCTGCTAATGGTGACTCTTGGAACGGGAGTAGGCGGAGGAATAATTGTTAATGGACACATCATGCATGGAACAAACGGTATGGCAGGCGAAATTGGACATATTACTTCTATTCCTGAAGGTGGAGCAGCCTGCAACTGTGGAAAAACAGGCTGCATAGAAACCATAGCCTCTGCAACAGGAATAGCAAGAATCGCAAAAGAAAAAGCCGGAAATGATAAATCATCTGCACTTAACAGAATTTTGTCGGAGAATGGTGAACTTAAAGCGAAAGATGTAGCATACGCAGCAGAAAATGGAGATCAGGCTGCCACTGAAACATTAGATGAAGTTGCATTCCATCTAGGACTTGTTATTGCAAATCTTTCCAATAGCATTAACCCAGGTAAGATCGTTATCGGAGGAGGGGTTTCGCAAGCAGGTGATGTTTTAATGTCGAGACTCGAAAAGCAGTTTAAGCGATTCGCCCTTCCGAGAGTGGCTGAAGGTGCCTCATTAAAAGTTGCCACGCTTGGTAATGATGCAGGAGTAATTGGCGGGGCATGGCTTGCTAAACACAATATTTAATAAGATATTGAATAAAAGAATTGCTGACAGGCAGTTCTTTTTATTTTGGTTTATACATCTGCATGCTTCTTTTTAAAAGATTGTTGTTTTTGGAACGTATTATTCCTTCTCATCATTCTCATCATTGGCAAGTTGATTGGAGTGAAAGGTGCGAGACTCCTGCGGGATCAGTGTGACAGGTGAGACCCCGCAGGTGCAGAGCGCCAGGGAGGCTCACCGCACGCCCCGCGGAAAGCGAGCATCCTGAAACAGAAATCAACTACTTCCAAGAGCACAAATTATACAAAAACAGCTTTATTTTTTTGAAACTTTTTTGTGACAAGTTCGTCTAATGGTTTATGAGTGCAGAAAGCAGGGTAATACAAAAATAGTTTTTGTGAAAAATTTGTCAGAATCTTGAAATAGTACTTTTAGGTATTGAATTCTTGCTCAAAACCATATATTATACTCTTTATGTAATCCTTTGATTAAGTTTTTGTAAACACACATTTAACAATAATCGGTGTTGGTTGAGTATAAGATGGGAAATAAAAACAAGAGTTCTTTTTGATTGAGGAGGTCAGAGAACGTATGAAAGAAAAAATGAAACAAGCATTTGCTGAATATAGATTTTTCTTTATAGCAATTGCATTACTATGGATGAAAACGTATATCGTTTATAAAACGGCTTTCGATTTACCAATGGATAATAAAATGCAGGAGTTCATCCTTTTTATTAATCCGATCAGTTCTATTGTTCTTTTCCTTGGGGTAACACTTTATTTTAAAGGAAAAGCTCATAGAAGAATGATTGTCGCAATCAGTGCGATAATGAGTTTTGTAATGTATGCAAACATGGTTTTTTACCGGTTTTTCACAGACTTTATTACCATTCCGGTCTTGTTTCAAACAAGTAACATGGGTGACTTAGGAAACAGTATTTTTGAATTGATCAAGCCTACAGATATCTTATTATTTGTAGATATTATTGTGCTGGCTTATTTCATGAGACGCTATGACTATCGTCCGGCCCGTGCCTCTCGCAAGCAGGTTACTTTAACATTTATGGCTGCTTTAGTACTATTTATTGTCAATGTCGGAATTGCTGAAACAGAACGTCCTCAGCTTTTAACACGTACATTTGACCGTGAGATGCTTATTAAAAACATCGGAACATATAATTACCATATTTATGATTCCATTCTTCAATCTAAAGCAAAAGCGCAGCGTGCATTTGCAGATAGCAGCGAAATTACTGATATTGAAAACTATGCACGAGCAAATTATAAGGAACCGAATCCTGAGATGTTCGGTAAGGCGAAAGGGAAGAACGTTTTTGTTATTTCCCTTGAATCTACACAAAACTTTGTGATTAACGAGTCTGTTAACGGTAAAGAAATTACTCCGTTTTTAAACAGTCTTACTAAAAACAGCTACTATTTCCCGAATTTTTATCACCAAACGGGTCAAGGGAAAACATCTGATGCAGAGTTCTTAGTAGATAACTCTTTATTCCCGCTTCCAAGTGGAGCTGTTTATTTCACACATTCTCAAAATGAATATAATGCATCACCAGAGTTACTGAAAGAAAAAGGTTACTATACATCAGTAATGCATGCGAATAACAAGAGTTTCTGGAACCGCGATATTATGTATCATAATTTAGGTTATGATCGTTACTACTCATTAAAAGATTTCAATGTAACACCTGAAAATTCAGTCGGTTGGGGATTAAAGGATAAAGAATTCTTTAAACAGACAATACCGCACTTAAAAGAACAGCCGAAACCGTTCTACACAAGATTTATTACGTTAACAAATCATTTTCCTTTCACTTTAAATGAGGAAGATCAGTCTATTCCTGAATGGACATCAGGCGACGGAACAGTAAATAGATACTTTACAACCGTACGCTATGAAGACGAAGCATTAAAAGAGTTCTTTGATGAAGTAAAAAAAGCAGGATTATATGACAACTCTATCTTCATCTTATATGGAGACCATTATGGGATCTCAGAGAATCACAATGAGGCAATGAGTCAATTCCTAGGAAAAGACATCACGCCTTTCGAATCAATACAGCTTCAAAAAGTACCATTCTTTATTCACATTCCAGGTGATAAAGGTAAAGTAATGAACGAAGTTGCTGGTCAAGTTGATATTAAGCCAACTATTCAGCATTTGCTTGGAAATGATACAAGAGGCGATATTGATCTAGGTACTGATTTATTCTCTAAAGACCATGGGGATTTTGCTGTTCTTAGAGATAACTCGTATATCACTAAAAACAATGTTTTCACAAAAGGTAAATGTTATGACAAAGCGACTGGTAAACCAGTGGACGGTAAAGCATGTAAGCCAGGTGCTGAACGTGCGAAGTCAGATCTTGAAATATCTGACCGAATTGTTTACGGAGACCTTTTACGTTTCTATGATAAGGACAAAGCAAAACAAAATAAGTAAGAATAAAAAGTGCTTAGCTTCGGCTAGGCACTTTTTTGCATATCTGGTCTTCCTAAACATACATCTTTAAGAGAACGTTTTTTTAGGAGGGCTCAGATTGGAAATTACAGTTCGTAATGGGGATTCTCTTTGGTATTATTCCAGGCTTTTGTCAATCCCTTTTAACTTAATCAAAGACTCCAATCCTAAAGTAATGTCTCTTGATTTAGTACCAGGACAAAAAGTTCAAATACCGGGTATAACGATTCAAAGATATAAAATTAAGAAGGGAGATTCTTTTTTTACAATTGCTGAAAACAAGAGTATACCCGTTGATGCTCTGTACTTATTCAACCAAGCGGTAAATCCAATGAAAATATCTCCGAATGATGAAATATCTATTCCTGTTTTTATGTCTTTTCCAACGATAGAAGCGAAGCGAAAATATGATTTCAGTGCTCTGAATGAAGACGTTGAAAAATTGATAAAACATTACCCATTCATTAAAAAACAAACCATTGGATTTTCCGTTCTTGGAAAACCGATTGATATATTATCTATAGGGAATGGACAAAAAAAAGTACATGTTAATGGTTCTTTTCATGGCAATGAGTGGATAACAACCGCGATATTAATGAAATTTATAAATGAGTATGCTCAAGCGCTAACCACAAATAAACACCTTAATGAAAGAGACCCGCTGACCCTGTATAGAGACTCTACATTATTAGCTGTTCCTATGGTCGACCCAGATGGAGTTGATCTTGCACTGAATGGGCCGCCAGAAAATGAAGAATACCGGGAGCTGGTGTTGAAGCTGAATCACGGGAAACGTGATTTCTCTGATTGGAAAGCAAATATTAGAGGAGTTGATTTGAATAATCAGTTTCCGGCAAAATGGGAGATTGAACAAAAACGCAAACCGCAAGAGCCAGCCTCTAGAGATTTTCCGGGTGAGAAGCCTCTGACTGAACCCGAGGCAATCGCAATGGCTGATGCTGTTGAGAGGTTCGAATTTGACCGTGTTATCGCTCTTCATACACAGGGCAAAGAAATTTATTGGGGATTCGAAGGAGATGAACCAATGCCTGTCTCGGGAGATCTTGCTGCTGAATTTGAAAAAGTAAGCGGTTATAAAGCAATCCGCTATGTAGATAGTTATGCGGGCTATAAGGACTGGTATATTCAAGAATATAAGAGACCGGGTTTTACTGTAGAACTTGGAATTGGTGTCAATCCGCTGCCGCTTAGGCAGTTTGATCAAATATATAAAGATACACGAGGTCTTTTGCTTGCGGGGTTATATATGTAGTTTGAAAAAGTTAAAATTAAAAAAGCCGTCCGATAATGACTACCGGATGGCTTTTTTTTGTTTTTAGTGACCAGTTGAACCGCCGCTGCCCATAAATACGTCTAATACTGTCATAACTGTAAACCAGCCAAATACAGCAAATGTTAAGAACGCAAAACCAGCAGCCATTAAGTTTTTAATTTTTAATGAACGTAATAATCCGAATGCAGCTAATATAGCTACCACACCAAAAATAACGGCTAATCCCATGAATAAGTGCCCCCTTGCTCTGGAGTATTCCAATCTTATGTATAACGCTTTCACTAAGGTAAACCCGAGTACTATTTTACTTGTTTTATCCAGATTTGTCGAGTGAACAATTAAGATATTAAAAATTCTATTTCGACTTTATAGGATGCTGCCCACTTTTGAATAAGCAGATCATGCTGCCTTCCTAAAATGAAAATAGGTTTTATGTCTTCATGGATTGCAATCAACTCTTCTTCAACTTGAAACAAAAACATGGTAACCTGCTGTTCATTACCTTTTGAAATCAAAAATGCGCAAATCATCTCGAAATACAAATAACAATTACCGTTGTCAGAGAAGAAACCATAATCATCAAACAGTTTTGTCGTTTTTTGAGGATGGACTTTTAATAAAGGAATCAACTCTTTATCTAGCAATGGCTTTTCAAAAATAAAGAGATCATCTGCCGAGTCAATAATCGTCATTTGATCTGGAATCACTTCCTCTGATTCATAACCATAATAATGCTTCATGTTTTTCCTCCGTATTTTTGATTATTTTAGTGTAAGATAGAAATAAATAAGTTGCAATGGAGGAAACGTAATGCAGTGGAAAAAGCTAACAGTAGGTCCAGTTCAGGAAAATACATATATCATTTATAACCGGGAGAATGAAGCAATAATTATTGATCCAGGCAGTGAAGGGAAAAGAATTATACAAAATATCGAATCTAATCAATTAAAACCTCTTGCAATCCTTTTAACACATGCCCATTTTGATCATATAGGTGGAGTCGATGAAGTAAGAGAACGCTACGATGTGCCTCTTTATATTCATAAAAGGGAAGCAGATTGGCTAGGGAACACAAAAAAGAACGGATCTTTATATTTTGGTCAGAGTATCACTGCCAAACAAGCGAGCCATATTTTAACGGATAATGACAAGATGCTTAAAATAGGGTCTTTTTCTTTTGTAATCTTGATCACACCTGGTCACTCGCCAGGAAGTGTATCGTATTATTTAAAGGGTGCAAATGCTGTCTTTTCAGGTGATGCCTTATTTGCAGGAAGCATCGGCAGAACAGACCTTTTTGGTGGAAACCAAAAATTGTTATTACAAAGCATACATCAGAAGCTTCTTCTATTACCAGAAGAGACAACAGTACTGTCCGGTCATGGGCCAGAGACAACCATTGGAATGGAAATGGATTCAAATCCTTTTTTAAGCGGGTTTTAAAACGTGTCTCTTCAAACATTACTGAAAGACCAATTAAAGAATA
Organism: Fictibacillus barbaricus; assembly: GCF_031457135.1. Classification (GTDB taxonomy): domain Bacteria; phylum Bacillota; class Bacilli; order Bacillales; family Fictibacillaceae; genus Fictibacillus; species Fictibacillus barbaricus_A. Next base: position 582,479 of record NZ_JAVDWA010000002.1, on the reverse strand, counting down.
ATGAATACTTAACACTTGAACAATATATGGAACAAGCGCTTTACCATCCCGTTTTTGGTTATTATATGAAACAGCATCAGAAAATCGGAAAAAAAGGAGATTTTTATACTTCCAGTTCCGTGTCTGATGTATTTGGAGAAGTATGGGCATCGGTTTTTGTTAGAAGTATTAAATCACATAAATTAGATCCCATTGTGGTTGAGTTTGGCGGAGGAAATGGAAATTTTGCGAAACAGGTAATACGAGCATGGAACAGAGAGGAGGATAATGAATTATTATCCTATATCATTGTTGAGAAAAGCCCTTATCACCGTAAACTGCTAAAAGAAGAGCTGAAGAATCTGCCTGTTAAAATTTTTAGTACGCTTGATGAATTGATGCATATCTTTCCTTTATTTAAAGGGATTGTTTTTGCAAATGAAGTATTAGATGCTTTTCCGCTGCGCATATTTCAAAATCGTGGGGAAGCCTGGTACGAGAAAGTAGTAGGGCTTGACCAGGAAGATGACGGTTTCGAATTTCAATATGTGCCAACCCGGGACCCATATTTAATTATCCATTTGAATAATCTTTTTACATCTCGGCCGATCCATTTTGATCTTGAAGTATCTTTTCAAATGCTTGAGTGGCTGGAGGATGTGTATCGATGGATTAATGAAGATGCTTTATTGTTCTTTGTTGATTATGGCTATAAAAATGAACAATGGAGTATGGAAAGTCTAAAAGAAGGAAGTGTAAGGGGATATTTTCATCATCAAATCATAAATAACCCTTTATCTCATTCCGGTGAGATGGATATCACTTATCATGTTGATTGGGACCAAGTAGAGCATACAGCGAGTAAAAATAATGTAGAAACGATTGCATTTCATACGCAAGGAGATTTTTTATTAAAAGAAGGAATGTTAACATATTTAACGAACTCAATGCAAACGGATCCATTTTCAGCGGAACATAAGAGAAACAGGGCGATACGTTCTTTTCTCTTCGATCATACACTTGCTAACGGCTTTCAAGTTCTACAACAACAAAAAAACGGTTCCGTTAATTAACGGAACCGTTTTTTTAGTAGCTGATGATATTAATGTCCGCCAGCTCCAGGAGTCATCATAAATGTTGACCAGTATGTAAAACCTACAAAGAAAACTGTTAAATATGCACCAAAGATATAAATATACATACGTTCAGATAAGTTCAAATAACCTAATGAAACGAACATAATGGTTTGGCCTAAGAACAATAACGCCATGTCTTGCAAATCTCCAAGATAAGCCATGACACCGATGATTCCTGTCCAAAATCCCAACACTTTATACATTCTTGACATATGTATCCCTCCTTTTTTAGCCAATACTTGTATCCTTTAGTATTATATATGAGATTCCACTTGCTTGTAAATGGCAATTGTAAGCGTCACTCATGATGTATAGTAAATTTTAACAAAATTTTAGCTGATTTTAGTTTAGCCTGTCCAAAATAAAGGTATTGTTAAACTAAAAGGAGTGAGGAAGGATGAATGAGATTACTTTTTACACTTATCCCAGCTGCACATCATGCCGGAAAGCTAAAATGTGGCTTAAACAAAATAAAGTAACTTTTGATGAAAGACATTTATTTAAGGATACTCCAACAGTTGAAGAGCTTAGAGATATTTTAAAACTAACTAGAGCAGGAACAGAGGAAATCTTAGCTAGAAGAAGCCAATCGTTTAAATCCCTAAAAGTGGATATTGATGAGTTAACGACAAATGAAATGCTTCAATTATTAGTGGATAATCCAAAATTATTAAAAAGACCTATTGTTACAGATGGGACAAAACTTATTGCTGGATATAGTCCTGGAGAGATGAAAAAGCTATGCCAGAAAAAAGAAAAAGAACACATCTCAAGTCATGTGTCCTGAAAACTGCACTCTTAACCTTTAAGAGTGTTTTTTTGGCTGGGCTAGCTGGATTCGAACCAGCGCATGACGGAGTCAAAGTCCGTTGCCTTACCGCTTGGCTATAGCCCAATGCAACAATACTAGTATGAGCAGTGTCGAATTTTATATGCGGATAAATAAAAAATGCTGCAGGATTTTTTTTGAAAACGAAGTATTTCTTATTATAAGGCAATAAAGGAGGCTGATATCGATTGCCAATAAAATTGTTAAGCAGTTCGATTTTAACAGAAGCTGTTAAACAAAAAGCATCAGATATTCATTTCATACCCATAAAAAAAGGAGGGATCGTACAATTTCGAATCGATGAAAGACTGGTTGAATTTAAAACACTTTCTCAAGAGGAATACCTGCGTGTTATCTCGCATTTTAAATATTCAGCTCGAATGGACATCGGGGAAATCAGAAAACCCCAAAGTGGCTCAATGGATGCCATGGTAAACAATGAAAACGTACATCTTCGCTTTTCTTCCATACCTTCTGCGTTTAACGAATCTCTCGTTATAAGAATTCTCCCTCAACAAGAAATTTTATCGATAGGTGAACTCTCACTTTTCCCTCAAACACTTCAGCAGCTTCTTTTACTCATAAGACGTTCAAGCGGCCTTTTGCTGTTTACGGGGCCAACAGGCGCTGGAAAAACGACAATCCTTTATACGCTGCTCCAATTTCTTCAAAATCAATTTAAACGGCAAGTCGTCACATTGGAAGATCCTGTAGAACGAAAAGTAGATACTTTTTTACAAATGGAAATCAATGAAAAAGCAGGTGTAACCTACGGTGAAGGTTTTAAGTCATTGCTGCGTCATGATCCTGATGTGATTATGATCGGAGAAATCCGTGACGAAGCTGCTGCACGGTTAGTCATTCGGGCATCACTTACGGGGCATCTGGTTCTTTCCACTATGCATGCTACGGATTGCTTAGGGTGTATTGAGCGGTTAAGAGAGTTTGGCATTCAAGAAACAGAACTCAAGCAAACACTGATGGGGGTTGTTTCTCAAAGGCTCATTTCAGTTCCTTGTCCATATTGCGGAAATGAATGTAAAGATTTTTGTTTTAAAAACAGGTCATTCAGAAGGGCAGGACTTTATGAAATTTTAAGCGGAAAAGACCTGGATAACGCCATCGATTTAAAATCATCCTACACTGTAGCTGCCCCTTTGTTTAAATCTCTCGCCTATTATTTTAATCATGCTTACGCCGCAGGTTTTATCACAAAAGAGAGCTACGAGAAGTGGATGGGGGCTGAAATTCATTGATCATCAAAAAATGGAGAAGAGCTTCTCAGGGAGCATTTCTTTATAAACTAGGTCAATTATTGGATCAAGGCTATTCTTTAAACAAAAGCACCGAATTGTTAAGACCGCAGCTGAGAAAAAAAGAAAAATATTTTCTGGATCATGCTTTGGACAGCCTTGATGATGGACAATTACTGATTGAGTTTTTCTCGAAATTAGACTTGCCTAAGGAAGTTTTAAGTTCTATTGGTATTAACAGCGCGAATGGAAATATTGCTGAAAGTTTAATGGAAAATGGGATTTTTATGAAAAAGAAAGCGGAATGGCTGGAGAGGTTAAATAAAACGATTAGATATCCATTGTTTCTCATATTTCTTACGGTTTGGATCGGTTTTCTTTTTTATCACTTTTTATTCCCACAGTTTTTACTGCTTTTTTCATCACTTGAAATTAAGACCCCTGTATTTACTTCCATCATGATTTATTTATTAACCTTCATCCCCAAAATCGTTTTCTTATTTCTCGCTTTTTTAATATTTTGCGGAATTGCTGTGACAGTATTTAAAAACAGGATAAAGCCGTCATCTAGAATGGTTATCTTGACATCTATTCCTATAATAAAAAGCTATCTTAAGCTCTTGAACACTCATTATTTGTGTGTCAATTTTGGCTCGATGCTGAATAGCGGGTTATCTGTTACGGATGCCTTAATCGTAATGGAAAAACAAATGCAAATCGAATTTTTGAAAGAAGAGAGTATAAGGATACAAAAGGGATTAATTAATGGAAAATCCTTGCCTGATTTATTAAAGGATAAACCCTTTTATGTACAAGAGTTAGCTGGAATTATCCATTTTGGACAAGTTCATGGAAAGTTGGGATCCGACTTGCTTCAATATGGCGAATGGCTGTTTAAGGCGTTAGAAGACAAGCTGTTAAATGCCATGCAAAAGATACAGCCATTATTATTCGGTTTAATCGGAGGGTTTGTCCTCTTGCTCTTTGCCTCAATGTTATTACCGATGTTTAATCTTATGGAAGCATTATGAGGAGGATGTTTTTATGAAGAATGAAAATGGCTTTACCTTAATCGAAATGATGATTGTCCTTTTGATTATATCAATACTCATGTTAATCGCTTTACCTAGTATGACAAAAAACAATAAAGTGGTTAAATCACTTGGATGTGAAGCGACCATCGACCTTGTTCAAGGGCAAGTAGGAGCTTACGAAGCCGAAAATGGCGATTTGCCGACTCTGGAAGAATTAAAAGAGCAAGGATATGTGGATACAATTGTTTGTCCGGATAAGAGCCCTTTAACGATTGATAGTGAAGGAAACGTAAGTGTGAATAATGAGGACCCTTCTGCCGAGTGAAATCACATCATGATCAATATGGCTTTTCTTTAATTGAGATGATCATCGTGCTTTTGATTATCTCAATCATTGGGACAGTTGCTATACCTAAATTTGATGCGTTTCAAAAAAATCGAAAAACGGAATATTTCATTGCTGCTTTTCAAAAGGACCTTCTGCACATTCAACAAAGAGCCATAATGGATGGCAGTACGTATCGTTTGATTATTAATAATGATGATCATTTTTACGAGATACGCGGTTACAAAACTGGTAAACCGGTTAAGAAGTCTTTTCCTGAATTTATTACATTCGTAAACTATTCCATGTCATTGATCATTCAATATAACCAATTTGGAAATATTAATCGTGCGGGTACACTCTATGTTCATTCAGGAAATCATACGTATAAAATGGTCTTTCAAATAGGCAAAGGGAAATTTTATGTTTCAAAACAGTAAAGGATATCTTTTAATCGAATGTATGATGGGTCTAGTAATATTTACAGCTGTCTCAGCGATGAGTATTCATTTTGTATATGACATCTATAAAGAAAGTAAAACAACAAGACAGTTATTATATGCCGTAAACGAAGCAGATTTTGCAGCAGCTAACTATGGTTTTAATAAAACTTTAGAAAATAAAGAGTGGGACCAATTAGGAACAACCTATTTATTAAAATACCAAAAGGGTGTTTCAGATGAATATGAAATTTGTATTATTTTCAGGGGGGAGAATGGAAAAGAATATAAAACGTGTGCCGCTCATTTGTAAAGTTGTAAAAAGCGAAAGAGGTTATACTTTACTGGAAGTCATCATTGCTTTAGGTGTTTTGCTTATGCTTACATCTATAATTCCTCTGTTTCTTATACCTCTCCAAAAAGCACCTCCCATTTCACAGTTAGAAGACACGATTCTATTTTTCTCGATGATAGGAAAAGAAATCAGAGAAGCATCTGCCATTGAAATCCAAAACAATCAATTAAACCTTGCAGCTGATAATGGGAATGTAACAAGTTTTTCAAAATATCATTCTCTTATTCGCAAGCAGGTTAATGGAATGGGTCATGAAGTTTGGCTGCAAAATATTAATTCCTTAGAAATAAATAGGCGCTCAGAAAATTTTATAGAGATTGAAATAATTGATTCATTAGACCAAAAATATCACCGTGTTTTTCAAACAATGAATAAATGAGTGATCAAAGGGGTGTGATTTATCCTTTAATCGTTACTCTCAGTTTTATTGTTCTTCTTTTCTTTGGTTATTTAACGGAAAGAGTGTTTTCAGAAAGACAGTTTGTATACTTTGAAGAGGATGTTAGGAGGGAAGAAAGACTTTCGAGGGACGCATTAGAAAAAACGCTGGAACTCTTGCAGGCATCTAATAGCTCTTTTTCTGAAGAATATTATTTTACTTGGCAAGAGGGCAATGTTAAAGTTACTGTCAATGAATCAAATACTGATGAAAGACTTATTGAAATAGAAGCTGTTACCATTCATCAGCATACAAAAAATGTGGAAGTATATTATAATGTAAGCCAGAATCGTGTTACGAAATGGGTGGAGGGTTAGATTTGAACACCATATATTTAGTAGGTTTTATGGGATGCGGCAAAACATCTGTTGGGAATCTCTTGTCTAAACAGCTGGAAGTTCCGCCTTATGATGTAGATACCACAGTTGAAAAACTTCGCGGTCAAACGATAAAAGAAATATTTGCGAGTGAGGGAGAAGAAGCTTTCCGGAATTATGAGTCCCTTGCTATAAGACAGCTGCCGCTTGAAAACGCTGTCGTTATGACAGGCGGGGGTGCTGTCGTTCGTGAGGAAAATTTATCTTATATGAAAAGCAAAGGAACCGTCATTTATTTAAAAACAAGCTTTCCTATATTATGGAAGAGGTTGATGAAGGAAGAGGAACGAAACAAACGGCCAATCCTTCTTACGAAAACCAAAGAAGAAGTTTTCGAACTATATCAAATGAGAAATGAGTTTTATGAAAAAAGTGATGTAACCATTATAACCGATCATTTAACGGCCGAAGAGATATGCATCCGTATATTGGATGAAATAAAACCGTTTAATTCCTGGAAATAAAGACAAGACTAAAAGTGATGTCTTAATAAAGGGGTTTAGAGATGGCTGCAGGAACGGATGTAGTGAAATATCTGACACAAAAAATCATAAAATATTTAGATGAGCCAAAAGCAGTAAGAACGGAAAGAAAACGTGCAAGAAAGAATGAAAAAGAACCAATGCTCACGTACTTATTTGGAATGGTTCCTATGGGAATAGGGATGGCAATGAAAAAGAAAAGGAAAAAAACGGAATAGGCTGGAAAAAGGTAGAGGATGATCCGATATTCGGGTCATCCTCGTTTTCGCTATCTTGCTAAATAAAATAGTCCGCCATTAATGATCTCAACCATGATTTTCGGCTCATATTGTGTACGGAGAGCTTCCTTTTCAACATGATAAGATTCGGGCTTTGTTTCAACTTCTTCATAAAAGCTTTCCAGTAATTCTTCATCTTCTTTCCACCGGTTTATCGCTTCATCTGCCCATGTATGTTCATCTTGGTTGATTGTCTCCTGAATTCTTCCTTCAATTCTTTTAAGGGCACTTTCGGGTTTTATAAATGGTGATAGGGTGTAACAAAAGTCAGGAATTCGCTTCGTTAATAATAATTTTTGGAGGCGCTGGTGGAATTGATTTTCAATCGTTCCATTGATCAGCTGAATCCCATAAGAAAGCACTTGGTCTTTCTTCTGATCACATTGATACGTCACTTTCACATTCAAACACAGCCAGGGTATAAGCGGAACTTGAGCACCTTGCTGAGGTACTGATTCATAAAGCCGAATAAAAGAAGCCAGTTTTTTTGATGATGCAAATATTTGATGAAGCCGAGGAGAGCCAAAATGGATAAACTCTCCTTTTCCATCCGGTGTTGGCTGTTGTCCTGTTACTAATGTAAGGGTCATCGGGTTAGGAGTGCCGCCTGTTTTTTCCAGGTAGTGCCAATAGAATGGACGGTTCATGAGCACTTTATCAAGATCGACAGTAAGCTGGACCTTCATATAGCTGAAATTTTTCTCGAGTATTCGGCATTCATTCGCATCAAAATACCTTTCAAGAAATCGATGAATCTCGTGCTGCTGCATGCTCTTCCCATCCTTTCTGTTTAATTCCGCCATCTAAGTTAATAAGGGAAGCCAGGTTATCCATCTTCACTCTTATTTCCCCTTCACTGTCGGAAGTGCTGAATATGTCAGCGATATGACGTTCAATGTTTTTAAGTTCAAACTTGGTTAAAATTTCATCGAGTTCACCGATTACACTCTCAAACAAATTAATCTTGTTATACAAAAGATTTAGAATGTGTTCTTCAATGGTATTTTGTGTGGCGAAATTATAAATATGAACATCACCTTGCTGGCCGATTCGGTGAATACGTCCTATACGCTGCTCGATTCTCATTGGATTCCACGGTAAATCATAATTAATGATGTTCTGGCAAAATTGCAGGTTGATTCCTTCGCCCCCAGCTTCTGTTGCGATTAGGACTTGAGCACGGGTTTTAAAAAGGTGTGTCATCCAATCCTTTTTGCTCCGTTTAAATCCGCCTCTAAAAGGAACAGATGAGATTCCATGCTGCTGCAGAAACCATTGAAGGTAGAGCTGTGTCGCCCGGTATTCCGTAAAAATAATGACCTTTGAATTGATCGATTGGATCAGTTCCAGTGCTTTTAAGGCTTTAGAATTTTGATCAACTAGTTCAATCTTTTTCATTAAGTTTAGGATTCGATTTTCCATAGCCGCTGTCGGGACATCTTTTTGAAGCATGTTCTTTAGTGTTAAGAATACAGCTTCTCTGGAACTGCAAGCTTCACGCTGCAATGTCACTATTGAAAATTTACTGCGGTCAAAATAGGAATCATTTTTTAAAGTAGTAATCTCATCATAAAGATCCCGTTCTGTTTTTGATAATGTAATAGGAATGGTTTTTACGATCCGTTTTGGCCATTCTAACCCAGTTTCTTCACGTCTGTTTCGAACCATCACTTTATTCACTAATTGCTTGAGCTTTTCTTCGTTTTTTAAAGAATGCTTATCTTCTTTAAAGTCCTTGTCAAAATTTTCTCGGTTACCTAAATGACCGGGTTTGAGCAAAGAAACAAGGTTGAATATCTCTTCTACACGGTTTTGAACAGGGGTGGCAGTCAGAAGAAGACAAAATTTCTTTTTGAGCAACTGGACAAACTCATAATTTTTCGTTTTCTTGTTTTTTAACTTATGAGCTTCATCGATAATGATTAAATCATAGTCCTGGTTTAGAACAATATCCCTATGTGGCGCACGTTTCGCTGTATCGATAGATGAGACAACAACATCGCATTGTTCCCATACGTATGCTTTTTTTTGAGCAACTGCAGGGATGAAAAATTTTGAGTTAAGCTCATTTGTCCATTGAATGACTAATGAAGCGGGAACTAAGATTAATATTTTCTTGGCCAGTCTTCGTATCATGTACTCTTTTAAAATCAAACCAGCTTCTATTGTCTTACCCAGACCAACTTCATCGGCAAGAATGGCTTTTCCGTTCATTTGTTCAATAACGGTCGTTGCAACGTCCAGCTGATGAGGAAGGAATGTCATATCCGGAAGATGATTGGGTGCCTGTAGTCCTAAAAATTCTGGGATGGCTAAGTGATTTTCAGCTTCAAGAGCTAAATTATATAATTCCCAATTAGCCCAAGGCCCATCTTCTTCTACACGTTTCAAAAATTCATCATGCCAATCACGCTGAAACTGAACGTCGATTTTCATACCGGATTTCCTTTCTTGTAAAAAAGTTCATTGCCTTTCCTTTTATAAAAATGATAGGATAATAATGTAGTAAACATAGTAATAGTATGTGCGACCTTGGACAATAACATACTCGCGAATGAAAGTAAGAGGAGAGACTGCGATTAGCGGCGCCGAAGGAGCAAACATATGTGAAACTCTCAGGCAAAAAGACTCTTACCCGACGCATCTCTGGAGAGTGCTTTTTTATAGATGAAAGCCACCAACGAAGAAACTCAGGTATCAATTTGAGAAACTTACCGGTTGCAGGACAGAGGACCTTTAAAAAACAGGGGTCTTTCTGTCCTTTTTTTGTCCAGAAGAATGATCGAAAATTTTAAGTTATGAAAAAGGAGGAGTTCACATGGCTACATTGCTGCGTACACCGTTGTTTGATATTTACAAAGAGCACGGTGGAAAAGTAATTGATTTCGGTGGTTGGGAATTGCCTGTTCAATTCTCAAGTATTAAAGAGGAACATGAGGCAGTTCGAACTAAGGCTGGATTATTTGATGTTTCACATATGGGTGAATTCGATGTTAAGGGACCAAACGCTTTATCATTCCTTCAGTACACGATGACAAACGATGTGTCCAAGCTGCAAAACGGACAGGCTCAATATACAGTGATGTGCTATGAGAATGGTGGTACAGTGGATGACCTTTTAGTCTATAAAAGAGCGGAAAATGACTACCTTCTAGTTGTGAATGCCTCAAATATTGAAAAAGATTTTGAATGGCTTCAAAGTCATATTACAGAAGGCGTAGAACTTATTAACGTGTCTTCTGAATATGCACAGCTTGCTATTCAAGGACCTAAAGCAGAAAACATTCTGCAGAAACTGACTGATACAGATCTATCTGAAATCGGCTTTTTCCGATTTAAAGATCAAGTTTCATTAGCAGGAATTACTGCTCTTGTTTCGAGAACAGGATATACCGGAGAAGATGGTTTTGAGATTTATCTCAACCAAGCAGATGCAGAGAAATTATGGACACAGATTTTAGATGCAGGCAGTGAAGACGGGTTACTCCCTTGTGGGCTTGGGGCCCGTGATACGCTTCGTTTCGAAGCAAAGCTTGCATTATATGGACAAGAATTAACAAAAGATATTACACCGCTGGAAGCTGGCATTGGATTTGCTGTTAAAACAGATAAAGCTGAAGACTTTATCGGTAAAGAAGTGCTTGCTCAGCAAAGAAAAGAAGGAGCGCCGAGAAAACTTGTCGGTATTGAAATGATCGATAAAGGTATTCCGCGTTCTCATTATGAAGTGTTTAAAGGTGACGTTAAAATTGGAGAAGTAACAACAGGTACACAGTCCCCAACATTAAAAAAGAATTTAGGGCTGGCGCTTCTTGATAAAGAACATAGTGAATTGGGAACTGAAGTTGAAGTTCAAATTCGCCAAAAACGTTTAAAAGCAAAAGTAGTAGCTTCACCATTTTATAAACGAGGAAAATAATCCTGAGTTAAGGGGGAGAAACCAATGACGTTCCGCTATTTACCTATGACAGACCAAGACAAAAAAGAAATGCTAGAAACGATTGGTATCGAAACGACAGAAGAACTTTTTCAAGACATTCCCGAGCAAGTACGTTTTAGAGGAAGATTAGATATTGAAGAAGCACTATCAGAACCTGCACTTGTAAAAGAAATGACTCGCCTTGCAGCAAAAAACAAGAACACGAAAGAGTATGCTTCATTTTTAGGTGCTGGTGTATACGACCACTACACACCTTCTATCGTGAACCATATGCTTTTACGTTCTGAATTTTATACAGCTTATACACCTTACCAGCCAGAAATTTCTCAAGGTGAGCTGCAGGCTATTTTTGAGTTCCAAACGATGATTTGTGAACTTACAGGGATGGACGTTGCAAACTCTTCTATGTACGACGGCGGAACAGCTCTTGCCGAAGCAGGGTTATTATCAGCAGCGCAAACACGCAGGAAAAAAATTGTTGTTTCCAAATCTGTTCATCCTGAGTCTCGTGACGTATTGAAAACATACGCAAAAGGCCAGCGTTTAGAAGTAGTCGAGGTTGAAACAGAGAATGGACTCACTTCATTAAGCGGATTACGCTCAGCTGTAAATGAAGAAACTGCATGTGTCATTGTTCAGTACCCTAACTTCTTTGGCCAAATTGAACCGTTAAAAGAGATTGAAGAAATTATCCACAGCCAAAAAGGAATGTTCGTTGTCTCGTCAAATCCACTTGCTTTAGGAGCAATAACGCCTCCTGGTAAGTTTGGGGCGGATATTGTTATTGGGGATGCTCAGCCGTTTGGAATTGCTCAAGGCTTTGGCGGACCTCATTGTGGCTATTTTGCAGTCACTTCAAAACTTATGCGTAAAGTTCCAGGCCGTTTAGTAGGCCAAACGGTTGATGAAGATGGGAAACGCGGTTTCGTATTAACTCTTCAAGCGCGCGAACAGCATATCAGACGTGATAAAGCGACGAGCAACATCTGTTCGAATCAGGCACTAAACGCACTCGCTGCCTCGATAGCTATGACTGCACTAGGGAAAAAAGGTGTGAAGGAAGTAGCTTATCAAAATATTCAAAAAGCGCATTATGCGAAGAAAGTAGTGGAAGAAAAAGGGTTGGCAGTTGCATTTGATGGCCCATTTTTCAACGAATTTGTTATTGAACTAAAATGTTCAGCAAAAGAAGTGAACAAGAAATTGCTAGAATCAGGAATGATCGGCGGATATGATCTAGGTCTTTCTTATCCAGAGCTGAAAAATCATATGCTGCTGGCAGTAACGGAAATGCGATCAAAAGAAGAAATTGACCAACTTGCAAATGTTTTGGAGGGATTATCATGCGTACAGAACATCAGTCATTAATTTTTGAATTATCGAAGCCGGGCCGTGTAGGTTACAGCATTCCTGAACTGGACGTTCCTGAAGTAGATGTAGAATCTATTATTCCTTCAGACTATTTGCGTGCGGAAGAAGCGGAACTTCCAGAAGTTTCGGAACTGCAGATTGTCCGCCACTACACAGCATTATCAAACCGTAATCATGGTGTTGACTCAGGGTTCTATCCGCTCGGTTCATGTACGATGAAATACAATCCGAAAATCAATGAAGATGTGGCCCGTTTCCCTGGATTTGCGAATATTCATCCGCTTCAAGATGAAGAAACCGTTCAAGGTGCGTTGGAAATGATGTATCGTCTTCAAACATCTCTTGCAGAGATTACAGGAATGGATGAAGTAACATTGCAGCCAGCTGCAGGAGCGCATGGTGAGTGGACAGGATTGATGATGATCCGTGCCTACCATGAAGCAAATGGAGATTTTAACCGTACAAAAGTAATCGTACCTGACTCTGCTCACGGTACAAACCCAGCATCTGCTACAGTTGCAGGATTTGATTCGATTACGGTTAAGTCAGATGAACGAGGACTAGTTGATCTAGAAGATTTGAAGCGTGTTGTAGATCAGGACGTTGCAGCACTAATGTTAACGAATCCAAACACACTTGGTCTTTTTGAAGAGCATATCCTTGAGATGGCAAAGATCATCCATGAAGCAGGTGGAAAGCTATACTATGATGGAGCAAATGCAAATGCTATTTTAGGTTTTGCACGACCAGGAGACATGGGCTTTGATGTCGTTCACCTTAACTTGCATAAAACATTCACGGGTCCACATGGCGGTGGCGGACCAGGATCAGGACCTGTCGGTGTGAAATCTGATTTGATTCCGTTCTTGCCAAAACCGGTTCTTGTTAAAGAAAATGATGTTTACAAGTTTGAGTACAACAGACCGCAATCAATCGGCCGTGTAAAGCCGTACTACGGAAACTTTGGTATCAATGTCCGTGCGTTTACGTACATTATGACGATGGGTCCAGATGGCTTGCACCAAGTATCTGAGAATGCTGTATTAAATGCGAACTATTTAATGCGCAGACTCGAGCCTTATTTTGATCTTCCATTTACACAGCATTGTAAGCATGAATTTGTATTGTCTGGACGCCGTCAGAAGAAATTGGGCGTAAGGACTTTGGATATGGCTAAACGTCTCTTAGACTTTGGCTACCATCCTCCTACAATTTACTTCCCGTTAAGTGTTGAGGAAGCAATCATGATCGAGCCTACGGAAACAGAGTCAAAAGAAACATTGGATGAATTTATCGATAAGATGATTCAAATCACAAAAGAAGCGGAAGAAAATCCTGAAATCGTTCAAGAAGCTCCGCACACAACAGTAGTAAAAAGATTGGATGAAGCAACAGCTGCAAGAAAGCCAATCTTAAAATACAGCAAGTAAAAATGAGAAGAGGCTGTTTCAAAAGTAATGTTACTTTTGAATAGCCTCTTTTGTTTGATGGTAGAATCTTTTTGTCTGAAGAGAGTGCATTTTTGTTTGGAGAGAGGTCATTTTTGTCTGAAGAGAGTTCATTTTTGTATGAAAGAAGAGTTTTTTTGTTTGAAGAGGAAACCAATTTTAATTGGTGAAGAATTTTATTGCTGTAATGTGCTTTTTTTAGGAAGAATTAATTAAAAAAAGCTAACTCTTTATGGCAAATTTTTAGCCTTAGAGTTAGCTTTCCATAATGTTTATGAATTTTTCACACGGCCTGTCCATTTTTTAAACCCGCCTTGCAGGTGGTGAAGCTGGCCGTATTTTTTCTTTTTTAAGAATTGTGCTGCACGTGCGCTTCTAAAACCGCTCTCACAATATAAATAAACAGGCTGATCGTTTCTCACTTCTTTTAACCTTTGTCTCATTTGAGATAGAGGGATGTTTCGTGCTCCGAGAATATGTCCTTTTTTAAACTCATCAGGTTCACGAACATCGATTAATTGTGCTTTGCGGTAACCAGCCTTGAACTCTTCTTCAGTTAATGTTTTTAAATATTTCTTTTGGTAAAATGCCATACCTACCATGTAGCCGATTACAGCTACTGCGATAACCAATAAAATAATCCATTCCATTACACTTGCACTCCTTTAAACAATCTACTCCAATTATAGCGATGACAAGCCATATAGGCAAAAGAAAAATAGATATTGAGCGATTGTTTTTGACACAACGAGTGTATTTGGTAAACTAGTTACGAATGAAGTGCAGGGAGACGAAAATACATGCAAAAAGAAAATTGGTATTTTATTGATTCAGGAAATTGTGAACCAGCGATTAACATGGCGTTAGACGAAGCACTATTAACGTGGCATAGTGAAGGGAAAATCCCTCCAGTTATCCGCTTTTATGGATGGAATCCGGCAACTTTATCGATTGGCTATTTTCAAAAAGTAGAAAAGGAAATAAATCTGGATGCTGTAAAAAAATATGATTTAGGTTTTGTTAGACGGCCAACTGGCGGAAGAGGAGTACTTCATGATAAAGAGCTGACGTATAGTGTCATTGTTTCTGAAGAACATGAAGCGATGCCCCAATCCGTTACAGAAGCATACAGGGTCATTTCTGAAGGGATTAAGGTAGGTTTCCAAAATCTCGGATTAGATGCGTATTTTGCAGTGCCGAAAACAGAAGAAGAACGTGAAGGCCTTAAAAATCCTCGTTCTGCTGTTTGTTTTGACGCACCCTCTTGGTACGAACTAGTAGTTGAAGGCCGGAAAGTGGCTGGAAGTGCTCAAACAAGACAAAAAGGTGTTATCTTACAGCACGGTTCCATTTTATTAGAGATAGAAGAGGATAAATTGTTCGATCTATTTAAGTATTCGAGTGAACGAGTACGGGAACGAATGCAAGCAGCTTTTAAGAAAAAAGCAGTTGCCATTAATGATTTAGTAGAGAAGCCTATAACAATAGATGAAGCCAAAGCAGCTTTTCAAAAAGGATTTGAAGAAGGACTTAATGTTAATTTAATACCTATGGCGCTTACAGATCAACAATGGGCTGAGGTAGAAGAAATCGCAAAAAATCGCTATCGAAACGATGAATGGACATATAGACGATAGACGGTAAAAATAGAAAATCGAAACCTTTAAACAAAGGCTTCGATTTTTTTATTTTCGAAACCTCTGCTGATAAAAACGAGTCAAGAAATTAATTTTTTTTCGAGTGAAAGAAGGAGATTTGCAAAAGTTTGGTTTGGTGCGGGTTACGAATAATTCCAAATAATACAAATCTAGTTTATAGCCAAATCTTTCATAAAATCATAAAAATTGATTTATTTTCACTAATTTTCGAGTGTTTACTCCTGATTTCAAGTTTGACAAGATTTTTTCTTTGACAGGCAGTTTACGTATATATAGTATAAGGGTAGAGGATATACATACAACATATAGATGATCAGCGTATGTACCATATTGGAAAAGGAGGAGTAAAATGGACACAGTTGCAACCGAAAAAAAAGGTATCGATTTTGATGCTTTAAATGCAGATATAGCCCATTTTCCACAAGTTCATCCCGTAACATCAGATATGAAAACAACCCATAAAGGTGTTTCCAGACTGGTGATGCTTGATCGATACAGCTTCAAAGACACGGAAAAGAAAACACTAAAGCCAGGTGACTTTGTCGTTTTAACCGTTAAGGAGGATCCAAAATTTCCAGCAAGAGGTCTTGGATTCATTCAATCTATTAATTGGGACGACAAAAGTGCAGTCGTTTTAGTAGAGGATGAATTTAAAGCCGCGCTTGATAAGCCGGAAGAAACAGAAAGCGGTCTGATTACACGTTCTCTTGATGTGATGGACAAGCCGTTGGAAGTTTATTACGAGCAGATTGCTCTCCGAAATGCAACAGGGCTTGCATCAGTGGAAACAACTGAAGAGAAGCGTCAAGAATCATTTGAGAAGTTTTATAGAGAGCTTTCAGAAATGAACTTTGTTCCTGCAGGAAGAGTCTTGTATGGAGCAGGCGCAGAAACAGACGTTACTTATTTTAATTGTTATGTAATGCCATACGTTAAAGATTCGCGTGAAGGAATCTCTGATCACCGAAAACAAGTCATGGAGATCATGAGCCGAGGCGGCGGTGTTGGAACAAACGGATCAACACTAAGACCAAAGAATGCTCTAGCACGAGGCGTTAACGGAAAGTCATCTGGATCGGTTTCATGGCTCGATGATATTGCGAAACTGACACATCTAGTTGAGCAGGGCGGTTCGCGCAGAGGCGCCCAGATGATCATGCTAGCGGATTGGCACCCTGACATCATTGATTTCATTATTTCTAAAATGCAGAACCCTAGAATTCTTCGTTATTTAATTGAAAACACAAACGATGAAAAAATTAAGCAAGTTGCTCAAGATAAACTTAAATTCACGCCTTTAACACCGGCTCAAAAAGCAATGTATGAAGGAATTCTGCGTTATAAAGATATTCCGGGAACAGGCGGTTTCGATTCAGACGTATTAAGAGATGCTGAAACAATGCTTCGTGATGGCGGGACTTACAGCGTTCATAATTCTGAATTCCTGACAGGGGCAAATATCTCTGTTACGATCACAAAAGAATTTATGGAAGCGGTCGAGAACGATGATGACTACTTGCTTCGTTTCCCGAGTGTAGAGTCTTACACACCTGAAGAAATGGAAGCTTACAACAACGAGTGGCATGAAGTTGGCGATGTTCGTGAATGGGAAGAAAAAGGCTATGGTATTCGTGTTTATAAACGCATCAAAGCAAACGAACTATGGAACTTGATCAATATTTGTGCAACCTACTCAGCAGAACCAGGCATTTTCTTTATCGATAATGCGAATGACATGACGAACGCTACAGCATATGGACAGAAGGTTGTAGCTACTAACCCATGTGGGGAGCAGCCACTCGCACCATACTCTGTCTGTAATTTAGCTGCAGTTAACCTTGGTAACATGGCAGATAAAGAAAGCAAAACGGTTGATTTTGATAAGTTGAAACAAACGGTTGAAGTCGGTGTTCGTATGCAGGATAACGTAATCGATGCAACACCATATTTCCTTGAGCCTAACCGAATACAAGCTCTAGGTGAGCGTCGTGTCGGTCTAGGGGTAATGGGACTTCATGATTTGTTGATTTATTGTGAGACTGTATATGGATCAGAAGAAGGAAACGCACTCGTTGATCAAATTTTTGAAACGATTGCTGTAACAGCTTATCGAACATCGATTGAACTTGCGAAAGAAAAGGGAAGCTTCCCATTCTTAGAAAGTACATCCGAAGAAGAGACTGCAGCACTTCGAAACCGATTTATCGAAACGGGCTACATGAAAAAACTGCCTCAAGATGTACGCGAAGGGATTGTAAAATACGGAATTCGCAACTCACATCTTTTAACTGTGGCTCCTACAGGATCAACAGGAACCATGGTTGGCGTTTCCACAGGATTAGAACCTTACTTCTCGTTCTCTTACTTCAGAAGCGGAAGATTAGGTAAATTTATTGAAGTAAAAGCGGATATTGTAAATGAATATCTCGATCGTAATCCTGAAGCGAATGAAAACAATCTTCCTGAATGGTTTGTTGCCGCGATGGAATTGAAGCCTGAAGCACACGCTGATACACAATGTGTGATCCAGCGCTGGGTAGACAGCTCGATTTCAAAGACGGTAAACGCTCCTAAAGGATATACCGTTGATCAAGTTCAAAAAGTGTACGAACGCCTATATAAAGGCGGTGCAAAAGGCGGAACAGTTTATGTTGACGGTTCTCGCGACGCACAAGTTCTAACACTTAAAGCTGAAGAGGCATTCGAACAAACTGAGATTGATCTAGGTATGGAAGAAGAAAAAAGCAAAGTTGTTATTTTAGATACGATCACAGATTTACGTGCGACTGATGTTACGATCGGTAATGAAGTAGGCAACACTTGCCCCGTCTGCCGAAAAGGGAAAGTAAAAGAAATCGGCGGCTGTAACACGTGTACAAACTGTAATGCACAGCTTAAATGTGGTCTGTAAAAATATTTAGGAAGGAACTGGAAAAGGTTCCTTCCTTTTCTTTTGGTTAAAAACGCACATACTAACTTCATCATTTTTTTGAAAAATTGTGGGGTGGAAATAGTATGGCCGGTGCTAATAAACCATTTATGCCGCAGCTTATTTATTTTGAGCCAAGAGCACTTGAATACCCTTTAGGGAAAGAGCTTTTTGAGAAATTCAGCAAGCTGGAAGTTGAGATTCGGGAAACAACATCACATAATCAAATACGAGATCTGCCGGGAGAGAATGATTTCCAAAAATATAGAACAGCCAAGTCTACATTGGTTGTTGGGATACGAAAGACGTTGAAATTTGATTCATCAAAACCATCTGCGGAATATGCGATACCGTTAGCAACGGGATGTATGGGGCATTGCCATTATTGTTATCTCCAGACGACACTTGGAAGCAAGCCGTATTTAAGAACATACGTAAATACAGATGAGATCTTTGCTCAGGCAGAAAAATACATGCAAGAGAGAGCTCCTGAAATCACACGGTTTGAAGCATCATGTACATCTGACATTGTAGGGATTGATCATCTTACTCATTCATTAAAAAAAGCGATTGAGTTTTTTGGTGCTACTGAACTCGGGAGACTTCGTTTCACAACGAAGTACCACCATGTTGACCATTTGCTCGATGCCAATCATCAAGGGAGAACGAGGTTCAGGTTCAGCGTGAACTCTCACTATGTGATAAAAAACTTTGAGTTAGGCACAAGCCCTTTAGAAGAAAGAATTAATGCCGCCATAAAAGTGGCTGAGGCAGGTTATCCGCTAGGTTTTATCGTTGCGCCTCTGTACCTTCATAAAGACTGGGAGGAAGGGTATAGAGAGCTTTTTGATATTTTAGAAGCAAAAATACCCAAGCATTTGACTAACGATCTTACGTTTGAACTCATTCAGCATCGTTTTACAAAACCAGCTAAACGGGTTATTGAAAAAAATTATCCAAAAAGCAAGCTGGAGATGAACGAAGAAGAAAGAAAATATAAGTGGGGAAGATATGGAATCGGAAAGTATGTATATCAAGATGATCAAGCGACAAAATTACGAGAGACCGTTGAAAATTACATTCAAACGATGTTTCCGAATGCAAAGATTGAATATTTCACCTAATTGAAGGTAAAGGACCTTCCCTTGTCACCTTTTTAGTTCTATAGTAAACTTTTAATAGACGCCATTAAGGTTCTAGTATAGGGAGGGAACATTTTGCCGCCAACCCCAAGTATGGAAGACTATATTGAACGCATCTATGCCCTGATCGAAGAGAAAGGTTACGCAAGAGTATCTGATCTTGCTGAAAACCTGGAGGTACATCCCTCTTCTGTTACGAAAATGATTCAAAAACTCGACAAAGGCAAGTATGTCGTTTATGAAAAATACAGAGGCTTTGTTTTAACTCCAAATGGGAAAAAACTCGGAAAGCGTTTAGTATACAGACATGAATTGTTAGAAGACTTTCTGAAAGTTATCGGTGTAGATGATGAAAATATCTTTCAAGATGTTGAAGGAATCGAGCATCATTTAAGTTGGAACGCGATCGACCGCATAGGTGATCTTGTTCAGTTTTTTGAAGAAGATAAAAATCGCATTAAAGATTTGAGAGAAGTACAAGCGAAAAATGAAGACCAAGAGCAATCATAATTTATTATGGTTGTTTTTTATTTGCCAAAAAGGCATAAAGGACATCTTCTGCATATTAGGATAATAGTGGAGGAGATGCTGAATGCGAATTGACGGCGTTTTTTCAGGCGGTGGAATCAAAGCTTTATCATTAATCGGCGCAGTGGAGGCTGCGGAAGATAAAGGTCTCAGTTTTGAGAGGGTTGCAGGAACAAGTGCAGGTGCGCTGATGGCTGCACTCGTAAAAGCTGGCTACAGGGCATCTGAATTAAAAGAAATCATCGACGGATTGGATTTTAGAAAATTTTTAGATAAGAGTCATACTTTTTTGCCTGTTCCGTTTACGAACTGGTTGAAGCTGTACTGGAAATTAGGGTTATTTAAGGGCGATTATTTAGAAAACTGGGTAGCTGCTTTGCTTGCAAATCGAGGGATCGTGACATTTGCAGATATACCGGAGGGAAGCTTGAAAATTATCGCATCTGATATTTCCAGAGGACGGTTAATTGTACTGCCTGATGATTTAGAGGAGTATGGACTTTTGCCAGAACGATTTCCGATTGCAAGGGCTGTCAGAATGAGCTGCAGTCTGCCTTATTTTTTTTATCCGATCAAGCTTTTCAATCGGGTCGGACAAAAAAGCTACATCGTTGACGGAGGTGTCCTTAGTAATTTTCCTATGTGGTTATTTCAAAGAAAGGACCGGATTCCGGTTCGGCCAGTGCTAGGGTTTCAGTTAAGTTCTTACCTGAATGATCATATTCCTGCCCATTATGTGAAAAATGCGTTTGATCTGTTTAGAGCGCTGTTTGAAACGATGATGCAGGCTCATGATAATCGGTATATTGATGCTTACGATGCGAGGGATATTATTTTTATGCCCGTTAAACAAGTATCTGTAATCGATTTTCAATTGTCATCTGAAGCAAAAAACGAACTTTATCAGTTTGGATATGAGCGGGCAGAACAGTTTTTGCAAGGATGGATCAATGAAAAAACATACCCTTCATACAAAAATCGAGCCTGATCCTTAAAAGGAGGCCCGATTTTTTTTCTTATTTTTTTTTCCTTCGATTACCGTTAGATTATGCTCCTTGACTCTCTTTTTCTGTGAGGCATTTTTCGTTTTTTTATTCGATGATAAAGGGGACGCTTTAGGTGATTTATTATTGGAACCATAGCGCTTCTGTGATTGTTTCACAGCTTTTTTGTATTTACCGTTAATTCCCGACGATGATGTTCTATTAAATATAAAGTAAAAAACGGCGATCACTGCTGCTCCAATCAGAAGGGTTGATATTAGTTGGCCTGGCGATGAAATCAATTGATAAAGGATTCCGACAACAGCAAGTACTATGACAAACCAAATGATAGGATGCAATCTTCTGCTATTTTGTTGCAACAGGCTCACCTCCTCATATTATACAATTTGAGTTGCGTTTTTCTCGTTTTCATAGGATGCATCACGTTTTAGCATTTCATTAAAAGAAAGAATAGATACTTCGATTTGTTTGTCATCAGGTTCTTTTGTCGTTATTAATTGCAGCCACAAACCGGGATACCCTAAGTATCTTAATACAGGTATATCTCGTAATTTATTTGTTAGCTGTAATACTTCAAATGATACCCCTAAAACGACCGGAATAAGCGCAAGCCGGGACAAAATTCTCAGCCAGAGCGGATTAAGCGGAAAGAAATAATAAATGAACATTCCTACTACGACAGTAAATAATATAAAACTGCTGCCGCACCGATAATGAAGTCTCGAGTGGCGCTTTACATTTTCAACAGTAAGTTCATCTCCTGCTTCAAATGTATTAATTACTTTATGTTCGGCTCCATGATACATAAATACTCTTTTTATAGCGGGTGTTAGTGAAACAAAATAGATATAGCTTAGTAAAAATAATAACTTGAACAAGCCTTCTAATAAGTTCTGTCCGAGATGACCAGGAACAATAAACTTGAATGACGCAGCTAATATTACGGGTACAAGCGTAAAAACAAACTTACCGAATAAAAAAGATAGGACACCAATGATCGCCATACTGAAGTATAAAGAAAGACCTGATGGTTTTTCTTCTTCTGCTGTTTGTTCTTCACCAGGTACTACGCCAAATCTTTCAGCTGAAAAGTTCAAGTGCTGTGTTCCGTTCATGCTTGCTTCAATGATGGCAATAACGCCTCTTAAAAAAGGTATCTTTTTTAATTTGCTAAGCATTGGAGCAGGTTCTTTTTTTATCTCAAAGTATTCTATTGAATCATCGTTTCTTCGAATTGCCGTTACATAGGTATGTTTTCCGGCAAACATAACCCCTTCCAGGACGGCTTGACCGCCATATGCGGGTTTTTTCTCTTTTGTCATGTTGAACCCCCAGCTATTATTTTGTAGGTACTTTCTATTCTACAGGAAAGCTGGTTAATCCTCCAGAAGGATTAAATGATTTGTATTTTTCCCATTTTATACAGGTTTTACACGGAATATGAATGAAAGGGCTGTTTCGTAATGGGTTGTGAAATTTGTGGCAATACTAGAAAGAGTCGGAGGTGTGTTCAAATGAATGAAAATATGCTTGAGCAAAATAAACAAGAATCCCAGTCTTCATTTTTCAGCCGTGTAGCGGGAATTGGTTTTTTTGGAGGTTTAATTTGGTCAGGGTTTGGATTTATTGCCTATTACTTAAACTTTTCAAAGGTGGGACCAGCATTAATTCTGGCACCATGGGCACTTGGCAAGTGGAAAGCTGAATGGCTTGGTCAGCTGATCAGTATCCTGATCGTTGCGTTGCTTTCTATATTAGTTGCAATCGGATATCGTTTTGCTTTTGCCAAAATAAACTCCATGTGGTCAGGTATTCTTTTTGGAGCTGGTTTGTGGGCAGTGGTATTTTATTTGCTGCATCCAATTTATCCGGGACTAGAGCCGATGAACGAAATTGGTAAAAATACGATAATAACAACTTTGTGCATTTATATATTATATGGTGTTTTTGTCGGATATTCTATCTCATTTGAATATAATGAGCGATTTGGTAAAACGGATGAGAAGAATCAGTCCACCCAGAGTACGTAACTATCCAAAGGATGAAAAGCTATGATAGAATGTTGTAAGAACATTCTATTTTTTTTGCCAAAAAGGTTAGGTGTAGTAAATGGAGAAAAGACAGCAAATCCTTGTCATTAATGGTCCTAATTTAAATCGGTTAGGGAAACGTGAACCAGCCATTTATGGTTCCAGCACGCTTGAAGATCTTCAAAAGGATCTTGAAAAAGAGGCAGCCGAGCTTTCTTTAAATGTTACTTTTAAACAGAGTAATAGTGAAGGAGATATCATTGATTGGATACATGATTCTGAAAATGTCCATCAAGGTATAATATTAAACGCAGGGGCTTTTACTCATTATAGTTATGCAATCAGAGATGCAATTGCCAGTGTGGATGTCCCAGTTATCGAAGTCCATTTATCCAATGTCCATGCGAGAGAAGATTTTCGTAAAGAATCAGTGATCGCGCCTGAGACAATCGGGCAGATTTCAGGATTTGGATTCTTGAGCTATAAGCTGGCACTTCAGGTATTTCGTTCGAAGTAGAGACAGGGGGAAATCATATGAATCGTATTGAAAAAGCGAGAGAACTGTTCAAGAATTTTGATCTGGATGCTTTGTTAATCACATCTTCTGCAAATCGTCTATATTTAAGCGGATTTACAGGAAGTTCAGGCGTTTTGCTGATCACAAAAGATGATGCAATACTGGTAACTGATTTTAGATACAGTGATCAATCCAGAGAGCAGGCAAAAGATTATAAAATCGTAATACATACAGCACCAATACCAGATGAAATTGCAAAACTTACAAAAGAACTTTCTATTAAAAAGCTGGGTTTTGAGCAGGATCATCTTACTTTTGCCGCATTTCGCACATATGAGGATCAATTAACTTCGTCTGATACAGAGCTTGTTCCTGTATCTGGACTTGTTGAAAAGTTGCGCTTGATTAAGGATGACTCAGAGATTAAGATAATAAAGGATGCAGCGTCAATTGCTGATGCCGCTTTTTCACATATTATTGAGTTTATACGTCCAGGAAAGACAGAACGTGAAGTATCAAATGAACTGGAGTTCTTCATGCGAAAAAATGGAGCAGCATCCTCTTCTTTTGATATTATCGTGGCATCAGGTTATCGCTCTGCACTGCCTCATGGAGTAGCATCAGATAAAATAATAGAAAAAGGTGAATTGGTTACTTTAGACTTTGGAGCATACTACAAAGGTTATTGTTCGGATATTACCCGTACTGTAGCGATCGGCGGCGTATCCGACGAGCTGAAAGAAATTTACCAAATTGTTTACGATGCACAAATGCTGGGAATGAAAGGCATTAAACCAGGAATGAGTGGAAAAGAAGCTGATGCATTAACGCGTGATTATATTGCTTCAAAAGGGTATGGCGATTATTTTGGTCATTCGACAGGACATGGAATTGGCTTAGATGTTCATGAAGGTCCTGCATTGTCATTTAAATCAGACACAATACTTGAACCGGGCATGATGGTTACAGTTGAACCAGGAATATATGTTTCAGGATTGGGCGGAGTGCGTATTGAAGATGATGCGCTGATTACGAAAGACGGGAATGAATCACTGACTCAATCCACCAAAACTCTTTTAACGATTAGTTAACCAAATCAGGAGGATTAAAACATGATTTCAGTAAATGATTTTAAAACAGGATTAACAATTGAAGTAGACGGCGGGATTTGGCAAGTACTAGAATTCCAGCATGTGAAACCAGGTAAAGGAGCAGCTTTTGTTCGCTCGAAGCTTCGTAACCTTCGTACAGGCGGAATTCAAGAAAAAACTTTCCGCGGCGGAGAAAAAGTAGCCAAAGCACATATTGAAAATCGCAAAATGCAATATCTTTATGCATCTGGTGATACTCACACGTTTATGGATAACGAATCATATGAGCAAACAGAACTGAATGCTTCACAAATTGAGTATGAGCTGAAATATTTGCTTGAAAATATGACGGTTCATATCATGACTTATCAAGGTGAAACAATCGGTGTTGAACTTCCGAATACGGTTGAATTAGTAGTAGCTGAAACAGAGCCTGGTATTAAAGGTGACACAGCTTCTGGCGGTACGAAGCCAGCTACGCTTGAAACAGGATTGATTGTGCAAGTTCCTTTCTTTGTTAACCAAGGAGACAAGCTTATTATCGATACAAGAAATGGAGCTTACGTGTCTCGTGCATAACAGAAATTAAATCATTAAATGAATCAGCCTCATTCCTTCAATGGAGTGAGGCTTTTTTGTATTCTTCCTTCCCTTCTTCTTCTCTTCTTCTCACAACTCTTCTAACCGGCTCATTATTGGCATAATACGAAAGAATCAGCCATACCTTTATAGTACGAGCCGTTAAAAGGAGATCCGGTTATGGAGAATATATTCAAACTTTTTCCAGATGAAATACAGCAACAGCTGAGAACTCAGTCTGTTCAAATTCTTCAGTCGATAGAAGAGATACGAATCAGGATCGGGCAGCCGTTAGAAATATTGTGCTCTGGAAAGCCAGTCTATCCGTCAGAAAGATTGATAACCGCCGAAGAAGCTCAAATTCTTTTGAATCGTTTAAGCCAGCATTCGTTATATGCATTAGAAGAAGAGCTAAAACGCGGATATATCACAATTGCTGGAGGCCACCGTGTCGGTCTGGCGGGGAAAGTCATCACAGAGCACGGCTTCGTAAAAGCCATTAAAGACATCAGTTCGTTTAATGTCAGGATAGCCCGACAAAAAATAGGAATCGCGGAACCGCTACTTCCTTATTTGTTTCAAAAAAATTGGATGAATACACTGCTGATTGGACCACCGCAAACCGGAAAAACAACATTGTTAAGAGACATTGCGAGGCTTGTCAGCAGTGGAGTCCGGCAAAAGAATATCCCTTCGTTTAAAGTCGGAATTGTTGATGAACGCTCGGAAATAGCAGGCTGCATAAAAGGTGTTCCGCAGCATACTCTTGGCAGGAGAGCAGATATTCTTGATGCCTGTCCGAAAGCTGAAGGAATGATGATGCTTATCCGTTCGATGAGCCCTCAAGTCTTGATCGTGGATGAAATTGGCCGAAAAGAAGACGGTGAAGCTATTTTGGAAGCGATGCACGCTGGCGTTCAGATGATTTTTACCGCACATGGAACCAGTATAGAAGATGCTTTGAAGAGACCTGTAATGTCTCCATTATCTGGTCTTTCATTGTTTCAGAGATACGTTATTTTAGGCAGAGAAAAAGGTCCGGGAACGGTACAAAAGATCTATGACGGTGATTTTAAAGAAATTTACCGGTCGTCAGGCGGTGCAGCATGATCAGCTGGATTGGTGCACTAGCTATATTGTCTGCTACTACGATTACAGGTTTTGAATTTGCCAAAAGAGTAAGAGAAAGACCAAAGAGATTGAGAGAATTAAAAGTGACCCTTCAGGCGCTTGAAGCTGAAATCATGTATGGCTCAACACCGCTGAATGAGGCATTTCAGCATATTGGAAAACCATTAAAAGAACCACTTTCTTCTTTTTTTCTAACCATTTCTGATCTGTTAAATCAAGGTGTTCTCTCTGTTCAAGAGGCCTGGGAGAAAGAGTTATCGGTTTTAGCGAAAGAGACATCCTTTAAAAGCGGAGAAATAGAAGTGCTTCGGCAATTTGGAGCAACACTCGGCAGACATGATAAGGAACATCAGCAAAAACAAATTCAATTGACGCTTGCGCACCTTAATCGTGAAGAAAAGGAAGCAAGAGACATACAGGAGCGTTATGAAAAAATGTGCAAAAGTCTTGGGGTCTTGATGGGACTTTTAATCATTATCCTTTTACTGTAACAGGAGGAAGCACGTATGGGCTTAGATGTAAATACCGTATTTCAGATTGCAGGGTTAGGTATTATTGTCGCGATGCTTCACACCGTATTAAAAATGATTGGGAAAGAGGATTATGCACATTGGGTGACATTATTAGGGTTTGTTGTAGCTCTTTTTATGGTGATCTCATTGCTTGATGACTTGTTTCAAAAAGTAAAGGATGTCTTTTTGTTCCACAGCTAAGGAGGGAGAACGCTTGGAAATCATCCAAATTGTTGGCTTTGGACTGGTTGCTGCTTTTTTAGCTTTAGTCCTTAAAGAACAAAAAGCTAATTTTGCCTTCTTAATAACACTTGTTGTAGGAGTAGGAATCTTTCTATTCCTAATCGATAAGATCGGACAGGTTTTATCGATGCTCGAGCGAATTGCGTTAAATGCCAATGTAAATATGATGTATGTAGAAACGCTATTAAAAATTATCGGAATCGCTTATATCGCCGAATTTGGTGCGCAGATTACAAGGGACGCCGGGCAAGGAGCCATTGCCTCCAAGATTGAATTAGGCGGAAAAATTCTTATACTTGTGATGGCTATTCCAATATTAACCGTCATTATTGAAACAGTTCTAACACTTATCCCCAAATAAGAAGGCGGGTTGTAAGTATGAAAAAACTTCTGATGCGGACAAGCTTTGTATTATTCATCTTCTTTTTATTCTTCTCAGAGGCGAAACCAGCAGCTGCTGCATCAAATAGTTCTTTTACAAAAGAAATTGTAGATCATCAAATTTCTTCGATGCAGCTTGATGAGGTTAAGGATTATTGGGACAGCATAACGAGAGAATATGGCGGTTTCTTGCCAGAAAGTCAAAAGGGTTCATTTTTGGAGTTTGTAAAAGGGGATAAACACTTTTCTCTAAAAGCGTACATGACAGGCTTGCTGAAATTTTCGTTTCATGAGCTGATTGTTCATGGCAAGCTTTTAGGTACTTTAATTTTACTAACCGTATTCAGCATGCTTCTTCAATCGATACAAAACGCATTTGATCGTTCGGCAATCTCGAAAGTAGCTTATGGAATCATTTATATGGTCCTCATTATACTGGCTCTTAATAGTTTCCATGTCGCAATTACGTATGCTGTTGATGCGATTGATAATATGCTGAATTTTATGATTGCCCTCATACCATTATTACTCGCTTTAATGGCGACTGTGGGAAGTATCGCATCGGTCGCTTTCTTTCATCCGGTAATTCTTTTTCTCGTAAATACGAGCGGATTGCTGATTAAAAATTTTGTACTTCCTCTTTTGTTTTTATCCGCTTTATTAAGTATTGTTTCCACAATGTCTGAACATCATAAAGTGACGCAGCTCGCAAAGTTATTAAGAAACATCGGGATTGGCACTTTAGCCATATTTTTCACCGTGTTTCTAGGTGTAATGAGCGTACAGGGAGCGACAGCAGCCGTTGCGGATGGAATTACGATTAAAACGGCAAAGTTCATAACCGGTAATTTTATTCCAGTGGTAGGACGTATGTTTACTGATGCAACAGATACTGTGATGAGTGCGTCAATCTTGTTGAAAAACTCTGTTGGAATAATAGGTGTCGTCATTCTCTTGCTGCTCGCTGTCTTTCCTGCTATTAAGGTACTGATCTTAGCATTTATCTATAACATCGCAGCGGCACTTCTTCAGCCACTAGGAGGAGGTCCGATCGTAGAATGCTTAGGAATAATCGGTAAAAGTGTCATGTTTATTTTTGCAGCTCTAATGACCGTATCCATCATGTTTTTTCTTGCAATAACCATTATCATAGCTGCTGGCAATGTAACAATGATGGTTCGTTAGGGGGTGCAGTGTGAGCTTTTTGACGGAGTGGGTAACCAATATTATCGTTCTTGTACTTTTGGCAGGAGTAATCGAACTATTATTGCCAGGAAACCAGTTTCAAAGCTATATCAAAATGGTGATCGGCTTGCTGATTCTTTTGGCAATGCTCTCACCAATATTTAAAATTCTCCATACAAATTTCGATCAAGTGTTTAAAGGAATGGATCTTCCTGCTGTTGCTAAAGAAAGTGAAATAAAAAATTCGATCGAAATAAATAAAAGTGAAATACAAGATACACAACGTGCATATATATTAAAGCAAATGGCTGTCCCATTGAAAGAACAAGTTCAGGAGGAGCTGAAAAAGACATATGGAGTAGAAATTGTCGATCTTCAAATCCAAACGGAGCGTAATCGTGAACCGTTAAAGCCTGAAGATATTTCCGGTGCAGAAGTGGTACTAGCACATTATAAAAAACAAGAAGGAATATCAGAAGTTTCGGAAGTGAATGTTTCTATTTCAAATTCGAAAAAAAGACAGCAAGAAACAGTCCCAGATGAGATTGTCCAATTTTTGGGTAAAGAGTGGGAGCTGGAAACGAAGCATATCGTTGTAAAAATGGAAGGGGGAGAGGAGTCATCCCAATGAAACATTCATTTTGGGAAGGGATAAAAAAATGGCTGCAGCTAAGTGACAAAGCAGGGAATAAACAAAAATATTTACTAATACTGCTTCTTATGGGAATTGCACTCATGTTCATCAGTAAAATGATAGACTCCCCTGCACAAACTAGCTCTATTGAAAACTTCAATACGGAATCAAAATCAAAAGCAGTTTTTAAGGAAGCAAAAGGCGTAACGAAAAAAAATATTAAATCCTATGAAGATCATTATTCAAATGAATTAAAGGATTTGCTTGAACAAATGCAAGGTGTTGGCAAAGTATCCGTCTGGGTTGAACTTTCTAGAACGGAGCAAAAAGAATACGCAACAGATGACAGCACACAGCGTCAAACGACCTCTGAAAATGATAAAAACGGCGGAAAACGAACGATAGAGGATCAAAAGGTAGATGAAAAGATTGTCATCATTTCAAATGATGGAAAAGAAGAACCCATTGTCGTTACGACTGAAAAGCCGAAGATCAAAGGTGTCGCTGTACTGGCAGAGGGTGCTGAAAAAATTCAAACAAAAGCAATGATTATTGATTTAGTAACAAAAGTTTTTGATATTGGGAGCAACGAAGTATTTGTCGGCCCAAAAAATTCTGAGGGGGAATAAAAATGTTATTAAAGAAACAAACGGTTTGGCTGTTGACGATGCTGAGTTTAATTATTGTTTTATCTGTTTATTACATTACTTCTCCAGGAAGTTCTGACGATTTAGCGTATTTGGAAGCAGGGAAGAAGTCAGGAAAAGATGCAACAGTCTCAGGAGTTGCCAGTGATGACATGTTCACGGCGCTTCGTCTAGAAAGAGATGAACTTCGTGATGAAATGGAATCAGATTATGTAGCAGTAGCCGGGTCAGAAGATGCATCAGCAGAGGTGGCAGCTGAAGCTTGGGAAAAACTGTCTGAGCTGCAGTCACTATCTATGAAAGAACAAACAGTAGAAACATTGATTAAGGCAAAAGGATTTAAAGACGCATTAGTAAATTCTGTTGATGATCATGCAGTAAAAGTAATTGTCAAAGCCGACAAACTATCTAAAAAAGATGTAGTCCAAATCATGAACTTAGCTAATGAACATCTAGGGGCAAATAAAACTGTAGCTGTTGAATTTCAAGCAGCTAAATAAGAGATGAAGAAAGCTGGATATTTATCCGGCTTTTTTCTTTTATTATCGTTTGTATTTCTTTATAATAGGTCAAAATAGATGAAAAGCTTCAATTTTTTCAGGAAACGCTTACAAAAAAACTCCCGGATTATGAAGCGTGATTGATGTATTCGTGAATCTCACTATCTATTAACAGAAAAATATGATATATTACTTTTGCTAATACCTAGTCACAAGAGATGGTACTAAAATATGGATAGGATATTAAAGGAGTCGAAATTTCATGCTAAAAATACAAGAAATTCGTGAATTAATTAAACTAATCGACAAATCAAGCATCAATGAATTTAAATTTGAAAATGACGGCGCAAAAATTGTTCTGAAGAAAAACAATTTAACGGTTGCTTCTTATCAGCAAGAAGAATCACAAGATCAACCTGTAGTACAACAAGCTGCACCTGCACCACAAGTACAGGCTGCTGCACCTGCAAAAGCAGAACCTGAAGCAAAACAAGAAACGCCAAAAGCAGAAGATGATGCTTCATTACATAAAATTGTTTCACCGATGGTTGGAACTTTTTACGCATCTCCATCACCAGACGCTGATGTTTTTGTAAAACCTGGTGATCAAATATCAAAAGACAGCATCGTTTGTATCATTGAAGCTATGAAATTATTCAATGAGATTGAATCTGAAGTGAATGGTGAAATTGTCAAGGTTTTAGTTGATAATGGACAATTAGTTGAATATGGACAGCCTCTGTTCCTTGTGAAAGCAGAATAGGGGGTATATTTATGATTAATAAGCTATTAGTAGCAAACCGTGGTGAGATTGCAGTACGTATAATTCGAGCGTGCAAAGAGCTGGGTGTTGAAACAGTAGCCGTTTATTCAGAAGCTGACAAAGATGCCTTGCATGTCCGTTTGGCGGATGAGGCTTATTGTATCGGACCGACTGCTTCTAAAGACAGTTATTTAAATTTCACAAATATTATGAGTGTAGCTACTTTAACTGGTTCAGATGCTATACACCCAGGCTATGGATTTTTGGCTGAAAATGCCGAATTTGCAGAGCTATGCCGGGAGTGCAATGTCACTTTTGTAGGCCCTAGTTCTGAAGCGATTAATAAAATGGGGATTAAAGATGTTGCAAGAGCTACAATGGCAGATGCTGGAGTGCCGATTGTTCCTGGTTCAGACGGGATCATCAGCGGGAAAGAAGAAGCCGTTGAACTAAGCGAGAAAATTGGATATCCTGTAATCATTAAAGCGACTGCCGGCGGCGGCGGAAAAGGGAT
Organism: Fictibacillus barbaricus; assembly: GCF_031457135.1. GTDB lineage: Bacteria > Bacillota > Bacilli > Bacillales > Fictibacillaceae > Fictibacillus > Fictibacillus barbaricus_A. The sequence continues at coordinate 550,805 of NZ_JAVDWA010000002.1, read as the reverse complement.
CCGCGTTGCTAAGAACGAAGCTGAACTCTTAAAAGGAATCGCTATCACCCAGCAGGAAGCTGCAACTGCATTTGGAAATCCAGGTGTATATATCGAAAAATATATTGAAGACTTCCGTCATGTTGAAATTCAAGTATTAGCCGATAATCATGGGAATGTGATCCACCTTGGAGAAAGAGATTGCAGTATTCAACGACGATTGCAGAAGCTGCTGGAAGAAACACCATCCCCAGCAATTAATCCGGAAAAACGCCATGAGATGGGGGATGCTGCTGTTAAAGCCGCATTAGCTGTACAATATTCGGGTGCTGGAACGGTAGAGTTTATTTTTGACCATAATACGGGCGATTTTTATTTTATGGAAATGAATACCCGTATCCAAGTTGAACACCCTGTAACCGAGATGGTAACTGGAATTGATTTGATTAAGGAACAAATTAAAGTAGCTTCTGGCGAGAAACTAAAATATAAGCAAGAAGATATAGAATTTAATGGCTGGTCCATAGAATGCAGAATAAACGCTGAAAACCCTGATAAAAACTTCATGCCTTCAGCTGGAAAGATTGAAATGTATCTTCCTCCAGGCGGATTAGGAGTTCGTATTGATTCAGCAGTTTATCCTGGGTATACGATTCCTCCATTTTATGATTCAATGATTGCTAAAGTTATTACCTATGGAAATACTAGGAAAGAAGCGATCGATCGTATGAAGCGGGCGCTGAGTGAATTTGTTATCGAAGGCGTACACACGACTATCCCTTTCCACCTGCGTTTGTTAAACCATGAAACATTTGTAAATGGAGACTTCAATACGAAGTTTCTGGAAATCCATGATCTAACATCGAAAAGTAAATAATAGTATGGAGGTGCATGAAATGAACGAACTATCTTTTGAAATGGAAAGTTATGCTTCTGAATTAGGAAAAGTAGAAATTTCACCAGAAGTTATTGAAGTCATTGCAAGTATTGCAGCTTCGGATGTTGATGGTGTTGCTGCGATGAGGGGCAGTTTTGCAAGCGGCGTGGTAGAGCGTTTAGGAAAGAAGTCACATGGCAAGGGTGTTAAAGTTGAATTAACAGAAACGGGTATTTCCATAGACGTATATGTATCCATGAAATATGGCGTTTCTATTCCTGATGTGGCACAAAAGATCCAAGACCATATTCGCCAAGCTCTTTTAGACATGACGGCACTTGAAGCAACGGATATCAATGTGTTTGTAGTTGGGGTTCAGTTTGAGTCCAAAGAAAAACAACAAGAAGCACCTGAAATTTACTGATTAAAAGAAAATGCGAAAGAGCAGAATTCCTATTGTGGAAATCTGCTCTTTTTTAATTCCTAAAAAACTGAATGTTTTGAAGGGTTTTAGTTGTTTTGTTCGGATTGTAACCTCTGCTCTTAATATGGTATTATGCTAGATAGAAATTGTTCGCAAATAGAAAGGAAGTCGAAAGATGAAACGTAGACTTGCCAGAGAAAAAGCATTTCAATCGCTTTTTCAAATTGAAGTAAGTGACATTAGCGCCGACGAGGCAATGGAACATGTGCTGGATGGAGAACCATCTGATGAATTTTTGGAGAAAATCGTTAAAGGAACAGTAGAAAACAAGGAAGAAATTGAACGCTTTTTAACTCCATATTTAGAAAAATGGAGCTTTTCCAGACTAGCGAATGTAGAGCGTGTTGTTCTGCAAATTGCGGCATACGAATGGCTTTTCATGGACGATACACCGAAAAATGTAACGTTAAACGAAGCGATTGAAACAGCAAAAATATTTGGCGGTGAAGAAGCCGGCCGTTTTGTAAATGGTGTATTAGGAAAGATTGTTGCCGAAATCCGCAAAAAATAATTTTTTGAGGGGGAAATAGAATGACTGTTTTAGATGGAAAGCAAATTGCAAAAGAGATAAGAGAAAAGCTTGCTGATGAAATTAAAGAGCTTAAGCAAAAAGGAAATACTCCGGGCTTAGCGGTAATTTTAGTGGGTGATCATCCTGCCAGCCGCTCATATGTCCTTGCAAAGGAGAGAGCATGTAAAGAACTTGGCATGCACTCGGTTTTAAAAGAATTACCAGAGACCATTTCAGAAGGTGATTTATTAAACTGCATCCAATCCTATAACAGTGATGAACAAATTGATGGTATCCTTGTTCAGCTTCCCCTGCCTTCCCATATTAATGAATCAAAAATTATAGAAGCGATCATCCCAGAGAAAGATGTTGACGGTTTTCACCCTATCAATATCGGAAGAATGCACGCTGGCGATGAACATGCATTTATACCTTGTACACCTCTTGGTATTTTAGAGATGGTAAAGAAAACAGGCGAAGATATTTCGGGTAAGCATGTTGTTGTAGTAGGCAGAAGTAATTTAGTAGGAAAACCAGCTGGTCAATTGTTCCTTAAGGAAAATGCCACGGTTACTTATTGCCACTCAAAAACAAAAAATTTAAAAGAACAGACTCTGCAAGGTGATATTTTAATAGCAGCTGTTGGAAGACCGAATATCATTACAGAAGATATGGTGCGTCCAGGTGCTGTCGTTATTGATGTCGGTGTAAATCGGCTTGAGAGCGGTAAATTGTGCGGTGATGTTGATTTTGAAGCAATCAAATCAAAAGCAAAACATATAACACCAGTTCCAGGCGGGGTCGGACCTATGACAATCACGATGCTGATGAATAATACGGTACTTGCATCTAAATGGAGAAAGAAGATAAAGGAAGTACATTAATGCAAAACAATCGCTATGTTCCAATTTCTGCTGTTACTCGTTATATAAAGAGGCTATTTGAAAATGACGGCAATCTGCAAGAAGTTTGGGTGAAGGGTGAGCTGTCGAATGTGAAAATGCATAGCAGAGGCCATTTATATTTCACATTAAAAGATGAACAAAGCAGAGTAAGTGCTGTTATGTTTGCAGGCAATAACAAATATTTGAACTTCAAGCCCGAAGAAGGCATGAAAGTTCTGATTCAAGGCTCTTTTTCTGTTTACGAGCCACAGGGTCAATACCAGCTTTACGCAAAAACGATGCAGCAAGATGGTGTCGGAAATTTATTTTTAGCTTATGAAGCTCTAAAGAACAAACTGGAGCTTGAAGGATTATTTGATGTTTCACGAAAACGCCAGCTTCCAAAATTTCCTGTTCGTATTGGTGTTATCACTTCACCAACAGGCGCGGCAGTCAGAGATATATTCACGACCATTAAGAGGCGGTTTCCGTTAGCTTCCATTACATTATTTCCTGTACTCGTTCAAGGTCCAGGTGCTGCACCCTCGATTGTCAGGGCGATCGGTCAAGCCAATGAAATTAATAATGCAGATGTATTAATTGTTGGGCGCGGCGGTGGATCGATTGAAGAATTATGGGCCTTTAATGAAGAAATGGTAGCGCGTGCTATAGCTGATTCTAATTTACCTGTAATCTCAGCAGTTGGCCACGAGACAGACTATACAATTGCAGATTTTGTTGCAGATTTACGGGCTCCAACACCAACTGCGGCTGCTGAATTAGCGGTGCCTCACCTTGATGAACTAGGTGACAGGCTGCAGCATCGGAAAGTAAGGCTAAAACGGGTTATGGGGGAATATTACTTCGGTCTGCAGCAAAGCTTAATGCGCCTGCAAAAATCATACGCCTTTAAATATCCGACACAGCTGATTAGACAAAAAGAACAAGAGCTGGATAGAAGTATGGATAAGTTAAAGAAAACGGCGGCCATTTTTGTAGGTGAACAGCAAAAACAGCTTATACAGGCACAGAGACATCTAGCGCTGTTTTCACCAACTGGCCAGCTCAAAAAAGCAAGCGAAAGAGTAGAATCTCTTCATAAGGGATTAATAAAAGAATCTAACCGGCATTTAAAACTGCATCAAACAAATTTCTCTCATAAAATATCACGGCTCTCTTCTCTTAATCCATTGGCTATAATGGAAAGAGGATACAGTTTAACGTATAAAAAAGGGAAGACCGTGCTTGTGAAATCTATTAAACAAGTAAAAACCGGGGAAGCGTTAACGATTAAGCTAAAAGACGGACAGATCGATTGTCACATAATCGGAACGGAGGAATCCTTAAAAAATGGCAGAAAAAATGAGCAAAAAAATGACGTTTGAAGAAGCTATGGAACAGCTGGAGGAGATTGTTGAGAAACTCGAGCAAGGCGATGTTCCTTTGGAGGAAAGCATTGATCTTTATCAGCAAGGAATGAAGCTTTCAAAGCTTTGTCATACAAAACTTAAGAATGTTGAGAAAAAAATGGATACGATTTTACACGAAGATGGTGAAGAAGAGCCGTTCATCATTCAGGAGGAAGATCGTTGAGCGAATTTGAACGATATCTTAATGATAAAAAGAAAATAGTTGAAAACAGGATGTTGGATTACTTACAAGGTCTTCAAACTCCTGAAAATTTAAAAAAGGCAATGATTTACTCCGTAAGTGCTGGAGGGAAAAGACTGCGGCCTATTTTAACCTTGGCAGTTATGGAAGCTTTTCAACAAAACCCCATTCATGTTCTCGATGCAGCTTGTGCGGTTGAATTCGTTCATACGTATTCCCTTATTCATGATGATTTGCCCTCAATGGATGATGATGATTATAGAAGGGGCAAGTTAACGAGCCATAAAGTTTTTGGCGAAGCTAAAGCAATTTTAGCTGGAGATGCGTTATTAACAGAAAGCTTTACGCTTATTGCTGATAACAAGTATCTTAATGCAGATCAAAAGGTTAAAATTATTTCCCTGTTATCTGCTTCAGCAGGAGCTGCCGGCATGGTTGGCGGTCAAGTTGAAGATATTGAAGGGGAAAATAAAGAACTTTCCCTGGCTGAATTAGAGAGTATACATGAGAAGAAAACGGGTAAAATGCTGGAATGTTCTGTGTTAGCAGGCGGGATTGCTTCTGGTGCAACAGGTGATGAACTTACATATTTAAAGCATTATGCAAGACATATAGGGATCGCCTTCCAAATTCAAGATGACATTCTGGATGTAACCGGAAATCAAGAACAACTTGGTAAGCCTATTGGCAGTGATGAGGCAAATCGGAAGACAACTTATCCAAAGATTTTAGGGCTTGAAGGTGCAAAGAAAGAAATGGAAAATCACATAGAAGCCTCCTTAAGGTATTTAGGGAAAATAAACGCAGATACAGTCATATTAGTATCTATTGCGGACTACATTATAAAAAGAAACCACTAATGGATTGTTGAGTAATTGTAATTATGGTATGATATTATTTGCTTTGGAGTGGTGCAGTATTCTAGTCAGCCCCCCATTCCTGAAGGCGGGCCTAAAAATCCGCCAAAGGGCACATCGATGAAGTTCCTTGTGTTGGCTTGAGGCGCCCAGCCTTGGGTTAACGCTGGGAGTTAAGGTTGAAGGGCGATCCACAATGGCATGTGGGCGATGACCCTTCTTCCGCGGAGGCCCCCATATTTGCGGTTCGTGTTCAAAAGACCTTACTGCGAAATGGGGTTTGAACCTGCAAGGCCGCTTTTCTTGATTTCAGGAAAAGAAAAGGCGAGCAGCGTAGCCTGCCTTGAGTGGAGTTTGAGGGGATTATGGTGTGAAAAGCCAGTTTCGGTTGGCCGCTGATTTTGAGCTTTATACCATATGAAATCTTCTCTGCAAAAGAGGCTAGGGAATGTGCAAAAGGCTGTTGAGGAAAACTCCTAGACTGTTCTGTTATTTTGACACCTATTAGGGATTATAGTGCGGACTAAGTGGTAATCTAGTCTAACGTTTGGCGACAGCGTTAAGAAGAGAATAAAGGGAAACCGCGAATATGGCGACATTTCGTACTCTTCTGGGAAAACCTACTGGACCTAAGCCGCAGTCTTTACTTAATAAGGTGACCACTCCCTTATTACATAACGTGACCAAAAAAGAAGGAGTTATGCATGAAAAATTCCTTTTCAAAAACACTCAAATGGAGTACAAGCATTGCCGTTATCACTCTTGTGTTAGCGGCTATTTTTACAGTTGTATCTTCTTTCTTCTTAAATGGTGTTTCTTGGGCCATTGGGATGGGAATTGTTTTTTTAATTGTATTAAACGGTGTTATTTTTGATATTATAGGAGTTGCATCTACTGCTGCTAATGAAGTTCCATTTCATGCAATGGCATCTGAGAGGGTAACGGGTGCTAAACACGCAATTCTTATTACGAGAAATGCAGACAGGGTAGCCAATTTTTGCAACGATGTTATTGGAGATATTTCAGGTATAGTGAGCGGGACAGCTTCTGCTGCTGTTGTTGCAGAATTAACGGTTTCAATTGGAAATAACACGAGTTCCAACTTGGAATACATCGTGGCCATTATTTTTACAAGTGTAGTTGCAGCCATTACAGTAGGCGGGAAAGCACTTGGAAAATCATATGCGATTAATCACTCAACCTTTATTATTTTTCAGGTTGGGCGTTTATTATATTTTATTGAGGAAAAATTAAGAATTAAACTGCTATCGCCTGCTAAAAAAGAGAAGAAAAGGCGTTAATGGAAAGAGAGGTTTTATTCCATGAAACTGGAAGATATCCAAAATCCTCATTTTTTAAAAACTTATGAGACGGAAGACTTAAACAAAATTGCCGGTGATATCCGATCGTTTTTAATCGAAAGACTTTCAATAACGGGTGGTCATTTAGGGCCGAATTTAGGGGTTGTAGAACTAACCCTCGCCCTTCACAAGGTATTTGATAGTCCGAAAGATAAAATGATATGGGATGTAGGACATCAAGCTTACGTGCATAAAATCCTTACAGGAAGAGCTGCTCAATTTAATACATTAAGACAGCATAAAGGTTTGTGCGGATTTCCTAAACGGATCGAAAGTGAGCATGACGTATGGGAAACTGGTCATAGTTCGACTTCTCTTTCTGCTGCGATGGGAATGGCTGTTGCACGGGATTTAAAGAAAACGGACGATAAAGTCATTGCGGTAATTGGTGATGGGGCTCTTACGGGCGGAATGGCCTTAGAAGCACTAAACCATATCGGTCATGAAAAAAAGGATCTAATCGTTGTATTAAATGATAACGAAATGTCTATTGCTCCAAACGTAGGTGCACTTCATAATGTTCTTGGTCGTATGAGAACAGCAAGAAAGTACAACAAAGCAAAGGATGAACTGGAATCATTGATCCGTAAAATCCCTGCTTTTGGCGGAAAGCTTGCAGCGACGGCTGAACGGGTAAAAGACAGCCTGAAGTACTTGCTGGTCTCTGGTATGTTTTTTGAAGAACTTGGCTACACGTATTTAGGACCGGTTGATGGACATGATTTGGAAGACTTGATCGATAATCTGAAATATGCCAAAAAGACGAAAGGACCTGTCATCATTCACGTTCTTACGAAAAAAGGCAAGGGGTATGAACCAGCTGAAACCGATAAAAATGACAGCTGGCATGGTGTAGGACCTTATAAGATTGAGTCAGGTCAACAAATCAAGCCAAAACAAATTGGACCATCTTATAGTGGAGTTGTTAGCAAAACACTTGAAAAAATATCGGCAAAAGATGAGCGGGTTGTTGTCATTACACCTGCTATGACGATTGGATCTAAGTTAGTCGACTATGGAAAAGCTTTTCCAGACAGATTATTTGATGTAGGAATTGCAGAACAGCATGCTACAACTATGGCTGCGGGCTTGGCAACGCAAAACATGAAGCCTGTTTTATCGATCTACTCTACATTTTTGCAAAGAGGTTATGATCAAGTAGTTCATGACGTCGCCCGACAGAATCTAAACGTACTATTTACGATTGACCGTTCTGGATTAGTGGGTGCTGATGGAGAGACACATCAAGGTGTATTTGACATCGCATTCCTGCGTCATATTCCAAATATGGTCTTAATGATGGGGAAAGATGAAAATGAATTGCAGCATATGGTCTATTCTGCCCTTAAGTATGACGATGGCCCGGTTGCAATTCGTTTCCCTCGAGGTAATGGAATTGGAGTTCCAATGGACGAAGAGTTTGAAGACATTCCAATCGGCTCCTGGGAAGTGCTTAAAGAAGGTGATGACGTTGCAATCCTAACCTTCGGAACAACGATACCTATGGCACTTGAGGCGTGGGAAATCCTTGCAAAGTCCGGAATTTCAGCGCGTGTTATCAACGCACGTTTTATAAAGCCGCTTGATACAAAAATGCTGAATTTATTGTATGCGGAAAACATGCCGATCTTAACTCTTGAGGAAGCTGTCCTGCAAGGCGGGTTTGGAAGCGCAGTACTTGAACATGCGGCCGATCACCATGCAAATGCTATTATTGACCGTATGGGGATTCCAGATTGCTTTATCGAACATGGCAGTGTGACAAAACTTCTAGAAGAGATTGGCCTAACGACACCGGATCTAGTGGATCGCGTCAAGTCTCTCATGAAAAGAAAGACAGAGAAAGGCCTTTTTACATGAAAAAAGAACGGGTAGATGTTCTGCTTGTGAATCGAGGATTATGTGAAACGAGAGAAAAAGCGAAGAGGTCTGTTATGGCAGGACTCGTTTTTTCTGGTACATCACGATTAGACAAGCCGGGTGAAAAAATTGAACTAGATGCTCCATTACATGTGAAAGGTGATCTTATTCCCTATGTGGGAAGAGGCGGCTTGAAGCTTGAAAAAGCATTGAAGGTATTTTCTTTTGACGTAAAAGACAAGATCGGTATGGATATAGGGGCATCAACAGGCGGATTTACGGATTGCGCCCTTCAAAACGGAGCCAGCTATATTTATGCAATCGATGTAGGATACAATCAATTAGCATGGAAACTTCGCAACGATTCACGTGTTGCTGTTATGGAGAGAACTAACTTTCGTTATGTAACACCGGATCAGCTCGAAAACGGTACGCCGGAATTTGCTACAATTGATGTTTCCTTTATTTCTCTTCGAATCATTTTGCCTGTTCTAACGCAACTTATGGGCAAAGGTGAAGTCATTGCTCTCATAAAACCTCAGTTTGAAGCAGGTAGAGAAGAAGTAGGGAAAAAGGGTATTGTAAGAGACGAGAAAGTCCATGAAAGAGTTATCCTTGAAATTGTTGAATACGCAAAAATAAATGGAATAAATCCAGTTGATTTATCCTTTTCGCCAATTACGGGTGGGGACGGCAACATCGAATTTTTGCTTCATGGTGAAGTAAATAAAACAGAACGAACAGCAATTACGGATGAAAAGATTACACAAGTTGTTCGTGAAGCACATGATACATTTAAAAAGGAGCGGGGATAATTCCTCGCTTTTTTTGTGCTTCTTTTTTCTAAAGGTTTTTATCTGAAAGTTTGTTGCTAATAAGAGATTTTGGAGTGTTCTTCTTTGAACAGTTAATTGGAGTGGAGGGCGAGACTCCTGCAGGAAGAGTGGGACAGGTGAGACCAATCAATATCGCAAAGCGATGATTGGGCTCACCGCACACCCTGCGGAAAGCGAACCCTGGAGCGGAAATTAACCTCATTCAAAATGCAATTATTTCTTCTCATCATTGGGCAGTTGATTAGAGTGCAAAGTGTGAGACTCCCGCGGAAAGCGAGCAACCTGGAACGGAAATCAACCCTCACATAGTTTTCAAATGGAAAGGAAATTTACATCCTTTGCACAATAGTATAAGATAAAGGCAGAATGTGACAGTGTGAAAATTGAGGTGGAATTACTAGTGAATAAAGGACAACGACATATTAAGATTCGTGAAATGATTGCAAACCATGACATAGAGACACAAGATGATCTCGTTGATTTGCTGAAAAATGCAAATTTCAATGTTACACAAGCAACTGTTTCTCGTGATATTAAAGAGCTGCATCTCGTTAAAGTTCCGATGATGGATGGCAGATATAAATACAGTCTTCCTGCAGATCAGCGGTTCAACCCCCTTCAAAAGCTCAGAAGAACGCTGACAGACAGTTTCATCAGTATTGATCATGCAGATCATTTGATCATAATGAAAACACTGCCTGGAAATGCAAATGCCATAGGTGCTTTAATTGACAAGCTGGATTGGGAAGAATTAATGGGAACCATTTGCGGTGACGATACAATCTTGATCATTTGCCGTTCCAAAGATGTAAGTGAAGATGTTTCGCAGCGTTTCTTAGATATGCTTTAAAATTTTTAAATAAGGTGTGATGGATTTGCTGGCAGAATTAAGCATTCGTAATTTTGCTATAATTGATGAACTTAGTGTGTCATTTAATAAAGGGCTAACTGTGCTCACTGGTGAAACGGGTGCAGGGAAATCCATTATTATTGATGCGATCGGCCTTTTAATTGGCGGAAGAGGTTCTACTGAATTTGTCCGTTATGGTACTCCGAAAGCAGAAATTGAAGGTTTGTTTCATATTCATCCAGAACATCGTGTGTATGATAAATGCGGTGATGTTGGGATAAGTATTACAGATGAAATGGTTGTTTTAAAGAGAGACATCACCGATAGCGGAAAAAGCATATGCAGAGTAAACGGTAAGCTCGTAACCCTGTCTGTATTAAAAGAAATAGGACAAGCCTTAGTTGATATTCACGGTCAGCACGAAACGCAGTATTTAATGCAGCCTGATAAGCATTTGTTTTTGTTAGACAGTTTTGGCGATCGGGATTTTAAAGAAGAATTAGTGAAATACGAAAATGCATTTAAAGAATACAAAGACATTAACAAGCAATTATCCGAGCTCTCCAGAAATGAACAAGAAATTGCTCAGCGTATCGATCTTTTAGAATATCAATTAGAAGAGATAACCAGTGCAAATTTATTAACGGATGAAGATGTTAAACTGGAAGATGAGAAGAAAATGCTCTCAAATTTCGAGAGTATCCACGAACATCTTCAAGATGCATATTACAGTTTGTATGGAGAAGGTAAAGGACTTGAGTTAGTTTCTAAAGCTCTTGAAGAATTTTCTCAAGTGGCAGCCCTGGATGAGTCATTAAAAACGGATGAGGAGCAGTTCGGGAGCAGCTACTATGTTCTCGAGGAGCTTACATACAAAATTCGGGATATGTTTGATTCTTTAGAATACAATCCAGACCGGCTTAATCATATAGAAATGCGTTTAGATGAAATAAGCAAGCTCAAACGTAAATACGGTAATTCTGTGAAAGATATCATAATTTACGGTGATAAAATTTCTAAAGAGCTGGAGCTTATTCAAAATAAGGATAACCATATAGAAGAACTCAAAAGTAAACAGTCAAAAATTCTTACAAAGTTATCTGCATCAGGTAAGAAGTTAACAAAAAAACGAATAGACACAGCAAAAAAATTAAAGAATTCCATTCAGCAGCAATTGAAAGAACTTTACATGGAAAAAACGGAATTTGAGGTAATCATCAATCAAGTTGATGAAAATCAGTTTTTAAAAACAGGTATGGATAATGTTGAATTTTATATTTCTCCAAACCAGGGTGAACCATTAAAACCATTATCTAAAGTAGCTTCCGGCGGGGAGCTGTCCCGTGTTATTTTAGCATTGAAAACCATTTTTTCTGAAAATCAGGGAATTACCGCAATCATATTTGATGAGGTAGATACCGGTGTAAGCGGAAGAGTGGCACAGGCAATTGCCGAAAAAATTTATCGGGTATCTGTTGGTTCACAAGTATTGTGTATAAGTCATCTTCCTCAAGTAGCTGCTATGGCCGATACACATCTTCATATTTCTAAATTAGCCGCTCAAGGCAGAACTGTAACCAAAGTTCTTTCCTTGAAAACGGAAGAGAAGGTCAATGAAATAGGAAGAATGATCTCGGGTGTTGAAATAACAGACTTAACCAAAAAACACGCTGAGGAACTTCTTCAAATTGCCGAATCCATAAAAAAATCATCTTAATTATTTATGAAAAGCTATCCATTTAAGGAATAGCTTTTTCTTTTTTCTCGGTTATAATCTTATCCCCCGTAGGCTAAATTAAAGGTACAGCCATGGTGAGGGTGTGAGCTAGGAGCGAGGAGAGTGAAAGATGTATAGGGATTTTCTTCGGCGAATGATTGGCGTTATTCTCCTTGGGAGTTTGTTGGGGATTGGTTTTTTATCTCCAGTACAGGATTATGTTAAAATGCCTGATTCAATAACAGTTTTTGAAGGGCAAAATGTAAAACAGACGATTCCTGCAGGTACCAAACTGCAGCAAGAACAAAGGGATTTATATACAACTGAAATGGAAAGTTCGAAAGTCGTTTCGATTAAAGCCAAGAAATATGGTGATAATATGGCAACTCTCGAAGCATCAAGTTTTCCAATTAAAAAAATGAATGTAAAAGTATTATCTGAATTTAAGGTAATACCTGGCGGACAATCGATTGGTGTAAAATTAAATACACTCGGAGTACTTATTGTTGGTCATCACTTAGTCAATACTGCAGAAGGCAAAAGATCTCCTGGGGAAATTGCTGACATTCAAATCGGCGATATTATTACGAAAATAAATGGTAAATCCATTCAAAAAATGGGTGATGTCAGTCCATTTGTTAGAGAGTCTGGTGAACGAAGCCAGCCATTGGATGTTACGATAATCAGAAATGGTAAAACAGTGCATAAGACACTAACACCTCTGCAAGATAAAAATGATCATTCCTACAGAATTGGATTATATATAAGAGACTCTGCAGCTGGAGTCGGCACATTAACTTTTTATGATCCTTCTTCTTATAAGTATGGCGCTTTGGGGCATGTAATATCAGATATGGATACAAAACAGCCAATAAAGGTGAATAAAGGAGAAATATTAGGATCTACGGTCACTTCAATCGAAAAAGGGTCAAACGGTCATCCGGGGGAAAAATTAGCACGTTTCTCTGAAGATCAAAAAATCTTGGGGGATATTAATAAAAACAGTCCGTTTGGCATCTTCGGAACATTAAACCAAAAGCTAAGTAATGGAGGCTGGAATAAACCTTTGCCGATCGCTCTTTCGGATCAAGTAAAAGAAGGGCCAGCTAAAATTTTAACGGTGGTGGATGGCTCGAAGGTGAGAGAATTTGATGTCGATGTCGTAAGTTCTGTTCCACAGAAATTCCCGGCAACAAAAGGAATGGTTATAAAAATAACGGATCCTGAGTTATTGAAAATTACAGGCGGAATTGTTCAGGGGATGAGCGGAAGTCCGATTATTCAAAACGGAAGAATTATCGGTGCAGTAACACATGTATTTGTAAATGATCCAACTTCCGGCTATGGGGTTCATATAGAATGGATGCTGGATGAAGCAGGAATTAATATTTATGAAGAGAAAAAACAGGCGAGCTAATCAGTGCCTGTTTTTTTGATTTAGACATTTATAAGAAAATTTTGTATAATAAAAAACATAAAGAAAATTCGACAAAACTTAAGCTTTATATATCAATAACTGTCGAAAATGAAAGTAAAATAAAGAAAACAGCTTTTTCTACAGCAATTTTAAAATAATTTTAAAAAATTCACAACAAAATAAAGGGATTTAAGTTTAATTGTTGAAATCTTACATTGGGAAAACAAGAAATTGTTGGATGGGGAGGAAATAATGGTGCAAAACATTAAAGTGTGTTTAGCTGATGATAACCGGGAGTTAATTAGTTTATTGAGGGAATATCTCTCAAGCCAGGATGATATGGAGGTAATTGGAGTAGCCTATAATGGCCAGGAGTGTTTATCCGTTTTAGAAGGAAAAAATCCTGATGTTCTCGTTCTTGATATCATAATGCCGCATTTAGATGGTCTAGCTGTACTGGAGAAAATCAGATCCAGTGATGACTTGCCCCAGCCTAATGTAATTATGCTTACTGCCTTTGGACAGGAAGATGTTACGAAAAAGGCAGTTGATCTCGGTGCTTCTTATTTTATACTAAAACCATTCGATATGGAAAACTTAGCAAATCAGATTCGTCAAATTTGTGGGTCCGAAAAATCCAGCGTTAAACGTGCTTCAAACAATGTACGCAGCAATTTCCAAACCATGAATAAACCTCGTAACTTGGACGCAAGCATTACAAGCATAATCCATGAAATCGGAGTCCCTGCTCATATTAAAGGATATATGTATTTACGCGAAGCTATTTCTATGGTCTACAATGATATTGAACTGCTTGGTTCGATTACAAAAGTGTTATATCCTGATATTGCTAAGAAATTTAACACAACATCCAGCCGTGTTGAACGAGCAATCCGCCATGCAATAGAAGTCGCATGGAGCCGAGGAAACATTGACAGTATTTCATCTCTATTTGGCTATACCGTTTCTATGTCTAAAGCGAAACCCACGAATTCAGAATTCATCGCGATGGTCGCTGATAAATTAAGAATCGAACATAAAGCTGGCTGACTGCCATCTTATCATAAATGAATCAAAAAATGACTTATTGATCATTAAGATCAACAAGTCATTTTTTTTTGAACTTTAATTGAACTTTGTTTCTCTTTCGATCCCGATAGAAAATAAATCCCCCAACAAATGAAAGTCCTGCTGCAAAGCATAGAAAGCCGATTAAAAACTGAAGCCACAGAATAGGAAATGGAGCTTGCAGAACACCAAATAAAGTGTCTCTCATCCATTTTATCCCCATAACAGCCATAACTCCCGGTATTACGACTATGATTAATGCGATGTACCTGCCCATAACGACCTCTCCTTTACCGTATTATTGTACATAAACTTTAATTTATTGTCGATGCATTTTGGATTTGCAAACCCTTTCATGCTAATGTATGATTAGTGTATGAAGAATTTTGCACATGTTAAAAAAGATATGAAAGATTTGGAGGGGTGATGTTGCAAAGGGTTATATTAGCAGTAAATCATGATGAAACATTGCAGCTGCTCCATTTATTACGTTCTTCGGAAATATTTCAGCCTGTCGGTTTATATGTTCCAGATGACCGAAAGTCAGATACATACGCGCTAAATGACAAAATACAAAACTTTTCCTTGTCATCTGTTCCTGATATTGATGTGGAGTTTCTCGTTTTTTCTCACTCAAAAAAAAGGGAAGCAGAAGAGCTTCATAAACAGTTTCCTGATGCTTGTATGATTTCGTGTGATCAATTTCAAGGTCTTCTAAAACAAATGGAATCCGTATCAATGGAAACGAAAAATGACAGTCTGCATCAATTGAAAACGGTATTGGATAACACGCACGATGGGATGATTGTTATCAATAATCGGCTGGAGATTACAATATTTAATAAGAGTGCTGAGAAAATGACGGGCATTTCGAAAGAGGAAGCAATCGGTAAGTCCATTCTTAAAGTGATGCCGAACAGTCAGCTGCCTCGGGTCCTAAACTCAGGAATAGAAGAAATTAATCAAGAACAAATATTAGAAAATGGCACAAAGATATTTACGACAAGAACACCGATATTTGATCAGAATTCGAAAGTTCTCGGTTCATTTGCAGTCTTTAAAGATATTACTGAAATCGTAAATTTGGCTGAAGAAGTTACAAACTTAAAGAGTATACAAAGTATGCTTACTTCTATCATACAGTCATCCGAAGAAGCCATATCAGTTGTTGACGAACAAGGTAAGGGTATTTTAATTAATCCAGCTTATACAAGGCTTACCGGCTATACGGCTGAACAAGTTATTGGGAAACCTGCAACAACCGATATTTCTGAAGGTGAAAGTATTCATATGCAAGTGCTCAAGACGAGAAAGCCGATTAGAGGCGCACGGTTAAAAGTAGGACCCAACAGAAAAGATGTAATTGTAAATGTTGCACCGATGATTGTGGATGGACTTATAAAAGGAAGTGTCGGTGTTATTCTTGATGTATCTGAAATAAAGGGTTTAACTGAAGAATTGCATCGTGCCCGTCAAATCATCCGAACGCTTGAAGCGAAGTACTCATTTGAAGATATAATCGGCGAGTCTGAAGAAATGAAGTTTGCCATTGATCAAGGTAAACTCGCAGCATCCACTCCAGCTACGGTACTTCTACGAGGAGAGTCAGGAACTGGAAAAGAACTATTTGCGCATGCCATACACAATGCGAGCGATAGAAAATTCAATAAGTTTGTTAGGGTGAATTGCGCGGCTCTTTCGGAATCCTTATTGGAAAGTGAGCTTTTTGGATATGTTGAGGGTGCTTTTTCAGGTGCATTAAGAGGCGGTAAGAGAGGATTATTTGAAGAGGCAAACGGAGGAAGTATTTTCTTAGATGAGGTTGGAGAGCTATCCCAAAATACACAGGCTAAATTATTGAGGGTTTTGCAGGAGAATGAAATTCGCCGTGTGGGTGATACAAAAGCAATACCGATTAATGTACGCGTTATTGCAGCAACGAACGTGAATCTTGAAAAGATGATAGCGGAAAGTACATTCAGACAAGACCTCTATTACAGACTTAATCGAATGCCTATCTATATCCCGCCGCTTCGTCTAAGGAATAATGATATTTTATTACTTGCTAAACATTTATTGCAAAAACTAAATCAAGACTATGGAAGAAATATAGAAGTAATCAGCAAAGATGCGGAAAAATTTTTGCTCGATTATCATTGGCCGGGAAATGTTCGAGAGCTTGAAAACATTTTGGGTCGAGCAATTATTCACATGAGCCTTACAGATACACAAATAAATAGAAGTCACATTTCGTTATTATCCAATAATCATAATAAACTGAATGCAGCTTCCAAAAATGTTGCTGAAGCACAACTCCATGAAAAAACATTAACGGACCAATTAGATGAATTTGAAAAAGAAATTTTAATTGAGGCATTAAAGACATTTGACGGTAATAAAACGAGAGCAGCAAAATCTTTAGGAATTTCTCTGCGGAATTTTTATTACAAGCTTGAAAAATATGGCATAGATGATAAAGTGCGCAAATAATTTCATGCAAAAATTTTCATTATGCGCGCAAAAACTTGCAAGATTTAAAAGGGAAATGAAGTAATCGCGCATTTTTTCCTTTTGGCACGAAACTTGCATATTAGTATTACTGTAGTTAAGGGGGGATAAAATGCGTTTAGAACACTTGGTTAGCCAAGCCAAAAATCAAAAAGTGAAACCAGTCATCGCTGTGGCAGAAGCTGGCGATCAAGAGGTTATGGAAAGTGTTTTTAAAGCATATAAAGAGGGCTTAGCTCATTTTATACTTTTTGGAGATGGGGAAGAAATTTCCAAATTGTTAAATCAAAGAAATGAATCCACTCCTGGAATAAAAGTGGTTTCAACTGCGAAAGCCGCTCAAAATGCTGTAAAAGCCGTACATGACGGAGATGCTGATATCCTGATGAAAGGTCTCGTGCCTACTTCTGTTCTCTTAAAAGAAGTATTAAATAAAGAATATGGACTAAGAACAGGTAATGTCTTATCACATGTGGCCGCTTTTGAAATAGCAGGTTTTAACAAGCTGATATTTGTTACTGATGCAGCGATGAATATTGAGCCGGACCTTAATCAAAAAGCGCAAATACTGCAAAATGCAATGAATTTTGTTTTGCAAACAGGTGTTGAACAGCCAAAAGCCGCGGTTCTGACTGCAGTAGAAAATGTAAACCCTGCCATGCAGGCCACATTGGATGCTGCAAGCCTAACTGTAATGAATGCCAGAGGGCAAATTACAGGTGGAATCGTTGAAGGGCCACTCGCACTTGATAATGCGATTTCGAAAGAAGCTGCATCCCATAAAGGGATTACTGGAAAAGTGGCAGGTGATGCTGATATCCTGCTCGTTCCAACAATTGAAACAGGCAATGTTTTGTATAAGTCGTTAATTTATTTTGCTCGTGCAAAAGTCGGTGCAGTATTATGCGGTGCCAAGTCACCGATCGTACTGACGTCTCGGGCAGATTCAGCAGAAAGTAAATATTACTCAATTGCATTAGCTGTTAAATCAGTCATCACAGATAAAAAACTTTAGGAGGAAACAAACATGGAACTTTTTAAATATATGGAGACTTACGACTACGAACAATTGGTGATTTGCCAAGATAAACAATCCGGGCTAAAAGCCATCATCTGTATTCATGATACGACATTAGGACCTGCACTAGGCGGAACAAGAATGTGGACTTACGATTCAGAGGATGCAGCAATTGAAGATGCATTGAGACTTGCAAGAGGAATGACATACAAAAATGCAGCGGCTGGACTGAATTTAGGCGGAGGAAAAACGGTTATTATCGGAGATCCGAAAAAAGATAAAAACGAAGAAATGTTCCGTGCTTTTGGACGTTATATTCAAGGCTTGAATGGACGTTATATCACTGCTGAAGATGTTGGGACAACCGTTGAAGATATGGATTTAATTTATCAAGAAACACCATTCGTAACAGGAGTATCTCCAGCGTTTGGATCAAGCGGAAATCCTTCACCTGTAACTGCTTACGGCGTATACCGCGGTATGAAAGCTGCTGCTAAAGAAGCATTTGGAACAGATTCTCTTGAAGGTAAAGTGATTGCTGTTCAAGGTGTAGGTCATGTTGCTTATACATTGTGTAAACACCTTCACGAAGAGGGAGCTTCACTGATTGTTACGGATATCAATAAGGATGCGGTTCAGCGTGCCGTTGAAGATTTTGGTGCAAAGGCTGTTGATATTGATGACATCTACAGTGTTGACTGTGACATTTTTGCTCCTTGTGCGCTTGGGGCGATTATCAACGATTCTACAATCTCTCAAATTAAAGCAAAAGTTGTAGCAGGTGCTGCAAATAATCAGCTTAAAGAAACAAGGCATGGTGATGCTTTACATGAAATGGGTATTGTTTACGCACCAGATTATGTAATCAACGCTGGTGGGGTAATTAATGTTGCTGATGAACTTAACGGATACAATCGTGACCGCGCTATGAAGAAAGTTGAAACAATCTACGATAACATTGCAAGCGTTATTGAAATTTCTAAACGTGATAACATTCCAACTTATCTTGCTGCGGACCGTCTTGCAGAAGAGCGTATTGAGCGCAATAGAAATTCGAGAAGCCAATTTTTATTAAACGAAAGACATATCTTGTCTAATCGAGCTCGTTAAAAGGGTTCTGCAAATGGAGGTTTGAAACGTGCATCAAAAAGAATTTCGCATACTAGTGATCAATCCGGGATCAACCTCTACCAAGATTGGTATTTTTGATAACGAACGGCCTGTTTTTGAAAAAACAATTCGTCATGATACAGAGACCATCCATCAATTTGATTCTGTTATTGATCAATATTCATTTAGAAAAGACACTATTCTTGAAGCGCTTGATTATGAGGGGATTAATATCTCTAAATTAAGCTGCGTGGTTGGACGAGGCGGTTTGCTTCGTCCGATCGAAGGTGGAACTTATGGTGTTAATGAGGCGATGTTAGCTGATTTAAAGACTGGTTATGCAGGTGAACATGCTTCTAATCTTGGAGGTATTCTTGCCTATGAAATAGCAGAAGGACTCAATATCCCATCTTTCATTGTAGATCCTGTTGTTGTAGATGAAATGGATGAGATTGCCCGGATTTCGGGTGTCCCGGAAATGGAGCGTAAAAGTATTTTTCATGCGCTTAATCAAAAGGCTGTGGCAAGAAGGGTTTCAAAAATGCTCGGAAAATCTTATGAAGCATTGCGTCTGATTGTTGTTCACATGGGTGGAGGAATCACGGTAGGTGTTCATAAGGGTGGAAGAGTAATTGATGTAAACAACGGTCTACATGGTGAAGGACCGTTCTCTCCTGAGCGGGCAGGGACAGTTCCGATTGGGGATTTAGTATCGATGTGTTTTTCTGGAGAATACTACGCTGATGAAGTGATGAAAAAACTTGTCGGACAAGGCGGACTCGTTGCTTACCTTGGTACAAACGATGCTCGGACTGTAGAAGAAATGATAGAAAGCGGCAATGAGAAAGCGGAGCTTATTTATGACGCGATGGCATATCAGGTTGCAAAAGAAATCGGTTCTGCCAGCTCGGTATTATATGGACAAGTAGATGCGATTATTCTTACAGGCGGACTTGCTTTTGGCAAAGACTTCGTCAAAAAAATTACGGATCGCGTTGAGTGGATTTCAGATTGTATCATCCAGCCGGGTGAAAATGAACTTCAAGCTTTAGCAGAAGGCGGACTACGCGTCTTAAGGAATGAAGAACAGGCGAAAGAATATCCGGGAGCAAAAGCTTCAAAAGGATTGCAGCTGGACTAACAGCAAAAAGGAGATATGAGCGATGTCAAAAGATTTTGATTTGGTCATATTGGGTGGAGGAACTGGCGGTTATGTAGCCGCCATCCGCGCTGCTCAATTAGGAAAGACAGTAGCTGTCGTTGAAAAGGGAAAATTAGGCGGAACTTGTTTACATAGAGGCTGTATACCGAGCAAAGCTTTGCTTAGAAGTGCTGAAGTTTACAAAACGGCTAAAAAAGCAGCTGATTTTGGTGTGGAAATCGAAGGCTTAGGGCTTAACTTTGCGAAGATGCAAGAACGGAAACAATCGATTGTTAACCAATTGCATATGGGTGTTCAAAGTTTAATGAAAAAAGGAAAGATTGAAGTATATGAAGGAAC
This sequence comes from Fictibacillus barbaricus, assembly GCF_031457135.1. Classification (GTDB taxonomy): domain Bacteria; phylum Bacillota; class Bacilli; order Bacillales; family Fictibacillaceae; genus Fictibacillus; species Fictibacillus barbaricus_A. The sequence goes on along the minus strand of NZ_JAVDWA010000002.1, from coordinate 530,356 downwards.
TGGACGTATTCTGGGACCGTCAATCTTTTCCCCTATGCCTGGAACGGTTTCGGTAGAATTTAACGATGGAACAGAAAACGAAATACTAATTCCCCAAAACGTTATTATCGCAACAGGATCTCGACCGCGTTCTTTGCCAGGATTAGAAATTGACGGTAATTTCGTTATGTCTAGTGATGAAGCGCTGGAAATGGAAGCTTTACCAAGTTCAATTATTATTGTCGGCGGCGGTGTCATTGGAATTGAGTGGGCTTCAATGCTTAATGACCTTGGTGTGGATGTGACTGTATTAGAATACGCAGATCGTATTGTTCCGACTGAAGATGAAGATATTTCTAAAGAAGCTGCACGTGTATTAAAGAAAAAAGGAATCAAGTTAGTCACTTCTGCAAAAGTTCTCGCTGACACGTTAGAAATAGGCGATGGCGTGATGATTTCGGCTGAACACAAGGGTGATACAAAACAATTTTCTGCCGAAAAAATGCTTGTATCTGTCGGCCGTCAAGCCAACACAGAAGGAATCGGTTTAGAGAACACAACCATAAAAATTGAAAACGGATACATTTTGACAAATGAATACTTCCAGACTGATGAAAGCCACATCTATGCAATCGGTGATGTGATCGGTGGACTTCAGCTAGCTCATGTGGCTTCACATGAAGGTATTCATGCAGTTGAACATCTGAACAACATGAAAGTTGAACCTATAAACTATGCAAACATTTCAAAATGTATATACTCCAGCCCTGAAATGGCAAGTGTCGGGTTAACAGAAAATCAAGCAAAAGAACAAGGGTTTGAAGTTAAAGTAGGGAAATTCCCATTTAAAGCCATTGGGAAAGCACTTGTTTATGGTGAAAGTGACGGGTTTGTAAAAATCATTGCGAATAAAAACAATGATGATTTACTTGGAGTTCATATGATTGGACCGCATGTAACGGATATGATTTCTGAAGCTGGATTAGCAAAAGTACTCGATGCTACACCGTGGGAAATCGCTCATACAATTCACCCTCATCCGTCATTGTCTGAAGTGTTTGGTGAAGCAGCATTGGCTGTTGAAGGAAAAGCAATTCATTTTTAAGGAGGTCAAACAAATGGCAGAAACACGTCATGAACAATTAGGTTTATCAAACGAAGATGTTATTCATATGTACAGAACGATTCTGATGGCACGTAAAATTGATGAACGGATGTGGTTATTAAACCGAGCAGGTAAAATCCCGTTCGTAATTTCTTGTCAAGGCCAAGAAGCTGCTCAAGTTGGAGCTGCAATGGCTTTGGATAATGAAAAAGACTATGTATTGCCTTACTACCGTGATATGGGTGTTGTTTTGCAATTTGGCATGACAGCAAAAGATTTGATGCTCTCGGGATTTGCAAAAGCTGAAGATCCAAACAGCGGGGGGCGCCAAATGCCTGGACACTTTGGGTCTAAAAAGCTGCGTATCGCAACTGGATCTTCCCCGGTTACAACACAAGTACCTCATGCTGTGGGGATTGCGTTAGGCGGAGTTATGGAAGGAAAGGATCTAGTCACATTTACAACGTTTGGTGAAGGATCTTCTAACCAAGGAGATTTCCATGAAGGAGCAAACTTTGCCTCTGTTCATAAATTACCGGTTATCTTTATGTGTGAAAACAATAAGTATGCTATTTCTGTACCAATCTCTAAGCAATTAGCTTGTAAAAATGTTTCTGATCGTGCTATTGGCTACGGAATGCCGGGAGTTACGGTTGATGGAAACGATCCATTAGCTGTTTATGAAGCGGTGAAAGAAGCGGCAGACAGAGGAAGACGCGGAGAAGGCCCGTCCTTGATTGAAACGGTTGCCTACCGTCTAACACCTCACTCATCTGATGATGATGATCGTGCATACAGAACTCGTGAAGAGGTTGAAGAAGCAAAAGCAAAAGATCCGATTCATACATTTGCAGCTTACTTAAAGGAAAACGGAGTTATGTCTGAAGAGTTAGAGAAGCAAATGATTGACGAGATTCAAAAAGAAGTGGATGAAGCTACGGAGTATGCAGAGAACGCTAAATATGCTGATCCTGAAAGCGCGCTTCTTCATGTTTACGCAGAGTAAAGGGGGAAAACAAAATGCCGGTAATTTCATATATTGATGCAGTCACACAAGCTATTCGAGAAGAGATGCAGCGAGATAAGCGAGTATTTGTTGTAGGAGAAGATGTTGGTGTACGTGGAGGAGTTTTCCGTGCGACTACTGGTTTAATAGAAGAGTTTGGTGAGCAGAGAGTAATTGACGCTCCCTTAGCAGAATCTGCCATTGCAGGAGTTGGGATTGGTGCTGCCATGTATGGCATGCGTCCGATCGCTGAAATGCAGTTTGCTGACTTTATCATGCCAGCAGTAAACCAAATCGTATCAGAGGCGGCAAAGATTCGTTATCGCTCTAACAATGATTGGACTTGTCCAATTACAATCCGTGCTCCATATGGCGGAGGAGTGCATGGGGCATTGTATCATTCACAATCTGTAGAAGCTTTATTTGCGAATGTACCAGGGTTGAAAATAGTCATGCCTTCCACTCCTTATGATGTAAAAGGTTTATTAAAATCAGCTATTCGTGATGAAGATCCTGTTCTTTTCTTTGAGCATAAACGTGCATACCGATTGATTAAAGGTGAAGTGCCTGAAGAAGAGTACACATTGCCGATTGGTAAAGCAGATGTGAAACGTGAAGGCGAAGACATTACAGTTATTACATATGGACTATGTGTTCATTTTGCACTTCAGGCTGCTGAGAAGCTGGAGAAAGACGGAATTTCCGCTCATGTTTTGGATCTCCGTACGGTATATCCGCTTGATAAAGAAGCAATTATTGAAGCAGCTTCTAAAACAGGTAAAGTATTGCTTCTTACTGAAGATAACAAAGAAGGAAGTATCATGAGTGAAGTAGCAGCAATTATCGCTGAAAATTGCTTGTTTGAATTGGATGCTCCTATTCAGCGTCTTGCTGGTCCAGATGTTCCAGCAATGCCTTATGCACCTACAATGGAAAAGTATTTTATGGTTAATCCTGACAAGGTAGAAAAAGCCATGAGAGAACTTGCGGCATTTTAACATAAAGGAGGAACGTAAATGGCTACAGAAAAAATTACAATGCCTCAGCTTGGGGAGAGTGTTACGGAAGGGACGATCAGTAAATGGTTAGTTCAGCCTGGTGACACAGTAAAAAAATATGATCCTTTAGCTGAAGTCATGACAGATAAAGTGAACGCGGAAGTACCATCTTCTTTCAGCGGTACCATTAAAGAACTTGTTGCTGGAGAAGGAGACACACTCTCTGTTGGTGAGTTAATCTGTTATATCGATACAGAAGGAAGCGGAGGTTCTGAAGGGACTGAAGTTTCTGCCCCAGCTGATAAAAAGGCTGAACAAACAGAAGAATCGTCAGCGGCACCTGCAGAAAAAACAGCTCCTGCTCCCAAAAAGGATCAAGACGCTAGAGGACGTTATTCTCCTGCGGTAGTCCGAATGGCATCTGAGCACGGAATCGATTTAAATCTTGTTGAGGGAACGGGTCAGAGCGGAAGAATTACAAGGAAAGATCTTCAAAAACTTATTGATTCAGGTGAAATTCCAACTGCTGATTCCAAAGCTGTTTCAGCGCCAGTGACCGAACCAGCAGCTGATGCGAAACAAGAAACGCCTAAGCCGAAAGAAGCTTCGGCAGGCGGATTAAAGCCGATCTCAGTAGAAGCCATGCCTGGTGATATTGAAATTCCTGTTTCAGGCATTCGGAAAGCAATCGCACAAAATATGGTGCGCTCTAAACATGAAGCTCCACATGCTTGGACGATGGTCGAAGTAGATGTAACAAACCTTGTAGAGTACCGCAATTCCGTTAAAGGTGATTTTAAATCAAAAGAAGGCTACAACATTACCTTCCTGCCATTCTTCATAAAAGCTGTTGTTGAATCATTAAAAGAGTTCCCTCAGCTGAATTCGATGTGGGCTGGAGATAAAATCATCCAGAAGAAAGACATCAATATTTCTATCGCAGTTGCAACAGATGATGCACTGTATGTCCCAGTTATTAAAAATGCAGATGAAAAATCGATTAAAGGCATTGCTCGTGATGTAAAAGAGCTGGCTGATAAAGTAAGAACGAACAAACTTTCTGGCGATGATATGAAAAATGGTACATTTACTGTGAACAATACAGGTTCATTTGGATCAGTCATGTCAACTCCTATCATTAATTACCCGCAAGCAGCAATCCTTTCTGTAGAATCGATTGTTAAACGGCCCGTAGTAATGAATAACGGCATGATTGCAGTACGTGATATGGTTAATCTTTGTTTATCGCTGGATCACCGTGTACTTGACGGTCTTGTTTGCGGACGCTTCCTAGCTCGTGTGAAAGAACGTTTAGAAAACATGACAAAAGAAAATACATCAATTTACTAAAAAGAGGTTTATGAGGGGTTATTTCCGGGTACAGATTATCAGCAACACCTCCAAACCCCATACCCCCTAAGAAAAATGCCGTATATATAGCGGCATTTTTCTTTTTTATATGTCTATAATTGAGTACAATATAGAAGAAGGGAGCTGAATGAAATGAACTTTCAATTTAATTTATTCAATGATGTGGTAGAAACAGCTCGTAAAGAAATGGTGGAGGCTGGCTATACACAGCTATTTAATCCAGAAGATGTAAAAGAGGCTTTTCAAAAAGAAGGTACAACTCTTGTTATGATTAATTCCGTTTGTGGCTGTGCTGGAGGGATCGCACGTCCTGCGGCGTCATATTCAGTAAAGCAAGACGTACGCCCAAATCAGATCGTAACTGTATTTGCCGGGCAAGATAAGGAAGCGACAGAAACGGCAAGGTCTTATTTTACAGGGTATCCGCCTTCATCTCCATCGTTTGCTCTATTAAAAGATGGAGAAATTCAAATGATGGTTGAGCGTCATGAGATCGAAGGACATGAACCGATGGAAGTTGTAAATAAATTAAGAAATGCATTTGAAACTTATTGTAAGTAATAAGTAAAATGAAAAAGCTGGCTCGTGGGAGAGACTTGATCCCTTATGAGCCAGCTTTCATTTGGTCTAATTGTTGGTTCTAACTTAATCTTTTACAATCTTTTCTGAAGGATTGTGGCTTTTACTAACTTATTGTCTTCTTTGACAGTTGATTGGAGTGGAGGGTGTGAGACTCCTGCAGAACAGACGGGCAGGTGAGACACTTATACGTGAAACGTACGAATGTGGCTCACCGCCTGCCCTGCGGAAAGCGAGCAACTGAAACGGAGATCAACTACTTTCAAAAGCAACAATGAATGTGAAAACAGCCTAATCTTTTAAAGCAGAGTCCAGTAATTGTAAGGCTTCTTGTACAGCCCAGATATGAGAACGATGAAATAAAGTTTTCTCCGCCTCCGCAATATCCATCCATACGAGTTCATGATCGTCATCCACCGGTTGAATTATGAATTCCCCAAATGTGCCTGCATAATAACTGCCTTCATTCATAATATATTCGTCTTGTCTGGATTGAAAATATTGTTTTGCACTTCCTATATACTTTTCAATATGCAATGTATATCCTGTTTCTTCTTTACATTCTCTTTTTAAACACTCTATTAGCGTTTCGGGCTTTTTTAATCCTCCGCCAGGCAAGAAACCCTTCTTGTTATGAAGCATGACCGCCACCTTACTTGTTTGTTTATCCAATATCACTGCATAAACAGCCTTTCTAATTCTATAGGAAACACTTGGCTTTCTCTCTCCAAAATCCATAATAACCACTCCTATCTTTGAATAAAAATACATTCAGAATTATCTAAAAACTTAATTTAGAGGTTTTTTGTGTTAAAATTCATTTTGGTGAATAAATATAACTATTTTATAAGGAGATATAAATGATGATGAAGAAAAATTTCTTAATGATTTATTTTATCATAATTCTTGCTATGTTAGCGGGCTGTGGAGCTGTTGAAGATAAAGGTGCTTCAAATAGCGGCGGAGATGAGTCTGGTAAAACACTGATCATGGCAACTTCTGCAGATTATCCTCCGTATGAGTTTGTGGATACAGCAAAAGGCGGAGAAGTTCAAGGGTTTGATGTTGATGTGGCCAACCACATTGCAAAAAAACTTGGCTACAAAATAGAAATTAAAGACATGGATTTTAATGGACTTATCCCAGCCATTAACAGCGGGAAAGCAGACTTTGTTCTTGCAGGTATGACGCCAAATGCAGAAAGAAAGAAAAAAGTAGATTTCTCTGATGAGTATTATGCAGCTCAACAGTTAATCGTCACAAAAGACAAGTCAATAAAATCAGTCGAGGATCTTAAAGGTAAAACGCTTGGTGTTCAATTGGCTTCTATCCAGGAAAAAGAAGCAGATAAACTGTTGAAAAACCAAAAGTTTAATGTTGTAAAACGCAATAAGGTAACTGAACTTATACAAGAAATGAAATCAAATCGTGTAGATGCTGCGATTATTGAAGATGCAGTGGCATATGAATTTTTAAAGAAAAATAAAGAGTTAAGCTCTTTTGCATTGCCAAACACGGATGCAGCAGGTTCTGCAGTTGCATTTCCTAAAGATAGTGATCTTACAAATAAGTTCAATAAAGAGTTAAAGAAGATGAAAGAGGACGGCACAATGGACAAGCTTGTTGAAAAGTGGTTCGGAGTGAAAAAATAAGAAAAGAAAGAGAGTGATAGGCATGAACTTGGATTTTGCCCAGCTCGTGCCTTCTATTCCTTATATATTGTATGGAATATGGGTTACGTTGCAGTTTGTGGCTGTTTCATTAGTACTAGGTTTTTTATTGGGAACTGTCTTATCGTTTTTTAAGATTGGCAAAGTACGTGTTTTACGCTGGTTTGCAGATGCATATACTTCAGTTTTTAGAGGAACACCTCTCATTCTACAGATGCTGCTCATCTATTATGCAATACCGCAATTAACAGGTGTTGATATTGGGGCATTCACTGCAGGTGTATTAACATTCGCTTTGAATTCAGCAGCGTATGTTTCTGAAATTATTCGTGCAGGAATCAATGCCGTGGATAAGGGACAAAAAGAAGCTGCGATGGCTTTGGGTATTCCTTATCGAACGATGATGATGAAAATTATTCTGCCGCAAGCACTGAAAAATATATTGCCGGCATTAATGAACGAATTCATTACGTTAACAAAAGAATCAGCAATCGTTTCTGTTATCGGTGCTTTAGATATCATGAGACGCGCACAGATTGTTGGAGCAAGCAACTATGCTTTCTTTGAACCATTATTGCTTGCAGGTCTGATTTATTATCTCTTGGTAATGCTCTTAACAATAGCAGGAAGAGTATTGGAAAGGAGGTTAGCAAAGAGTGATTAACGTTGAAGGATTAAGAAAGAGTTTTGGTAAAAATGAAGTCTTAAAAGGGATTTCGACAAAAATCAATAAAGGTGAAGTGATTGCTGTGATTGGCCCATCAGGATCTGGGAAATCAACTTTTCTCCGCTGTATGAACCTCCTAGAAACGAGGGATGGAGGTTCTATCACAATTGAAGGTACAGACATTCAGCAGATGGAAGCTCATTTACGAAAAAAAATAGGTATGGTTTTTCAGCACTTTCATCTGTTTCCTCACTTAACAGTTTTGGAAAATATCACTTTTGCTCCTCTTCAAGTGCTTAAAAAGACAAAGAAGGAAGCAGAACATGCCGGTCTCGACTTACTTAATAAAGTAGGTCTTGCTGAGAAAGCACACGCATATCCTTCAAGTCTTTCAGGCGGACAAAAACAGCGTGTTGCGATTGCAAGAGCACTCGCTATGAATCCAGAAATCATGCTGTTTGACGAGCCTACGTCAGCACTCGATCCTGAAATGGTTAAAGAAGTGCTGCAAGTTATGAACGATCTTGCAAAAACAGGAATGACAATGGTTATTGTTACGCATGAAATGGGTTTTGCTAAGGAAGTAGCTGACCGTGTATTATTTATGGATGACGGAAAGCTTGTAGAAGATTCTTCACCACAGGTGTTTTTCGAGAATCCAAATACGGACAGAGCTAAAGCCTTTTTGGAAAAAGTGTTATAATGAGCGATGAGGACTTCAGTTGAGGTCCTCTTTTTCATTTTCATAAGTGACATTAAAGTCTTTGAAAATGGGAAAAGATGAAGAAAGAACTTTGAAAGTAGGCGTCAATCTATGAAATTCACAATTGGTTACCGAACGTTAAAAACTGCGATTGGTGCTGGTTTGGCCATTGCTTTGGCACAGTGGCTGAAGCTTGATTTTTATACATCAGCGGGCATCTTAACCATACTATGCATAAAGATAACGAAAAAACGGTCGGTCATTAGTTCTTGGGAGCGGTTTGCAGCCTGTCTGCTTGGTATTCTTTTTGCATCTCTTATCTTTTCGGTAATTGGCTACCATTTTTTCACGTTAACTATTCTTTTAACTTTGTTTATTCCGACTCTTGTCGCTTTTAATCTAAAAGAAGGGATTATTACGAGTTCCGTCATTATTTTACATCTGTATATGGTGGAAACGTTAAGCTGGCCGATCGTTTTGAATGAAGTTGGAATAATTGTTATCGGTATTGGCATGGGACTTATCATGAATCTTTATATGCCTTCAATGGAAAAGACGCTTTTAACGATGCAGCAGGACTTGGAGATTAAATATAAGAAGATTTTTCAAGAATTTCACTTATACCTCTCTCATGATGTGCACGAATGGGACGGAAAGGAAATTACGGAAGTAGCAGATTTGATTTCCCATGCAAAAAGCCTTGCTTTTCGTGATGTTGAAAATCACTTTTTACGCTATGAAAATCAGTACTATCATTATTTTAAAATGAGAGAAAAGCAATTCGAGATCATTCAGCGTATGCTGCCGAATATTTCTTCCATTGATAAAACGTATTTACAGGGTGAGAAGCTTGGCGCTTTTTTCGAACGATTAGGTGCTGCTGTTCATCCAGGAAACACAGCTGCTTATTTTTTGGAAGAATTAAATAATATGAGGCAGGAATTTAGAGAAATGCATCTGCCGAAGGACCGGCTAGAGTTTGAAACACGTTCGAAATTGTATCAGCTTCTTCAAGATATTGAAGAATATTTGCTCATAAAAAAGAAATTCAAAAAAAATGATCATGCTTGTGATGAGTCTTCCTGAATAATGAAATACTAATGAAAAAAGTCAAGGTGAGATCAACGAACGAAGAGTGCAATCCAACAAACACAAGGTGCAATCCGACAAACAAGGTACACGATTCAACAAAAGCACAACAAAAGGAATTTCGTCCTGCTACAATAATTAAAAAGGATGGTTTGGGAGTAAAGAGTCTCAAGCCATCCTTTTCTTTCATTAACTATTAAAAGAACAAGCTAATACCAGCAAGAAGGCTGCTTACAACTAGTGAAATCAGCATGATATAAACAATGGTTTTCATTAATCTTTGAGACACAGTTTATTCCCTCCTCATACAAATCCAATATAATTGTAACGTGTTTAAAAGGTAGAAACAAGATATCTGGGAATAGTCCTGCATTTTTCGTCGAAAATTTGCGAAAACAAGCAGGAAAAAGCGCTTTCAAAACGAAAGATGTTATGTTGAGAATATCTTTCGTTTTTAACAGGAGGCCACCAATGGATAAACAGCAACGTTTAAAAGAATGGCAAGATAAAACAGATCAATTAATGAATAGATTTCCAGAAAGACAAGAACGTTTTCATACTTCTTCAGATATTGAGATCGATAGATTATATGGTGCTGAAGATGTAAATTATCCTATGGAATCACTCGGTCTGCCAGGGGAGTATCCATATACGCGGGGCGCTCAGCCGACAATGTACCGAGCACGCTTTTGGACAATGAGACAATATGCTGGATTTGGATCAGCTGAAGAAACGAATAAAAGGTTTCAATATCTATTGAAGCAAGGTCAGACAGGATTATCCGTTGCTTTTGATCTGCCAACACAAATCGGCTACGATTCGGATCATCCAATGGCACGCGGAGAAGTCGGTAAAGTTGGCGTAGCCATCGATTCATTAGAGGATATGGAAGCATTATTAAAAGGAATTCCTCTTGATAAAGTGAGTACATCAATGACGATTAACGCACCTGCTTCCGTTCTTTTGGCCATGTATATCGCAGTTGCCGAAAAACAGGGTGTACCTTCAGATAAGATTTCAGGTACGATTCAAAATGATATTTTAAAAGAATACATTGCGCGCGGTACCTACATATTTCCGCCTAAGCCATCGATGCGTTTGATCACAGATATTTTCGGCTATTGCCAGGCAGAAGTTCCGAAATGGAATACAATCAGTATTTCTGGTTATCACATAAGAGAAGCAGGTGCCAATGCGGCCCAGGAATTAGCTTTTACGATCGCAAACGGGATCGCATATGTCGATGCTGCATTGGAAGCAGGGTTAAATATCGATGATTTTGCACCTCGCTTAGCCTTTTTCTTTAACGCACACAATCAGTTCTTTGAAGAAGCTGCGAAGTTTAGAGCAGCGAGAAGAATGTGGGCAAAGCTTATGAAAGAACAATATGGGGCAAAGAATCCGAAGTCATGGCAGCTTCGTTTTCATACACAGACTGGCGGTTCAACATTAACGGCACAGCAGCCAGATAACAATATTGTTCGCGTTACGACACAAGCTTTATCCGCTGTGTTAGGAGGCACACAAAGTCTTCACACGAATTCCAGAGACGAAGCACTCGCTCTTCCAACAGAAGAGTCTGCAAGAATCGCGCTGAGAACACAGCAAATATTAGCTCATGAAACAGGGGTTGCAGATACAGTTGATCCCCTGGCAGGTTCTTATTATGTAGAGAACTTAACAGATGAACTCGAAAGAAAAGCGAATGAATATATTGATAAAATTAAGCAGATGGGCGGGGCGGTTTCTGCGGTAGAACAAGGTTACATGCAGCGTGAGATCCATCATACTTCTTATGAAACACAGAAAAGAATCGAGAACGGCCAAGAAATTATTGTAGGAATGAACAAATTCATCGTGGAGAATGAGCCGCAGCCTGAATTGTTAAGAGTAGATCCGGCTTTAGGAGAAAAACAGCGTGAAAAACTCCAGCAGCTAAAAGCAAAAAGAGACGGAAACCGAGTGAGCGCTCAGTTGGAATCACTGCGAACAGCAGCTAAAAGCCAAGATAATCTAATGCCGGTTATTTTAGAATGTGTGAAATCCTATTGTACAGTTGGCGAAATCTGCGGCGTACTGCGTGAAGAGTTTGGCGAATATACAGGCGTCTAGACATAAAGAGGAGTGGACAGAGATGAAAAAAACAATCCGTGTTTTAATAGCAAAACCAGGTCTGGATGGGCATGATCGAGGAGCGCTTGTTATTTCACAAGCTTTAAGAGATTATGGCATGGAAGTAATCTATACAGGCTTGAGACAAACGCCTGAACAGATTGCAGCAGCTGCGATCCAAGAAGATGTCGATGCAATTGGGCTGTCATGTTTGTCTGGAGCACACAATGAACTTTTTCCTGAAGTTATGCGTCTCCTTCACGAACAGGGAGCCGATGAAATCATAGTAGTTGGTGGAGGAGTCATTCCATGGGAAGACATCCCCTTCTTAGAGGAAAAAGGGATTAAGAAAGTGTTCACACCAGGGACACCAACGATTGAAACAGCAAAATTTATTGAAAAAGCCGTATTTGAAAGAGACGGAATCGATACATCGAAAAAGACTGTACCACCTGAAAAAATTGATCATATCGGAATTGCTGTTTCATCACTGGATGAGACACTGCCCTTCTATGTCAATCAGCTAGGCTTAACATTGGAAGCGATTGAAGAAGTTGCATCACAACAAGTTAAAGTGGCCTTTATTAAAATTGGAGGGACGCGTTTGGAATTGCTTGAGCCCGTATCAGAAGACAGCCCGATCGCTCAGTTTATCCAAAAACGGGGACAAGGTGTTCACCATATAGCTTTAGGTGTTACCAATATTCAAGATCGCATTGATGATATGAAAGCGAACGGAATAAAAATGATCAATGAAACACCAGTACTTGGTGCAGGAGGTGCTTCAGTCGCGTTCATGCACCCTTCTTCCACACACAAAGTGTTATTCGAACTATGTGAAAAAGTGAAAAAGGAGGAAGTATAATGGACATCTACGATAAAATTAATGAACTCTATGAAAAAAAGAGAGAAATTGAAATGGGCGGCGGCGATGACCGCATCGATAAACAGCATGAGCGGGGAAAACTTACTGCACGTGAACGAATCGATCTTTTACTGGATGAAGGTACTTTTGTTGAACTCAATCCTTTTATTGAACATCGCTCGCATGATTTTGGTTTATCCGGAATGAAAGCACCAGGCGAAGGTGTTGTAACAGGGTATGGAAAAATACATGGACGTCCCGTCTATTTATTTGCCCAGGATTTTACCGTGTTCGGCGGAGCATTAGGTGAGATGCATGCTAAAAAAATCAGTGCGGTCATGGATTTGGCCGCGAAGAACGGTACTCCTTTTATTGGTTTGAACGATTCTGGTGGTGCCCGCATACAAGAAGGAGTAATGTCTTTAGACGGATATGGACATATTTTTTACAGAAATAGCATCTACTCAGGCGTGATACCTCAAATTTCTGTCATTATGGGACCTTGTGCGGGTGGAGCTGTATACTCTCCTGCCATCACTGACTTTGTTTTCATGGTGGAAAAAACAAGTCAAATGTTTATTACAGGACCTAAAGTAATTGAAACAGTGACCGGGGAAAATATTTCTTCAGAAGATTTAGGCGGTGCAGAAGTTCATGCATCTAAAAGCGGCAATGCTCATTTTACATCTTCATCAGAGGCAGATGTGCTTGAAGAGGTTAGAAGATTAATTTCCTATCTTCCGCAGAATAATAAAGAGAAGCCGCCTGTATTACCTTGGGGAGATGAGGAAGATTACCGTTCAGAATTAACTGAAATCATTCCTTTTGATTCGACAAGGCCATATGACGTTAGAAATGTAATCAATGAAATTGTTGATAAAGAATCGTTCATGGAAGTACATGCACAGTTTGCAAGAAATATTGTCGTAGGTTTTGCAAGAATTAAGGGTGAAGTGGTAGGATTAGTATGTAATCAGCCAAAAGTCATGGCTGGTGGTCTTGATATTGATTCTTCTGACAAAGCTTCACGTTTTATCAGAACTTGTGATTCATTTAATATTCCGATTATCACATTTGAAGATGTAACGGGCTTTTTCCCTGGAGTTAAACAAGAGCATGGGGGAATTATCCGGCATGGAGCAAAAATTTTATATGCTTATTCTGAAGCGACAGTTCCAAAGATTACGATTATACTTCGTAAAGCTTACGGCGGTGCTTATGTAGCACTGAACAGTAAATCAATTGGAGCAGACCTTGTATTTGCTTGGCCGAATGCTGAAATAGCAGTTATGGGACCTCAGGGAGCAGCAAATGTAATATTTGCAAGAGATATCGCGAACAGCGAAGACCCTGAGAAGACGAGGGCTGACAAAATTGAAGAGTATCGTACGAAATTTGCAAATCCATATATTGCAGCTGCAAATGGAATGGTCGATGATGTTATTGATCCAAGGGAAACAAGAATCAAGTGTATTCAGGCGTTGGACATGCTGCGCAACAAGCAAGAAGACCGACCATACAAAAAGCATGGAAATATACCACTATAAAAGCGAGGGAATACATAATGGTAAATGAAGAACGTCTATTAAATGAGTTTTTAGAGCTCGTTCAAATTGATTCTGAAACGAGAAATGAAAAGGAAATCTCTATCGTACTCAAGAAAAAGTTTGAGGACCTTGGATTAGAAGTGTATGAAGATGATGCGGAATCAAAAACCGATCATGCTGCAGGGAATTTAATCTGTACCCTTAAAGGCAACAAAGATGGTGTAGATACAATTTATTTCACGTCACACATGGATACTGTTACACCCGGAAAAGGGGTCAAGCCGTCTATTAAAGATGGTTATGTCGTAACAGACGGAACAACGATTCTGGGTGCAGATGATAAAGCAGGTCTAGCTGCGATGTTTGAAGCGATCAGAGTGCTAAAAGAGCAAAATATATCACATGGAGATATTCAGTTTGTTATCACTGTTGGAGAAGAATCTGGATTAGTAGGCGCTAAAGCTATGGATGCCTCTAAGATTACTGCAAAATATGGTTTTGCTTTAGACAGTGACGGTCCTGTTGGTGATATTATCGTAGCTGCTCCTACACAGGCAAAAGTTAGAGCAAAGATTTTCGGGAAATCAGCTCATGCTGGTGTAGCACCTGAAAAGGGTGTTTCAGCCATTACAATTGCTGCTAAAGCAATTGCACGTATGCCTTTAGGCAGAATTGATGAAGAAACGACAGCAAACATCGGCCATTTCCACGGTGGAGGAACAGGGGAACAGACGAATATTGTTTGTGACAGTGTGTTCGTTTTAGCCGAAGCCCGTTCTTTAATTCAAGAAAAGATGGAGACACAAACAGCGAAAATGAAGGAAGCTTACGAAACGGTCGCTTCTGAAATGGGCGGACGTGCAGAAGTAGAGATCGAAGTGATGTATCCTGGGTTTAAGTTTGGTGAAGGAGACCATGTCGTGGAAGTAGCGAAAAAAGCGGCTGAAAAGATCGGCCGTCCTCACCAGCTTCTTCATAGCGGCGGTGGAAGTGATGCAAATATTATTGCGGGTCACGGAATTCCCACTGTAAACCTGGCAGTAGGTTATGAAGAAATTCATACTACAAATGAAAGAATGCCTGTTAAAGAACTTACTAAAACAGCAGAAATCGTACTTGCCGTTATAGAGGTCGCTGCTTCAGGAAACGAATAATTTAAACGAAACTTGACGGAAATTTATCGTCAAGTTTTTGTTTTTTATAGGTAAAGATGCCTGTTTTTGTTAGAAAAGTTAACAAATTTAGAGATTAAAGTTGACAGTAACTTCAAAGGTTATGTAAGATGTTTTTATCATCTAAATATTGGTAATTTACTAATATTCTTATTTCAATGGGGAGGAAATGGGATGAGCCAAGTATCAGACAGACATATGATGGTTAACTATATGCGCGGTGTCTATAAAGTTTTAGAAGAAGACTGGCAGAAATCGGCGAAAGCGCTAGGTTTAACACAAGCAGAATTGCATATCTTATGGATAGTCTCCTTTGAAGAAGACATTACCATCTCTAAGATTGCTTATTATGGTTTATGGGATGTATCTACTGTTATGCAAGTCATTAAGAGATTGAAAGAAAAAGGACTCGTCGAACTAGAGAAAAAGAATGATGATCGACGCATATCCTACGTATACTTAACAGAAAAAGGCTGGGAAAAACAAAAGGAATCAGCCGATTTCAACTGCCAAGTATATGGTTTCTTGCAAAAATGGCTTGAAGATGGAGACAGAAGAGAATTTTATCGTGAACTTGTTCAATTACATAAGGATTTAAACAAACATTTCCACGGAGAAGATTTTGTGGACTGGGTAGAAGATACCGGTAAGAGATTACATAAGGCGAACGCTTAAGAAGAAACCGGCTCAATCGTGATAATTTCACTTTTGAGCCGGTTTTTTGTTATGTTTTTTCTAAAGGCTCAAAAAGATCGTTGTTTTTTAATCTTGTTTTATATTCTTCTTTGACAGTTGATTGGAGTGCAAGGTGCGAGACTCCTGCGGGACAGGTGGGCAGGTGAGACACTTATACGTGAAACGTACGAATGTGGCTCACCGCGTGCCCCGCGGAAAGCGAGCATCCTGTAACGGAAATCAACAACTTTCAAAAACAACAATGTATGCGAAAACAGCCTTTATTAATTAAATGTTTTGTTTTGAAAGCTCATCCGATATCATATACTAATAAATATAGAATCACCGAAGGAGTCATCATGTTATATCAACCCTCTATGCCAAAAAGAAGAATAATTTTTCATGTGGACATGAATAGCTTCTATGCATCCGTTGAGATGGCAAAGGATCCTAGTCTGAGAGGTAAACCCTTGGCAGTAGCAGGCAATGTTGAAGAACGTAAAGGCATCATTGTAACATGCAGCTATGAAGCGAGAGAAAAAGGAGTTAAAACAACTATGCCGTTATGGCAGGCAAAAAAGCTCTGTCCTCATCTTATAGTTGTACCTCCTGATTTTGAGACATATAAGTTGTATTCTTCTCAAATCTTTCGTCTTTTGCAGGAATATACCGAATGGGTTGAACCTGTTTCCATTGATGAGGGTTATATGGATGTTACTGAATGTCAAAATCAGCTGCAATTGGCACAAGAAATTCAGCAGCGGCTGCTCCATGAATTAAGTATGCCCTGCTCGATTGGCATTGCACCGAATAAATTTTTAGCTAAAATGGCATCAGATATGAAGAAGCCGCTTGGCATTACCGTCTTAAGAAAACGGGACATCCCTCACAAACTCTGGCCGCTGAAGGTAGGGGAGCTCCACGGGATCGGTAAAAAGACAGAAGAAAAATTAAATAAGTATGGAATTATCACGGTAAAAGACCTCGCACATGCAGCTGATTATGAAATGAAACAGCGCTTTGGCATCAATGGCTTAAAAATGAAAGAAAGAGCCAATGGTATTGATTCACGGATTGTCGACCCCTCGTCAGTCAGTGATCATCGGTCGATCGGCAGTTCAACGACATTAAGTCAAGATATTGAAACGCAGAGTGAGGCAGAACCTGTGTTCAAAGGATTATCAGAAAAAGTAACAAAACGGCTTGAAACTAAAGGATACCTTGCTTTAACCATTGCGATTACCATTAGATATAGTGATCGAAAAACTATTACAAGAAGTAAAATGCTAGAGAATCCTACACGAAATCAGGAAGAAATCTTTAAAACAGCAATGAAATTATTTAAACAGCATTGGTCAAAAGAAGCAGTTCGTCTGCTTGGAATTACTGCAACGGAAGTGATTGAGAAAGAAAATGCTACTGTTCAGCTTGATTTATTCTCAGTTGCCAAAAATGAAAAAGAAGCGCTTTTGCATGATGTCCTCTCTTCCATTGAAAGAAAACATGGTGAAGGAATCATAAAACGGGGGAAAAAATAGCAAGGGCTGTGAATGAATGACTCTTAAAGATAATAAGGTGAAAATTGTCGTCTATATTGCTGTTTTTATCATGTTCTTTTTTCTCTTTTCTGTACTTTATAAGCAGTCTTCTGTTCGGCAAATAGATGTTTGGGTAATGAAAAACATTGTATCTTGGCATAAAACAGGTTTAAATTCCGTGTTTATAACTTTAACTAATTTTGCTTCCAGACCTTATCAATATGCTGTATATATCTTTTTTGCTGTGATTTGGCTAATTGGTGAAAAAAAATGGAGAGAACCGCTAGTGTTAGGAATATGCATCATGGGTATCAGATACGGAAATCATTGGCTAAAAAACTTCTATGATCGGGATCGCCCTGTTTTTCATCCTGTCATTGATATAAGCGGCTATAGTTTTCCGAGCGGACATGCGATGATTTCAATCGCATTTTTCTCTATGCTAGCTTTTTTGCTTGTTCAAAACTATTCATTTATGAAGCCCAGAAAAAAAATAGTTTACGGATTGACAGGTCTGTTTGTGTTCTTAATCGGCTTTAGCCGCGTGTATTTAGGTGTCCACTATCCAACAGATGTCCTAGGCGGTTTTTTTGCAGGGGCTACTTGGTTGTTCATATGTATTTTACTTTATAAAATGCTGCAAAAAATAAGAATTGGCTAGGGTAACAAAGGGGAATACCCATAGATTAAATTGAAAAGCTGGCTCCGGACCTATTTGGTGCCGGGGCCAGCTTTCTAACGTTATTTTACCAGCCTCGTTCATATTGTTTTGGACTTTGGATGTCTTCTCTTAATTCTTCTGCAGCCGTTCTTGGCCAATACGGATCTCTCAAGAACTCACGTGCAATAAAGATCAGGTCTGCTCTTTGGTTTTGAAGAATTTCTTCAGCTTGACGGCCTGTAGTAATTAATCCGACGGCAGCTGTTGCGATGCCTGCGCTGTTTTTGATCAGGTCACTAAACGGAACTTGGTAACCAGGATAAGTGTTGATTCTGGCAGGCACAACGGCACCAGAGCTGCAGTCAACGAGATCAACGCCATCTTCTTTCATCCAAGAAGCGTATGTTACATAATCCTCGGGAGTGTTTCCATCTGGATGATAGTCATTAGCTGATATTCTAACGAACAGTGGGCCGTCCCATTCCAGCCTCATAGAAGCAATAATCTCTTGTAAGAACCGGTATCTTTTTTGCTGATTGCCGCCATATGAATCTGTTCGTCTATTCGAAAGCGGAGACAGGAATTCATTGATTAAATATCCGTGTGCTCCATGAATTTCAATAATATCAAAACCAGCTTCTTTTGCTCTTCTAGCAGCTGATCTGAACTGATTGACGGTTTCTGTTATCTGCTCTAAAGTCATTTCTTCAGGTGTTTTCATATCATCAGAAAAGGCAATAGCAGATGGTGCAATGATCGGACCGTCAATCACCGCTTTACGGCCGGCATGTGCAATTTGAATAGCTGCTTTTGCACCGTTATCTTGAATCGATTTTACGAGCTGTGATAATCCTTCGATATGGCTGTCATCCCAAATGCCTAAGTCTTCGGGGCTTATTCTTCCTTGTGGACTGACAGCAGTAGCTTCGGTCATGATCAAGCCTGTTTGACCTACTGCTCTTGATGTATAGTGAGTCATATGCCAAGGTGTAACTTTTCCATCTTGGTCGTAACAAGAATACATACACATCGGTGACATTACGATACGGTTCTTTAACGTTACATCACGAATGGTTAAGGGTTGAAATAGTAATGATTGAATAATAAACATCTCCTTTTCATTTAAAGGGCACTAGGCAAGCTAGGTTTATTGTAAATCTTTCACCGTCATTTTTAAAAATATCTGCTCGTATTATTTTGATGGATCGCCGTGCAGCACACTTCTCGCGATAAGCGGATAGTCAGTTATGATGGCTTGTGCACCCCATTTAAAAAAGTATTGCATCCATTTTTTTTGGTTAACTGTGTATGGTCTTAACGGAATATTGTTTCTTTTAAAACCCTCCATGATATAGGGATGAAGCGTTTTATAATATGGATGTGCACTTTGCGAGCTCACCACTTTCACATATTCCCATGGATCCAAAAGACCGTCCGAATAGAGAGGAGCCGTTTCAATATATGGATTTAACTTTCTTATTTTTATTAAACTATAATGATTAAAAGATGAAAGAACTGTCCGTTTCTCCATGCCATATCGGTGAAGAAGATCTAATGTTTTTTCCTCAAGGCCATCGTATTCGATCTCGTTATTTTTTAGTTCAACGTTTAACAACAAAGGCAAAGGAGCAATCCATTGCAATAGCATTTCGAGAGAGGGGATGTGTTCATTTTGAAATGCTTTTGAAAACCAGCTGCCCGCATCGATATTCAAAAGTTCTTCATATGTATAATCAGCTATATACCCTTTTTGGTTTGTTGTCCGGTCGATCTTCTCATCGTGGATAATAACAGGAACTCCATCTTTCGTAAGCTGTACATCTAATTCAATGCCGTCAGCTCCATCTTCAAAGGCTTTTTTGAAAGCAGCCATCGTATTTTCGGGACAATCCTTACTAGAACCTCTGTGTGCAAAAATATAGGTCATCATTTAACTCCTTCCAGCAGCCTTTTCTTATTAATTATGGATTAGTATAAGCGAAAATAAACGCGAAGGGAAATGAAAGAAACCCCTCCTGCAATCTTAGGAGGGGTATGTTTACCTGCGGCGTTTACGCCGTAATTTTTTTTCTTCTTTTTTATGTTCCTCAACATTGGCTCCTTTTTCTGTTAGCCAGCGAATAAATACTAATTCTTTTTCTGTTAAAGAACGTTTCGTGAATTTTTCAAACTGAATGCGCAATTCAAGGTATCTTTGGGAAATTTCAGTTTCTGCCACATCTATCCCTCCCTAAATCTAGCTCTTCATTAAATGATAAAATCCAGAAATAGGGTTGTCAATTTTTTCTAATCGTCAATTTTTGCAGAATTACAGAGAGAAATAGCACAAAATATATAAAAGGAGTGATTTTATTTGAAGATAACTATCAAATTATTTTCCGTTTTGCTAGCCGGATTGCTAATGATTTCTTTTGTAACGCCTGTTGTTTATGCGGCCTATCCTGGTATGCAAGAACCGTCTTATGCGAAATGGGGCAGGCTGGCTGTTTTTGAAACCGGAAAACGATACCCTGATTATCAAATTGTTGACTATTCGTATTTAGGTCGAAATTTGGCTCAAAACGGAGATAATGTCGAACGATTTAAGTTATGGCTAAGAAAAGGTGCTGCTGAAAAGGGGGTCGTCATTACAATTACCTTAACCCCTCAGCGGATATTTAAACATATTTCATTCCAAGAAACAACCCGATAACATTTAGAAATCACATGCTTCCTAATTCTTCAGATCTTTTCACCGCTTTTTTAATACAGGCTAAGAAGGCATCTTGTACTTTGTATTGATCAAGTGTACCAATCCCGGCTTCTGTCGTTCCGCCAGGGCTTGTTACTTTTTTACGAAGCTCGATCGGCGATGCGGCGGTAGTTTTTAGCATAAGTGAAGCACCTAGCAAGGTTTGAGAAATCAGATTCCTCGCTTCTTCTTCGGATAGACTTAGTTCTTCAGCCGCTTTTTGCATCGCTTCGGCAATATAATAGACGTAAGCTGGTCCGCTTCCAGACAATCCTGTAACGATATGAAGTTTATCTTCTGCAACATGTGTGACCGTACCAATCGTCTCAAACAGTTCAAAGGCTTTTTTTACATGCAGATCAGTTGCGAATTTTCCGTTAGAAAGGGCAGTTGCCGAATATCCGATTGATGCTGAAGTGTTCGGCATCGCCCGAATCACTGGATTTTCTTTTTTCGTCCAATCCGTAATATTTGAAGTAGAGATTCCCGCCATCACAGAGATAATCAGCTGTTCTTTTTTTATAAAGGGCTGCAAGCTTATTACGGCTTCACTTGCATCTTTTGGTTTAACAGCCAAAATGATAATATCAGCATTTTCTATCGTGTCTTTTATATTTATCGATAAAGAGACACCGTATTTGAATTGAAGTTCCTGAAGCCGCTCTTTGTTTGAGCGGTTTTTAATCGTGAGGTGCTGTGCCTGCCATTGATCTGTTTTCAGCATTCCCTCCATAACCGCTTCAGCCATTGCACCTGCACCAATAAACACTATTTTTTCTTTGTTCACGACAGATCCCTCCTCATATTTGAGTATAAAAAAACTCCCAGTCCTTCAAAAAGGACGGATGGGAGTGATCCGTGGTACCACCTTCATTGGCAGATGTGCTGCCCGCTCAAAATGTCATTATCGCAGAACTGCGTCGGATTTTCTCCGAATGCTCCAGGGCAGGTTCAGCATTTCCTTGCCGGTGAAACCTTACAGCCTTTGAGTTTCACTCTCTTAACGGAGGATAAATGCTTACTGATCCCTTTCTAAGCCGTCTTATATTCACGAATAATTAAGAATTTTCATTTTATATTTTAAAAGACATTATGCTATGATTTCAGTATGTATGTCAATAAGTTATTTAATTTGGAGGAAAAGATGACAAAAGCTGATACGATTATTCCCATAACTCTCCCTACTCCTTTTGATGTAGGTCCTGTCAATTGTTTTCTCCTTAAAGGCGAGGCGGTTACACTTATCGACAGCGGTCCCAAAACACATGAAGCAAGGGAACTTCTCCTTGCCTCGTTAAATGAGCATGGACTGAAATTTGAAGATTTAGATCAATACATTTGCACTCATTATCATCCTGACCATGCCGGTTTATCAAAAGAAATTCAAGAAGCGGGTGTCCAGACCATTATGCTGAAAGAAGCTGTTCCATATGTAAGTGGAAACAGTGAATTTTTAAAATGGACAGAGTCTTTTTATACAAAGCTTTACAGCCATTTTGGTGTTCCCGATTCATTCGGCAGATTGGAACTAGTAAAATTAAAAAAACTGCGATCGTATATGAGCACTTTTACACCTGATTTAACCGCTCTTCCTGGTGAGGCAGTGCCGGGTCATAGTGGTTTCATCTTTTTAAAAACACCTGGCCATGCACCTGATCATCTAGCGCTTTATCATGAAGAACAGGGGATTTTTATCGGAGGAGATGTACTATTGCCGCACATTTCATCCAACGCGCTCTTAGAACCGCCTGCCCTTTACGAAACAAAACGCCCTAAAACGCTGCTTCAATATCGTGAAACATTAAAAAATCTGTTAACCTTAAATCTTAGAACGGTTTATCCAGGTCATGGAGAGCCTTTTTCCAATGCAAGTGAATTGATCCAGAAGAGACTTCATGATCAAGAGGAACGGGCTAAAACGATCGAAAATTTACTAGGACAAGATTCGTTAACTGTTTTTGATCTTTGTGTACGTCTATTTCCTAAATTATTTGAAAGACAGCTTGGTCTTGTTGTTTCAGAAGTAGCTGGTCACTTGGATTTGCTTTTGGACGAAAACCGAATCATGAAGGATGAAAATCAAGGTTTATTTTATTTCAGCCAGACAGGAGCCATACGATGAGTTCAATCGAAAATAAAGTAGTTGTCATTACAGGTGCATCAGGAGGATTAGGGGCACACTTAGCTATGGATGTTGCCAAAAGAAAAGGCATTCCTGTTCTTCTTGCCAGAAGGGAAGAGCAGCTGAAAATTGTTCAGGACACAATTTTTCAGGAAACAGGGGTTAAGGCACCTTATTATGCACTGGATGTTTCAAAACAAGAAAACGTCCAAGGAGTCTTTCAGCGTGTTTTTATCGATTTGAAAGAGATACATATTTTAGTAAATAACGCGGGGTTCGGGGTATTCGAGGAATTTGCTGAAGCGGATTGGCAGACTGTAGAAAGTATGTTTTCAACGAACGTACTCGGATTGATGGCTTGTACGCAGGCTGTGCTTCCATACATGCTTCAAAAAGGCTCTGGCCATATTATCAATATCGCTTCTCAAGCAGGTAAAATTTCTACGCCAAAATCAAGTGTTTATGCTGCAACAAAGCATGCAGTCCTTGGTTTTTCGAATGGGCTCCGCCTAGAAGTTGCACATAAAGGAGTAGTTGTCACAACGGTGAATCCAGGGCCGATTGCAACTGATTTCTTTACACTGGCTGATCAGTCAGGGAACTACGTAAAAAATATTCAAAAGTTTATGCTTCAGCCTTCCCATGTTTCTAAGAAAGTCGTTGAAGCAATGGAGCATCCTGTACGTGAGTTAAACCTGCCTTGGTGGATGAACGCGGGAAGCACTCTTTACCAATTGATGCCAAGAGTAGTTGAAACCTTAGGCGGAAAATCATTTCGTCAAAAGTAAATCAACCATAATTTTATTATGTAAACAACATATTGCAGGTTCCACTTTATTTTAGAAGTGGGCCTGCTTATTTATTTGTAAAATAATCATAAATTACGTCTTGAACGATTGCATACACTGCTTCTTCTTGATTTTCTTCTTTGAGCCGTGTCATGATCTTTGTTTCCAATTCTCGCCATTCATCTTCATTTAATATGCAATCTTCCTCCTCCCATAAATAATCCTTTAATGCTCTTAAGATCATCTTTCTAAACAAAATATTCTCCATGCTATCACCTGTCTTTCCTTATAAATCCTAGACTTTTGATCCGGAAACGTCAATGTGCGAAAAATGCTGAAAAAATTACCATTGTTATAGGAACATACATTCGGTTAAAATGGGTATACATATAAAGAACAAACGTTCGCTAAAAAAGGGGGGCTATGCCAAATGAACTATGATGAATATCCGAAACGGACGATTATGTGCATGGATATGAAAAGTTTTTACGCCAGCTGCGCTGCTGTCCGGCTAGGTTTAAATCCGCTCACTTGTTATTTGGCGGTTGTAGGGGACACTGAGAGACAAGGCAGCGTGGTTCTTGCAGCTTCTCCACAGTTAAAAGCTGATTTCGGTATCCGGACAGGCAACCGCTTGTTTGAGATCCCTAAAAACAAAAATATTGTTGTAGTAAACGCACAGATGGCGTTCTTTCTAGAGCGATCGATGGAAATTACGAAACTGCTGCATCGCTATGTGCCTGCCGAATCGATTCACACATACAGTGTGGATGAAAGCTTTCTTCAGGCAGATGGTACAGAAAAATTATGGGGAAGTGCTGAGAAATTAGCTCAAAAAATACGAAGAGATATTTGGCGGGAGTTCGGATTGCCTTGTGCGATCGGAATAGGTCCTAATATGCTTTTGTCAAAGCTGTGCCTGGATTTAGAGGCTAAAAAAAAGGGTGTGGCGGAATGGACATATGAGGATGTAAAAAATAAGCTATGGCCACTTTCTCCACTAAGTCAGATGTGGGGAATCGGATCACGTGTTGAACGGACCTTAAACAGAATGGGAATTGTGACAGTGGGTGACTTAGCGCATTATCCGCTCGAGCTTTTGGAGAAAAAATTCGGTATCATGGGTAATCAGCTTTACTATCATGCCTGGGGAATAGACTTATCTGAGATAGGGGCTCCCATTCTGCAAGGACAGATCAGTTATGGGAAGAGCCAAATTTTACTCAGAGACTACACAGATGTTACAGAAATCAAACACGTTATGCTTGAAATGTGCGAGGAGGTAGCAAGACGTGCCAGAAGAGCACAAAAAGCTGGACGGACGATCAGCCTGGGGATAGGTTACAGCAAGGATGAAGGAGGCGGCGGTTTTCATCGCTCTAAAACGATTGATCAGCCATCCAACATTACGATGGAACTTTACGAAGTTTGCCTGGACTTATTTCAAACCTTTTATCAAGGACAGACGGTACGGAAAATTTCAATCGCTCTGTCGAATGTTTGTGAGGATGCAGAAACACAATTGACGCTATTTTCTTTAGATCATCCGCAAAAGCGGAAAATCGGTTATGTGATGGATGATATCCGGCAAAAATACGGCTCTAATGCTCTCTTGCGTGCAGTTTCTTATACAAAGGGCGGAACTGCCCTGCACAGAAGCCGGCTTTTAGGCGGACATAAGGCATAAGGAGGGAGCGCATTGATTCGCGACAGAGGAACAATCAAATGGACAGCAATGATGCTGCCTGAACATGTAAAGATGCTGAGAGAACATCAGAATGGCTTGAGTTATGGTAAAAAACCTGTTCTTGATGAACAAAAATATGAAGAATTTAATGAAACGATCTGTATCGCAATGGAGGAGAACAGTACGCTGAAGTTTACTTATTATCAAAAAGGGGAAATCAAACAGCTCGCGGGTCATGTTCACTATGTAGATGAATTCAAAAAGCAGCTGCGCATTATGAATCAAAGAGCAGAGGTTCAGCTTTTAAATTTAGCCGATATCATTGGCATCAATCACTCATAAAGAAAAAACCTAATGAAATTTCATTAGGTTTTTTACATAGGCTGTTTTCGCAATCATAGTTGCTCTTGAAAGGAGTTGTTCTCCGTTTCAGGTTGCTCGCTTTCCGCGGGGCAGACGGTGAGCCACATTCGTACGTTTCACGTATAAGTGTCTCACCTGTCTAGCTGTAGCGGTTAGCCCCTCGAGGTCAAAAGCTTAATGGTACCGAAGGCAAAAAGCGCCTTCTTAGCCCCATCTCCCTTTTGCTTGTCGGGGCTGACCAAACCGCTTCCGCTTTTCTGACTGCCAGCCTGTCCCGCAGGAGTCTCACACCTTTCACACCAATCAACTTATCATTGGAGTTAAATGACAGAATTACGCCAATAGCAACAATCTTTATAAAAGAGTCTTTACATAAGATCAGCTGAAGATTTCAGTTAAATAGATCATGATTAAGAGCCCTGTAATAAAGGATAAAGTAGCTGAACGGGCATGACCGTCTCCATGACTTTCAGGAATCAGTTCCTTATACACAATAAAAAGCATGGCGCCTGCCGCAAAAGATAAACCATAAGGAACAAGATTCTCAACATAAGAAGTCAATAAGAAGCCCAGCATACTGGTAATAATTTCAACGGCACCCGTTAATGTGGCAATAAGGAAAGCTTTAAACTTGTTCATTTTTTGATGAATTAAGAAAAGTGCTACAAGAAGTCCTTCAGGTGCGTTCTGAAGACCGATCGCAAATGCGATCAATCCGCCTAATCCTGTATTGTGGCTGGCATAGCTTACACCGACTGAAAGTCCTTCGGGTAAGTTATGCAGCGTGATAGCGGCAATAATTAAAGCAGCTTTGGAATCAATTCCTTTAAAAATCTTGGAATGGTCCAAGTCAACATGCGGAACGAATTTTTCCAGAAGCATTAAAGTTATTGTGCCTAACGAAATCCCAATTGTTAGTACATATAAATTTGATAATGCCAAGGCTTGTGGTATTAAGCTGAAAGTTGATGCAGCAACCATGATGCCTGCTGTAAGAGCAAGCAATATATCACGAAACCGGTGAGTGACATGGGACCAGAAGAGGATAGGCACGGCACCGAGACCTGTTGCTAAGGCAGATAAAACACTTCCGATTAATGCAGCTTCCATTTGAAAGGACACACCCTTAGATTAATAACCATTTTTTGTAAATATAGGCATCTGGCTCTTTTAGTATACATTTTTTTCGTTTTTAATAGAAGTAAGCGCGCTTTATGAGCGTTTAAATGGATTATAAGAAGGTGACATATTGAAGCTTGTTATAATTGATCCTGGCCACGGAGGAAGTGATCCGGGTGCAGTTTATAAGGAAAAAGATGAAAAAAAATACAACCTTGAACTAGCGAAGAAAATTGAGGCATATTTAAAGAACAACTACGAAGTAACAGTAAAGCTAACACGAAATACAGATGCAACTGTTTCATTAGATGCACGTACAGACTTCGCAAACAAAGAGAAAGCCGATTTCTATTTGTCCATACACCAAAACAGCGGTGGAGGAGAAGGTTTCGAAAGTTATGTATATAATGGAGCAGGTTCTGAAACAAAAGCAATTCAAAACGCCATACATGCAGAGACGGCTAAAATTATGCAAAAATATAATGTGAAGAACAGAGGGCAAAAGCAAGCAAACTTTCATGTTCTGCGTGAAACAAAAATGCCTGCTGTTTTATTGGAAGTCGTATTTATAGATAATGAACAAAACGCCGCTCTATTAATGAAATCAGAGTTTCAAAATGAAGCTGCAAAAGCAATAGCGATTGGGACAGCAAAGGCATTATCACTAAAGGAAGTTTCAAAGGATTTATTTTTAGTAAACGCGGGAGCTTTTGAAGAAAAAAAGAATGCAGCGGAAAGGATATCTTTCTTGGCAGAGAAAAAGATTGCTGCTTTTATAGATGAGACAGTAATCGATAACAAAACGTATTATAGAGTGCAAGCGGGTGCTTATGAAATACGGCAAAATGCAGATGACCAAGTGCAAAAAATCAAATCCTTAGGAATAAAAGATGCTTATGTAATGATAAAAGGCGAAGAAAATCCAAAACCCGAACCGGAGCCAAAACCCGAACCGCCAAAAGGTTTGACGATCAAAGGACAATCGGTGCTTACTGCAGCAGAAATGGAAAACGTTGTTCGGAAAGTAAATCCGAAAGCACCTTCATTGGCCGATTATTATGTGGAAATCGGACAAGTTTATGGAATTAGAGCGGACGTAGCTTATGCGCAGGCGATTCATGAGACAGGCTATTTTCGTTTTGAAAGCGGTGTGAAAGCTTCCCAAAACAATTTTTCTGGGATTGGAGCAACAGGTAAAGGAGAATCTGCAACATTCAAAACGCCTAAAGAAGGTGTACTTGCCCATATGCAGCATTTGTTTGCATACGCATCTAAGGATCAGCTTCCTGCACAATATCCATTAGTCGATCCAAGGTTTCAATTGGTCCAGAGGGGCAGTGCTTTAACGTGGAACCAATTAAACGGTAAATGGGCAGTACCTGGTACAAACTACAGTAAGATGATCTTGGAGATCTACCGAAAAATGCTAGTGGAATCTAAAATGCCGCTTGAACAAAAGATAGAGACGATAAATAGTCAATTAAAAGAAATTTAAGAAGCCGGAAGTTACCGGCTTTTTTTTAATCAAACTAGAAAAATTAGTAAATAAACCGCTTGTCATTATATAATTATAGAGAAATTCACAAGCATCCTGTGTTTAAACTAGCTATTAAAACTTTTAAAAAGTCCGGAAGACAACAATTTTTCTTCTAGTTGTATAGAAGGGGGATCGCAAATAATTTCAACAGGATCGTCTGGATAGATGGAAAGTGCGATAATGCCTAAAAAGCTTTTGCCATCAGCTGTACGGTCACCTTTTTTCAGATAAACGGACTCTTTGAAACTCCCTGTAACTTCAACAAGCTTAGCAGCAGATTGAGCATAAATAGGTTCAGTTGCTCTTACAATCACAAAATATACCTCCTTTGCCATTCACATTATGTATGGATATGTGCAGAAGAAGGAAAAATGCATACTAAATAGATTTTTCATGGAGGAAATATGAAAATCAATAAGAAATGGCTGCTGATTATATTAGGAATAACGGTAATACTTTTGATCGTTTTTTGGCTGCAAAGAAATTACAAACAATTCAGTCCAAATGATTTTAGGGATTGGATTATGCAATGGGGTCTGCTGGCACCGGTATTATTCATAGTGCTTTATACGCTTAGGCCTTTCGTACTGTTCCCGTCATCCATATTTGCAATAACAAGTGGACTTTCTTTTGGATTTTATTGGGGTTGTTTATATACATATCTTGGTTCTCTTGGAGGTGGATTAATCACTTACTTTGCGATTAACCGGTTAGGTCGCTTTAAAAAAAGCAAGCAATGGAAGAATGAACGATATGAGAAAATACGCAGCAATATTGAGAAAGAAGGGTTCCGGTACGTATTGCTGCTGAGGCTCCTGCCTGTACTTAACTATGATCTTGTAAGTTATTTGACTTCGATTACAAATATAAAATTTAAAGATTATGCGGCTGCAACAGCAATTGGAATCATTCCTGGAACGCTGGCATATACATATCTCGGAACATCGATGACAGCTGGGAGCAAGGAAGTGGTGTGGATTGGTACAACCCTGCTCTTTGTTCTTGTGGGAATACCACTGCTATTTAAGAGGAAGATGAAGGCGAAAATCGGCTTGTAAAATATTAATAAACCATTTTATTCGTCATTTTATTCATAGCGGATTCAGCATCAGCGCCTTCAACAATATAAAGGAAAGAATCGCCTTCTTTTAACGTTAAAAAGAATGAGACAAGCTGGGAAAGACCGGTTGCATGTATCGTCATGCCGTTCTTGCTCAAAAAGAGCTGACTGTTAAAATCTTTTGCAAATTGCATGATTTCAAGAGCTTTATTTACAGTGAATTTTGCGCTGACTTTTACTTTTCTTGAACAAATTTGTTTCATGGTTGATTACCTCCTGAAATGTATGAATTGCTGATATATTTCCCATGAAACCATAAATTGAAACCGGGTCTATTTTACTAATGTTCAACGGTGAAGAGGAAAATAGAAGTAAGAGTAGGCTGTTTTAAATGCAGGCTCTATTCTAAAAGATTGTTGCTTCTGAGAGACTTTGGAGGACTCTTCATTTAATAGTTAATTGGAGAGGAATGGCGAGTCATGGAATGGAGATTAACCTCATTTAAAAGAAACAATGAATTTGAAAACAGCCTAAATGAAAAAGGATTTAAATCTTCTGTTGGAGTTTAATCGGAAAAAATTTAGAAAAAGAAGAATAAGTAAAAAGAGACTGGCCGAGGATGGCACAGTCTCTTTTTTATTGGCTGATTTCGCATATATCTTTTTATTTATTATAAACTATTTTCACGTTTTGCCTGGCGTCTAAAAAACAGTTCATAAAGAACCGGGACAATAATCAATGTTAGAAGGGTAGAAGTAGTAAGACCTCCAATAACTACGATTGCCAATCCTTTAGAAATCAGTGTGCCTGATGATGTTGTCAGAGCAAGCGGAATCAAAGCAGCGATTGTAGCAAATGCCGTCATTAAGATCGGCCGCAATCGGGTCTTTCCAGCTTCGAGTAATGCTTCACGAACTGACATGCCTTTCATTTCGCGGTTCTGGCCAATACGATCAACTAATACGATCGCATTCGTTGTTACGATACCAATCAGCATCAAAACGCCAATCATGGCGCTGACAGACAGAGGTTCCCCAATTACGTAAAGACCACCAATAGCACCTACAGGAACAAAAAGTAAAGAAGATAAAATGATAAATGGAATACGAGCACGGCCGAACGTTATAAGCATCGTTAAATAAACGAGTCCAATCGCAACGAGCATTGCAAGTCCGAGATCGTAGAAAGTATCCATTGTATCTTCACTTCCGCCGCCTCCTTCAAGGGAAACGCCAGCAGGCAGATCAACTTTATTTTTAACACCGTTAATAACGTCTTTCGTTACTTTTTGAACATTATCACCTTTCACTTGTGCAGAAACTTGAGCGTAAACTTTTCCGTCCAGCTTCTGAATTCCTGTAAATGTTTCTTTTTCGGAAACATCAGCTACTTCAGAAAGTTTAATCGGACCTTTACTGCTAAAAACAGTCAGGTTTTTAATTTCATCGAGAGATTGAACAGATTTATCGTATTCAAGCTTGACGTTCTTTTCTTTGCCGTCGAGTGTCAGTTCACCGACGTCAACAGGCTTAGTAGCATCAGAGACAGCTCCTAGTATCGCATAACCCGATACTCCTAATTCTCCGGCTTTTTTTGTATCGATAGAAACAGCCCATTGTTTTTGTTTGTCTTTAAAGTTATTAGATACATATTTGATGGAGTCGAGACCTTTCATATACGTCTCAACCTTGCTGGCTGCATCATCAAGAGCAGCTAAATCGTTAGAATACAGATCAATATTTACTTCATTGTTAGAAGGAGGACCACCGCTGGATAGCTCTTGGAGGCTAATGACCGTTCCTTTTGCTTTAGCATCTGTAATTTCTTTGATGCCGGCTTCTAGTTCTTTTATTTCTGTTTCAACATCTGCACCTTTTTTGAGGTTAATAAAGTAATTGGCGACGTTTTGTCTTTTAAGACCAGTTTGAAAGTCACGTGAGCCTATGCCCGCAGTTACATCTTTTATCGTATCGCGGTTTGAGAGGAGATCCTCTACTTCGAGTGCGATTTCATTGGTTTTTGAAATATTTGTACTTGCTGGTAATTCAATATTTGCGGTTAATGTTTTCTGTTCTTCATTCGGCAGGAAAACCATTCCTAGTTTTGATGCAAGGAAGAAGGAGCCTCCGAGCAGAACGAATGAAGTAAACAAAACGATGAATTTGTGATTAAGAGATGATTTAATCAATTTTTCATAACCGCGCTGCAGTGGTCCGTCGTTATTTTCAGGTTTAACCTTTTTAAATGCATACTTGGCGAGTATAGGTACAATTGTGACAGCCACTAGCAAAGAAGCGAGCAGCGCAAAAACAACGGTTAGGGCAAAAGGAAGGAAAAATTCACCCGTCACCCCGCCGACAAGTCCTAGCGGTAAAAATACAACAACGGTAGTAATTGTAGATGAAACAATCGCTTTTAAAATTTCTTTCGTAGAATCAATTATTAATTCATCACGGTTATAAACAACGTCTGATTTTCTGATTCGTCTAAAGATATTTTCAATAACAACGATACTATCATCCACAACACGGCCGACTGCTACAGCCATTCCGCCGAGAGTCATGATGTTCAGCGTAATATCTAACTGGTTTAAGAAAATCGCTGAAACGAGTAAAGATAAAGGAATGGAGATGATCGCAATAATCGTCGCACGGAAGTTCCGTAAAAAAATAAGGACGGCTAGTGAGGCGAACAATGCACCGAATAAGCCTTCTTTAACGAGCGTATTTACGGAATCTTTTATTCCTTCAGCCTGGCCAAAACCAATCGAGTAATTTAACTTATTGTCATATTTATCTTTGTTGAGTGTTTGGATTACTTTTTCCGCTACTTCAACCGTATTGGCATCCTGTTTTTTTGTTACCGCCATTGATAGGGAAGCCTTTTGATTGAAACGGGTAATTTCATTTACATCTTCTGATTCTTTTATCGTGGCGATATCGCCGAGTTTAATTCCCTTTAAAGCTGGAACCGCTTGAGCTTGTGCAGGTCCCTCTGATCCGCTAGGCGGGCCAGGTTTAGAAGTCGAAGACCCTTGTATTGCACTTTCGGTAGACGGGCTGCTGTTTGTTAAAGTAATTTCTTTTAATTCAGAAACGGTTTCGACTGCTTCTTCCACACGCACTGGCACGGTAATCGTGTCATCGGTTACAGTTCCTGCAGGAAAAGAAAGATCTTTGCCATTAATCGCTTCTTTTATAGCATTTAACGAAATGCCAGCTCGCTGTGCCTTTTCACGATCGATTTGGATAGATACGAACGATTCTTTAATACCGCCGACAGAAACATTGTTCACACCCTGAATTTTCTTTAATTCAGGAACAAGTTCTTTGTCTACAAAGGATTGTATGTCCTCTCCTTTTTTGGTTGGGAAAAGGGAAATGTTATAAATAGGAATCGTTCCAAAAGAAAAACGGCTAACTTCAGGTTCTGTATTCTCAGGTAATTTTGTATCTTGAATAATTGAATTTACTTGATCTTCGACATCATCCATATTTGTGGAAAAAGGAAATTCTAGGCTGATTACCGAAACACTTTCTAAAGAAGTGCTTTTTACAGATTTTACACCTTCAACTTGCTTTAACTCTTTTTCTAGTTTGTCGGTGATTTGATTATTAACATCTTCAGGTGATGCTCCAGGATAAACGGTTTGTATCGTTAATTGCGGGAACTCAACATTAGGCAGTAAATCCACTTTTAAATTTGTAAACGAATAAACTCCGCCAACTACTAAAAGGAACGAAAAGATGAAAATAGCAACAGGATTTTTTAAGCTGAATTTTGTTAACCAGTTCATGGTGGCCTCCTATTCAAATTTATATGTGTATTTTCACATATGTATAACTATAATATAATAATAGTACCAGTTTTATAGCAAGCTATTTGAATTATTTATTTGTGAAAAATATGTTACAATTCAATCAGACTATGGATTAAGAGAAAGAAGGGTAATAAATGGCGTTAAGGTATGCGCTGTTAGGATTATTAGCGAAAAATGAAGCAACAGGTTATGAACTGAATCAGCAATTTAAAGAAACGGTTACTCATTTTTGGACAGCACATCATACTCAAATTTATCGAGAGCTCCTGAAAATGGAAGAAGAAGGACTGACTCAATCTAAAACAATTCATCAAAATGACTTTCCGGATAAAAAAATATATAAAATTACAGATAAGGGATTTGAACTGCTGCTGGAATGGATGTTGAATAAGCCTGTTAATATTCCGAAGCTCAAAGACGATCTTTTACTAAGGGTGTCGATGTTTCATTTTCTCCCATCAGAGCAGGCGATCGCTTTTCTGGAAAAAAGCAAGGAACATCATCAGATGGGACTCATGATGACGAAAAAGTGGCAGGATGAAAACTTCCCAGAAGGTACTTACAAAGAAAAGGAACTTGGAGAA
Source organism: Fictibacillus barbaricus (assembly GCF_031457135.1). Lineage (GTDB taxonomy): Bacteria > Bacillota > Bacilli > Bacillales > Fictibacillaceae > Fictibacillus > Fictibacillus barbaricus_A. The sequence goes on along the minus strand of NZ_JAVDWA010000002.1, from coordinate 496,808 downwards.
TATTTAACGAGTGAGTTTGGGATTCGTTATATGGAAAGCTGGTTATCATGGTGTGATTGGGCAATAAAAGTGTTAGAAAAGAAAGGATGAACAACAAGAATGGAACTTACGATTACAGACGCTGCATTGAATCGCTTGCAGCAAAAGATGCAAGGTAAAACAGGTTACTTGAAATTAAAGCATGACACTGAAGGCTGCGGATGTGTAGTAAGCGGAGTAGCAGCCTTAGTTTTAGTCGATGAAATAGAAGCCAACACTACAAAAATTCCAACGAATGGACCGGACCTATACTTGGAATACAATACTGAAGTCTTTTTTAACGAAAAGATGACAATTGATGCAGCAGCCGGAAACCATTTTACACTGAAGAGCCCTAATGAAATGCTGAATCCAGCCATGAAATTTTATGACCATACAGCAAAAAGCACGGACCGTTAAAACGGTCCGTGTTTTTTTATTTCTGTTCAATATTTTGATGCAATTTAAATTGTTTACTCGCTACCGGTTTAGATAAGAGGGGAGAGATATATGCTGCTGCTTCAAGCAATTTATCAAGGTGGATACCTGTTGAGATACCCATTTGAGTCAGCATGTATACGACATCCTCCGAAGCTACATTTCCAGATGCACCTGGTGCAAAAGGACATCCTCCAAGCCCTCCAGCTGAAGTATCGAATCGATCGATTCCAGCTTGCATACTTGCAAAAATATTGGCGAGTGCCATTCCTCTCGTATCATGAAAATGTGCTGTAATTAATGTAGTTGCACGAAGGTGATGTTTTAATAAGGTAAAAAGTTCATAGCATTCTTTAGGGTTAGCCATACCGATCGTGTCGGCAACACTCAGTTCGTCTACGCCCATTTCCTCAAATTCCTGACAAACTTTGAGAACCTCATACTCATCGACTTTACCCTCAAAAGGACAATAAAAGCTGGTTGAAATGCAAGCTCTTACAAAATAGCCTTTTCTTTTCAATTCTTCAATTTGCGGGCGGAGTTCATTCATACTTTCTTCAGTCGACTTGTTGATGTTCTTTTTGTTAAAAGAATTACTGACTCCAACGAAAACGGCGATGTGTTTAACGCCGGATTCAACAGCCATTTCAATTCCCTTTTTGTTTGGTGCAAGAACAAAATTACGCGAGTCGTCAAGACAATTTCCGATTACTTCACCAGCATCTTTCATTTGAGGAACCCATTTCGGTGAAACAAAAGAAGTTAGCTCCATTTCTTGAAAGCCAGCATCTTTTAAAAGAGAAATAAATTCAATTTTATTTTTTGCAGGAATAAAATTTTTTTCGTTTTGCAGTCCGTCACGAGGACCAACTTCAATCAGTGCGACTCTTTCAGGTAGTTCCATTAAAAAAATACCCCTCCTTGAAAGCGTTTCCTATTCTTTTATTTAACTGTAAAAAAGTCCGGGTTGCAATAAATTTCACTTCTTATGGTATGATAAAAAGGAATTTTCTGAATTATACATAGAATTTAAGGAGGAGACTTACAAATGGTTTCAAGTGAGAGAGATGCAGTCGTTGTAAGCGCTGTCAGAACACCGATCGGAAGTTTCATGGGAAGCTTTAAAACGGTTTCGGCTACAGAATTAGGGGCGATCGCTATTAAAGATGCTCTTAACAAAGCGGGTATTCCGCATGATTCAGTAGACGAAGTCATTATGGGAAATGTATTGCAAGCTGGTTTAGGACAAAATCCTGCTCGTCAGGCAGCGATTAAAGCGGGATTGCCAAATGAAGTCTCCAGTATGACGATTAACAAAGTATGCGGATCAGGATTAAAAGCCATTCATCTTGCGTGTCAATCAGTCTGGCTGGGAGAGGCAGAAATTGTTGTTGCCGGCGGGATGGAAAACATGAGCCAAGCTCCTTATCTATTAAACGGTGCAAGAGATGGACTCCGAATGGGGAATGCACCAATGGTGGATTCCATGATTCAAGATGGATTATGGTGTGCGTTTGGTGATTATCATATGGGAATTACGGCTGAAAATTTATGTGAGACACATGCCCTGAATCGAGAAGAACTAGATGCATTTTCAGCAGACAGCCAAAGAAAATGTGCAGAAGCTCAAGAGCAAGGAAAGTTTACTGATGAAATAACACCGGTAGAGATACCTCAGCGCAAAGGTGAAAGTATCGTAATTGATAAAGATGAATACCCGAAAGCAGGCACAACAGCTGAAAAATTAGGTAAGTTAAGACCGGCATTCAAGAAGGACGGTATGGTTACTGCTGGGAACGCATCTGGAATCAACGACGGAGCAGCAGCGCTTGTTGTGATGAGCAGAAAGAAAGCAGAAGAACTTGGATTGAAGCCGCTAGCTGTTGTAAAAGCAAATGCAAGTGCAGGTGTTGCGCCGGAAGTAATGGGAATTGGTCCTGTAGAAGCAGTGAAGAAAGTGTTAAGCAAAACAGGCATGAAAATGGATGACCTAGATCTAATCGAGGCAAATGAAGCATTTGCGAGCCAATCACTCGCTGTTGGAAAAGATCTTGGGTTTGATAAAGATAAATTAAATGTTAATGGCGGTGCGATCGCACTTGGACACCCAATCGGTGCAAGCGGTGCAAGGATCGTAGTGACATTGCTTCATGAGATGAAAAGAAGAAATTCAAAACTAGGATTAGCAACCCTTTGTATCGGTGGAGGGCAAGGAGTAGCCTCTATTTTTGAAAACGAAGAAAATTAAGTGAGAACCGGATTTGACAGTCAGATTCGATACTTACAAAAATAGAAAACAAAAAAATAATTGGTGTTTCAGAAAGGGTCTTTTCTAAAAGATTGGTGCTTGTGGATGAGGAACGGGTTGTAGTACCCCTACATGAGTACCGCAAGAACAAAATTGACGAAGAGATTCGACACTTATCAAACAAATAGATGGTGTTTTAGAAGCGAGAAGGTCGAGGAAATAAAGTTCTGAGGAACGACGAGCGCATCTTGCACGAAGACTTCGAGTTGCGACGAGTAACCGCAGGAGCAGATTTGAGTACCGCAAGAACAAGATTGACGAAGAGATTCGACACTTATCAAACACCATAAGAGGAGAGGTAGAACATGAAACCAGTACTTGATTCAGCATTAAAAGCAGTAGAAGAAATTAAAGATGGATCCACGCTTTTAGTTGGCGGATTCGGATTAGTAGGTATACCCGAAAACTTAATTCTAGCTTTAGTAGAACAAGGAACAAAAGATCTTACTGTGATCTCAAACAACTGTGGTGTAGATGATTGGGGTCTTGGCTTGCTGCTGAAAAACAAGCAGATTAAGAAAATGGTTGGTTCCTATGTAGGTGAGAATAAAGAGTTTGAAAGACAAGTATTGTCTGGGGAGATTGAAGTTGAACTGATTCCACAAGGAACACTTGCTGAGCGGATTAGAGCGGGTGGAGCGGGAATCCCTGCTTTTTATACACCTGCAGGAGTTGGGACTCCAATTGCTGAAGGAAAAGAAACACGCACCTTTAATGGGAAAGAATATTTGCTTGAAGAAGGAATCGTGGCTGATTTCAGTTTAATCCGTGCTGCGAAAGGTGATAAAGCTGGAAACTTAATCTATAACAAAACGGCCCGGAATTTTAGTCCGATGATTGCTGCAGCTGGGAAAGTAACCATTGCTGAAGTAGAAGAATTAGTGGAAATCGGGGATTTAGATCCAGATTGTATCCATACACCAGGTGTGTATGTTCAAAAAATGATTGTTGGTGCACAAGAAAAACGCATCGAACGTCTAACGGTAAAACAAGGGTAAGGGGAGGAATACGCCATGAACATTAGAGAAAGAATTGCTAAACGTGCTGAAAAAGAGATAGAATCCGGATTTTATGTGAATTTAGGCATTGGGATGCCGACGATGGTAGCTAATTTTATCACAGAAAATAAAGAGGTTGTTCTGCAATCAGAAAACGGACTTCTTGGTATCGGGCCGTACCCGGCAGAGGATGAGGTAGATCCTGATTTGATTAATGCTGGTAAAGAAACGGTTACTGCTATAAAGGGAGCTTCTTATTTTGATAGCTCAGAATCGTTTGCCATGATTCGCGGGGGACACATTGATATCGCGATCTTAGGTGGAATGGAAGTTTCTGAGAACGGAGACCTGGCAAACTGGATGATTCCAGGCAAGATGATTAAAGGGATGGGCGGTGCGATGGATTTAGTTCATGGTGCCAAGAAAATTATCGTAATCATGGAGCATGTAAATAAAGCAGGGGAAAGTAAAATCTTAAAAGAATGTCAGTTGCCATTAACAGGAAAAGGAGTAGTAGAAAGAATCATTACAGACCGTGCTGTAATGGACGTTTCTGAAAATGGACTGGTATTAAGGGAAGTTGCTGAAGGCTACACAGTGGATGATGTATTAAATTCGACTGAAGCTACACTTGAAGTTTCTGATGATGTTAAATTAAACGCCTATTAAAAGGGGTGTAATGACATGAGTATTTATATAATTGATGGTGCAAGAACACCATTTGGCACTTTCGGAAAATCTTTAAAAGATACTCAGCCAACAGAGTTAGGGGTAGCTTCAGCAGCAGAAGCGATGAAACGAGCTAATATTTTACCAGAAGATATTCAGGACGTAGTTTTTGGCAATGTAATTCATTCAAGTATAAATGCAGCCTATGTAGCCCGTCATACCGCGTTAAAATCTGGTGTTCCTGCAGAAGTTCCAGCTATGCTTGTGAACAGGTTATGTGGTTCGGGTATGCAGGCAGTTGTTTCCGCCGTCCAAAATCTTCGTGATTCGGAAGATGGCATCGCACTTTGCGGGGGGATTGAAAATATGTCTCAATCTCCGCATGCTACTTTCACGCACCGGTTTCAAAATCAAAAATTTGGTGCAATCTCTTTTGAAGATATGCTTCTTAATACGTTAAGTGATGAGTATCTAGGTTATGGAATGGGAATTACTGCTGAAAATTTAGCAAAAAAATATCACATTTCCAGAGAAGAACAAGATGAATATGCGAGCCTTAGCCATGAACGAGCGGCAAAAGCACAGGGAATCGGCCGTCTTGCAGAAGAAATTGTAGCTGTATCATTGAAAGGTGAACGGTCGCTTACTGAAGATGAAGGAATAAAATCAGAAACAACAGTTTCCAAGCTAAGTCAGCTCAGACCTTCTTTTCAAAAAGATGGCACGGTAACTGCGGGGAATTCTTCAACTATAAATGACGGAGCAGTCTCGCTGATCCTTGCGCATGAAAATGCAATGAGGAAAAAAGATTTGAATCCGCTTGTTGAAATTGTTTCATGGGCAGTAACAGGAGTAGATCCTTCCATAATGGGAATTGGACCGGTTCCTGCGATTAATCAGGCACTGAAAAGAGCAAATCTATCATTAAAGGATATAGGTTTGTTCGAAATCAATGAAGCATTCAGTGCTCAATATATAGCGGTTGAAAAAGAACTGAAACTTGATCGCAGCCGTACAAATGTGAACGGAGGTGCCATTGCGTTAGGGCATCCTGTTGGAGCAAGCGGCGCGCGATTAGCTTTAACGACTGCGTATGAAATGAAAAAAAGAAATGAAAAATATGGTGTGGCAAGCCTTTGTATCGGTGGCGGACAAGGAATCGCAATGGTATTGAAGCTTATAAACTAAAAAAAGAGTCCTGACATCGGTCAGGACTCTTTTTACTATACGCGGTGTGTCTCATAAACTTCGGCAAGAAACAGGGCATCTAGCTGCTGCAGTTCATTTTCATGTAAGGCAGTATGCTTAAGGGCATCAATATTTTCCAGTAACTGCTCAACTGAACTTGCGCCAGCTACCGCAGAAGACACCACAGGATGACTCAATACAAACTGCAGAGAAGTGGTCGTTAATTTTTCATGAGGCCGAATGTTATTCTCAATTTCAATTAACTTTTTTTGAATTTCAGCACCTTTAAAAGATAAGTAAGTATCCTCAGGATTTTTTGTATATCCTTTTTGGCTCAACCAGCCTTTTGCAACTGGCCCTCTTGAAATTACGCTGATATTTTTAGATTTCAGGTAGTCAAATAATTCTTCCGGACGGCGGTCTAATAAACTATACTGCATCATGACGCTTTGTATATTAGCGTTTTCGGCATAATACTGTATCGTATTTGGACGGATAGAAGAGATTCCATAATAACGGATATGGCCTTCTTGTACGAGTTCTTCAAAGGCTTCGATTGTTTCATCCATTGGATCATCGACGGTTCCCCCATGCAGCTGATACAAATCGATATAATCGGTTTGCAAGCGGCGAAGACTTTCTTTCAAAGCATACTTTATGTATTTTTTTGAAGGGTTCCAATTCCAATTATCTTCTTCTCTGTTCCATTCATTTCCGCCTTTTGTAGCTAAAATGATGTCATTCCGTACATCTTTTAATAGTTTCCCAATTAATTCTTCATTCCAGCCGAAACCGTAAAGATCAGCTGTATCAAAATAGTTGATCTCATGATCGAGTGCAGTCTTGATTATTTTTTCATTTTCTTTTCCAAGATCAGGAGAAAGGGACATGGTGCCAAACCCAAGTTCACTGGCATAGAGATCCGATTTCCCTATTTTTCTTTTGTTCATTGCCTATTTCAACCTCCCGTTATTTGCTTGGTAAATAAAATTTACTTATCAATAACGTATCACACCATGATACAAAAATAAAAACCTCCCGATTGACGGAAGGTTACTTTTTTGGTGCAGTTGCATTGATCCAATCTGAAACAAGTTCGTGCTGCTTCATATAATTTTTGAGCATATATTTAATTTGCCAGGCTTTCCCGACGAGGGTAATTCCATTTGGCTGTAAATATATTTTCACCATTCTTGCCCCCTTAACATGCTATTAATAGAAGTTTTCCAAAGTATGATAGACTTTATGTAAGGAAAGAAATAAATAGAACATTGGGGTGTGCCATATGGAAAATTTGACTGAAAAAACGGTAAGCAAAGAACAAATATACAGCGGAAAAATAATTGATTTATATGTTGAAGAAGTTGAACTGCCTAACAAAAAAATCGGTAAAAGAGAAATCGTAAAGCATCCTGGTGCTGTTGCTGTTCTCGCAGTTACAGAAGAAGGAAAGATATTAATGGTGGAACAATTCCGTAAGCCGCTTGAAAAAACAATCGTGGAAATTCCAGCTGGAAAGCTTGAGAAGGGAGAAGATCCGCTAGAGTGCGCAAAACGTGAGCTTCTAGAAGAAACGGGATACTCCTGTAAAAAAATAGAGTCGATTGGTTCGTTCTATACTTCTCCAGGTTTTGCAGATGAGCTTATTCATCTTTATTTTACGGATTCATTAATTAATAAAGGTGAACAAATGACAGATGAAGACGAATTTGTAAATGTATTAGAAATTAGTATAGATGAGGCAAAAGAAATGATGAAAAACCAACAAATTCATGATGCAAAAACTGTATACGGTGTTTTATACATGGAGCTAAATCATGCAAACCGAAAGTAATCTCCGTCCCTTTTTTGCCGATATGCACATTCATATTGGTGCTTCAAAATCAGGAAAACCAATAAAGATTACTGGATCACGTTCTTTAACATTGTCTCGTATTTTATCACAAGCAAAGCATAAAAAAGGTATGGATTTAATCGGTGTTATTGATTGTCATTCCCCAGAAGTTTTAGAAGAGTTAAACGAAATGGTAAGAGATGGCGCACTCGTTTTGCATGAGGAAGGCGGGCTCTCATTTGATGGCTTGACGTTAATACCCGGATCAGAAATTGAAATAAATGATGAACGATGCAACGGACCCATTCACGTATTGGTATTTATGCCTGATTTAATCAAGATGGAACTGTTAAGTAAGTGGCTTTCGAACCGAATAAAAAACATAAACTTGAGTTCGCAGCGCATGTATGGAACCGCAGTGGAATTGCAGCATGTAGTGAAGGAGCTTGGAGGGCTTTTCATACCTGCACATATATTTACGCCTTTTAAAAGTTTATATGGAAAAGGAGTGAAGACTTCTCTTAGTGAAGTGTTTGACCCGGATTTAATAGACGCGGTGGAACTAGGCTTAAGTTCTAATACAGAAATGGCGTCTGTCATTCACGAGCTTTCACCCTATACTTTCCTTTCTAATTCTGATGCACACTCGCTAGAAAAGATCGGCAGAGAATATCAAATGCTGGCTTTAAAGGAAGCTAGTTTTAATGAGTTTAAAATGGCTCTTAAAGGAAGTGAAGGACGAGGAGTCATCGCAAACTACGGTCTGAATCCTTATTTAGGAAAATATTACAATACCGTTTGCGGAAAGTGTTTACTTCCAAATACCTCATATAAGGCTTCCTTATGTGAAAATTGCAAAAGCAGAACAATTATTAAAGGGGTATTTGACAGGATTCAAGAATTAAAAAACAGCGAAGGCACCAGCTCAATAAAGAGACCGCCATATATTCATCAATTTCCTTTAGAATTCATACCTGGTCTTGGTCCTAAAAGTCTTCAAAAATTGCGTGAAACCTTTGGTACAGATATGGATATCATTCACTCTGTCCAGGTGGAAAACCTGAAACAAGTAGTAAAACCGGTAATTGCAGAAGCGATTTCGTCGGCAAGAAAAGGAACACTTTCTATTCAAATAGGTGGCGGCGGAACTTATGGAAAGATTATTGCAGACAAAACTATTAATAAAAATTAGGACATACCTTCCACTTAAATTCATAGAATAGAATTAAGAGTTTTAGGTGGAGGAGGCATTATACAATGGAAAATATTCGATATTATATGCAGCGTCATCTTCAGGAAAATAGGACATTGTATGCATTTGTCTGTGTGTTATTTTTAATGGGAGTCATATTTGGAGCGATTATCGTAAACAGTTTAAGCCTGAATCAAAAACAAGATTTATACACGTACTTATCCCGTTTTTTTATTCAAGCATCTGAAGGTGGATTTGCTAGTAAATCTGATATGCTCTTTCAAAGTTTTGGACATTATTTGAAATATATGGGTCTTATGTGGCTATTGGGTTTATCTGTAATTGGCTTGCCTGTCATCCTCATTATGCTTTTTCTTAAAGGTGTCGTAATGGGATTTACTGTAGGATTTTTAGTTAATCAAATGGGATGGTATGGATTTTTATTATCTTTTGTATCTGTACTTCCTCAAAATGTATTATTGATACCGGCTTTTATTATCGTGTCAGTAGCTGCCATTGCTTTTTCAATTAAAATGATCCGTCAATTAGCTTTTAAACATCATCATGTTCCATTTTTTCCACAGCTGATCCGATATACAGTCCTTGTCGCAGGAGTAGGGGTAATGGTGTTTTTAGCTTCTTCACTTGAAGCCTTTTTTACACCGGCATTAATGGAACAGGTTATAAAATGGTCCATTCATTAATTAATAATCACTATCTATTAATAATAAGTTTAACTCGTTATTTAAAATGACTTTAAATTGACATCCTTTTTTTCCTTGCTTATAATTGACTTGTGTATACATAAGGAGGAAAACGGGTATGGAAAGCAGAATTGACCGTATCAAAAAACAGCTGCATTCACAAAGTTATAAGCTGACTCCACAGCGTGAGGCGACCGTGAGAGTCCTCCTCGAAAATGAAGAAGATCACTTAAGTGCTGAAGACGTTTATTTGCTCGTGAAAGAAAAGGCACCAGAAATTGGTCTGGCTACTGTTTATCGCACCCTGGAACTTTTAACAGAATTAAAAGTTGTAGATAAAATAAACTTTGGTGATGGAGTATCCCGTTACGATTTAAGAACGGAAGGTGCAGATCACTTTCACCATCATCTTGTTTGTATCGAGTGCGGTGCGGTGGATGAAATACAAGAAGACCTTCTTGGTGATGTGGAAAAAGTCGTTGAAGAAGGCTGGAATTTTAAAATTAAAGATCATCGCCTGACATTCCATGGAATATGTCACAGATGTCATCCTAAGAATAACGATAACGATAATGAAGGAAGCGGAGAATAGCGCTTCTTTTTTTGCTCTTTAAAAAATAATAAGTATTGGACGGGAATATAGGAGTTTTTTGCTCGGAGGTTTTTTGACAGTCATTCTTTTTCATTGTAAAGAAATATTTACAAACCTGAAATATTGAGGTAACGTATGTGATGTAGCCATAACTTTTACGTATATTCTAGGAGTATGTGGGCATAACCTGTACTATATGAGGACAGGGGTGAACACAATGATTTCCTGGTTAAAAATAGTGTGGAATACAGCAAAGGTCTTTTTAGCTTTTTCACTTTGTACACTAGTTTTTTATTTCGGTTTACTTTGGATTAACCAAGAATATGAAAATTACCATAGATATGATGAACCTAAAGGGAAAGCAGTAAAAGTTTTTAATCTGGATTCAGATCAAGACTCGAATTTTGTGAAAAGGCTTTTTTATTTCTATCAAACCGGTGAATAAGGTGAATAAGGAGGGCTATGATGAACGACCATGTTCAGGATTTTCTTCAATATATTATTGTGGAACGTGCCCTTTCAAAAAATACAATAGAGTCATACAAACGAGATCTAACGCAATACGTCCGTTTTTTAGAAAATGTAGAATCGATTGAAACCATTCATCAGGTTGACCGTAATAACATTATGGGATATCTGTTATTTTTGAAGGAAAATGGTAAGGCTTCCACAACGCTTGCGCGCAACATTGCATCGATCCGAGCATTTCATCAATTTTTGTTTCGAGAAAAGATGACAAACCAAGATCCTACATTACATATCGAAACACCAAAAACAGAAAGAAAATTGCCTAAAGTATTATCAACGGATGAAGTGGAGGCTTTATTAGATACTCCATCCTCAAACGAACCGTTATCACAGCGGGATAAAGCAATGCTCGAACTCCTATATGCAACAGGAATTCGTGTATCTGAACTGGTTCAATTAGATCTCTCAGATATTCATTTATCTATGGGATTTATCCGCTGCATGGGTAAAGGGAACAAAGAAAGAATAATTCCGCTTGGTAAAATGGCTCAATCTGCTATTGAAAGCTATTTAAATGCAGGCCGTTCCGTTTTATTAAAGAGAAAAAAAACAGAAGCATTGTTTTTAAACCATCATGGCAATCGATTATCGAGGCAAGGTTTTTGGAAAATATTGAAGCAATTAGCTCTAAAGGCTAAAATAGATAAAGAACTGACACCGCACACGTTAAGACACTCATTTGCTACTCATCTTTTGGAGAATGGTGCTGACTTGCGTGCTGTCCAGGAAATGCTGGGTCATGCTGACATTTCTACGACTCAAATTTATACACATGTGACTAAAACAAGATTGAAAGATGTTTACTCCGCCTTCCATCCGAGGGCGTGAGATCTTTTTTTGCTATCAGTTGTCAGACTTCCGACATCATCTCCAACTTGTTTGCACGTTTAAGTTAAAGGAAATAGTAATTACAGTGAAGATATGATAGACCAGGAGGATATTATGAAACAAACACGCTTTAAACGTACTTTTTTAATTGTAATGGACTCAGTAGGGATCGGAGAAGCTCCAGACGCTGAGAAATTTGGAGATAAAGGCGCTCATACGCTAGGACATATTGCTGAACACATGAATGGTCTGAAAGTGCCGAATTTGGAAAAGCTGGGTCTTGGAAACATCGACCCATCTATTAAAGGAGTTTCCCCATCTGAAAGCCCGGAAGCGAATTATGCCAAACTCCCGGAATTATCAAATGGTAAAGATACAATGACAGGTCATTGGGAGATCATGGGACTTCATATTAAAGAGCCGTTTCAAACATTCCCTGATGGATTTCCTGATGAATTAATCGATATGCTCACAGAAAAGTGGGGCCGTGGAATATTAGGAAATAAAGCAGCTTCAGGGACGGAAATTATTACAGAGCTTGGTGAAGAGCATATGAAAACTGGAAAGCTGATTGTATATACTTCAGCTGATTCTGTTCTTCAAATTGCTGCACACGAAGATATCGTACCTATTGAAGAACTGTATAAAATTTGTGAGACAGCAAGAGAAATGACAAGAGATGGGAAATATATGCTTGGAAGAATTATCGCCCGGCCGTTTGTTGGTAAACCAGGTGCGTTTGAAAGAACGTCTAACCGCCATGATTACGCACTAAAACCTTTTGGAAGAACAGTGATGAACGAGCTGAAAGATAGCGGATATGACAGCATCGCCCTCGGAAAGATCTCAGATATTTTTGATGGTGAAGGAGTAACAAAATCCATTCGTACAAAATCAAACATGGATGGTATGGACAAACTTATTCAATCCATGGATGAAGATTTTACAGGACTGAATTTCTTAAATCTTGTAGATTTTGATGCTTTATTCGGACATAGAAGAGATCCTGAAGGGTATGGCAAAGCGTTAGAGGAATTTGATAATCGTTTGCCAGAAGTTTTTGAGAAATTGCAAGACGATGATTTACTAATGATTACTGCAGATCATGGAAATGATCCAGTGCATCATGGTACTGATCATACACGTGAATATGTGCCTTTATTGGTCTTTCATAAAGGGATGCAATCGGGTAAAGAATTAAAAGTTGGTCATACATTCGCTGATATTGGTGCAACAGTGGCAGAAATATATGATGTAAAAAAACCAGAAATCGGCAGCAGCTTCTTAAGTCAGCTGTAAGTTAAGGGGGAACTATGAACATGAAAACAAATCAATTACAGACTTCTGCAGAATTTATTCAATCGAAACTAACAACAACTCCTAAGATCGGTCTTATCCTTGGATCTGGACTAGGAATTCTAGCTGAAGAAATTCAAAATCCTACGATTATTCCATATTCAGATATTCCGGAATTTCCTGTTTCTACTGTAGAGGGACATGCAGGGCAACTTGTAATAGGAGAACTTGCAGGCAAGCAAGTAGTAGTCATGCAAGGCCGTTTTCATTATTATGAAGGCTATTCTATGGAAAAAGTAACATTCCCGGTACGAGTTATGAAATTAATCGGTGTTGAAACGATTGTAGTAACAAATGCAGCAGGCGGAGTTAATGAAGAATTTGAAGCAGGAGACTTAATGCTGATTACAGATCATATCAACAATTTTGGTGTTAATCCTCTTATCGGAGCAAATGATAATTCTTTCGGTGTTCGTTTTCCGGACATGAGTGAAGCGTATACAAGCTCCTTGCAGGAGGTTGCCAGATCGGTTGCTAAAGAACTGGGGCTAACTTTGAAAGAGGGCGTTTATGCAGGGAACACAGGTCCTTCTTATGAAACGCCGGCAGAAGTACGTATGCTTCGAGTTTTAGGTGCTGATGCAGTTGGCATGTCCACAGTTCCTGAAGTGATCATCGCTCGTCACGCAGGAATAAAAGTATTAGGTATTTCATGTATTTCAAATATGGCTGCCGGTATTTTAGATCAGCCTCTAACGCATGATGAAGTAATGGAAACAACAGAAAAAGTAAAAGCTAATTTCCTTTCCTTAGTAAAAGGGATTGTTACCAAGATCTAAAGATACTTTGGCACATGAAGCCAAAGCAATCGTAAGAATCCGAAATATATTCAATTAATAAGGCAGTTTTCTAAAAGTTGTTGCTTTTTAATCATAATATTTTATTGTCTTCTTTGACAGTTGATTGGAGTGGAAGGTTCCAGACTCCTGCGGGACAGGCGGGCAGTCCGAAAAGCGGAAGCGGTTTGTTCAGCTCCGACAAGCAAAAGGGGAAGGGGCTAAGAAGGCGTTTTTTGCCTTCGGGACCATTAAACTTTTGACCTCGAGGGGCTAACCGCTGCAGCTAGACAAGTGAGACACTTATAAGTGAAACGTACGAATGTGGCTCACCGCCTGCCCCGCGGAAAGCGAGTAACCTGTAACGGAAATCAACTACTATCAAGAGCAACAATAAATACGAAAACAGCCATTAATCAGATCTAGCTTTATAAGAAAGTGGTGCTTATATAATGAGAATGGTCGACCTAATCCAAAAAAAACGTGATGGAAAAGAACTGACAAAAGAAGAAATTAATTATATTATTCAAAACTATACAAATGGAGATATCCCAGATTATCAAATGTCTGCATTTGCGATGGCAGTCTATTTCCAAGATATGACTACAGAAGAACGTGCAGACCTAACGATGGCAATGGTTGAATCAGGAGATCAAATTGATCTCTCAGCTATCGAAGGCATAAAAGTAGATAAGCATTCTACAGGCGGTGTAGGGGATACGACAACGCTTGTACTTGCACCATTAGTTGCCGCATTAGGAGTTCCGGTCGCAAAGATGTCTGGAAGAGGACTAGGACATACTGGCGGAACGATAGACAAGCTTGAAGCTGTTCCAGGATTTCATGTTGAGATCGACAATGAACAGTTCATTGATTTAGTAAATAAAAACAAACTGGCTGTAATCGGGCAAAGCGGAAACCTGACACCTGCTGATAAAAAACTTTATGGTTTGCGTGATGTAACTGCAACGGTTAACTCGATTCCTTTAATCGCTAGCTCGATTATGAGCAAGAAGATAGCAGCTGGAGCTGATGCGATTGTACTTGATGTGAAAACAGGTGCTGGTGCATTTATGAAAACACCTGAAGAAGCGGAAGAATTAGCGAATGCGATGGTTAAAATCGGTAACGCCGTTGGAAGAAATACAATGGCCGTAATCTCAGATATGAGCCAGCCGCTAGGTCTCGCAATCGGCAACGCTCTTGAGATCAAAGAAGCGATCGATACGCTAAACGGCAATGGACCAAAAGATCTTGAAGAACTTTGTTTAACACTAGGATCTCATATGGTTTATTTAGCTAAAAAAGCAGATTCTCTTGAAGCAGCCCGTGAGATGCTGAAAGAAGCGATCACATCTGGTAAAGCACTTGAAACGTTAAAAGTATTCTTAAAAGCTCAAGGTGGAGATGAGTCAGTTGTTGATCATCCAGAAAACCTTCCGCAAGCAGCTCATACTTTTGAGTTAGAAGCTGATGAAGATGGCTATGTATCTGAAATCGTTGCTGATGAAATCGGTACTGCCGCTATGATATTAGGTGCAGGACGAGCTACGAAGGAGTCTGAAATTGATTTAGCAGTGGGTCTTATGCTGAACAAAAAAGTTGGAGATTCAGTATCAAAAGGTGATTCTCTTGTAACGATTTACAGCAATACAACAGATGTTGAGGATGCAAAGAAACGAATTAGTGAAGCATACACAATTTCTAAAGATCCCGTAACTGCTCCGCCATTGGTTTATAAAGAAATTAAAAAATAATTATAATTGAATCTAACACTAAAAGGCACTTGTTGTGCTTTTTAGTGTTTTTTTGCATTTTTACTTGTTTATTCAGTAAACAATCTTGCGGATTTTTTGAATACTACTTGTTCGTCGTTATATTCTTACATATTAAGAAAATAGTGTGGCTAAAGAATTCTAAATAAATTTCCTTTATTCAATACGATTGGTAAATGCGGTATAAAGTGAAAAATTATGGAAAAAATATAGCTATATGAATGGAGGGAAAAGCATGAAAGCCGTTATTTCTGGTTTATTAAGCATCTGTCTGCTGGCATCGTTTGCCATCCCAAAAGTGGAAGCGGCAGAAAAAGTGAAAGAAAAAATGAAGCTAGCCGAACAAAGTTCTTCAGCTATATTAATGGAACAAGACAGCGGAAGTGTATTATTCGAGAAAAATAGTCATAAGAAGCTGCCGCCTGCAAGTATGACTAAAATCATGACATTAATATTAGTGATGGAGGCAATCGACAAAGGAAAAATAAATTGGAATGACAAAGTTCGTGTGAGTGAATTCGCAGCGAGTATGGGAGGATCTCAAGTATTTCTTGAGCCAGGCGAAGAGATGAGTGTAGAGGACATGGTCAAAGGAATATCGATTGGCAGTGCCAATGATGCTTCTGTAGCAATGGCTGAACATATTGCGGGTTCAATGGAATCCTTCGTAAAAATGATGAACGATAAAGCTAACAAGCTTGGTCTTCATGATACCTTCTTTAAGAACCCGACAGGGCTGCCTACAGCGGGTCATTATACTTCTGCTCATGATATGGCAATAATGGGGAAAGAACTATTGAAACATGAAGAAGTTACGAAGTTCACAGGTTCTTATGAAGATTATTTAAGAGAGGATACCGACAAGAAATTTTGGCTCGTGAATACGAACAGGCTTGTAAAGTTTTATCCGGGAGTTGATGGGTTAAAAACAGGTTTTACAAATGAGGCGAAATACTGTTTAACAGCAACAGCCAACAAGAATGGCATGCGCGTAATTGCTGTTGTCATGGGTGCTCCTTCACCAAAAGAAAGGAATGCACAAGTTACAAATATGCTCGATTATGCGTTTACACAGTTTGCTACGAAAAAATTATATGATCGCCATGAAATAATTAAAGAAGTTAAAGTGCAAAAAGGCAATAAAGCAAAACTTCCTGTCGTCACGTCAGAAAACATTTCCCTTTTACTAAAAAAAGGTGAGACAGCAAAAAAAGTGAAGACTGAAGTTACAGTCGAAAACGATCTGAAGATGCCTGTTAAAAAAGGACAGCAAGTAGGTTCTTTAAAGATTTGGAATGGTAAAAAATTAATTACAGAATCCCCAGTATTAGCATCGGAAACCATTAAAAAAGCATCCTGGTGGAAATTGTTTAAACGAACAGCCGGGCAGATGTCAAAAACATCTTGATGCTCTCAAATTCTTAGCATAAAAAGACGAATTCCCACTAGTTTTGTCAGGAGTGAAGGAATTCGTCTTTTTTTATAGAACTTCACGTTATCCAAAAAAGAAGGAGAGGATAGCGTGGGATTAGCTGTCAATCTGGAACTTAAACACACCGTACTGTGCATCCGTTTAGAAGGTGAGCTTGATCATCATACTGCTGATGTACTTCGGTCACAGGTAGAAGATTATCTAAAAAAACATAAGGTAAACCACATCGTTCTAAATCTAGAAGGTTTAAGTTTTATGGATAGTTCAGGTCTAGGGGTCATATTAGGCCGGTATAAACAAATCAAGAGTCAAAACGGAGAGATGGTTGTATGTGCAATTTCACAGCCTGTCCGCAGACTTTTTGAAATGTCAGGGCTATTTAAAATTATTCGGTTAGAAGAAGACGAAGAGCTTGCCCTGCAGGCTTTGGGGGTGGCTTAAGATGAGAAATGAAATGAAGATTCAATTTTCGGCGTTAAGTCAAAATGAGTCGTTTGCCAGAGTAACTGTGGCGGCTTTTATTGCTCAAATAGACCCGACAGTAGATGAGTTAACAGAAATCAAAACGGTTGTATCTGAAGCCGTAACAAACGCAATCATACATGGCTACGATAATAAACCGACAGGAATGGTTTATATCGAGGCTGCAATCGAAGAAGATACGATCCATTTAACTATACGTGATGAAGGACATGGAATCACTGACTTGGGACAAGCCAGACAGCCTTTGTATACATCAAAGCCTGAACTCGAGCGGTCCGGAATGGGCTTTACTATTATGGAGAATTTTATGGATGAAGTAGAAGTCATCTCAGAGCCATCATTCGGTACGACGATTCACTTGACGAAATACTTAACCAAAAATAAAGCATTGTGCAATTAAGGGAGTATGTCTAATGGATGTCGAGGTGAGAAGCAGCAAAGGCGAACCGTTTCTAAAGGATGAGGAAATTAAACTTTTAATTAAGCGGAGTCAAGAAGGAGATCAAGAAGCACGGGACACCATCGTTGAAAAAAACATGAGGCTAGTATGGTCTGTTGTACAGCGTTTTTTAAACAGAGGTTATGAAGCGGATGATCTCTTTCAGATTGGAAGTATCGGCTTATTAAAATCAGTGGACAAATTTGATCTTTCTTATGACGTAAGATTCTCAACGTATGCTGTTCCAATGATTATTGGAGAAATTCAGAGATTTATAAGGGACGACGGCACTGTTAAAGTAAGCCGCTCCCTTAAAGAAACGGGCAATAAAGTTCGAAAAGCAAAAGACGAGCTGTCAAAATCTCTTGGAAGAACACCTACGATTAATGAAGTTGCTCAATATTTGGACGTAGCAGTTGAAGATGTCGTTATGGCACAAGACGCTGTCCGGGCACCTCAGTCCATTCACGAAACCGTCTATGAGAATGATGGTGACCCGATTACATTGCTCGATCAGATTTCTGATCATAGCGAAAGCAAATGGTTTGATAAAATTGCATTAAAGGACATGATGGACCGACTCGATGAACGTGAGAGACTGATTGTTTATTTAAGATATTTTAAAGATCAGACTCAATCGGAAGTAGCAGAAAGGCTGTCTATTTCACAAGTTCAAGTATCGAGACTGGAAAAGAAAATATTGCTTTTCATGAAAAATCAGATGGAGACTTAATAAGTCGCCGTCTGATTTTTTTATTTGGCTGTTTTTTAGATTGCTGCTATTAGCTCGTATTGTTCAATTACATCAACTACTCTCAGAGAAATCCTTTTAAAGAACACAATTCCCCAATCTGAAAATCAGTTTGGGGTTTTTTATGGTAGTTTCTGGATGTGTTCTTCTGTTAAGCATGATTAGAAATAACGAATCGCATACTAACTGTAAATGCGCTGAAGAAAAGAGGGGGAGTCATTTGGATAAAAGCATATACCTTCGCATGCGGCAACGCGTTCAAGTCCTTCAGCATCAAAAAGTAACGATTGGTGATGTTGCTCAAATTGTATCTTCAGATGAAAGTGAAAACGAGGTAAAGGAGCTTTTTATTTATGAAATTACTCCTGAAGACAAACACCTAGTAGTCATAGATGTGATGAAAGTGATAAGCACAATTCAAAGAAATGAACCAGGTGTAGATGTACAGACAATAGGACCTGCACAATCAATCTTAGAAATACAAATGAAACAAAAAACATTAGCCCCGGTTTATTTTGTACTTGTTTGGCTATTGCTTTTTATTGGTTCTGCGCTCGCGATTATGAATTTTCACGAGGATGTAAGCATGCAGCTCGTACACCAGAAAATTTATTATATGATGACCGGCCACTATAAAGAACAGCCTCTATTGCTTCAAATTCCTTACTCCTTTGGATTAGGAATTGGCATGATCCTGTTTTTTAATCACCTTTTTCGAAAAAGATTCAATGAAGAGCCCAGTCCGCTTGAAGTTGAGATGTTTAATTATCAGCAGGACTTAGATCAATATGTCATTGTCCATGAAAACAAAGAAACAGAGAAGAAGATCAATGGGGATTAAGGTTGTTTTAGTTATGTTTGTGGGACTCGGTGGCGGACTTGCAGTTGGATCTGGTTTGGTAGCTTTTCTGACTGTTCTTGGTATTGTTCCACGTTTGATGCAGCTTTCCAAGACGTATAGCTATATAAGAAGTTATGAGATCAGCATTATTTTAGGGGCAGTACTTGGCGGGTGGATGAATTTGCGGGATGCATCCTTATCGTTCCCTCCTTTTGTTTTAGTGCCGATTGGATGTATGGCAGGCATCTTTGTAGGAATGCTGGCAGCTGCCCTTACTGAAGTGCTTAATGTCTTGCCTATTCTTGCAAAAAGGGTTGGATTCGGAGAGAAAATTATCATCATACTCATGGCGATTGTGTTTGGGAAAATTTCAGGATCGTTGTTTCATTGGATCTATTACATTAATCATTAAGGACGTGAATTTGAATGGCAACAAAGGAAGAACAACAGGCGTATGCCGAAAAAATTAAGCCGATACAGCCAAAACCGCCTTATTTTATCAATTGTTTAAAAGCATTTTTGATTGGGGGTCTCATTTGTTTGATAGGAGAAGCTGTACAAAAGTTCTATATGACGTATTTTAATTTCTCAGCTGAAACAGCCGGGAACCCAACTGTAGCTACATTGATTCTCGTAGCAGCATTGTTAACAGGGCTTGGTGTATACGATAAAATCGGACAGTTTGCGGGGGCTGGATCCGTTGTTCCTGTTACTGGCTTTGCTAATGCAGTTACAAGTGCTGCATTAGAACATAAAAGTGAAGGACTCGTTTTAGGTGTAGCAACAAACTTATTTAAACTTGCTGGCGCAGTTATCGTTTTCGGTGCCGTCTCAGCGTACATTTTTGGCATGATCCGTTATTTATTTCAGCACTTAATGTAAGGGGTGTACTCATGAATTTACAAGGCAGACAAACATGGAAATTTACAAACAGTATTTATTTAAACGCCGCTGGGACATCAGTTGGCCCGTTAGAGAGTGAAGGACCTCTTGGAAGTTTTTTTGATAAAACATATAGCGATCTACATTGTAATCAGAAGAATTGGGAACTGGCCGAAAGACAGCTTATGGAAGATGCGATTGATGTCTGTTTGAAAAAAACGAAATTACAGCCAGAAGATATCAATTTTTTATTAGCAGGCGACTTATTAAACCAAATTGTTTCTGCTAACTATACCGCAAGAGGAAATGGCATTCCTTACTTAGGTGTATTTGGTGCTTGTTCAACATCTATGGAGTCTCTTGCATTAGGAGCCTTATTAGTAGACGGAGGCTATGCTAACCGAGTGATAGCAGCTGTAAGCTCACATAACGCTACGGCAGAGAGACAGTTCAGGTATCCGACTGAATATGGCGGACAAAAACCTGATACCGCAACATTCACGGTTACGGGTGCTGGCGCAGCACTTGTCAGTAAAGAAGTGTCTGACATAAAAATTACATCAGCGACGATCGGGAAGGTCGTAGATTTGGGGATAAAAGATCCGTTTGATATGGGTTCTGCGATGGCGCCTGCTGCAGCGGATACAATAGCAGCACACTTAAAAGAAATGAATGTTGCTGCTGATGAATATGACCTAATCGCAACAGGTGATTTGTCAGGAGTAGGAGCACCAATCGTTAAAATGCTTCTGAAAGAACAAGGAATAGATATTTCAGACAATCATAGAGATTGCGGTTTAATGATATACCGCCCTGATCAGCCTGTTTTTGCAGGTGGGAGCGGGTGTGCCTGTTCGGCAGTCGTAACTTACGGCTATATTTTAGATGAAATTCGAAAAGGCAATTTAAATAAAGTGCTCATGGTAGCAACAGGAGCCTTATTAAGCCCGGTAATGGTGCAGCAAAAAGAATCTATTCCAACTGTCGCTCATGGAGTTGTTTTGGAGCGAGCGGAAGGAGGGAACTAAATGGAATTTGTTTGGGCATTTCTAGTAGGCGGATTGATTTGCGTAATTGGACAGTTGATGATGGACGTTTTAAAACTTACACCTGCCCATGTGACAACATCATTTGTCGTAATCGGTGCATTGCTGGATGCTTTTGGCATTTATGATAAATTGATTGAATTTGCAGGGGCAGGTGCAACCGTTCCGATTACAAGCTTTGGTCATTCCTTGCTTCATGGAGCGATGGCCTCAGCAGAAGATCACGGATTTATAGGAATTGCAATGGGGATATTCGAACTGACGTCAGCGGGTATATCATCAGCAATTTTATTTGGATTTATTGTAGCAGTCATCTTTAAGCCGAAGGGGTGATTTCAAATGGTGAAAAAAAGGGTCATTTTTATTACGGATGGAGACCTCTATGCACTTCGTGTAGCAGAGCATGCGGCGGAACAAATTGGAGGACGATGCATCTCTCAATCATGGGGTAATCCAACAAGAAAGTCAGGACATGAGCTTGTTGAAATGATCCGGCAAACACCATTTGATCCCGTGCTGGTTATGTTTGATGATTGTGGTTTTAAAGGTGAAGGACCAGGTGAACAAGCGATGAGAATCATACATCAGCAGCCAGATCTTGAAGTGATTGGAGCTGTGGCTGTTGCTTCTAAAACACATTTTGCTGAATGGACAAAAGTTCACTGTTCTATAGATCGGTATGGTGAACTTACCGAATTCGGCATCGATAAAAGCGGTTTGCCTGATTTGGAAACAGGAAGAATTAATGGTGACACGGTTTATATTTTAGACGAATTAAATTTACCGATTGTAATTGGTATGGGCGATATCGGAAAGATGGCAGGCCATGATTCTGTGGAAAAGGGAGCTCCTATTACGATGAAAGCAATCAATCTAATCTTAGAAAGGAGTAAAGGACATGGCGAACACAAAAAAGAAAACACCAATTAGTAAAGATATACATGAAAACGAAAAATTTCTTAAAGAACGTCTCGGAATCGGTGTGAGTTTCGATTTAGGTGTAAGAAAGATCTTTGTTTTGAAAAAAGAACTGCAATTATATTATTGTACAGGTCTTTGTGACAGTGAATTTATTATTATGCTTTACCGTGAACTTATGGACATGGATCATGGACACCGGTCTCCGGCAAAAGTAAAGGATCTTGTACATAATCATCTTGCTCATCAGCAAGTTGAGCTAACAAAGTCGCTTGATGAAGCTGTCGACAGAATGCTGTCCGGGTTGATTGTCGTTTTTGTTGATGGAGAAGAAGAAGCGTTTATAGTAGATGTCAGAAGTTATCCTGGCAGGTCGCCTGAAGAACCGGATATTGAAAAAGTCGTACGGGGCTCTCGTGACGGTTATACAGAAAATATTATCATCAATACAGCTTTAACAAGAAGAAGGATTCGTGATGAACGGCTTAGGCATGAAATTTTACAAGTTGGAGAAAGATCCAAGACAGATATATGTATTTCCTATATACAGGATGTAGCTGATCCAGGATTAGTTGAAACAATAAAAAAAGAATTAAACAGTATTGAGATTGATGGAATTCCGATGGCGGATAAAACAATCGAAGAATTTATTGTGAAACAGGGATGGAATCCTTTCCCGCTTGTTAGATATACAGAACGGCCCGATGTAGCAGCTCAGCATTTGATGGAAGGTCATGTGCTGATCATTACAGATACATCTCCTAGTGTAATCATTACACCAACTACACTTTTCCATCATGTGCAGCATGCTGAAGAATATAGGCAGACACCATTTGTAGGCGCTTTTATAAGATGGATTCGTTTCAGCGGTATGATTATGTCGGTTTTTTTGGTGCCGATGTGGTTATTGTTTTCGATGCATAAAGGATTGCTGCCTGATTTTATTGACTATATTGGTCCAAATAAAAAGACACATATTCCATTATTCATGCAAATTATCTTTGCTGAAATAGGAATTGAAATATTAAGAATTGCGGCTATTCATACGCCTAGTGCCCTTTCAACAGCTATGGGATTAATCGCAGCAGTTTTGATCGGACAGATTGCAATTGACGTAGGGCTGTTTGTTCCAGAAGTCATTCTGTACGTTTCAATCGCTGCAATCGGTTCGTTCTCAACACCAAGTTATGAACTAAGTGTAGCCAATAAAGTGATAAGAATTGGTCTCATATTACTCGTCGTTTTATTTAATGTTCCAGGATACATGATAGGTGTTACGGTTTTCATCCTGTATCTGGCTACGATAAAAAATTTAAATACTCCTTATCTATGGCCGTTTATTCCGTTTAATCCAAAAGCGTTTATGCAGATTGTTATACGAGTGGCTGTTCCGTTATCAAAAACCCGGCCAAGTATTTTGCATCCGCAAAATCAGAAAAAACAGCCAACAAATTAGAGACCGTGTTGCCGATAAGGAAAATATATGTTAAAATTCATAACTAATTCTATATAATGCCTCATATGAGGTAGAGGCGCAAAACGAATAAGTAGCATATGGAGTTCATGGAAGACGATGAAATATGACGAAAGGTCAATTTGCCGAAGTGTAAAAAGAGATCCATTTCTTTTTATGCTGGGTCATTGCTGAACAAGCAATGGACTGTCACTACAATTGTAGTGGAGAGCTATTCCGACTGAGGGTACGGTTAATGACAGCCTGCCTTAATTGCGGCTGTCTTTTTGTATTGTCGGGATTGAAGTCTCCAGCAGAATGGAGAGGGGAATATACATGAACTTGCATGGTACGGCTCAAATAGGGAAAAATGAACATCTTTGGATAGGGGGAGCAGATACCGTAGAACTGGCAAAAAAATACGGAACTCCATTATATCTGTATGATGTTGCACTTATAAGAAACAGAGCAAAAGGTTTTAAAAAAGCGTTTGAAGAAAAAGGAATCGGTTATCAAGTGGCATATGCAAGCAAAGCCTTTTCATCGATTGCTATATTTCAGCTTATGAATCAAGAAGGATTGAGTTTGGATGTTGTTTCAGGAGGAGAGCTCTACACAGCACTTCAAGCAGGTTTTCCTGCTGATAGAATTCATTTTCATGGCAATAACAAAAGCCCAGCTGAATTAGAATTCGCACTGAAATCTCATATTGGATGTATTGTGGTGGATAACTTCCATGAAATTCATCTATTAAAAACGTTAGGTGAAAAACTAAATCAAAAAGTGAATATACTCCTCCGTTTAACACCTGGAATTGAAGCACATACGCATGACTACATTATTACGGGCCAGGAGGATTCTAAATTTGGATTTGATTTAGGCAACGGCCAGGCAGACAAAGCTTTACAAGAAGTATTGAAAAGTTTTCAGTTTAATGTACTTGGCGTTCACTGTCATATCGGTTCTCAAATTTTTGAGACGGATGGATTTACATTAGCCATTGATAAGCTGTTCAGCCATTTTAAATCCTGGAATAATGATTTTGGCTACTTCCCTGATGTAGTTAATCTAGGAGGCGGTTTCGGTATTCAATATACAGATGAAGACACACCTTTAAAGCCTGAACAATATGTGATGGCGATGATTGAAGAAGTTACAAAGCAAATGAGCAAGTTTAAAGATAAAAAAATGCCCGAAATATGGATTGAACCAGGAAGATCCCTTGTAGGTGATGCTGGAACGACGATCTACTCTATCGGTTCTCAAAAAGAGATTGAAGGAGTACGGCACTATGTTTCTGTAGATGGAGGGATGACCGATAACATTCGTCCGGCCCTTTATCAGGCGAAATATGATGCTTATGTTGCGAACAAGATGAACGAAACCATGACGAATATCGTTTCGATAGCTGGAAAATGCTGTGAAAGTGGAGATATGCTGATCTGGGACCTGGCACTTCCGAAAGTGAACGATTCTGATTACTTAGCCGTAACATGTACGGGTGCCTATGGATACAGTATGGCAAACAATTATAACCGTATACAGCGTCCGGCAGTAGTCTTTGTAGAAGACGGAGAAGAACAGCTCGTCGTCAAACGTGAGACATATGAAGACTTAATAAGACAAGACCTGCCATTGAAAACAAAGGTTTTTGTGTAAATTAGTTTACGGACATGTATTTTCACCGTACAATGGTAGTTGTAATGAAAGTTTAGGAGGTAGTAAACGATGAAAAAAGGTTCAATTGAATTTGAAAATGGCGAAAAAATCTTATTTGATCTGTATCAAGAAGAAGCACCAGGAACTGTAGAAAACTTTGAAAAGCTTGCTAACGAAGGTTTCTATAATGGCGTAACGTTCCACCGTGTTATTCCTGGTTTCGTAGCACAAGGCGGAGATCCGACTGGTACAGGTGCTGGCGGTCCTGGATATTCTATTCCATGTGAAACAGAAGGAAATCCTCACAAACACGTAGCGGGTTCTCTATCAATGGCACACGCTGGCCGTGATACTGGAGGAAGCCAATTCTTTATCGTTCACGAGCCGCAGCCTCACTTAAATGGCGTTCATACTGTTTTTGGACAAGTTACGGAAGGTATGGAAACTGTTTTACGTATTAAACAAGGCGATGTAATGAAAGAAGTTAAAGTCTGGGAAGAATAATAAAAAAAGAAGAAGGCGCAAATGTGTATGATACACGTTTGTGCCTTCTTTTTGATTTCTAGAATCATTTTTATATGTTTTTTAACGAATACTTGAAACAAACATTCTCTACAGTCATAATAAACATATTTTCATACCCATTTGAAAAAATGTTATTGAATATATTCACAGAGAATCAGATTATATCCAGGTTATTTTCAATATATCGATGAAAAATCGGATTATATCCACGTTAAATCGAAAAATATCCACGATCGCACATTCTTAACTAATTACAATCGTCCAGCCTAAATTACTTCAAACGATTTTTTATCTGCTTTTGCAGATCTCGTTCCTCAATAACTTGTGTACGGTCTCTTAATTTATGTTTATGAACGATCGTTTCATCAGGATTTTCATTCGATCCCCAGACTTGGCCCCTATTTTCTGCTTCCAAGCAGCAAGCTTCAAATAGTTCGTCAGTTAATGGGATTATAAAAGTCTGGTAATCTAATCCCTGTTCGATTTCTTTTTTTCTGTTTTTTAATTTTTTGAGTAAATGTTCAGTGTCGATACCTAAGTCGGTTAATGAAGATTTTTCAGTTGAGAGCTTATCGATACCGCTCGTTAGCATTCTTTTGGCACCGTTCAGATTTCCTCTCCTTTGATGATAGAGAGCTACAGCGATCTGAATCAGTCCCGGCCAGAGATTGCCGGTCATTCCTTCCTTTTTCCAATGTTCTTCTAGGACTTCGTGACATTCAAAAAAGTCTTGATCTGTATGGAAATAAATTAAATAATCAATCCAAGCCATCGGATAAACCAAATTCCACACCCCTTTGCTTTCGTGACTAAGTTTACCACATGACCTCGTGCAATAAAAATGCAATCCTTGCGATTTGAAAATGTGATATAATTTTATCAGATTAAAAATGTTAAAAAAACTGGGGAAATGTTATGCAATATAGTGTGAAGCTTGACGGATTTGAAGGTCCACTGGATTTGCTGCTTCATTTAATCCAAACATACGAAGTGGATATTTATGATATACCTGTAGCTATTATTACAGAACAGTATCTTCAATATATACATACGATGAAGGAATTAAAACTGGACGTTGCAAGTGAATTTTTAGTAATGGCAGCCACTTTGCTGGCTATTAAAAGTAAAATGCTTCTGCCCAAGCATGAAGAAGATTTTTTCGATCAGCAGATGGAACTCGATGTAGAAGATGATCCAAGGGACGAACTAGTAAGAAGATTAGTTGAGTATAGGAAATTCAAGCATGCTGCCGACGAACTGAAAGGCAGAGAAGCTGAGAGAAGTTTAATCTATACACGAGAACCGCTGGATCTTAGCTCATTTGAAAAAGAAGAGACCAATACACAGGTTACAAATGTTACCTTATTTGATATGCTGCAGGCGATGCAAAAGATTCTTCAGGAAAAAGTAGTAAGGGCACCTAGACAAACTACAATTGAACGACAGGAAATACCGATTGAAACGAGAATGACCCAAATAAAAGAATCACTGCGTTCATTCGGAGGAAAGAAAAAATTCAGAGACCTTTTTAATCAAGGTAATAAAGAGCATATGGTCGTTACTTTTCTAGCTCTTCTTGAATTAATGAAGGTGAAAACTGTCAACTGTGAACAACAAGACCATTTCAGTGAGATATATATTACATTGATAGAGGAGTAAAATGGAATTGGAACGAAATGAAATAAAAGCAGTAATCGAAGGTTTACTCTTTGTCAGTGGAGATGAAGGAATAGACCGGAAGCAAATTGCTCAAGTGCTTGAAAAAGAGAGTAAAGAAATTGATACATATATTGATGAATTAAAAGTAAGCTATTCTTCTCCTGACCGGGGAATGACAATCGTTGAATATGCAGGATCATTGCAATTTGTAACAAAACCTGATCATGCAAAATTTTATGAACGGCTGGTGGAAACGCCAGGTCACTCAACCCTTTCACAAGCTGCACTTGAAACACTGGCGATCATTGCTTATAAACAGCCGATTACGCGTTCAGAAATCGAAGAGGTAAGAGGTGTAAAAACAGAAAAGCCTCTGCAGACACTTACGGCTAAAGGACTTGTTAAAGAAGTTGGAAGAGCAGAAGGAACAGGCAGAGCAATTCTTTATGGCACGACAAAAGCATTTTTGGACCATTTTGGTTTAGAGAACATTAAGGAATTACCGCCACTCCCTGATAACATTCAGGAAGAAAACGTGGAACAGGAAGCGGATTTGTTTTTTTCAAAGTTTCAAGAATCAATAGCTGCTGAAGAAGAATAAAGGGGGAGTATTGCTTTGTTCATTCATCATATCGAAGGAAAAGAATTAGAAAAAGAAAAACCAAATACATCTGAAGACTATTTTAATCGTTCTGAAGCTACATATGAATGGAAAGGTGTAAAACACACACTTCATTTGCTGTATGTTCGGTTTTTTGAAGAAAAACTGGAAGATGAATTAACAAATGATGCCTTTTGGAAGCCATATCTTCAATCCTTTAAAATACGTGACTTAGCAGCCTTAGCTGCACTTGCTAAACATGAAAAATTTCTTATGAGAAAAAGAGTTTACATCAACGACTATGATGAATTTAGGAACCTATTCATCAATCCTGATAAAGACTTCTTAAATCAACATTTAAAACCATTGCTATAAAGTTCGAAAAAACAGAGGATGCCCCCAGGGAGGCATCCTCTGTTTTTTCATTAGCTCTTTTCTAATGAAATAAGTCATTTTTGTAAATAAACTTCAAGGAAAAGTGGAATTGGAGTGGAAGGTGCCAGACTCCTCGAAAATGGAAATCACATTTTCTTCGTGCGATATAGAACTGACGAAGCCTTCCTTGTCCTGCGGAACAGGCGGGCAGTCCGAAAAGCGGAAGCGGTTTGGTCAGCCCCGACAAGCAAAAGGGAAATGGGCTAAGAAGGCGCTTTTGCCTTCGGGACATTAAACTTTTGACCTCGAGGGGCTGACCGCTGCAGCTAGACAGGTGAGACACTTATAAGTGAAACGTCCGAATGTGGCTCACGGTCTGCCCCGCGGAAAGCGAGCATCAGGAACGGAAATCAACAGCTTACAAGAGCAACCAAGATCGCCTAAAACATCCTTTCACTTTTTACGTGTCCGTTTTATTTAACCGTTTAAGGGTAAATTAATGGAAATGAATTTGTGTTGAAGGAGAGAAACCTATTGCCTAAAATAGCAGCAGTTGAAACTGTCAATCCACCACACCGGATTTCTCAAAATGAAACGATGGAATTTGCACGAAATTTATTTAAAGGTGCATTTTCAGATATTGAACGGTTATTAAAAGTATTTCAAAATGGGGAGATTTCTTCTCGTTATTTTGCTATGCCGATCGAATGGTTCAAAGAGAAAAAAAGCTTTCAGGAAAAAAATGATTTATACATAGACTTTGCTACTAATCTTGGTGCTGATTGTATTCAGAAATGCATGGAAAACTCAAAGGTCCATAATCTAACTTATGAAGATATTGATGCGATTTTTTTTATTTCAAGCTCAGGTCTATCCACACCGAGCATAGAGGCGAGAATCATGAATATTCTTCCGTTTTCTTCGCACACAAAAAGGATTCCAATATGGGGATTAGGCTGTGCAGGAGGAGCTTCTGGGTTTTCAAGGGCTAATGATTATTGCAAAGCATACCCAAAGGCAAATGTCCTCGTATTGAGTGTTGAACTGTGCAGTCTTACTTTTCAGCATGAAGATTTATCGAAAAGCAATCTGGTAGGCACTTCTTTATTTGCCGATGGAATTGCTTGTGCATTAATTTGCGGAGATGAATCAAAGCATCTGGCTGATCAATCAAAAGCACTTCCACATATTTTAGATACAATGTCCACGCTTAAGCCGCATTCAGAAGATGTGATGGGCTGGGAAGTCAAGGATACAGGGCTTTATGTCGTCTTTTCAAGGGATATTCCTAACATTATCAGAACATGGCTTGAACCTAACGTAAATGAATTTTTAGAAAGGAATGAGCTAAAGGGAGAACAAATTACTCATTTTGTTGCACATCCCGGCGGTAAGAAAGTATTGCAGGCATATGTGGATGCTCTAGGTCTGCCGATTTCAAAAACAGATGTTTCGAGAGAGGTACTGATGACAAATGGCAATATGTCTTCCGTAACGGTATTTTATGTTTTGAAAAAATTCATGGATGGTAAAGTGACACAAGGGGATTTGGGTGTTATGGCGGCATTGGGACCCGGTTTCTCTTCAGAACTTTTGTTATTGGAATGGAGGTAGCATCGTGATGCTGTTTGCCGTCTTCATTTGTTTTCTTGCCATTCAAAGACTTAGTGAAGTAAGGATTGCTAAAAGAAATGAACGGGTTCTAAAAGCCAAAGGTGCTGTTGAAGCCGGACAAGATCATTATTTTTGGATGGTAACTATGCATGTCTCCTTTTTTCTGTTTCTTATAGGAGAAGTTTTGTTTTTGAATGGTTCTCCACCGAAATGGTGGATCATCCCGTTTGTTCTTTTTTTAATTGCTCAAGTTATTCGATTTTGGGCACTAATTTCACTTGGCGTGTACTGGAATACGAAAATCATTCTTTTGCCAGGTGCGAATGTAGTTGCAAAAGGTCCATACCGGTTTATTAGACACCCGAATTATTTAGTTGTCTCAATTGAGCTTATCGCCATTCCACTAATTTTTGGTGCGTACATTACAGCCGTTTTATTTACACTATTAAATATATTGATGCTTCGGGTAAGAATAGCAGCTGAAGAAAAAGCACTGATGCAACTTACTGATTATGAACAAAGCCACGGGAAAAAACAACGTTTCTTTCCTATTCAATAAAAGTACGGAATTAAATCCCATTCATAACCTGTCCTTGTTTGCATAAACTTTTACAAAATACCCTAAGGGCGGGATTATGAATGACGCAGACAACGAAACATTTGATCTATATGGTTATTTGCACCCTTTTCCTTGCTTTCTTCCCGCAAGAAGCTAAAGCTGTGCAACCAGGTGTATCAGCCAAAGCCGCAATCCTGATGGAACAATCCTCTGGGAGAGTGCTTTATGGCAGAAATGAAAATCGGCCAATGAGAATAGCCAGTATTACAAAGATTATGACTGCGATCCTTGCAATAGAGTCAGGAAAGCTTAAGAATACAGTAACGATTACAGAGCATGCTGCACGTACAGAAGGTTCTTCTCTTTATCTGAAGCCAGGGGAAAAGATCCCTTTAGAAGATCTTGTATACGGTTTAATGCTGCGCTCCGGCAATGATTCTGCTGTAGCGATTGCTGAGTATGTTGGAGGAAGTTTAGACGGATTTTCTTATTTAATGAACCAAAAAGCAGAAGAAATAGGTATGAAGCACACTCGTTTTCGGAACCCGCATGGACTTGACGATCATGAAGATCATTATTCCACAGCATATGACATGGCCCTTTTAACGAGATATGCAATGAACAATGAAACCTTTAAAGAAATTTCATCCACAAAGGTATACCGTTCAGAACAATCGGGTGAAAAGTGGGACAGAGTATGGCGTAATAAAAACAAGATGCTAAAGCTATATAAAAACGCTACAGGCGGAAAAACAGGCTATACGAAAAGAGCGAAAAGGACGCTTGTATCGACTGCTGAAAAAGACGGGATGGAGCTTATCGCAGTTACATTAGATGATCCTGATGATTGGGAAGATCATAGAAATTTATTTGAGTGGTGTTTTCATAACTATACATTAAAGGAATTAATTAAAGAGGGAGAAATATCAAGTATTAAAGACAAAGGATATAAAGGGAAAGTAGAAGCTGATCGTTCTTTTTACTATCCGCTGCAAAAAGAAGAGGTTAGCCATATCTCTTCTTCCATTGAATTGATAAAGCTTCCTAAATCAGGGGAGTGGAAAAAAGAAGAAGTCCCGATTCCTGTAGGAAGGTATTTGGTTGATTTGAATGGACAGCGAATTGCAGATCTGCCACTCTACTATGAAGGGAAAACCTTAATTAAAAGCGGCAAAGGTGGAATCTGGACAACGTTTAAAAACATGTTAAGCCAGTTGTTTTTCATAGCTAAGGAGAGAGACCGCCTATGGTAAATTATATCTGGGTTGGAATGCTGGTGATTGGTTTTGTTGTCGCAGGGTTCAACGGAAATATGGACAAAGTGAATGAAGCCATATTTTCCAGTGCAAAAGAAGCCGTTACGTTAAGTTTTGGTATGATTAGTATTCTCGTATTCTGGCTAGGAATTATGAGAATAGCAGAAAAGGGCGGTCTATTGGAAGTTTTAAGCTATTTATTCCGCCCGATTGTGAAACGTCTTTTTCCGGATATTCCACCAGATCATCCAGCGCAAGGGTATATATTATCGAATATGGCTGCCAATCTTCTTGGCCTTGGAAATGCAGCAACACCGATGGGAATTAAAGCAATGGAGCAGCTGAAAATTTTAAATGGCGGAAAAAATGAAGCAAGCCGCTCCATGATAACGCTATTAGCAATTAACACATCAAGTATTACCCTTATACCTACCACGATTATTGCAATTCGAATGACCTATCATTCCCAAACCCCAACAGATATTGTGGCACCTACTTTGTTAGCGACTGCAATCGCAACTATCGGCGCAATCACAATTGATCGCTTTTATTATTACCGGTCACTGCGTAAAGGGGGGAAATAAATGTCGTTTGTTCATTCATTTTCAGTTTGGTTCATTCCTTTCTTGATTGGATTCATCATTTTATATGGAACGTACAAAAAGGTGCCAACATATGAGACATTTGTTGAAGGAGGTAAAGAAGGGTTTTCAATCGCCATTAATATCATCCCTTTTTTAGTGGGGATGCTTGTAGCGATTTCCGTTTTTCGAGCATCAGGAGCATTGGATTATATTATGCTAGTAATGAAGCCGCTATTTTCATTGTTTCATATTCCAGCAGAAGTCGTACCATTAGGACTAATGAGGACGATCTCTGGAACAGGTGCATTAGGGATGACCTCCGACTTGATCGCTACACACGGGCCTGATTCTTTCATAGGAAGATTGGCTTCTACTATACAAGGAAGTACAGATACGACATTTTATGTGTTAACCGTTTATTTTGGAGCTGTAGGAATCAAGAAAATGGGGTACGCTGTGAAAGTAGGACTTTTAGCAGATTTAATTGGTTTTCTGGCATCAATCTTTGCTGTATCACTCCTTTTTCACTCATAAACAAGGCTGCTTTCTAAAATTTGTTCCTTTTGATAATGGGAAAGTTGATCGTAGAGTAAGTCTAAAATAAAAAAAGAGTCCTTTTGGGCTTTTTTTTTGCGTTTAACGAGGTTGTGAATTACGAATAATGAATGTATGATGAGACATGAGGTGAAATCATGGAAAGATTGCAAAAAGTAATTGCTCAAAGCGGTATTACTTCCAGAAGAAAAGCAGAGGAATTAATTCGTGAAGGAAAAGTAAAAGTGAACGGAAACGTTATCACTGAACTAGGAACAAAAGTAGGACCTAAAGATAAAATTGAAGTTAATGAAATTCAAATACAACGGGAAGAACCCGTTTATTTTTTGCTGTATAAACCTTCGGGCGTCATATCAGCTGTTTCAGATGATAAAAAAAGAAAGGTCGTAACGGACTATTTCAGAGATATTATCGAGCAGCGCGTATTTCCGGTTGGACGGTTAGATTATGACACAACTGGCGTACTGCTTATGACAAATGACGGTGAATTTGCAAATGTGCTTATGCATCCGCGTTATCAATTGGACAAAGTGTATATTGCTAAAGTCAAAGGAATTCCTGCAAGAGAAAAGATCAAGCTGCTAGAACGCGGAATTCATCTTGAAGACGGAAAAACGGCTCCGGCAAAAGTAAAAGTGACTTCCATCGATAAGAAAAAAGAAACAGCGATCGTAGAATTAACCATTCATGAGGGTAAGAACCGTCAAGTGAAGCGTATGCTAGAAGCAATCGGTTGTCCGGTAATGAAATTAAAGCGTGAAAAATACGGATATCTTGACCTAAAAGGCCTTAATCCAGGTGAGTTTAGAGAATTAACTCCACATGAAGTGAAACAGCTCCGAAACATGGCTGTCACACAAACGTCAAAAAAAAGCCGTAGATAGGCTTTTTTTTCAAGTTATAGTAAAATGGAAGCGGTCTAAAGGAGCGGATATTGTTGAAAAAGAAACGTCTAGTGTTTCGCTCAGTTCTACTTGCCATTATTTTGCTTGCGATCGGTTACACGATCTATAACAGTATATATGAAAAGAGCGGTACATACGTAAGTGAAGGAGAAATGGCTCCTAATTTTGTTTTAACTGATTTAAAAGGAAATCGTGTGGAACTGAGTGATTACAGGGGTAAAGGTGTATTTTTAAATTTCTGGGGAACATGGTGCAAGCCTTGTGAACGTGAGATGCCTTTTATGGAACGCCAATACAAGACCTTTAAAAAACAAGGTGTTGAGATTCTTGCAGTCAATGTGAGTGAGACGAATTTATCAGTGAAAAATTTTGCGGATCGATATGGATTAACGTTTCAAATTCCAATGGATAAAGACAGAGAAGTAACGAAAGCTTATGGCATCGGCCCGATTCCAACTACTGTTCTGATTGATAAAAATGGAAAAGTTGTCGGAAGAACAAGCGAGTCATTATCCACAAAAAAAATAGTATCATTCATGGAAAAAATTAAGCCGTAACGGGGTGAAAAGATGGAAACGATTGTATGTGAATGCGGCCACTCCAATCCGTACGGTACTAGTCTTTGTCAAGCTTGCGGTAAACCGCTGGAAAATGACGTAGAAGTACTAACTAGCATGCGTTATGAAGGAAGTGCCAGGAGATCACAGGTCTATAAAAAAACGATTGTTGATCAAGTTTGGAACTTTTTCTCGTCAGTTAAAGTAGGGGTTTGGCTAATTATTACCATATTGGTGGCAGCGGCAATAGGAACGATTTTTCCGCAAGTTACATTTATTCCGCCGAATGTAGATCCGGCTACTCATTATGAAACCGAATATGGAACGTTAGGAAAAATCTATTACTTGCTAGGCTTCCATAACCTTTATGGTTCTTGGTGGTTCATCGTTTTACTTGGATTGTTAGGATTATCGCTTATTATAGCGAGTCTTGACCGAGGCATACCGCTTTATAAAGCGCTTAAAACTCAACGAGTGACACGGCATAATAAGTTTTTGGAAAATCAGCGTCTATTTTCAGTCAGTAAAGAAGCTGATCTTGAAGAGATTAAATACACACTAGGCTCACTGAGATATAAAGTTCGGGAAGAAAACGGCAATTTGTTTGCTGAAAAAGGACGATTTTCCCGCTGGGGTGCATATGTCAATCATGTTGGCCTTATTATTTTCTTAACCGGGGCTATGCTTAGATTCTTTCCTGGCATGTATGTAGATGAAATTGTATGGGTAAGAGAAGGCGAGACAACGTCTATCCCGGGCACTAAGGATGACAATGGCCAATATTACTTAAGAAATAATGATTTTATACTTGAAAAGTACGATAAGAAAGATAAGAAGTTTAATAGTGCATTAAACTCTGTTGAAGGAGATGTAGCTAAAAATTATCAAAGTAATGTGACCTTGTTTAAATCAAATAAAGGTACGGTTATTGGTGAAAAAGGAAAATTAGAGAAAATAAAAGATGGTGTAATCCGCGTCAATGAACCATTGAAATTTGATTCGTTTGCTCTTTATCAAACTGATTTCAAATTGGATGAATTAAACAAGATGAGTTTTAATTTGGAAGACAAAACTTCTGGTAAATCATTTGGTAAATTAACAGTGGATTTACATGAGCCTGAGACAAAGTATGATCTTGGCAACGGCTATAAGGTTGAAATCTTAGACTATTATCCTAACTTTATCCTTAACGATCAAGATGAGCCTGCGACAGTAAACAATCTGCCTGATAACCCAGCATTTGTGTTTGCGATGTATTCTCCTCAAAAGCCGCAAGGAGAAAAAGCGTTTGTAGGAATTATGAAAAATATCGATTCTGGAGATAACACATTAAAAATGTCATTTGCAGGACTTGAAACGAAAGATCTAACGGCTTTAACCGTGAAAAAGGATCTCACATTATGGATTATCGCACTTGGTGGATTCATTTTCATGATTGGTGTAACACAAGGGTTATATTGGAACTATAGAAGAATTTGGATTAAGCAGAATCAGGGAGAAGTTTGGGCGGCAGCTCATACAAATAAAAACTGGTATGGTTTAAAGAAAGATTTAGAGTTTCTAACAGAGAAAACGGAATTAACACCGTTAGAAGACCGGGTAAACAGTTCTGAAAAATAGGTAAACGTTCAGGCAGGAGGAACTTACAATGTCGGAAATTAGCAGTACATTGCTATATAGTGCATTTATTATTTATTTGTTTTCAACCCTTTTCTTTTCCATGTCGCTCTCGGACAAGAAGAGTTCAGAGGCAGCTTATACGAAAAAATGGGGAAAAGTTGGTTTTATTACTGCTTGTGCAGGATTTGCTGCCCAGCTTGGATACTTCATTACGAGATGGATCGCAAGCGGACATGCTCCTGTAAGTAATTTATTCGAGTTCACTACTTTCTTTGGCATGATGATGGTATTAGGTTTTATTGTGTTATATTCCATTTACCGTACGAATGGATTGGGCGTGTTTGCAATGCCGGTGGCACTTCTTGTAATTGCTTACGCAAGCATGTTCCCAAAGGATATCTCACCATTAATACCAGCTTTGCAAAGTGACTGGCTTAAAATTCACGTAACAACAGCTGCATTAGGTGAAGGAATTCTAGCGATCTCTTTTGTTTCAGGTCTTATCTACTTAATTCGTACTGTTGATCAGACTGTTTCAACCAAGAAAACAAAATGGCTTGAAATTATTATGTACAGTTTAATAAGTGTAGTTGGATTTGTAATCATTTCTTTAGCATTTAAAGGAGCAGGCTATGAATCTAGCTTTGAAGTAATGAACAAACAAAATCAGCCTGTCAAAATTGTTTATGAATTGCCAGCGATCGCAGGACCAGCGAACGGAGATCATTTAGATAGAGGATTCGGTCCTCTTTTCAATACACCATCCTGGATGCAAGGCGTGAATGCATCAATGAAACTGAATACCTTTATTTGGTCGTTATTATCCGGTTTCGTTCTTTATGGATTACTGCGCCTTGTTCTTAGAAAAAGAATCTCAGCAGCACTTCAAACAAAAGTAAAGAATGTTAACTCGGAATTGCTGGATGAGATCAGTTATCGTGCAGTAGCGATTGGATTTCCGATTTTCTCATTAGGAGCCCTTATTTTTGCCATGATATGGGCACAGCAAGCATGGTCCCGTTTTTGGGGCTGGGATCCAAAAGAAGTTTGGGCACTGATTACTTTCTTGTTTTATGCAGCATACTTACATCTAAGATTATCAAGGGGCTGGCATGGGGAAAAATCAGCCTGGCTATGTGTTGTCGGATTTTGGATCATTACGTTTAACTTGATTGCCGTTAACCTTGTTTTAGTAGGGTTGCATTCATATGCATAATAGCTTGAAGGAAAAGCCTCTCTTTTTTAAGAGGGGTTTTTTTATACAATGTTTCCAATTTGTTTGTACCCCTTTTTTTCATGTATGATAGAAAAGGATAAAGAGACATGTGTAAACGTTATTTTGAATGATAATGGAGGATTAAAGAATGAATACTGAAGCAAAAATTCTTGTTGTAGATGATGAAGAACGCATTCGTAAACTGTTAACCATGTACCTGGAAAGAGAAAATTATGAAGTATATGAAGCTGAAAATGGTGAAGATGCTTTGCAGATGGCTGTATCCATAAATTTTGATCTCATATTGTTGGATCTCATGCTTCCCGGAATGGATGGAATAGAAGTATGTGAAAAATTACGGGAAAAAAAAGCGACACCTGTTATCATGCTTACAGCAAAGGGTGAAGAATTAAACCGGATTCAAGGCTTTGAAGCCGGAACAGATGACTATATAACGAAACCATTCAGCCCTCGTGAGGTATTATTGCGTGTTAAAGCTCTTTTAAGAAGATCTTCGCCGACAAAGTTTCTTAAAACAGAGACGGTTGCAAAAAACGTGATTGTATTTAATCACCTAACGATTGATCATGATGCACATCGAGTAACAGCCGGCGGAAAAGAAGTGAACTTGACGCCTAAAGAATATGAGTTGCTTTATTATCTTGCTAAAACTCCAGATAAAGTGTATGCGCGTGAACAGCTATTAAAAGACGTATGGAACTATGAATTCTTTGGTGATTTGCGCACGGTTGACACACATGTAAAAAGACTTCGAGAAAAGTTAAATAAAGTTTCAACTGAAGCAGCTTCAATGATTGCGACCGTTTGGGGAGTAGGATATAAATTTGAGGCGGGAAATGAATGATCTGGAGAAGTGTTGTAGGTAAACTCTGGGTCACAATATTGCTGTTAGTTTCTGTTGTACTGACGTTACTAACAATATTGCTAACTCAATTCTTTGAAAACTTTTATGACAGCCAAGCAAAAGAGCAGCTAACGAAAATGGCTGACAGGCTTGTTCTTATTATGGAGCATGATAACAACAAAGAAGAAGCGATTCGAATTACAAATGAAATGGCTGAGGCTTATTCAATGTCTGTTATGATCATTGATGAAAATCACCACTCATTTATTTCATCGGATTCTTTAGATAATGCACCGTACATTCCTGTTTCGGTTTTTAATCAAAACAAGAAACTGTCATCCGTAACAGAGTCAAAGGAAAAAATTTATACGAAGAGTGAATTTCCGGTTTTAAAGAATGGTGAAAAATCCTCGCATACCATGATCGTCTATGGAGAACCATACAGCGTGAATGGGAATTCTGGCGGTGTGTATGTATATCAATCGATTGAAAACATCGAAGAAACAACAAATCATACGAAGTACTTGATCTTTTTAGCTGCTGGAATTGCCATTATATTAACTACAATTTTTGCCTTTTTCTTATCCACGAGAATTACTGCCCCACTGAGGAAGATGAGAGAAGCAGCAATGTTTGTTGCAAAAGGTGAATTTGATATGAAAGTTCCAATCTTAACACATGATGAGATTGGAGAATTAGGAATGACGTTCAATCGGATGGGCAGACAGCTGAAAAATAACATTACTGCCCTAAATCAAGAAAAAGAACAGCTTGCGAGCGTTCTAAGTTCGATGGCTGATGGTGTAATTACATTTGATAGAAGAATGAATATTTTAGTCACAAATCCTCCAGCTGACCGTTTTTTGCAAGCCTTTTATTATGAATCAGGTATGAAGACGCAGAAAAAGGAAAACATGCTCCCGGAAGCTGTTATTCATTTGTTTCAAAAAGTGGTTTCACTTGAAAAAGAGCAGCTGACTGAAATTGATATTCAAGGACGTTCGTGGGTGGTCGTTATGACTCCGCTATATGATAACTCTGTTATTCGCGGTGCAGTTGCCGTATTAAGAGATATGACAGAAGAGCGAAGAATGGATAAGCTGAGAGAAGATTTTGTTGCGAATGTATCACATGAATTGAAAACCCCGCTGAGTATGCTGCAAGGTTATAGTGAGGCAATCGTTGATAATATCGCAGAATCAGAAGAAGAGAAAAAAGAATTAGCGAGTATCATATTGGATGAGTCCAAAAGGATGGGTAGACTTGTAAATGAACTGCTCGATCTGGCAAAACTTGAAGCGGGTCATATGAAGCTTCATTATACCAATGTTTCTTTGAAGCCATTTGTTGAACGAATTGTAAGGAAATTTCAAGGACCAGCCAAAGAGCGGGATATTCAATTAAGTTTGCATATGGAAGGGGAACCTGAAGAACTTAATATTGACCCAGACCGAATTGAGCAAGTTCTGACGAATTTAATTGATAATGCTATCCGTCATACATTGAACGAAGGTTTCGTTAGTTTAACAATAAAAATCAGTGAGCAAACAGTCTCTTTTAATGTGAAGGATAATGGTACAGGAATAAAAGAGGAAGATTTGCCATTTGTTTTTGAACGCTTTTATAAGGGTGATAAAGCTAGAACAAGAGGGAAATCTGGAGGGACAGGTCTTGGCTTAGCAATAGCAAGAAACATAGTAGAGGCACATGGCGGCCAAATTAACGTTCACAGTAAAATGAATGAAGGAACGACATTTTCATTTGTTATACCTCGAATGTTGAAATAAAAGATCAAACTTTCCCGATTAATCTTGTTTCATAAGGAACAATTACTTAATAAAAAGATTTCACAAACTTCTTCATTAAGCTATAATTAATGAGAAATCTAATTTCATAATAATGTAAAACAGGTGCTGTCTGTCCGCAGACAAGCATAATTGGGAAAACGGTTAAAATCCGTTGCGGTCCCGCCACTGTAATTGTGAGAACCCTAATAAAATGCCACTGTCAACACGGGAAGGCGTTAGGGGACGATGAACAAGAGCCAGGAGACCTGCCTGTTATTCATGAACATGACCTACGAGGATAGGGGGGTGTTAAGACAGTGCTGATGAACGGCACCTGTTTTTTGCCTGTATACCAAATTTCCGAGCCCCTTCGTAGCCGAAGGGGCTTTTTTTGGTTAACGATTAAAAATTGATAAAAATAGGAGAGAGTTAAAACATGAAAAAACTAGTAGTAGTATTGGCAGTATTAATGATGATGCTCGCAGGATGCGGTACAGCTGAAACGAAAAAATCTTCAGAACAGCCTAAGACAGAAGAAACAAAAAAACAGCAAGTTACAGTGAACATCACGAAAGATAACGGCAAGGAAAAAGTAACGGAAAAGAAAGTAGCCATTAAAGAAAATGACACCGTAATGGATGTTATGAAAAGTAATTTTAAACTCGATTTGATCTATAATGATGCATTTATTAATGGAATTGATGGAGTAAAAGGAAACGAACAAGACAAAACATCGTGGTTCCTTTCTGTTAACGGTAAAGATGCTACGAAGGGCGCAAAGGATATAAAAGTGAAGCCAGGGGATGTTATCGGGTTCGACTTACATAAATATGAATAAATTAACGCTCAGACGAATGACCCTCTTGGCACTTTTAACAGCATTACTTACTATAGGGAGAATTTCATTCGCGATCATTCCAAATGTACAGCCAAATACGTCCATACTGATTATTGCTTCATTCGTATTAGGACCTGTGCAAGGACTTATCCTTGCAATCTTAAGTACCTTAACGACAAATCTATATTTAGGTCAAGGTTTATGGTCCATTGGTCAAATGGTTGCATGGGGTCTTATCGCTGTTATGAGCGGATATTTAGGTAAATATAGACATCAGACTCCTTGGTGGATTTTAAGTCTTTACTCAGGCCTATGCGGTTTTTTGTTTGGATTTATTATTTCACTAATCCTTGGAGGGATCGTTATTCAAAAGTTTTGGCCATATTATTTATCAGGTCTGCCTTTTGACATCAATCATGCGGTCGGAAACATCATTTTCTTTATTGTATTATACAAACCTCTTATGTATGTGATGGAACGTCATTTGAATACTGGAGAACACAAAAGGGCTGCTTAAAAAACAGCTTTTTTGTGTGGATTAATAAACGGCGAATTTATGCCCCGCGGAAAGCGAGAAACCTGGAACGGAAATCATCCACTTCAAAAGCAGAAAGTTTTTAGAAAAAAACATACAAAAAAAGTTCAATTCTCTTCTTTTATGAATAGGATAGTAAAGTTGATGCTTAAAACATAGGAGGACAAAATGAGAGATTACTTAAATCGTATCTTTGCTGTACTATTTTTAACGCTTTGTATAAGTGTATTATTTTTAGGTGGGAAACTTGGTGCATAAAAGACTTGATGAATAGCTATTTTCATGTTACATATGGTTAAACGTTTTTTTAAAAAAAGGAGACCAATATGCTAACAGATTATCATGCTCATCTGGAAAAAGGTACCTTATCAATCGATTACTTAAAACAGTTTGTAGAGACAGCCAAACAAAAAGGAATTAAAGAGTTTGGGATTTCTGAACATGCTTATCATTTCTATGAAACAAAAAACATCGTATCTAAGCCTTGGATGGAAGAAAGACGTTTTTATACGATGGATGATTATGTAAAACTGTTTTACAAAGCAAATGACCTGGGAATGGATGTTAGAATGTCCATTGAGATGGATTATACACCCGGACGGCATAATGAAATGGAATCTTTTATTAGCAGCTATCCTTTCGATTATGTCATTGGATCCGTACATTGGGTTGACAACTTTGGAATTGATTTAGCTGAATACAGAAAAGAATGGGACCGCAGGGATCTTTATGAGACCTACAGAGCTTATTATGACCAGATCATTACGCTCGCTGAATCCAATTTATTTGATATTGTTGGGCATATTGATCTAGTGAAAATTTTTAATTATGTACCAAAAGACAAAGAGTTTATGCAAGAACAATACGAGCGGGTAACAAACGCTCTTAAAAACTCAAAAACTTGTGTTGAAGTTTCTTCTGCAGGCATGCGAAAACCTGTTGGAAGATTGTATCCTGAGCCAGAGCTATTATCTATGTGCTTCCAAAAAGGGATACCAATCGTTCTTTCATCAGATGCCCATGAGCCTCAACAAGTTGGAGAAAACTATGAAGCTTCTATTCAATTGGCAAAAGAGACCGGGTACAAATCACTCATGACATTTAAGGACGGTAAACGTAAAGAGGTTGAATTAGGATAATGCCAGATGGCGGTTGTCTATATAAACTTAAAAACAAAAGAGAACCGGCTCATGTGAGAGTAACGGTTCTTTTTTGAGAGAAAAAACTTGCCAAATTCCAGAGTAATTAGTACTTTAAATCGCAGCGTAATTCGTTGCGGTTTTTTAATAGTAAGAGTAATAAAATATCAAAGATGAAAGAGTAAACATGATTCAGCAAAAGGGTGTGTTGATCCAAGAAGGATTAACACCTTTTTTATGGAATTTATTGAACTAACTTATAAGGTTAAAGAAAATGAACTTCTATAAAGAAGCCGATCTCTGAACTAAAATAAGGGTGATTTAGCTAGAAGTTTTGTCAATACCACACTAAGACGAGGAGTGAAGTTATGAAATTTCTGCTCACATCGGGAGGCATTACTAACAAAAGTATACACAATGCGCTGGTAGACATGCTGGACAAGCCCATCGCCGAATCCAACGCCCTGTGCATCCCCACCGCGATGTACGGACATCCTTGGGTCGGACCAGGCGTGAAAACCTGGGAATTCATCAGCGGGAAAGAAGAGAATCCCATGGTTAATCTAGGCTGGAAGTCAGTTGGCGTGCTGGAGCTCACTGCGTTGCCAAGCATTGACAAAGATCGCTGGATACCTTTGGTCCGGGAGATAGACGTCCTGTTGGTATCCGGCGGCGACGCCCTCTACCTAAACCACTGGATGCGAGA
Organism: Fictibacillus barbaricus; assembly: GCF_031457135.1. Classification (GTDB taxonomy): domain Bacteria; phylum Bacillota; class Bacilli; order Bacillales; family Fictibacillaceae; genus Fictibacillus; species Fictibacillus barbaricus_A. The sequence continues at coordinate 453,804 of NZ_JAVDWA010000002.1, read as the reverse complement.
ATCGGGGCTGGCAGAGCTCTTAACGTCTCTGAGTGCAGTCTATGTGGGAATGAGCGCGGGGAGCATGGTGATGGCACCTGAAATTGGAGAGATCTTCGTTGGCTGGACTCCACCGAGCGGTGAGGATCAAACACTTGGGCTTGTTGATTTTGCCATGTTTCCACACCTTGATCACGAGATGCTGCCTGATAACACGATGGCTACTGCAGAGAAATGGGCGGCGGGGATGCAGGGACCAGCGTATGCGATTGACGATGAAACTGCCATTAAAGTGATCGATGGGGAGGTCGAAGTGATCTCTGAAGGACATTGGAAGCTGTTTTCGCCTTGATATTACTTTTCAGCTAAATCAAAAACTAGGTAAGATTCATTGTGATGCAATTTAGAGATTGGTCATGTCCATGTATTGTGAAAGGTTTCACTTAAGCAGTATGAGAGTGGGGGGGAATTTGAAATATAACTCAAGAAATCATAGAGGGGTTTTAGGATTTTTATTGGCAATTTGAATTGTGTTTTTTCTATAGGATGTTTTCTAAAAGATTGTTGCTTTTAACTCTTATTTTATTGTCTTTTTTGACAGTTGATTGGAGTAGAAGGTGCGAGACTCCTGCCGGACAGGTTGGCAGTCCGAAAAGCGGAAGCGGTTTGGTCAGCCCCGACAAGCAAAAGGGAAATGGGCTAAGAAGGCGCTTTTTGACTTCGGTACCATTAAACTTTTGACCTCGAGGGGCTAACCGCTGCTGGTAGACAGGTGAGATACTAATACGTGAAATGTACTAACGTGGCTCACCGCCTGCCCCGCGGAAAGCGAGCAACCTGGAACGGATATCAACGACTTTCATGGCAACAATGAATAAAAAAACAGCCTTTCTGAAAGGTTTTTTCAAAAGGCTGTTTGACAAAGGTTCATTGCTTTTATTTCATTGATTTAAAGTTCAATCGGTTTGCAGACAATGAGATCCTCGATATTTGATAGTTCCTTTTGAATATTTTCTGATGGCTGACTATCGAACGTCAGGACCATCATAGCTTCTCCGCCAGCAGATTTCCTTCCTACGTGCATGGTGGCGATGTTAATATTTCGTTCTCCTAAAAATGCCCCTACTTTACCAATAATCCCTGGTGTATCTTGATGTTCAATATATAAAAGTGATCCTTGAGGCACAAAATCAACCGTATAACCATTAAGTCGAATGATTCGTCCACCAAACCCTTTTACTAAAGTAGCAGAAAGGGTAAATGTGTGGTTTTGGCCGGTCACCTTAACATGTATGATGTTTGGATAGCCAAAGTCATCCGTGCCGTGTTTTTCTCCTACGACAATTCCTCGTTCATTTGCAGCAATCATACTGTTTACATCATTAACAGGTCTGCCGAGTCTCGTTCTTAAAAATCCGCAAAGAAAGCTGCGTGTTAATGGAGTAGTATCAATTTCAGATAAAGAGCCGCCATAACCGATTGAAATTTCCTGTACAGGTTCTTTAAAAAATTGGGTTGTAAAAGAACCAAGGTCATTTGAGAAATCGTAATACGCAATTAGTTTTTCATACGTATCTTTTGATAATGAAGGGAAGTTAACAGCATGTTTCAAAGGTTTGTTGAGAATAAATGATTTAATTTCATCGCTGGCCATAAAAGCAACATTTTTCTGTGCCTGAACGGTAGATGCAGCAATATGAGGGGTAACGACAACGTTTTCATGCTCTATCAATGAACGGTTGACTGGCGGTTCTTGTTCAAATACATCAAGAGCACAGCCTGCCAGGTGGCCATTATCTAAAAAGTGAAGAAGGGCTTCTTCATCAATAATGCCTCCACGGGCACAGTTAAGGATAAATGCTCCTCTTTTAGCATGTTTAAGATTATCAGCATTTAAAAGTTTGCGGGTATCTTTTGTTAATGGAGTGTGAACGGTAATGATGTCACTTTGTTGAATGAGCGTATCGAGATCAACAGAAGTTACAGAGAGTTCTTTTTGTTTTTCGAGTGGAAAGTAAGGGTCAAATACAAGAACATTCATGGAGAAGCTTTTTGCTCGTTTTGCTAATTCTGAACCAATCCTTCCCATTCCTACAATGCCAAGTGTTTTTTGGTAAAGCTCTTGGCCGGTATATTTTTTACGATTCCATTCACCAGTCTTTAACGATTGGTTGGCTTGCGGAATATTTCGCAGCAAAGACATCATCATGGCCCACGTATGTTCAGCAGTTGAAATGGTGTTTCCTTCTGGAGCGTTCACAACAAGTATTCCTTTTTTAGTAGCTGCTGCTACATCGATGTTATCAACACCGACGCCAGCTCGGGCGATAATTTTTAGACCAGGCAATTTTTCTAATACAGCTTCGGTTACTTTTGTTGCACTTCTAACCATGAGTCCGTTGATTGTCTCTAGTTCTTGAATTTCTTCGAGCTTACCAAAAATCAAATTGACTTCTTCTAAGTTCACTAAAGGTTCAATGCCATCTTTTGTTATTCCATCGCATACTAAAACAGTCGTTGTCACACTTCCACCCCTTATATTCTTTATGAGTATTATTAATATTTTGATAATTTAACACATTCTCGGAGCGGGTACAACCATGTTTTTTTAAGATAGCGGTTACAAATAAGAAGAAAACGAATTGACAAGAAAAATCATCCTTAATAAAATAAATAAAAAGCCCACAAAAAGAGGGCTTTAACTTAAATACTATTCAAATTTAAGTGCATCACCATCGAAAGGGTCATCTGAAACTTTGATAGAATCAGTAGGACAACCTTCAAAAGCATCTTGCATATCTTCTAAAAGCACATCTGGAATTTCCACAATTCCTTGGTTATCATCTAGAGTTACAAATGCAATACCCTCATCATCATAATCGTAAATGTCGGGTGCAGCTGCTCCGCAAGCTCCGCATGCAATGCAAGTTTCTTTGTCAACAATCGTGTACTTTGGCATAAAAAATTACCTCCTATGGAATTGGAAAACGAATCCGATAATACATATTTACCCATTTTTAAATAAGTGTGTACTAATCATATTGTAATAAGTATCAGTACACATTTCAATAGAAAATTAGAATCCTCATCTTCTCTATTTCCCAACCTCCCTTGAAATAAACCCATAGAATGAAACACATACTCTTTAATTTGTGTAATCTGATAAAATAGATGTTAGTGTGGTGATCAAAATGAATATTTGCAATACCATTATTCTGGAAGTATTACGTGTAATTAATGGAAGCCGAAAATGGTCAGGTGTTTATTATATACTTTCTGGTAAAAAAACATCCCAATCACTATCGGATAGCCAATGGTTTGGAATTGAATCCTATTATTCTTCTTTAAAAGGAATATCACTTGAACAATTTCAAGAGCATCTTCAAAATTTACTTGGCTTAAATTGGATTGAAAAAAGAGATGAAGAGGAAAAGTTTTTTGTTACAGAACATGGGATTTCTGCATTGGAAGCTGAAAAAGAACGTTTTTCCTTTTTGGAAAAGCTGAACGGGTTAAAGTATTCTTCGATAGATTTGGCTTGTTGGCAAGTCATTTCTTTATATTGCCAGGCATTATCTAATTCTATTTATCTTTTTACAAAATATTCTCCTGTTATAAGAGAAAGAAGTGCGGTAAAGCGAGTAAAGGAAGTTTTTCCAAAAACAGACGAGAATCGAACAGCTGCTGCAGAAAAACTCTTTTCTGAATTGTTTTGTGTGTTATCTGAAGCTGATACGATTTCTGCAGAAATTTTTGTTAGGAAATTATCAGGCTATAAACGCATTGGTCTTACATATGAGCAATTGGCAGAAGATTTAGGTCTCACTAAATTGGAATGTATGCTGAGGTTCCGGTCGGTTCTGCACGAGCTATTAAGCAGAACTAGCCAGCAGCCAGAATCTTTTCCCGTTTTATTTTCTCTTATTACTAGGTATATAGCGGCTCCGCCATTAACAAAATCAGCTTCACATACTTATGAATTGCTGAAAGAGAAAAAATCAGTTTCTGAAATTATGAGAATCAGAAAGTTAAAGATGAGTACTTTAGAAGATCATCTTGTGGAAATTGCTCGTACCATTCCAAATTTCTCAATTCAACCGTTCATAAGCCAAGAGGAGATGAAAAAGGTGCTAACTTATTTTGAAACGAACAATGAAAATAAATTGCGACCTATCAAAGAAGCATTTCCTCACTTAACTTATTTGCAAATAAGACTTGTTCTTGCTAAAGAAGGTGGCAATAATGGATCTTGAAGAAGCACTTAAACATTATTATAAGTTTGACACGTTCAGATCAGGACAAAAAGAAATCCTTACTGATTTGTTGAATGGTCATGATGTATTAGGTATGCTCCCGACAGGAACGGGTAAAACACTCATTTATCAGTTGGCTGCCATTTTACTTAAAGGCAGAGCGTTAATTGTTTCTCCTCTAGTTTCATTGATGGAAGATCAAGTCGAACAGTTTAAACAGGCAGGTTTAAAGAAGACGATCGCATTAAACAGTTTTCTCGATTCTTCGGATAAACAATTCGTCTTAAATCGTATAGAAAACTACCAATTTATATTTGTCAGTCCAGAAATCATGCAAAGTCCATATGTCAGAGATGCATTGCTCTCTATTAAATGGTCCTTATTTGTTGTAGATGAAGCACATTGTATTTCTCAATGGGGCCATGATTTCCGTCCTCATTATTTAGAACTAATGAAAATGAAAGAAGAGATGGGGAATCCGGTTTGTTTAGCGCTGACTGCAACTGCCACAAAAAAAGTACAGCAGGACATTCAGCAGCATTTGGGTATGAAGCAAGCTAAAGTTCATATACACAGTGTGAACAGGCCAAATATAACACTGTTTGTCGAAACTTTTTCAGATTTAGAAGAAAAACAAGAGAAGGCTATAGACCTTATAAAAAAATTAAAAGGTCCTGGAATTGTATATACCAATACGCGGAACGCAGCTGAACATCTTGTTTCAATACTTCAAGAAAATGGAGTAAGCAAAGTTGCTTTTTATCATGGTGGTATGGAACAAGAGGAAAGACTGCTCGTTCAAAAACAATTTCTTCATGCTCAATTAGAATTGATTGTTTGTACGAACGCATTTGGGATGGGGATTAATAAACCAGATATTCGGTATGTCCTCCATTACCATACACCTTCATCGATAGAAGGGTATGTGCAGGAAATAGGGAGGGCGGGGCGTGATATGAAACCATCAGCAGCCATTATGCTTAATCACCCGACAGATTTGGATATACCGTTTCATTTTATTGAAAATGAACTTCCTGATTTAAATCACTTAGACTATGTATTTTCAGAAGAAGAGGTTTTAGCTGGTTATTCATTAAAAGAAAGGATTTTAATGACCGGACTCTCAGAAACAGGCCAGAGGTTTTTGGAATATCATCTTCAAAAATTAGGAGTTTTATATTTTCGTCAGTTAGCTGTAGAAAAGAGTAAAGAATTAAAAAAAGGACTTTATGAAAAAATTGAAAATCGAAAGATGGAAAAATTGCAATCATTAAAAAAGATGTCACACTGGATCAGTGGTAATGCTTGTAAACGTGACGGATTGCTTCATTATTTTGGTGAGAAGAGCAGTTTAGAGAATGGGGATTGCTGCAGCAGCTGCCACGCGAAAATCGAAAACTTCTTTGGGCAACTCGAAGATAACAGTGTATCATATGAGATGTGGGAAGAAGAGCTTAAACGTTTATTCAGACAGGAAGTGTTTCAGCAAGTATGAGCCAGCCAGAAAACAAAAACAGGATGGAAGAATTCACATCCAGACAGTTGCTGTTAAATGTGTACGTCTCTCAAGGTCTATTTTTAGTAATCGCAATCGGTATTGCTTTCTTTTTTAAAGTTCCCTTTCCATGGTCAAATGATTTTCCGTTGCCTATTTCCTATATAGCTTTTGCAATATTGACAGGGGTTCTCTTTCCCTTAATTTCAATAGAGCTTAAAAAAAAGCTGCCGGATCACTATTTTGACGACGGGGGAATTAATGAAAAAATATTTGGTCCCCTTTCTTATACTCATATTTTTGTTCTTACAGCGCTAATCGCATTTGCAGAAGAGTGGCTATTCAGGGGAGTTATTCAAAATTTGGCGGGATTGGTCCTTACGAGTGTGATATTTTCGACTCTTCATGTCAGATATATAAAAAAACCGTTCCTTTTTGCTTTGGTAACCTTGCTCAGTTTTTGGCTAGGTGTTCTTTATGAAATAAGTCATACCATATGGATTCCCTTTTTAGCCCATTTTTTAATTGATTTCATTTCTGGATGCTGGATCGCAGGACAATTTAAAAAAAGTATGACAAACGTCGATGATGGAGTGTGAGAGAAAAATGGAAAATGATCAAGCAGAACAACTTAGAAATAAAGCAGGCAACCATACTGTTCTCCAGACAGGATCATTACCTTCTCGCCGAGAGTTACATCAAAGAAAAAAAGGCCGAAAAAAGGAAGAACTTGAAGAACAAAAAAATAAGAAAAAAAAATCTTTTAAACCATCCTTTTTGTTAACAAAAGTCCTGCTGGTTGCCTTCATTGCCTTAGTTGGTTTAATGGTCACTTATCAATATTGGTCCGATAAGATAATTTCACCAGTACATAGCAATATTAAAAAAGGAACAGAACAAGTGAGAATCGAACAATAAAGGCTGTTATCTAAACGCTCTTTTCTGAAAGATTGTTGCTTTTAATCTTATTTATTGTCTTCTTTGACAGTTGATTGGAGTGGGGGGCGAGACTCCTCGAAATGAACTACAATTTTCTTCGTGCGATGTAACGCTGCCTAACCTTCCTTGTCCTACAGGATGATTGTGCTCACCGCACACCCTGCGGAAAGTGAGTCCAAGGGCGGAAATTAACCTCATTCAAAATCAAAAAAGTTTACAGCCAAAATATAAGACCGTCAAGCTTAATCTTGACGGTCTTTTTGATGATAGTTCCTGTATTTATTCCAAGCATGAACAAGCTTTTTGCTGCATAGTTATTTTACAGGAGGTTTTGCGTATGAATCCAATAAATCACTGGGAAATAAAACCTTTTGTGAATGAACTTACTAGTATTGTTCTTGGTCAGTTAGTGGAAAAAAAAGCAGAAAAAGAAAGATGGAAAAAAGCTTTGAATCAATGGGGTTCTTCCATGATTTTTGTTGTAATCGCAACGTTCATTTATTTATATTATTTTAAATTAAAGACGGCTTCTTCGTATATTAATCCTCTTACCTTACTGTTTGGAGATGAAATGGTTTGGATTTGTACGGCATTCTTGATCTATTCTGGTTTTCAAATCATGTGGATGAAAAAGAAATACAAAAAAGCAGATGATGATTATGAAGCGATACGGACTGATTTTATAGACAGAAATGAAGAATGGTGGAGTGATGAAGAACAATGGGAAAAGAGGCATATTGTTTTTGAGTTTATGAAGAAAAATTATAATATAAATATTTTTCACAAATAATGAATTATTGACAAGGGCATCCAAAGAAGAGACTGGACTCTCTTTTAAAGTGCTGACCTTGAATAACAACAGTCGATTCACAGAATTGATCGATCCTTCCAAACGCAACCGTTTCATGTTTATCTGGACAATAAACTTCTATAGGAAGACCGAGTCTAAGGCTATAGGATAGCTCAAGATCTGTCACGAGAGATTTGTTTTTCAGCTTAGTTAATGTCATGATGTTTCCTCTCCAATTTTTAAATATTTTTAAATAACATACTTTTATAATACGGTAAATTTACAAATTTTTCAACTAATCTTTTTAAATATTCTAAAAATTTAACGAGGTTTTGTCTTCTTAGAACAATTGGTTTTATGGTATGATCATTTAAATATTTACTGGAGGCTTACATGCTTTTTTTTATAATGACAATCTTATGTATCGTTCTCATACTCTACATGTATATTGAAGCAAATCGAAATCGTGTCAATTCTGCTCATGCAGTAATAAACAGCTTGCCTGATGCATTTCATGGTTTTCAGCTTTTTTTTATTTCAGATGTTCATCGGCGGGTCATACATGATTCTATAATTGAGAAGGCAAGTACAGCAAATATCGTCATTATTGGAGGCGATTTAGCAGAAAAAGGGGTTCCAATCGAAAGGGTAAAAGAAAATTTATTGAAATTAACGAAAATTGCACCTGTGTATTTTGTATGGGGAAATAATGATTATGAATTAAATAAAAAGGAATTATCTGCTGCAATTAACAATTGTGGAGTTGCAATTATTAATAATTCGTGTGTGACTATCGAGCAAGGCGGAAAGAAAATCGATATCGCAGGAGTTGATGATCTTTCTTTGAAAAAAGATAATCTTGAACAAGCATTATCCGATAGTCATTCTTCCTGTAAGATTTTGATCAGCCATAATCCTGATATTGTAAAAAAAATTAAAGGAAAAGATGGTATCGGTTTAGTGGTGTCAGGTCATACACATGGCGGTCAAATCCGTCTTGGACCATTTGGGATTGCAAAAAGAGGAGGCTGGTATACAGAGGGAACATATCAGCTTTTCATCAGCAACGGCTATGGAACAAGGCACTTGCCATTACGTCTTGGGGCTGAGAGTGAAACAAACCTGATTACACTTAAACAGGCAAAAAGTTTACACTAGAATGTTTTTTCATATATACTTTTCTTAACTTATCTATTGGAGGAAGTTTGATGCCTTGTGAAGGGAAATATAATATTAAAGCCGTTTCCAAGATGCTTGGCATACAAGCTGGAACGTTAAGAGCTTGGGAAAGACGTTATTCTATCGTCCAACCTCACAGAAATGAAGCGGGTCACCGGCTCTACACTGATGAACAAGTCTATATTCTAAAATGGCTTGTAAATAAGGTGAATCAAGGATTTACGATTAGTCAGGCTGTTGACGTTGCACAAAATGGGGAACTTTATAAGGATACATCTCCTTTTTCTGATGAAAATACAGATCGAGCTGCGGAGATGTCCAATCAAATATTAGAAGCTTTGTTATCTTTCCAAGAAAGAAAAGCTAGTGATTTATTAAGTCAAGCCTTTAGTATGTATAATTTGGAAAAAGTCATTATTGATATTTTGGGCACATTATTAGTAAGAGTTGGCCACTTGTGGGAAGACCAAAAAATCACAGTAGCACACGAACACTTTACCTCATCATTTTTGCGTATGAAAATTGGACAACTTATGCATGGGTTGCCTTCAGATCCATATTTACCGAGAGTCATTGTCGGATGTGGTATTGATGAACAGCATGAACTAGGACTTCTAATGTTTACGTTGTTTCTTAGAAGAAGAGGGTTCGAAGTTATTTATTTAGGATATGGGATTCCAGAAGAAGATTTTGAAAAAGTAATCGGTAAGGTTCAGCCAAAGCTGGTTTTCCTATCCTGTACGTTAAGTGATCCAGCGCTCAAGACCCTTGAATGGATAAGAAATATTCATGACAAGTACCAGGAAACTTCCTTTGGTATTGGCGGGTCAGCTTTTGGTCATATTTCACTGAGTATTCAGGAAAATTTCAAGCAGTTTATTATCGGCAGTACTAAAGAAGAATGGGATAACTGGATAACAAGCAAGCTTAAGAACTAGCTGCAGAAATAATGATAAAAGAAATTATCTTGTCTAGCTATCACCAACTTTTTACAAACTCATATATTGGTTACAAAGACATAATAGAGCCGATCGTAAGGGGGACCATAGATGCGGGTAGAACGGTTAACCTATAACAAAATAAAAATCTTCCTAACTTTTGATGATTTGAATGAACGTGGTATTTCCAAGGAAGAAATATGGCAGGACATTCCGAAAGTACATCAGCTTTTTCGAGACATGATGACAGAAGCTGATGATGAGGTTGGATTTAAAGCTGACGGTCCTATTGCGGTTGAAGTTTTTTCGCTTCCGGCACAAGGAATGGTCGTTATTGTGACGAAAGGCATTAATGAATATGAACTTGATGATGAATATGATGAAGATTATATAGAAATGCAAGTTACCTTGGATGAAAATGATGAGATATTTTATGAGTTTTCTTCATTTGAGGACGTTATATTGCTTTCGAAGCGACTGCATACCATGAATATTCGCGGAGGCAGATTATTTTCGTATAATAATCATTTTTACTTAAAGTTTGAAGAAGAAGAAATAAATGAATTGGATCTCGATCTATTTATTGCCATATTGGCGGAGTTCGGAAGTTCATCTACTATTACAAGTTATCGAGTCATTGAATATGGTAAAGAGCTCATGAAAGAAAAAGCCGTAGAGCAAATGGTCCAATACTTTAAATAATAATCACTGATAAGGGCGCAATTTTATATGCGCTCTTTTTATTTACACCCTAATACTGAATTTATATACGAAACGTGATATGATAAGTAATATTTTTTATCCGCTGAACAGTAAATTTTTCAGGGAATATAATATATACATAATATTTGGGCTAGGAGTGACCATACATGAAAATTGCAGTCTTATACGGCGGAGTATCTGCTGAAAGAGAAGTTTCACTATCTACAGGTAAACAAATAATAGCTGCTCTTGAAAGCAAAGGGCATGAAGTGATTGGAATTGATTTTCATCCTTCCCGATTACAGGAATTATTAGAACTGAAAGCAGACGTAGTATTTTTAGGGCTACATGGTAAATATGGAGAAGACGGACGTCTTCAAGGACTTTTGGATATGATGAATATTCCTTATGTAGGTTCTGGAGCTTTAGCTTCTGGAATCGCGATGGATAAAGCAAAGTCTAAACAATTTTTCAAGGATGCCGGCATCACTATCGCAAAAGAAAAAGTATTATATAGAAAATCATATTCCGAAGATCAAGTGGATCTGTCTTTTGATTTCCCAGTAGTTGTTAAACCGAATCGTGAAGGATCGACAATCGGATTAACGATCGCACAAAATAAAGATGAGATGCTAAAAGGCATTACTGAAGCTTTTCTTCACGATGATACCATCTTGGTGGAACAGTTTGTAAGCGGAAAAGAAGTAACTGTAGCTGTAATGGGAGAACATGGAGAAATGCAGGCACTGCCTGTTGTTGAAATTGTTCCAAAGAATGCTTATTATGATTATGAGTCAAAATATGCAGAAGGCGGAAGTATACACTACGTGCCAGCAAGAGTTGATGATCAAATAACAGCTCTACTGCAAAAAAACGCAGTGCTTGCTCACGAAGTTCTAGGCTGTGAAGTATATTCACGTGTAGATTTTATCGTGCCGCATGATGGATCAGAGCCAGTTATTTTAGAAGTAAATACTTTGCCAGGGATGACACCGACAAGCCTATTTCCCGATGCAGCCAAAGAAGTTGGTTTAGACTATCCATCTATGATAGAAAAACTGATTGAGCTATCATTAAAAAAATAAAAAGAGTAACCCCCATCTAAATTTTAGCATGGGGTTTCTTGATTTATCCCAGATGGCACAAGGGCTAGGCCTATTGGCAGAATATTAGTTATTTTCTTAACTATCCGTATATAAGAAAGCGTTTTCTTTTTAGGCAAATTTCACTAAATTTTTCTTCTCAATACTCGTACAAAGGTGTATACTGTCTCTGAAGCTTGACTAAACTTTAGAGGTGACAAATATGGGAGGTAAACAAATGACAGCCCAAAATACGACAGACCAAAAATCCGACAATCATCATGAAAATGACAATGTGCTAACATCCACGCAGTCCGTAATCGCGGATGCGCTCGATAAATTAGGGTATTCTTCCGAAGTTTATGAGTTGTTAAAAGAGCCTATTCGTATGCTGACGGTTCGAATTCCTGTTAAGATGGATGATGGAAGCACTAAGATATTTACAGGATATCGTGCCCAGCACAATGATGCTGTTGGTCCAACTAAGGGCGGCGTTCGTTTTCATCCGAATGTATCTGAAACAGAAGTAAAAGCATTATCGATTTGGATGAGTTTAAAGGCAGGGATTGTAGACTTGCCATACGGCGGCGGAAAAGGCGGAATCATCTGTGATCCGCGTACAATGTCTTTTAGAGAACTTGAAAGACTCAGCCGGGGGTATGTAAGAGCGATCAGTCAGCTCGTAGGACCTACAAAAGATATTCCTGCACCAGACGTCTTTACAAATTCGCAAATTATGGCTTGGATGATGGATGAATACAGCAGAATCAGAGAGTTTGATTCACCTGGATTCATTACTGGAAAACCATTAGTATTAGGCGGATCGCATGGAAGAGAAACAGCGACTGCAAAAGGTGTAACGATTTGTATCCGTGAAGCAGCAGCTAAGCGCGGTATTCAGCTTGAAGGTGCTCGTGTAGTCGTTCAAGGATTTGGGAATGCCGGAAGCTTTCTTGCTAAATTTATGCATGATGCTGGTGCAAATGTAATTGCGATTTCAGATGCTTACGGCGGACTTTACGATCCTGAAGGCTTAGATATCGACTATTTATTAGAGCGCCGTGACAGCTTCGGTACTGTAACTAAATTGTTTAAAGATACAATTACAAATCAAGAATTGTTAGAGCTTGATTGTGATATTTTAGTTCCTGCTGCAATTGAAAATCAGATCACTGAAAATAATGCACACAAAATCAAGGCGACGATTGTCGTAGAAGCAGCGAACGGACCTACTACTCTTGAAGCAACTCGAATTCTTTCTGAAAGAGGGATCTTGCTCGTACCAGATGTTTTAGCAAGTGCAGGCGGTGTTACAGTATCCTATTTCGAATGGGTGCAGAACAACCAAGGATACTACTGGACGGAAGAAGAAGTCGAAGAAAAACTTGAAAAAGTAATGGTTAAATCGTTCGATACAGTTTATACAACTGCAATGAATAGAAAAGTAAACATGAGACTCGCCGCCTATATGGTTGGTGTACGCAAAATGGCCGAAGCTTCTCGATTCAGAGGCTGGATTTAATTTTTTGCAAACATAACGTAAATCTCCTATCATATGATGATAGGAGATTTTTTTGTATAGACTATTTTTCTAAGGCTGTTTTTTTCTAAAAGAGTGTTATTTTTAAGGAATTTTCGTAAAGAGACTTCATTGTCAAGTTGATTGAAGTGCAAGGTGCGAGACTCCTGCAAGACAGGCGGGCAGTCCGAAAAGCGGAAGCGGTTTGTTCAGCCCCGACAAGCAAAAGGGGAATGGACTAAGAAGGCGCTTTTTGCCTTCGGGACCATTAAACTTTTGACCTCGAGGGGCTAACCGCTGCAGCTAGACAGTCCGAAAAGCGGAAGCGGTTTGTTCAGCCCCGACAAGCAAAAGGGAAATGGGCCAAGAAGGCGCATTTTGCCTTCAGGACCATTAAACTTTTGACCTCGAGGGGCTAACCGCTGCAGCTAGACAGGTGAGACACTTATAAGTGAAACGTACGAATGTGGATCACCGCCTGCCCCGCGGAAAGCGAGCATCCTGAAACGGAGATCACCGCACTCAAAAACAACAATGATTGCGGAAACAGCCGTTGTATAACCTATACTTATTAGATAACGTGATATTGAAAGTGGTGAAGCAGTGGATATAGATGTTTGTATTATCGGTGGCGGACCTTGTGGTTTAGCTGCGGCTATTGCATTAAAGAAGAAAGGTCTCTCTTATTGTGTAATCGAGAAGGGAAATGTGGTCAATACAATTTATCAATACCCGACACATCAAACCTTTTTTAGTTCAAGTGAGAAATTAGAAATTGGTCAGTTTCCTTTTGTTCATGAACAAAGAAAACCGAACCGGATACATGCCTTAACCTATTATAGAGAAGTAGTAAAAAGAAATGAGTTGAACATTCATTCGTTTGAAAAGGCGGAGTCAGTTTTAAAGGATGATAATGACTTATTTACAATCCGAACGATAAATCGCAGCGGCAACAGAGCGATTTATACAGCCAAATGGGTTATCATTGCCACGGGCTACTATGATAATCCGAATATGCTGAATATTAAAGGTGAAGAACTTCCGCATGTTCATCATTACTTTAAAGAAGGTCACCCATTTTATGATTTGGATGTAGCAGTAATAGGCGGGAAGAATTCCGCGATTGATGCTGCACTCGAACTGCAAAAATGCGGAGCCAGACCACACGTTTTTTATAGAGGAAAAGAATATTCCCCAAGTATAAAACCTTGGGTATTGCCTGACTTTGAAGGATGTGTAAAGGCTGGTACAATTAAAATGACTTTTAACTCAGTAATTGAAGAAATCACAAATGAGGGACTGGTTGTAAATATTTCAGGTGAAAAGAATTTATTTTCTTTTCATTCCGTTTTTGCGATGATAGGGTACCATCCTGATCATGCATTTTTAAAGAAAATGGGTGTGGCTATCGATGCTGAAACGGGGAGACCTCAATTTCATCCAGAAACGATGGAAACGAATGTAGATGGATTGTTTATTGCAGGAGTTATTGCTGCGGGTAACAATGCAAATGAAATTTTTATTGAAAATGGAAGGTTCCATGGCGAAATGATCGCAAACACAATTATAGAAAGAAAAGAAAGCTGAATGTCCTAAAGGGATGCTCAGCTTTCTTTATATTCATTCTCGATGTAGCTTATTCCCAAAACAACTGCTGCAATTTTTCAGGGGAGTTAGCGTTTTCTAACGCAATCATAAGTTTCAAACGTGCTTTCTGACCGTTTAAACCATTCGAGAAGATTACCCCTAATTCTTTCAGGTGCTTGCCTCCGCCTTCGTATGAATAGATGTCCTGTGCAATACCGTTGAAGCATCTAGACACAAGTACGACAGGTATTTGCATTTTAATGAGATTTTCAATAGCAGGTACTGTCGCTGGAGGTAAATTGCCTTGTCCAAGTGCTTCAATAACGATACCATCAGCGCCTTGAGCAGCTGCATTTATTAAAGTGCCATCCATTCCTGCGAAAGCTTTTAATAATACTACATTTTTAGTGACATCTTTAACTTGGAACCTGTTGGATTGAAGAGGGGTATGATGAAAGAGAACTCCTCTTTTTGTTACAATACCAATCGGTCCATATTGAGGACTTTGAAAGGTCGCGATATTGCTTGTATGTGTTTTTGTTACATTTTTTGCAGTGTGGATTTCATCATTAAAGACAACGAGAACGCCTTTGCCTAAAGATTGCTGTTCAGACGCTACTTTGACAGAAGAAATGAGGTTGTAAGGTCCGTCAGAGCCATGCTCATTGCTCGATCGCATCGCTCCTGTAACAATTACAGGTATGGTTGTCTCGAGTACAAGATCAAGCACATAAGCAGTTTCTTCTAATGTATCTGTTCCATGCGTAATGACGATTCCATCAAAATGCTCGGTTTTGGTTTGTTCTTTGATGAATGCTGCCAGTTTAAGCATGTGTACAGGAGTGATATGAGGAGACGGCAGATTGACATAATTTTTTGAGGTGACTTCTGCGATATCTGTCAGTTCTGCAATAGTTGATTCAAGCGGATGAATTTCTTTCGTGTTGACACCGCCTGTGTTTTTATTTTCTTCCATAGCGATTGTACCGCCTGTGTGGATCAATAATATTTTTTTCATTAGTGCTGCCCTCCTTGTTCTCTATTCCACTTCTTAAAATATCATGTTACGATAGAAAAAAACAGTAGAAAAGAGGCAGGACATGCTGGCTGTAATTTCTGCAGCGGTGGCTCCGGCCATTGCGCTATTATCCTTTTTTTATTTAAAAGACAAATATGAAACAGAACCTTTATCTTTAGTTGTAAAGGTTTATATATTTGGAGTTCTTCTTGTCTTTCCTATTATGGTGATGCAATTCGGGTTTAAAGAAGAGTTGAACATTCCTTTATTTGCTGATGCTTTTTTAACAAGTGGTTTACTTGAAGAATTTTTTAAATGGTTTTTAATTTTTTACGGAGCTTATCTGCATGAAGAATTTAATGAACCATATGACGGTATCGTGTATGCAGTTGCACTATCGCTTGGATTTGCTTCTTTAGAAAATATCTTTTATCTATATACATTCGGAATAGAAGAAGCTTTAGTACGCGCTCTGCTTCCTGTTAGCGGCCACGCATTATTTGGGGTAATTATGGGTTTTTATTTAGGGAAGGGCAAGTTTTCGACTGGCAGGAAAAAAATAATTTTTCTTGTGTTATCTCTACTCGTTCCAGTTCTTCTACATGGAACTTTTAATTTCTTGCTGCTATCAAGCACAAAATACATTTTCTTTTATATGTTTCCGTTTATGATTTTCTTATGGTGGTTTGCACTTCGGAAGGTCAAACTCGCCAATTCGTCAATGAAACATTTAGCAAAGACCGGTATATAGCCGGTCTTTTTTTTTGTGTTCTTTTCAAATTCGTTTTGAATAATAAATCATTTTACAATGATTCTTTGAAATTGAATAAAAAAATACGGATTACAAATGATACAAGTATTAAAAGAAAATGGAGAAAAATTTACAGGAGGCCAGACTTCTCATGAAAAGAAATTCAGCTTACATAAGAGGAGCGTTTTTTGCAATCGCCCTTTGTTTTGGATTTTTTGCTGGATTTGGTCAAAACGCAGCACATGCGTTTTCAAACCAGGTCATTCAAAAGGGTGCAACCGGTGATGATGTTATCGAACTTCAATCACGTCTTCAATATTTAGGGTTTTATACAGGAAATATTGATGGTGTATTCGGATGGAGAACATATTGGGCTTTACGAAACTTCCAATATGAATTCGGGTTAAATATTGATGGTTTAGCAGGAGCTGCAGCTAAACAAAAGCTTGTTAAAGCATCAAAATATGACAAAGCTTGGGTGAACAAACAAATTCGTTCAGGTAAGAAATTTACGCATTATGGCGGGGTTTCAAAAAACAAACAAGTAAAAGGCGGGACTGCTAAAGGTGGTGCTGCAAAAGGTTATACAGCTAAGGGAAAAACGGCTGCTAAAGGCAAAGCTAAAGCAGCAAGGCCAGCACAAGTTAAACCAGCTAAAAACATCCCAGACGGTTATTCGCAAAATGATGTGAACTTGATGTCAAATGCGGTTTATGGTGAGTCCAGAGGAGAGCCATATATCGGTCAGGTAGCAGTAGCCGCAGTTATTATTAACCGGGTTGAAAGTTCTGCATTCCCTAACACTGTGTCCGGTGTAATTTTTGAACCTGGAGCCTTTACCGCTGTAGCGGATGGGCAAATTTATCTAACGCCGAACAAACAAGCAAAAAAAGCTGTTATGGATGCTTTAAACGGCTGGGATCCTACAGGTGAGGCACTTTACTATTTCAATCCGGATACTGCAACATCAGGCTGGATCTGGGGCAGACCTCAAATTAAAAAAATAGGAAAACATATTTATACTAAATAATAAAGAGGTGAGACGTACATGGTACGTACAATTCTGATTGTCCTTTTGTTTGTAGCGATTGCAGGAACTGGTTATTGGGGCTATACAGAACATCAGGAAAAAAATGCGATTCTTTTGCAAGCTGAAAACAACTATCAAAGAGCTTTCCATGATTTGAACTTTCATGTTGATTCACTTCATGACAAAATAGGCGAAACCCTTGCCATGAATTCAAGAAATCAGCTATCTCCTGCACTTGCTCAAGTTTGGAGACTAACTTCTGAAGCACATAACGATGTAGGCCAGCTGCCGTTAGCATTGCTTCCGTTTAACAAAACCGAAGAATTTTTAACAAAAATGGGAGAGTTCAGTTATCGGACAGCTGTACGTGATTTAGGGAAGAAACCGTTAAGCGCTCAAGAACATAGCAAGTTAAAAGAGCTGTACGCAAACGCAACTGAAATACAAAATGAACTTAGAAAAACGCAAGCATTAGCTCAAAAGCATAATTTACGCTGGATGGATGTAGAGATGGCACTTGCGACCAACAAGACACCTGAGGACAACACGATTATTGATGGTTTCAAAACGGTTGACAAAACAGCTCAAGGTTATTCCGAGACCGATTTTGGTCCAGAAGTATCTAATATGATGAAAATGAAGAATCGTAATTTTAATCAGTTAAAAGGAAAAGAGATTACGAAAGAAGATGCGAGAAAGATTGCGATTAAATTCTTTGACTTAAAGAAAAACGTTAAAATTACGGTTGAAGAATCAGGAAAAAAAGCAAATTACGATGCTTATTCACTTACCTTGTATAATCCGGAAACAAAAGGTACGACTTATATGGATTTAACCAAAAAAGGCGGTTATCCTATATGGGAGTTATACGATCGTAATGTTGGAAAGCCTAAAATCTCACTTAATCAAGCAATGTTTCAGGCCGAAGATTTCTTGAAAAAGCACATGGACAGTAAAATGGTTGTCGTATCAAGTAATCAGTATGATAATATTGCAGTGTTTACGTATGCACGATCACAGGAAAACGTCAGAATTTATCCTGAGATTGTAACCGTAAAAGTAGCACTCGATAACGGTGACATCATGGGATATGAAGGAAAGGAATTTTTATTATCGCATGTAGACCGCCGTATACCCGTTTTCAAGCTTTCTGAAAAAGAAGCAAGAACAAATTTAAATCCGAAGTTCCAGGTGAAGGAAGTCAGTAAAGCGTTAATTCGAAATGATATTAACGAAGAAGTATTCTGTTATGAATTCCTTGGAGTTAGCGGAAATGAAACTTACCAAATATTTATCAATGCTGAAAACGGAAATGAAGAAGAAGTAAAGAAATTAAAAGAAGCAGAACCTTCTTATAATGAAATCTAATGCAGAGAGAGCAAAATTTCTTTAGTGAAATTTTGCTTTTTCTTTTTTTCCATTACTGTCATAATATAGGTGGCAGGTTAGAATGGTTATGGGGGAAGTTTTATGCTGGCAATTGGAGAATCATTATATTTAGTACCGCTGTTTTCAGAAAAAAAAGATACATACAAATCGAAAATATATGAGATGAAAGATGATGTAATATATATTGATTATCCGAGTAATGAGTCTACGAATCGAACAGAATACTTCTTTGATGGGACACAATTTAAGGTTTCGCTTGTTGATAAAGAAAAGAATGTTTATACATTCCGGACCGAATTATTAGGCCGAAAAATTGAGAATATTCCAGTATTGATTATTACAGCACCTAAAAATGAAGAAATACATAAGGTTCAAAGAAGACAATACGTAAGAGTCGAGACAATGCTGGATACTGCCGTCAAGAATACGGCTGATACTTATCCATCTTTTAATTCAGTAATCGTTGATTTAAGTGCTGGCGGGATGTTATTATCATTGCCAATCAGGCATAAAGTGGCAAAAGGTGACATCCTGGACTGTTTAGTTGTGCTGCCGATGCGGTCCGGTGAAAAAGTTTACTTAGATCTTACATGCAGTGTTCTTCGCATTTTAGATGGGGAAAATGGCAGACAGCGGGCACCATTACAATTTAATCAAATTACAGCAAAGGATCGGCAGCATATTCTCCGTTTTTGTTTTGAACAGCAGCTGCAGATGAAAAAGAAGGAAATGAAGCTATAGCATATTAATCTTCTTTGTGGGGAGAATACTCCTTTAAAGAAGGTGACAGTGTGATGAAACTCGTTGAAAAAATACTTATCCAGCTGGCGATTGCTCACTTTGTCTTATTGTTTATCGCTCAAATGCTGCTGGAGATTCCGAATTTTAAACTATTTACAAATAAGAGTATCTATTATGAAGGTGTAATCAAGGACAAGAAAGAACCAGCCTTGGAAACGATAGACCGCTGACAAATAACTGTGGTAATATAGATATAGAATTAATCTGTTTGAAAATACAGGTTATGTACAGAGAAAAAGCAGGGGGAATTCTACCTGCTTTTATTGCTATGTATGCATCGTAAAGGTACGGGTAGGAGGAAACATGAAAAAATTAATATCAATTGCCATCGATGGTCCAGCTGGAGCAGGGAAAAGTACGGTAGCTAAGCAAGTAGCTGAAAAGCTATCTTTTATTTATATCGACACTGGAGCTATGTATCGGGCATTAACGTATAAAGCACTTGCGATTGGAGCAGATTTGAATAATGGATCAGCACTTGAATCTGTGCTTCATGAAACCGAAATTGTACTTGTGAAAACAGAGGAAGGTCAATCCGTCATACTAGACGGTAATGATGTATCTGAAGAAATCAGATCCAGTGAAGTTACGAATAATGTATCATTTGTAGCTCGCCAAAAAGAAGTGCGTCTCGAAATGGTGAAAAGGCAGCAATTGCTTGCAGAATCAGGCGGTGTTGTCATGGATGGCCGTGATATCGGCACACACGTTATGCCAAATGCCGAACTCAAAATTTTCTTGATTGCTTCAGTTGAAGAGCGCGCGAGAAGAAGGTATGAAGAAATCAGTTTAAAAGGGATTACTGCTGATTTTGAAATATTAAAAAGTGAAATCGCACTAAGAGATAAACGTGATAGTGAGAGGGAAACTGCACCCCTAAAAAAAGCAGAGGATGCCATTGAGCTGGACACAACAAGTATGAGCATTGAGGAAGTTGTACTCAGTATCCTTCATTATGCTCAAGAAAGGGCCATATAGATGAATCTTTATTCTTTTGGAAAATGGTTATGCGGCACTTATTTTAAAGCAGTATATAAGCCAGAAATAATTGGCGTTGAAAACATGCCGGAAACAGGCGGTGTGCTGCTTTGTGCTAATCACATCCATAATTTTGATCCTCCGCTTGTCGGGGTAGCATCTCCGCGTGATGTTCACTTTATGGCGAAAGCTGAAATATTTTCAATACCTGTCTTAAAAAGCATCTTGCCTCGAGTAAATGCATTCCCTGTTAAACGTGGGATGAGTGATAAAACAGCCTTGAAAACCGGTATTCAGCTTTTAAAGAACGGCAAAGTATTTGGTCTCTTTCCAGAAGGGACAAGAAGCAAGAATGGTGAAATTGGCGAAGGGCTGGCAGGAGCGGGTTTCTTTGCTTTAAAATCAGATGCACATATCGTTCCCTGTGCCATTGTTGGGCAATATAAAAAGGGCAAAAAACTAAAAGTTATTTTCGGCAAACCGATCGATTTTACAGATTTACGAGAGCAAAAAGCTTCCGCAAAAGAAGCTACTCAGCTTATAATGAATCATATAGCTCAGTTAAAAAAGGAAAATGAATAATTGCGTTTATGTTCTTTCTTAGAGAAAGTTCAATAAATTACTTTTCTAATTTTTGAGGAGGGCACGATCATGACAGACGAAATGAGCACAAGTTTAACAAATGCTGCAATGGCCGAAGAAGGTGAAGTTGTCACTGGTACGGTTTTAAAAGTAGAAGACAAACATGCATTGGTTGATATCAACGCTAAACAGGACGCGTTTTTGCCAATTAATGAGGTTTCAAGCCTTTTCATTGAAAAGGTGAGTGATGTGTTAAATGAAGGAGATCAAATCACTGTTCGAGTTCTTTCCAATTCAGAAGACAAGCTGCTAGTTTCTAAAAAAGCAGTAGATAGCGAAAAATCCATGTCTGAATTACAGGAAAAGTATGAAGCAAAAGAAACATTTGAAGTAGCTGTACATGATGTTGTTAAAGGCGGATTGGTAGTAGATTTAGGGATTCGTGCTTTCATTCCGGCATCTATGGTTGAATCACACTTTGTTGAAGATTTTGCTGATTACAAAGGCAAAAAACTTTCTGTTAAAATTGTTGAATTAGATCCTGAAAAAGGCCGAGTAATCCTTTCTCATCGAGCTGTGACAGAAGAGGAAGAAGCAGGAAAGAAACAGGAGATTCTAGATCGTTTATCTCCAGGGGAGATTATTGAAGGTAAAGTTCAAAGATTGACGGATTTCGGTGCATTTGTAGATATAGGTGGTGTTGATGGGCTAGTCCATGTATCACAGCTTTCTCATAACCGTGTAGAGAACCCGTCAGAAGTGTTAAGTGAAGGACAAACAGTTAAAGTGAAAGTACTTTCTGTAGATCGCGATAATGACCGTATTTCACTTTCTATTAAAGAAACGCAGCCGGGGCCATGGGAAGAAGCCAGTTCTTCCATTAAAGCGGGCAGTGTTATTGAAGGTACTGTAAAGAGACTCGTATCCTTCGGTGCTTTCGTAGAAGTAGCTCCAGGAATCGAAGGTCTTGTCCATATTTCTGAAATTGCTAACCGCCACATTGGAAATCCGAGTGAAGTTCTAAAAGAAGGTCAAAAAGCAACTGTAAAAGTACTAGAAGTTAACAGCCAAGAAAAAAGAATGAGCTTAAGTATGAAGGCCGTTCAAGACGAGAAGGATAAAGAAAATCTTGAGAAAAACCTTCCAAAAGAAGAAAAAGGTTTTTCATTAGCTGAAATGATCGGTGATCAGCTTAAAGAATTTAAATAAGTTTCAACGTTTCAGCTCTCGACATGTGCGAGAGCTGTTTTTGTGTTTAACTGTTTTCGCATAACTTGTTGCTTTTGGCTTATAATTGTTTTTTCTCTACATTGATAAGTTGATTGGAGTACAAGGTGCTAGACTCCCCGAATAGGTAAAATTACATTTTCTTCGTGCGATATATGACGGACGCTGTAGCTAGACAGGAGAGCCAACTCAATTTCGCGTAGTGTGGTCACTTAAAAAATTCTTGCAAGGCATGCGAGGAGGAAACATGCTTGCAGACGCAGGAGTACAGTTGATTCCTCGAAGAACTTCATTCCCCACAGAAAGCGATCATCCTGCAACGGAGATCAACCACCTTCAAAAACAACAATGATTGCGAAAAACAAGCAGCCTGATTTGGAAATAATAACTCCTTGTTTTGATTAAGGCTCTTTTCTAAAGTCTATTATCACTATGTTTGTTGTTATTTTGTAATTTTTTTAAAGAGACTTCACTGACAAGTTAATTGTAGCGTAAGCGCGAGACTCCTGCGGGATCAGTGGGACAGGAGAGACCATTTAATGTCGCAAAGCGACGAATGGGCTCACCGCACACCCCGCGGAAAGCGAGCCACTGCAGAGGAAATTAACATCATTCAATTCAATAAAGTATGCGAAAACTGTCTTTGTTGAAGATTAAGAGTAACCGGAAAGTGGCATAATGCTACCGAGGTGAAAAACATGAATGAAGGTGTCCTTTTTTATTGGATAATGTGGATGGGTTGGGTATTTTCAACTTTTTTAATGAAGAGAAACCCGTTCAGATCAAAACTTGCTTTTTTGTTTTTGTTTGGAATTATTTTATCGGGACATTCTATTTCATTTCCGCTTGGTAAAATCAATGCCGCTTTTATCCTGTTTTTAGGCATTGGTTTTGTTTATGCTGTCAAAAATCAGGATCATCTCATTCATCACTTGGTCAGCAGTTTTATAGTTGCGACAGCATATGTTTCTTTGCAGTTATTTGCGTTATACGACCCTGTTAAATTAATTGTGGATAAAAAATATCTTTTGATTATTGTTTTAATGATGGTCCTGCTTATTATATCGAAAAGAAATTATGATATTTTGTTTATTTATTTTATAGGACTATTTATCGGGGATTCGTTATTTCAACTATTAATTTACAGGCTTCAGGGATACGTAGATATAGGATCTGATTATGTCATGGATTTACTTGCAATCACCTCTTTCATTCTCATTATTAGTCTTTCTTCAGCTGAAGTATTGAAAAAAATGAGAAAGGCTTCTTATAAAAAGTCAAGCTCAGCAAAGCAGATTTAAAGATTTTAAGTTGTCTGCAAATGTGTTATTTGCTAAAATAAATGGACTTGTGAATTTTTATAGTATGAAAAATGGTATGATGTAATTTTAAAGGAATAAGATGATTGATTTGATCAGGAAAAAAGGGAAGTGTCAACATGACTAAACCAGTTTTGGCAATAGTGGGAAGACCGAACGTTGGAAAATCTACTATTTTTAACAGAATTGCGGGAGACCGTATTTCAATTGTAGAAGATATACCAGGCGTAACACGAGATCGTATTTACAGTTCCGCAGAATGGCTGAATACAGAATTTAATATGATTGATACAGGCGGAATTGAAATCAGCGATGCGCCATTTATGAGTCAGATGAAAGAGCAAGCAGAACTTGCCATTCAAGAAGCTGATGTTATCTTGTTTTTAGTAGATGGCATGAATGGCATAACTGCCGCGGATGAAGAAGTAGCAAAAATGCTTTTCCGTTCAAAAAAACCTGTTGTACTGGGTGTAAATAAGATTGATAACCCTGAACGTAAAGAACTTTTGTATGAGTTCTATAGTTTAGGGATGGGTGATCCTGTTGGAGTATCAGGTACACATGGAATCGGACTCGGAGATTTGCTTGACAGAGTCGTCAGTCATTTTCCAGAACATACTGAAGAGGAAAAAGACGAAGATACGATCTATTTTTCTTTAATCGGAAGACCTAACGTAGGTAAATCTTCCATGGTGAACGCAATTTTAGGTAAAGATCGTGTGATTGTGAGTGACATTGCAGGAACGACACGTGATGCAATCGATTCAAATTTCGAACGTGAAGGCCAGAAGTATGTCATCATCGATACTGCTGGTATGCGCAAACGCGGAAAAGTATATGAGACGACAGAAAAATATAGTGTAATGCGCGCGATGAGGGCAATCGAACGTTCAGACGTTGTTCTTATGGTAATTGATGCAGAGGAAGGCATCATTGAGCAAGATAAAAAAGTAGCTGGCTTTGCACATGAAGCAGGAAAAGCGGTTGTTATTGTTGTTAATAAATGGGATGCGGTCGAAAAAGATGATAAGACGATGCAAAAGTTTGAACAAAAAATCCGTGATCACTTCTTGTATTTATCATATGCACCGATCGTCTTTGTTTCTGCACTTACAAAACAACGATTACATCAATTATTCCCTGTAATCAACCAGGTTGCCGAGAATCATTCTTTAAGAGTTCAAACGAATGTACTAAATGAAGTGGTTATGGATGCAGTAGCAATGAATCCAGCACCTATGGATAATGGTAAACGATTAAAGATTAATTATGCTACTCAAGTAGCTTCGAAGCCGCCTACATTTGTTATTTTTGTAAATGATCCCGAACTGTTCCATTTTTCATACAAAAGATTTTTAGAGAATAGAATCCGTGAAACTTTTGGTTTTATAGGAACACCAATTAAAATCTTCGCAAGAAAAAAGAATGATTAAGAAGATAAGGGGGATGTAAAATCATCCTCTTTTTCTTTATCCAGCTTTCAAAGATGAATACGGAAAAATAAATCGTATGGAGTGTGACGTGTATGGAAAAAGTCGCAGTTTTAGGTGCGGGCAGCTGGGGGACAGCTCTTGCTATCGTATTAGCTGATAATGGCCATCATGTAAGTTTATGGGGGCGAAGAGAAGAACAGGTACTTGAGATCAATGAAGAGCATCGCAATGAAAGATATTTGCCAGGCATTGAGCTTCCTGAAACCATTCATGCGACGGTTAAGGTGGAAGAGTGCTTAAAAGATGCAGAAACCCTCGTTCTGGTTACGCCTACTAAAGCTATGCGTGATGTATTAGGACAGCTGAAACCTATATTATCCCGCCCGGTAACAATCGTACATGCAAGTAAAGGCATTGAACCAGGTACATATAAACGAATTTCTGAAATTATAGAAGAAGAAATTCCTGCAGACCTTCTTAAGGCTGTTGTTGTCCTCTCTGGACCAAGCCATGCGGAAGAAGTTTCATTGAGGCAGCCTACAACAGTTACGGTTTCATCTGAAAATAATGATGCTGCAGAGAACGTACAAGATTTATTCATCAATCAAAATTTCCGAGTTTATACGAATCCTGATGTTGTAGGAGTCGAACTTGGCGGCGCCCTTAAAAATATTATTGCATTAGGTGCCGGTCTTTCTGATGGTTTGGGATATGGCGATAACGCAAAAGCCGCATTGATTACGAGAGGCCTTGCAGAAATTGCACGGCTTGGTACTCATATGGGAGCGAATCCGCTTACGTTTTCTGGTCTTACTGGTATTGGTGATCTAATTGTAACTTGCACAAGCGTACATAGCCGAAACTGGCGAGCAGGTAACATGCTTGGAAAAGGTATGGCACTTGATGAGGTTTTAGCTAATATGGGTATGGTTGTTGAAGGAGTCAGAACGACTCAAGCCGCATATGAATTAAGTAAAAGAGAGCAAGTAGAAATGCCGATTACTGCCGTGTTATATGATGTATTATTTAACAATAAAGGTGCGAAGCAAGCAGTGGACGATTTGATGCAGCGCACTCGTACACATGAAGTAGAAGATGTCTCTTCCTTAAAGGGCTGACATAAAAGAGATCGATAGGCGAATGTCTAAAAAATTTTAGGCAATCGCCTTTTTTCTTTTCACGCTTCTTTTTTTGTTGCATACGATAGGGATGAAAAGGAAGCGGGAGGAGGACTTTCAATTGGAACGCGAACAGCAGTTTTTTGACAAACTCGAAAAGAAAACAAGTGTGAAAAAAGACGATATTTTCAAACTTGCACAATCCGTCAGCGGGTATAACCTGCGTGATGAGAGAACCATTCGAATGCTGATTTCCCAAGTATCTTCTATGGCTGGAGTAGCTGTTACTAAACAAAAGGAAGATCAAATCGTGCAGGCGGTGCTTAACAATAATATCCCTTTGGATATGGCAACCCTATCAAAAATGTTCGAAAATGGGAATAAATAATTTATTGCGAACTGTTTGTTAAAAGGTCCGTCTATTCATTTTGATAAGGCTTTGCTCAAAGAGGTTGCTGCTTTCGTTCATTTTCGTAAAGTCAGTAAAGAATGTAAAGAAAGAGGCTGCTTCCTGAGTATTCTTTTTGCAAGGCATGCGACGAGGAAGTTTGCTTTGATGCTGTTTTTCTTTTAGATAAGGAGCAGCACTTCATATGACTTCCTCTGTGGCTCACCTTACCTCTCGCGGAAAGTGAGCAGCCTGGAGCGAAAATCAGCAACTTTTATAGCGGCAATGGATACGAAGAGAGCCTTTGATAGTAAACGAATGAACGGGAAGTATTTAGTCAGACACCTGGGTATACCGGGTGTTTTTTTATTTTTTACTCAATGAAAAGTAAAGGAAATGAACGGAATTATGCTATAATGTACGCTGTGGATAAGGAGGATACATATGAGTGAAGGATTAATGAAAATGTGGGTGGCGCTTTCGTCCATCGGTTTAATGTTTATTGCAGTTTTTTCAATTATGTTCAGCCGTTCTAAATTATCAGGTATTATTCAAGTTATCGTATCAATCTTTGCATGGCTGTGCATGATAACAGCGGGAATACTTATCTTGATTGTCGTGCTGAGCGGCCCTGTTAAAGGATAAGAAAAGGAGGAATGAATATGTCTAAAAAGTGGTTAATTCCTTTCTGTCTTATTCTTCTTACTCTCTCCGGCTGCTTATATCCTGAAGAGAGAAAGCTGCAAAATAGAATACCCTATCAGGACCAGATTACAGCGGTTCAGCAAGCCGTTGACAGCTTTCAGAAAGATACAGGGGTATTGCCGATTGAAACAAAAGATGGAAACACAGACATTTTTCAAAAATATGTAATAGATTTTAATAAATTGGTTCCTAAATATATGCAAGAACCTCCAGGGAATTCTTTTGAAAAAGGCGGGACCTTTCTTTATGTTCTGACAGATGTAGAATCGAATCCTACTGTGAAATTAGCTGATTTAGTTATGACAGATAAGGTTCAAGATGTACAGGTTGCATTAAAGGTTTATATATCTAAACATAAATATCCGCCTTTTAAGAAGATTGTTGCTCCCGGAAGATATACGCTCGATTATAAGAAACTAGGTTTTAAAAAGGATCCAGCAGTGAAAAGTCCTTTCACAGGCAAGCAGCTCCCACTTATGATTAATGACGATATGAAACTCTTCATAGATTACAGAAAAGATTTAAAAGTAGCTATAACGAGTAATCCTAAGGACATTAAGAAACATGAAGACATCCGTTATCTGCTTGCGGATCACTCTTTCTTTGTTCCTATCTATTCTGTTCCTTATACAATAGAAAACAATAAACCTATTTTTTTAATAAAATAGGCATGAACTCTCCCTTTTTCTAATACATTCATAGAAAAGGCGGAGAGATTTTTTTTGGAAATCCTTATAACGGAACAAGCTTCATAGTTTCATCGGTAGGCACTATTGTGCGCCCTCCCGTTTTAATGGAACTATATCAGGGCTCATGAGTTAGGTTCCAATAAAAATTTCCGTTCCTTTGTCATAATCCATAGGACAAAATCATACGATGTATTGTCCAAGACTAGCATCCGGAACTTTATTTGGATCGGGAGGGAAACGAATGGAAAAAATCGATATTTTTAAAGATATCGCCGAAAGGACGGGCGGAGATATCTACTTGGGAGTAGTAGGAGCAGTAAGAACTGGAAAATCTACTTTCATTAAGAAGTTCATGGAACTTGTTGTGCTTCCAAATATTCAAAATGAAGCAGAACGCCAACGTGCTCAGGACGAATTACCGCAAAGTGCAGCTGGACGTACCATTATGACCACTGAGCCCAAATTTGTTCCTAACAATGCGGTAAAGATCAATGTAGGTGATGGACTTGATGTGAATATCCGTCTTGTTGACAGTGTTGGTTATGCAGTTCCTAGTGCAAAGGGCTACGAAGATGAAAACGGGCCGAGGATGATCAACACACCTTGGTATGACGAGCCCATTCCGTTCCATGAAGCAGCGGAAATCGGAACGAGAAAAGTCATTCAAGAACATTCAACATTAGGGGTTGTCGTAACAACAGATGGCTCTATAGGAGAAATTCCTAGATATGATTATGTAGAATCAGAAGAACGGGTTGTAGAAGAATTAAAAGAAGTCGGCAAACCGTTTATCATGCTCATCAACTCAACTCATCCGCATCATCCAGATACACAGCAGCTCCGTAACGAGCTATGTGAAAAGTATGATATACCAGTCTTGGCGATGAGTGTTGAAGGCATGACAGAACATGATATCAACAATGTTTTAAGAGAAGCTCTTTACGAGTTCCCGGTATTAGAAGTAAACGTAAATCTTCCAAGCTGGGTAATGGTTCTCCGTGAAAATCACTGGCTACGTCAAAGCTATGAAGAAGCGGTCAGAGAAACCGTCCAAGATATTAAACGCCTTCGCGATGTTGATAAAGTCGTTGGTTTTTTTGCAAACTACGATTTCATTGATGATGCGAGACTTGCTGGGATTGAAATGGGGCAAGGTATAGCAGAAATTGACTTGTTCGCACCAGATTATTTATACGATCAAATTCTTAAAGAAGTTGTAGGTGTAGAAATTCGAGGGAAAGATCATCTGCTTCAGCTGATGCAGGAATTTGCATACGCAAAAACGGAATACGATCAAGTAGCTGATGCTCTAAGAATGGTAAAACAAACCGGTTACGGAATTGCAGCACCAGCGATTACAGATATGAGTTTAGATGAGCCGGAAATCATTCGTCAAGGTTCAAGATTCGGGGTTAGACTAAAAGCGATCGCACCATCGATTCATATGATTAAAGTTGATGTAGAATCCGAATTTGCGCCAATCATCGGTACAGAAAAACAAAGTGAAGAAATGCTAAGATATTTAATGCAGGACTTTGAGGAAGACCCGCTTTCAATCTGGAACTCCGATATTTTCGGACGCTCCTTAAACTCCATTGTAAGAGAAGGTATCCAAGGCAAGATATCGTTAATGCCTGAAAACGCAAGATATAAATTAAAAGAGACGCTTGAACGCATTATTAATGAAGGATCAGGTGGATTAATTGCTATTATTTTATAGGTTGGAGACTCCTTATATCAGGAGTCTTTTTTTTGTTTTGTTGATTGATAAGCTGCGAATCTCATAGTCATTGATCTCGTTACTAGTTTCCGGAAAATTTGGAATGTGAAACAGATTCAGGTTGTAAATTAGTACGATTGTTGTTGAAAATGGAGGGGTCTTTTTTACCTTGTAAATCAAAAAAACTTGTAAAATAAGGTCATAATATAAGTAAAATTAAGTGAGGGAACAGTAAATTCGTCGAAAAAAGATTGAATTTCTTATTCGAATCGTATAATATAAGGCTTGTTACAGATTAAATTAGTAAAATCTTGTATATTACATCTATAAATAACACTTCAGAGAATTATTAAACTGCCGATATATTTCTAGAAACATCCTTGAGAGGAGGTGAATGTAATGAACAAGACTGATCTTATCAATTCAGTATCTGAGCAAGCTCAGCTATCTAAAAAAGATGCATCTAAAGCAGTTGACGCTGTTTTTGAAGCTATTACTGGTACTCTACAAAGCGGAAGCAAGGTACAACTTATCGGGTTTGGTAACTTCGAAGTACGTGAGCGTGCTGCTCGTAAAGGGCGCAACCCGCAAACTGGTGAAGAAATCGAAATCTCTGCAAGCAAAGTTCCTGCTTTCAAACCAGGTAAAGCCCTTAAGGATGCTGTTAAATAATTAATACATAGGGCAAAAAGAGGCTGTTCAAAAGTCATTTTACTTTTGAATAAGCCTCTTTTCATTTTTAATTCAGGTGTGTTTAATAGGTGGACATTCATTGGATTTGTTTTAACTTTTTGTTTGAACGGGAAAGATTTTTGTTCGATAAGTACCGTTTTTTGTTTGATCATTAAGTCTTTCACTTGGATCTGTTCTTCTCAGAAGGAATAGCGCTTTTTTGAGCCCATCTATATACGGTTTAGCCCTCCATTTTGTTCTCTTTCCTCTATTTCATTTGTTGTTTCCAAAAAGATTGTTGTTTTTGCTTAAACTAAGACGCTTACTTCCTCGTACATGGGCTTGATCCATTTTCAATTGCCGCTCACTTTACCATCGGCGGAAATTGGCTTATTCCACAATTTCGATTTAAAAATCACAATTTTATCTTCGCTCAGTTGTAAGGGTTTTCCCGTTTTGCTATTCTTTTAGGGGTATGCTAAAATTTTTCTATTGTGTTATTGGAATTGGGGGACAAAGAGAGTGGCAGAAGTTCAGCGCGAAAAAATTGAATTGGCAGTAAAAATGATATTAGAAGCTATTGGAGAAGACCCTGAAAGAGAGGGCTTATTAGATACGCCAAAACGAGTGGCTAAAATGTACGAAGAAGTCTTTCAAGGGTTGAACCAAGATCCTAAGGAACATTTTGCAACGATTTTTGGAGAAGATCATGAAGAACTTGTACTTGTAAAGGATATTCCTTTTTATTCAATGTGCGAGCATCACCTTGTACCTTTCTTCGGAAAAGCGCATATCGGGTATATTCCTAAAGGCGGAAAGGTTACAGGATTAAGTAAACTGGCAAGAGCTGTAGAAGCTGTAACGAAAAGACCGCAGCTGCAAGAACGAATTACATCTACGATTGCAAACAGCCTTCTGGAAACGCTTGAACCTCATGGAGTTATAGTCGTGATTGAAGCAGAACATATGTGCATGACGATGCGCGGAGTTAAGAAGCCTGGCTCGATGACGGTAACTTCAGCTGTTCGAGGAGTTTTTGAGAAAGATGCAGCCGCAAGAGCAGAAGTATTAAGTTTAATTCGAAATTAGGAGGTTTCGGCATGAAATCAGAATTTGATTTTTTTGTTATTAAAGCCAAAGAAAATGGTGTCAATGTAATTGGATTAACACGAGGAACCGAAACACGTTTTCATCACTCCGAAAAATTAGATAAAGGTGAAGTGATGATTGCCCAATTTACAGAACATACTTCTGCAGTTAAGGTTAGAGGGAAAGCTGTAATCTATACGAAGCATGGTGAAGTGGATACAGAATCCTAAAGAAGCATAACGCTAGGCGCCAGCCTAGTTTTCTTTATGCCTAAAAAAACTAAAAAATTGATTACTATGGTATAA
This sequence comes from Fictibacillus barbaricus, assembly GCF_031457135.1. Taxonomy (GTDB): domain Bacteria; phylum Bacillota; class Bacilli; order Bacillales; family Fictibacillaceae; genus Fictibacillus; species Fictibacillus barbaricus_A. Next base: position 422,127 of record NZ_JAVDWA010000002.1, on the reverse strand, counting down.
TAATGAGGCATATTCAGTTGTCAATGGAGGCACATGATGAACACCATGGAACATATTCAACGTTTAAAACAGCATACACTTTTACTCATGCAGCATAGTTATGTCAATGAATATTTACCGCTGCCGGCGTTAAATGAAGCAAAAGTGTTCATTACATATTGCCTGCTTCGGGAACTCGACATGGAAGAAGCGGTGGAAACAGAAATTTTCAGTTCGATCCTGATGATTCAGTCAGCACTTGACCGTCATGAAGATATATTAAATCAGGATATTAAAACAAATAAAAAGAAAAGACAGCTTGTCGTATTGTCCGGAGATTATTTCAGCAGTCTATATTATCAGTTATTATCACGCTGCGAGAATCTGCAATTAGTTTCCTACCTTTCTCAAGCTGTTAAGATGATTAATGAGCACAAAACAATGCTTCATGACCAGCGTACGAATCAGCTAAGCAGTTTGAAGTTCATTCAGTCTGTTGGGAAGATCGAAAGTTTATTGTATACAAAAGCTGCTGAATCATTAGGACTTGAAAAATATATTCCATTTATCGAACGATATTTATTGCTTTCCCATTATCAGAATAAAGAAGCGAGAAGCTCTTTGAACGACGAGCAGTCGGCGTACTTAAAAAAATGTGAAATAGATATAAAAGAAAAGAAGGTTGAAATTCCTTTATTAGTTGAACGAGAAGATGACAGTATGTATGCAGAAATAGAAAATGACTTAATGTTAGGAGAGGGTTAATCCGATGATGAGCAAAGAAGAACGGGTTCACTCTGTTTTTGAAAAGATATCTGAGCAGTATGATTATATGAATGATCTAATCAGCTTTAAGCAGCATACGAAATGGCGCAATGATACGATGAAGCGTATGAATGTACAGCGAGGCGATCATTGTCTGGACCTATGCTGCGGGACGGGTGAATGGACATTTGCTCTTGCACAGGCAACAGGGGAAAAAGGGAAGGTTACAGGTCTGGATTTCAGCGAGAATATGTTGAAGGTTGGACGTGAAAAATTAAAGAAGCGGCCATTAAAGCAAGTATCTTTTCTCCATGGAAATGCAATGGAACTGCCGTTTGAGGATCACTCGTTTGATTTTGTAACAATCGGTTTCGGTCTCCGGAATGTACCGGATTACTTAACCGTTTTGCGTGAAATGGCTAGAGTTGTAAAACCAGGAGGGAAAGTGATTTGCCTAGAGACGTCGCATCCCACTGTTCCGGGTTTCAAGCAGGCTTTTAAATTTTATTTTACTTATATCATGCCATTATTCGGCAGGTTGTTTGCCAAAAGCTATCAAGAATATGCCTGGCTTCAGGAATCTACAGAAGCTTTTTTGACGAAAGAAGAATTACGAGATCTTTTTCAACAAGCCGGCTTAACGAAAATTGAAGTTAAATCTTATGCGTGCGGCGCTGCTGCCATGCATGCCGGCCAAAAACCGCAATAGAAGAGAGCGTTGAAGTGTGTGGAATAAATGTAAAGTTATTTTAGAGATGATTAAATTTGAACATACTATTTTTGCTTTGCCATTTGCTTTTTTAGGGGCAATTATAGGAAATATCGTAGAAGAAGGAACATTGCCGACACTAGCAGAATGGATTTGGATAACATTGGCAATGGTCGGTGCAAGGAGCTCAGCAATGGCTTTGAACCGTGCAATCGATGCCAATATTGACAGTGTCAATCCGAGGACAAGCAATCGTGCCATACCGGCAAAACTGATTAAAAAAGGCGAGGTTTATCTTTTTATCCTTGCATCATTGGCGTTGTTATTCGTAAGCAGTTATCAATTAAACATGTTATCTGTTAAATTATTGCCGCTAGCTGTCTTCTTTTTAGTTATCTATTCTTACACAAAACGGTTTACGTACTTATGTCATATCGTTTTAGGCATTACCATTGCAATTGCTCCTCTTGGAGGATGGGTTGGTGCTACGGGGACTTTGAGTCTGGAAGCCTTCTTACTATTTTTCGGAGTGTTATTTTGGATCGCTGGTTTTGATGTCATCTATGCTACACAGGATGCTGATTATGATAAAACACATGGGTTGTACTCCATTCCGTCTTTCTTTGGCGTTGCAAAGGGGCTTCTTGCGGCAAGATGGCTGCATGCTGCTAGTTTCATAGCTTTCATTTCTTTTGGCTTTGTTACAGGAATGGGATGGATTTATTTTCTTGGTGTTGCCGTTTCTGGAATAATCATGATTTATGAGCACTCGCTCGTGAAACCGCATGACCTTTCGAAACTGGATGTAGCATTCTTTACGATGAACGGGATATTAAGTATCGTTATGTTTATTTTTTCTATAGGGGACCTTTTGCTATGAAAACATTTACAGTTGGGATTACAGGTGCAAGCGGAGCCATATACGGAGTAAGGCTAGTTCAAGAGATTCTTAAGAGCGGACACAAGGTTCACTTGGTCGTAACAGAAGCTGGCTGGCAAGTGTTTCGAGAAGAGCTGCTGTGGGATACGGAAGATCGAGATGCTGTTATAGAAGAACATTTTGCTTCATACGGGAAAGAGAGATTCTTTTACCATACATTGCGTGACTTTAACGCCCCGATTGCGAGCGGGTCCTATCAAAATGATGGTATGGTGATCATTCCATGTTCGATGGGGACTCTTTCGGGGATTGCCCACGGTGCTTCAGGGAACTTATTAGAGCGGACAGCAGACGTTATGCTGAAGGAAAGCAGAAAACTTGTATTAGTTCCTAGAGAAACACCTCTTCATAAGATCCATCTTGAAAATATGATTAAGGTGACTGATGCTGGAGGCAAGATTGTTCCTGCTATGCCGGGTTTTTATCACTTACCAAAATCAATGGATGATCTTGTTAACTTTTTAGTAGGAAAAGTACTGGATAACATAGGTGTACATCACGAATTGTTCACACGCTGGGGAGATTGATAGATTATGAACATTGGGGAGATCAGTTATACAAACATAATACCCCTTTATTATTATTTAGACAGAGAACGATTAATGGATGATGGAGCAACGATCACGTCCGCAGTACCATCAAAGGTTAATCGTTTAATGGAAGAAAATAAAGTTGATATTGGCGGAATATCCTCGTTTTCATTTGGGAAAAATGCTGATCGCTATAGTCTAGCTCCGGATTTATCTGTTTCTGCGTTCGGGAAAGTCAATTCTATTTTTTTATTTTCAAAGTATCCGATTGAAGAATTAGGTGAAAAACGTATTGCGCTTACATCAAGTTCGGAAACGTCTGTTGCATTGTTAAAAGTCATTCTGCATCATTTTTATGATGTGGCAGCATCCTTTCAAGTTGAAACACCGCTTTTCGATCAGATGATGGAACAATATGATGCATGTTTGCTGATTGGTGACGATGCAATTTCTGCAAATCGAGTGAACAGACGTTATCATGTTTATGACTTAGGCGAGATCTGGTACCAGCAAACAGGGTTGCCGATGGTATTTGCTGTAATGGCATACCGCAAAATAATGGAAACAGAAAAAAAAGATCTGCTCTCTTATGTCATAAAGAGCATGATTGAAAGTAAAGAAAGATGCCAGTTCGAAAAATTTTCCCCAGTAATTCATAAAGCCATGCAGGAGCATGGAGGGGATTATGCCTTTTGGGATTCCTATTTTAATGGGTTAAATTATGAATTTAATGGCGAACATGAAAAAGGACTCAACCTATATTTTCGATTAGCGAATGAGTGTGGTTTGTTAAAAACAATCCCATCCATTTTAAAATTTTCTTATACGTAATGGGCGATAGGGTGAACTAAAAGTGAAGTTAAAAGACTTATACTCCTTTTTAAAAAGAGACTTACAGCAAATTGAAGATCAGCTTGCACAATCAGTCAGCTCTGAACAAACATTGATCAATACAGCGGGCTTGGAATTGTTAAAAGCAGGGGGAAAAAGAATCCGCCCTGTATTTGTCCTGCTTTCAGCCCAATTTGGAACATATGATATTCACCAGATCAAGAAAACAGCAGCTGCTCTAGAATTGATTCATATGGCGTCCTTAGTGCATGACGATGTCGTAGACGATGCTGATATGAGAAGAGGACGAGAAACAGTTAAAGCGAAATACGATAGTAAAGTGGCTATGTATACAGGCGATTATATTTTTGCCTCTGCATTAAAGCTTATGACTGATATTGAAATTCCTAGGGCTCATCAAATTTTGGCACAGGGCATGAAAGAAATGTGTCTTGGTGAAGTAGAACAAATTAAAGAGCAATATGACACAGATCAAAATGTAAGAAAATACTTCAAGAGAATCAAACGGAAGACGGCTTTGCTTATTGCTATGAGCTGCCAGCTGGGAGCCATCACTTCAAAAGCTGATATCCCGGTCCAAAAGTTATTATATGATTTTGGTTATAGTGTAGGTATGGCTTTTCAGATTACTGACGATATTCTAGATTTCACAGCATCCGAAAAGCAGCTCGGAAAACCAGCAGGAAGTGATTTGAAACAGGGCAATATTACTCTCCCTGCTTTATATACCATTCAACGGTTTCCAGGATTTAAAGAAAAACTAAATCTCTATTATGAAAATGGAGATGAAACGCTGTTAAGCGATATCTTAAAGCAGATTAAGCGTAATGGAAGCATAGAATTTGCATCAGCCATTTCTGACACATATCTTAATAGAGCAAAGGCTGCTGCCAGTGGTTTGCCTGAAACATCTGCACGTGAGAGTCTGCTGAAGGTGGCGGATTTTATCGCTGGCCGGAAATTTTGAGCCATTGCTAATTTTTTAGATTTTTGGTACGATTTCTCTGGGGAACTTGTCCCACATAACTATACATAGATGATAGGAGAGGGAATACATGGAAAAAACGTTTTTGATGGTAAAACCTGATGGCGTTCAACGTGCGTTAATCGGAGAAATCGTATCTCGTTTTGAAAAGAAAGGCTTTCAATTAGTTGGTGCTAAACTAATGAATATTTCTGAAGACTTAGCAAAAGAACATTACGGAGAGCATAAAGAGCGTCCTTTCTTCGGAGAGTTAGTTAATTTCATTACATCTGGACCTGTGTTTGCAATGGTTTGGGAAGGTAAGGACGTTATTTTAACTGCTCGTAACATGATGGGCAAAACAAACCCAGCTGAAGCAGCTCCAGGTTCAATCCGCGGTGATTATGCTGTTCAAGTAAGCAATAACATCATTCATGGTTCAGATTCTGCTGAGAGCGCAGAGCGTGAAATCGGATTGTTCTTTAAAGAAGAAGAGCTAGTTTCTTACGAGAAAGCTGTTTCTGTTTGGATTTAATTTAGCTAAGAAATGAAAGCGTTTTTAAACCGGCTTTTTGCCGGTTTTATTTTTTTGTCTAGAAAAAGCTGGAGAAAGCATCCATTTCTTTATACAATAGAAACGAGTTGGTGAAGAAAGCGGCTATAGGGAGAGAAGCAGCTTGGACATAGATTACGAAGGATTTAAAAAAAACATATTCGATAAAACAGGTATTGATTTATCACTCTATAAAGAAGCACAAATGAAACGCAGGCTGATCGCTTTAAGAGAGAAACGGTCTTTTCGGTCTTTTTCAGATTACTTTTTTTCACTATCCAAAGATCGAGACTTACTTGAAGAATTTTTAGATAGAATGACCATTAATGTCTCTGAGTTTTACAGGAACCCATCTCGCTGGGAGGTATTGGAGAAAAAAATTCTGCCTCTATTGATGAAAGATCAAATATCTTTAAAGGTGTGGAGTGCGGCTTGCTCGACTGGTGAAGAACCTTATTCTTTATCCATGATGCTCTCAGATTATAAAGGTCTATCTCATTTTTCAGTCCTTGCAACAGACCTTGATGAACTCGTTTTGGAGCGTGCCCAAAAAGGCTATTATTTTGAAAGATCCATTCAAGACGTTCCAGCTGACAAGAAGAGAAAATATTTTAAAAAGCAAGAATTGGGATATAAAATTGATGATTCTCTAAAAAAGAGAATTGTTTTCAAAAAGCAAAACCTTCTTTCGGATCGATTTGCAGCCGGTTATGACCTTATCCTGTGCCGTAATGTCATGATTTACTTTACGGAAGAAGCAAAGGGTGTTCTTTATAAAAAATTCAGCGACGCTTTGCGTCCTGGGGGAATTCTGTTTGTAGGAAGCACAGAACAGATTTTTAATCCAGGATTGTATGGATTAGAATCAGAAGAGCCATTTTTTTATAGAAAAAAATAACAGTGAATAAATCAATCCCTTCCGTTTAGTTGACAGGATGCGCTGTATGGTTTATTCTAACTGATAAGTTTTTATAGTTTAGTTTAGAGCCTAGTTGAGACAAGTTGAGAGAGTTTGAGTGGAGCAGAGCCGAGAATGGGATTGTACATATGCCATGCGGTTATTTCCGCATGGCTTTTTTGTATTCCTAACATTCGATCCTCTTTTTTACCCCTCAAATCTCCGTAAATTACGGAGGTGTATTCAATATTGAAATTCTTCCCAAAAAGACCTCCTTGAACGTCTGCTAATTACGTCATCCGTAAATTAAAACGTTAAGGGGTGTTCATATGATCCGAAAAATTATGAAAAAAGGAATCAATCATGAAACATTAACTGAAAATGAAGCTGCAATTGTCATGGAGGGGCTGATCGCTGGTACGATATCCGATGTTCAAGCAAGTTCATTACTGAGTATGATGAGTTTCCGAGGAGAGACACCAGAAGAAATTGTCGGTTTTGTTAAAGTGATCCGTAAATATTCAAAACAAGTTCCTAATCAGTTTAGTAATGAAATGCTCGACACCTGCGGTACAGGCGGAGATGGTGCTTCGACGTTTAATATTTCGACAGCAGTAAGTTTCATTCTTTCATCGCTTGGTGTTAAAGTTGCCAAGCACGGCAATAAAGCCGTGACATCAAGCAGTGGCAGTTCAGATGTTTTAAGTGCTCTAGGAATTAACACAGCAACGAATGGATATGAAGCTGAGACACAGCTGAAGAATCATGATATTACATTTTTACACGCACCTTATTTTCATCCGGCGTTAAAGAAAGTGGCACCTCTTAGGCAGCAGCTTCCATTCAGGACCATTTTCAATATTGCAGGTCCTTTATGCAACCCAATGAGTCCCTCGTACCAGCTAATTGGGGTAAGTGATGAAAATCTTGCAGAACGGATGGCAAAAGCAATTACGATGCTTGGTATAAAACGGGCACTCCTTGTAACCGGAAAAGACGGTCTGGACGAGTGTTCGATCACACATGAAACGAAAATGATACTCGTAGATAACGGCTCGATCTCATCTTTTATCTATTCCCCTGAAGAAGCGGGATTAGAGAGAGGAAACTTACAGGATATTATGGTTAAGGATAAAAAGGAAAGTGCCCGTATAATTACTGATATTTTTAATGGCAAAAGCAGTAAATCTGCTAAAAATATTGTTGTATTAAATGCAGCGGCAGCATTATATGCATCTAACCGTGTCACATCTATTAAAGACGGTGTGGAAATCATTGAGGATTGCCTTCGTTCTAAAACGGCTTATAATCATCTGCTGCACATCACAAAGGAGGAGGCAAAAGCCCTTGTTAACTAAAATTATGAAACAAAAACAAAAAGAAATCGCTATATTGCCAGAGATAAACACGATGGATTTGAATTACAAAAGCAAAGATCACCGGCCATTTTCTGCAAAGCTGAAGCAATCCATTTATAAACCGGGGTTAATTGCAGAGGTGAAAAAGGCTTCTCCATCAAAGGGAATCATTAAAGAAGATTTTGATCCGGTAAAAATTGCAATCGAATACGAAAAAAACGGTGCTGCTTGTTTATCGGTCTTAACGGATTCAGAGTTTTTTCAAGGAAGCTTGGATTATTTAAAGGAAATTCGCAGTCATGTCTCACTTCCATTGCTGCGAAAAGATTTCATATTGGATGAACGTCAAATTATCGAAAGTGTTGAATATGGAGCGGATGCCATATTACTGATTGCGGCATGTTTGCCGGCTGAAAGATTAAAAGCATTACATGAATTTGCTGTTGAATGCGGATTAGAGTGTTTAGTAGAAGTTCATTCGAAAGAAGAGATCCAACAGGTCTATAACGTTTGCAATCCTGCGATGATAGGGATTAACAACCGCGATTTAAATACGTTCACAACGAGTATTGATCATACTTTCTCATTGCTTCCTTATATCAAAGACGAAACCATTATCATCAGTGAGAGCGGAATTAAGACTGGTAATGATGTTAATCGTTTATTCGAAAAAGGTGTGGACGGAATGCTGATTGGGGAAACGTTAATGAGGGCGGATCATATCGGAAATAAAATCAGAGAGTTGTACAATGACGGTTCAAATTAAATATTGCGGTTGTCAATCAGAAGAAGATTACCGATTATTATCTTCTTCAAAAGCAAACATTATTGGCTTTATCTTTGCAGACAGCAAACGAAAAGTACTCCCTGAAGATGCTGCACGCTGGATTGATCTTAATGGCAAACAGAAGAAATTAGCCGGAGTATTTCAAAATGCTTCGTTAGAAACCATTTCTGAAACGGCAAGTAAGCTCCCATTAGATATTATTCAATGTCATGGGCAAGAACAGCCTGAAACACTTTTGCAGCTGAAAAAAATAGTAAATGCAGAGATATACAAGGCGATTCCTTTTAGTGACAATGTGATAGAGCAGATTGAGCATTATTCAGCAAGTGCTGATGCGATTCTCATCGACAGTATGGCAGGAGGACAATTTGGCGGTACTGGCATTCCGTTTTCATGGAGTAAAGTGCCCTTGATTAAAAAGGAAGCTGAGAAGTACAACCTTCCAGTATTTATAGCCGGAGGGATTAATCCTTCGAATATTAAAGACCTTCTGCGATACAAGCCATATGGAATTGACTTGAGCGGCGGAATTGAAAAAGACGGCAAAAAATCCGAAAGACGATTAACTGAATTGGAAAGGATGATTTGAATGCTAACAACAACTGTTCCTGATCTTCGCGGAAGATACGGTGATTTTGGCGGGAAGTATGTACCTGAAACGATTATGTTTGCATTAGAAGAACTCGAGAAGGCATTCGATGAAGCGATTGTTGATGATGGATTCAATAAGCTTTTTCAGAAAGAACTTGCGATCTATTCGGGCAGACCAACTCCTTTAACACCAGCTACAAGATTAAGTGAAGCTAACAATGGTGCTAACATCTATCTTAAAAGAGAGGATCTTAATCATACAGGTGCGCACAAAATAAACAATGCGATCGGACAAGCACTCTTAGCCGTTCGTATGGGCAAGAAGAAAATCATCGCTGAGACTGGAGCAGGCCAGCATGGGGTAGCTGCTGCGACGGTTGCAGCAAAGTATGGATTGTCCTGCAAAGTATATATGGGAAAAGAAGATATAAGAAGACAAGCGTTGAACGTTTTCCGGATGAAGCTTTTAGGAGCCGAAGTAGTTGAAGTGACAAGCGGAAGTCAAACCCTTAAAGACGCGACAAATGAAGCAATCAGAGAATGGGTTGCTGCAGTAGAGGACACTTTTTATTTGATCGGTTCTGCAGTAGGTCCACATCCATATCCAAAGATGGTAAAACAATTTCAGCAAGTCATAGGGATCGAAACGATGGATCAGTTTGCTAAGCTTCGTGACGGTAAACTGCCAGATGCGGTAGTTGCGTGTGTTGGCGGAGGAAGCAATGCGATAGGAATGTTTGCACCTTTTATCGATAAAGATGTCCCATTATACGGAGTTGAAGCAGCAGGTCTTGGCGTAGATACGGACCAGCATGCTGCAACCCTTTCAAAAGGGCGCAACGGGGTTATCCATGGGTCACTGACAAAACTTTTGCAAACAAGTGATGGCCAAATTACAGAACCTTATTCGATATCAGCTGGTCTGGACTATCCGGGAATCGGTCCGGAGCATGCTTATCTTCATGAAACAAAAAGAGTGAAATATGAAGCAGTTACCGATCAGGAGTCGCTCGATGCGCTCGAACAATTATGTTTGACTGAAGGTATTCTATGTGCGCTTGAAAGTGCCCATGCTGTTGCCTATAGCCTTAAGCTTGCCAAAACGATGAGTAAAAATGAATCGGTTATCGTTTGTCTCTCTGGAAGAGGAGATAAAGATGTGCATACGCTTATGGAACGAATGGAAGGAGGAGATACGGAATGAATAAAAGGTGGGAGGTTTTTCAAAACTCGTCCGACTATCGTTTTGTGCCTTATATTATGGCAGGTGACCCATGTGAAGAAGCGACGATCGAACTTTCACTGGCACTAGAAGAAAGTGGTGCAGCAGCTTTAGAATTAGGTGTTCCTTACTCAGACCCTCTTGCGGATGGACCTGTGATACAAAGAGCAGGAATGCGCGGTTTAAAACAAAATATGACACTCGAAAAAACGATAAAACTTGTTTCGAAACTTCGAGATAGAGGATTAAAGATACCTGTAATTATCTTTACTTATTATAATCTTTTGTTACAATTAGGAGAAAATCGCTTCATAGAACTTGCTCGAGAAAACGGTGCAGATGGATTGCTCGTTCCCGATCTGCCTTATGAGGAAAGCGGCTATTTAAAGGAAATGTGCAAAGAACAGGATCTTGCGCTTATTTCACTTACAGCCCCTACTACACAGTTGGCCAAACTTCATAGGCTGGCATCGGAAGCGGAAGGATTTCTATATTGCATCTCTTCTCTTGGCGTGACTGGCATTCGAAGCGAGTTTAGAAATGGATTGAATGATTTCTTAAAAGAAGCACGATCGCATGCTAAAGTTCCTGTTTTAGTCGGATTCGGCTTGTCAACAAGAGAACAGATCGAACAGTTTGAAGGAAACAGTGATGGCTATATTGTCGGGAGTGCTATCGTAAAAAAAATCGAATCCTTAGAGGAACAGCTTTTGCATGACAGACAGAACGCGATCTATGATTTTAAGGAATTTTTGCAATCCTTGATACCCATGTATAGCCGCTAAAAAGGAGAGGGAATATGCAGCCGAAAAAGCAATTATTATCATTAACTCCGTATAAACCAGGAAAGCCTGTGGAAGAAGTTAAACGCGAGCTAGGATTAGAAAAAATCGTTAAACTTGCATCTAATGAAAATCCATATGGCTGTTCACAGCTTGCAAAAGATAAGATCGTCGAAGAGCTTTCAAATCTTAATGTTTATCCAGATGGATATTCTGCGGAAATAAGAGAAAAGTTATCACGTTTTTTAGGTGTAAGCAATGACCAGCTTATTTTTGGCAATGGTTCTGATGAAGTCGTACAGATCTTATGCAGAGCATATTTATCTCCTGAGACAAACACCGTCATGGCTGCTCCGACCTTTCCGCAATATCGCCACAATGCCGTTATTGAAGGAGCAGAAGTAAGGGAGATCCAGCTTGTTAATGGCCATCATGACCTTGATGCAATGGTTGAAGCGATCGATAAACAAACAAGAATCGTATGGCTTTGTAATCCGAATAACCCTACAGGCAATTATATTCCTGAGGGTGAATTCGTTGCTTTTATGAAAAAAGTACCTAGAGACGTATTGGTTGTCAGTGATGAGGCATATTTTGAATATGTCGCTGCATCTGATTATCCAAACACAATCTCTTATTTAAATGATTATCCTAATCTTGTAATCTTAAGAACCTTCTCAAAAGCGCATGGACTTGCAGCTCTTCGCATCGGATATGGTATAGGATCGAGTTCGATCATTCAGTCAATCGAACCTGCGCGCGAGCCTTTTAATACGTCCAGAATTGCACAAGCTGCAGCTATTGGTGCACTGGATGATCATAGCTTTATCGAAGAATGTAAACAAAAGAACAGAGAAGGATTAGAACTTTTTTACGAGTTTTGTGATAAAAAAGGACTCTTATACTATCCTTCAGAAGCGAATTTTATTTTATTGGATGTTCAATCAGATGCTGACTCCGCCTTTAATTATTTATTAAAGAAAGGGTATATCGTTCGTTCAGGAAATGCTCTTGGATTTCCGACGATGATCCGTGTCACAATTGGAGAAGAGGAGCAGAATAAAGAGATTATTGCTCACCTGGATTCTTATTTAGCTACTCTTGTTCAAAAGGTAAACGAATAATAAATGGAAAGACCCAAAAAGGCTCAATACAGTGATCCTTTTGGGTCTTTTATAGTCGTTCAGAAGTTCCGGAGTAATGTATTGAGCTTTTAGTAAACACCGAAACTTAACATATACACATCTTTTAGTACGATACTAATAATATTGGAATTTCCTATTTTCATAATTTTCAAAAAAGTGTTGCATTTTAAAGTAGGTCTCTTTATAATGTAATTAATATGGTTTCTCTCCACTCCTATCCATATTATACTTTCCTGACAACGCTTACATGTCAGGGCTTTTTTTTGTCTATTTTTACTTTTTCTCATATATTGATAACTTCCATCATAGCTTGTCTTAAAGGGTAAAAGGAGGCGAGCTATGAAATATATAATAGAGCGGCCGATCGATTCACTCGGATCCAGTACAGTACTATCCTATCTGATAGACTCTCAAAAGATATCATATGTTTCTCAAGGTCCTCTAAGAATGAATGTTATTAAAATGTCCATGCATGGATTTAGAATGATACCTGGCCATATTACTTCTTTGATGTGTATAAATAAGCTGAATGTAGAAACGGTTAAACAAAAGATTACGCAAAAGGTGAAAAAAGGAACGACCACCCTATTAGCCTCTGCTAAAATTGATTATTTTCACGAAGCAGAGCATCAATTAAAACGAACAAGACACATGCTGATTGCAAGTCCTGTAGACTATTGTATCGGATTGTCTCTTTCCCCAGAAAGGCTGACTCCAGAAATTATGAGATATTGCAAAAAGCATAAAGTTCCTTTTATCGAACTCATCGTCGAGGATTTCAAGCAATTAACCGGAATTGTTTGGGAAAGAATTGCAGAAGCTAATTTTCCGTATCAATCTGTTATTATAGCGAAATTTCCGGACTCACTGGAAGATAAGAAGAAAAAAATGTGGCAGAATAAATGGAATGAACTCGCCAGCCAAAAAATGATACCTACTTTCTTTAAATCATTACAGGAAGATGAACCAATACCTTTGCCTTTTCTGAAGTTACTAGGCATATATCCTTTAAAAGGCGGTTTATTTTCAGGAAGTGATGCAGATTACTGTTTAGTTTCTAATAATGAACAAGATCAACTGCCTAAAACTGTCATTGTTAGAGGGACAATTGTTTATTCAGAAAATAACGCAGAGTACAAGCAAGGTTTTGGAAAAGAAATATCAGTCATCCGGCCTCGTCGTTTTGGAGAATCTTCATTTTCTCGTGTATAATAAAGTCAAGAAAACACGGGAAAAAGGAGTTTTATGTTTTGAATACAATCCAGGATGCAATAAGGCTCGTTGAGCACGGAGAAGTCGAAAAAGGGATTTCTCTATTAGAAGAATTAACGAATGGAGCAACAGATGCTGAACAATTTGAAATTGCAGAGCTTTACTTGAATTGGGGACATACTTCAAAAGCACTCTCTATATTTAATAGCCTGCTTGAATCTTATCCTGGTGAAGGTGAACTGCTTGAATCTTATCCTGGTGAAGGTGAACTGCTTGTATCCATTGCTGAATGCTGCTTAGACGAAGGAATGGATGAAAAAGCGATTTCATATTTAGAACAGGTTAATGAAAATGATGATGAGTATTTACGGGCACTTATTCTGCAAGCTGACCTTTATGAAAGTCTTGGTCTATCTGAAGTGGCCGAGCGAAAACTTACTGTCGCTTATGAAAAAGATAACGATCATCCTGTTCTTGCATATGCATTGGGAGATTTTTATTTAAGGCAAGGTAAATTTGATTCTAGTCTTCCGTTGCTGCAGAAGGCGGAAAAAGGAACAGATGAAATCGATGATCTTACCATTAGACTAGCTGAAGCATTGAGCCGGGCAGGGAAGTTTGAAGAAGCTCTGCCGATGTACAGAAAAGCACTGTCGCGCCAAAAAGACTTATATAGCTTATTCGGACATGGAATAACAGCTTATAAAGCAGGTGAATTTAAAGAAGCGATTGCAGCCCTTGAAGAACTAAAGGACATGGACCCTGATTATACGACCCTCTACAGTGTTCTTTCTGAAGCTTATGAAGAAGAAGGGGCTATCCCTGAAGCATTTGAAATCATACAAGAAGGTTTAAAGAGAGACGAGCATAATGAGAATATTTACTTGCAGGCAGCGCGACTCGCTTATAAGATGCACAATCCGGAGCAAGGGGAAGAATGGATAAAAACAGCACTTCAACTAAATCCCGCAAGAATTGAACCGCTTCTGCGCTTAGGTGATCAATATTTACGAGAAGAACGGTATGGAGACCTGATCAGCTTGTACAAACCATTGACTGAAATTAAGGAAGAAATTCCGCTCATGTATTGGCACCTCGCAACAGCAAATAATGAATTGGAAAACTATGATGATGCTTCAGTTTGGTATAAAAGAGCTGCTGAATTCTTCTCAGATGAAGTTTCTTTTTTAGAAGAACATGCCTATTTCCTCATTGAAGAAGGTAATCAATATGATGCAAAAGATTTGTTTGCCAAGGTATTGAAGATGAATCCGGAAAGAGAAGATATTGCAGATGTTTTATCAAGATTGGAAGATTTTTAAAACTTTCTGAAGGGAAGAAGGATTTTACCGCTGGTAAGAGAATATAAATATTTATAAAAATGACGTGTTTTAAATGATGGGGGGATTGCAATGAGCAGCACCGTTTCGGTCCTAGAGAAAAAGGATTTTATAAAATGGTTCCTTAATCATTATCAGTTGAAGAAACGCGAATGTGTATGGTTACTAAATTATTTGGTTAGTGACGATCAGTTGATGGAAAAAGTTCATTTTGTTGAAAAAGCTGAATATTGTCCAAAGGCAATCATCATGTCAACTCAATGTACAGATGGAGTTCCGTTTCGTTTTTACAAACAAAATGTTTTAACAACAGATGCCGAGAAATCATTCCATGACATTCGATTGAATCAAGAGGAAGAAATTTATCTGGAATTGAACTTTAATGCTTCACGGCTCACTCCAGAATATGCTTCTGTATTAGAAGAAAATCCACATCTGCCGCAAAATATGTCCATGGATAAAAAATATGGCATTTGGGCTGAAATGGTTTTAGAAAAATCAATCGAAACATACCGCAGAAATGACCTTATGGCTAAGATCGACAAAGCACTAGATCAAAAAGACTATGAAAGTTTTACAAAATGGACTGCTGAATTAAAAAATCTTGAAAAACAGCCTTCATAATAAAACTATTAAGCTGACTCAAAGTGTTTTTACAGCACTTTTGAGGCAGCTTTATTTTTTATAAGTTTCTATAAGGTTGTGCTTCTGGGGCATTTTTGTAATTCGGTCTTTTCTGAAAAATTGTTGCTTTAGGCCATAATCGTAAGGAACCTTCATTGAAAAGTTGATTGAAGTGCAAGGTGTGAGACTCCTGCGGGACTAGCGGTCAGGTGAGACACTTATAAGTGAAACGTTCGAATGTGGCTCACCGCATGCCCCGTGGAAAGCGAGCAGCATGTAACGGAAATCAACTCTTTCAAAAGCAACAAGGTCATCGAATACAGCTTTTTAAAAGAAATATATAATTACGCCTAAAAAAGTAATAATGAGGACAAGCAATCTATTGTCTATTTTAGTGATCAAAATATGGTACGATTAAAAGCAGGAATTTTTTGAGAAGGAGATAGTTTACATGAAATGGAAAACGAAGGATGCTGATGTGTTCTTAAAATCTGGAGAATATGTTGATAGTCTATTAATCCCGTTAACGCCTGTAGATTTCAAACAAGAGTTTAAAAGCAGTGTATCCATGAGTGAGTATACAGCCCTGCTTTGTGAAGAAATTGAAAGGCAGCTGCACGGAAGATTATTTTTAGGACCGAATTTTACATATGTGAAAGAAAAGAGTGACATTTCCTCTTTAGAAAATTTAAATAATCTGCTGAAACATGTTACAGATTCTGGACATTTCAAACATATCTTTTTACTGACGAGCGACGTTTCCTGGAAAGAATTTGAACAAAAAATCGACGCGCACCTTTTTTGGATACCTGCTCTGCCTTTAGAAAATATGGACGAGAAATATAGATTGGAAGTCATTAAAGAACAAGTGAAACCGCTTTTTCAGCTTATCTTTAATGAGTGGCAGCGGGGCGTTAATTCTTGATTTTCACTAGATGTTCATATTGACAGTAAAAGACAACTTAGGCTATCATGTTTATGTCCTAGTAATATGTGTGTAAAGTCCGGTTGGACCGTCATTTACAGCATAAGGGGGGGAAAACAATGTCAAAGGAAGATATTTCAAGACGTCAGTTCTTAAACTACACGTTAACTGGCGTAGGTGGATTTATGGCTGCCGGTATGCTGATGCCAATGGTCCGTTTCGCTCTAGATCCGATTTTAGAGCCGAGCGCAGATCAAAAAATGGTAGCGGTTACTCCTGTGGATAAGCTGACAAACGAACCGAAGCGTTTTGACTACAAAGTCAAACAGAAAGACGGATGGTATGAGTCTGATGTAACACTGTCTGCCTGGGTTTATAAAGCGAAGAACGGCGATATTATCGCACTTTCTCCAATCTGTAAACACTTAGGCTGTACAGTAGACTGGAACACAGATCCGTCACACCCTAGCCAATTCTACTGTCCTTGCCATTTTGGCCGTTATACGAAGGATGGAACGAACGTTAAGGGTACCCCACCACTTGCACCATTAGATGTATTTGAGAGCAAGGTGAAAGATGGAAAGCTTTATTTAGGAAAGGCAAAACCAAGAAAGGGGGCGTAATGAATGCTACAAAAGGTTTATGACTGGGTAGATGAGCGCTTGGATATTACGCCGCTTTGGAGAGATGTTGCAGATCACGAAGTACCTGAACACGTTAACCCGGCGCATCACTTTTCTGCGTTTGTTTACTGTTTTGGCGGATTAACCTTCTTTATCACGGTTATCCAAATTTTATCAGGAATGTTTTTAACCATGTATTATGTACCTGATATTGTGAATGCATGGGAATCCGTGTATTATCTGCAAAATCAAGTGGCATTTGGTGTTATCGTACGTGGAATGCACCACTGGGGCGCCAGCCTTGTAATTGTAATGATGTTCTTACATACATTGCGCGTATTTTTCCAGGGAGCTTATAAAAAGCCAAGAGAGCTAAACTGGATTGTTGGAGTACTTATTTTCTTTGTTATGTTAGGTTTAGGTTTCACAGGTTATCTTTTACCATGGGATATGAAAGCGCTATTTGCGACAAAAGTAGGAATTCAGATTGCTGAGACGATTCCTGTAGTCGGTCCTATTGCTAAAACATTTCTTGCCGGCGGAGAGATCATTGGAGCACAGACGCTTACGCGATTCTTTGCGATTCACGTATTCTTCCTTCCAGCAGCATTGTTAGGATTAATGGGAGCCCACTTCTTAATGATTCGTAAACAAGGTATTTCCGGACCATTGTAAAAACCAGCAAGATTTTTAAAAGTTTCATAAGAGCAAAGGAGGGAAATATATGCATCGCGGTAAAGGGATGAAGTTTGTCGGAGACTCTCGTGTTCCAGTAGAACGTAAACCGAATATTCCAAAAGACTATTCGGAATACCCTGGGAAAACGGAAGCGTTCTGGCCGAACTTTCTTTTAAAAGAATGGATGGTTGGTGCCGTATTTTTAATCGGTTATCTCATTTTGACCATCGTTCATGAATCTCCTTTGGAGAAAAAAGCTGACCCTACCGATGCCGGATATATTCCTCTTCCAGACTGGTACTTCCTATTTTTATACCAGCTCTTGAAGTACAAGTATGCGGCAGGGGATTATGTTCTTATCGGTACTGTTATTATACCTGGTTTAGCATTTGGTGCTTTAATGTTAGCGCCGTTCCTTGATTCTGGTCTAGAAAGACGTCCATCCAGACGTCCGATCGCAACTGGATTGATGCTATTAGGTCTGATTTCCATTACATATTTAACATGGGAATCCGTAGTTACCCATGACTGGGAAAAAGCTAAAACTCAAGGTAAAATTGTTCATGTTACTTTTGATGAAAATGATCCTGGTTATCAGGTTTATCAAAAACAGAGCTGTGTAGGCTGTCACGGTAATACACTTGGCGGTGGTGCTGGTCCTTCGTTAATCGGTACAGGATTAAAGCCTGAAGAAATTATGAAGATTGCTAGAGAAGGTAAACCACCTGCAATGCCCGCTAATGCATTTAAGGGTTCTGATGCAGATCTTAAGAAATTAGCAACATTTATTTCAAAACTTGAAAAATAATTAGCAGAAGCCGGCTCGGTTAGGGCCGGCTTTTTCTAACGTCAAAGGAGTAATCTGTATGTGGTTTTTCACAATATTGAAAGAGAAATGGTTTCTTTCTACACTGCTTCTCGTCAATATTTTAGGGACGATTTACGGTTATTACTGGTATGGATATCAATTACAGCAAACACCATGGTATTTTTTGCCTTTTGTACCGGATAGTCCGACAGCCTGTTTATTTTTTGTATTTGTTTTGATTGGTTTTTTAACGAAAAAGCAATCAGGTTTGTTCGAGGCTCTGGCAGCGGGTTCCTTATTTAAGTATGGGATATGGGCTGTTGGAATGAACCTCGGTGGTGCGTTCGTCGGAATCCCTTTAGATTCCACGAACTATATGCTGATCTTTTCACATTTCGGCATGGCGCTTCAAGGGATTTTATATGCACCATACTATAAAATAAAAGAATGGCATGTAGGGGTTGCAGCCTTATGGTTACTGCATAATGAAATTATCGACTATGTCTTTGGAATGATGCCGACATATTCCGTATTGGAGCCGTATGAGCAATTAATCGGCTATCTTACGTTCTGGCTTTCTGTTATTACAATTCTAATATTATGGAGAATGAGACGCCACAGTAATCAATCAAACCGAATTTAGGTCTAACCTTGTCCCAGTACTCATACGTTTTAGTATAAGGGTACGGGAGGGGCTACAGATGAAAAGGTTAGGTTGGACGGTTGCAATTTTTTGTTTAGCATTTGGACTGGCTAAACCAGTTTTAGCAGCAGAACATACAATAAATAATCAAAAGGAATGGTCAGAAATAAATGAACTTACAGCTGAGATATGGGAACTCGGAAAAATAGAACACTTTGATGAAGCTGCTGATGTACTTAAATTTGCAGCAAAAGACATCACAAATACTGGAGAAGTGATTACACTCAGGCCAGATCAGCAGCGGATGGTGGACTACACGTTATCAGATGCATTAATGTCCCTAAAAAATCCGGAATGGACAAAAGAAAACAAATTGAACAAGTTAACAGAAGTGCGGCTATTAGTAGATGCACTTCAAACAGATTATGAGCCTTTATGGAAAAAAACAGGTTTAATGATCCTAGAACCTTTTATAAGTATGGAAAAAGGGATAAACAAGAATGATTCTTCCTCCTTTCATCAAGCGGTTAATTTGCTGCTGCAGCGCTATGAAACAGTAAGACCTGCATTATCGGTCGATCTTAGTACAAAAGAGCTGGCACGCTTAGATGAACATGTATCATTTGTTGATCTTAATCGTTCTGCTATCCTAACCGATGAGAATCATCAAAAACAACTGGAAGTAGCGGCCGCCGACTTTGAAGCTCTCTTTTTTGCAAAAAAAGACAATTCTGAGCCATCATTGTTCTGGCTGATTTTTTCTATAGGAGGCATTATTTCTTCTACATTATTTTATGTAGGCTGGAGAAAATATAAAGGTGATAAAGAAGAAGAGATGCGTGTCCCTCAAAAGAGGTGACATGCTTATTCTTTGACAACAAAGACGGAATAAACGTAAAATGTTTCTAAAGAAATCTCGGCTGACGCAATCTGTCAGTCATAGTTGCATTATTGATTTTGATCGTGCAAACAAAAGATTTGACTTGGAGGAATGCAAATAATGGGTGGATTTTTAATCTACTTTGCCTTTTTACTCATTATCCCTTTATGGGCACAGAGTAGAGTTAAAGGGACTTACAATAAGTATTCAAAAGTAGCTAATTCAACAGGACGAACCGGGGCGGAAGTGGCTAGAGAAATATTAAATCAAAATGGACTGTATGATGTTCAAATCGAACCAGTCAGAGGAAAACTTTCAGATCATTATGATCCCCGTTCAAAGGTAGTTCGATTATCAGAAGATAATTATTATGGAAGTTCGATTGCAGGAGCAGCAGTTGCTGCCCATGAAGTTGGGCATGCAATCCAAGATGCTGAAGGTTATGCCTTTTTACGTTTTAGACATGCGCTCGTACCCGTAGCTAACATCGGTTCGAACTTTTCCTTTTTATTAATATTGGGTGGAATGCTTCTCCACGCCGCTAATTTATTTTTACTTGGAATCATCTTTATGGGTGCAGCTGTATTGTTCCAGCTGATCACACTTCCCGTTGAGTTCAATGCGAGCAGCAGGGCAATGGATCAAATCGTAGCCACAGGCTTAATTCGCAATAACGAGGAAAGAGGAGCCCGCAAAGTACTAAATGCTGCAGCACTAACGTATGTAGCAGGAGCACTTGTAGCACTACTCGAACTTGCACGATTTATTTTTATGTTTATGGGAATGAATGACGACGATTAAAATAAAAAGACTCACCGATCTAGGTATCATTGATCGGTGAGTCTTTTTTCTATTTATACAGGTTCTTTTTAAAAGATTGCTGCTTTTGGTGTATTTTTGTAATTTGCCTCATTAGAGGTTGATTGAAGAAGGTGCGAGACTCCGCGAAAATGAAATTCACATTTTCTTCGTGCGATGTATCGCTGCCGTAGCCTTCCTTGTCCTGCGGGACAGGCGGGCAGTCCGAAAAGCGGATGCGGTTTGATCAGCCACGACAAGCAAAAGGTGAATGGGCTAAGTAGGCGCTTTTTGCCTTCATGACCATTAAACTTTTGACCTCGAGGGGCTAACCGCTGCAGCTAGACAGTGTGACACTTATAAGTGAAACGTTTGAATGAGACTCGCAGACTGCCCCGCGGAAAGCGAGCACCTGAAACGGAGATCAACTACATCCAAAAAAAGCAAAGAATGCGAAAACAGTCTTTCTAAAAAATTGATGTTTAAAGTCATTTTCGTTTAGAGCCTTCATTGATAGTTGTTAAGAGTGCAAGGTGCGAGACTCATGCAGGATCAGTAGGCTCACCGCACGCCCTGCGGAAAGCGAGCATCCTGAAACGGAATTCAACACTTACAAGTGCAACAAAGAATGCGATGACAGCTTTACTAAAAAATTGTTGATTTTGAATCATTTTTGTTTAGAGCCTTCATTGACAAGTTGATTGAAGTGCAAGGTGTGAGACTCCTGCGGGACAGGCGGGCAGGTGAGACACTTAAAAGTGAAACGTCCGAATGTGGCTCACCGCCTGCCCCGCGGAAAGCGAGCACCTGAAACGGAAATCAACTACATCCAAAAGACTATAGTCTACACAAACAGCCTTTTTCTATCTTCCAATCGGATTTTTATCAGCGTCGAGTGTAAATCCTTCTCCGATTACTTCGTGAACATCATTTACTGTTACAAAAGCATGCGGATCGATTCTTTCAATGACTTGTTTTAGACGAACAATTTCATTTTTTGCAATAACACAATAAAGAACCTCTCGAAGCTGGCCTGTAAAGCTTCCTTTACCATTTAAAATCGTAGCCCCTCTGTCAAGTTCCTTCATAATGTTTGCTGCAATCTCAGCATTTCGTTCAGAAACAACCATAACCGCTTTACCGGCATATGCTCCTTCTTGCATAAAATCAATTACTCTTGCTCCGATAAATACCGCAACAAGTGTATACATTGCCTCTCGGTAGTCAAGATAGATAAGAGAAACGGCAATGACGACAAAGTCAAATGTAAACATGGTTTTCCCCATGCTCCATCCCAAATATTTATGCCCGAGCCGGGCTATGATGTCTACACCACCTGTCGTACCCCCGTAACGAAAGATGATTCCGAGCCCCACTCCGATCGATACACCGGCAAAAAGAGCTGCAAGTGTCATATCTTCTTTTAAATCGATCTTAATCGATGAATAATGCTGAAAAATATATAAAAACAGAGATACTGCAACAGTACCAATTACCGTATAAACAAATGAATTTCTGCCCAGCAGTTTCCATCCTATGAAGAACAAAGGGATATTTAACGCAAGGTTTGAATAGGAAGGATCAATAGAAAATAAGAAATAGAGAATTAAGGTGATCCCTGTAAAACCGCCTTCTGCCAAATTATTCGTCATGTTAAAATGTACAATACCAAATGAAAAAATGGCAGATCCTAAGAGGATGAATAAAATATTTTTTAATTTGATCGGATAAGTCATATAATGCCTCTTTTCTGTATAAATGCCAAAAGTGTAAAATTCATGCCTTCCTATTATAATCAAAATTCCATGAAATTTGTCAAACTAAAAAAATACCGATAACATAAGGAAAGAGTGTCTTTTTAAGCACAAGAAATATACCAGTCTGATCAGGCAGGAGTGAGTTAAATGTCAAATCGTACACTTAAAGAAAGTCAGGAAGTTGTAGATAAATACATATCGCAATTTAAGGAAGGCTATTTCAGCCCGTTAGCTATGCTAGCCAGGCTAACGGAAGAGCTCGGAGAACTTGCTCGCGAAGTTAACCACTATTATGGTGAAAAGCCAAAAAAGAAAACAGAAGATGCAAACACAATCGAAGAGGAATTGGGCGATTTGTTTTTTGTATTAATATGTCTTGCAAACTCATTGAATATTGACATAGATGAAGCACTTACAACAGTAATGAATAAATTCAACACACGTGATAAGGACAGATGGACACGAATTGATGAAGGAGAGAAGACGAATGAATAATATAAAAATTATTTTAGCAGGTCCGCGAGGGAAGATGGGACAAGAAGCATTAAAAATGATCGATCAAACACCGCATTTTGAATTAGTGGCTGCCATTGATTCGAAAAATGATGGGATGCAAGTAAAAGATCTCGCAGGATGTCCATCCTCAATGAATGCACCGGTTTATGACGATGCAGAAAATTGTATCCAATCTGTAGAGGCTGATGTGCTTATCGATCTTACACGTCCTGATATCGGGAAAAAGCATCTTGAGATGGCATTGAATCACGGTTTAAGAACCGTTATCGGCACGACAGGCTTTAGCAGCGAAGACCTAGAAAGATTAACGGAGCTCGCACACGAAAAGAAAACAGGTGCGATTATTGCTCCAAACTTTGCGATAGGTGCCATATTAATGATGAAATTTTCTCAAATGGCAGCCAAATATTTGCCGGATATTGAGATCATAGAAAAGCACCATGATCAAAAATTGGATGCACCATCTGGTACAGCATTAAAAACCGCACAGCTTATTACAGAAGTGCGCCAAGAAAAGACTCAAGGACATCCGGATGAAAAAGAAGATTTGCAAGGAGCTAGAGGAGCAGAACTAGAAGGGATCAGAATTCATAGTGTAAGATTACCGGGTCTCGTTGCTCACCAGGAAGTTTTATTTGGCGGAGAAGGTCAGCTCTTAACGATACGTCATGATTCTATGAATAGAACTTCATTTATGCCGGGTGTTAAATTAGCGGCAGAAAGTGTCATGAAAATTGAAGGGCTTGTGTATGGCCTTGAAAATATTATGGAATAAGAGGGAGAAATTATGAGAATAGCTCTTATTGCGCACGATAAGAAAAAGAATGACATGATTAATTTCGCAGTAGCATATGCTCCGATTCTTAAGGAACATACGTTATTTGCTACTGGCACGACGGGTTATAAAATTCATGAAGCAACGAATTTAATGATTAAAAGATTTCAATCAGGACCTTTAGGGGGAGATCAGCAGATTGGCGCGCTGATTGCTGAAAATGAGATGGACCTTGTCTTGTTTTTTAGAGACCCTTTGACAGCACAGCCTCATGAGCCGGATGTTTCAGCATTGATGCGTCTATGCGATGTGTATCAAATACCTCTTGCAACAAATGTTGCGAGCGCTGAGTTATTTATTCGTTCGTTAGACCGCGGGGATTTAGACTGGCGAAAAATCATCGATGAAAGAGAGCCTCAGAAATAATGGAACTTGCAAACTGGCTGGCTATTGGAGCTCATGCTGATGACGTAGAGATCGGAATGGGTGCTACGATTAAAAAAGAATCGAATCGAAGCCGCAATGTAATCATTTGTGATCTGACAGAAGCCGAACGGTCATCAAATGGAAATGTTGCAACTCGTAAAAGCGAAGCAGAGAATGCAGCAGCGATATTAGGGGTATCTAAAAGGATCAATTTAAACCTGCCTGATCGTGGACTTCTTCTAACTGATGAGTATATTTTGCGCATCGTGGCTTGTATTCGCAAAGAAAAACCTGAATATGTATTTGCGCCTTATTGGATCGATAGGCATCCGGATCATGGTAATTGTGCAAAACTCGTGAAAGAAGCTGTTTTTTCAGCGGGTATTCGAAAAATCATTGACCCGGATCAATTACCTCCGCATAAAGTAAAAAAAATATTTTATTACATGATTAACAGCACGGAAAAACCTTCCCTCTATGTGGATGTCAGTGAAACGTATGCCCATAAAATAGAGGCTTTAAAAGCGTATCCATCTCAATTCATTAAATCAGAGAATAGTGTAGATACACCGTTGACTAACGGATATATTGAGCGGGTAGAAGCTCGTGACCGATTAAATGGTTTTGATGCAGGAACGTCTTACGCAGAAGGGTTTATTACAGAGCAGATTTATGTAACCAACAATTTGTAAGGAGAACTTTATGAAGTTAAAAATAGGCATCACTTGTTATCCTACTGTCGGAGGTTCTGGTGTAGTCGCAACAGAGCTTGGGAAATTAATGGCTGAAAGAGGACATGAGATTCATTTTATTACATCCAGTATGCCCTTTCGATTAGGTAAGTTTTATCCGAACATTTTTTTCCATGAGGTAGAAGTAAACAATTATTCTGTATTTAAATATCCGCCTTATGATCTTGCTTTGGCGAGCAAGATGGCGGAAGTAGCCAAAAGGGAAAATCTTGATATTTTACATGTTCATTATGCTGTTCCGCACGCAGTGTGTGCCGTATTAGCAAAGCAGATGCTCGATGACAATATTAAAATTGTAACCACCCTGCATGGAACGGATATTACGGTATTAGGGTATGATCCTTCTTTGAGTGCAATGATAAAGTTCGGTATTGATAAGTCGGATGTTGTTACCGCCGTTTCACATCAGCTGAAAGAAGATACTGAAAAATTATTAAACATACAAAATGAAATAAAACCGATTCACAATTTTGTAGATGAACGTGTTTATTACAGACGTGATAATGATCGTGAGCTAAGAAAAACATATGGCATCAATGATGATGAAAAAGTAATTGTTCACATTTCAAATTTCAGACCTGTTAAACGTATACAAGATGTTATAGAATCCTTTGCTCTTATAAGAAAAGAGATTAAGTCAAAATTACTTTTAATCGGAAACGGACCCGAATTAACGGTAGCTTGCGAGATGGTCAACAAACTTCAACTTGAAGATGATGTCTTGTTCTTAGGAAAGCAAGAGAATGTTGGAGAACTGTTTTCGATCTGCGACTTAAAGCTTTTGCTTTCTGAAAAAGAAAGTTTTGGTCTTGTCTTATTAGAAGCAATGGCTTGCGGTGTTCCTGTTATTGGGACAAACATCGGTGGAATTCCTGAAGTCATTGTGGACGGTGAAACAGGATACTTAGTCGAAGTTGGAAATACAGAAGAGGTTGCCGAAAAAGCAGTTTCGCTTCTAAGTGACTTTGAAAAACATAAGCGCTTTTCGAAAAAAGCAGTGACACATGTGAGAGAGAATTTCCATTCTGAAAAAATCGTGAATGCTTATGAAGATGTATATAACTCTTTAGTAAAGGGTTGAGTTTAATATGAACGAGTTGTTTAAAGAAGCTTCATATGTATTAAACAGAATTGAAGAGAACGGTTATAGAGCTTATTTTGTCGGTGGCTGTGTGAGAGATCACTGGATGGACAAACCGATTAAGGATATAGATATTGCATCTAGTGCAAAGCCAGAAGAGATCCAAAGGATTTTTCCTAAGACGATTCCTGTCGGGATAGAGCATGGAACGGTCATCGTACGTCATAACCATGTCTCGTACGAAGTGACTACTTTTCGGAAAGAAGGTAAATACGAAGATTTCAGAAGACCTTCCAAAGTTTGGTTTGTTACGGATTTAGAAGAAGATCTCAGCCGGCGTGATTTCACATTTAACGCTATGGCGATGGACAAATCATATAAGTTATACGATCCCTTTAACGGGAGAGAGGATTTGGCTAAAAAGCAAATCCGAACAGTTGGGCAGCCGGATGAGCGTTTTTGTGAGGATCCACTTCGTCTTATGCGTGCATGCCGTTTTATAAGTACTTATCATTTGACGATCGAAGAAAAGACGAAAAAAGCCATCGAAAATAATGCATCACTGATTAAGCGTATTTCGGTAGAACGGATTACAGATGAATTTCGAAAGCTGCTGGAAGGTGAATGGGCTGGACCGGCACTAAATTTCATGAAAACAGCAGGAATAGTTAAGTATCTTCCCTATCCGATTGAAGAAAAAAGGGAAGGAAACCTCTTGGCGTTCAACTGGAATTTTTTGCAGACGGCTGAACAAAAATGGTCAGCAATTCTTATCTTATCAAAGGTGAAAGACTATCGTGAATTCCTTAAAAAGTGGAAACTGCCAAATGCCGTAATGAATCAGATTTTAAAAATAATGGATGCGTATCAAATAAAACATTGGACAAAGATGGACGTCTATCGATTTGGACTTGATACCGCAACACTAGCTATGGAATTAAAATATGCAGATCAATGTGATTCTTTTGAACAAAGTGTCCAAAGGCTGAAAGAGCTCGCTCTCGATATTCCTATCACTTCTAGAAATGAAATACCTATTGATGGTGAAGATATTTTGCGAATCAAAAAAGAAAAACCAGGCGTTTGGATCGGTCTGCTTTATGATGAAATGGAGAAGGAGATCGTAGAAGGCAAACTGCCTCTTTCACAAGGTGAACTTGTGGACTGGGTTAGAAGGTGGGAACAGAAATGAAAGAAGCATTATTACATATGCTTACGGAAAACGAAGGACAATTCGTTTCCGGACAGCAAATCAGCGATAAACTGAATTGTTCGAGAACAGCGATCTGGAAACATATCTCAGAGCTTAGGAATTCAGGTTACAGTATTGAAGCTGTGCAAAAAAGAGGATACCGGCTGTTAACCTCGCCTGATCTTGTAACACCAGAGGAAGTTTCGCTTTATACAGGAGAAGGATCGTTTGGAAAGAAAATCACATTTAAACCCTCTGTAAAAAGCACCCAAGAAATTGCTCATCAATTAGCAAGAGAAGGTGCTGCAGAAGGAACGATTGTTCTGGCAGATGAACAAACAGGAGGAAGGGGAAGACTAGGCAGAGCTTGGCAGTCTCCTTCTGGAACAGGAATATGGATGAGTTTAATCATGCGTCCTAATATTCCTCTCCAAAAAGCACCGCAGCTGACCTTGTTAATAGCGGTAGCCGTTTCTAAGGCCATTGAAAAAGTGACAGGAATTGAGGCTGCTATCAAGTGGCCAAACGACTTATTGATCAACGGAAAAAAAGTATCCGGAATTTTAACAGAGCTGCAGGCTGAAGCGGATTCTATTCATTCTGTCATCGTTGGTATCGGAATGAACGTAAACCAGGAAAGAAAGCATTTTTCCGAAGAGATTATCGACATTGCTACAAGTTTAGCCATAGAAGGAAATCAGCCTTATAAGAGAGCGGCAATCATTGGAGAAGTTTTGTCAGAAATCGAAAAGCTCTACCATAGCTATTTAGAAGACGGCTTCAAAGTCATTAAATTATTATGGGAAGCTAGGGCTTTTAGTTTAGGAAAAAGAATTACGGCACGATCCATCTCGGGGTCGATTACCGGTTATGCGCAGGGAATTACGGATGAGGGTGTTCTCCTGTTAGAAGATGACAACGGTGTTATTCATTCCATCTATTCAGCAGACATCGAATTTCCTTCTCCTTAAGAGAAGTCCGTGATAAAATAAATCCGTAGGCGGTATCCTAAAGGAACTGCACTAATGGTAGCAAAAAAAACTTTACATGTATATCTGCCTAGATCCAAAAATCGGACCGGGACAGAGGGAGCAAACAAAACAAACGTCAAGTGATGTTTTCTATGCCTTCTTCCTGAATGGAAGAAGGTTTTTTTTGCACTCTGCCCCTGTTAAAAACAGGGAGGAAACACGAATATGAAAACGACGAAAACCTTTATAAACATGAAGGCTGCCGGCGAAAAAATTACGATGGTTACGGCGTACGATTATCCTTCTGCTGTCATATGTGAAAAAGCAGGGATGGATCTTTTATTGGTAGGAGATTCATTAGGTATGGTTGTGCTGGGGTATGAATCAACAATCCCAGTAACTATGGAAGATATGATTCACCATACGAAAGCTGTAAAACGCGGTGCGCCAAACACTTTTATCGTTACAGATATGCCTTTTATGACCTATCATGGATCGATTGATGAAACACTGAAAAATGCAAGAAGGCTTCTTCAAGAAAGCGGCGCAGCGGCGGTTAAGCTCGAAGGCGGAAAACAAATCATTCAGACCGTCGAAACGCTGACGAATGCAGGGGTTCCTGTAATGGCGCACCTTGGGCTTACTCCGCAGATGGTAGGCGTTATGGGCGGCTACAGTGTTCAGGCAAAAGAAGAAGAGGATGCAGCTGTTCTTATTTCAGAAAGTTTAGCATTAGAAAAAGCAGGTGCGTTTGCCATCGTATTGGAATGTGTGCCGCAGCAATTAGCACAGATCGTAACAAATAAAGTGAATATACCTGTGATTGGTATTGGAGCAGGTCAGCAAACAGATGGTCAAGTTTTGGTTTATCACGATATGATCGGGTATGGGTTCCATCATATCCCTAAATTTGTTAAGAGTTATGGAAATGTAAAAGATGTCATGATCGATGGGCTGAAGAAATATAAAGAAGAGGTTCAACAGATGAAATTTCCTGCTGCAGAACATAGCTTCAACATGAAAACAGAGACGCTGGATCGATTGTATGGAGGAGTTAAAGCATGAAAATTGTAAAAACCATCCAAGAACTTCAATATCTTTTAAAGAAAGAAAAAACAGCCTCAAGAACGATAGGCTTCGTTCCCACAATGGGTTATTTGCACGATGGACATTTATCATTAATCAAAAGGGCGAGAAAAGAGTCTCAAATCGTTGTTGTGAGTATTTTTGTCAATCCATTGCAATTTGGTCCAAATGAAGATTTTGACCGTTATCCCCGGGATTTGGAACGCGACACGAAACTTGCAGAAGATGCAGGAGCTGACGTATTGTTCTGCCCTGAAACTACTGAAATGTATCCAGATAAACCAGTCGTTACCGTGGCTGTTCACAGAAGAACAGATGCCCTTTGCGGAAAAAGCCGGATTGGCCACTTTGACGGGGTGGCAACAGTACTTACGAAATTATTTAACATAGTTGCTCCTGATAAAGTTTATTTTGGCATGAAGGACGCACAGCAGGTTGCCGTTGTTAAAGGACTTGCAGAAGACTTTAATTTTTCACTAGAAGTCATCGGCTGTGAAACAAAGCGTGAATCAGATGGTCTGGCAATGAGCTCCAGAAATGTTTACCTGACTCAAAAGGAACGAACAGAAGCTTCTCATCTTTACCAATCATTGATAAAAGCAAAGAATTGGCTTTTGGATTTGGAAAGTGGTGAGACGGAGAAAAAAATGATAGAATACTTGGAGGAACAAACGAATGGAACGGTTGAATATTGTAAAATATTATCGTATCCCGAACTTCTTTCTCCAACAGCGTTTGATGAAAAACTGATCATTGCAGTCAGTGTGAGATTTTCGAAAGCTCGTTTAATAGATAATATGATTATAGACAATGTATTAGAAAGAAAAGAGAGTGGGGAAGAAACATGTTCCGTACATTAATGAAAGCAAAAATACACCGTGCAACGGTTACTGAATCTAATTTAAACTACGTAGGCAGTATTACGATTGACGAGGACATTTTGGATGCTGTTGATATGCTTCCGAACGAAAAAGTTCAAATCGTGAACAATAACAATGGTGCGCGCTTTGAAACGTATATTATACCTGGCAGAAGAGGAAGCGGAGTAATGTGCTTGAACGGAGCAGCAGCGAGACTTGTTCATGAGGGAGACACCGTTATCGTCATCTCTTATGCCATGCTTGATGAGACCGAAGTGAGAAATCACCAGCCAAAAGTGGCAATCATGGATGAGAATAATAGGATTAAAGAAATGTTAGGTGTTGAACCTGAGGCTACCATTTATTAAAGACGCTATTTAATACTGTTTTAGCCACAGGGGAATGAGGTGAAATGGCTATGTCACGACGATTTGTCGTTATCGATTTTGAAACAACAGGAAATTCCGCAGCAAAAGGAGACCGAATCATCCAGATTGGTGCCGTCGTCGTTGAGGCAGGAAAGATAACGGACAGATTTTCTACGTTTGTCCAGCCAGGCGTACCCATCCCCCCTTTTATTGAACAGTTAACGGGCATTAAGGATGAAATGGTAAGTGATGCCCCATTGTTTGAAGAGGTGGCCCCGAAGCTCCTTCAGATGTTAGAAGGAGCTTATTTTGTTGCACATAATGTGATGTTTGATTATTCCTTTTTACAAGGAGAACTCGACCGATGCGGATATTCGCCGCTCTCGATGCCGCTCATTGATACGGTAGAGCTGTCTAGGATGTTATTGCTTGGAGCGGATGGCTATCAGCTCGGCATGCTAGCTGAGTACCTTGGTCTAGAGCATGAGAATCCTCATCAAGCGGATAGTGATGCTGATGTAACAGCAAAGCTTTTAATGCATCTTCTCGATAAGCTCGAAGGGTTGCCATTGCTTACTTTAGAACGATTAACCCCCTTTTTGAAAAAGCTGCAAAGCTCGATCGAAGATATCGTATCAGATATGATTGCTGAGAAATCAGCGTTTTTAGCGGATGAAGATACATTTGATTTTTATCGCAAGCTAGCACTGAGAAAAACGAAACTTGCTAGTAAAAAAGAGCAAGATGGCTATATTTCCAGCCATGAAGAGATCGAATCACTAGACCTTCAAAATGATTTAAAGAATCATATGGCACATTATGAAGTACGAGAAAGCCAGCAAAAAATGGTTCAGCTTGTTGAAGAAGCATTGAATACAAACCAGCATTTAGTGGTTGAAGCAGGTACAGGAGTAGGGAAATCGTTAGGGTATTTGATACCAGGCGTCCGTTTTGCTAAAGAGCAGGATCGTCCACTGGTCGTATCGACGCACACTGTTCAATTACAGCAGCAGCTGCTGGAGCGAGATGTGCCGTTACTGAAAAAGATCATGCCATTTGACTTTACTGCAACTGTATTAAAAGGAAGAAACCACTACTTATGCTTGCGGAAATTTGAACACACCTTGCAAGATCATCATGATGACAACTACGATATGAATTTTACGAAAGCACAAATGATCATATGGCTGACAGAAACAGAGTTAGGCGATGTAGAAGAGCTTTCAATGGCATCGGGTGGGAAGCTGTTTTGGAATACGGTAAAAAGCGATGCGAATTCTTGTTTGAATCATCGCTGCCCGTGGTTTTCAAGATGCTACTATCATAAACAAAGAAGAGCGGCACACGAATCAGACATTGTGATAACAAATCATGCACTATTATTTACCGATTTGAAATCAGATTCCCAGCTTTTACCCGGCTATAAAGAAGCGGTGCTCGATGAAGCACACCATATTGAAGATGTTGTAAGTGATCATTATGGAAAAGAAACCGATTATTTCGCTTTTTTAAAGCTCCTGGACAGACTTTCAACTACTGAAAGCGATGGGATGATCAACACTCTCGCAGAAATGGTTGATCTTCTTGAAGTGAAAGATCATGAAAAACATTTATCCGGCTGGGATCGTACATTTGCTGATGTAAAAAATGAACTCGATGAAATGTTTAAACGGATTAAATCCATTTGCCTTACAAAAGCAAAAAAATCACGTTCAGCAGAGTTAACAAAACTGACCACCCGATATACAAAGGATGACGTACAATCAGCAGCTTGGGAGCCCGTTTTGGAAATGGGGGAAAGAGCAAGGCATTTTATCAATGACTTAACAAAGCCGGTAAAACGCCTGCTAAAAAGTGTGCAAAATCATGAAGAACATCTAACCTTTAAACAAAAAGGATTTTTAGTTGATTTAGAAGGTTTATTGGATGATCTGCAAGATGAATCTTCTGAGCTGCAGCACTTATTGTCATGTCCTTTATCGCAAGAAGTATATTGGTTAGAAGCTGAATCAAAAGGGCCAAGACATGCTGTGAAATTGCATGCAAAGCCTGTAGAAATCGACCAGCTTTTAGCAGACGATTTTTTTGCAAAGAAAAACAGTGTCATCATGACCTCTGCTACAATGAGTGTGAAAAATAAGTTCAGTTATATGATGGAACGGCTTGGTCTACTCGATTTCGGCCCAATCAACGCACAGCTGCCTTCTCCCTTTGAATACGAAAAGCAAGCTAAGCTTATGATTCCAACAGATATCCCGCTTATTAATGAAGTGGACCAAAAGACGTTTGTAAACCGGATTTCGTCATCTCTTTATGATATTGCGAAAGTAACGAAAGGCCGTATGCTTGTTCTTTTTACATCGTATGAGATGTTAAGAGAAACGCATTCAGCTTTTAAAAACTTAATGAAGCAGGAAGAATTTGTGCTGATTGCTCAAGGTGTGGATAGCGGAAGCCGAGCGAGACTTACAAAGAACTTCCAGCGTTTTGATAATAGTATTCTTTTTGGTACGAACAGCTTTTGGGAAGGAATCGATATTCCAGGCGATGACTTATCCTGTCTCGTTATTATCAGGCTCCCGTTTACTCCGCCAGATCAGCCGGTTATGGAAGCTAAAAGTGAAAAGCTAAAAGCTGCAGGCGGCAATCCTTTTTATGACTTGTCATTGCCGCAAGCTATCATCCGATTTAAACAAGGTTTCGGGAGACTGGTGAGAAGTTCAAGAGATAAGGGAGCTGTCTTTGTCTTTGATCGCCGGATGATTGAAACTCGGTACGGAAAATCATTTGTTCAATCATTGCCCAAGCTGCCAGTTTCCATTAAACCAGTAGAAGAGCTGGTAGAAGAGTTAGAAGAATGGATGGACTAAAGGAAACTATGCTAGAGACTTGTGTTGATTTATAGTTTACTAAGGAAAGCTGATATCCGCTCTTTGGATGCTCGCTTTCCGCGGGCGGTGAGCCCCCTCGTCGCCTTGCGACAATGAGTGGTCTCTCCTGTCCCACTCGTTCCGAAGGAGTCTCGCACCTTCAGCTTCTATCATCTTTTCATCGAGGTTATGGTCAATCAAAGCGGAAATTTGAAAACAAACTCTTTCTAAATAGAGTTTTTAAATCAAGTTATGTTTGCTATTCCATTTGATTTTTTCTTTTTGAATGGGAGTTTACTTACTTTTCTCCGATGAATTAGGGTGTTTTACATTAGTACTTCTTGTAGAATTACATCATCACATGTTTCAAAAGCTTCCCGCACTCCCATTAAATCAATAATGATGTATAACAGAATTAATGGAAAGAGGAGAAGATCGATGCTTCTCCTTTTTTTTTTGAATGGATAGCATCTCTGTTTACAAAACTGCTTTCTATTTTATAGAGAACACTCGCTATTTTCACGGTTTCCGAGTACCATTGAAAGTAATTTTCTGCTATAGTAAACAAGGATAAGAACAATCAGTAGGAGGAAGAACAATGGAAAGTAAAATTGAAGTTCTTTCGACAGTAAAGGTAGATAAATACAATGATTTGTACCGAATTGTTTCAGAATTGAATAAAACATTAAAACACCAAGATTTAATGTTTGGACTAGCGATGGATGACGAAAATAAGGAAAAGATGATTTTTACGATCTATCGCACATAGAGAGGCTGAAATATGGGAAAAAAGTGGATACTTATCATAGTTGGAGTTCTTCTTCTGGCAAGCTGGCAAGCTTATTATCTCTATAATCAAGTTCAAGCCAAACCAGCAAAAAAGGAAGCGGAAGCTGTTGAAATTGCAAAAAAAGAAAAAGGTCTTGTATCGATCAGCCATGTGGATCACTTCTACAAAAATGAAACGTATTATGTTGTAGAAGGTAAAAATGAACATGGAACAAATATGATCGTATGGGTCGACCAAAAGAAAAAAGTCACTTCAGAGATCGCAAAAGCTGGCCTTTCTGAAGGTCAAATGATCAATTATGTGAAACAAAATTATGATGCTCAAAAGATAATCGACAGCCGTCTTGGGATGGAAGATGATATTCCTTTATGGGAAGTGATTTTCATCGACAGCAAGGATCGATATACGTATTATTATGGATATTTTGATACGGGAAAACGTTATGAGATTTACCGGTTAAAAGAAGCAGAATAATAAACCATCTTTGGAGGGAATATTTCAATGAAGCTAGCAAAGCGTGTGGAGTCACTGACACCATCTACAACACTTGCCATTACGGCAAAAGCAAATGCATTAAAGGCTGAGGGACACAATGTGCTTGCTCTTGGAGCAGGTGAGCCTGACTTTAATACACCATTACATATTATAGAAGCAGCATATCAGTCTATGAAAGAAGGTTATACGAAGTACACTCCTTCTGGCGGATTGCTCCCTTTAAAAAAGGCGATTGTCAATAAGTTAAAACAAGATCAAGGCTTATCCTATGACACTTCGGAAATTATTGTTGGGACAGGTGCAAAGCATTCTCTTTATTCTTTATTTCAAGCAGTAGTGGAAGAAGGAGATGAAGTCATCATTCCTATTCCATATTGGGTGAGTTATCCTGAACAAGTAAAATTGGCAGGAGGAATCCCTGTTTTTGTAGAAGGTAAAGAAGAAAACCAATTCAAGATTACAGCAGCTGATCTTGAGAGTGCGGTAAGCGAACGAACAAAAGCACTCATTATCAATTCTCCGAGCAACCCGACTGGTTCTCTTTATGCTAAAGAAGAACTTCAAGCAATCGGAGAAGTATGCTTAAAGAATGATATTTTAATCGTTTCTGATGAAATTTATGAGAAGCTGATCTACGATGGTGCAAAACATATATCGATTGCTGAAATTTCACCAGAATTAAAAGAACAAACGATCATTATTAACGGTTTGTCCAAATCACATTCGATGACAGGATGGAGAATTGGTTTTGCTGCTGGAAATGCGAAAATCATCAAGGCGATGACAAATCTGGATAGCCATAGTACTTCTAATCCTACAACAACTTCCCAGTATGCAGCGATCGCAGCTTATAATGGGCCGCAGGAACCTGTTGAAGAAATGAGGACAGCTTTTGAAGGGCGTTTGAACAAAGTTTATGAAAGATTAATCTCATTGCCGGGTGTAACTTGTGTTAAGCCGCACGGCGCGTTTTACTTGTTCCCGAATGTAAAAGAAGCTGTTAAAGTGACTGGGTTTACCACAGTTGATGAGTGGGTTGAAGCGATTTTAGAAGAAGAGAAAGTAGCTCTTGTTCCTGGATCTGGATTTGGTGCACCGGATAATGTAAGGCTGTCTTACGCAACTTCTCTTGAAACAATCATGGAAGCACTTGACCGAATCGAAAGTTTCATCGAACGTCATTCAAAGAAAGATTGATTTTTGGTGAGCCGTCGTTCATAATTTTTTGGTAGATATATAGAAATTTGTGGAGGTACATTTTGTGAAAACGACTATTCAAAAGCTTAATGAACATATTGGCAAGACCGTAACTGTTGGTGCGTGGCTTGCCAACAAGCGTTCTTCTGGAAAGATTGCATTTTTACAGCTCCGTGACGGATCTGGATTTGTACAAGGTGTTGTTGTGAAAAGTGAGGTTGGAGAAGAGCTTTTCGCTGCTGCTAAAGGATTGACTCAAGAATCAAGCCTTTATGTGACGGGGACTGTCAAAGAGGACGAGCGATCCCAGCTTGGTGTTGAACTTGAAGTAACCAATATTGAGGTACTTCATCAATCGGTTGATTATCCGATTACACCAAAAGAACATGGAACTGAATTTTTGATGGATCACCGTCACCTCTGGATCCGTTCAAAAAAACAGCATAGTATTTTAAAAATCCGCAACGAGATCATTCATGCAGTAAACGAATTCTTTTACACCAATGATTTTGTAAAGGTAGATCCTCCTATTCTAACAGGCAGCTCTGCTGAGGGAACGACATCCTTGTTCCATACTAAATACTTTGAAGAAGATGCTTATCTTTCACAAAGCGGACAACTTTACATGGAGGCGGCTGCAATGGCACTTGGAAAAGTGTATTCATTCGGTCCAACATTCCGTGCTGAAAAGTCTAAAACTCGCCGCCACTTGATTGAGTTCTGGATGATTGAGCCCGAGATGGCATTTGTTGAACATGAAGAATCTTTAGAAATCCAAGAACAGTTTATCTCTCACATCGTTCAATCTGTATTAAAACGCTGTGAAAATGAACTGAAAACATTAGGCCGCGACGTTTCGAAGCTTGAGAACGTGAAAGCTCCATTCCCTCGTGTTTCTTACGATGATGCAATTAAGATGCTGAAGGAAAAAGGTTTTGACGATATTGAGTGGGGCGATGATTTTGGTGCACCACACGAGACAGCGATTGCTGAAAGTTTTGATAAGCCAGTGTTCATCACAAATTATCCAAAAGACATCAAAGCGTTTTATATGAAACCAGATCCTAATCGTGATGATGTAGTCCTTTGTGCAGATCTTATTGCTCCAGAAGGGTATGGCGAAATCATTGGGGGGAGCCAGCGTATTGATGACCTTGCACTAATGGAAAAGCGTTATGAAGAACACGGTCTGACAGATGATGCTTACAAGTGGTACTTAGAGCTTAGAAAATACGGAAGTGTTCCTCATTCAGGATTTGGTCTTGGATTAGAACGTACGGTAGCATGGATCTCTGGTGCAGAACATGTTCGTGAAACAATTCCGTTCCCGCGTCTATTAAACCGTTTATACCCGTAATTCATATGAAATTTTTAAAAACTGCCTTGTAAAAAAGGCGGTTTTTTGTTTGCATTGAAAATGCTTTTTACAAGAAATAGCACTTAAACGATCGGACAGGTTACATTGTAAATATGCTATAATGAAGAATAGAGGTGTTGGCTTATGAACGGTAACTTATTTGAAAAATGGATGTCAGAAGGCTCGATCAGCATACCTAAAATGCTGTTAAAATATTATAAAAAAATAGGTTTAACGGATAGTGAATGTATGTTGTTTATACAGCTGCATGTCTCTATTGACTCAGGAAACTACTTTCCAACGCCGCAAGAACTTTCTGATCGGATGACTCTATCTAATAGTGAGATGGCTTCTATGCTTCGTTCGTTGATTGGCAGAGGAATGCTCGGCATGGATCAATATGAAGACAAAGAAAAAGGTGTATACTTTGAAGCGTATACGCTGCAGCCATTGTGGAATAGATTGATGGAAAGCTTAAAAGAAGAGGAAACAGTTAAAAAAGAAACGGACAAGAAAGAGATCGAACAAAATGTATTTGTTTTGTTTGAAAAAGAATTTGGACGTCCGCTGTCTCCGATGGAACTTGAAACATTAAAAATTTGGATAGATGAAGACCGCCAGTCACCTGAGCTTATATTAACTGCTTTAAAAGAGTCAGTTTTATCAGGAAAATTAAATTTTAGATATATCGACCGTATCTTGTTTGAGTGGAAGAAAAACGGCATTAACAGTCCGGAAGCTGCCAAAAGGTATGGTGAGAAATTCCGGGTAAGGCAGCTTCAGCAAAAAAACGGACAGCCAGAAAAACCGAGAAATGACAGCGCGATAAAAAGACCAGCTTATAATTGGCTGGAATCGTAAATTTTATGTTCAAAATCAGACCTGGATTATCCGCCGGGTCTTCTTTTTTGATTAGTTCCTTTACTAATAGATTGTGGCTTTTGGCTATGCTTATTCTCATCATGGACAAGATGATTGGAGTGAAAGGTGCGAGACTCCTCGAAAATGAAAATCACAAATTTTCTTCGTGCGATATATTGCGGCCGTTGCTTTACTTGTCCTGCGGGATTAGCATGACAGACAAAAAGCATAAGCGGTTTGGTCAGCCCCGACAAGCAAAAGGGTAATGGGCTAAGAAGGTGCTTTTTGCCTTCAGGAGCATTAAACTTTTGACCACGAGGGGTTTACCGCTGCAGCTAGACAGGTGAGACCCCTCAGGTTCAAAGCTCCAGAGGTGGCTCACCGCATGCCCCGCGGAAAGCGAGCATCCTGGAACGGAAATCAATCACTTTCAAGAACAACAATATATGCTAAAACAGCCTTTGATTACAGGAGGAATTATGACGTGTTAAATAAAGCACAAATCCAGTTCTGTTTAGAACAAATGGAAGATATGTTTCCAGATGCCCATTGCGAGCTGAAACATTCCAATCCGTTCGAACTTACTATTGCCGTTCTTTTATCGGCACAATGTACAGATGCTCTCGTGAACAAAGTAACACCGAATCTTTTTGCTAAATATAAAAAACCGCAAGATTATCTAGATGTTTCGCTCGAAGAACTGCAAGACGATATCCGTTCGATCGGTCTTTATCGCAATAAAGCAAAAAATATTCAAAAATTATGTGAGCTCCTTCTTACTGAATACGGAGGAGAGATTCCGCAGGACCGTGATGAGCTGACGAAACTTCCTGGTGTAGGAAGAAAAACTGCGAATGTTGTCGTTTCGGTTGCATACGGAGTTCCTGCAATTGCAGTAGATACACATGTAGAACGTGTATCTAAAAGATTGGGGATATGCAGGTGGAAAGATTCTGTCTTACAAGTGGAAGAAACATTGATGAAAAAGATACCGAAGCACTTATGGGGTGCAACTCATCATCGCCTTATTTTCTTTGGTAGATATCATTGTAAAGCGCAAAACCCGAATTGCCCGGAATGCCCTCTCCTTTCCATTTGCCGTGAAGGGAAGAAACGTATGATTGCGAGGGAAAAGCTTGGAAAGTAATCCTCTTTCTCAAAGTGTTAAGCAATCACTCGTTTTTGGCGCGTTTAAAGAATGGAAAGAAGCATCTCCATTAATTGCGGATTTCTTTAGGCAGAGAAACCGGGAACTTACCCGAAAGCCGATGATTTTTCATGCGGAAGGTTTTCTTAAAACACTTTTTTGGGTGAATAACAAGCCATTCGAGGATGATTTGAGTGAATGGAAAGAACGAATAAATGGTCTGAATCATTTACCTGTTAATGCAATTGAGCGGCTTTCCTTTATATTTGATCAGCCAGACCATTATCAGTCCTATATTCAATTAAGTGAATTGTTTACCGAATGGGAAAAGAAAAGTGTCATATTAATGAGGCGAAAAGCATAAAGACAAGGTCTGTGGACATATGATGAAGCATGAGACGTCAAGGAGGGGTAACATGCAGATTCATGTGGTAAAACGAGGTGATTCTCTTTGGAAACTATCTCATTTCTACAAATTGCCATGGCAAGAGATAGCAACAGTCAACAGACTGACTCAAAATGATCAGCTTTCAGTGGGTCAAACCCTTTTTATACCAACGCCGTTTTCGTATACGGTACAGCCAGGAGACACATTGCTCGTAATTTCAAAAAAAATTGGTGTTCCTATAACCGAGCTCCAGCAAGCAAACCCTGGAGTATCTGACATGTCACTTCATGTCGGCCTCGTCTTAAATGTACCTGAACGGAAAAAGAAGACGATTGTGACGAATGCATTTGCTGAGCCGGTCCCAAAAGCAAGAGTGAATTTTGCAGCTGCAGCAAAAGGTTTAACATATACGACGATTTTCAGCTATGAAGTTAACGAAAATGGGGAGTTAACACCTCTGGATGATGATGAATTTCTTAAAGAGATCAAGAACAAAAACGTGAAACCTCTTATGGCAATTACGAATATAAAAGATGGTGAATTTAGCACGGAAGTCGGAACAGCTATCTTAACGAATGAGAGTGTTTCGAACAAGGTCATCGAAAATTCAATTGCGATGATGAAGAAGAAAGGCTATCAAGGCATATCTGTAGACTTTGAATTTCTAGGCAAAAAAAATAAAGAAGCTTACAACAATTTTTTGAAAAAAATAACAAAAGCCATGCACGAAGAAAATTATATCGTACTTACGGCAGTAGCTCCAAAAATCAGCAGCACTCAAATTGGCGAGTGGTATGAATCACATGATTATAAAGCACACGGCGAGATCGTGGATTACGTCATCTTAATGACGTATGAGTGGGGATTCAGCGGGGGACCTCCGATGGCAGTAAGTCCAGTCACATCCCTGAAAAAAGTACTGGATTATGCAATAACTGAAATCGACCCCAAAAAAATACTGATGGGAATCAATCTTTATGGATATGATTGGAAGCTTCCGTATAAAGAAGGCGGAGAATTTGCAAAAGCTCTGAATCCCGTTCAGGCTACACAGCTGGCTGGTAAAAGAAAGGAAGCCATACAGTACAGTAAAAAAGATGAAGCACCGTTCTTCACATATTGGGATAAGGAAAAAAAAGAACATATCGTGTGGTTCGAGGATTTAAGAAGCATGAAAGCGAAGTTTGACATTGTTGATCAATATGGGTTTGCTGGGGTGAGCTTTTGGAACTTGTCATTTGGTTATCCTGTTTTTTGGAATTACTTAATCGATCGATACACTATAAAATAAGTGAAGATGACCTAAAGGATGTTTGGATAGCATCTTTTGGGTCATCTTTAATGCAGACTATTTTAAAAGAGCCTAAATGAAAAACAAGCCCCAGCGAGCCGCAGGGGCTTGTTTTTATGCGCGCCATCCGGAAAATATGCGCGCCATCCGGAAAAATAAGCTGGCATTTCAATTAGGCTCTCATCCACCCATTTAATAAGAAAAAGGGACTGACAGATTATTTGTCAGTCCCTTTACTTTTCTGTTATTGATTTAATGGCGGGATTAATCCTCCACCTTCTTGCTGCTTCTCTTTACGATTTTGATTCACTTGGTTCCCTTGTCCTTGATCAGGGGGAGTACCTGGCTGACCTTGATCTGGAGGTGTACCAGGTTCGGTACCAGGCTGTGTACCTGTACCAGGTGTGCCAGGCTGTCCTTCACCTGGTGGAGTTCCTGGCTCGCCTTGACCAGGCGGTGTACCAGGTTCACCTTGTCCTGGAGGCGTTCCCGGCTGCTGCGGTTCTTCAGGAGCTGTAATGGTGATCGATGTTTCTGCTGGTTCACTTTGCGTGTTGTTTTTACTATCGATCGCGATTACCTGGAATGTGTATTTACCAGGAGCAGGGGAAGGGACAACAAATTTTGTATCATTAATCGTTGCTCTTTCCTGCATTGGTCCATCGTTATAGCTCGCTAGAACTTTAAACGTAACACCGTCTTTATTTTTGTACTTCCAATCGACTTGTATTTCGTTCTTCTTATCATCGAACTTCGCTTTTAATCCATCAATGGTAGCAGGTTTATCAAACTTCTTGCTTACCTCAGGAAGTGTAGAACCCTTAACAAAAAGTTCTCTGATTTTATCTGAATCTGGAGTGAATTCACTTGCTCGTTTACCAGTTCCTTTTTCAAGAAGAACTTCTTGAACGGATTTTGGTTTCTTAAAGCCAGTATTTTTGTGATCTAACTCTTTCATAATGTCGCGGAAAATCTGCTTCGAATAATCATCTTTTGTATTATCCAAATACAGTGCACTTCCATCGTCATCTTGCATATGTTCATATCCAGTCCATACAGCTGCAGAATAGGTGGTCGTATAACCAGCCATCCACGCATCTTTTGTTGCTTTGCTAGGAATGCCATATTTATTTCTATCATTTTTATCATAGTTGGTCGTTCCTGTTTTTCCGGCAATATCCAAACTAGGGATGTTCGCTTGTGTAGCAGTTCCTCTGTCCATAACATCACGCAGCATATCAGTGATCATGTAAGCTGTATAATCCTTCATCGCAGCTTTCGGTTCACTGTCGACTTCGATCACTCTTCCATCAGGGAACTCAATTTTTCTGATCGTTGTCGGTGTACTGTATAGTCCGCCGTTACCGAACGCTGCATAAGATCCTGCTAGTGTTAGAGGTGAAATTCCTTTTCTGAATCCACCGATTGCATATGACGGATACGTAGTGCTTGGATCTAGTTTAAATCCGAGTCCGTTAGCGAAATCAGCAGCTTTTTCTGGTCCGATATCTTGGAACGTTCGGATAGCCGTTGTGTTTTTCGAATCTACGAGTGCTTGACGCATCGTAATATCTCCGGCGTTTCTGTCATCGTGGTTGTTAATTGTAACATCATCAATTTTTACAGGTTCATCTTTTAAAATATGTCCTGTACTCCATTGTTCGTTTTCAATAGCGGGACCGTAATCTAGAATCGGTTTGATCGTTGAACCAGGCTGACGAGTGATGCGGGAAGAGAATTGGTTGCTCAGCTGAACACCACGGCCGCTGCCAATCGCTCGGATGGCTCCTGTTTTTGTATCTACGATTGCTACACCGGATTGAAGGTATTTATTCTCGTTCTCCAGTTTTGCTTTTAGTACATCTTCTGTAACTTGTTGAGCTTTAGTATCTAGATTCGTATAGATCTTTAATCCTGCTGAGAATATATCAACATCTTTCATGCCGTCAATTTTCTTTACATCATCCATAACTTGTTTTAGGTAGGCATCATATGGACGTGATTCAGCATTTAGCGTGCCTTGATGGATTCTATCTTTAACATGGATGCTTTTCGCTTTTTCTGCTTCTGCTTTTGAAATGAAACCATGCTGCGCCATCAAATTTAAAACGACATTACGGCGCTCTTCAGCAGCCTTAGGATTTCGCGTTGGGTCGTAATAGCTTGGTGCTTTAGGCAGAGCTGCTAATGTAGCAGCCTCATCAAGCTCGAGTTCATCGATATCTTTGTTAAAGTAAGTTTTAGCAGCTGTTGCCACACCATATGAACGGTTTCCAAAGAAGATTTTATTTAAGTACATCTCTAAAATTTGGTCTTTAGAATACTTATTTTCAAGCTGATAAGCCAAATAGGCTTCGCGAATTTTCCGCGTTAGTGATTTTTCGTTTGTCAGTACAGTGTTCTTAATAACTTGCTGTGTGATCGTACTCGCACCTTCAGCACCAAACCCGTGGGTCAGGTTTGCTACTGCTGCTCCGCCGATACGTCTGACATCGATTCCGTGATGCTGACGGAATCGAACGTCTTCAGTTGCGATAAATGCGTTCTGAACATTATCAGGAATTTCATTTATATTTACTCTGATCCGTTTCTCTTGACCTGAAAATAAAGATACTTGTTCATCGTTCATATCCATTATTTTAGAAGAAACAGGTGTTTCTAGTTTTTTTGGATCTAGTTTGGGCGAGGTAACAGCAATTGCTGCGATCGATAACACACCTAATATACCAAAAATAAGTACAAGCAAGAGGAGAGTCTTCTTCCAGTTGCGCTTTGGATTCTTTTTCTTTTTCGCCGGTTTTGAGCCTTCAGACGATTGTCTTCGTTCTACACGGCTTCGGTAATCTTTTGACATAATTTTACCAACCTTTCAACTTCGTAAAAAAAGCTAACATTATCAATATTCGTGACTCGTTCAAGGTTTATGAACAACTAGAGAGAAGGTGAAAAATAGACTCGATCTACTATATCTAAATAATTCAGTCTTGGTTGATATCCGATAGTAATAGAATGTCCTTTTTCGGAAATTTCACCCTTTGGAATTGACTTTCTTCCTTCTTTTTGTTCATTCCAATACTGAATCAAATAACGGCAATCAAATAAATAGATATCATCATCAGCCGAAAAGCGAAGGATCACAAAGGAGATTCCGCCATGATCGATGATTTGCTGCATATGATTGATTTGATGCTCATGAAAATTCTTTAGTGGAAAGCTTGTTTTGTTCTTCGTTTCCTTTGCTTCAAAATCAATATACCTTCCTTTATAAACCCCATTATAGTCGGTAGTAGATGCCAGTTTGAAATAAGCTTCCTTAATGACCGCCGCAGACCTTTTCGGATATTCCACATTCACGATTTGAACCGGGGTCGGTTTTTTATGAATGACAGCTTTTCCTGTGAGAAGATAATATTGATTACTTTGATTTAGATCATCTTCTAAAGACATTCCACGATTGCTGTAAGAGATTTCATTCTTAGGAACAGAAGAAGATTTCTTTTTTGTTTTTAAGGCAGTAACGATCTTTTTGCCGTTCGGATAATGAAATGTCCCCATAATTCATCTCCTTCTTTAATAAAGAATGGCTATGGTCATGTTAAATAACAAAGACACATAGCCGGGGTCGTTTACTTTTTTAATAGTGACTCTAGTTCTTCTTCTTTAAAGCCCATGATAACATGTTCTTTGTTATATTCATCGGTTATAACGGTTACCGGTGTAGCAGAAGCTCCTAATGCCATGACCTCCTGCATAAATTCTTGATTTTTCCGGATATCTCGTTCTTCAAATTCGATATTGAGATCCCTAAGCCACTCTTTTTCAGCAAAGCATGGAGGGCACGTTTCTTGTGTATAGATGATAACTTTAGTCGCCAATGCAGTATGCCTCCTTTTTCCAATTGCATCTTTAATAAAGATTAGTTTACTCCTTTTT
Source organism: Fictibacillus barbaricus (assembly GCF_031457135.1). Taxonomy (GTDB): domain Bacteria; phylum Bacillota; class Bacilli; order Bacillales; family Fictibacillaceae; genus Fictibacillus; species Fictibacillus barbaricus_A. The sequence goes on along the minus strand of NZ_JAVDWA010000002.1, from coordinate 377,408 downwards.
CGAATGTGTTACAAATATTTTATTGCAGAGAGGAGAACGCTAAAAACGAGAGGAAAGAAAGGAGATTTGCGGCGGATGGACGGCTTAGAACAGATCATACGAAAAATCAGCGCGGCAACAAATTCACAAAATCGTGACAATATTTCACGTACCGTAAGCTATGCTGATTTTTTTAAACGCAATCCGGAAATAAGATGGGCGATGCTGGCAAGTATGGTGTCACGGAATGCTGGATACAGCATGTGTGATTTAAGAGGAGATTGGTTTCCAAGGATTTTGACGCGTGATACGAGAAAACATCTCTTTTTAACATATGAAAGAGCAAACTGGCTGATCTTTCAAGATGCCTTTCCGCAATTGCTGCTTTATGAGCAATCAAAAAAAGCGGGGTACCCGCTCTTTCATCTTTTGCCTCTATTCCATGTGTCTGCTTTCATGATAGAGGAATGGTTTCGATTCTGGGAAGAAAGAGATGTAAACCGCCTCGTTACTTCACTTATAATAAATGAGCAGCATGTTATCGAAGAACCTGTCTTAGAACAATCATTTTATAATAATCGGATCTTTTCAGCTTTGCCATTTTTGCTGCAAGATTATATGCATTTTAGTACCGTCTTGTTTCCAAGCCTTACGGGAGAAATTTATGGTCTCTCTGTACATGGATTTAAAAAAGTAAAAAACAGAATTGAAACGGGCAAGATGCTGTATTGGCTTTTGTTTCATTCACCTTGGAGCGATGAAATCATACAATTTTCAAACAAAGTGACCCACACTGGGTCACGGCATGATTTTGAAACGTATATCTATCCAATCAAAAAAAGAGAAACACCGATCTTAAGATTGGTTTATCCAGTGATCAAGCATAAAAAAGCTGAAGGAAAAGATTGGTTCCAAAAAAAGAAAGATACAGAGCGGTTTTACAAACCGATAGAACCGCTGCACAAGCTTTGTTTAACAGATTGGTATAAACAGAAGCAAAGACAGCTGAAAATAGCCGTTTTATTAAAAGAATGGGTGCAGCATACATAAAAAGACGGTCCACATCCGGACCGTCTTTTTGATTATCATGTACTCGGCTGATCAGGCCCATTCAGTTTCTTATCACCGTATCCTTTGTTTTGCTTTTGATCTTTTGGAGTACTTTCTTGATTTTTGTAGGTTTCTTGATTTTTCTGCTGTTTGCTTTCACCGCTCATTTTGTGTGACCCTCCTTTATTTTACGTACATGATTAGTTTTACGGATGGGGCGACTGAATATACAAATAATCAACAAATAGATGTCGAATTCTATGTAAATTAGGCAAAAACCACTTTCTTTGCCGAATGAAAACTAGTTTTGTCACGTATGAAGGGTTAAAAGGAAAATCCTCGAAATTAGTACCTACAAGAAAACGGGGAGGTATTCACTATGGAAACGGTATTGAAGACCAAAACTGTCTCTGAGGAGCTTGGAGTGAATCCAACAACAGTTCAGCGTTGGGTAAGACATTTCAATATTCAGTGTGATAAGAATGACCATGGGCATTATTTATTTAGACAAGAAGACATCGAACAGCTAAAAAAAATAAAAACACAGCTCGATCAAGGATTGTTAATGAGCGATATTCAAATCAGCACGTTTAAGATGGAAGGACAAACAATGGAGCTTCCAATAGAGTTTGATGATAAGTTTGAACGATTGGAAGCAGCCATCACAGCATTAGAAAAAAAAATAGAAGAAAAAGCGGATGCAGTGGTTTCTTACCAGATGCTGCAGCATGCTCGGGAAGTAGAAGATTTAGTTAAAAAAATGGAATTAATGGAGTTTAGACTTCAAGATCTAGAAGTAGCATTGTTAAAAAAGAGTCATACAGAAGAAGTGGAATATGTGAAGCCAAAGCATAAAAAGAACTGGTTTGTGAGTTTATTTACTCTATAATAAAAATGAAAAAGTGTAAGTCCTTCTATTCTTTGGTACAGTATAAGGAATGGAGGGACTTTTTTATGAGCAATCATTTATATCACATGACCATTCAATTGATAGAAGATATAGAGGAAGCGTTTGATATTTTTAAAAACCAGACAAAGCAGCGAGAAGATGAAGCGGACTTTTATACAGAAGTAAAACCTTTTGCTGATCGGATTCATACTAGAGTATCCGAGTGGGAGCCGGCTGCAAGAGACTGGGTGATCGCGAACAAGCCGAAGTATTTGTATCCGATTCAAATTAAAACAGCCGCAGAAAATATAGGATATCTAGGAGTGTATGTTTTTCAAAAAAAAATGAAGGATAAGCGGATTACAGAAATGGTTAAATCCGTTTTGTACGTATTAAATCAGTTGAAAGATCAAATGAAATAAAATTTCACGTACCGTACATAAAAACTTCTTCTAAAATAAGGAGATAACAAGATGTATCATCCATCCGTTTATGATAATCTTAAGGTTGTGTTTGAAGGCGTCGTATATGACTCTGATTTTTCAGGAGAGATAGAAATTATCAACCGAGAAGATATAGTGGATTTTGCTGTAATAGAAAAACGTAATTCAATCAGCTTTATCGTTTTAGGGATCAGTGATTCTATAAAAGGGAAAGTGATTTTAAGCACAAACTTAGCAAATCTTGCAACCGAAAAACTGCAAGATAATCCTGAAGGTGCAGGATGTAATTTATCAATCGAGATCGAGACACCAGTATATGAAATTGAAACAGACTGCAAAAAGCTTCAAATGATTTTAAAAAAGTGGACGACTGGTGAAATAAAAAGCAAAATGGAGCAAAAACTTACCTATATATATGGGGAATCGAGAAACGTATTTTATAATACTGTTTCCATAAACATTGAAAAACCTGTGACAGAAGATGATACGGAACGTTTTTCAGAAGTTCTTGGAGAAGTAATTGCTTCCATAAAAGAATTTAATCAATATTTTAAGGGGTACAAAAAATGACACAACAGATCAATGAGTTTCCGGAATTTATTCAAAATGCCTGGAACAAGAGCGGATTTACTTCATTAACAACTATTCAGGAACGTGCTTTTCCTTCCTTGCTGGAAAATAAAGATATTGTAATTGAATCACCAACAGGGACAGGCAAAACGATAGCGTATGGTCTTCCGGCTCTTGCAAAAATTAATGCAGAGATCAAAAATGCTCAAGTCGTCTTTCTGGCACCTACTAGAGAATTGGCGATGCAAATTTTTGAGGTTTGTCAGAAATTCACTGAAAACAGCGGCATTAGCGGTGCATCTCTTATTGGCGGAGCCAACATGCAGAGGCAGCTTGATAAACTAAAAAAGAAACCTCAGTTTATTGTTGGGACCCCAGGGCGTGTAAAAGAATTGATTCAAAACAAAAAGCTGAAAATGCATGAGGTCAAAACTATCGTAATCGATGAAGCAGATCATATTGTTGAAGCAGGTTTTGGCGGAGATGTTGAACAAGTTATTGGAGCGACGTTAAAAGATAGACAGCTTGTTTTTGTGTCAGCCACGATTAATAACAAAACAGAAGAATGGTCAAAAAAATTAGCTGATCAGCCCGATGTTATCAAAGCGGAAAAAGAAACTTCTTCAAACAGTGTTACACATACGTTTATGTTGTCCGAATACCGCGATAAAGTAGATAATCTTCGTAAATTAATTCGTCATACACCAGACATTAAAGCCATTGTTTTCGTAAATAATTCGATGAAAATGGATGAGTTTGCTTCAAAGCTCGAATTTAAAAAAATACAATTGGGTGTATTAGCAGGAAATTCAACAAAAGACGATCGTAAAAGAGTTCTAACAGATTTTAAACGCGGGAAGATACCAGTACTTTTAACAACTGATGTAGCAACACGGGGTTTGGATATTCCTGATGTAACACATGTTGTTCATTTGGAACTTCCTGAAGATGTAAAACAATATGTTCACCGTTCAGGCAGAACAGGCCGTATGGGGAAAGAAGGAACTGTTGTTTCTCTGGTTACGAAGGCAGAGTTATCTTCTGTGAAGAAATGGACGACAAAGTTAAATGTTCCTTTACAAAAGCAAGTACTAAAAGAAGGTCAAGTGCTTATTCGGGATGAACAAACAAAACCGAAGAATTCAGTTGCTGCAGGAAAAAGTAAAGTTCAAAATCGAAAACCAAACTTTAATAAAAATAAAAGAGATAAAAAGGATATTTAAAAAGCATTAGAGAATTCTCCTAAAAAGGGGAGAGTTAGATGCTAACGAATGAATTTTTATATCAGATTAAGCCAGTAAGAGAAAATTTTATGAATGACCAAACAGAAGCAGAGCAAAATGCGTTAGAATCACATTTTGTCTATCTGAAAAGTCTTTTGCAGGATGGAAAACTGGTCTTAGCAGGACCATGTTTAGACGCTTCGTTTGGAATTGTTATCTTGCAGAATGTAACGGAGAATGAAGCACAGGCTATAATGGAAAATGATCCAGCGATTTTAAATAATATCATGACGGGTACGCTTTATCCATTCCGAGTCTCTCTTATTAAAAATTAAAAGTAAAAGCATTCAGCCATTGTCGGCTGGATGCTTTTTTAGTGAGAGTCGTCATATAGAAACTTATTTTTTGAATAACTGTACCCAGGCTCCTTGATAGTAAGCAACCCCGATAGAATCATAATTTGAGCTTAAAATATTTTGTCTGTGGCCAGGACTGTTCATCCAGTCCGCCATAACAGCTTGTGGTGAAGTTTGCCCTTTTGCAATGTTTTCGCCGGCAGCTGTGTAATCGATTCCAAAACTTCTCATCATATCGAACGGTGAACCATATTTTGGAGAATTATGATCAAAGTAGTTGTTTTGAATCATATCCTTTGCTTTTGCCATGGCAACATTACTTAATTCAGCATCAAGTGTTAATGGGGCAAGTCCTGCTTTTTGACGCTCTTGATTCACAAGTTGAGAAACTTGTGTTGCGTAGCTGTCAACAGAATATTTTGCAGGTGCAGGAGCTGATTTTGGAGCAGAAGGTGCATTAGGCGCCGCAGCAGTAACTGGAACGTCTAAAATTTGACCTGGAAAAACCCAATTGATCTGTTTCAATTGCGGGTTTATCTTTTGCATTGCCCATAAACTAACATTTGACGCCGAAGCGATTTTATATAAGGTATCCCCAGATTTAACTGTATAGTGTTTCGAAGAAGAAGGAATATATACAGTTTGACCAGGATAAATATTGGGACAAGGTAATCGATTCATCCCTAGCATCAGTTTAGAACTAATATTATGCTGCTGTGCGATGGTGTACATAGAATCACCATTTTTTACTGTGTAAGGTGTAGACGCATACGCAGCTGTTCCCATCATTAGAAATGCAGATATACATAAAGATGTAATTTTAAAACGCATATTATCCCCCAATATACCGTTCCTCAACGACTTTCACTACTATAATACTCACATAAGTAGTTAATTGAAACAACTGGGAATCGCAGAGAATTTTTGTAAATAAATGTATCGTTTTGTTGTATTGTGTGGCTGTTTCCGCATATTCTGTTGCTCTTGAAAGTGATTGATTTCCGCTTCAGGATACTCGCTTTCCGCGGGGTGTGCGGTGAGCCTACCTGGCGCTTTGCACCTGTGGGGTCTCACCTGTCACACTGATCCCGCAGGAGTCTCGCACCTTACACTCCAATCAACCTTCCATGTGAGCAGTTAAAAATACCCTGCAGTCAACAATTTTATTGAAATCAACAACCCTTTAGATAAGAGTGTTTTGTAAAAGAAAAGGTTTTCATGTCGATTTGTTGAATTACTAGTTATGAAAGAAATCGAAAGGAATGTGATTATGAGCATACATAAAGCTTCGATGGATGGAAATGTAACAGAACTGAAGAAGATACTTTCGCATGAAGAAACAAATGTAAATAAACTTCAAGATGGCTGGTCTCCTCTGCATTTAGCCGCTCATTTTGGACACTTTGATGCAGTAGAGCTGCTTTTGCAGAATAACGCAGATGTACATGTGAGATCTGAAAATGAAATGGCTAATACGCCGCTTCATGCTGCAGCAGCAAATAAAAAGAACCGAACTGAAATGATTGGATTACTGCTAGAACATGGCGCGAATATTAATGATAAACAAAGCGGAGGATGGACCGTCCTTCATCAAGCCGCCCATCATAATGATCCTGAGATGCTATTGTATTATTTAGGAAAGGGTGCAGATCCCTTTATCGCAAAAAATGATGGAAAGACGCCACTAGAACTTGCAGAAGATGAAAAATTTGATGAAGCAGCAGATGTTTTGAGAAACTATACTTTAAATAAAATTTAAAATACAGGGCAGCCTGTATTTTTCTTTTTTGTATAATTTGTTATTATAGGAAAGGTAGTTTTTGAAGAAGTAAAAGAAGGTGAATTAAAATGCAATATCAAGTGCTGTTATATTATAAATATGTCAAAATAGAAGACCCTGAAACGTTCAAAGAAGAACATCTGAATGTTTGTAAAGAAATTGGCCTAAAAGGGCGAATTCTCGTTGCTGAAGAAGGTATAAATGGAACGGTTTCAGGAACGATTGAACAAACTGAACAATACATGAATCATATGAAAGCCGATGAAAGGTTTGCCGATACCGTTTTTAAGATTGACAGAGTAAACGAACATGCTTTTAAAAAAATGAAAGTGAGAGTAAGACCTGAGCTGGTCCATCTAAGCTTAGAAGATGATGTAAACCCTAACGAGGTAACGGGAAAACACCTTTCTCCAAAAGAATGGATGGAAGCTTTGGAGGATGATGATGTTGTTATTCTGGACGCTCGTAATACGTACGAATATGATTTAGGTCATTTTAAAAATGCGATCCGACCAGACATAGAAACATTCAGAGAGCTTCCAAAATGGGTAAAGGAAAACTTTACTCAGTTTAAAGACAAGAAAGTTCTTACGTATTGTACGGGCGGTATTCGTTGTGAAAAATTCTCCGGTTTCTTAGTAAAAGAAGGATTTAAAGACGTTTCACAGCTTGAAGGCGGCATCATTAGTTATGGGTATGATGAAGAAACAAAGGGTAAACTTTGGGACGGGAAATGCTACGTATTTGACGAGAGAATTTCCGTTTCTGTTAATCGAAGCGGGGACGAAACGGTTGTCGGGAAGTGCTGTCATTGTGGAAATTCTGAAGAACGCTATGTGAAATGCGGAAATCCAGAATGTAATGCGCACCTTCTAATGTGTGAAGAATGCGAGAAAGAGCATAAACGGTCATGCAGCAAAGAATGCATGGGACATCCATGGAACCGTTATGTAAAAGAACAAGAACTTTTAAAAGGATGACTCGTTTGAGTCATCCTTTTATTTGAATGAGTAGACAAAAAAACATGACTATCCTATTTATTGGAGACTGAAGTAAAATATAGGATAGGAGAGTGAAAAAAAGATGAAAAAAGTTAATTTAATAATAGGGTTTTGCAGTATTGTAATGACCTTTTGTGCGTTTTATCCATTATCTTTTATTCATGAGATGGATTCAGAGGGAAGAAGTATGCTCTTTAACACCAGAAATGATTTATTAAATAAAAGTGTAATATCTTTTACACATGTTGGAGATGCAAAAGTATTAGGAGTTTTATGCTTACTAGGTATGATTTTGTTATTTTTTAATAAAAAATGGCTAAACGGATTCTTATTATTATCAAGTCTTGCGGTGACTTTTGGATTAAATAAAATAATAAAGAATGCATTTGAGCGGGAACGTCCTGTTGAAAATCGATTATTGGAAGAGGATGGCTACAGTTTCCCGAGTGGGAACGCAATGGTAGGAACATCATTTTATTTGTTTGCTGCATTTTTACTTTATCAAAAATTCCAAAAGCCTTGGATTTTGTGGATTGGTACCATTATCCCTTTCTTATTAGGTGTGAGCAGGGTCTATGTAGGTGTCCACTATCCATCAGATATTTTAGCTGGATTTAGTATTGGAGTCTTGTGCTGTCTTGTACTTATTAAAATTGCTATAAATAACAATAAAATTAAACATAAAGCAGTACAAAACAAAAATTCTGCTTTATAGATTATCAATACATACTCTAATTTGTTATAATCATATTGTAATGTTTACCGAGAGGGTGCTAAGGAATGCCGCCAATTATTTTTCCTGAAAACAAGATGGACTACATACCAGCTGTTATTACGCTGATTATATTTACTATTTTTGCTTGGCGAACTTTGGTGTTTTTTAAAAAGCACCACGCAAAAGAATTAAAAGAAGCGCAATTACTTGAACAAGAATTGTTAAATAACGCTAAAGAAAACAAGGACCTTTAATAGGTTCTTGTTTTTTTTGAAAAAAAATTATATTTCTATGAATAGGTTTTCAAAAATAACTAATACTACTTTTAACGGAAAAACAAATTTAATTTTCCGTACATATTATCTCCCAAAGGAGGGAAATCGCATGGCACGTAACCAAAGCAATCAAATCGTAGTTCCTGGAGCACAAGGTGCTCTTGATGCAATGAAGCAAGAGATCGCTGCTGAGTTCGGAGTACATCTTGGACCAGACACAACTTCTCGTGCAAACGGATCTGTTGGTGGCGAAATCACTAAGCGTCTTGTAGCACAAGCACTAGGCGGACTTCGTTAATCAGCAACCTCCTTGTAAGAAAAACCCCTATTCTGAAAATGAGTGGGGGTTTTTAGTTATGCGCCCATTAAACAATTTTATACATATTAAGGAAATTCTTATTGCAAAAACTAATACCATTAGTTATATTAAAACTAATGGTATTAGTTTTTTATAAGGAGATGTTTTGTTATGAAGATTACGAAAAAAGAGCATCTATATCAGTTAGCATTTTTGCCTTATTTGTTTCCAGTAAATTGTTATTTCGTGGAGGAAAAGGAAAGTTTGACTTTAATAGACGCTGCTCTTCCACATAGCAGTAAAGGTATAATTACAGCAGCACAAAAAATTGGTAAGCCGATTACTAAAATTGTTATAACACATGCCCATGATGATCATGTGGGAGCATTAGACTCACTAAGAAAACAGCTGCCGAATGCATTGGTTTATATCTCGAAACGAGATGCCCGTTTAATGGATGGCGATCTTTCATTGGATTCCAGTGAATCAGATACTCCTATTAAAGGAGGGGTTTCGAAAAACATTCAAACTCGGGCAGATGTGCTGCTTAAAGAAGGAGACAAAATTGGTTCCCTTCAGGCTATTTCAGTTCCTGGCCACACACCAGGCTCAATGGCATTTTATGATAGGCGGTCAGGTGCACTAATCGCTGGGGATGCTTTTCAAACAAGAGGAGGATTTGCCATTGCTGGCCAGCTTGTTCCACTTTTTTCATTTCCGAAATGGGGTACATGGAATGCAAAGGAAGCAGCTTCATCCGCTCTTAAAATATATGAATTAAATCCGACGCTGCTTGCAGTAGGACATGGAAAAATGCTTGAGAATCCTCTTCCTTCTATTAAAAAAGCATTGGAGAAGTCTGCATTATCTTCATCAGATCTTACAGAAAAAAGGAGCAGTTAATCAATGTCTCCTAGAATCGGGCTCGATACAAATACAATCGTACATACTGCTGCGAAATTAGCTGATGAACAAGGTATGGATCAAATAACATTAGCATCGCTCGCAAGGACTTTAAAAGTACGAACCCCATCCTTATACAACCATATCGATGGATTAGAAGGGCTTAAAAGATTATTAGCCTTATATGGATTAGCCGAATTAAACAATAAGCTCATACAGAAGATAAATGAGCAAGATAAAGAAGAAACGATCAGGAGTTTGGCAAAAGCTTATGTTGATTTTGCGAGGTCGCGTCCTGGTCTATATGAATTAACACTGCAAGCCCCAGATCACAATGATGCAGAAGTTCAGCAAGCAGGGAAGGCTCTTGTTGCTATATTAACAGACGTTTTTCGGGATTTTGATTTGTTAGAAGACACAGCTTTACATGCAGTACGGTGTTTCCGTAGCATGCTTCATGGCTTTGCATCGCTAGAGCAAAAAGGGGGATTCGGTCTTCCTCTAGACCTTGATGTAACACTAGAACTATTAGTTAATTCGTTCCTATCTGGTATACCGGTTTTTCAGCAATCTTCTTGAAGAAAGAAAAGAAGATAAGGTAATGATTGCAAAATGGGGTGATCCAGTGGGATGGCTCTTTTTTTCAATTTAACTTAATAAATAGGTCATTTATCATGTATAATGAAAGCGTTATCATTTCATTGGGGGCTATGTCCTGATTGGAGAGGGTTGTATGGCAGAACATAAAAATATGGACAGCAAAGAATCTGAAAAAGGGATCTATACGAATTTTATGAATCAGATGACGTATGGAGAGTATTTAAAACTAGACCAGATTTTAACCAGTCAAAAAAGGCTATCCGGACATCATGATGAAATGCTTTTTATAATCATTCATCAAGTGAGTGAGTTGTGGATGAAATTGATTTTACATGAAACACGCTCAGCTATTTCTTCTATTGAAAATGGAAATCTTCATGCTGCATTTAAAATGCTTTCACGTGTATCTAAAATCCAGTCGCAGATTATTGAATCTTGGAATGTGTTATCCACTTTAACGCCGGCAGAGTACATGGAGTTTCGGGATAAATTAGGGCAAGCTTCAGGATTTCAGTCGTATCAGTATCGAATGATTGAATTTGCTCTCGGATATAAAACACCTCACATTTTAGAAATCTATAAAAAAGATCAGGAATTACTGGAACAGCTAACGATAGCATTGCATACACCGAGTTTATATGATGTATCTATCCAAGCATTAGCGAAAGGCGGACTCTATATTGATGAGGAAGTTTTAAATCGTGATGTGACGAAAAAATACGAATATAACAGCAGTGTTGAAGCAGCCTGGTTAGAAGTATATAAAAATGTAGAAAAATATTGGGATCTTTATGAACTTGCAGAAAAGCTCGTAGATATCGAGGACAATCTGCAGCAGTGGCGTTTCCGGCATATGAAGACGGTTGAAAGAATAATCGGCTTTAAAGTGGGAACGGGAGGTTCATCAGGTGTCAACTATTTAAAGAAAGTTCTTGATCAGCGTTTTTTCCCAGAACTTTGGGATCTTAGGACAAGTATATAACGATAGAAAAGAGTGGACAGTTGTTCCACTCTTTTTGTTAAGCTATTTTTTAAGAGATTGTTGCTATGGGGGCATTTTTGTAATTTAATTCCAAAGTGATTGGAGTGTAAGGGGTGAGACTCCTGGGGGACAGGCGAGACACTTAAAAGTGAAACGTACGAATGTGGCTCACCGCCTGCCCCTCGGAAAGCGAGCAGCCTGGAACGGAAATCAGCGACTTACAAAAGCAACGATGTATACGAAAGCAACCTTGATTAAAAAGCATTATTTTTGACTTCAATAAGGACATGTATTATATTAATTGACGTATCAATTATTGAGCTATCAAATACTATTTAAATTATAGGAGGTGGATGTTATTCATGTCCAACTCATTCATTGCAGATGAAACAATCCTTTACCAGCTATATGATATTTATCGAAGAACAGCTCCGAAATTTGAAAGCTGCACAGGAATTAGTCAGACTCGTTTGAAGCTTTTGCATGAGTTGTATGAAGTTGAAGAAATTAGTCAAAGAGAGTTACAGAAAAGAGTAAACATTGATCATGCAGCTGTGACGAGACATTTGAAACAACTAGAAGAAAAGAGAATGGTTATCAGACGAAAGAATCCTGAAGATCAGCGATTTACGTATGTTCAATTATCAGATGAGGGACGATTAAGAATCATTCAATATCGAGAAGAAAAACAAAAGTTCATATCAGATGTCTTAAATGGTTTTAAGGAAGAAGAGCGTGTACAGCTTCTGGACATGCTTACTCGTATCCAAAACAACATCGAAAAAATCTAAATCTATTTTAAAACCTAGTTAATCAACCCAGACTCGACAAAAAGGAGAATAACAATGCAGCAAACAAAAATAAATGATTTTCAACAAATAATTACGGGACGCCGTTCCATTCGCAACTATGATCCATCTGTAAAAATTTCAAGAGAAGAGATGAAGGAAATCTTAACTGCTGCTTCACTTGCCCCCTCTTCAGTAAATTTACAGCCTTGGCGGTTTGTGGTAATTGATACTGAAGAAGGGAAAAATACGTTAGCGCCACTTGCAAAGTTCAATCAAAGACAAGTTGAAACTTCGGCAGCCGTCATTGCCGTCTTTGCAGATACGAACAGTTTAGAATATTTGGAGCAAATCTACGACAAGGCAGTAGACGAAGGACATATGCCTGCTGAAGTAAGAGATCAGCAAGTACCGGCTATAAGAGGTTTGTTAGAAATGATGTCCCCTGAACAGTTCAAAGATATGAATCTGATTGATTCAGGACTTGTTTCTATGCAGCTCATGTTAGTGGCACGTGCATATGGTTATGACACGAATCCAATTGGCGGCTATGAAAAGGACAGAATCGCTGAAGCGCTGGATTTAGACAAAGAACGGTACTTCCCAGTTATGCTGTTATCAATTGGAAAAGCAGCGGATGAGGGGTATCAATCGGTTCGTTTACCAATTGAAACAACAACAGAGTGGAGATAGACAACAAGAGAGGGAGAATACAACCGATGATTATTATTCATGCAGGATTTCAGGTATTAAAAGAAAAAGAAGAAGAATTTTTGGATGAGATCTACAAGTTAGTGGATGCATCAAGAGAAGAAAGTGGAAATGTTTCATACCATTTACTAAAAGATACGGAAAAAACGAATGCATATTTAATGGTGGAAGTATGGAGAGATCATGAAGCTGTTCAAAGCCATAATGGAAGTGAACACCTCACAACATTCCTTGAAAAAGCAAAGTTGTACCTCTCAGCTCCAGCGGATGTTAATGTATATGATGCAAATCAACTAGGTAAATAAATGCTTGAAAGGGGAGGCATACATATGTGCCTTCCTTTTTCTTCTTTATTTTTTCTGTTTTAAAATCATAAAAGGTATTGAATCGGATTATCTTTAATAATAATTATGAAAAATTTTTAAATAGGCATAGCCAAACGCCCAATTTTGTTATAAACTAAATTTAATTGATAAAGGTTATCATTCTCTATTAGGAGATTTTTTTTATAAACGTAATTGATAATAATTATTATTTTCAGCTTTTGGAGGATTCGACTATGTTACTTTCAGAGTTATGTAAAGGGGAAAAGGCGAAAATCGTTGACTTATCATCATTAAGTGAAACGGTAAAACGCCGACTTTTAGATTTAGGAATTTGTGAGGGTTCTCAAGTATGTTTGCAGTGCAAAATGCCGTTTAAAGGTCCTTGTATGTTAGAAAACAGTGGTCAATCATTGGGTATCCGTTTACAGGATGCATCATTCATAAGGGTTGAAAAATCATGCTAAACATCGCTTTAATCGGTAATCCGAATACTGGTAAAACATCACTCTTTAATAACCTCACAGGTACATATCAGTATGTCGGCAACTGGAGCGGGGTAACCGTTGAAAAAAAAGTAGGGGTCATAAAAAACAAAAAAGGAAATCTAATTGATTTACCTGGTGTTTATTCTTTAAGTCCTCTCTCTAAAGACGAAGCGGTTGTTTCACATTTCTTTGTTACCGAACAATTCGATGGAATTATTAACATAGTGGATGCTTCACAGATTGAAAGAAATCTATTGCTGACAATGCAGCTGCTTGAGTTTGGAAAACCGCTAATCATTGGGCTCAATATGACAGATGTAGCAAAGCGAAGAGGCATTACCATAGATGAAACAATTCTATCTAAACTATTACAAGTCCCTGTTGTTCCTGTTATCGCTCGATCTGGTAAGGGAACAGGCACAATAAATGATTTATTAGAAACGAATCATCAAACGGAATCTTCTTTTAAAATCGATTATGGACAGCTTGTTGAAGATCGTATTAAAAAAATCATTTCAATGCTGCCTTCTGAACTTTCAATTCCAAAAAGATGGACAGCCATTCAGCTTTTAGAAGGAAATGCGGAGGTAACAAAATTTATTGCCTCATTTGAAAATGCGAATCAGATCAACCAAATCATTCAAGAAACGAATGAATATGTCAAAAGAGAGTTAGGCGTTCCGACTCTTGCAAGATGGATTTATTCTGTAAGAAAAGAATTTATTGATCAAGTTATTGCGAAGTCTGTTGTATCTCAACAAGATCAAGATAAATCCTTAACTGAAAAGATCGATCGTGTTGTAACACATCCGTTACTTGGTATACCGATCTTTCTTGTTACGATGTTTCTCATGTTTAAACTTACCTTTGACTGGCTTGGGTTACCTCTGTCTGATATGCTGGATGGATTTTTGTCGGGTTCACTGACAAACTGGCTGACGAGCGGATTAAATGCTTTGCAAGCGTCTGATTTTATTAAAGCCGTTGTTCTTGACGGAATTGTTGCTGGAGTTGGCGGTGTTCTCGTATTCGTACCGCAAATTTTCATTCTGTTTTTATTAATCTCGTTTCTTGAAGATTCAGGATACATGTCAAGGGCTGCGCTAGTCATGGACCGCACAATGGAAATGGTAGGGTTGAATGGTAAAGCATTCATACCGATGATTATCGGATTTGGATGCAATGTACCAGGAGTAATGGCAGCTCGAACGATTGAGCAGCCGAGGGAACGATTGTTAACCATTTTGTTGACGCCTTTAATGTCTTGTTCAGCACGGTTGCCTGTTTACGCACTTTTCGTTGGTGCATTTTTTGCAAAGTACCAAGCACTCGTCGTTTTTTCTCTGTACGTGCTCGGAATAGTAGTCGCTTTAACATTAGCAAAAATATTCTCTATGACGATTTTAAAAGGAGAATTCTCCATGTTCGTTGTAGAATTACCGCCTTACCGAATGCCTCAAGGAAAGGCATTATTCCGCAGTACGTGGGACAAAGGTAAGGGCTTCATAAAAAAAGCAGGGACCTTTATTTTCGGTGGTTCTGTAATGATTTGGTTAATGTCATATGCAGGACCAGGCGGATTTGATGTAAAAATGGATGATAGTTTTCTGGCTATGATCGGTGGAGTTCTCGCTCCAATCCTAGCACCTTTAGGATTTGGTTCATGGCAAGCCGGAGCATCATTGATAACGGGTTTCTTAGCAAAAGAAGTGGTCGTTTCTGCAATGAACATCATTTATCACGTTCCGAATGCAGATTCATTGCAAGGTTTGCTATCTAACGAATTCTCACCGCTATCAGCATTCAGCTTTATGGTGTTTGTCCTGTTGTATGTGCCATGCTTAGCAACAGTTGCTACGATCCGTAAAGAAGCGGGATCTGCGAAATGGACATACTTCTCAGTAGGATATGCACTTGTTATTGCTTATTTATTATCATTAGTAATCTATCAAGTGGGAAGACTCTTAGGGTACTAGAGAAGGAGGACTGACCTATGCTTTTAAATATTCTTTTCGCACTGCTTATTTTTGGTTACGCGGGCTGGGCTATTTTTCGCCATGTAAAAAAGAGCAAGCAAGGGAAATGTGCTGCATGTTCGCTAGCTAAAAACTGTGAAACAAAGTGTGATTCAATTTCATAGATATTATATAGAAGAGGCATGAACTTAAAGTGTAAAACTTTTAGTTCATGCCTTTTTTTTCTAACTAACCTGCTCGAGAGAATGTCTGATTTATCCAAACGAGGATGAAGGGTTGAAATTTTATATACAAATTAAAAAGAAACAAGGCTGATCGCTACTTTTGATCAGCCTTTTTTTGCTAGATAATATAAAGTTTTAACAGGTTACGTAGCTGTTTGTCCATTATCAAAGTTTAACTGCCACATGATTCCGAATTTATCTGTGACTTGTCCATAAAGCGGGCTCCAAAATGTTTCTTGAAGCTCTAATTCTACTTTTCCGCCTTCTTTTAGTTTGCTATAAACGGTTTTAATATGATCCATATTACTATTTACAAACGCTAGCGTGATGTTGTTTCCTTCTGTAAAAGGCATTCCTGGCATTGTATCAGAAAACATAACATTGCTTCCATCAATATTAAGTCTTGTATGCATCACTAAATCTTTTGCTTCTTCAGGAAGTGGATAATCCGGGTGAGAAGGTGCTTCGCCAAAAGTCATGATTTTCGGTGCTTCAGTTTCAAATACATGTGCGTAAAATTCTACGGCTTCACGGCAATTCCCGTTAAAATTAATATAAACATCAACTGACATTTGTTTCACTCCCATTGATAAAAAAATTTTTTCCTATTTACATAGTATCATCATGCTGTACATTTTTTCCATTTTTATTTTTCTGCGATAGGTCTGATTGTTTAATGTCAATGGTTTCGTCTGTTGCATAATTACTCTAGTCTGCATAACCTGATTAAATAACGAATTGAATGAGGTGGTCAGGTTGAAACATTATGATGAATCATGTACAAATCATGTAAACCATTGTTTTAAACCGTTTATTAGTCCTAATCCAATTACATCATTTAATCCCATTCAAATTTCTCCAACAATTGACAAAAGTGCATTCGTAAGTCCATTTACAAGTGTAATAGGTGATGTCGTTTTAAGAAAAAATGTTTATGTAGCTCCATTAGTCAGTATTCGTGCAGATGAAGGAACGCCTTTTTATATAGGGTCTAATACCAATCTTCAGGATGGTGTGATTTTACACGGATTATTAAATAAATTGGTTGAAGTTAAGGGGAAAGATTATTCCATATATATAAGCAAGGATGTTTCAGTAGCGCATGGAGCTCTTATTCATGGACCTTGCTATATTGGAAAAAAGGTATTTGTTGGATTTAAAACCATCGTTTATGACGCTATTGTAGAAAGCGGTGTATTTATTGCTAATAATGCGGTCGTCACAAATGGTGTTCATATTGCTAAGAATCGGTTTGTTCCTCCTGGAGCCTATATTGATTCCCAGAAAAAAGCTGACTCACTTTCGAGAGTACCTGCTGACAATAAAGAATTTGCAAGAGAAGTACAACGAGTTAATCAGGAATTCCCAGCTGCTTATAATTTGTTATTTGGAGATAGTCGCTGTTCTTGCGGAATGGCATATAATAATTCTCCGGAATAATTAAAAAGGATGTAAGTGGTTCAGTATTGAAATGAATCACTTATTTTTTTGTTTGTTTTTTACAGCAAGATTCTCATCTTTTTAATTTTTGAGTTCTGAAGTTACAGTCGTAATCGATATTTTTAAGTCGTTTCGAATACCTTTCCCAATATACGAAGAGTAATTAATCATTTTTTTTACATATGAAAAGTTTGAGTTAACAACTATTGTATAATTTCATTAGACCCGTTAACACTTTCATTGAAAACATGTGGGTTCAATCTAACCGTATACAAATCAAGAGTTGATTTTCAGCTTATAAAAAGGAGCTTAAGCACATGAATAATCTTAACGACAAGACCGCTTTGCTGGTCATGGATCTGCAAAAGGGCATTGTATCTCGTTACGCAGAAGAAGAAGCAGTACTGTTACCGTTCCAAAAAGCTATTGAAGCTGCACGTCAACATGATATACCAGTTATTTTTGTACGAGTTGCCTTTAGCAAAGGCTATCCAGAGATCAATCCGAAAAACAAAATGTTTTCAGCTATTTCCAAATCGGGTGGAATGACAATCACAGAATCAGCGACACAAATACACGAATCCGTTAAGCCAGAACCAAGCGAACTAGTTGTTACAAAATACAGGGTTAGCGCGTTTGCGGGCAGCAATCTCGAAGTTATACTTCGATCTTGGCAAATTGATAAGTTAATCATCAGTGGTATTTCTACGAGTGGAGTCGTTTTATCAACCTTACGTGAAGCGGCAGATAAAGATTATGATCTTACAGTACTTTCTGATGCGTGTCTGGATGCTGACCCCGAGGTACACCGCGTTTTGACCGAAAAAGTTTTTCCTCGTCAGGCAAATGTTCTCACTGTAGAGAATTGGATTTCCGGATTAGAATGAAAACGATTAACTGAAACTGCAAATTAATTACTTAATCTTATGTGGCTTGAACATTCAGTTCAAGTCCCTATTTCATTGCGAACAAATATTCGTTACAATGAAAATGAGGTGAGAAGCATGTTTCAAAAAAAATCCATTCAACAAGTTATGGATGTCTTGCGAGAGCCTGATGTTTCTAAACAAATAGTGCACTGGAAGACGATTGAACCAAAAGAAGCGGTTTCCGTTCCATTGCCAGCTTTATTACATCCTAATTTACAATCTGCTCTTACTAAAAGAGGGATTTCTTCTTTATATATTCATCAATTATCCGCTTTTGAAACGGCACAAAGAAATGAGAACTTTGTTGCTGTAACACCAACGGCGTCTGGTAAAACACTTTGCTATAACCTGCCTGTGTTACAAGAGGCAGCAAACAATCCTGAATCTAGAGCGCTTTATTTGTTCCCGACAAAAGCACTTGCTCAAGATCAGAAAGCAGAAATGAATGAACTGATCGATGAAATGGGATTAGACATAAAAAGTTACACTTATGACGGGGATACCCCGGCAAACATACGCCAGGTCGTAAGAAAAGCTGGAAATATAGTAATGACAAACCCTGATATGCTGCATGCAGCTGTTCTTCCGCATCATACGAAATGGGTTGCGCTGTTTGAGAACTTAAAGTATGTCGTCATTGATGAACTTCATACATACAGGGGTGTTTTTGGGAGCCATGTTGCAAATGTGATCAGACGCTTAAAACGGATCTGTCATTTTTACGGCAGCGATCCTGTCTTTATATGTACATCTGCGACTATTGCGAATCCAAAAGAACTTGCTGAACAGCTTACAGGAAATCCGATGACATTAATTGATAATAACGGTGCCCCTGCTGGCCGTAAGCATTTTCTTTTTTATAATCCGCCGGTCGTGAATGTTCCGTTAAATGTTAGGCGAAGTGCAACACTCGAAGCTCGTAATTTAGCGAAGCTCTTTTTAGAAAATCGCATTCAAACAATTGTTTTTGCGAGAAGCCGTGTGAGAGTTGAAATCTTGCTAACTTATTTGCAAGAACTCGTGAAAAAGGAGTTCGGTACTAAATCGATCCAAGGATACCGCGGCGGTTATTTGCCAAAGCAAAGACGCGCTATCGAAAAAGGACTGCGCAACGGGGAAATCATGGGTGTAGTATCTACAAATGCCCTAGAGCTAGGTGTAGATATTGGTCAGCTGCATGCATGTATTTTAACAGGTTATCCTGGTTCGATAGCAAGTGCATGGCAGCAAGCTGGCAGGGCAGGCAGAAGGCAGGATGAAAGTGTTGTGATCATGGTTGCATCCTCTTCACCTCTTGATCAGTATGTTATTCAAAATCCTGATTATTTTTTCAATCAATCACCCGAGTCAGCAAGAATAAATCCAGATAACCTCATTATTTTGGTCGATCACCTAAAATGTGCGGCTTACGAACTGCCTTTTAAAGAAGGCGATGCGTTTGGGAATCAGGAAATTATGGATGTGCTTGAGTTTTTAGTGGATGAACAAGTGCTCCATAAAAGAGGAAAGAGTTTCTTTTGGATGAACGATTCGTTTCCCGCTCACAATATTAGCTTACGATCCGCTTCACAGGAAAACGTGGTTATTATCGATCAGACAAATGTAGCGGACGTCCGGGTTATTGGAGAAATGGATCGATTCAGTTCCATGACTTTATTGCATGAAGAAGCCATTTATCTGCATCAAGGTACTCAATATCAGGTAGAGAAGCTTGATTATGAAGAGAAAAAAGCATATGTCCGAGAAGTAGATGTGGATTATTTTACAGATGCAAATCTTGCTGTTTCATTAAATGTACTAGAAACCGACAAGGAAACGATAAACGAGCAAAATTCGAAAGCATTTGGGGACGTAATGGTTGTAGCCAAGGCGACGATTTTCAAAAAAATCAAATTTGAAACACATGAAAACATTGGATCAGGTCCGATTCATTTGCCAGAGGAAGAGCTTCATACTTCAGCAACTTGGCTGACATTTGATAAACAAGACCTGACAGAAGAAAAGTTGGAAGCGGGATTACTAGGAATCGCTCATGTAATTCGCCATGTCGCTCCATTGTTTGTGATGTGTGATTCAAATGACCTTCATGTTGTACCTCAAGTTAAAGCTGTCCATTCGGAAAAGCCAACGATCTTTATATATGACCGTTATCCTGGCGGAATCGGTTTGAGTGAAAAAGTATATGAAGCATGGGATACTGTACTTCATCAAGCGCAATCCATTATTGAAAGCTGCCCTTGTGAAAAAGGCTGTCCATCTTGTACAGGAACAATAGAAGAAGGAAACAACAGTAAAGAATTAGCTGTAAAATTAATCGTACAAATTAAAGGAGTCAACCATCATGTCGATTCAAAATAAGCTGAACCGGCTAAAAAAGCATATGGGCAACCCTTCATCGACACGTTCTGTTCCTTTGCCTCCAAATGATGACATGTCTAACAAAATAATCGAAAACGGAGATTATTGGGAGAAATTTGGAGCTTCTCCCTACTTTTTTGAAGACGATTATTGCATCATTCGAAAAGTGGAATATCCACTGGATCATTTGTGGGGAAGGTATCGGTTTGACGAATTAGATATAGCCGTGAATAAATGGAAGGACGTTAAAGCAAAACATCCGCTTCATGCGAATGAATTACAAGCTTCTGATCTTTTGTTCTTTGACACAGAGACTACGGGTTTGAATGGCGGAGCAGGGAATACGATATTTATGCTGGGAATGAGTCAGGTCAAAGATGAGCATGTCATCGTTCATCAATTTTTCTTGCCTGGACCAGGGTCCGAAGTTGCGCTGTATCATTATTTCTTGAATCATGTGAAAGAGTTGAAAAATCTAGTTACGTACAACGGAAAGTCTTTTGATTGGCCGCAAGTGAAAACGAGGCACACATTGATCCGTGATTTCGTACCTTCTCTTCCTGAGTTCGGTCATTTTGATCTTTTGCATGGTGCTCGAAGATTATGGAAAGATACACTGCCCGAGGTTAAGCTGTCTGTCGTTGAAAGAGAAATTTTAGGTGTGGATCGTATCCATGATACTCCGGGATATCTTGCTCCAATACTTTACTTTCAATATTGCAAAGAGGGAGATCCCACCTTGCTTGAAGGTGTGTTTCGACATAATGAATGGGATGTATTAAGTTTAATCACACTTTATACGCATATGTCGAATACGATACAAGGAAATAAAATACGCACAGAGCGGGAAACGTTTGCTATAGCAAGATGGTTTGAATCGTTAAACGAACAAGAAAAAGCAATTGAAGCATACAAAGAGGTTTTAGAGACTGGTATAACCCTAGATAGCCAAGCAAAGAAAGCTTTAGCTAAACTCTATAAAAAACAGGGCAAGATCGATCGTGCGGTTCTGTTCTGGCAAGAGCTTGAAGCAGAGAATGCTATGGATGAGGAACCTGCATTGGAGCTGTCCAAATATTTTGAGCATACAGTGAAAGATTTTGAACTAGCATTGAAATTTGCAGACCGGGCATTTTCTATATGGAAAAGTAAAAAAAGGCTGCTTAAGAAGAAAGAAGAACAGGAAAAGATGGCTTTTGCAAAAAGAATCGAACGATTGGAACAACGTATTATCCATTATTCGTAAATATTCGTCAAATTTATGAATTTATTCAAAATATCTCTTCTCAATTGACCGTGTTTTTTGTAGAATAAGAGAGGATGAGAAAAGCTTTTTTTAGAAAATAAATTTCCTCTCTTATTTTTATTCCCCGGGTAAGCGCAAAATACGTCAAAAATCCTTATATTTCAACGTGTTTTCCGCCAACAATCTTCTCATTTCGATTGTTTTCGCAGCCATAACCGGTCATATTAAGAGGGAAATGATATAATTTATTTCATGGAGAGATGGATAAGTGAAGCAGTGGATTGTTGTTCTTTTTTTTGTAGTAGTCGGATTAACACTTATGGTTGGTACTGAAATCAGTCACACAACACAAAACTTGTAAAGAAAATTGGCTGACCAAGCCTTAGCCGTCAGCTTTTTTCACTTATACTTTAAAATAAACTTGTTTCTAAGTCGACGAACAGCCTGTTAACAAGTTATA
The DNA here is from genome assembly GCF_031457135.1 of Fictibacillus barbaricus. Classification (GTDB taxonomy): domain Bacteria; phylum Bacillota; class Bacilli; order Bacillales; family Fictibacillaceae; genus Fictibacillus; species Fictibacillus barbaricus_A. Next base: position 355,401 of record NZ_JAVDWA010000002.1, on the reverse strand, counting down.
CTTTACTAAAGTGTAAGGAAATTTCCCGGCCGTATAAATGCCGGGTGTTTTTCATTTAGGGGGGCATTATATGATTCAAACCTTATTGGTTAGCGGATATAAAGCCCATGAACTTGGTATTTTTAGTGATAGTCATGAAGGGGTATACTACATTAAGAAAGCACTGCAGCAGCGGATTCGTGCGTTGATTGATGAAGGGCTGGAATGGGTAATCATCAGTGGACAGCCTGGAGTGGAATTATGGGCAGCTGAAGTTGTATTCGATCTGCAGCCGGAGTTTCCTGATTTGAAGCTGGCTGTTTTGACGCCTTTCCTGGAGCAAGAGACCAGATGGAAAGAAAATGTTCAGGAAAAATACCAAGAAATCATCATCAATGCTGATTTTGTGGACTCTGTAAGCAGGAAACCTTACGAAAATCCACAGCAGCTGCGCGTGAAAAATCAATTTTTAGTTCAAAAAAGTGATGCGATTTTACTTCTTTACGACGAAGAAAAGGACGGCTCACCGAAGTATTATTTACAGGCCGCGATGAGTAAGCAGGAATTGGACGATTCTTACAAAATATATTTTATAACGCCTTATGATTTGGATATTATCGTTCAAGAAGAACAATGGAATCGAAACGAGTAAAAGAGAAAGAAATTGACATTTTGGTCATGATTTGAAAAAATGATTTTAGAATCTTTGTGTGAGGTGATTCACATGAGTGAACAACGTTTTCATTTAACGGCAAAAGACATATTGGAAAAAGACTTTAAACAAGGCTTTCGTGGTTATGATCAAGACGAAGTAGATAAGTTTCTTGATATGATTATCAAAGATTATGAGAACTTCCAAACAGAATTCGATGCGCTGGTTCAAGAAAATAACCGATTGCGCAGAGAAATGCAAAGTTCTTCCGATCAGCCTACTCGTCGCATGCAGCCTGTTACTTCAAGCACGACGACCAACTCAGATATTCTTCAGCGTTTATCTAATTTGGAAAAACATGTTTTTGGCAGCAAGTTATACGATTGATTCCAGTTTTTATCCATTTGATTTTTAGGTTTTCAACATGCTATAATGAATCTTGCTTTTAAAAACAAAATCAATAACGTTCGGGTAATCGCTGGACCTGATTTTTCGGGTTTAGAGGAAAGTCCATGCTCGCACGGATCTGAGATGACCGTAATAATCGTGCCTGGCCAAAAAATAAGCCAGGGTAGCTTGGTTTGCTAATTTTAGCTTACTGGGTTAACGGCAGGGAACGCACCTAAGTCCTCTGGATATGGTGTTAATACCTTGAAAGTGCCACAGTGACGTAGTCCCAATGGAAACAAAGGGAGTGGAACGCGGTAAACCCCACGAGCGAGAAACCCAAATTATGGTAGGGGAGTTTCCCTTTCGGAATTGAACGAATGGGAGAACAAGAAGCTAAGGCTTTTTGTAGATAGATGATTACCACCGGTGTACGAGGCGACTTGCCGTTTGTAGTACTATGGAACAGAACATGGCTTACAGAACGTTATTGGTACCTAATTAAAGCTGAATGAGGGCCCCGTTTACCGGGGCTTTTTCTATTTACATAATAAATGACCAATCAGAACAGGGTATACTTATAGGTAACGAATAAAGCAACATTAAGGGAGTTTTACGGATATGGCGAAATTACGTCTGATTGCAACAGCAGCAATGGGACTCGAAGCTCTTGTAGCACAAGAGGTTCGAGCATTAGGTTTTGAGAATGTACAAGTAGAAAACGGAAAAGTTTATTTTGATGGAGATGAAAAGTCACTCGTAAAAGCGAATTTATGGCTTAGAACAGCTGATCGAGTAAAGCTTGTTGTAGGCGAATTTAAAGCAGAAACGTTTGATGAACTGTTTGAAAAAACAAAGGCATTGCCATGGGCTGATTTTATTCCAGAGAACGGTGAATTTCCGGTTATCGGCCGTTCCGTAAAATCAAAATTATTTTCAATTTCAGATTGTCAGGCAATCGTTAAAAAGGCAGTTGTTGATAATTTAAAGACAGAATATAACCGTAAAACCTGGTTTCCTGAAGATGGAGCTTTGTATCGCATTGAGGTTGCGATTCATAAAGACATGGCAACATTGACAATTGATACGAGTGGTACAGGTCTTCATAAGCGAGGCTATCGTGAGCTTCACAGCGGTGCGCCTATAAAAGAAACAATGGCGGCTGCACTTATTATGCTGACGAACTGGACGCCAGATAAGCCGTTCGTGGATCCATTCTGTGGTTCAGGCACTCTTCCCATTGAAGCTGCAATGATCGGACAAAATATTGCTCCGGGCTTAAATCGTGAGTTCGCATCAGAAAAGTGGGATTGGATCGATAAGAAGGTATGGTATGAAGCTGTCAGTGAAGCGCAAGACGTTGCAAAGTATGATCTGCCGCTTGATATTCAAGGATCAGATATTGATCACAAAATGATCGAGCTATCAATCAATAATGCTAATGAAGCTGGTTTTGAAGATTTCATTACGTTTAAACAGATGCAAGTCCGCGATTTTACGACAAGAAAAGAGTATGGCTGTCTCGTTACGAACCCTCCTTATGGAGAGCGACTAGGCGACAGAGAAGAAGTAGCACAGCTATATCGTGATCTAGGTAATGCCATGAGACCATACGATACATGGAGCGTATATGTTATTACTTCTAACGAAAAGTTTGAAGAATATTACGGCAAGTCTGCTACAAAGAAACGTAAACTGTACAACGGTGATCTCAAGACCGATTACTATCAGTTCTTCGGTAAAAGACCGCCGCGACAATCATAAAACAAATACAAAAAAGACCCAAATTTGCTGTTTTCCAATCAGCTTTTGGGTCTTTTTTTGTTATTTTTAAAGTAATATTCTTTTTAATTTGCTCTTATCGTAATGTAGCTTCAAAGAAAAATTTAATGGAGTGTAAGGTGAGAAACTCCTCGAAAATGAAATTACATTTTCTTCTTGGGATGTATTGCGTCTGTTTCTTTCTTTGTCCTGCGGGATTAAGGCTTACCTTATCCCCCGCGGAAAGCGAGTATCCTGGAACGGAAAACAACTGCATTCAAATACATCCTTGTTTATTTAAAGGTTAAAAAGGGAAATATATAACTTTCAAGAATAAGTATCTAAGAGCTGTAAGATTGAAAGGAGAGATGTAAGATGGGTATTTTAAGCGGATTGATGGGCAATGCATCTGAAGTGGATATTCAGTCAGTAGAAAAAGAATTAGAAATGATTATAGCAGATAATGAACAGACTGAAAAAGCGTATAAAATCCTTAGGGACTATTTTGTATTTACTAACACGCGTCTGATCGTCATAGATAAACAAGGCATTACAGGGAAGAAAGTTGAATTTCACTCAATACCTTATAAAAGCATCACCCATTTTAGTGTAGAAACAGCTGGAACATTTGATCTTGATTCAGAATTGAAAATCTGGATCTCAAGTACAGCTTTACCCATCACTAAACAGTTTAAGAAAGATAAAAGTATTTTTGATGTACAAAAAGCGCTGGCAGCATATGTAGCAAAATAAGATAAAGAACTGTTTCGATAAAGTGTAAGTATCACTTTATCGAAACAGTTTTTTTCATTTGGCAGTTTCTAAAAGTTTGTTGCTTTCAAATCTTCTTAGACAGTTGATTAGAGTAGAAGGTGTGAGACTCCTGCGGGACAGGCTGGCAGTCCGAAAAGCGGAAGCGGTTTGGTCAGGCCCGACAAGCAAAAGGGAAATGGGCTAAGAAGGCGTTTTTTGCCTTCATGACCATTAAACTTTTGACCTCGAGGGGCTAACCGCTGATGCTAGACAGGTGAGACACTTAAAAGTGAAACGTACGAATGTGGCTCACCGCTTGCCCCGCGGAAAGTCAGCAACCTGGAACGGAAATCAACGACTTTCAAATGCAACAATGAATAGGAAATATGCCACTGTGTTTAAAGACATTGGAATGGCGTACATACTAAGACTAAATAAAAAGAGAAAGGGTTAATGTACATGTACGTTCAATATAGTCACCTATCCAGCATCCAGAAGGCTTATCATAATTTGCATCCTCATTTAGAGGATCATCATAAAAATGAGATACAGCAGCTGCTGCATCAATCGATTGGTCACTTTAACACGATTGATCCAAGTTTTTCACCATACGCGGAAATGTTTAAGGAAGATTTTTAAGAAATTTAAAAGTGACCAGCAGGACTTTTTTATTTCGTCACGAATTCCTAAAGCGGTATGTTTTTTTATGATAACGTGAAAGGATGATTTTATAATGACGCAAACAAAATTGTCTGTTGAAAAAGAATTCTTAGATTATGTGAAAAAAATGGTACACATCAACGAAGCGATTGGTTTAATGTATTGGGATCTCCGTACTGGCGCTCCAAAGAAAGGCGTAGAACAACGTTCTGAAGTAATTGGCACATTATCCTCGGACGTTTTTGCCATGTCTACATCAGAGGAAATGAAGGCTTATATTGAAGAGCTCTCAAAGCCTGAAGTTCAAGATACACTTTCCGATGTAACGAAAAAGACGCTTGAAGATGTGAAAAAAGATTTTGAACGCAATGCAAAAATTCCTCCTGCAGAATTTAAAGAATATGTAATACTTCAATCAAAGGCAGAAAGCGTTTGGGAAGAAGCGAAAGGGAAATCTGATTTCTCACTATTCCAGCCATATCTAGAAAAACTTGTTGAATTTAATAAAAAATTCATCGGGTACTGGGGTTATGAAGGTAATAAATATAACACTTTGCTGGATATGTACGAGCCAGGGGTTACGGTTGAAATTTTGGATGAAACTTTCGCAAAACTGCGGGACCGCATCGTACCGCTTCTTCAAAAAGTCAAAGAAGCAGGGCAGCCTGAAACGAGTTTCTTGTTCGATCATTTCCCGAAAGAAAAACAAAAAGAATTCAGCCTGCATGTGCTCAAAGACATGGGCTATGACTTTGATTCTGGACGCTTAGATGAAACGGTTCACCCATTTGCGATTGGTTTAAACCCTGGAGATGTACGTGTAACAACGAAGTATATGGAGAATGATTTCCGTACTGCAGTGTTTGGAACGATTCATGAAGGCGGACATGCACTTTATGAGCAAAATATCTCTGAAGAACTAGTCGGAACTCCGCTATGTTCGGGAACATCTATGGGGATTCATGAATCTCAATCTCTTTTCTGGGAAAACTTTGTTGGCCGTCATCACGGTTTCTGGAAAAATAACTATTCCACATTGAAGAATATTTCAGGAGCTCAGTTTAATGGTGTAGAATTAGATGATTTCTATCGTTCCATTAACGTTGTAGAGCCTTCTCTTATCCGCATTGAAGCGGATGAGATGACGTACCCGCTGCATGTAATCGTAAGGTACGAGATTGAAAAAGGTCTATTTAACGATGAGATCGAGGTAAAAGACCTTCCTCGGATCTGGAATGAAAAAATGCAAGAATACATCGGTGTAACGCCGAAAAATGATGCGGAAGGTGTTCTTCAAGACGTTCATTGGTCAGGCGGTAGCTTCGGTTACTTCCCGTCATACGCACTTGGCTATATTTATGCGGCTCAGCTGAAAAATGCAATGGTAAAAGATCTTCCTGACTTTGATGCTCTTATGGAAGCAGGTAACTTCTTGCCGATTAAAGAATGGTTAACCAAAAATGTTCATCAATACGGTAAAATGAAAAAGCCGATTGAAATCTTAGAAGATGTTACAGGTGAGGGATTGAACCCAGATCATTTGATTGCATACTTTGAGAAAAAGTACAGTGACATTTACCGATTAAACGGATAACTGACTTTTAGCCGGCTCTCTAGAGAGAATGCCGGCTTTTTTATGCTGATGTTTCAAATTTACTGATTTTGTCTAACATCTATATAAAATGATACGAGGAGGAATATACAATGGGAGCAGCGACATCACAAGACATAAAAAATCTGTTAGCGGTGAGAAAGCGCATAGCCGTAGTCGGGTTGTCTGATCAGCCTTTTCGTACATCATACAGAGTAGCAGAATACATGCAGAATGCGGGTTATGAAATCATTCCTGTTAATCCGACTGTCACTGAAGTTTTAGGACAAAAAGCATATGCTTCTTTAGAAGAAATTGAAGGGCACGTAGATATTGTAAACGTCTTCCGGCGCAGCGAATTTCTGCCCGAAGTAGCCCGTTCAACAGTCGCGATCAAAGCCGGTTTTTTCTGGGCACAGCTTGGATTGTATAATGCAGAAGCTGAACAGATTTTGCAAAGTGCGACGATTCCTTATATTATGGATAAGTGCATTAAAGTGGAACATGCTATGATACGGTAGTAATGAACCACCCGCCAATACGGGTGGTTTTGCCATGCTCGTCCATCTTCTCTATACTTTTAGCACAAAAGAAATCTCATAAGTGCTAAAGGTTTTGGTTGTTTGACCGAGAAATAAGAGGAGAATATACGGACAATGGTAGTATAGAAACAAACGTTCTGCTATGATAATAAGTACTGCAGTAACGTGAAAGGAGCAACACATTTTGGCAAGTAAATCATTCATTGACTATAACGATGATGCCATCCAGGTGCTAGAAGGCTTAGAAGCTGTTCGCAAGCGTCCAGGTATGTACATTGGAAGCACGGATGCGAGAGGTTTGCATCACCTCGTATATGAAATTGTAGATAATGCCGTTGATGAAGCTTTAGGCGGATTCGGTGATTACATACATGTAAAAATTCATAAAGACAACAGCATTTCCGTATCGGATGATGGCCGTGGAATGCCTACAGGTATGCATAAACTAGGAAAACCAACACCGGAAATCATTTTTACGGTATTACATGCAGGCGGTAAATTCGGACAAGGCGGATATAAAACTTCAGGAGGACTTCATGGAGTTGGTGCTTCCGTTGTAAACGCACTTTCAGAATGGCTGGAAGTTACGATTCACCGTGCTGGAAAAACATATCGTCAGCGGTTTGAGAATGGCGGTAAGCCAGTTACGACACTTGAAGTGGTCGGTAATACGAGGAAAACAGGTACGACTGTACACTTTAAACCGGACCGCACGATGTTTTCAACAATTAACTACAATTATGAAACATTAAGCGAACGTTTAAGAGAAGCGGCATTTCTTTTAAAAGGAATCAAGATTGTGCTTGAGGATGGCCGTAATGGAGAAAAAGAAGAATTTCAATTCAATACAGGTCTTGAAGCATTCGTTAAGTACTTGAACGAAGATAAAGATGCCCTTCATTCTGTTGTAAGCTTTGAAGGTACTCAAAATGAAATTGAAGTTGATTTTGCTTTTCAATATAATGACGGGTATGCCGAAAATGTTCTTTCATTCGTGAACAACGTGCGTACAAAGGACGGCGGAACACATGAATCCGGTGCAAAAACGGCGATTACGAGAAGCATCAACGAATATGCACGAAAAATAAATCTCTTAAAAGAAAAAGATAAGAACTTAGACGGTTCTGATATCCGCGAAGGATTAACAGCCGTTGTTTCTGTACGTATTCCAGAAGAATTTCTTCAATTTGAAGGACAAACAAAGAGCAAGTTAGGGACGAGTGAAGCACGATCATGTGTGGATGCAGTTGTAGCAGGTAAGCTTGCCTATTTCCTAGAGGAAAATCCAGCTGTCAGCGAAATGCTTATTCGCAAAAGTATTAAAGCTGCTCAAGCTCGTGAAGCAGCAAGAAAAGCACGTGAAGACGCGCGAAACGGGAAGAAGAACAAACGCAAAGATTCGATGTTAAGCGGGAAACTGACTCCTGCAACTTCGAAAAACCCAGAGCGCAATGAACTGTACCTTGTAGAGGGTGACTCTGCAGGTGGGTCTGCTAAGCAGGGACGAGATCGAAAATTCCAAGCGATTTTGCCTCTTCGCGGTAAAGTAATCAATACCGAGAAAGCAAAGCTTGCCGATATATTCAAGAACGAAGAGATCAACACGATTATCCATGCGATTGGTGCTGGAGTCGGGTCTGACTTCACTTTAAAAGACGTCAATTATGATAAGATCGTCATCATGACCGATGCTGATACAGATGGTGCTCACATCCAGGTGCTGCTGCTTACTTTCTTTTACCGATATATGAAACCGCTCATTGAAGAAGGAAAAGTATTTATCGCACTTCCTCCTCTTTACAAAGTAAGTAAAGGGACTGGAAAAAAAGAAGTAATTGAATATGCATGGGATGAGGACGAACTAAAAGAAGCACAGAAAAAAATTGGAAAAGGCTACATCATTCAGCGATATAAAGGTTTAGGCGAGATGAACGCCGATCAGCTGTGGGAAACGACTATGGATCCTGATACACGGACTTTGATTCGTGTACGGATCGATGACGCTGCCCGTGCCGAAAAACGTGTCTCTGTTTTAATGGGAGACAAAGTTGAACCACGCCGTAAGTGGATTGAAGAACACGTGGCGTTTGGGCTTAATGAAGAAACGAACATACTAGATAACGAGAACTTGTCAGCTTCTGAGGAGGTTTAAAGATTGTCACTGCTTGAGAAATTTAGAGAGTTGCCGTTAGAAGACGTAATCGGTGACCGCTTCGGAAGATACAGTAAATACATCATTCAGGAGCGGGCATTACCTGATGCCAGAGATGGCTTAAAACCCGTTCAGCGCCGTATTTTATATGCGATGTTCGCAGAAGGAAACACGAACGAAAAACCATACCGTAAGTCCGCTAAGACAGTCGGTAACGTAATCGGTAACTATCACCCGCACGGTGATTCTTCCGTTTATGAAGCGATGGTCCGTATGAGTCAGGACTGGAAAGTAAGGAATGTACTGATTCAAATGCACGGTAATAACGGAAGCATCGACGGAGATCCGGCAGCTGCCATGCGTTATACAGAAGCAAGACTTTCCGCGATTGCTTCTGAACTATTGCGTGATATTGATAAAGAAACGGTAGAATTTGCACCGAACTTTGATGATACGACAGAAGAACCAGTCGTATTACCAAGCCGTTATCCCAACTTGCTCGTTAATGGTTCAACGGGTATCTCTGCCGGCTATGCCACAGATATCCCTCCTCACCATCTTGGTGAGGTAATTGATGCTGTTATGATGCAGATTGATAACGCCGATGTTTCGCTAGATGAATTAATGACGGTGATTAAAGGTCCTGATTTTCCTACTGGGGGAATTGTGCAAGGGGTAGAAGGAATAAGAAAAGCATTTGAAACAGGAAAAGGCCGATTTATTATTCGTGCCAAAACAGAAATTGAGAGCTTAAAAGGCGGACGTCAGCAAATCGTCATTACAGAAGTTCCTTTTGAAGTAAACAAAGCGAACCTCGTAAAACGCATGGATGAACTTCGCCTGGATAAAAAGGTTGATGGCGTAGCAGAAATTCGAGATGAGACGGATCGTACAGGCTTGCGAATCGTGATTGAGCTTAGAAAAGACGGAAATGCAGAGGGAATTCTAAACTATTTCTTCAAAAATACCGATCTTCAAGTCTCTTATAACTACAACATGGTTGCGATTCATAATAAGACACCTAAGCTGATGGGCTTAAAAGCGATCTTGCATTCTTATATTGAGCATCAAAAAGAAGTCGTTACTCGCCGTACAGCATATGATCTTAGAAAAGCGGAAGAACGTTCACATATCGTAGAAGGTTTGATTAAAGCGATCTCGATTCTGGACGAAGTAATTGAAACGATCCGTGCTTCCAAGGATAAGCGAAACGCGAAAGATAATATCATTGAAAAGTTTCAGTTTACAGAAATTCAAGCTGAAGCAATCGTAACGTTGCAGCTTTATCGATTAACGAACACCGATATTACGACGCTTCAAAGTGAAGCAGAGGAATTGGAAAAGAAGATTATGTACTTGCGTTCGATTCTAGATAATGAGAAGAAACTGTTTAGTGTGATTAAAAAAGAACTCTCTGAGGTTCAGAAGAAATACGCAGATCCACGCCGTTCACAGATCGAAGCGGAAATCCAAGAAATCAAGATTGATATGGAAGTTATGATTCCTTCTGAAGATGTGATGGTAACGGTAACGGAAGACGGTTATGTGAAGCGTTCAAGCGTTCGCTCTTTTAGTGCATCAAACGGTGAACAGCCAGGCATGAAGGATACCGATTCGCTCCTGTTATCTTCACAGCTGAATACAACGGAAACACTCCTTATGTTCACGAACAAAGGGAATTATATCTATCTTCCAGTCTACGAGATGCCGGAGATCCGCTGGAAGGACATGGGGCAGCATTTAGCGAGTCTAGTTGGTCTTGATAAGGATGAGAAGCTGATTAAAGCTTATCCGATCAAAGAATTTGCGGAGGATCAATACCTCATTTTCTTTACGAAACAGGGCATGGCTAAGAAAACAGAACTTAGCCAATACAAAGCTACGCGGTACAACCGTACATTGATGGCCGTTAAGCTAAAAGCTGATGATGAAGTAGTAGATGTTTCTTTAACGAACGGAAAACAGGATGTGTTCATCGCAACACACTTCGGTTTAGGATTATGGTTCGCAGAAGAAGAAATCAGCATCGTCGGTCAAAGAGCTTCCGGAGTAAAAGGGATAAACCTAAAAGCTGGCGACCATGCAGTAAGCGGATTCGCACTGCCGGATGAACCTGAAAAAGCGCAAGTGATAATCGCGACACAACGCGGGGCCTTGAAAAAAATGAAGATTACCGAGTTTGATAAAACGTCAAGGGCAAAACGAGGATTAGTGATGGTAAGAGAATTAAAATCAAATCCTCACCGCATCGTTGGTATGAAACTTGTTACAGAGGAAGAAACAGATTTTGTTTTAGAGACGGGGTCTGGTAAAGAAGAAATCGTTTCAGCACTTAATTACAAGCCTTCAGATCGATACAACAACGGTTCATTCGTTGTGGATACCGGCGAAACTGGCCCGATTACGAGAATAAAATCATTGATTTCTACAGAACAAACAAAAGAGTAGCATTTGCTGCTCTTTTTCTTCTTTTTATCAGAATGGAATGAAACAACTAGAGAAAAGAGAGATACATAACATGAAAAGCAATACACACCTATTAGGCGGGGTAGCAGCCGCTGCAATCTATAAAGTCGCAACCAATCTTCCGCCTGACACAATACAGCAAGAACTCACCTATTTTGGTGCTGCAGTCTTTGGAAGTCTTCTGCCTGATTTGTGCCATCCAGGTTCGTTTATTGGAAAAAAGACAAGTTTTCTCTCCAAAACGATTTCGAAAACCTTCGGCCACCGTACGATCACACATAGCTGGATCATGATATTGATTGTGATGACGCTGCCAAATTGGATCGATTGGGCTTATGAGGAAAGTTGGAGTGCAGGTCTTGTATTAGGAGTAGTCTCACATATCTTGCTTGATGCAGCCACTTCGAGAGGTGTACAGCTGTTTTATCCGCTTCCAATTCGTTTCCGCCTTCCTTTGTATACAAAAACAGGATCGAAAACAGAAAATTATATGGCAACGATTATCAGTTTGCTGGCAGCAGTTTTGATGGTACATATTTATATTGTTGCGTTATTTTAAAAGAGCTCTTGAAAAATTAAGGGTTTAAATTTCTTCCTCAATGGTAATACAACAAATGTATACACAAATTGAGGAGTGGTTATGAATGGCGAAAATCGCAACGGTATTAGCAAACATGTTCGAAGATGTTGAATATACGGATCCGGCAAATGCGTTTAGAGAAGCAGGCCATGAGGTTACCGTAATTGGAACAGAAAAAGGAGCAACTTTAGAAGGAAAGCAAAAAGAGGCACAAGTAACAACAAACGCTTCTATTTCTGAAGTATCACCAGAAGATTTTGATGCCTTATTTATTCCAGGAGGTTTTTCCCCAGACATCTTAAGAGGTGATGAAAAGTTTGTTGAGTTCACGAAACATTTTGCAGACGAAGGCAAACCCGTTTTTGCAATCTGTCATGGACCACAGCTATTGATCTCTGCAGAAGTGCTAAAAGGCAGACACATCACCGGATACAAATCGATTCACGTTGATCTGAAGAATGCAGGAGCAACAGTAAAGGATGAAGAAGTCGTCGTATGCGGAGGCAACCTAGTTACAAGCCGCGAGCCGGATGATATTCCAGCTTTTATTAGAGAGTCATTAAAAGTGTTAGAACAATAAAAAAGCTAGCGCCTAGGAGAATTTGCTAGGCGTTTTTTTATGATTAAAAAAGGTAATATTCCTGTAAGGGGAAGATAGATTTAAAGGCAGTCATACTAAATTGAGTATCAAATAACTTAATTATATATAATCAGTAAGCAAGAAAGCACCTGTTTACAGAGGACAGGTGCTTTTTATATCAATGCATATATCATTTAGTTTCTATAATATTTTTTATAAAAATGAACAAGTGACAACAACGGCCAAATATGATCATAGCTATGATAACGAATATAAAACGCGTCAGATAGACCTGCCCCTGTAGGATAGGCGTTATTTGTTTGTTCAGACAAGAGATAAGTTACAGCCTTTTTCATTTGTTCAGTTGGCTGCCTGCATATTGATGTAAGAGTGTCCAATGCCCATGCGGTTTGTGTAAGGGTACTATCGGGCATCCTAACAAACTTTCTTACAACATCACTGCGGCATGATTCTCCCCATCCGCCATCATCATTTTGGTTAGCAAGCAGCCACTCCAAAGGGCGTTGTATTCTTCTATCGTTAGGGTTTACTCCACACGCGATTAGTCCAGTAACAGCCGACCAAGTGCCATAAATGTAGCAGATTCCCCAACGGCCATACCAATATCCATCTTTCTCCTGTTGATCCCACATCCAGTTTACCGCTTTTTTTACGATTGGATCTTGAAGTGTGCATCCATGATAATGGCCTAGAAACTCCAGCGTCCTTCCGGTTATATCAGGTGTGGATGGATCGATTAAAGCATCACGTGCATTTATTATAGGAAGACTGCCAAGCAGGTGTTTGTTTGTATTTTTCTCAAAAGCGGCCCAGCCCCCATCATTGTTCTGCATGGATAAAAGCCACGAAACTCCTTTATGATAGCTATTTTGATATACTTCATGCGTTTCATATAAATTTCTGATCGTACGCAAGGCTGCTTGAGTATCGTCATTATCAGAATTTATAGTATCTCCAATAGAAAATCCCCAGCCGCCTGGAGCAACATTAGGATTATGAACAGACCAATCACCGTGTTTTTTTTGCTGCTGTGTTAATAAAAAGTAAGCGCCTTTTGTGATGACGCTTTGGTGAGAAGGAACGCCAGCTTCTTGTAATGTATAAAGAATGAGTGAAGTGTCCCAAGTCGTAGAAGGGGAGTTTTGTAAATGTTTCGTTCTATTCACTTCACAAAACATTTTTGACAGTCCATTTAAAGCATTTTGAATGATAGATGAACTTTTGTCATACCCATAAGCGATCAGTCCGTAAATCATCAGAATAGTTGTCAATGCATAGCTTAGTAAAGTTCCATCTGACTCAATATGATTTAAAATATAGGTAAGAACATTTTGCTTGTTAACGCGCGAATACCTTTCAGAAATATTGAAAAGAGCAAACAAATTATGCCATTCTTCCCATGTTGATTGCTCCGTTTGATCACCTGATAGGTGACTAAGGTCTGGTGTATTTATAGATGTGAGCGACTTCTTTTCATAAGCCATAAGGAAGACTGGAGCGAAGTGAGCTCTCGCATAAGTGCTAATATCATACATATTGATTGGTGCTGTTAATGGCAGGGAAAAGAGAACGGCAGGATCGATCGGTAATGATGGCCAATCATACAATCCATTCATCGCTAAAAAGGCCCTCGTTATTAAATTACTATTTTTTAATCCTCCATTATGCATGATAAACTCTTTTGCACGGTTTAGTCTTGTATCGTTTCCATCTCTTTTTTTTGTATAAAGAAGAGCAATATAAGCTTGTATAGTAGATGAAAGGTTTCCATCTGCTTCATCCGGATAGATCCTCCACAATCCATCATTAGATTGCTGAGAAAAAATTCGATCCCTTAGCTGAAGAACCAGTTTTTCATTTTTTATTTCTAATGTTTGAATCATCATTAACATAAAAGCATCTGTAATAATCGAATTTTCAAAGCAAAACTCCCATCTTCCATCTTGCTTTTGAAGGGAAATTAAGTCATTGCATCGTCTATAGATTTCTTTTTCAAGCCCACGCCAGTCCATTTGTATCACCGCACTTTATTCCATAGTGAATACAATGTATGTGAAAGAATGGTTATCCTATGAATAATAACGCAATAAGATTAAACACTGTCATTTTTCTTCAAATAACGATAAAATCTTTTTAACAATGAAGTTTTGTCATAGGAGGAATGAAAGTGAGCAATAGAGAACTTGCAACCTTTGCCGGCGGCTGTTTCTGGTGTATGGTTAAACCATTCGATGAATTGCCAGGCATTCATGGTATTGTATCTGGTTATACTGGCGGCCAGGCTGAAAACCCGTCATACGAACAAATAAAAACAGGTGGAACAGGTCATTTCGAAGCGGTTCAAATCACATATGATCCTGAGGTTTTTCCATATCAGAAATTATTAGATTTATATTGGCCGCAAATCGACCCAACGGATGATGGCGGTCAGTTTATTGATCGAGGCAGTCAGTACCGGACAGCTATTTTTTATCATACCGATGAACAAAAAGAATTAGCGGAGAACTCCCGAAAGAAGGTAGAAGAGAGCGGACGCTTTCAGAAACCGGTCGTAACGCAGATTTTACCGGCTAGAGAATTTTACGTAGCTGAAGAATATCATCAAGACTTTTATAAAAAGAATCCGAAAGCCTATAAAGAAGAACGTGTGACATCAGGAAGAGATACTTTCATAGAAAAGAATTGGAAGTAAACTAGATAAGATAACCATAATCACATTATGTAAACCAAAAAAGAGATTTGACTTTTCAAATCTCTTTTTTTTCATCTTTGTATAACTTTAACTATGCGAAAACGCCTTAAAAAGACTTCCTTTTTGGAAGCCTCGCTATCATTTGTTTTTTTTATAAGTATTTAAAACGTGAATCATGCCTTCTTCGATTAGTTCGTTTGCTGGACGGTCGAGCTTTTTAGCCAGTTGTTTTATTTCTTGATACAATGAATAGCTTAATGTCGTATTGATATTTTTGCGGTCAGGATTTTTTGGACGAATTTCGCTATTATACACGTGTAGAACCTCCAATTATGTAGTTTGCCAGCTGTTTCACTGCTAGTGTATGGCTGTGACAGGTTGTTGATTGTCTTAGCAGTTTTAGGTGTATCAGCATTAGTTGCAGCAGTAAATTAAGTTTGCCATCCTATTAAGAGTATATCTATTTTTATTGTATAACGGTTGAAATAACTGGTCTAGCAAAACGAAAACAAATGCGCATTTAATGAGGATGTCTACAAAACCACTAATTTGTTTTGCAGCCACTGTTTTCTGTATTAATCCATATGCCAAATCAAACTCATTTAATTTGTAAAAAAGCTTGTGGGTTCTTAGAGAAGGAGATCAGCCCTGTTTTATCGAACATTAGGTCAGTATAGATTTGTAGATGCTGCATGGTGGTGTATTTTATGAAAATAAAAAGGTTTATAATTGGTTTAAGTTCATTCTTATTTACAACAAGTTTACTATATCTAAGTGGACATTTATTTTCTATATCATTACTAATGCTTCATTTTAAATATACAAATAGCTCTAATGGGTTATCTATATCAATAGGTTCTTTGCTTCCATTCATTTTTGGACTGATTGTAAGCTATATCTCTGAAAAGTCTTATGTTAACAAGTATCATCGAAAACTTCATAAATTTAATTAAGCGAATTATTCGTTAATGAAACCTAGCAGTTTAGTGAAAGTAGGAATTCGTAAATAAAATTAGAATGATAATAAAAGGCTTTTTCTAATAGATTGTTGCTACTGAGAGATTTTTGAGTACCCTTCATAGAAAAGTTAATGTAGAGGAAGGGCGAGACTCCTGCATACCAGCTACCTGAATATTCGTCTAGAAAGGTATGCGACGAGGAAGCTAACTTCGGCAGGATTTCATGCAGACGCAGGAGCAGGGTTCATTCTTCTAACGAGGGCTCAACGCACACACAAAGGAAAGCAAGCCGCAAAGAGAAGAGATTAACCTCATTCAAAAGCAACAAACAATACGAAAACTGCCTAATTAAAAAAGAATAGGATAGATAGGAGATTAGATTCTTATGAGGATAAAGGGTTTTGGAGGAATCTTTTGGAGGACTAAAAATCTAGAGGATATAAAAAAATGGTACAGTAACGTTCTAAAAATAGAGATTGAAAATTGGAATGGTACCATTATTACACCACAATCAGACAATAAAACGATTTTTTCCTTCTTTTCTGAAAGTGATAATTATTTTCCAATCGAACAACAAGTGATGTTAAACTTTCAAGTTGAAAATTTGGATGACAGTATCAACCATTTAGAAAAGTTAGGTGTTCCGCTTGTTATGGAAAAGACGATTAATGAATTTGGTAAGTTTATTTGGATTGAAGATCCTGAGGGAAGACGTATAGAGCTTTGGGAGAAATAATAGAATAATCATTTTTTTTGTTGTTGAACGAAAGGGCGCGTTAATCCAAGAAGGATTAACGCCATTTTTATGGAACTTATTGAACTACCTGACACTGAACAAGCTAATTTAGAAAGGATATCATAATATTGGAGAATATGATCTGTCAGCTGATTGGAAAATTGAAGAGGAGTGTTCTTTTGTGACCAAAAGTACAATGAATCCTAAGGTTAATGAATTTTTAAATAAAGCTAAAAAGTGGAAGGAAGAATTTGAGAAGTTAAGAAATATCGTTCTTGACTGTGACCTGGCAGAAGAATTTAAGTGGATGCATCCATGTTATACATTTGAAGGAAAAAATGTCGTATTAATACATGGTTTTAAAGAATATTGTGCGCTTTTGTTTCACAAAGGCGCCTTGTTAAAGGATCCTCAAGGGATTCTAATCCAACAAACAGAGAATGTACAGTCCGCACGGCAGATTCGGTTCACCAATGTAGAGGAAATAATTGAAATGAAAACCTACTTAAAAGCCTACATTTATGAAGCGATTGAAATTGAAAAAGCAGGTTTGGAAGTAGATTTTAAGAAGACGACAGAATATATAATTCCTGAAGAACTTCAAATTAAATTCGATGAAAGCCCTGCCTTGAAAACAGCTTTTGAAGCATTGACACCAGGAAGGCAAAGGGCATACATTCTCTACTTTTCTCAACCTAAACAATCGAAAACTCGAGAGTCAAGGGTTGAAAAATATAAGCAGCAAATCCTCAATGGAAAGGGATTAAATGATTAATATATGCCAGAATAAAGGAGACAAATCAATGATTTATGAAATGACTTATCAAGTTCGTGTATCTAATTTCAATGAAGGGTTAAAGTGGTACAAATCTTTATTAAATAAAGACCCTAATTTTACACCACACGAAGGATTTGCAGAATGGGAACTTATTCCTGGTTGTTGGCTGCAAGTTTCTGAAGGTGCACCATCAGATGGAAGTGGACCACTACGTTTAGGTGTTATATCAATAGAAGATGAAAGAGATAGAATGTTGCAGGAATTAAATGTTAAGTCTTTTGAAATATATTCAAGAGAAGAAGTCCCTGTTAAATGGGCTACATTTAATGACCCATGGGGAAATCGTCTTGGTTTCTTTGAATATATCAATGAGGTTGAAAAAAACAATAGAATTAATAGTATAGTAGGAAGTAGCTTAGAAGTATAATATACCATCCTTTAAAAGTGAAAATACGAAAGGTCTTAGTTCTAAATGAACTAGGATTTTCTTTTTAAATAGTTTTACTTGTGAGGAAGACATTCGAGGCAATTAAATTTAAATATAATTCTTGAAAAAAAATGAATATTTGGTTTTTATGCATGATGTACATAACAGTAACTTGCTATACAGTTTATTCTAACTTATCATATTAAACTAATATGATAACCAACAGGATGGTACATGACACTAATGGAAAGGAGACAGTATATGGCCTCATTTGTGGATAATCCAAATGGAATTTACCCATCCGTGTGTTCACTAGACTGTCCGGATCAATGCGGATTATTACTTCATAAAAAGAACGGAAAAATTATCAAAGTAGAGGGTGATCCTAATCATCCAGTCACTAAGGGGTTTATTTGCAACAAAGTGCGAAATATGACCGAACGAATCTATGATGAAAAACGGCTGAAATATCCTTTGAAGCGTATTGGTGCGAAAGGAGAAGGGGAATTTGCACGAATAAGCTGGGAGGAAGCGATCAATACGATTACCGCACGCTGGAAGGAACTGCAGCAAAGCGATGGCCCAGAAAGTATTCTTCCCTACAGCTTTTATGGAAATATGGGCAACCTTAGTGCGGAAGGCATGGACCGCCGCTTCTTCAATCGTTTAGGAGCCTCTCAGCTCGACAGGAGTATTTGCAACTCAGCCGGTTCAGTTGGTTATCAATACACAATGGGCGGCAGTTATGGAACCGATCCTGAAGAGACCATACACACCAAGCTGTTTATTTTTTGGGGGATTAATGCTGTCAGTACCAATATGCACCAAGCAACGCTTGCCCAGCAAGCCCGGAAAGAAAATAGCGCTAAAATCATTGTTATTGATGTTCATAAAAACAAAACCGCTAGATTAGCAGACTGGTTTATTCCTATTTTGCCAGGAACTGATACGGCTCTCGCTTTAGGGCTGATGCATGTTTTATTTGCTGAGAACATGGTGGATTCTTCGTTTTTGGAGCAATTTACAGTTGGTCATGCTGAGCTGCGTGAACATATTGTGCAGTATGACCCTGCTACTGTATCTGGTATTACCGGAATACCAGTGGAGGATATCGTTCGACTTGCAAAAATGTATGGTGAAACTTCCCCTGCCTTTATTCGGATAGGGAATGGTCCGCAGCACCACGACAATGGCGGTATGTTCGTCAGAGCTGTCTCCTGTCTTCCTGCTTTAACAGGTCAGTGGAAGGTAAAGGGAGGAGGGGCGATCAAAGGAAACTCAGCTTACCTCGCACACAATACTGCTCATTTGCAGCGGCCGGATTTGTTGAAAAATAAAAAAACGCGGGTCATTAATATGAATCTGCTCGGAGAAGCGTTGCTCACTTTAGTGCCTGCAGTAAAATCTCTGTATGTATATGGTACGAATCCAGCTGTGGTCGCACCGGCTGCCAACAAGGTTCAAAGAGGATTGAAACGCGAAGACTTATTTACTGTCGTACATGATTTATTTTTAACAGATACAGCAAAATACGCTGATATTGTTTTACCAGCCACATCTTCCTTTGAAAACACGGATTTCTTTACATCTTATTGGCATCACTATATTCAGCTTCAACAGCCTGTCATCGAACCATTTGAGGAAGCAAAGTCCAACGTTGAGGTATTTCGGCTGCTGGCTAAAGGAATGGGATTCACCGAAACGGCGTTTGAAGAGACAGAAGAAGAATTAATTGATCAATCACTAACTAATCCACTAAATCCATATATAGAAGAAATAACTTTCAAAGACTTAGCCAAACATCAATATATTAAGGCAAAAGCGAAATTTCCTGACAGTTTTCCGACACCGAGCGGAAAAATCGAACTCTTTTCGGAAAAGATGGAACAAGACGGATATCCTCCATTGCCAACCTATGTACCTTTAATAAATGACTCTGATCATCCTTTTCAGTTTATTGCGGCACCTAACCATAACTTCTTAAATTCAACATTTGCGAACCAGGCAAAACATGTTGGACTTGAAAAAGAACCGGAAGTTGTTTTAAATCATTACGATGCTGAAAAATTGGGTGTAAAAAGTGGAGAGCAAGTCCGGATTTGGAATGAGCGAGGGGAATGTATCCTTAAAGCGAGTGTTGGTGATAGCGTTCTTCCAGGTGTAGCCGTGACTCAAGGTCTTTGGGGCGAAGAAACAGGAGCCAAACAGCTGGTCAACACACTGACTCCCGATCGTATCGCAGACATGGGTGGAGGTGCAACCTTTTTTTCAGGAAGAGTCAGCGTTGAAAAATTACCGAATGCTTGACACTTAAAAAAAGTACCGATTCTTTTGCTGATGAAAAAACGACCCTCGTATGAAAAATCCGAAATTTTGGCTATTTAAGGAGGAAATATGGAATTATTTATAGAGTATTTAGACGGTATTGATAACCCCGACCACCGGGCTCGAACAGAGGAAATTTTGGCGTGGGTTGCAAACAAGTTTCCGAATTTGGAGCCGCAAATCAAATGGAATACACCGATGTTTTCCGATCATGGCACATTTATTATCGGCTTTACTACAGCAAAGCATCATATGAGCGTTTCGCCCGAAGAAGCAGGCATTACGCACTTTGCTGATGAAATTTCACAAGCGGGCTACAGCGCTACCAAAGGATTGTTTCGAATACCTTGGAATGAGCCGGTAAATTACGAATTGCTTGAAAAAATGATTGCATTTAATATTCAGGATAAAGCAGAATTAACAAATTTTTGGCGGAAATAATCCATTACACCTTATTAAAAACGCATGGCACGAAAAAGTGTCATGCGTTTTTCTTACTCGATTAAGCGTTAAATAATTAGAGAAAGTACATTTTAATGTTGATAGCTTAGTAAAAAAATTCAAGGAATTAATGTTGAAACTCAATAATCAAGCCGTTAAAGCATTCATGTTCTGTCAGGTAAGATGAGAAAGGAATAACACAAAAGGGGACTGAACTGTTATGAAATCATTCATTTTTGATATGGATGGAACGTTGTTTCAAACAGAAAAAATATTAGAAGGATCGCTCGAAGATACTTTTAACCAATTAAGAGCTATAGAGTTATGGCATGAAGAAACTCCGATTGAGACATATCGACTTATCATGGGAGTTCCTTTACCTGTTGTATGGGAAACCCTATTACCTTATCAATCCTGTGAAATTCGATCGAAGGCGAATGATTTATTTCAGGAGCATTTAATTGCTAATATCCGTAAAGGTAATGGATTGCTGTACCCCCATGTCTTAGAAGTCTTTGAATTTTTTAGAGAAAAGAACATCCCTATTTTTATCGCAAGTAATGGGCTATCTGAATATTTAAGAGCGATAGTAGACTACTATGAGTTGGATCAATGGGTGACCGAAACATTTAGTATCCAGCAAATCTCCACTCAAAATAAAACTGATTTGGTTCGATACATAATTAAAAAACACAACATTACCAATGGTGCTGTAGTTGGTGATCGGTTATCAGATATTATGGCTGCTAAAGAAAATAATCTTTTTGCAGTAGGGTGTAATTTTGATTTTGCTCAGGAAAACGAACTTTCACAAGCTGATATAGTGATTGACGACTTACAAGAATTAAAAACACTTTTTTCTGAACAATTAATAAGAAATAAGTAAAGGGATAGTTTTTGAAACCGTTTAGTTGGTTATTGTAAAATAAGTTTTTTCTAAGTAAGACTTGTGATAAAGAGAGTATTTTGAAATATTTGGTACAATTCTTTGTGAAGGAAGTTTATAACATGGACCTACTGACTGGTAAAGTAATTATTATTTCTATTTTTCTCCTTATAATTACAGTTATTGAAACATTAGCTTATTCAACAAGAATATCCGGTGCTAGAGTAAAGCTAATAGCTACAGCGTTATCATTATTCAGTACAATGGTTATCGTATCGAGATTTTCAACGATGATCCAGCAACCTTTAACCGCAAAGCTTATTGCTGAGGCACCAAATTCAAATAAATTATCCTTTATTGAAGGACAATATCGTTTTCTTATAGGTGTAACATCTATAGGCGTTATCATCGGAATACTGTTATTTCCGACATTTATCACCATCTTCTCAAGAGCTATAGTTCAGCTTTCAAATGAAAGAGGCTCAATAATCAAACTGTTGATTAAGCATTTAAATATATCAGGTTGTAAAAAACTTATTAAATGTTTAAGAGTACCTAAACTTTCTTATTTAGATGGAATTAATTTCAGTACCATACCTAAGCGTTTATTTGTTGTAAATGTTGTGATTTCTGCAGTTTTTACAATCGGAGTATTATCCTCTATTTATGCTTCTATGCTGGTGCCAAAAGATTATGCACAAGCAGCTTTAATGTCATCTGGCATTATTAACGGTATTGCTACCATTCTTTTAACATTGTTTATTGATCCAAAAGCATCAGTTCTAGCTGACAGGGTGGTTAAGGAAGAAAGTAAGTATATTTTTCTAAAAAGTTATTCGTTAACAATGATAAGCTCAAAATTTGTTGGAACATTGGTAGCACAACTTATTTTCATACCCGCTGCATATTATGTTGCGTGGTTTGCTAAATGGATATAAAAGGTAAATCAATAATTTTGAACTTTGATATAATGGTTAATATTAAACGACCCAAGGCTGGCTAATTACTATTTTGTTGATTCAAATCATTTTCAAAAATTAACAGCAACAACCGATAAAGAAAGTACATACCTAAATAAGCACCTGTTAATAAGAAAATGGGGTTTAAAAATAAGCCATGAATGTTGGTCATGAATACTGTTTTGTCTTGGATGATCTTGTAGATTCCAGTAGCTGATAGATTACCAAATATGAGACCGGATAAGAGCGCAGCCCCATTGAATAACAAACGGCTTTTTAACCATTTGTTTTGCACAACATACATACATAACGGAACAAAAATACTGCCGAATATAATCAGGAATTTCATATTAATCACCTCAACAGTAGTATTGACACTATTTCATATGATTAGGCATAGCTGAACTAAAGTAAGTTATGTTGACAATGATTGATTCTTTAAATGAGAAAGTACACTATTTAAAATGTTTATATAGTAAACTTCTATTTTTATAGGATATAATATTAAAAAATTAGTAAAAAGTCCTTGGAGGATCATAATGAAGAAAGAACTGCATCAACTTGGGGAAATAATTATCAAAAAGAGATTTGAAATTGCGGAAAAAGTGCATTCTGAACGAATGTCAGGGGTATTAATGACTGAAGCGGAGAGAAATGAGTTTCAAAAAATTGAACCTAAGATTTTAGAACTACGTGCTGAATTTATAAATTTGTTTGGGGAAGCAATAATTGATAATCATGACCTAAGCAAATCCATCGATAAAGTAAAGCATTGGGGAAAAGAAACAGGAGAGTACTTATATAAGCTAGGTGCACCTCTGGATGAAGCATTAAAAGATACAAGCTTCTATCGAGAATCCATTTGGAAGACCATCAAAGAAGAAGCAACCCTACAAAGTATGTCGGCTGCATCAATCTTTGATGTTATAGAGATTATTGATCCACTCTTGGATCGTGCTGTGTATTGGTTCAGTCTTACATATGTTCAGTCCCATCAGCAAGTACTTGAGCAAGCAAAATCTGCCTTTTTAGAGTTGTCTGTTCCAGTTGTTCCTTTACTTAAAGGAACAGGTATATTGCCTTTAATTGGCAACATAGATACAGAGAGAGCTCAGTTATTAATGGAAGAAACGTTGAGCCAAGCCATTAAATTAAAATTAGAACATTTAATAATTGATATATCTGGGATAATGATTGTCGACACGATGGTGGCTGATCAGTTATTTAGAGTGATTGATGCTTTATCTTTATTAGGAGTTAAGACCATTTTAACCGGTATCCGACCTGAGATGGCACAAACTATGGTGGCATTAGGATTAAACCTTGACAAAATCAATGTAAAAGGAAATTTACACCAAGCATTTATAGAACTACAAACAAATTAACACAAAAGGAGGGAAGCTAATTGCTTTCCTCCTTTTTTAGTAAAGGCTTTTTCTATAAGAATGTTTGTTTTAAGCCTGTTTCAAAGACATCACTGACAAGTTGATTGGAGTGTAAGGTGCGAGACTCCTGAGAGAATAGTGGGACAGACGGAAAGCTGAGGCGGTTTGGTCAGCCCCGACAAGCAAAAGGGGTATGGGCTAAGAAGGCGCTTTTTGTTTTCAGGACCATTAAACTTTTGACCTCGAGGGGTTAACCGATGCAGCTAGACAGGTGGACACTTTAGGTGCAAAGCGCGAGATGGCTCTCCGCACGCCAGCCGGAAAGCGAGCATCCTGAAATGGAAATCAATCACTTCTAAGAAAAAACAATGCATGCAAAAACAGCCATAGTAAATAAGTTCTTGTATTAGGAAATACTTCCTTTTTGAAAACAAGTATTTTATAATTGGAAAAATACTAAAAAGGGGTTATAAAAATTGAATCGTATTATTACCGAGAGATTGTTGTTAAGAGAATGGAAAGAAACAGACAGTAAGGACCTTTTTGAATATGCAAAGAGTAAACTCGTTGGGCCAAATGCAGGATGGCGGCCTCATAAAAGTGAGGAAGAGAGTAAAGAAATTATTCAAATGTTTATAAGTAATGGTGATTCTTATGCAATCGAATTGAGTTCAGAAAAAAAGGTCATTGGGGGAATAGGACTTCATGACAGGAAGCCAGATGAAGCACTTGATCATTTGAAACAAAAAGAAATAGGGTATGTTCTCAATCCTGATTTCTGGGGGAAAGGGTTTGTCCCTGAAGCAGTAAATAGTCTGCTTCGATATGGATTTAAAGAATTAGATTTAGATTTAATCTGGTGCGGTCATTATGACTTCAATCATAATTCAAAAAGAGTAAATGAAAAGTGCGGGTTTAACTATCAATTTGAAAAAGAGGTAAAGCTTGATCGACTGGATGGCAGAGAAGTAAAGAGTCTTTATTATTCTATTTCAAAATCACAATACGAAGAATTAGGTAAATGAAAGAATAATAGAGAAGCTAACAACCATTATCAATAAATAATTATCGGTTGAGGAGTGATATTTTTGTTACTCGCGTGCTGGAGAAATTTTGTTTATATCCTTGACCATAAGCTGAATGTTCTAATTGAATGTTGGAAAGAAGGTTTATATATACAAGGCATCATTCATGATTTATCCAAGTTTTCACCGAAAGAATTTTTTCCTTATGCTAGAAAGTTTTTCTTAAATCAAGAACTTAGTAAAGAGGATGAAATGAAATGGAAATATGCATGGCTTCACCATCAAAATCAAAATAAACACCATTGGGAATATTGGGTTGTTGATCCGATTGACAAACAAGCATTGCCAATGCCGAGAAAATATCTCGTCGAAATGGTTTGTGATTGGCGGTCATTTTCAAGAAAATGGGGAAGGAAAGTAAAGAAATCAAATTTGAACCCTTCAGATAGTATCGTGCTGCATGCTGATACACAAAGAGAACTTGAAATTCTATTGATGAAAAAAATGAAAATCAATACAACGTAAAATAAGAAAAACGGTTTTATCAACGGAGACATTACTTAATAAATATAAAGAAAAATAGAAAAAAGACGCCCAATAGGACGTCTTTTTATGCGTATTGCGGCGAGAGACAGCACTCCACATAGTGCCTTGCCAAAAGGCGTGTCAATCTCGTCTTATGCAAATTAGCTCATCGCTAGACCAGTATACCACTTAACATGATGAAAGAGAAGTGGGACTAATAGAGATTTAATTAAATTGGATACGATTCATCACATCTTATCTACTCTTATTGAATAAATTCATTGAATTCAATGTTATGTTTTGAAATAATTGGTAATAGTGAAATGAAATCTGAAAAGGGGCTATTGTCATGTATGTGAATGCAAGAGCAATTATTGAGAGACAGACTAGATCAGGTTTAGAGATTTTAGTTCAAGTTAGGGATAAACCGAACCAACCTAAAGGTTTAGAATTTCCTGGTGGGAGAGTTGAAGAATTTGAATCAATCAAAGCCGCCTTATATAGAGAAGTGCTTGAGGAGACAGGCTTAAAAATAAAAATAATAAAAGGAGATATAAACCAGAGGGTATACTCTAATAATGATGGTTCTGTTGAAGGGTTAATGCCATTTTTTGTTTATCAAACTATACACGGTCCAGTTGATTCTATTGGTTTTATCTTTAGATGCGAAGTAGAAGAAGGGGAAGCAGCGATTAATGAAGAGTCGTATGGCCACCAATGGATAAGATTAGCAATTCTTGAGGAAATGCTTAAAAACACCCCAGATGCTTTTGATTTCTTAACGCAAGGATTATTGGATTATTATTGTTATTGGGTAAAAGTGAATTGTTAAACAGGAAATAAACGTATAGAGACAGAGTAATTTATTTGAAGCACATTTCTAGGAGAAGGGTGCTTCTTTTTTAATTAATCATTCGAAAAATATCGAATAATTAATTCGAAAAATATTGAACAAAAGATGGAATAAATTTAGAATAGAGATATGGAAAATTACGGAGGTGAAGGATGAACGTACTAAATATTGCAAGCAGAAAAAGAGAATCTTACAACATTAAATTAGATTATTCTTTATTGTGGGAAAGCGCTTTAGGTATTGCTGCGATTACGAATTCTCGTCTATTTGACACTTTAGAAAAAAGAAGTGAGTTTGTGAAATACAAAAAAATTATGTCAAAAGAATTATTAACTGAACTCGATTTTGTGGAAGAAAATAATACATGGAAGTGCTTGCTTCAACTTTTACACAGCAACAAAGCCGCTTCTTATAACTTGAAGGAATTTATTGCTTATGTATACGATCTAACGGAAGAAGAGATGAGGTTTATTTGCTATCCTTACACGGGGATAAATTCTCAAAAAATTAGAAAACGTGCATCTCAAGGCAACGAAGAATCCATACAAGTGTTAAAGGAATTAACAAGTGATAATCTTTTTTTTCCAAGTTACATTGAATTTATTAGTAATGTGGATGTTAGAGAACTGAAAAATCACCTTATTAAATTGATTACAAAATGGAATGAAGTATTGATAAATCCCTATTCTGAGAAACTAGAAAATATTTTAAAAAATGATATTGAAAACAAAGAATTGCAGAAGAACAAGATGAGTGCTGAGGAATTTGTTAATTGGACAACGGGTGGAATCCATTATACTCCAGAGCCTAATGTACAAAACGTATTACTTATTCCACAGTTAACTTATAGACCATGGAATATTGAATCTTATATAGAAGGAACTAAGGTTTTTTATTATCCAGTTTCAAACGAAAGTATTAGTCCTGATGATAAATACTTGCCAAATTATTTTTTAATTCAAAAACATAAAGCCCTTGGAGATGAAGTTAGATTAAAAATGATTAAGCTTTTATATGAACGTGATTTCACCTTGCAGGAAATTACTGAAAAGCTTGAACTGGGAAAGTCAACAGCACATCATCATCTTAAGATATTAAGAGCTGCCACACTGGTTGAAATAAAGTCATCCAAATATAGATTAAGAGACAAATCTATTAACTCACTACCGAAAGAGCTGGAAATCTATTTGAATCAATAATTCATACTATAAAGGGGTAAGGTATGAAAGAGAATATAATGAAAAACCGTGGATTTGTTTCATTGTGGTTAGGCACAGCAATTTCTGAATTAGCAGGTGCTTTCGGAACATTTTGTAATTCTATCTTAATTTATGATATGACTGGCTCAAAATTAGCACTAGGCAGTATGTGGATGCTCTACTTTATTCCTTCGATCCTTCTCCAGCTTTTAAGCGGTCCATTTATTGATAAATGGAGTAGGAAGCGGATCATGATTTTTTCACAATGGACAAGAGCAGTCATATTTTTATTTCCCCTAATCGCATTAACTAATTCAAGTTTAGAGTCATGGCATATTTATGCTGTTCAGATCGTAATCGGATTATTGGCACCTTTTTATGTGCCTGCAAGTCAAGCAATCACTCCTACCGTTATCTCAAAAGAACAATTGAGCTCAGCAAATGCTTTGTTAGATGGAACAGCACGACTCATGATGTTCCTGGCACCAGTTACTGGAGGGATCGTTATTGAATACATCGGAATAAAGTTTACATTGTTATTTGTTATTATTTCGTTAACTTTAAGCGGTTTTTTTCTTTTACAGGTGCAAGAAAAATGTAAGACAAGAAATATTCGCGCTACATGGTTAGAGCAATTTACCGAGGGTATAAAATATTTCTTTAAAGAACGTAGGGTTGTCTGGTTAGGTGTTTTTCTCGGATTTGTCCAATTTGGTGTTGGTGTAACCATGGTTATTAATTTACCTTATATTATTGATATTTTGAATGGTAACTATGGTGACTACGGCATATTTATGGCAGGGTTTCCGTTTGGTTAGGTAATTGGATCATTATTTGTAGGTAAGGTTAAATTTAATAGCAGAAGAGTAATTATGTTAGGATCTCTAGTTATTGGAGGCTTAACTTATGTGTCCTTAGGGGTTATCAAATCAATATATTTGGCTGTCTTTATTGAGGTTATTGCTGGAATTTCAATGGCTTTCTTCAATATACATAATACAACAATTAACCAGCATACCGTTCCTAATTCTTTAATGGGAAAAGTGATGTCCGTTAGATTAGTAATTATTAGAGGAGTAATGCCTCTTGGAGTACTTGTTGGAGGCTTGGTTAGTGAAATTTGGGGAGTACGGCCATTATATATTTTAATTGGTACAATAATATCTTCTGCTGCTATTATTGGCATTGTCTTACCATATTTTAAATTTATCGATGTTCCTGTATCATCTAATAAAAAGGTCGATTTATAATAAATTTACTATCTTTAACAAAGACTGTTTCCTTAAAACTTGTTGCTTTTAGATTGTATTTCTCATTATCTTCATTGACAAGTTGATGGAAGTGGAAGGCGCGAGACTCCTGCGGGACAGGCGGGCAGTCCAGAAAAGCGGAAGCGGTTTGATCGGCCCCGACAAGCAAAAGGGGAATGGACTTAGAAGGCGCTTTTTGCCTTCGGGACCATTGAACTTTTGACCTCGAGGGGCTAACCGCTGCAACTAGACAGGTGAGACACTTATAAGTGAAACGTCTGGAATGTGGCTCACCGCCTGCCCCGCGGAAAGCGAGCATTCTGGAACGGATCAACTATATCCAAAAACAACAAACAATACGAAAAATGTTTAACAAAAGAGAGGGATAACATGATTGTTATCCCTCTAAAACTCAACTCCAGTATACAGGCGGTTTCACTAACTGTGCTTTGATTCCAAGTTCTTCAGCCGCAGCTAATATGAATTCTTTTCTAAAGAAATAACTTTTATGACTTACTATTTTTCCATTCTCTACTACTTGCATTTGTATGTCATGAATTTCCTGTCCATTTACTCCACTAGATAAAATAACAATAACTGGTTTACCCCAAAGAATAAATTCACGTGCTGTATGGCCAGGCAATCCAAATTTTAAGGAGCCTTTCAGCATCTCATCCTTAGAGAATTCTTGGAAACCAAAGAAAGCTTCATTCTGTGCTTGATCACTAAAAAGTTTTAACATACTATCTAAATCTCCATTATTAAATGCCTCTAAATATGCTTGTACTGTTGCATTCTGACTTTGATGATAAGCTTTAGTTTGGGAATTTGAAAAATCCAAAGAAGCTATTTTTTTTCTTGCGCGCTGTACAGAAGAATAGACGCCTCCTGGAGTGCTTTGAACAATCCCGGCTACTTCTTCAGCACTGAATTGGAAAATATCAAGTAAAAGAAATGCTGCAGTTTGTTTAGGAGTCAAATTAGATTCTAATGATGTAAGGATTTCTTCTACTAATAAACGATCTGATAAATCCAGATTTGGCTCATGTGCTTCGTCTAAAGTTCCCACTTCCCGTTTGAGCTTTCTGCATTGGTCAAGCCATGTATTCGTTGCAACTCTGAATAAATAATTCTTTTTATCAGTAATTTCACTCCACCGTTGCGGCAGCAAACCAAAAGATTTTATCATTGTTTCTTGATAAAGATCTTCACCATCCCACGAAGAACCAGTAACGTATTTGCAATAATTCCATAAATCTGTTGAATAAACTGACACAATTTCTTCAAATTCATTTCTTAGTTTTCGAGCAGCACTTACTAAATCCGTGTCCATATACTTCGTTTGTTCCATTCTTATAGCTCCTCCTCAAGTCTTTATTTACATTAAAAAGACGTTTAATCATAAAGAAATTATACGGCTTGGCAGAAAATTTTTACAGGAAATCTATAAAACAAGCAAATAATTTCAATAAATTACCTATTTTATATATGATGATTAGTAGCTAGGTTTTAAAATTTGGGGAGGAAGCGCTTTGTATAACTATATTTGTGAGACTTGTGGAGTTCAATATAAAAGTACAAATAAAGTACCAGAACAATGTTTAATTTGTGAAGAGGAGCGTCAATATGTTAGCTCTAAAGGACAGAATTGGACTACTTTAGAAACATTGCTTGAAAGTGGTAAGTATAAA
Organism: Fictibacillus barbaricus; assembly: GCF_031457135.1. Classification (GTDB taxonomy): domain Bacteria; phylum Bacillota; class Bacilli; order Bacillales; family Fictibacillaceae; genus Fictibacillus; species Fictibacillus barbaricus_A. The sequence continues at coordinate 325,146 of NZ_JAVDWA010000002.1, read as the reverse complement.
AACATAGTTAAACTTGAGGAAGAGAACTTATATAGCTTAACTACTGCCCCCGGCTTCGGAATCGGACAAACAGCATATCTGGTGCAGAATAAGAATTTTAATGTGTTATGGGATTGTATTACCTATCTTGATCAAACAACTTCTAAGACGATTAACGATTTAGGAGGTATAGATGCAATAGCGTTATCTCATCCACATTATTACTCTAGTCAAGTAGAATGGGCTGAAACTTTTAATGCTCCCATTTATATTCATGAAGATGATAAAGAATGGGTAACGAGACCAAGTGAGAAAATCATTTTTTGGTCGGGCGAGTCGTTTGAGCTTTGTGAAGGTGTTACACTTCAGAGAATCGGTGGACATTTTAAAGGCGGCACAGTAGTAGAATGGAAAAATGGCAACAATCAGAATGGAGTATTACTATGCGGAGATATTGTTCGAATAGTTGCTGATCGTCAATGGGTAAGTTTTATGTATAGTTATCCAAACTTTATCCCATTGCCAAGTAAAACTGTTGAAAGAATCGCAGCCAGGTTGAATAAAATGAATTTCGCCCGATTGTATGACGCTTTTAATCGTGTTGTTAAAGTAGAAGCTGATCAACGTGTTCAAAGATCAGCAACTCGGTATATTGAGGCACTCAATGGGACGCTATTTCAAACATAAAAGGTAAAATGAGGTGTCAGAATGCTTTTTCACTATCATTTTTGGACTCCTTATTTAGAGGAGACGGAAAAATTTTATAAAGATAACGGCTTTCGCGTATCTCAACGCATAGGAAAATATGAAGGTGAATTCCAAACATTTAACCCTCCATTATCGTGGAATGACTTTCGTGATAAAAATATTTTATTTCGCATAATTGAGACGAGAAAAGGTGCAGTCAATATTACTTTTGGTTATGGAAAGAAAATTAGGTTTGACCACATTGGTTTTTTTGTTTCATTGGAAGAGCATAACAAGATTTGTGAAAATGCGATAACAATGAAATGGCTCGTTAAAAAAGGTGAGAAAAGAACTTTTATCACAACTCCTTATGGTTTTAGAATTGAGCTTCAAATTAATGCGGATGTTGTGGATGCTGCAACTGATATTGCAGAGATTGAAGAACTTACAATAGTAACAAAAGTAAGAGGATTACAAAACGATCTTTCCACTTTGTTTAATACGCCAGTAAAAAATATAAGTTCAATAGCAGGAGAAGAAGTTACTATTAAACAAGGAATAATAAAAGGGATCTTATCAACGGACGTTGTGGATCCTAATGGAGTAAGGATTTTTAATGGTGTTTAATGAAATCAAATTAAATTGATAATTTATTTCAAGAAATGGCGCAGTTTAATAAAGCGCCTTTTTTTTTTGAGTATTTATATGAAATGAATTGTTTTTGCCATTAAATCGCGTATGCCTTCCCCAATTTTTTTTACGCCTAAACAGATTTGCTGATCTTCTACCTGTGACACACTAAGCCGAATTCTGTCTACCTTTCGATAAGGAGGCAGGTACATATTTGTAGCATCTTGGACTAGTACTTGCTTTTCCTTAAGATAACGGACAAGATGTTCAGCTTGCATACGTCCAGGCAGTTTAATCGTCGAGTAGAATCCGGATTGACCTCCTGAAAATAATGTTCCTTCAGGTAAATGATCCAGGAAGGCTTGCTTTAAGATCGACCCTTTCTTTTTGTATTGTTGTCTTAGTTTTTGAATATGAGCGTAGTACATCCCGCTTTCTAAATAGATTTCCAAAGCGCCTTGGGTAAGAACCGGTGTATGAACATCAGCTGCAAACTTTGCTCTCGTGAAGTCTTGAATCATCATATCCGGCAAGACGGCAACTCCGAGCCTTAACCCGGGAAGAAGAACTTTTGAGAAACTTTTTGTATAGATGACCCTGCCAAAGGGATCGTAAGCAAACATCGGGTCTGCTTTTTTTCGAGTATCCAGGTCTCCCATATAATCGTCTTCAATGATATAAACGTTATATTTTTGTGCCAGCTCTACAATTCTCTTTTTTTCATAATTAGAATAGCTGTATCCTGTCGGGTTCTGGAACCTGGAAACCATGTAAAAGACTTTAATAGATCTGTTTCGAAAAATCTCTTCTAATAAATCAAGATCGATGCCGCGATCTGTCAATTCAATACCAACATATTTTAAGCCTCTGGACATTATCGAATCAATAAAACTAAAATGGGTAGGTTGTTCAACACAAATTTCTTCTTTTTGATTTGGAAAGGGAAGAGAAACAAGAAGGTCTAGTGCTTGTTGAGAGCCAGTTACAACAGCTATTCTTTCTGGAGGAGCAAACACTTGAAGATGTTGCAGCTGTTTGGAAAGCTGATGGCGTAATGTGAGTAATCCAAGTGGATCGGAGTATTGAAACATTTCTTCTTTATAAAGATCAATTGCCTGATTCATACAATGCTGATAATATCGGTATGGCATTTTGCTTCGGTCGGGACCAGCAGATGAAAAATCAATAAGCTCAGCAGAACCCCCTTCAAATTTAGACGTTGTCCCAACAAGAAAGTAGCCGCTCTTTGGAACCGCATAGATTTTATGTTCTTTTTCTAGCTCGGCATAAGCTTTAATAATTGAATTAATACTGCACTGAAATTCTTTTGACATTGCTCGTACAGAAGGGAGTTTTTCACCAGGTGAAATACGTCCCTCCTCAATTCTCATTTCGATTTCTTTAATAATCTCTCCATATTTCGTCAGCATTTTGTTTTCTCTCCTTTCATTCTGTATGGGTACAGGCGGGATAATCATCTCTTTTTGTACTCAATTAGGTTGCTTATAGTATAGAGTAACAATAGCGCGTATTACATCATGAGATTTTCCTATTAAAAAAGGAGGATGAAAGATGAAATTAATACGATTAGCAATACTTCTGTTAAGTATGTTTGTTTTAGTTTTTACAGGAACAGGTATATCAAATGCGGAGCAGCAGACAAAGAAATTGAAGATTCATGAGCTTTTTAACGGAAAAGAAGGCACGATGGTACTTAAGAACCTTAACAACAACAAGATTTACGTTTACAACGAAAACAGAGCCTCAGAAAGGTTCACTCCAGAATCAACGTTCAAAGTACCGAATGCATTAATAGGTTTGCAAACAAAGGCAGTGAGAGACGAGTATGAGGTAAAACGCTGGGATGGAGTGTTAATGCAATTCGAAACATGGAACAGGGATCATTCATTAGCGTCTGCCATGAGAGAATCTGCAATTTGGTATTATCAAGATATGGCGAGGGATATCGGGGAAACAAACATGCAGGAACATGTTAATAAGTTTGAATATGGAAATAAAGACATATCAGGTGGGATTGATTCATTTTGGCTGGACAGCACGCTAAAGATATCAGCTATAGAACAAGCAGACTTTATAGAAAAGCTTGTTAAGGAAAAGCTACCAATTGAAAAGAAACATCAAAAAACAGTGAAGAGGATGATGATTCAAAACGATGAAGACAACTATCTTCTCCATGGTAAAACGGGGACAAGACTATCAGATTATGGGCTAGGCTGGTATGTTGGCTATGTAGTAACGAGTAAAAAAACATGGGTCTTTGCTGTAAATATTGATGGAAGCGGGACTGAAGCCAAAAATATTGCAATTGAAACTTTAAAAAAACAAAAAATTATTAAGTGAAAAAATGAAACTCGTAATAGATTTATCATTTTTATATATTAGAACTGAACGACTGCTTATTGTGGTCGTTTTTTTGGGGAGAGGATACAAGCTAAGTATGTCGAATACGTTCTTAATGATTGCTGTAAACGTTGCATCTATTACTATATTGAAACGTTCTTTTCTAAAAAGTTAATTGGAGTGGAAGGGCGAGACTCCTACAGGATGAGTGGGACAGTCCGAAAAGCGGTAGCGGATTGTTCAGCCCCGACAAGCAAAAGGGAGATGGGCTAGGAAGGCGCTTTTTGCCTTCAAGACTATATAACTTTTGACCTCGAGGGGCTATTCGCTGGAGCTGGACAGGTGAGTCCATTCAATGTCGCAAGGCGACGAATGGGCTCTCCGCACACCCTGAGGAAAGCGAGCCACTGCAGAGGAGATTAACATCATTCAAAAGCAACAAAGTTTACGAAAACAGCCGATTGAAAACTTCATTTCGAAAAGGATGAATGGAATTGAAAAAGAAAACAAGAACCATTAACAAACCAGATCTCCCTGAAAACTTGGAAATCCTAGAAATTGATGAAGTTGTAAATGGGTCTTCGTACGAAATGGGGAGGCTTGAATCAGCCATAGGTACTGCGAATGCCAAAAATGTTCGGTTTAGTGAAGTCTATGTCAAAGGTGTTAATTTTGAACAAACACAATTGCCCTTTTCGACATGGATTGATGTCATCTTTGAAAAATGTGATCTATCGAATGTAAAATTAAACGGTGCGCGATTTAACCGTGTTGAGTTTAGAGAGTGTAAAATGGCAGGTACGGATTTTGATGATTCGGTTATGCATGATGTTCAATTTATTGATTGTCAGGCTCCTTATTCCTTGTTTAATCTCACAGAGCTTCGAGATGTTAAATTTGATCATTGTCTATTAAAAGAGGCAAATTTCATTGAGTCAACTTTGGAAAATGTTCAACTTGGAAATTCAACCATTCAAGAGGTGCAGTTTTCAGACACCGCATTAAAAAATGTAGATCTAAGCAGTTGCCAATTTACATTTATTCATGTGAAAGAAGATGATTTGAGAGGCGCTATTATTTCACCAGAACAGGCAATTACCCTTATTGAAGTGTTTGGCTTAGAGGTAAATCATGATTAAACAGCAGCAACGTGATAAAGTTTGTATGGGAATGTCATAATACAAGATTAACTAAAAAGAGCGGACTCGAATCTATACGAGTCCGCTCTCAATATTTTATTTACACTCCGCTCGGAGAAGGCTGAATCACTTTTAATGCGTTTTCTAGATCGTAAATCAGATCATCTACTGTTTCAATACCGATTGATAGTCTGATAAGCTCGGGAACAACTCCTGATTTTCGTTGTTCTTCTTCAGTTAATTGCTGATGTGTTGTGCTTGCAGGATGGATGATCAATGATTTGGAATCTCCTACATTAGCAAGGTGAGAGAAAATACTAACACTCTCTATAAGTTTTCTGCCTTCTTCAACACCGCCTTTTACACCGAATGTTAGAATAGCGCCTGCACCTTTTGGCAAATACTTTTTGGCAAGCTCATTATAAGGGCTGTCTTCTAATCCCGGATAGTTCACCCAGTCAACAGCAGGATGATCTTTTAAGAATTTAGCTACTTTTAATGTATTTTCAACATGTCTTTCCATGCGAAGTGCCAATGTTTCCAACCCTTGAATAAACAAGAATGAATTAAATGGTGAAATCGCAGAACCGAGATCACGGAGCAGCTGAACGCGGGCTTTCAAGATATAAGCGAGCGGGCCAAATGCTTCTGTATACACGATTCCTTGATAACTAGGGTCAGGCTCTGTAAGACCCGGAAACTTTTCATTATTCCAGTCAAACTTACCTGAATCTATAATAACACCGCCAATTGATGTTCCGTGCCCTCCTATAAATTTAGTAGCAGAATGAACAACAACATCAGCACCATGTTCAATAGGGCGGCACAGGTAAGGGGTTGCAAATGTGTTGTCTACAATAAGCGGAAGTCCTGCTTCATGTGCAATATCAGCAATCGCTTGAATATCAGCTACATCAATCTTGGGATTACCAATCGTTTCAATGTAAACCGCTTTTGTTTTGTCGGTAATGGCATCTCGGAAGGATTGTATATTTTCGATATCAGCAAATTTTGTTTGAACTCCCAGCTTTGGAAGAGTAATTGCAAAAAGATTATAAGTTCCTCCATATAGGGAAGTAGATGATACAATTTCATCACCTGCTCCAGCAATATTTAAAATAGAATACGTAATCGCTGCCTGACCGGAAGAAACAGCAAGTGCTCCAATTCCACCCTCTAATTTGGCGATTGTTTGCTCAAAAGCATCTTGTGTCGGGTTCATCAGGCGTGTATAAATATTGCCGAATTCTTTTAATCCAAATAAATTAGCAGCATGTTCTGTATTATCAAATTGATAAGATGCTGTTTGATAGATCGGCACTGCCCTCGAATTCGTTGATGGATCTACTTTTTGTCCCTCATGTAATGAAACCGTCTCGAAACCATACTCTCTTTTCTCGCTCATACCAAATCTCTCCTTCTCCATTTGTTTTTTTATCATGAAATAACATGATTTCAATTTTCAACTTGCTTAATGCCTAACAAAAAGGACCTCTTCCAAAAGAAGAGGTCCGTGATACATAAGAATCGGGCTCTCATCTTTCAGAACGTTTTCGCTCTGCTGAAATTAGCACCATGCATGTCTGCTGGTTGCCGGGCTTCATAGGGTCAGTCCCTCCACCTCTCTAGATAAGAAAAAATATGAAAATTGATTTAAGTTACATACTACATACCTCATGATTAATAGTCAACAGAATTTTTTAAAAAATTTGTTTTTTTGTTTGAAGTGTTTTTTTCTTCCTTACCCTTTTTGATTGTAAGTGCTATTCCTGCTATCCAAAGTATGATTAGAATAGCATAAATGGAATAGCTGGACTCAGAGGTAAAGTTAAACGTATGCAGCAGCACTTTTAAGTTTGTTAAAATAATGAAGCCTCCAACAAAAACACCAAGTATGTGTGAAGGGATGATTTTCACAAGCCATGCTGCAATAGGAGCTGCAATTAATCCCCCGATCATAAGTGATACAACCCAAATCCATTGTACTTGAGCCCATCCTAATGAAATGAAGAAGCCAATAGAGGCAGAAACAGCTACGGCAAATTCACTTGTATCTACTGAACCGATCACTTTCCGAGTTGTCATCCCATCTTTTGTCATCAGTACAGGGGTTGTAACAGGGCCCCAGCCACCGCCACCAGTTGCGTCCAAAAATCCTGCAAGCAGTCCTAACGGAACCAACTGTTTCTTTGTAAACGTTTTGTTTTCAGATTGAGATTGTTTCTTATATTGCTTGAAAAGAAATCTGTAAAGAATATAAACACCTAATGAGATAAGGAAAATGGATATATAGGGTTTAATTACTTCACCAGGAATGCTGCTTAAGAAACAAGCTCCGAAAAATGCACCAATGGAACCCGGAATAATGAGACGGTAAACGATTTGACGATCCACATTTCCGAATTTAATATGAGAAACACCTGATGCAGCAGTCGTCACTACTTCTGCCAAGTGGACAGAAGCCGATGCTGCTGCAGGAGCAATCCCAAACACTAATAATAGTGTGGTGGAAGTAACGCCATAAGCCATTCCTAAGGCTCCATCAATTAATTGTGCAATAAGTCCAATAAGCGCTAAAACAATTAACTTTTTCATGATCTCCTCCTTGAAAAACAAAAAAGGCTCTCAACGATTTCGTTAAGAGCCTTCGGTTTTCCGATCAGCATTGTTATTATTTTTAAAATTAATTAATACTATATGATTTATCGGGATAAAAAGTCAACGACTCATTTTTAAATATTTTCGAAAAGAATGAATAATTAAAAAAAGGGGTTGATATCATGTGAATATGTTGTTATCATTTTAAAAAAATAAACTTATCAAGAGTGGTGAAGGGATCTGGCCCGATGAAACCCGGCAACCTGCTATGCAGCAAGGTGCTAACTCCAGCAGAATGTTTACACATTTTGGAAGATAAGGTAATACGCTTACCTCCACTATCTTTCCGAAATGGAAAGGTTTTTTATTTTTTATAAGGCTCTACTCTAAAAAAATGTTGTTTCAGGGGCATTTTTATCATTTCACTTCAATGACAGTTTGGTTGGAGTGTAAGGTGTGAGACTCCTGCGGGACAGGCGGGCAGGTGAGACACTTATAAGTAAAACGTACGAATGTGGCTCATCGGCTTGCCCCGCGGAAAGCGAGCAACCTAAAACGGAAATCAACTACTTTCAAAAGCAACATTGAAAATGGAAAAAGCCTTTTATAAAAAATCTTTGCAGAAAAATTTATGGAAAGGGTGGTCTATAAGTGGCAAACGAGCAAGATGAAAATGATTTTATTCCACAGTTAAAAAAAATGCTGAGCAACATCCAGTTTGGTTCGATTACTTTAGTCGTTCAAGACGGAAAAGTGATTCAACTGGAAAAGAATGAAAAACTTCGAATTAAATAATTCGCTGACTAGAAAACTAGAGGCGGTTTTAACAAAAGGTGAAGAACATTGTGTTCATCTATGTTAAAGCCGTTTTTTTGTTCCACAAAAGGAGGGAGTTCGTTGATAACATTTGATACTTGGAATGATCACGAACATGTTTATGATTTTGAAATTCAGAATGAAACAAAAGGTGCGCTGGACGTTTTAAAGTGGGCGTATCAACAATATGGAGACGAATTGGTGTATGCATGCAGTTTTGGAATCGAAGGGAGTGTTTTGATCGATCTTGTGCATCAAATAAACCCGAATGCGAAGATAACGTTTTTAGATACTCATCTTCATTTTCAGGAAACGTATCAAGTAATTGAAGCTGTAAAAGAAAAGTATCCAACGCTTCAGATTAAAATAAAGCAGCCATCATTATCAGTTGAAGAACAAGTTGGACAATATGGAGAAAATTTATGGAATACTGATCCAAATCAATGCTGCAAGTTAAGAAAAGTAATCCCGCTTGAGGAGGAGTTAAACGGAGTGAAAGCATGGCTCTCAGGACTTCGCCGCGAGCAATCACCGACTAGAAAACATATTCAGTTTGTTAATAAAGATGAGAGATTCCATAGTGTGAAAATTTGTCCATTAATTCATTGGACATGGAAAGAGATTTGGAGATATGCCCATAAGAATAATCTGCCCTATAACAAACTCCATGATAATGGTTATCCAAGTATCGGATGTGCACCTTGTACAAAAGCAGTATTAGATATAAACGATCTGCGCTCAGGACGCTGGTCTGGCCACGGAAAACTAGAATGCGGCCTGCACCAAGCATAATATTTTACCACTGGAGGAGAGATACAATGTCTACTATTACTACCATTGAACCACATGGCGGAACACTGATTAACAAATTTGATCCAAACTTATCGATTGATCATATTCAGAAGGAAATCCCGCTTGATGCGACGGCATTAAGTGATCTGGAACTAATAGCGATTGGTGCCTATAGCCCATTAACTGGTTTTCTGAATAAAGAAGATTATTTATCAGTAGTAAATCAAATACGTTTAGCGGATGGAACGGTATGGAGCCTCCCAATTACACTACCAATAAATCCTGAAACAGCAGAATCTTTATCAACAGGAGAAGATGTGAGATTAGTATTTGAAGGTGAAACATACGGGGTACTGAAGGTAGGAGATATTTTTCAGCCTGATAAACAAAAAGAAGCTGAAAAAGTCTACAAAACTACTAATGAATCACATCCTGGAGTTAAAAAATTATTAGACCGTCCATCCGTTTATGCAGGAGGCGAAATTACGCTTGTAAAACGTATTCAAAAAAAATCGTTCTCTGAATTTCATTTAGATCCTTCTGAAAGCAGAAAAACGTTCCAGCAGCTTGGATGGAAGAAAATCGTTGGTTTCCAAACGAGGAACCCAGTCCATCGTGCACATGAATATATTCAAAAAACAGCATTAGAAACAGTTGACGGACTATTTTTAAATCCACTAGTCGGTGAAACAAAATCAGATGATATTCCCGCAGATGTCCGGATGGAAAGCTATCAAAAATTACTAGAAAACTATTATCCGAAAGACCGTGTGTTTTTAGCAGTTTTCCCTGCAGCGATGCGCTATGCAGGGCCTCGTGAAGCGATTTTCCATGCGTTAGTCAGAAAAAACTTTGGCTGTACTCATTTTATTGTTGGACGTGATCATGCGGGAGTCGGCAACTATTATGGAACGTATGAAGCACAGGAGATTTTCACACAGTTTTCATCTGAAGAGCTTGGCATTACGCCAATGTTTTTTGAACATAGTTTTTATTGTACGAAATGTGAAGGTATGGCCTCTTCAAAAACATGTCCGCACGATCAAGAAGACCGAGTCATTCTGTCCGGTACTAAAGTAAGAGAGCTTTTAAGAAAAGGCGAACTTCCTCCAAGTACGTTTAGTCGTAAAGAGGTAGTAGAGATTTTAATCAACGGTCTAAAGCGTCATGAAGAAGAATCCAAATTAAAAGGAGATCAGCATGAGCATACAGCAAAATATCATTTGGCATGATTCAGCGATTACGAAAGAAGATAGAAGAAGACAGAACGGACATCATAGCTTTGTTCTTTGGTTCACCGGTTTATCGGGTTCAGGGAAGTCAACCATTTCGAATGCTTTGGCAAAGGAACTGTATGACCGAAGAATAGGAAACTATGTTCTTGATGGAGATAATATTCGAAATGGGTTAAATAAAGATCTCGGTTTTTCTGATAAAGATCGGACTGAAAACATACGCCGCATTTCTGAGGTATCTAAGCTTTTTGTGGATAACGGTACGGTCGTTTTAACGGCATTCATTTCTCCTTTCTTAGAAGACAGAAAGAAAGCGAAAGAGATTGTTGGCGAAGATGAATTCATCGAAGTGTTTGTAAACTGTCCATTGGAAGAGTGTGAAAAACGCGATCCAAAAGGGCTTTATATCAAAGCAAGAAATGGTGAGATTCCTGATTTCACAGGAATCGGCTCACCATACGAAGAACCAGATCAACCTGATTTAACGATTGAAACGAGCGAACAATCCATCCCAGCATGTGTGGACACGATTATTGAGTATCTCGAACGTAGACAGCTTATTTAAGGGGAGATGTGAAAATGGCATATGAAAAAATCTGGTCCGAAAATCCAAAACTGAATAAGACAGAACAGAAAAAACTTGTAAAAGATGGTCTCAAAATCTTTGAAGATATTCCTTACTATGCTGAGAACGGATTCTCTTCCATTCCAAAAGAAGAATGGGACAGTTTTAAATGGGCAGGTCTCTACTTGCAGCGACCAAAAGAAGATGGCTACTTTATGATGAGAATCAATGTTCCATCAGGTATTTTAAATTATGAGCAAGTTAAGACCTTAGCGGGAATTTGTAAGGATTATGGAAGAAGTGTCTTCGATATAACAACTCGTCAGGCTATTCAGTTTCATTGGCTTACGATTGAGGAGATTCCTGATATTTTTGAGCGATTAAGTGCAGTTGGATTGTCCAGTGCAGGTGCATGCGGTGATATCACGAGAAACATCATGGGGAATCCTTTGGCTGGAATCGATCCCAATGAACTTTTTGACACATCAGGGATTGTAAAGGAAGTGTATGAGTTTTTTCAGCATAATGAAGATTTTTCAAACCTTCCGAGAAAATACAAATTGTCGATTAGTACGAATGTAAAAAATAGTGCACATGCAGAAATTAATTGTGTAGCGTTTACTCCCGCTACGAAGATTATAAATGGCGAAAAGGTTGCAGGGTTTCATTTAAAGGTAGGCGGCGGGTTATCGGCAAGACCTCATTTAGCAAAACCATTAGATTTGTTTATTGAACCTCATCAAGTAAAAGAGGTTGCTGTAGCAATTACTACCATTTTCCGGGATTTTGGATACCGGGAGAAACGTCATCTCGCAAGACTAAAGTTTCTCATGGCGGATTGGGGACCTGAGAAATTTAAAGATAAAGTCCTTGAATATACAGGAACGCTTCCAAACAAAGGCGAAGATGCTCTTACTGGATGGAATGCAGGATATTTCTATGGTGTTCATCCTCAAAAACAAGACGGATTAAGCTACATTGGATTTAATGTACCAGTTGGCAGGCTGGATGCAGATGAAGTACTAGAAATTGCGGAAATATCTAAAAAATATGGCGATGGTGAAATAAGAACATGCAACTCACAAAACCTGATTATTCCAAACATCCCGCATGAGAATGTCGATGAACTGCTGAAAGAGGATGTCTTTAAGCGGATTTCAATCGAACCGAGATCCTTTATTGCCTATTCCGTTTCTTGTACGGGGACAGAATACTGCAACTTAGCACTAGTTGAAACAAAAAAGAGAATGCACCGCCTTGCGGAAAGTTTGGATGAACAAATTGCACTAGATGTCCCTGTTCGAATCCACATGGTTGGCTGCCCAAATTCATGCGGGCAGAGACAAATTGCAGATATCGGATTGCAAGGAGTATTAATGAGAACGAAAGACAAAAAGATGGTTGAAGCTTTTGAAATCTATGTTGGCGGAACGTTAAATGAAGGTGGTAAATTCAATGAAAAGCTGAAAGGGAAATTCGATACGAATCAGTTAGATGAGGTTTTGTTTAACTTGATTTCCTACTTTAAAGAAACGAAGCTGCCATCAGAAACTTTCTTTGACTATGTGAATCGGACTGGTCTTGAACAGCTGCAGATACAACTTGATGAAATCTCAGGACGTTTAACTGAACAAGTTTCATAATCAGGGAGGCAAATCAAATGTATTTATACCGTTTTGAAGTGACTTCAAACTCTGAAGTGATCGATGTCGTTGTTGCCGCTTCCCGTGATGAACAGGCGTTTCAACTCGTGGAGGTAGAGCTTGAAAAGTATTTTTTAAAGGAACCTGAAGTCGATGATATATCTCTTTATGAGAAGAAAAAAATAAGAACTGGAAATGCCTTTGTTTTATATGAACGGGAAACGATTGTAAACAATTAAGGGGTGATTTGATGGGAAAAGTTTATCTTGTTGGAGCGGGTCCAGGAGATCCGGATTTGATAACAGTAAAAGGGCTGCGATGTATAAAGGAAGCGGATGTTATTTTATATGATCGTCTAGTAAATAAAGAACTCCTGTCTTACGCGAAGCCTGATTGTGATTTGATTTATTGCGGAAAACTTCCTAACTATCATTCAATGAAACAGGAAACAATCAACAGTTTCTTAGTCAAACATGCACAGAAAGGAAAAACCGTGACACGATTAAAAGGCGGAGACCCTTTTGTATTCGGGAGAGGCGGTGAAGAAGCAGAGGCACTAGCAAAGAACCGTCTATACTTTGAAGTTGTTCCAGGTATTACTTCTGGCGTTGCAGCTCCTGCTTATGCAGGCATTCCAGTAACTCATAGAGGAATTAGCTCCAGTTTTGCTTTCGTAACGGGACACCGGAAAAACGGAGAAAGTGAAGAGCTGAAATGGGATAGCCTCGCAAAAGGCATTGATACGTTGGCAATTTATATGGGTGTAGGAAATCTGCCGTATATATGCTCCAAACTCATTGAAAACGGCAAGAGTGAGACAACACCAGTAGCATTAATACATTGGGGCTCATTAGAAGAGCAGCGAACAGTTACAGGGACCCTCTCGACAATTGTAGAGATTGTGAATAAAGAAAAAATTGAGAATCCAAGTATGATAGTGGTCGGTGAAGTTGTTCGTTTGAGGAAAGAATTAAGCTGGTTTGAACAATTGCAAGGAAGTCAGCAGGCACTTTCCGTGAGCGGAGCATTATAGATGCAAGCCCTGCTTTTAATCTGTCATGGAAGCCGGTTAAAAGAAGGAAGCGAACAAGCAAAATCCTTCGTACAACAATGCATTGAAAGTATAGACACTCCTATAAAAGAAATCTGTTTTCTTGAACTTGCAGAGCCGTCGATTAAAGAAGGATTTGAAACATGCATCAAAAAAGGAGCAACCAAGATTGCGGTAGTACCTGTCTTGCTATTGTCTGCAAATCATTCTAAAAGAGATATTCCTGATGAACTAATCAAGCTACGGAATCAGTACCCTGCTGTAGAAATCACATATGGCCGTCCATTTGGAGTGCATGAATCCATTTCTGATTTGCTTTGGGAAAAGATAAACAACAAAGTTAGTAGTTTAAAAGATACATCTCATGTACTCCTGATTGGACGCGGAAGTTCTGACCCTGACGTTAAAAGGGATCTCGAATTGATTGCAAAGCAATTACGAGAGCGATACCGTGTTCCGCAAATTCAAGCTTGCTTTCTCACTGGTTCTAAACCGAGATTTGAAGATGCGCTGACAAAGATTCAGGAAGCTTGTGATCAAGTTGTGATTGTGCCGTATTTATTATTTACAGGTCTCCTGTTAAAGGGAATAAACAAGACGATTAATGAATACAAAGGACATAACGAAAAAGAAATTATGATTTGTGAAGCGCTTGGATATCACCCTATTTTAAGAAAGGTATTAGAGACTCGAATAAACGAGACTCTCAATGATAAGGAGAGGAATGCATTTGTACCCCGTTCACTTAAATCTTACAAACAAATTAGTGGTGATAGCAGGTGGAGGTAATGTTGCTCTGCGTAAAATCCAAGGGCTATTGAAAACTGAGGCAGATATTACAGTTGTAAGCCCTGATGCAGTTTTAGAGATTAAGCAGCTTCAAGCTCAAAATAAACTTCGATGGATATCAAGGAAAATCGAAGCAAATGATTATACAGAGGCATTTTTGATTGTTGCTGCAACAAATGATCATGCAGTAAATGCATGGATTGCGACACAAGCGGCAGATAAGCAGCTTATTAATGTTGCTGATCAACCGGAGTTAGGTAATTTTATCGTTCCTTCGCTTGTAAGAAGAGGAAGACTCGTATTCTCGGTTTCAACGAGCGGATCAAGTCCAGCGCTTACTAAAAAAATAAAAAGAAAACTTGAAGAAACATATAACGAAGACTATGAATCGTATGTGGATTTTCTCTACGAGTGCCGTGTTCTTATAAAAAAATTCTATAATGGACAAGAAAAGCGTAATATCCTCGAAGAACTAACTAACGAACAATTCTTACATTTTAAAAAATTTAGAGAAAAGTTTAAAACAAAGCTTGTAAATGATGCGTTAAAAAAACATAAATTGAATAAGGAATCTTATCCAGAGAGGTGGAGGGAATGGCCCTGTGAAACCTCAGCAACCAGCAGCTTTCCTAAGCTGAAAAGGTGCTAATTCCTTCAAGTTTACTAAAACTTGTAGAGATAAGAAGACCCATACTCACAAAAAGTAAAGTCTTCTTATTAGAAGGCTTTTTTTATATTTTCATGTAAAGCTGATGCAAACCGTTTTGCATCAGCTAAGTTTTCTTTATGAGGGGGCATAAGATGGGTATTTTAACAGATTTAAAACAAAACAAAATATTAATCGGTGACGGCGCAATGGGTACGCTATTGTATTCCTATGGAACAGACTTCTGTTATGAAGAACTCAACCTCTCACAGTCTGATCAAATTCTTAATATCCATCGTGCTTATATTGATGCCGGCGCAAATATCATTCAAACGAACACGTATGCAGCGAACTACTCGAAACTCGAACGTTACGGACTGCAAGACTCCGTAAAAGAAATAAACAGTGCAGCTGTCAGGTTAGCTAGAAAGGCTACAAAAAATAATGAATATGTCGTGGGAACCATAGGCGGGATCCGCGGTATTAAACCAAATAGAATACCAATAGAGGAAGTGAAACGCAGCTTCAGGGAACAGTTATATTGTCTCTTAATGGAGGATGTAGATGGTATTTTACTAGAAACATACTACGATCTAGAAGAATTGAAAACGGTTTTAGAAATAGCTAGAAAAGAAACAAATTTACCGATCATCTCCCAGGTATCTCTGCAGGAAGTAGGAATTATGCAGGATCGTACTCCTATCACAGAAGCCCTTGCGAAATTAGAAGCAACTGGAGCTGATATTGTAGGTCTTAACTGCCGGCTCGGTCCTTATCATATGCTGAAAACACTTGAAGAGGTACCGATCCCCGAAAACGCATACTTGTCTGCCTACCCAAATGCAAGTCTTCCTTCTTATAATGATGGGAAACTGCAATATGAAAGCGATGCTGAATATTTTAAAGAATGTGCCCGTTCTTTCAGGGATCAAGGTATTCGATTACTTGGCGGATGCTGTGGTACGACTCCTGCTCACATACGGGCTTTCTCTGAAGAACTGAAGAATGCTGAACCGATCAATGAAAAGGAAATATTGAAAAAACATAAAAAAATCGTCGTTCAACCTTCGTCATCACCTGCAAGACCAAAAATTACTCCGCTGCATGAACAGGTGAAAAAACGGCAATCAATCATTGTTGAGTTAGATCCACCTAGAAAATTAAATACAACTCGTTTTTTAGAAGGGGCGAATGCACTTAAAAATGCAGGTATTGATGCACTTACGCTTGCGGATAACTCACTTGCTTCACCAAGAATATGTAATTCAGCGCTCGGGTCGATTGTTCAATCACAGGTAAACCTGCGGCCGCTCGTTCATGTTACATGCAGAGACAGGAATTTAATCGGATTACAGTCACATTTGATGGGGCTTCACACACAAGGAATTAATGAAATTCTTGCAGTGACAGGTGATCCTACAAAAGTTGGTGATTTTCCGGGTGCATCATCTGTTTATGATGTAACATCATTTGATTTGATTAAGCTCATCAAACAATTTAATGAAGGTGTCTCGTTATCAGGGAAAGAGCTAGGTGAAAAGACTGCATTCTCAGTCGGAGCGGCTTTTAATCCCAATGTAAGGCATATTGATAAAGCAGTTGAAAGGTTAGAGAAAAAAATAGAATGTGGAGCAGATTATTTTATTAGCCAGCCCGTCTTTTCAGAAGAGCAGCTCATCAACGTATATGAAGCCGTTAAGCATATTGATAAGCCTATATATATGGGGATTATGCCGCTAATCAGCAGTCAGAATGCCGAGTTCCTTCACCATGAAGTACCTGGCATCAAACTTTCCGATTCAGTAAGAGAGCGTATGGCTAAATTCAAGAATGATCCTAAAAATGCGTCAGAGGAAGGTTTATTGATTGCCAAATCTTTATTGGATACCGCTATGGAATTGTTTAACGGGATTTATCTAATTACCCCATTCATCCGTTATGAATTAACAGTCGAACTAGCAAATTATGCACGAACTCACAGTCCTTATCAACTCGTCAGGAGGTCTCAGAATGCCTAATGAATTATTTGAACAACAGCTAAAAAAGAAAATCTTAATCATGGATGGCGCGATGGGAACGATGCTTCAGCAAGCCGAGCTGACAGTCGATGACTTTGGCGGTGAAGAATATGACGGGTGTAATGAATTTTTAAATATCACATCACCTTCAGTAATTGAATCTATCCATTTAACGTATTTAAAAGCCGGAGCAGATATCATTGAGACCAACACATTCGGCGGGACGAATCTCGTACTAGATGAATATGATTTAGGTACTAGTGCCTATGAAATCAATAAAATTGGAGCAGAACTCGCTAAAAAAGCAGCGGATCAAGTGTCAACTGAGGAATGGCCTCGGTTTGTTGCAGGCTCTTTAGGCCCAACTACTAAAACTTTAAGTGTAACGGGTGGAACAACTTTTGATATTTTAAGAGATGCGTATGCTGAACAAGCGCTTGGACTAATCGATGGAGGAGCTGATCTTCTATTATTAGAAACGAGCCAAGATATGCTTAATGTAAAAGCGGGTTTTCTTGGTATCGAACAAGCGTTCTCAACCCGTAAAAAACGGCTCCCATTAATGATTTCCGGTACGATTGAACCGATGGGAACTACTCTTGCTGGTCAAAATATAGAGGCATTTTATATTTCTCTTAAACATATGAATCCAATTGCAGTTGGCTTGAATTGTGCGACAGGACCGGAATTCATGCAAGACCATATCCGCTCCCTTTCCGATCTGGCAACGACAGCGGTAAGCTGTTATCCAAATGCAGGGCTGCCAGACGAAGAAGGGAATTATCACGAGACGGCTGAAACTTTGGCAAAGAAATTATCCGGTTTTGCTGAAAAAGGCTGGCTGAACATCGTTGGCGGCTGCTGCGGTACGACACCCGCACATATAGAAGCTTTATCAAAAGCAATGAAACAGTACGCACCGCGTGAAAGACAAATCAATGAAACACACATGGTGTCCGGCATCGAACCTTTTATTTATGATGATCCTACGCTGCGTCCCATAATGGTTGGAGAGCGTACTAATGTAATTGGTTCACGAAAGTTTAAACGATTAATCGCAGAGCAGAAGTTTGAGGAAGCCGCAGAAGTAGCAAGAGCTCAAGTAAAAGGCGGTGCTCATGTATTAGATGTTTGTTTAGCTGATCCCGATCGTGATGAAAAAGAAGATATGGAAAAATTCATGAAGGAAGTGGTGAAAAAAGTAAAGATTCCTTTTGTCATAGACTCAACAGATGAAGAAGTATTGGAAATCGCATTAAAATACTCTCAAGGGAAGGCAATCATCAATTCAATAAACTTAGAAGACGGAGAAGAACGCTTGGAAAAAGTGATCCCGCTACTTCATAAGTACGGGGCAGCTGTGGTTGTTGGGACCATTGATGAAAAAGGAATGGGTGTTTCAGCAGAGCGTAAATTGGAAATTGCAGAACGATCTTATGATTTGTTAGTAAACAAATATCACGTTTCCCCATCAGATATTATTTTTGATCCACTCGTATTTCCAGTGGGAACAGGTGATGAACAATACATCGGGTCGGCAAATGCAACAGTAGAAGGCATCCGAATCATCAAAGAAAAGTTTCCTAAGTCCTTAACGATATTAGGAGTTAGTAACGTGTCATTTGGACTCCCGCCTGTTGGACGTGAAATTTTAAATGCCGTCTATTTATACCACTGTACACAAGCCGGCTTAGATTATGCGATCGTGAACACCGAAAAATTAGAACGTTATGCTTCCATTTCAAAAGATGAAATTTCGATGGCTGAGGAACTGCTTTTCAATACAACAGAAGAATCACTTGCTATTTTTACAGAATTTTATCGCGGCAAAAAGAAGGAAACCAAGTCACAGCTTCCTAACATGACACTGGAAGAAAGACTTCAATATTATATTTTAGAAGGAACGAAGGAAGGATTAATCCCTGATTTAGAAATGGCGTTAAAGCAGTACGAGACACCGCTTAAGATCATTAACGGACCACTTATGGATGGTATGAAAGAAGTTGGCCGATTATTTAATGATAATCAGCTTATTGTTGCAGAAGTGCTTCAAAGTGCAGAAGTCATGAAAGCATCGGTAGCTCATTTAGAACCTCATATGGAGATTAATGACGCATCCTCCTCAAAAGGAAAGGTGTTGCTTGCTACGGTAAAAGGGGACGTCCATGATATCGGTAAAAACTTAGTGGATATCATATTAAGCAACAACGGATTTCAAGTGGTCGATTTAGGTATTAAAGTTACTCCTTTGGAACTGATTGAAGCAGTTAAAAAGAACAAACCAGATATCATTGGATTGTCAGGACTACTCGTGAAATCTGCTCAGCAAATGGTATTAACGGCAAATGATATGCGGGAGGCAGACATCTCAACTCCTATATTAGTAGGAGGAGCTGCATTATCCAGAAAATTTACAGATACTAAGATTTCAAAGGAATACGAAGGAATGGTCTTATACGCAAAAGATGCAATGGAAGGACTTTCGCTTGCCAATCAATTACAAACACCTGAAGATTGTGAAAGACTAACGATTGAACAAAACGAAAAGAAAATGTCAATCGCCTTAGATACCGGTGTTTCTGCAAGCAGCACAGCTACCGCAACTGCTGTTAAAGTCCGATCAAAAGTATCACAAACGGCACCTGTATACATTCCACAGGATACGAAAAGGCACATTTTACGAAACTATTCATTATCCCATATACAGCCTTATATCAATTTACAGATGCTGTTAGGACATCATCTGGGGATTAAAGGCAAAATTTCACGTTTACTAGACGAAAAAGATGAAAAAACATGGGAGATTAAGTCACTAGTCGATAACCTTTTAAAAGAAGCGAAAGAAAAAGACTTAATCAATCCATCTGCTATGTATCAGTTTTTTCCGGCGCAATCAGATGATGAGAGTGTCATCATCTATGACCCAGCAGATCAAAAAACGATAATTGAACGATTTGATTTTCCCCGTCAAACGAAAGAACCGTATTTATGTATAGCTGACTATCTGAAGTCAAAGGATAGCGGGGAAATGGATTATGTAGGGTTCTTTTCTGTAACGGCAGGTACTGGGATACGTGAACTTGCACAAGAATTAAAGCAAGAAGGACGTTTCTTAGAAAGTCATGCGCTCCAAGCATTAGCACTTGAAACAGCAGAAGGGTTTGCTGAACTTGTTCATCAGCAAATGAGAGATCGATGGGGATTCCCGGATTCCGTTGATTTTACAATGAGAGAGCGTTTTTCTGCACGATATCAAGGACAGCGTTTTTCTTTTGGTTATCCAGCTTGTCCAGAACTAGAAGATCAGCAAAAGCTATTTAAGTTAATTCAGCCAGAGCACATCGGAATACAGCTCACAGATGGCTGTATGATGGAACCAGAAGCATCCGTTTCTGCTATCGTATTCTCACATCCAGAAGCTCGATATTTCAATGTATTGAGTTAATAAGAGGGAAAAGAGGCTTACCCTTAGGGAGAAGCCTCTTTTTGTGTCTAATATAAAGGATGGAAAATGTTGATTCCACATTTTTATGTGATATAACCACGAACCATCAACCAATCGACTATACCGATACCATTGATTAGTGATAAGCTAAATGCTGCTTTTCTCGAAAAAAGCTTCATGGGCCATTTGAGGATCAGCAAACCATTCTGCTATTTGATCTGCCTTTGTTTGATCCTCTGCTCCGGCCAATAAGGTTTGAATTACATGCTGTGGAAGAGGCTGAGTCATCGCGTTTGTCCATTCAGTAACTTCTTTTACATGAGGCTTAATCCGATTCCAGTAGCTTCTACCTAATTTCTCATCCCATTTCAAATGCTTGAATTCAATTAATGTTTCATAGAGCTGTTCTGCACAATAAGAAGCGAGATTGCAGCCTTGACCAGTAATTGGGTCGTTTAGAAAAACACTATCACCGCAGCCTACTACAAGTTTCTCATTAAACATTTCAAACGGCTTTCGAATCTCAGGCTTTATTGCAACTTGAAGAAAGGCATTTTCATCAGAT
Source organism: Fictibacillus barbaricus (assembly GCF_031457135.1). Lineage (GTDB taxonomy): Bacteria > Bacillota > Bacilli > Bacillales > Fictibacillaceae > Fictibacillus > Fictibacillus barbaricus_A. The sequence continues at coordinate 304,187 of NZ_JAVDWA010000002.1, read as the reverse complement.
AGAGAAAAATTTTGAGCGTCGATTCGTTCGTGGATAGCAGGGAAATAGTTTTTCGCGGTGCTTTTCATCTTGGTCGTAAATTCGTCCGCATCTTTAATCCCTTTAAAGAGATCTAATTCTTTGTCAGGTACGGCCATAATAAACAAAATAGTTACTGGACCTTGTTCTGTTACTGCAGGAATTTCGAACATTTCACCGATTTCAGGAAGAACAGTTACACTAACCCCTAAAGGATGATTTGGCTGAATTCCTAAAAAATAACCAACGATACATTTTCTCTGAGGTACTCTAAAGGGAGTAAATTCTTCTTCAATTGGAAAAGAGAAGAGAGGACCAGATTTACCGGTGCAATCTATCACCAAATCATACTCTTTAACTAAAGCTTCTAAAAGTCCCTTTTCAATTTTCTCTTCATGAAAAGAAACATTTTTGCTCTTTAAATCTTCCGTACATTGTGAAAAATAAAATCGCTGATCAACAGATAATGCATCTTCTTTTAACATACCAGTAAAAAGCTTTTGGTCACCAATTGTCACATGAATACTTTTAATAGGGTCGTGATCATCCCATTTTGGCATTTGAAAGCGATTTTCCCGTGTTCTCGTAGAGCCAAAATGAACTTGAGTAGACTTGATCCGCCCGCTGCGCATTTTTTCTGATGAATTAGCGTGAAAAACGGTGACTTCAAAATCCTCTTTAAGTGCATAAGCAAGCTGCAATCCTGCTGTACCACTGCCAACAATACATATCTGCTTTTTCAAGATTCTCGCTCCTTTTTGTTTAAGTCTTCCATCTCACTTAACCTCTAACGCTCTCAGTCTATTTTTTTAATACGATATTGTAAATGCGACTATTTATTTAAATTGATTTAAACTATAGGTATAAATGACAAGTATATAAAGAAAGAAGGGGAGCGGGTAATGCTCAAAGAAAACAAGCAAGCACTATTGGATTTAATTGCTGCCGGAAGCGGGGTGTACGGTGTATCCATCTACCATTTTGAATCAGAAGAAGAATTTGTTCATCTTCCAAATGAAGAGTTTTATGCCGCGAGCATCATTAAAATTCCAATAATGGCAGCAGTTTTCGCTCAAGTAGCTGAAGGAAAACGTTCTTTATCTGAAAAGATTACAGTACGTGAAGAAGACATCGTTTTAGGTGACGGAATCTTAAAAAACCTTGTTCCAGGTAAAGAATGGTCTGTTCATGATCTGATTGTTTTAATGATAATCGAAAGTGATAATACGGCAACGAATCTATTAATCGATTTAGTCGGCTTGGAAAATGTTCAAATGTATATGAACGGATGGGGATTTAAACAAAGCAAGCTTTGTCATAAACTTCAGGTTTTGCCATCCATAACTAGAAGGCTTGATGAATCAAATAGTATAACCCCAAAAGAAATCAATCAATTTTTAAAAGAAATCGCACACGGCAAAATTATTTCTATAAATGCATGCCGAAAAATGATTGAAATCATGAAACAACAGAAAATGAATGATTTATTGCCGAGACTGCTTCCCGAGTCAAATGGATTAATCGGAACGATTCCGATTTGGGAACTGGCACATAAAACAGGATATGTGCCAGGAATCGAACACAATGCTGGTTTGTTTTATATGCCTGACTGTACTTTCACGGTTACAGTTCTTAGCAAAAACGTACCAAACCGAGATGAGCCAAAAGACATAATAGGTAAGATTGGGGCATTTCTGTATAAAATCAGCAAATAATGATTAACTTAGATTTACTATTAATGGTGGATTCTTCCGTTAATCCATTTCAATGAATCCAACCTTTGTTCCATATCTGGCGATGAAGAAAAGTTTCCCATGGAAATTCCTAATTCGTTAAGCGAAATAACAACTGAAGGCTGAACCCTAGTTAGAATTACTTCAGCTCCCATAAGATATGACATATAAATGATGTCTATTAGAACTTTAGCAATTAAAGAATTTAATAAATGTATGAAAGATAAATCAATAACCACCTCTGTGGTGTTATCTGACTGAATTTTATGGAGTAAGTCTTCTTGAAGCTTAATGGCTGACGGATCATCCAATGTTTCTTGAAGAGATACCAGCAGATAACCATTCACTTTTAAAATAGGTATGTTCATGAGAAAGCCTCCAAAAAATGAATTTAACGAAGTAGTTTAATTCAATAAAATTGAGTTTTTGGGCGGATAATATTCATGATCAATTTGAATAATTTCATCCAGGTTTCGCATAAAGTAGGTGTTTTGGTTGAGGTTCTTATTTTTTAAATAGAAAGCATGCTCTGCTTTTAGCCCAATAACATAACAGGTAACTCCAATTAGACTAAGACTATGGATAAGTTGTGAGAAAGCATTTATTCCATCCTCAGAAAGTTTATCAACACTGCAAAAATCAAAAAACATTACAGAAATCCTGCCTTCATGTGCAATATTAGTAAGTGTGATATGGTTTTCTTCAAATAAATCTGGATGGAGTTCTCCGGTTAAAGGGACTAGACCTACAGATTCAGATAATTTAATAAAGTTGGCAGACAACTCGAGTATTCTTTTCAATGATTGTTCAAGGTGTTCTTTTTGGGTAAGAAGTTCGTAATTGGTCTCAGCTAAACGGTTGCACTGTTTTTCAATTCTGTCTTCAAGCTCCTTTATTTTTTCGGTCTGTTCTACACATAATAGGTATCCAATACCTTCATTCCAGCAAATTGAGCAGCTAAATAACGAATAGGGAGAATGAGCAGTTGTAAGAACTAATTCGATTTCTTTACCGTATGGTTTAGAAAGGAATTTTACCGCTTTTTCTCTGCTTTCTAAATCAACGATATCCAAGAAGTTATTTATTTGATTAAATAGTTCCACAGACTTGTCCGAACGCGCTAATACATTTAATTTTTCATCAACCTCAAAATAAGGCAGTGGCATATGTTTAACATTCGTTTGATAATTATTATCCATCTTGCACCTCCTGACACACGTCTAAATATATCAGTTTAGTAAAAGAGCGAGGAATAAGAGTTATTCCTCGCTGAAGCCAAGTTACAATAATTTACATTTTAATAATTTTAATATATCACAATGTTTAAATATTAACAATAAAAACAAAGGATCTGGATACAATCAAAACGCTAATGAAGGGATCGGGTTTAATCATTCCATTAGCGATTTTTTTAGCAAATCGAATCATTTTTATTTGGATTTTTTAGTCCGAACAACGACCATATATAAAATGCCAGATATGTACATAGCCATAATAGCCCATACCCAGCCATGAAGACTGAAAGAGGCAATACCACCAAATATAATTAAAATTTTTCATACTAAATCAGCGGAGTTTAAAAAAGTTGAATTTAACAAGAATTTTTAGTGGAGAAAAATGATGTAAGAAACATTAAATTTCAATGAAATAGAAATTTTTTCATTTCGTCTCACTATCTTAAGTAATCTTTTATTATGAGACAACTTTCATCTTATTTCACATAGCTGCCGAGAATAAATATTATGTTAACAAAGATGAGGGATTTTCTTTTGCTACTATTCAAATCAACTACCCTTCTTCCATAATAATAAAGAGTGCTATTTCTTTTTAAAGAAATGCACTCGATTGTTGAATAACTCGTTATTAAATGTTATTCCTCGCTAACTTGTACCAAACCTTTTTGCTGATCTGACACGAGCACGCTCAGCTTCGACTTCTCGATTGCGAGGATCTGCACTGGTTTCCATTGTGTCAAATAAATTCTTAGTAATCCTTGCTACTTCATTGACTGCGAGATTAAACGCATCCTCGTTTGTCTTTGAGGGTTTGTTATAGCCCGTTATCTTTCTAATGTACTGAATAGCTGCTGCATGAATCTCTTCATCGGTAGCTGGGGGGTCGAAATTAAATAATGTTCTAATGTTTCGACACATACTATTTTCTCCTTTTTTTTCTTATTTTAAAATCCATTCCACAAGGGATCCTTACAATCCTTTACTTATTTGTTACCTAGTTGTTCCGCCAAACCGATTAGAAGTCCTTCGGTTCCACGAATGTAGCAGAGCCGATACGAGTCCTCGTACTGAACCACTTCACCAACTAGCTGAGCACCATGCTTAGTGAGTCTGGATAACATTTCGTCAATGTCTTCAACGGTGAACATGACACGCAAATAACCGAGGGCATTTACCGGTGCAGTACGGTGATCAGCTATAGCAGGTGGGGTGAGAAATCGAGAAAGTTCAAGTCGGCTGTGGCCATCTGGGGTTACCATCATAGCAATCTCTACGCACTGAGAACCCAATCCGGTAACACGACCTGCCCATTCACCTTCAACAGTGGCTCGCCCTTCGAGTTTCAAGCCAATCTCCTCGAAAAAAGAGATTGCGTTGTCAAGGGATTCTACAACGATGCTGACATTGTCCATTCTTAGTAAATTATTTTTTTCCATAGTTTTATCTCCTTAAGTGTAATCGAATTAACGAAGTTTCAAATTCCTGATTAACAAAAAAACCGTAGTTGCTATTCGATAAAAACATCTTCGACTTCACCGCAAATATTCCTGCCCTGTACTCCATTAAATGGCCCAATTGTTGAATAAGTACTTTACATACATAACTATCAGTTTGATCAATACTCATAAAGACAACTTTTACTTGTCAATAACTTAAAAAGACCATACATTTTTATCAATTATTAATGACAAAATTGTATGGACTTAGGTTCTAAATCTTGTTTTTCCAGGTTTTAAGACATCACTTTTATGTCATTCGTTTTGGTCTTAAGTAATGTTATTTATTTTGCATAGCCTTTCCCCATTTTGCCAGTGATTCTAAGGAAGGAACTAAGTCTTTTCCTGCTTCTGTTAATGAGTATTCCACTCTTGGCGGAATCTCCATGTATTGTTTACGAACTACAAGTCCGTAACTTTCCATTTCTTTTAATGTATGAGATAGAACCATATTTGTAATTCCGTCCACACTGCGTTTTAATTCGTTATAGCGCAGTTTTTCATTTTTCCATAAAGCCCATATAATAGGCAGCCTCCACTTGCCTCCTATTAACGCAAAAGCATAAGTTAATGGACAATCTTCTTTCCTTTTATATCTCGGTTCTTCATTCATATTCAAAATACTCCTTTAATCAGTTTTTCCTGACTTACTCATAAAAAACTGCATACTTGTGTTACTTCCAATATGTATTAAAATTATATCGTAGTTATCTGAACATTTGTAACATGAACAAATGCTTATATTCCCACTTAAAAAGGAGTGAAAGGAATGGAATTGAAATACGAAATGATACCTGAAGACAAAATTGAATTGTGCAGAGATGCATGTAATGAACTAATGTCATTCCAAAAGTCTAAAGCATACATAACACCGGAACTGTTTGATAGCATGAATTTTGACACAAGGATGGTCCCTTCAGTAAACAAAGCGATAGAGAACTATATTGTGGTAGTTAAAGATAATGATAAAATTGTAGGCTATGTTTATTCCAACATCTCTCCTAAAGAAACCTATTCAAATGAATTTGCTGTCTTCTTTGATTTATCGTCTGTGAGTAAAAATAACGTAGGCTGTCTTTCTCAATTTTATATAAAGGAAGAGTACAGAAAATATGGGGTTGGTTCTACCCTTTTCAACATGTCTATGGAGTGGCTGAAACAATTTGATGACGTTGAAGATTATTTTATCTTTGTCTCAAATGGCAATGACAACGCGTTAGAGTTTTATCAGCGCAAAGGATTTGCTGTTAGTCATGATATATTGGATGGTTTTATTACTGTTCTAAGAAGCGAAAAGAAATTAGCGAACAAATAGAAAGTATAAATAAATATAATTAAGGCGTACCAAATCTTCAACCTGGTGCGCCTTTTTTATTAACACAATTCCTGTTTTATTCCCAAGGCATTTTTGGGGGAAATCCTATTTTCTCCATACGATATAATTCTTTTGCTTTTGCAGGCAATTCATCATATGTTTCTTTCGGGATTTGAATGCTCGATCCTGCTCCATACCAGCTTCTGTTGAAAATCATCGCGAGATTCGTTCGTCTATAATCAGATCGATTAGGAGTACCTCTATGCCACATCCGTATATCACGAATTAAGATTGAACCTGCTGACATGAATACTTTTTCCGAATGCATATGTTCTGCTGCTCTAACAATATGCATATGTGGATTAACGGAATTGTCCAAAGTATCATGATTAGACTGATCCGGATTATGGTGTGTCCCTCCTGGCCATATTTCAAGTGGTCCATTTGCTTCCGTTACATCGACTAAAGGTATATTCATTACAAGACTGAAAACCGGCAATGGTACGGCTAATTCTGGGAAAAGTGGCATGATATCGCAATGTGCATTCTGATAATCCGCCCCGGGCATTGGAGTGTCAGATGCAAAGTAATTACAGTGATTGCCAGGACCAAGGAGTTTATCAATAACAGCTGTAGCAATTGGATGACATATTACATCTTCGTCAATAAACGGATCTGTAAATGGCAAAAACATTTGGGCACGATTTGTTCCAGTGTTATATCCATTTTTCTTAATATATTCATCAAACAACGGGTCAAATTCATTTCGAATATGAGTGATTTTTTCCTCTGTAATAACTTTATCAAAAATGATATATCCATTCGCTTTAACTTGCTCTACAGCGATTTCTAGCGTTTCAGGATTTAATTGTTTTGTCTTTCTTTCTTTTTCAGTTAACTGTATATTCACCGTATGTCCTCCCTTATTAATACTTGGTAATCTCTTATACCCAATTCGTAGAAACGTTTCGATTATCTAGCAAAAAAATACGAGTTATGTAGATTTCGATATAATCCGAATATAATGAAAACGCTTTAAAGAGTCAATAAAAAAGAACGCACCCAAGAAGGCTATTAGGCGGCGTTCGATTTGTACTCTTTAATTAGTCTTTACGGGTTCATTACCTTTTCTTGAATAAGCGGGTAATTTTAGAGATATTCCTTTTCCGTTGAATAACAAGTTCAAAATGATAGCCATTAAGCTCCCTGAAACAATACCGTTCTCTGTTAGGATCTGGATACCATCTGGGAGTTTGCTGAAAAGCTCAGGTTCTACTGTTACCCCAAGTCCCATTCCTACTGAACAAGCAATGATGAGAAGGTTTTCTTGTTTTGCTAAGTTCACTTCGCTCAGCATTTTGATGCCTGATGCAAACACCATTCCAAACATGGCTACCATAGCACCGCCCATGACTGGTGTTGGAATGAGAGTTGTTAAAGCAGCAACTTTTGGCATTAATCCGAGGAATACCAGCATTCCACCGGCTACATAGATGACTTGTTTTGTTTTCACTCCAGAAAGCTGAACAAGTCCAACATTTTGTGAATACGTCGTATAAGGGAAAGCATTAAAGATTCCTCCAAGTATAATGGCAATACCCTCACCGCGATACCCTTTTGTTAAATCTTTAGGCGTTAGATCCCGATCACAAATTTTACCAAGTGCCATAAATACACCTGTAGATTCAATAAGACTAACAATGGCTACAAGAATCATCGTTAAAATAGCGCTAAATTCAAAGGTCGGCATTCCGAAATAAAATGGTTTTGGCATATGGACCCATGAAGCTTCCTTTACCGATGCAAAGTCAATTAACCCTATAAATGAGGCTACTATTGTACCTGCGATTAAGCCTAGTAAGATAGAAACAGAACGAATAAAACCTTTAGAAAAGCGATAAGTAATTAATATAAAAGTTAAAACTCCGAATGAAAGAAAGAGATTTTGTGCTGATCCGAAATCTGAACTTCCCGCACCGCCTGCCATGTCTTTAATAGCCACAGGAATTAATGTGATACCTATTATTGTGACGACAGAACCTGTAACGATTGGCGGAAACAGCTTTAAGATTTTACCGAAAGCACCAGCGAATACGACAACAAACAATCCCGCTGCAATAATTGATCCATAAATAGCACTGATTCCATACTGGCCGCCGATTGCGATCATTGGTCCGACAGCTGTAAATGTACATCCGAGAACGACAGGAAGTCCAACTCCGAAAAATTGATTCTTCCAAACTTGCAGCAAGGTAGCTATTCCGCACGTTAAAAGATCGATCGCAACTAAATAGGCAAGTTGATCAGGTGATAGTTTTAAGGCTCCTCCTACGATTAAAGGAACGATGACTGCTCCAGCATACATAGCAAGAACATGCTGTATGCCAAGTGAAAATGTTTTTGTTTTTTTCATGACGACTTTACCTCACTTTCTTCTTTCCAGAATGAAATGCCTTTCGGACTCATCTCTCGTATTCTTGCGATTGATTCTACACGGTATCCTTGATTTTCCAGCTTTTGACGACCCGCTTGAAATGACTTTTCGATGACGATTCCAAAGCCGCAAACATGGGCTTCTGCCTTTTGTACTAGCTGTGCGAGCCCTAAAGCCGCTTCCCCATGAGCTAAAAAGTCATCAATAATGAGAATACGTTCACCGGGATTCAGCCATTTCGTAGATACCGAGATTTCATTTTGTTCTTGTTTTGTATAGGAATAAACACTTGCTGTGATTAAGCCTTCATTAAGTGTCAGTGACTTTCTTTTTCTTGCAAACAAAACAGGTACATCCATGTCTAACCCAGCAAATACAGCGGGAGCAATACCAGAAGATTCAATCGTTAATATTTTATCGATATTGGAAGACTTAAATCGATCAGCAAATTCACTTCCTATTTCTTTCATGAATCTTGGATCAATTTGATGATTTAAAAAGGAATCCACTTTTAGTACAGTTGAAGATAATACAATTCCTTCTTCACATATCTTCTTTTCTAAAAAGTTCATGGGTACCACCTCTTATTGATTTTTATAAGGCTTTTTGGTAAACTTTGTTGCTTTTGAATGGGGTTAATTTACGCTCTATGGACTCGCTTTCCGCAGGGTGTGCGGTGAGCCCATTCGTCGCCTTGCGACATGGAATGGTCTCACCTGTCCCACTCATCCTGCAGGAGTCTCGCCCTTTCGCTCCAATTAACTGTTCAATGAAGAACTTTTCAATATATCTCTGTAGCAACAATCTTTTAGAAAAGAGCCTTTAGTAAACAAAAAACCGGAGGAAGCTTCTCTCTTTAGAGTGAAGCAATCCTCCGGTTAACATAAACGGAATGAAAAATAGTCTAATACACCCTACTATTAAAGGTGATCAGAAATGAAAATTTGCGTCACTCGTAGTCAGACCCTTAACGGGGGTCTGGTAGAAACTTGCAGGCCATATCCCTGCGATTATACGAGCTTATGAAGTTATGTCACATTATACTGTATAAGGAAAAAAAAGAAAACCTCATATTGATGAGGCTTTCTTCCAGTAAGATTATTTAGCTGTAAAACGATTAAATAACGGATAAACAATAAATCCGAATAAAAATAAACCCATTCCTAAAGAGAACGTTTTAATATCAGCAGTTCCTGAAATGATTACCCAAACCGAATAAATCATGGCAAACATCGCAATAAGTCCATCTCTGACTCTCGATCCTTGCATCAAATCGTATGTTTCTCCTTTTATTACTAGCTTTAAGAAGTAAATAGCCGAGATCAAATATGGAATAAGATAAGCCAATGTAGCAGAAGTCGTTAAGAACATATAGGCTTCACTGATTGTTCCTGATATCGTTGAGAATATAAAGATCTGTGACATGATGTTTGTAACAGATAACGCATTGACAGGACTGCCGTTTTTATTCGCTTTTCCAAAGAAAGCAGGAAAAACACCTGACTTAGCTGCTTGATAAGGTACTTCTGAGCTTAGTAAAATCCATCCGATCGTTGAGCCGAACAGTGAGATTACAGCGAGAAGACCCATTAACGATGCACCTGTATGTCCAATTAAAGCTGATAATACATCAACAAACGGTTTATCTGATGCCATAAGCACTTCTCTAGGAAGTACATTCATCGTTAAAATCGTTGTAATCATGTAAATACTTAGTGCAATAAGAAGCCCGACGATTGTAGCCTTCTTAACATCCCTTTGTGAAGCCGCTCTCCCTGATAATACTACCGCCGATTCAATACCTACAAAAGCCCAAAGAGTGGCGATGGCACCCATTTTAACCTGGCTACCCAATCCATGTGCAACCCCCTGGCTATCCACCACTTCAAAGTAACCATTTGCGAGCAATGTTGATTCAATAGCAAAGAGAGCGGCTGCAATAAAGAGCATAAATCCTATTACTTTTGAAGCTGTAGCAATAAAGTTAAGTTTACCTGCCACATTCATGCTTTTTACAAGAATGAAATGAGTAAACCAAAGTAATGCTGTACAAACAATGAAAGTAACTAGTTTACCGAGTTCGATCGGCTGAGTTAATACATTTGCGACGATTTTATTGCTTTTCATAATTGGGAAAAATGTTGATAAATACCCTGCAAAGCTTGTGATTATGGCAACGTTGCTTATCCAGTTTGCAACCCAATAACCCCATACCATGCTGAATCCCGCTACATTCCCTGCTTTTGGATTCGAAAATAATGCTCTTGCATAACTTTGAGGTCCTGCTGTTAAATCAGGACGTCTAATAGACAATGATCCAAAGACAAGGGCAATCATCAAAACGCCAAATCCTGTAACTAACCAAGCTGCTGTTACTCCTAAAGGGCTGGCTGTTTGAGCCAATGTGCTTGGAAGCATAAATATCCCAGAACCAACCATATTTCCTACGACAAAAGCCGTTAGTAACCAAAAACTCCATCCTGTGTTCTTCATGATGTAAAATCTCTCCCCCTAAACATACAAAAAAACACCTATGGAAAAGACCATAAGTGTTTTATAAATAGCCTCTTATTAATCCCTGATAGCTCAACGCAAGAATTATCCTGCGACAGTTCTGCATTTATTCAATGCAGCCCCAATGATTTATAATAGTGGATCATAAATCATTTCGGCACTAATTCCTTTCAGCCTGTTATCAATGGCACCACTTGCCTCCAACAGTCTACTCTTAATTAGCGCAACCTCTACCTCACCGAGATTAATGTGAGGATTTGTATCAAATTTTTCACAACGATAAGTAGAATAACAATAAATGAAATAAGAGTCAATGGAATTATTTGCTTTTTTGATTTACCGTGTTAAATACTCGTTTCCCAATTAGTGCATACCCTTTTTTATTCGGATGAAGTTTATCTGAAAAGTATTTTTGTTTGTCTTTATGAATGAAGAGATCATCGGTTCTAATATAAGCTGTATTTTTATGCGATTTCGTCACACGAATAGTAGATTGATTCCAACTGTTTATCGTTTGATTTACTTTGCCCATATCAGCCCATTTTACTTTAGGATTGTAAATTCCTAAAATATAGATGGTTTTTGGATTCTTCTGATCCTGCAATATCTTCAGGATTTCATTTAAATTTTTCATATAAATTTTCTGATTTACTTTTAATTCTTTTTCATTAAATTTTGTCATGTGGTTCGTGCTTTTTAAAAAGTCATTTGTTCCAATATTAATGAAGATGATATCTGAACTTATTGCGGAGCTTCTGATTTGTTCGTTGTTTAACTTTTGTAGTAAGTCAGTACTTGTAGCATTTGGTACACCATAATCTTTTACGACCATCGTTGTTTTTGCAGATGATTCGTATCTTTGTTTGACATCCCCTATGTAACCATGATCTTCTTCATCACCCAATCCATACGCTAAAGAGTCTCCAAGTGCAGCTGCTTCAACATCCTTCTCGTTCATTGATGTGATTTTTGACCAGCCGATGTCAATTACAGTTGCAAATGCTGAGGGAATATTGAGCGTTTTAGACCAAGCAAATATTCCTAATAATAGGATACATACACTAACAAGTATGACCACTAGACCCTTTTTCATTGCTGCATCTCCTGCTTTCTAGTTGATTATTCTAAGTTTGTTTACATTGAATACGATTTAAACGTTCCAACATTATTTTGTACACATTCCTTTTTTGAAAGAGTTTTAAACTAATTAAGCAAAATTCTCTTTACTAAAGGCTTTTTTCGTGTTCAATGATGCATTTTGAAAGGAGCTGATTTCCGTTTCAGGTTGCTCGCTTTCCGCGGGGCAGACGGTGAGCCACATTCGTACGTTTCACATATAAGTGTCTCACCCGCCAGCCTTGTCAATGAAGTCTCTTAGAAAAGTCTTTTTCCGTATTCATTGATGCGTTTTGAAAGGGGCTGATTTCCGTTTCAGGTTGCTCGTTTTCTACGGTGCAGATGGTTTGCCACATTAGACGTTTCACTTAAAAGTGTACCTTCCCGCTTTTGAAAAAGTTCCTCTTTGAACATTGAATTAGAGCGATGATGGCGTTTTCTTGTGACGCAGAGCTCATCCCATATCCTGCGGAAAGCGAGTCCAAAGAGCGGACATTAACTATATTCAATAGCAACAAAGTTTACTAAAAAAACAAAGCAAAAAAACAGCTGAATGTTCATCAGCTGCTTTACTTTATCACATATTACTTTGTCAATTCCTGTGAAACTAAATTAGCTACAAGAATATATCTTTGCGGTGCAGCACCAATAAAATGAAAAGGATAGCAAGTTGATACGGTTAATGTTGCGCGAGGCTTAGGCACAATCACAGTTCGATCATCCTTGTCCACTATTCGTACATTTCTTACTTTATAAGTAAACTTGCCTGCACTCGTTTCAACGACTAACAGATCTCCCTTGCCAACGTCTCCTAACCTTCTGAAAACAGAATCCCTATGACCTGATAATACGGAATTGTCCTTTTCTCCTGGCAATACACTTCTTGAGAAATGACCTACCCCTTTATCCAGCTCTTCTTCGTCCGTTCCGTGAAAAATTGGCAGTTTAGCCTCTAATTTTGGTATGAAAAGATTACCAATGTTTTCACCTTGTTTCGGCCGTATAGGATAAAATGGTTCGTTCGTCTTTTTTGAAGTCGATTTATGATCCCTTTCAACGAATGCTTTTTCATGATTATCGGCATAAGCCTCACTTGTTTTGAAAAGTAAATAGCCTTTAATGAATTTATAGGCATTCGTCCCGCTGAACCATACGCCAGAAAGAATGAGAAGTACAGAAAACGTAAGAAGAGTAACTTGTGTTTTGCTTCTTTTTTTGTCTGTATGCTTCATTAATTTAAATTCCTTTTACACGAAAGCGTCTAAACATTAAAATTCCCGCAAGCAGTAATGAAAGCCCGATTAATGTGTATGCAGCGTGATTCGTTGCCGTTGTAGGAAGCTTACCACCCTTTACTGTTTTTACAGGAGGTTTTGCTTTTATTGCAGCAACTGGTGCAGTAGTAATGATTTTCTCTGCTTTCTCTAAATCTTTACCAGTATCTTGAATAACTTCAGAACCAAGCATTGCAGCTGTCACTTTTAAATCAGCAAGCAGCTCACCTTTGTTATTGTAGATCTCCATTACTAAATCTTTGCCGTTTGTTGAGTCCATTTTCATTAAAGCTTCAATGGAAAGCGACTCTTTTTGACCTTTACCATCTACAAGGTAAAACTTTGTCTCGATTTGAAAAAGCTGATGCATTTCATTAAGGATACTAAATAAATCAGCTACTTGTTCCGATGAAAGCTCATCTGCCGTTTCAAAATCTTCAAATGACATCATCTTGTCACTAAGCGACACCACATTGTCAACAAAAGCAGGATCTTCCCAATTCAATGTTTCAAAATGAGCAAATAGTTTTTCAAGTTCATCATCGGTTAATCCGATATCAGTGAATAGATTTGTTAGTTCATCTTCATAATCTGCACCGTTTTTATAATAATCAACTGTTAAATCCAGGTCTTCAATAAATTCATAATTATCAATGGAATCATCATTATCATTTAAAAACTTTTCAAGTGCTTCTTTTGACTGAAAATCATAGTCTTCAAGCAACTGCTGAAGATTTTCAGCATTAATAGGCGTACCTTCCATGTCATTCAAATAAAAATCAACTGAAGAATCAAGTTCTTCAGAAAACGTATACCAAGAATCTAGCACGTCTTGTCCTTTTTCAATATCACCATTTTCAACAAGTAGTGCATTTAGTTCTGCTCGAGTTAACTCATACTTTGCTAATACTGGCAGAATAGATTCTTCGGTTAATGGAGTACCTAACTCATCGACAGATTCAAAATCGTCCAGCGTCCATTCTTTACTAGTTAAATAATCAATATAATCTTGCTTTTCCCAACCTATTTTCTTTACAAATGCTTCAAACTTTTGATCGTTTGGTTCAATAGCAAACGCAGACATTGGCAGTGCACCAAAGCTCAAGCTTATAACCAAAATGAGTGTTAATAAGTATTTCATCCCTGACCCCCAAAAAAATATTAATATAATTCCTAGAAGATTATAATCCTAATTTTTATTTTTGGATACAGGATTTATTTTACAAATTTTAAATGGAATAGAAGATTGTACCTTTAAGCATTTGCTGGTGAATTTAATTTCATTAAAATGCAAAAAAAAAACCGAAAAATCTTTTCGGTTCAACAGTTATTTATTATATTGATAAATTCTTTCCGGTCGTCCTACCCCTCCATATGAAGTGTCTGCAGAAACTTTATTTTCTGTAACTAAAAATTCTAGATAGCGTCTTGCTGTAGTTCGGCTAACACCAACCAGTTGACCAAGATCCTCAGCAGTATAGCCATCTATTTCATTTGTTAAAATCGTTAAAATTTTATCAAGAGTTATTCGGTCTATTCCTTTGGGAAGTACGGGACTATCGATATCTGTTTTATCTTTTTTAATAACTGAATCTATAATGCTTTGATTAATCTCTTTCGTTCCCGACAATTGATAAATAGAAGATTTATATTTTTTAAAGTCCATCAGTGTCTGTTTAAATCTTTGGAAGACAACTGGTTTAACTATATAATCGAATACCCCATCATTTAATGCGTAAGTTAACGTTTCTGCTTCAGTAGCGGCTGTCACCATAATAACTTCAATACCTCTGAATTCGCTTCTTATCCACCGTAAAAGATCTAAACCGTTCATATCTGGAAAATAGATATCCAATATTATTAAATCTGGATGTAGAATAGATATTTGTTCTTTTGCATCTTCTTGATTTAAAGCTATTCCACAGACAGTAAAGCCATCTAGTTTCTCAACAAATCTCCGGTTAATTTCAGCTATTCTAATATCATCTTCAACAATAAAAACTTCGTATGAATGCATGGTTTATTCAAGCCTCTATTCATTAGGAATAATAACAGTAAATAAAGTTGTATGGGCTTTAGTTCGTTCGTAGTATATTTCACCATCTAACTGTTCTACCGCTTGTTTTACTAAATAAAGTCCGTAGCCGCGATTTACACCTTTTGAAGAGAATCCCTTTTTATATAAGTCATTTACTATTTGCGGCGGAATTCCTGCTGCAGAGTCTTCCACTTCAATTAATAATTGTGCTCCTAGATTCGAGAGACTTATTATTATGGTTTTATCTACATCCATATTTTGAACGACAGCTTCCATGGCATTATCGACTAAATTTCCAATTATCGTCACAAGTAATTGCCTATCTATTTCTGCTGAAAGCCCATCAAGATGTGTGGAAGTGTCGATGATTAAATTTACATTCAGTTCTTTGGAACGATTAAATTTACCGATTAATAATCCAGCGATGTAGGGATCAGGAATTCTCTTCATAATTAATTGAGCAAAATTTTGATGCATATCGGATTCTTTTGTAATTACATCTAGTGCTTCTTGATAAGATCCTAATTGTATGAGACCAGAGATTAAATACAATTTATTAGAAAATTCATGTGTTTGCGCGCGAAGACCTTCACTATAACTTTTTACTTGTGTAAGTTCTTCATTCAGCCGAAATAGCTCGCTTTTATTACGAAAGGTAGCAACTGCACCGATTACGTTTTTGTTATCATCAAAAATCGGGACACGGTTTGCAACCACACTACTGGTTCCAAGTTTCATTTGTTCATCGAACTCACTTTTACCTGTTTCAATTACTTCTATTAATCTAGTGTTGGGAATGGCTTTAATTATACTTGTCCCTAATATTTCACCCTCTGGCAAACCCAACATCTGAAACGCTGTATGATTTGCCATTGTGATTTCTCCATTACGATTAATCGCAATAACACCTTCCCTGATTGCTTCTAAGATAGCACTCTTTTCTTTGTACAATAATCCGATTTCCTTAGGTTCTAATCCATGAGTTGCCCGCTTAACTCCTTTAGCAATCAAGACCGAACCTAGTATCCCTAGAAGTAGAGTAAGTATACCAACGATTAATATTTTTAATTTATATGGCCAAATTATGCTATTGATATTGGTAGTTAAGAAACCTACGGATACTAATCCAATAATCTTGCCTTGTCTATTAAAAACTGGCGACTTCCCTCGTACAGCCGGCCCAAGAGAGCCAATAGCTTCTGTAATACTAGACTTGCCTGATAATGCGATATCATTATCCCCGCCAACCATCCTTTTGCCTATTCTGTTTTTTATCGGATGTGAATATCGGATGCCTTTTGTATTGCCTACTACAATATACTGTGCACCTGTTTTTTTTCTTACTTCTTCAGCATAAGGCTGAATTACTTTAGAAGGATCTTTTTTTTCAAATGCCTCTATTACTAGTGGATTTCTGCTGACTGCTACAGAAACATTTAAGGCTCTTTGTCCAATTTGATCTTTTATTGTATTTTCAAACATGACTTGAAAAATGACAGCTAAAATAGCGATGACAATAAAAATAAGGGAGGTGCTGATTAAAATTAATTTTGTCTGCAGTTTCATGAATTCCCCCAAGTACAAAAAGACTTCCTGTTTAGAAAGTCTTCTCTTTCACTTTTGTTTATCCTTCTACATTTATGACTACTTTTTTTCCTCTTAATTTTAAAATGAATGGTATTACGATCCATAAAAAGGCACATATCAGGAAAAAAGCTGAAATTGGATGCTGGATAAAAGCCATAAAATCACCATTAGATGTAGTCAATGCTCTACGCATATTATTTTCTATCATCGGTCCTAAAACTAGTCCAAGGACAAGTGGAGCAAGGGGATAATCATTTTTTGCTAAAAAGTATCCCGCAAGACCAAAACCGATCAAGAGATATAAATCGAAAGTTGTGAACTGGACAGCGTACACACCAAAAACTGATATTGCCACAATGATAGGTAGTAAATATTTCGATGGAGTTTCGATAATTTTTGCAAAAATTTTCACTAAAGGCATGTTTAATATGAGAAGCATTACATTTCCAATAAACATACTTGCTATAAGCCCCCATGCTACATCGGGATGCTCACTGAACAGAAGCGGACCTGGCTGGATATTATACATAATGAGAGCACCCATTAATATTGCCGTTGTTCCAGAGCCGGGAATTCCGAGTGTTAATAGTGGAATCATTGCGCCTCCTGACGCCGCATTGTTAGCTGACTCAGGTGCTGCAACTCCTGCAATTGCGCCCTTACCAAATTTCTCTGGTGTTTTGCTCAATTTTTTTTCGGCAATATATGAAAAAAAAGAAGCGAGAGTGGCTCCTGCTCCAGGCAGAACACCAATGAAAAAACCAAGAATTGAACCGCGTGCAATGGGACCTGCACTTTCTTTTAAATCTTCTTTAGAAGGAATGACTCTTCCTACTTTGGCAATTCTGTCTTGATCCTCTTCTTTATGAAGTATTGTTTTAAAGACTTCTCCCAATGCAAATAATCCGACTGCAACTGTTAAAAATTCAAGACCACCGTACAATATCGGCAAATCATACGTGAATCTTGATACTCCAGATACAGCGTCTATACCGATAGTGGCAAGCAAGAGCCCGGTAACTGTCATAATCCAAGCTTTTGTCATCGAGCCTCCAGCAAGCCCGCTAACTGCAGCTAGTCCTAATAACATAAGAGAAAAATATTCTGTTGGTCCAAATTTTAATGCCATTTCTGAAAGTGGATTCGCTAGCAGCACTAACCCAATAATTGATACAATTCCTGCAATAAACGACCCAATAGCAGCAATGGATAAAGCAGCACCAGCACGTCCTTGTTTTGCCATTTGATAGCCATCAAGCGTAGTAACAACTGATGAAGATTCACCTGGTGTGTTAAGCAAGATGGAAGTTGTCGAGCCGCCGTACATAGCCCCGTAATAAACCCCAGCTAATAATATAATAGAACTTGTAGCGGCGGCACTTGGATCCATTCCGCCAGTTAATGTTGCTGTTACAGGGATTAACAAGGCTACACCGCTCATTGGACCAATACCAGGCAATACGCCTACTGCAGTACCTATTAAAACGCCGATAAAGGCAAAGAAGAGATTTTCTGGTTGAATAGCTGTCTGAAAACCCTGTAAAAGAAAATCCATAACACTCATACTATTAACCTCCTAATTAAACCACACTGGCAATCCAGGTAATGAACCTTTCAATAGTTCTACAAATAAAAAGTAAACACAGATTGAAAAGAGTGCAGAAATTGTTACGTTTTTGATAAGACTTCCTTTCTCCATGGCTTGAAAGGAAATGAAAAGGAATAAAAACGTACTAATGATATAACCTAATGTTTCTAAAAAAGCTGCATAAAACACACTCATAGCAAAGATAATAAGAAAACGTTTTATTTCTAATTTTTCTGGACTTTTTCTTTTTTTATCAGAGTTTAATGTTTCAAAAAAGAGTTTAACACTTAATAAAATGAGGATAAGTCCTAATAAAAAAGGGAAAACATTTGGTCCTACATCACTGCCATACGCACTATCAGCAATTTTTCTGCTTTCGATTAAAAAAGTAAAACCGATAAGCGCGAAAAATATACTGGCGTACCGGTCAAAACCAATTGTTTGCATAACACACTCTCCTTAATTTGTGTAGGTTTAAAGAAAATGGAGAAGTAGATTTCACTTCTCCATTCATCCACTTATTTATTCATGCCTAAAGATTTCAAAAGATCTTCAACTTGTTTTTCTTGTTCTTTTAAAAATGACGAAAAATCATCTGCACTTTTATATTCTTCTTCCCAGCCGTTTCGTTTAAGTTCGTCTTTCCACTCTTGGCTATCATTAAGATTTTCTAATTTTTTTGACCAATATTTTTTTGCATTGTTCGACATTTCCTTTGGTCCAAAGACCCCTCTCCAAATTGTAAAATCTGTATCAATTCCCTCTTCTTTAAAAGTTGGGACATCTGCAAGATCGCCTTTTAACCTTTCAGTGGATGAAACTCCAAGAACTTTTACTTTACCTGCTTTGAGGAATTCTCCAACTGCTGAAGCATCTGTAGCGATATAATCTGCATTGCCTCCTAACAATGCTGCTATTGCTTCACCACCGCCGTCATAAGAAACATATTTTACGGTTTTCGGATCTACACCTGATTTATAAGCAGGAAGAACAGCAACAAGGTGATCCATGGATCCAGGTGCCGATCCCCCTGCTGCAGTTACTGACTTAGGATCATTTTTAACTGCATCCATCAGCTCTTTCAGACTATTATATTTTGAATCTGCCTTTACTACGATTGCACCAAAGTCTTTTGTCAGCTGAGCGAGTGGTGTAGTGTCTTTATAACCGTAAGGGCTGTTTCCTTCCTTTTTTAAATTATTTATAAGAATTGGCGGTGAACTAATAAATAATTTATAATCATCTTTTTTATACTGAGTTGCATATTCAGCTAGATAAACCGCCCCTCCGCCACCAGGCTTGTTTTCAACTGTCATTGTCTGATCGACTAATTTTGTTTCTCCAAGAACTTTAGTAAGTGATCGAGCTGTTAAATCCCAGCCTCCGCCTGCACCTGATGGAGCTACAACTGTGATAGGTTTTTTAGGGTAATTAGATTCACCAGTATTGTCCCCGCTTCCGGAAGTACTGCATGCAGTGACAGTTGACATGAGCACACCAGCCATTAACCAAGATTTCCAATTTTTCAAATTCATTAATATCCCCCTTTTGAAAGCGTTTTCATTTAAGCTTTTTATTATCCTATCACGCTAGAATTGAAATGGAAGTTTACGTTCATAATGAGCATATTGTTCATATTGTTTACGGAAAGTTTTTACATAAAGGTTAAAACAATCAGTTATTTTCTTAAATTCAGTAATTGAGTATTTATTGATTAGCGCTTTTTTTCTTTCATTATTGTAAAAGGTGGCTAATTTGTATACGATAATAGTAACTTCTTTTAATTTAGTAATAGAATCTATCTACATATGAGGTGAACAATGAGCAATCAGAAAAAGCAAAACATGAAGGGGAAACCAGTTAAGAAAAAAACGAGTTCTTCTGCATGGATTTTTTGGGTCATTGGTATTATCACTGTTGGTCTTCTCGTGTTTTTGTTAACCGGAAATCATAATAAGGATAATAATGGTGCATCTATTTCTTATAAAAACCAGCCGTATCTTGGTAATGCTGATGCTTCAGTCAAGATTATTGAATTTGGAGATTATAAATGCCCGATATGCAAAGACTTTAATGAATCCTTCTTCCCTGTTATCGATAAGGAATTGATCCAAACCGGTAAAGTGAAGTTCTATTTTATAAACTATCCATTTATTAATGTGGATTCCAAAAGGTCTGCAGAATTTGGTGAAACGGTTTATAAAGAACTTGGAAATGATACTTTTTGGAAGTTTCACGAACTGCTTTACAAAAAACAGCCAGTAGATGAAAGTCTTGAGCACAAAGATATTTTCACACAAGATTTCTTGTTAAAAACTTTGGGAGAAGTCACGACAAAAGAAAATGTTAAAAAAGTAAGCACTAAATTAGATACGAGTACAGGTAGTAAAGCTGTTGAAACAGATAACGGGCTTGTAAAAGATTTAGGTGTTTCAGGAACTCCTACTCTTTTCGTTAATGGAAAGAAATTTGAAGGAAATACTTTTGGTGATTTGGAAAAAATGGTTGATGATGCTGCAAAGGAGAATAAATAACGGTGCCTGTTCAATCATTGTTATTTGCTTGGATTACTGCGATTGTTGCATCACTCGGAAGTCTTTATTTTAGTGAGGTACTTCATTTCATACCTTGTACGATGTGCTGGTATCAGCGGATTTTGATGTATCCGATGGTGATTTTACTAGGAATTGCTTATTATCATCAAGATACGAAGATTGTGCGGTACATCCTTCCACTTTCTGTCCTTGGTATATTGCTATCCAGTTACCACTATGCACTTCAAAAAATACCAGCATTAAAAGCCTTTGAAGTATGTTCGTCTGGTGTGCCTTGTTCTGGCCAATACATTAATTGGCTAGGTTTTATTACTATTCCATTATTAGCGTTAACTGGTTTTGTGGTAATTACAACTTGTATGATAATCATAAAAAAGCGATCTCAATAGAGACCGCTTTTTTTCATCATATAAAAGTAATGCTTGATATCGTAAATGAACACAGGCTGTCGGAAAAGACTGGTGTCAGCCAATTTTTCTTTATTTATTCTCCTAAATCAACATTATGATAGACTTGCTGCACATCTTCTAAATCTTCAAGTGCATCGATAAGTTTTTCAAATTGTGTCTGCGCATCTTCCGGAAGTTCAAGATCATTTTGAGGAAGCATAGTTAATTCTGCGATTGTAAACTCTGTGATGCCCGCCTCTTTTAATGCTTCTTGAACAGCGTGATATTGATCAGGTTCTGCATAGACAATGACAGAATCATCTTCTTCCATCACATCTCGTACATCAATATCTGCTTCCATCAATAGTTCAAGTACTTCTTCTGCCGATTTCCCTTCAAGTCCGAACACAGCTGTTGCGTCAAACATATACGCCACTGCCCCAGATACTCCCATGTTTCCGCCATTTTTATTAAAAGCAGAGCGAACTTCAGCGACAGTCCGATTTACATTGTTTGTCAAAGTATCAACGATTACCATGGAGCCATTAGGTCCAAAACCTTCATAACGAAGTTCATCGTAGTTTTCCTCTGATCCGCCCTTCGCTTTTTCAATTGCGCGATCAATTATTGTTTTTGGAACGCTGTATGTTTTTGCTCGCTCAAGGACAACTTTTAAAGACTGGTTACTTTCAGGATCGGGTTCACCTTGTTTTGCCGCAACGTAAATTTCACGTCCGAATTTTGCATAGATACGGCTAGTATTTGCGTCTTTAGATGCTTTTTTCTCTTTAATATTGTTCCACTTACGACCCATTGTTTCTCACTCTCTTTCAACTTTTGAATCAAAAAATGATAAATATGAATATGCAGCATACTCCTGGCTGCATTCATTCTAAATGCTATTATACACCAATTGTACGGTGCGTTTCGAATAATTAAAACACAAAACAAAGAGCAGCCTTCATCTATCTTGGCTACTCTAAGACTTTGTTTCTTTTATCTTGGTGAATGCTTTACGTTTCTTCCGTAAAATATTTCATCCATCTCTAACTTCAATCGTTCCGTTATTTTTTTAATGCTGTTTTCATCAAGTGAATCCTTTGTGTAGCCAAATAAATAATTGTTTAAATTGAATTCTTTCAGCCTGCATTTCGTGTGAAATATATTTTCTTGGTAAATGTTTGTGTCAATCATGTCATATGCACGTTTAATATCATCTGAAAGATAATTTTGGATTGAACTAATATCGTGATCGATGAATAATTTTTTCCCTTCTATATCTCTAGTAAATCCACGAACGCGATAATCCATTGTAACGATGTCTGTTTCAAAAGAATCGATGAGGTGGTTCAATGCTTTAAGCGGTGAAATTTCTCCGCATGTTGATACATCAATATCAGCTCGGAATGTACTGATTCCTTCATCTGGATGGAATTCCGGGTAAGTATGAACCGTTAAATGACTTTTGTCGAGCTGCATAACGACTGATCCTGGCATAGCTGAATTTTCATCTATAGAATCTGTAGGAACTTCTACTATCGGTCCTTCTGATACAAGAACGGTTACACTTGCACCTTGAGGGATATAATCTTGCTTAGCCACATTAAGTACATGAGCACCGATCGTATCTGAAACAGTTTCCAAAATCTTAGTCAGCCTCTCTGCGTTATATTGTTCATCAATATATTCTATGTAAGCTTCACGTTCTTTTTTTGATTTCGTATAACATACATCATACAAATTAAAACTTAATGACTTTGTAAGGTTATTAAATCCGTGTAAGGTAATATGCTGGTCAGGTGTGATTTTCATGAGATCTGATTCCCCTTATGTTTTTGAGTCGTTTTGTTTTAAAGTAAATATATTTATATTACCCACTTCCTGTTTATAAAAAACAGAGCAGAAAAAAGAGGATAAACGCTAAGGTTACCCTCTCAGTAAATATCAATGAAGTTCTTATTCTGCCAATTGTATGATTTCGTCAACCCATTCTGTGTTTTCATTAATTTCGAGCTTTTCACATAACACTTTATGAACCCTTTTAAACTCTAAATTTAACGATTTTAATACATGAAAAATTTGATGTGGATTACGCGTGCAGTCCCAGCTTTCAAGTAAACTTAATTGTGAAGATTTTAATGGAGTTCTTTTTCCTTCATATTTAGACCAATCTCCTAATGCATTCGGAACTCGATCCATCTCCATATCCCATCCTATTGCTATAGAGCATCTCATTTTATCTAGTGAACTTAACGCGTAATACAGCTCTTCTCTCATAACTCTTCTATAAACTTCATGCATATGGGCAAAGTATTTCCCGCGCCAAATTTCAAATTCTTCAACACTCAATACGTAATGAATAGCCTGTGATTTTTCCATAATGTCTGATACGATTCCGTAACGATCAAAAACAATCATAGCTTGTTTCATATAAACAGAGGGATAAAGATCTTTCGGTTTATAATAGAATGAATCTACTTTAATAAACTCTTTGTAATGTGCAACAGAATGTGTGGCGTTTGGATAATCCTCATAAAAAAGGACATCTCCCCACTTTCTTGCTCGCTCTTTCTTGTTTTTTCTGTATGTTTCATAAAAATCTTCATTTATAACGATACGAAGATCTATATCTGAATAGCAATCCGTGCTATTATTTGCGAGCGACCCTCCGTAAAAATAGGCAATGATTTGAGGGTCATTGGTTAAATCTTCATGAATGGCTTCTTGCAATCTAATTAACTTCTTAGGTAATGCCTGATCTCTTTTTTGATATTTAGATACAAATCCCACACATAAAACAAACACTCTCCTTCAGTTTCCAATTTCATTACTATTCTTTAAATCTCTTTTTTTCCCTTCTTTGACAAGTTGATTGAAGTGCAAGGTGCGAGACTCCTCGAAAATGAAAAATCACATTTTCTTCGTGCGATGTATTGCGGCAGAAGCCTTCCTTGTCCTGCAGGATCAGCGTGACAGGTGAGACCCTTCAGGTGCAATTAGCTAGCTCACCTTACCCCTCGCGGAAAGCGAGCATCCTGAAACGGAAATCAACCACTTCATAGAGCAATAATCTTTTTGAAAACTGCCTTGTGAAAAAAGAAATTTCAAATAACAATTCTTTTGGTTATAATCATCTTTGTGGTGTTGATTCCCATAATTGGTAATATCATTGCCGTATTCAACGTTTTCTGAGGAGACTTTTACATTGTCTATTAAACTAAGAACTTATTTTGCATTGACGTTTGCCTTATTTATATTTATAACTACTGTTTTTTTAAGTATTACAATCAGTAAACAGTCCAGTAAAAAGCTTGAAAAGGAAGTTGGAGATTCATTAGCTGGTGTTGCTTTCCAGATGGCAGATAAGCTTGATTATTTTATGTGGTCTCGCTTTCAGGAAATTCAAGTATTCAGTCAGCTTGAAGCACTGGAAAATCCTAACAGATCCAATGAAGCTCAAAAATTATTAGACCAGCTTCATACGAGCATCCCGACCTTTTCATGGGTGGGAACAACAGACAATAAAGGAATTGTTACAGCATCAAGCGGAAAAATTCTAAAAAATGTAGACATTTCCGAGCGCCCTGTATTTAAAGAAGCACTTGATAAACCATTTATAGGTGACGTACATAATGCACTGTTATTAGCTAAATGGTTACCCACTCAGGATGGTGAACCTCTCCAGCTCGTTGATATTAGTACTCCCATTATTGGTAATGACGGTAAATTTAAAGGGGTTCTAGCTGCACACTTAAGTTGGGAATGGACGAAAGAGGTGAAAAATATTGTTCTGCAGCCTCTTCAAGGAAAGCGGGATGATGTTGAACTCTTTATCGTTAGCTCTAAGGATCAAACCGTGTTATTAGGACCAAAAAACATGCTTGGTAAACCATTAAAGTTAAGTAATCTAGAATCTGTTCAATTCAAAAGAAACGATTGGAAGCTAGAAAGATGGCCAGATGGAAAACGGTATTTAACAGGTTATGCTTTTGGAAAAGGTTATAAGAATTATAGAGGATTAGGCTGGACTGTTATTGTCCGGCAACCGGAAGATGTTGCATTTTCTTCTGTAAATCACTTAAATCAATTGATTTTTATCATAGGAACCATATTTTCTATTCTAATGGCAGTACTCGGGTGGTTTTTAGCTGGAATAGTATCAACGCCTTTATTTAAGATAACTCAAGCTGCTAATAAGTTAAGGCATGGTGAAAATGTTGAAATTCCGTATTTTAAAGGAATAAAAGACATTGAGATTCTATCCTTATCTTTAAGAGAACTCGTAGCTTCCCTTGTGAAAACAGAATCTGAGCTAGGGAAAATGGAAAATATCGCGATGCATGATGCACTTACGGGACTTCCAAACCGTTTATCACTTTATACGTATTTAAATGAAAAACTTGTTAGTGATCATACACATCAAAGTAATTTTCTTCTTTATCTTGACCTTGATGGATTTAAGTTAGTAAATGATTCATTTGGTCACCATGTTGGAGATATTTTGTTAAATGAAGTAGGAATACGAATCAAATCCTGTTTGAATAATGACCAATTTGTGGCTCGTCTTGGAGGTGATGAATTCGTAGTCATGATCTCGACTGTCACACCTTCTCCCATTCAGGTGGCTAATCAAATAGCAGATCAGATTATTAGAGAACTAAATCGTCCATTTTTCATACAAGGACATAAGGTACAGGTTGGTTGCAGTATTGGTGCCGCGCTTTTGACTGAAAAAGATACTACACCTGAAGAAATTCTACAATTAGCTGATCACGCACTATATATATCTAAAAACGAAGGAAAAAATCAGGTGAATTTTTATCCTAACAAAAACAGAGTTTCATAAACAAGCCAAAAAGCCGAAATTCATCGGCTTTTTTTGTGTAATTTGAATTAAAGCGCGAATTATTTTTCACTTATTTGTGTGTTTGCTCCTTGTATTTATTTTTCTCACCCCTTTTCCCTTTCAACATATCCTGTATTACATCATAAGGGCTAATTACCCATAAGGGGAGGTATTAAAATGGGCGTTGAACTTACAGCGCTGCATTGGATTTATATTGTGTTCATTGGTTTAATCATAGGTTTCATGGTAAAAAGGCGTGATACCTCGTTAATTTGTATCCTTGGCATATTCTTAATCGCGATTACAGCTACCGGATCCTTAAGCGGATCAATCAGCAGTATATTTAACAGTTTCATATATGCGATTACAGAACTCCTCCCTACCATACTCGTCATCTCAATCATTGTAGCGATGAGCAGAACGTTAACGATTACAGGTATTAACGATGTAATGATCTCTCCATTTTCTAAAATGATTCGCACACCTGCACTTGCTTACTGGACGATTGGTATAGTAATGATGGTTATTTCATGGTTTTTCTGGCCATCGCCAGCTGTTGCCCTATTAGGTGCAGTGCTTCTTCCGGTGGCAGTAAGAGTTGGATTGCCTGCATTAGGTGTCGCCATGGCAATGAACCTATTCGGTCATGGAATAGCTTTATCAGGTGACTTTGTTATTCAAGCCGCTCCTAAATTAACATCTGATGCTGCAGGACTTCCTATCACTGAAGTAATTGATGCTAGTATTCCGCTCGTACTAGTAATGGGCATCGTTACAACAGCTGCAGCCTTCTATTTTTTAAGGCGTGATATGAAATCTGGTAAGCTTACAATGGATACTGGAGTACAAGAAACAAAGTTTGTGGAAGCTGCTGAAGATGAGACAGGTCTGCTTTCACAAGGTCAAAAGAAATTTTTTGCCATCCTCATTCCTCTGTTGTTCGCTTTAGACGTAGCTGCTATGTCTATTCTCAAGCTTCAAGGTGGAGACGCAACTGCTTTGATCGGCGGAACTTCTGTATTCATCCTTTTGCTTATCACGATGTTCAGCCATAAAAACACGGGGCTTGAAAAGACAACTTCGTACATGATTGAAGGTTTTACATTTGGTTTCAAGGTTTTCGGACCTGTCATTCCAATCGCTGCTTTCTTCTATTTGGGAGATGCAGGGTTTACAAAAATCATTGGTGATTTTTTACCGAAAGCTTCACAAGGTATTGTTAACGATATCGGTGTCGCATTAGCATCTGTTGTGCCGATGAGTAAAGAAATTGGTGCTATTACTCTTACTGCTGTAGGAGCTATTACAGGGTTGGATGGCTCTGGTTTCTCAGGCATCTCGCTAGCAGGGTCTGTTGCCAACATTTTTGGTACGGCTATAGGAGCTGGTGCTGCAACATTGACTGCTTTAGGGCAAATAGCTGCGATTTGGGTAGGGGGCGGAACATTGGTGCCGTGGGCATTGATTCCGGCTGCGGCAATCTGTGGCGTTGATCCATTTGAACTGGCTAGAAGAAACTTAAAGCCAGTTACAATTGGTTTAGTTGTTACAACAATCGTTGCTATGTTTTTAATTTGAATAAGTAAAAGCAGAGAACGGCAATTGCGTACTCTGCTTTTTTGTTAATTTCCAGCTATTTTTTGAATGGCAAAATGATAAAACTTTTCTGCATCTTCCCTAGCAGCAAACGCAGCTTGAGCAGTTTTATCGTTCCCTCCGCCTTTTCCATTGAACTCTGCTAAGTGCTGTTTTAAAAATTGACCGCACGAAGTAGGATACGTCCCGTTTTGTGCGAGTATAACTTTGTTTTCAGAGAGTGATAAAAACAAAACAAATAAGTTGTTTTCGCTTGCTGCCTTGATGGCTAGCTCTTTCATGTCATTAAAATTTTTCACTTCAAATACATGAGCAAGAAATTCATGATCTGCTTTATCCAAAAGCTCTTTCGTTTGATATTGATTGAGCTGTTCTTTTAATACACTAATCTCTGTTTCAAGTTGTTTATGATCTTCTTCCCATTTTTCCAATCGGTTCAGAATATCATCTCGTCCCGTATTAAACTTTGCGGAAAGATTGCTTAAAATTTGCTGACTTTCATTTATGCCTTGCAATACTCGGGTTCCGCATTTAAAGAAAATTCTAGTATTTCCACGTTGTTTTTCTGTTTTATACAGTTTAATGATTCCAATTTCTCCTGTTCTTAAAACATGAGTACCACCGCATGCATTATGTTCAATTCCTTCAATCTCAACAATTCGGATATTCTCAGTGACCTTTGGCATTTTTAATAGCGGCAGCTTCACCAATTCTTCGTTCGAAACAAAATAGGTATGAATCGGTCTGTTTTTATAGATTTGTTTATTGACTTCTTTTTCAATTTGGTTTAATTGATGTTGATTTAATTCGGATGTATTAACGTCAATCGTTACATATTCACTGCCAAGGTGAAAGCTGACAGTAAGAGCATCAAATAGTGAATAGCAAACAGCAGAAAGCAAATGCTGGCCGCTATGATGCTGCATATGATCAAAGCGTCTATCCCAATTTATCTTACAGTTCACATTCGATACATCTGGCAGGTTTGTAACTTTATGTATGACTTCACCATTTTCTGTGAAGACATCTACTACCTCTATGCCATTAATACTTCCTGTATCAAACGGCTGCCCCCCTCCAGTAGGATAAAATGCCGTTTCTTCTAAGATGATAAAATTATCATTATCCTGTTCAAATGTTCTTTTTATCTTTGTTTCCCATTCGGTTGTATAAGGTGAAGAATAATAGAGCTTTTGCGTCAAAATATGTTCATTCCTTTCTAAACCTAATCCTATATAGTGTAAACCATTTCGCTTATTAAAACGAAAAAAAGAGGATAACAACGATCATTATCTCTTCCCATTCGCTATAAAACTATTTCTTCATTCCTGTATAGATGTGAATGGCATCTCTAAAGAAAGCGGCTGTTCCTGGCTGTTCTTTATCGTAATATGCCGTGAATCGTTCATCATCTACATACATTTGAGAAAGACCTGCATGCGCTTCTTTGCTGTAGTCTGACCAATAAAACATCAACCAGCGTTTATGGAGCTCAGCAGCTTTTTGTGCAAGGTCACTAGAAGGATCTCCTGTTTGAAAGGCTTGTGCTAAAGTTGCTGTAATTTCTTCTCCCATTCTCGTAACTTCATCATGTTGTTCTTGCGTCATATTTAGTACTTTCTGGTTCGATTTGTTAACTGCATTATCACCGTATTTATTCCGGATTTCTTTCCCGTACTTTTTCTCATTATCATCAATGGTCTTTTGTTTGAAGCCTTCGAATTTCTCTTTATCTGTCATTATTAATCTCCCTTCGTTATTGCTGATTGTCTTTTCTACATTCTCAATCAGCAAGTCTAATTGTTTTCTTTTACTCAGGAGTTGTTCGCGGTGTTCACTTAATGCATCTAAAACGTTAAATGCAGGAGAAGTTACTATGTCTCTTATTTTTTCTAATTCTAACCCTAGTTCCTTGTAAAAAAGGATTTGCTGCAGTCTGTTAACCTCAGCCTCTCCATATATTCGGTAACCTGAAGAATTGATTCTTGCTGGCTTAAGAATCCCTATTTCATCATAATACCGAAGTGTACGGGTACTGATTCCTGCTAACTTGCTAAGCTTTTGAATGGTATACTCCATGTTTTCACCTCCCGACAATTTAAATTTACACCTTTACGTAACGTCAAGGTCAATAGGGTTTATAAAAAATTTTGAGAATTTAAAAACACACATTTGATGGTAATCTCAAAGTGTGTTTTTGATTTTGCTTAATTATTTTTTATCCAATTTTGCTTCATAAACGTACATAGTAGAATGTTCATCATCAGGTATCCCATACAGTTTCATACCATGTTGTGAATTCTCAAGGTAAACAGGATTTCGTGTAACATTATGCCCTTGAGATGAAAAGAGAGTAATCGGCAGTTCATGTACCATGTTCATAGTTTTCATATTCAGTAATGCTAACCCGCCAAGTTCATATTTACCTGCAGAACTTCCTTGCTGCGGCAATTCTGTAACACCGCTGCAAATCATGTTTTCATTCCCTGCACTTTCACAGTCCTGATAATCAATAAAGTGACTCGGGTTGCTTGATTTACTGACTATTTTCCCTTTTTGGCTGAACTCATAAAATGTTCTTGATCCCCAGCTGACTGCCTTTAGATTTCCTTTTTTTCCATCACTTAAGATTCCTCCGATGTGATCGTTTGCTCTGAACATTTCCTTGGCTTCCATTGTTTCTGGATTGATTTTATAGATGATAGATTTGCTGTTAGGCCGATACTCCGCAACAGATACCCAGATGGATTTACCATCAAATGCAATACCGCCTGGATGATAAATATTTCCCTCACCTAACTTAATATCTTTTAAGAGCTTCCCTTGTTTATCAAATACGAAAACATGGCCGATTCCTTTACCAGGTGTACGGTCATAGCCATCACGCGGTTGATCGTATTTTACAGGCTTTTCGAGCACTTCAACCGATGACATATAGTACAAGTCACCAATTTTTGTCATTCCTTGAGGGTGATAACTGTTAAATTGCAGTTCAATATTTTCTTTCGGTTCCCATACAGTGTCACGGGACAGTTGCTGAAAATTGTCTGCAAGTTGTTTTCCTTTATTATCAGTTTGAATATCTGAATTTGCAAACGCCGTAGTAACAGTACCAATTGAAAGAGCGGCTGCAAAAGTAAGCAGTAATTTTTTCATCAATTATCCTCCTAGAGTATTAATGGGTTAAAAAAGTTGGCTGTCTTCGCAAACTTTGTTGTTCTTGAAAGTGGTTGATTTCCGTTCCAGGATGCTCGCTTTCCGGGGGGTGTGCGGTGAGCCTCCTAAGCGCTTCGCACTTTCAGGAGTCTCACCTGTCTAGCTACAACGGTTAGCCTCTCGAGGTCAAAAGTTAAATGGTCTGAGGGCAAAAAGCGCCTTCTTAACCCATTTCCCTTTTGCTTGTCGGGGCTGACCAAACCGTCTTCGCTTTTCGGACTGTCCCACTAATCCCCCAGGAGTCTCGCACCTTGCACTTCAATCAACTTTTCACGAAGAGTCGTCACTTTCTAGAAACTACTTTTTAAGAAAGAACCAAAAAGTTTATTATCTCTTACTGAGTGAGTAAGATCGCGTCACCAACAGGTCGTTCACCAGTAGTGTCAGAAGGTGTGGTTACCATTTTGTCATTAACGGTCATAGTAGTTGAGCCGCCTCCATCAAGATTTACCGCCTCGACTGCACCGAGAGATTTCAAGAGTTGTGCACTTTCTTTAAAGTTAGCACCAACACTATATCCTGGTTTCCTTCCGTCAATTGTAACTAAAAGTAGAGACCCATTAGCTTTTATACCTGCAATCGTACGAGGATGGCGCCTTTGACCGAACTGATAAAAGAATTCTGGATTATCAGGCTGGTGCAATCCTTCTGCAGTTGAAGGAATATCCATCTTTCCGTCCTTTAAAAGTCTCGGTCCGCCATTAACGATTCCCATACCATTTTTTGAGGAAATAGAGTGATTATCTGCAAATACCTTTTTTGTTAAAGTGATTTTTTCTCCATCATACAAATGCTGTTGAATCCACTCAGCACTTTCACCTGTACCTGCTATAACCGTACTTCCTTTAGGAATTGTACCGCCACGTTTGCCCCTGATTTCAGTAATCCTTCCTTTACCGTTAATCACGGCTTCAGTACCTTTACCAGAAGGCGTTTCAGTTCCATAAAGTGAAGAATACTGAATTAATTCACTTGTATCTGTACAAGTAAAGTCGTGTTTAGGCTGATTTGTTTCCTGATCTCCTACACCACCGCATCCACGAATGAGGCCAGGTACCCTGTTTAATCCATCAATTTCTCTTTTGCCCCCATCGGCTGTTTGAATGCTAAGTTTAGTAGATACTGCTGAAATGGAAGCTTGGTTTTTTTTGTCTAAAACAAGACTTGTCCGGCCATTAACCGCTTCACTCGTAAGCTTTCCATCTACCATTGAAACTCCTGCAAGATCACCTTCAGTTCCATCTTTTGGTCCCATTACAAAATATCCGCCATTAACACCTGCTAGTGCATGATTTGTTTTTGACATATTTGTAACTGTTTCTTTTCCTGGAATTTGATTATTAGATAAAGCTGATGAAACCTTTCCATTAAAGGTTTTTGGATCCATTTCAATGACATGAACAACCCATGGACCTGTTGTTGATTCTCCATCTTCACCTGTAAAAACAGTTTTTGAATCGGAGTACCCTTTAGAAATAAGGTCGTTACTTATCATTTTTGCGTTTGATTCTTCTTTGTATGGTCCCATTCGCACTAAATAACCAAGAGGACTTTGTTGTGGATCATCTTGTGCTCTTCCATTAATGGTTTGAACAAAAGGATGATATCCTTTAGCAGTAAGCTGGTCGCGCAGCTTAATGGCATCTTCTTTTGTAGGAAGAAAATCTACGTTTACCATGTATGCATCATTCTGATTTGCTTTTCCGTAGACAATCCGTGAATAAGTTACACCCTCTTGTAATTTTTGTGTTTCTTTATTTTCATAATTCCTAAATGGTGACTGTTGGTTTTCTGCCTCAACAGTTTTCGTTTTTGAAATATATCCATCTGAGAAAGGAAGTATAGTTAGAAACGTTAGTGCAGTAAGAGATAGGAGTGAAGTTTTCTTTATCCGTTTACTCGTCATAATTGCCCCCTTAGTATATGTGTCTTTTTCACCATACTAAAGAGTTATTAAGTTAAAGTAATGGGTTCATTGTGTGTTTGTAAATGTTTATTTACAGAGGCTCTAAAGTGATGGAAAGTTATTCGAAAATAAAAAACGCATTGCCTAAAGACAAAGCGATTGTAAAGATAATTCTATTTTATATTCTTCGATTGGTCCGTTTCGGATGCGTTCATTTTAAAATGAATTGGTTTATTGTGCTATACTATAGTAAGGAAGCACAAAAAGAATAGTAAAGAAGAAGGTTGAAAAATGAAATTAATTTTTAATAATAAGGTTCATTTTCTGTCATTTATGGCTGCACTTGCCACAGCTTATTTAGGCGGTTTATTTTTCACTTTATTAAACTGCCCTGTTCCATGGCTGTTAGGTCCAATGACTGCTGTGTTAATTGTTTCTCGGATAAAAAAGGTTAACTTATATTGGCCCACAGGTATAAGAAATACGGGATTAATTATCGTTGGCTATTCCATCGGATTAACATTCACGAAAAACACGTTAATAACCATTTCCTCTAAACTTCCTTCCATGGCATTAATGACAGTTCTGCTTGTCTTAATTTGCATGGGAATGGCATTCATTATATCCAAACTATCCAGCATCGATTTTCCAACTGCATTAACAAGCAGTATACCTGGGGGACTTTCACAAATCATTACCTTTGCAGAAGAATCAAAGGGAATAGACATTACAACTGTAACTTTTTTTCAAGTTACTAGGTTGTTAACCATCATCTTTTTTGTTCCATTCCTCATTTTTAGTCCACTATTTTTAGAAAATAGTTCAAAATATGCCAATAGAGAAACTTCTGTTCCACTTGCACAATTTGATTATCAGTTACCAAGTGTACTTTTTTTCGCTGTATTTGCTATTGTAATCGCCTTAATTGGAAAAAGGATTAAATTGCCTACTGCCTTTTTATTAGGACCCATTTTAGGGATTGCTGTTTTAAATGTAGCAGGATTCACAGGTCCGCCAATTCCATCTCTTTTGTTAGATATCTCACAATTTATGATTGGCGGATATATCGGCTTATTGTTAAAGCCTGAACAATTAAAATCTAAGGCCATCATTCCAGTCGCTCTTCTTAGCGGAATCATGCTTGTCTGCATTTCATTGGGATTAAGTTATATCCTTTCCATGCAATTTCATTTCTCGTCACTAACCAGTTTCTTAAGTTTAGCGCCAGGCGGGGCTGATCAGATGGGGATCATCGGTCACGAACTGCATGCAGATATCTCCATGATTACAGGATACCAACTGTTCCGCATTCTATTTATATTCTTTGCTGTTCCACCATTATTAAAATATGTTTTAAGATTCAGCCAAGGAAAAAGTGATAAAAAAGGAATGTAATTACTTTATTATAAATCATTAACGCTGCACAATAGCCTATTGATAGGCACTGTGCAGCGTCGTTTCATTTACTAGGTTCTTGTTTTTGCTCTTCATATTCTTTTAAAGCAACTTCTTGCATGTTTTCCCATGAATCAAAATTTGTATTTTCATCAATATGTATATTCCATATATCCAGTGGTAAATCAGTAAATGCTCCTACGTATGGAAAAGAACCAGGATATGTTAATGAAGTACGTAATTCATAAAAAGTAGTAAAATTTGTATACTTTTTCATGAATGGATTGGTAAACATATTAACAATCTGCTTATTGAATGTTACATCCTCAACTTTCAATATCAACCCACCTACTTTCTAACCTTCAACTCCGATTTAGAAATCAGCATGTCCAACACAAAAAATAGCCAACAAACGGTTGTTCAGTTTTTTTATTTTTGATCCTTCTAATGCAGAAAGAACAGCACCAACTGCTTGAATCCAGCTCCCGGAAAATAAAAGTGATTCACTATAATGCTTGTCCCCTTCTGGGTTTTGTAAATCAGAGCCAAAAGTTTGCTTAAGTTGATTATCCATTATCAACCGTCCAATTTGCTGAATCATTCTTCACATTGGGCTGAAGGAAATGGAATGACATCACCCAATTTTTCTTTAGTGTTCTTGGACAAAAAGGATTGTTATACATGGTTTACTTTGATAAGTTTATTTTTTTCCAGCTTTCTGCTAAGTCATCACCAATTTGCTTGATGATGTCCTTCGTTGTGAAATAATACATATGTGAAAGCGGTGTCCAGCTATTAATGATATTACCGCTGTTTGTCTCGATTTCTTGATTAATTGCTTTATTATAGGCTTCATTCAATGGCTTTAAGGGATATCCAAAAACATCATCTTTGTCATACATATTTACCCAACCGCCAGAAAGATCAGGATAAAAGTTTTCCAAATGTGGGGATGGGACAGATATCGGTTTATCGAAATCGGCATAACGAAGACTCCAAAGAGCAAGCGGACTGCCAAGTGAATAAAACCCTGCTAATGTTTCTCCATTTTCTAGAGGGGTTTCATGCATTTCTTGTTTTACGGAGTTGTGTATTTTGTGAGGTATGTACTGTAAATCATAAAAATAATTACTCGTAATAACAGTGCCTAAACTATGTGCCACGATGAAAAGCGGTGCATCTGCACCAGCATTCCGGCTTAATTTTTGAAGAGCGCGGGCGACTGTTTCATGAACCTTTATGTAGTTTGGATTTGGGTTGTCTGAA
This sequence comes from Fictibacillus barbaricus, assembly GCF_031457135.1. GTDB lineage: Bacteria > Bacillota > Bacilli > Bacillales > Fictibacillaceae > Fictibacillus > Fictibacillus barbaricus_A. The sequence goes on along the minus strand of NZ_JAVDWA010000002.1, from coordinate 268,670 downwards.
GGCTGATAAGCTATGGCATCGCCAAAGAATTGGACAACAAATTTTCTGATTTTCGCAAAGTCTAATTTAGCACCAGTTGAAAGACTGTTCCACATCTCGTTTTCTCTTTCGTTAAATATGCTGCCCCAATAAATAGGCTGAATCACTAGTTGTACATCAGGCTCTGGTATATATGGCTTTACGTTTTGAGAAAAGCGTTTTGTTAGCTCGTCTGAAAAGATATCAGAAAAATCCTCTTTTTGATCTCCAATTCCATGAAGTACGGCTACAGCGATCTTTTTTGTCATGCTGCTTCACTTCCTTTTTTTAAATATCGAAGTGCTTTTTGAGTATATGAAAGCTGAAGAACCTCAATACTATAAATAGATTGTGAGGGATTTCTTCAATGAACAAAAATAAAATTCATCTCATGCTTTTAGCTGTTGTAACAGTCTTTTTCGTTTGGTCACTTATTAAGCCAAAGCATTATTTTATCTGGATGCTCGAAGTTGGCCCTTCTGTTTTGGCAATTGCTGTTATTCTTCTGCTTTATAACAAAATGAGACTTTCAACCTTTGCCTATACGATCATAGCCTTTCTGACGATATTGACGTTTATTGGCGGTCATTATACATATGATGATGTTCCACTCTTCAATTGGATCAAATCACATTTTGATTTAAAACGAAATGATTATGATCGATTTGGTCATTTTTTCAAAGGGTTACTCGTTATCGTTTTTCGTGAAATTTTAATCCGAAAGACACAGCTGCCAATCGGAAAGTGGGTTCAATTTCTGGCACTGAATATGATTCTGGCTACCGCAGCATTGTACGAAATCGTTGAATGGATTGCTGGCAGTATGTCAAAACGGACATCGAAGGATTTTGTAGGAGCACAGGGTGATATTTGGGATGCTCAATGGGACATGCTTCTTACATTAACGGGTTCCCTTCTTGCTATTATCCTCTTATCCAAATGGCATAACAGATCATTAGGAAAAGCAAAGTCACAAAAAGATTGGTCTTAATTTTATATTGGCTATCATTCGAGTAATCCCTCCTTTATACCCTTTTCCCTTTTTCTATAATTTGCAGCGCTTTGTGAAATAATAGAATGAGGTGGTTTTTTTGAGGTTTCTTATAAACTTTATTCCTTTTATGGCTGGTTGTTTAGGATTTTTTGCATGGTCAGGCTCTGTTGAGAATGAATTAAATGTAAAAAAATACGAAGGTGAAATTGTTCAAAAAGAGCAGGTTGAAAAAGTATTAGATATCGGCTCCAACGTGGTTACAGTTCCTGTGTATAAATTAGTTCTTTCTTCTGGCAAAACAATAACTGTACCTCGCCCCATTTTTCAAAAGTTAAACAAGGGTGATCATGCAGTATTATTAATACAGAATAATCGTATAACCCTATCGAAATAAAAAGCACACTCTTTAATAAAAGAATGTGCTTTCTTTTTGAATCTAATGGCTTTTTTCTAAAGCTGCCGAACATCTGTTGAAGGAAAAAGCGGGTATTCTATTGCTGCAAAATAAGCGAGACCAATGCAAATAACAAAGTAGATCAAGAATAACAAATCAAACTTAGAAAAGCCGATCTGATAAAAATATGTTCTTTTACTATCATTGTTAAAACGTTTTGCTTCCATTGCTACTGCGATTCGAAATGCACGCCTAATACTCTGTGAAAGCAATGGAATCATTAAGGACTTAATCATCTTAAAATAACCAAATAACCCGTTTGATGAATTTACCCCTCTTACTTTTTGTGCATATCTGATCGTTTGAAATTCTTCTATCATGATTGGCAGCAGCCGAACCGCCGCCATAAAACTGTATGCATATTTAGGCTTGAGATGTAATTGCTGCATTAACGAATAAAATAGATATACTGGTCGTGTTGTTAAGGCAAATGTTAACCCTAACATGGCAAAGGATAGTGCACGGAATCCTAAATGTATACCACGGTATAAACTTTCCTCAGTAATATGAATCAATCCCCATTGAAAAATCAATGTTTTACCTTCTCCGAAAAATATCATGGATGAGGAAGTAGATACGAAAATGATCATAAATGGCAATGAAAAAAGGAAAACCCTTTTATAGGAATGTCCTGTGAAAAACAAAAACAAAATGGACATTACAATAGTAAAGGAAATCATAAAATTCACATTATGAATTAATATACCGAAAATAAACAAAAGTGTCAGGATAATCAGCTTGAAGGATGGATTTATTTTATGCAGCCAGCTTTCTTGTTGAGTTAATAGTTCCTGCATAATACATCCTCGTTTCTAGTCAAAACCTTTTCTTTTACAATTTTATTTCGTACTTCCCAGACACATGTAGCAAAATGGTTCACAATATTGAAGTCATGAGTAACCATTATAATAATCGTTCCCTTTTGTTGTTCTTTCTTTAGGAAATTAAGCAGTCTAAACGTATTTTGCGAATCCTGGCCAAATGTAGGTTCATCTAATAGCAAAATTTTTGGGTTTTGTATAAAGGCTGTAGCAACACTTAATCTACGCTTTTGACCGAGTGATAAATGATAGGGGTGATGGTTTTTCTTATCATGTAGACCGAAGGCGATTAGAAGTTCTGTCACCTTTTCATTAATATATTCAGGTTCTGCTTTCTGATGGTTTAAGGCAAAGGCTAATTCATCATAAACCGTATTTGTTACAAATTGATATTCTGGATTCTGAAAAACAAAATAGGCTTTATTTTGCAGATTTTTAATCCCTTTAATTGGTTTATCATCAATGCAATAGTTTCCGTTTGTTTTTAATAATTGCATAAGAGATAAAAGCAATGTACTCTTCCCTGCTCCATTCTCTCCTATGACAGCAATCCATTCACCAGCAGATACGTGTGCTTGATCAAATGAAACCATGACCTCTTTTTTTCGATAGCCTTTAAAGTGACCTAATGTTAATGTGGTCTGTTCTATAGCATTCGGTTCCCATTTTGGTGCTTTTCCCTTTTCATTGAGCATATGTCTCTCCCAAACACCTGGGTACCAGATCCCATATTGATGAAGCATTTCTTTAAAAGTTGAAAAAACGTGTTGAACATTTCCATCAGCGATAACTTCCCCAAAAGGATCAAACACAATTACGCGGTCAACAAAATCAAGAATCTGATCAATCTTATGTTCCACAATAATCACTGTTTTGTCTTTAGATACCTCTTTTACTGTATTCCAAATCTGGTTGGTACCCCGTTCATCAATTAGCGCAGTAGGTTCATCTAGAAAAAGGACATCTGGATTTAGTGCTAAGACGGATGCGATTGCCAGCCGCTGCTTCATCCCCCCTGATAAGGTTTGGATTTCAGTATGAATATCCTCCAAATCAAGACCAACTATATTTAATAATTCAGAGATTTTCCCTTTCATCTCGCTTCTCGGAACTTGCAGGTTCTCGAGAACAAATGCAATTTCTTCGTCGACAAAAGGCATACAAAACTGTGAGTCGGGATCTTGGAAAACAAATCCCCAAGATTTAGGAACTTGAATTTCATTGTATTTTATAGGTACTTCTATCGTACTTGGTATTAAGCCAGACAGAGCTTGCAGCAATGTGGATTTTCCGCATCCGGATGGACCGAGAAGCAAGACTTTTTCCCCTTTATTAAAAGAAACTGATAAATCTTTAAACAGCATTCTTTTTTCGTTTGGAAATTTTAATCTTAATTGATCCACCGAAGTTTCAATTGCCAATGCTTTCACCTCTTTTATTGTTCTAATGCATCGTAATCTTCTTTTGATGCAGGTCGAATTAAGTTTGTTACGCCAGTTGCTTCAAGTGCTTTAACAATTCCGAAAGCTATAATTCCTGAGAACACAATCGTACCTATATATCTTAAAGCAACGTACAGCGTTAAATTCCATGTTGATAAGTCTCCAATATATCCTTTGTAATAATCCATAAACAATGATCCCGTACAAGAACTCAAGCCGGCTATAGATACCGTCATTAAATCATATCGTTTGTAACGGAAAGCCATAAAAATCAATTCGGCACATAATCCTTGTACCACTCCGTATAACAGTACTTCTAATCCGAATTCTGATCCCATTAAAAACTCGCCAGAGGAAGCAGCAATTTCGGCTAAAAGTGCGACACCTGGCTTTCTTATAATAAGAAAGGCTGCAGTCGCAGCAATAAACCACATGCCATAAATAAATTGATCTAAATGCAGACCAATAGGTTTAACCGCATAATATAAAGGTCCCCAAAGTTTATAAACGATTCCAAAACCGATAGAAATAACGATCGTTACAAGTATATCTGTTAGCTTTAATCCTTTAGACATTTTAAAATTCTCCTTTAACTACTTGTTTTTCGCTTTTTGAATCAAACGGCCATTGTTCCATTTTGTAAGCCATTTCCCAAAATAAATATTCATATTGGCAGCTTAACAAGAAATGTGCGGTCATTTTATTTCTTTCTGAATCACTTGCTTTTTCTGCCAATAGGTCTAACCTGTTAATTTGTTCGTGAACTAAATCAGCGAACCATTCATCACCATATGTTCCAATCCATTCTTGAAAAATAGGTTCGCTAGGCGTTGAACCTTTATATTTTTCTCCGATTTCATGATAGATCCAGTAGCACGGCAGAATCGCAGCAATTATTTCTCCCAATGTACCTGATTCACCAACACGGTAGAGATGTGAGGTGTAATGATAAGCTGTAGGAGCGGGTTGAAAGTTTGCGAGTTCATCATCTGTGATTTGCAGTTGTTTAATAAACTTCTCATGAAGTGCTAGCTCCGCTTCGCTAGTTCCGAGTGCATGAGACGCCATTCTTGAAGTTGTGTAAAGGTCTTCTGCTCTTGAACCAGCTAAAGCTTGAACTTTTGCAAAATGGGAAAGATAATAAGAATCTTGTAAAACATAAAACTTAAAATTTTCTAGTGGCAGTGCACCACTTGCTATTCCTTCAACAAATGGATGATGAAGATTAGCTTGCCAAATTTGGTCTGCCTTATTGCGTAAAATTTCAGTAAATGTTGTCATGATCGCCCTCCTTGAGTCGTCTAAGTGTGATAACAACTAAATTTTCCCAATAAAAAAACCACTATCTTTAATAAAGAAAGTGGTTGTATGAAAACATATTGAAAACATGAAGTTTCATTACACCACTTCCCTACGCTGGTATCATCCAGATCAGGTTCTAAGAGTCTTGAAGTTACACTTCAATCTCAGCCTTTTAAGGCACCCCTAGTGGTTATATCATTATTTAGTTAACTGTATCTTGCCTCTATGATAACAGGACAGTTTGGATTGTCAAATATTTTGTGATGTAAAGAAAACCGTGAATTTATCCCTTTAAGTATGAAATTTTTTTGTTAATTTGTAAGTTTATCATATATAAAAGTAAAATTTAGTGAAGGATGGCAATTAATTTTGAGAGGAAAGTAGTGTTGTTAGTGAAAAAAAATCATTGGTTTATGAAACTGCTCAATTATGCAATAAAAATTATTTTGGCAATCATTATTTCAATAGGAATTGGGATGTTAGCGATCACTCTCTATCATTCTTTTAAGGACATCCCTGTCAATCGCTTTTATAAAGGAATAGATAAAAACGTTGGAACAATGGCCGAAATTGTTAGTATTGGTGCTGCTTTACTCTGGTTATTCCGAAAAATTTGGCTGGAGTTAAAAAAGAGGAAAGTCTCTTTTGTCGAGTATGTACAAATGGTATTTCTCACATTAAAGAATTTTCATATTTATTTTGGCATAACTGTTTTAATTTTAGCTTTCTCTCATGGCTTATTTTTTTTATTAAACCCTGTTGAAGAGAAAATACGAATTTACTCAGGAATTGCTGCATTTACCTCGTTGGTGTTATTAGCTATATTGGGCTGGCGTCATCAAAGAAGCTTAAAGACAAAGAATGCTCTAAAAACCAAAAAAGTTCATATTGCATTTGCCATTATATTTGGTGTCATCTTCCTTATTCATATTAATGTATAAGGAGACTGTAACGAGAATTCTGATTTCTAAAAGCGTGTTGATTTTTAATTTTTTATTATCTACTCTGACAGTTGATTGGAGTGGAAGGTGCGCGACTCCTGTGGGACAGGCGGGCAGTCCGAAAGGCTGAAGTGGTTTGGTCAGCCCCGACAAGCAAAAGGGAAAGGGGCTAAGAAGGCGTTTTTTGCCTTCAGGACCATTTAACTTTTGACCTCCAGGGGCTAACCGCTGCAGCTAGACAGGTGAGACACTTAAGAGTGAAACGTACGAATGTGGCTCACCGTCTGCCTCGCGGAAAGCGAGCATTCTGGAAAGTAAATCAACTCCTGTCAAAACAGCCTTATAAAAAAACACAGCAACTCGAGTTCAAGTCGCTGTGTTTTTTATATTACTTGCTCATAGCCTCTGTTAATACAGGGATAATCTGTTTTTTGCGTGAAACAACACCTTTTAGTATTGCCGTATTGTTTTCAAGTTTTACATCATACGCATTTTCAACAGCATCAGCTCTTTTTCCGAGTGCCAATGTTGTTGAATCGTTTGTAAGAATGTCCGTTACTACAAACATAAAGAGGTCTAGGTCCTTCTCATCAATTACTTTAGAAATAGAAGCTTCCAAGTCAGATTGTAGCTTTAATACATCACTTGCATCAACAGTGTTTACTTGAGCAACTTCTACTTTACTAGAACCGATATTGAATTCTTTAGCATCAAGAGAAATAAGTTCTTCTACTGTTTTGCCACTAAGATCTGCACCCGCTTTTAGCATTTCTAAACCATAAGTTTCTGCGTCAACACCAGCGATTTCAGCAAGCTCGTGTGCAGCATCTACATCTTCTTGTGTACAAGTTGGTGATTTGAATAAAAGAGAGTCGGAAATAATCGCTGAAAGCATAAGACCTGCGATATTCTTTTCTACTTTTACACCTTTTTCTTTATATATCTTGTTTAAGATTGTTGCTGTACAGCCCACTGGCTCTGCTCGATAATATAAAGGATCACTTGTTTCAAAGTTTGCAATACGGTGATGATCAATTACTTCTAGCACACGAACGTTGTCAATATCACTTGCGCATTGCTGGCGTTCGTTATGGTCGACCAAAATAACAGCATTCGTTTCGTTAGAGACTGTTTCTACCAGACGAGGAAGATCAGCTTTGAAATAATCAAGTGCATATTTAGTTTCACCGTTAATTTCGCCTAAACGAACAGGTTCTGCATTTTGACCTATTTTTGTTTTCAAGTCTGCGTAAACAATCGCAGAAGTAATTGTGTCAGTATCAGGATTCTTGTGTCCAAAAATGAGTACTTTTTCCATGCTTCTACTCCTTATAAATAAAATAGATATTCTTTCGCCATTGCCTATTTTATCATAACTAGAAGGCTTTTGGCTTCCGGAGATTATTTTAGCATGGGTAAAGGAATTAAGGCAAAACCGATGCACCCATTAAATACTTATCAACCTCACGTGCACATTCACGTCCTTCTTGTATTGCCCATACAATCAAGCTTTGTCCGCGTCTGGAATCACCTGCGGCAAATACACCATTTAAATTCGTTTTGTAATCTCCATGTTTTGCTTTAACTTTATTGTTCTTCGTTTCAACACCAAACTGTTTTAGTACTGGATGTTCTGTCCCTTCAAAACCAATCGCAATAAAGACGAGGTCTGCCGGCCATACTTGTTCAGTACCTTCTATTTCTTTAAAGACAATATTTCCATTTTCGTCAGAGGTCCGCTTCATTTGAATCGTATGAAGTTCTTTTAAGTGTCCTTCTGAATCAGAAACGATTTTTTTCGTTTGAACAGAGTACTCTCTTGGATCATGACCGAATTGAGCTGTAGCTTCCTCATAGGCGTAATCCATTGTGAAAATATTTGGCTGTTCTGGCCACATATTTTCTTTACTTCTGGCGTTGGGCAGTTTAGGGTGTTTACCAAACTGTACGACACTTTTACATTTTTGGCGCAGTGCTGTTGCGACACAGTCAGCCCCAGTATCCCCGCCGCCGATTACGATAACGTTTTTTCCTTCTGCATCAATAATTGGTTCTTTGACTTCAATTCCTAATAATCTTTTCGTAGATTGAGTCAAATACTTCATTGCAAAATGTACGCCTTCAGCTTCTCTTCCTTCGAGCTCTAAATTTCGTTGTTTTTGAGCACCTGTACAAAGGATGACAGCGTCAAACTGTTCGTTAAGTTCATCGGCCATCACATCTTTCCCGATTTCAGTATTTAAGATAAAATCAATACCTTCTTGCCTTAAGAGCGTAATCCGGCGTTTAACAATGTCTTTATCAAGTTTCATGTTGGGGATGCCGTAAGTCAGTAATCCTCCAGCAAGGTTATCCCGCTCATAAACGGTAACTGAATGTCCTGCTTGATTAAGCTGATCTGCTGCTGCAAGTCCTGCAGGGCCCGAGCCTACGATAGCAATTTTCTTTCCAGAACGCTTAGTTGGGATTCGAGGCTGGATCCACCCATTCTCAAATCCTTTATCGATAATGGCACGTTCAATATTTTTGATGGTAACAGCAGGTCCAGCGAGTTCAACAGTACAAGAACCTTCACAAGGGGCTGGACATACTCTCCCTGTGAACTCGGGGAAATTATTTGTTTTTAAAAGACGATCCAAAGCTTCTTTCCACTTTCCTCTGTAAACGAGATCGTTCCATTCAGGAATTAAGTTGTTAATAGGGCAACCAGCTGCCGCCCCGTTAATTTCTATTCCAATATGGCAAAATGGTGTTCCGCAATCCATGCATCTTGCGCTTTGCCTTTTTAACATATCTTCTGGCTGTTGTTCGGAGTACTCTTTCCAATCGCTAAGCCGCTTAAGAGGAGACCTTTCCTTTGTCTCTTCTCGCGGATACTCTAGAAATCCAGTTGGTCTACCCATCCTCATCTCTCCTTTCATTTTTGATTACTTTAAAATTAGCTTTGTTGGTCCAGGTATTCCCGCATGTTTCTTTGCGGCTGATCTTGCAGTGAATGCATTCATAACTGCTTCTTGTTCAGTTAATCCAGCTTGTTTTTCATCATCGATTTTTTTAATCATTTCTTTATAGTCTCTTGGGATTACTTTAATAAACTGTGATTGAGCTGCTTTCCAATTTTCTAAAATAGCAGCGGCTTTTTCGCTCTGTGTGTATGCAAAATGATTTTGTATTAGCTGTTTAAGAGATTCTGTTTCATCCAGATCATTCAATCTCTCAAATTCAATGCCTTCTTTATTGCAAAGTCGTTTAAACAAGAGAGGCTGATGTGTAAATACATAGGCGATTCCTCCGCTCATTCCTGCAGCAAAGTTCTTGCCAGTATCTCCTAATACAACAACACGTCCGCCGGTCATATATTCACACCCATGATCTCCGATTCCTTCGACAACGATGTTCGCACCGCTGTTTCTGACTGCGAATCTTTCTCCGGCAAGACCGTTAATATAAGCTTCCCCGCTCGTTGCACCATAGAAAGCAACGTTACCGATAATCACATTATCATCTGCTAAATAATCGGCTGATTTCGGTGGAGCGACAATCATCTTACCTCCTGAAAGTCCCTTACCGAAATAGTCATTGCTATCACCGTTTAAATATAAGCTCATGCCGTGTGGAACAAACGCCCCAAAGCTTTGACCAGCTGAACCATTAAATGTAAGGGTAACCGTATCTTCTGGCAGCCCCTCTTCACCATAACGTTTCGTGATTTCGCTGCCAGCGATCGTTCCTGCAACACGATTTGTATTTTTTATAGTGAGATTCAATGATACAGGCTTTTTGTCTTCTAAAGCCGGACTTAACATCGGAAGGATTTCTTTCATATCTAAAGAATGTTCGATTTTGTGATTCTGTTTTGTTTGACAAGTTCGAACACCTTCAGCTTGGTAAAGAAGCTTCGTAAGATCTAAGTGTTTTGCTTTCCAATGGTTCTTTGCACGATCTCCTACTGTTAATACATCTGTTCGGCCAACCATCTCTTCGACGGTTCTAAAACCAAGCAATGCCATGATTTCACGAATTTCTTCAGCTACAAATTTCATATAATTCACAACATGTTCAGGGTCCCCCATAAATTTCTTTCTCAATTCTGGGTTTTGAGTAGCAACACCTACCGGACACGTGTCTAAGTGGCACGCCCGCATCATGACACATCCTAAAACTACAAGCGGGGCAGTTGCGAATCCGTATTCTTCCGCACCTAAAAGGGCTGCAATAACTACATCTTTACCCGTCATTAGTTTTCCATCTGTTTCAAGCGTAACACGTTCTCTCAGACCATTTAGCATCAATGTTTGATGTGTTTCAGCAAGACCCAGCTCCCATGGAAGCCCCGTATGCTTAATACTTGTTTTTGGAGATGCTCCTGTTCCTCCATCATAGCCGCTGATCACAATAACATCTGCTGCACCTTTTGCTACACCGGCAGCAATCGTTCCTACACCCGATTTTGAAACAAGTTTTACACTGATACGAGCTTCACGGTTCGCATTTTTAAGATCGTGAATAAGCTGTGCAATATCTTCAATCGAGTAAATATCATGATGTGGAGGCGGTGAAATTAAGCCTACTCCTGGAGTCGATCCGCGAACGTCTGCGACCCATGGATAAACTTTATTGCCAGGCAGCTGTCCGCCTTCACCTGGTTTCGCTCCTTGTGCCATCTTAATCTGAAGTTCATCTGCGTTCACCAAGTAATGACTCTTTACACCGAATCTTCCTGAAGCTACTTGTTTGATTGCACTTCTTCGGTTATCGCCATTTTCATCAAGGATGAAACGGTTAGAATCTTCTCCGCCTTCCCCGCTGTTGCTTTTTCCGCCTAAGCGGTTCATTGCAATCGCAAGTGATTCATGAGCTTCTTGACTCAATGATCCAAATGACATCGCACCCGTTTTAAAACGCTTAACGATTTCTTCAACAGGTTCGACTTCTTCAAGCGGTATGCTTTTTACATCGGACTTGAACGAAAACAAATTTCTTAAAAATGTTGTCCGTTCATCGTCAGCGAGTTTTGAAAAAGTTTTAAATAGAGAGTAGTCATTTTTACGGCAAGCCCACTGTAGAGTGTGAATGGTTTTTGGATTAAATGCGTGATGTTCCCCTGTATTTCTCCATTGAAAATCACTTCCGGATTCAAGCGTATCTTCGATCGTCTCTTTATAACCTTCAAGGTGTCTTAAACGCGCCTCTTTTTCAATTTCCTTTAATGTTATGCCGTCGATTTGGGAAGCGGTCGCTGGAAAATAGCGATCGATTACATCTTTTCCGATGCCGACTGCTTCAAAAATTTGTGCACCACGATAACTTTGCACTGTAGAAATCCCCATCTTAGACATCACTTTTACAATGCCGTCAGTTACCCCTTTTTTATATTTACTAATTGTTTCATGAAGAGAGAGATTAATATGTCCAACTTCAATTGCCTCTTCATAAGTTTTGTAAGTTAAATAAGGATAGATTGCATCTGCGCCATATCCTATCAAAGCGGCAAAGTGGTGAACTTCACGAACTTCTCCTGATTCAACAATCAAACTCACTTTTGTCCGTAATCCTTGTTGAACAAGGTAATGATGCAACGAACTTACAGCTAGCAATACAGGGATTGGGGTGTTAGATCGATCCATTTCTCGATCGCTTAATAATAGTAACGTAGCACCATCAAGAATAGCTTTTTCTGCATTTTCGTGAAAGGAAATCAGTGAACGTTCTAAATCTTCAGAAAAAAGCGTCGATAAAAGGGCTGGTTTAAAATCTGTAATCTCACTTTCTTTTATTTGATTAAACTCTTTTGTCGTTAGAACAGGTGAATCCAATTGAATTCTACGTGCGTTCTGAGGACCAGGATGAAGCAGATTTCCTTCAGCACCTAATAGAGTCATAGTCGATGTAACTATTTTTTCTCGAATCGCATCGATCGGCGGATTTGTTACTTGGGCGAATAATTGTTTGAAATAGTTAAAAAGTGATTGTGGTCTGTCAGATAATACAGCAAGGGGTGTATCATTTCCCATCGACCCGATTGGATCTTTTCCTTCGGTAATGACAGGAAGAAGATATTTGTGAATATCCTCATACGTATAACCGAATGCTTTTTGTCTTTGTCGAATATCATCCAGATGAATAGTTGATTCTTCTTCATCTTCTAAGTGAAGCAGACCGTTTGTCAGCCAAACGTCATAAGGGTGTTCGCTGGCCATTTCCCTTTTAATCTCATTATCAGTAATGATGCGTCCTTCTTCTAAGTCGATAAGCAGCATCCGGCCTGGACTTAAGCGTTCCTTGTAAAGTACGTTTTCCTCTGGAACATCGATTACACCAACCTCAGATGAGAAGATAATATAATCGTCTTTCGTTACATAATATCGTGCAGGACGCAAACCGTTTCGGTCAAGAATAGCACCGATTTGTTTTCCGTCAGTAAATGAAATAGCAGTCGGACCGTCCCACGGCTCCATTAAACAGCTATGGAATTCGTAAAAAGCACGCCGATCTTGTTCTAAATGAGGATTTTCGCTCCATGGTTCAGGAATCATCATCATAGCTGTATGGGATGGTTTTCTGCCGGCAAGTACGAGAAACTCAAATGCCTGGTCTAAAATAGATGAGTCACTTCCGTCAGCATCCAAGATTGGCAGCAGTTTGTCGATATCTTCGCCAAACGCTTCAGAAATAAATTGTTTTTCACGTGCCTTCATCCAATTCATATTTCCTTGAAGCGTGTTAATCTCACCGTTATGAATGAGATAACGGTTCGGATGTGCGCGTTCCCAAGTCGGGAACGTGTTTGTGCTAAAACGGGAATGCACTAAAGCGAATGGGGACACGAAATCATCATCTTGCAAATCCAGGTAAAATGCATCTACCTGTTCTGGTGTAAGAAGTCCTTTATAAACGATTGTTTGAGAAGAAAGACTAGCAAAATACGTTTGCAGTCCATTCTTTCGCGCCCAATGCTCTGCTTGCTTCCGAATAACGAACAATTTACGTTCAAAAACAAGTTCATCCGTAATAGCCTCATTACAAGCGATGAAAATCTGTTTAACGACCGGACAGGTTGCCTGAGCTTTTTCACCGATTGATTCTGATTCAACGGGAACCGTTCTCCATTCGATTACTCTCTGTCCTTCTTGTTCAATAAATTGATTGATTTGATTTTCAAGTTTCAGTTGTGCCTCTTTATCATTTGGAAAAAAGATCATCCCCACTCCATAACGTCCTTTTTCAGGAAGCTGGTTATTTAATACTTTATTAAAAAAACGGTGGGGTAATTTTGTCATTAAGCCTGCTCCATCACCAGTTAAAGGGTCACTTCCTTGACCTCCGCGGTGGTCGAGCTGGCATAGCATATGAAGTCCTTGTTTTACTATTTGATGGGTAGCATGCCCTTTTAGATGAGCGTATAGACCAATACCACAAGCATCATGTTCAAATTGTGGCTGATAAAGTCCCTGTGGCTTTGGTAAATGACTGAATGTCATCGATTACTCCCCCTTCGCGTTTTAAACTTAATGTTCAAAACTTTCTTTCATTTAGTTTAGGTTTTATAATTAATCTAAACAATATATAATTTAGATTAAAATGATCTCAAAATGAGAATGATCGATAAAATGAAGGTGATGATAAGACTATGGAAATCAGACAATTGCAATATTTTATAGAAGTAGCTGAACGAGAACATGTATCTGAAGCAGCACTTGCTCTGCATGTAGCTCAATCAGCCGTAAGCCGTCAGATTGCCAATTTAGAAACTGAGCTTGGTGTTGAACTTTTTGAAAGAGAAGGACGAAATATAAAGCTTTCTCCAGTTGGAAGACTATTTTTACAGCATGCTAAATCGGCAATAAAAGCAATTGAACACGCAAAAAAACAAATTGATGAATACTTGGATCCGGAACGCGGAACCATTAAGATTGGTTTCCCTACCAGTCTTGCTGGCCAGCTGTTACCCACTGTTGTGTCAGCTTTTAAACGAGAGCATCCTAATATTGCTTTCCATTTAAGACAAGGTTCGTATCAATTCTTAACAGAAAGTGTGAAAAATGGTGATATTGATTTAGCATTTCTAGGTCCAGTCCCAAAAAATGACCCTGATTTAGAAGGGAATATATTATTTACTGAAAAAATTTCGGCTCTTTTACCAGATCAGCATCCTTTATCAGAAAAAAGGAGTATATTGTTAAATGATTTAAGAAATGATGACTTTGTCCTGTTCCCTGAAGGGTATATTTTGCGAGAAGTAGTCGTAAATGCATGCAAGGAATCAGGCTTTTTGCCTAAGATCGCCTGCGAAGGTGAAGACTTAGATGCGATCAAAGGACTAGTTACAGCAGGTATGGGTGTAACACTTTTACCCGATAGTTCCATAAGTGAAACTAAACCTCGATTCACGGTAAAAGTACCGATTGAAATTCCGGATGTAAGAAGAACTGTCGGACTGATCACTCCGCGTGGACGCGAACTAGCACCAGCTGAACAAGTATTTTATGAATTTGTTATCCACTTCTTTTCAGTACTCGAACAATATAAATAGTTTTTTATAATGGTCTCTTCTTAGTGGCTAATTTTAAAATGTTGACCCGACAAGTTGGTTGGAGTGCAAGGACCGTGCCTGCCACCTAAGTATTCTCCTCGTAAGGCATGCGACGAGGAAGCCCGTTTCGATAGCGTTTGCTTGCAGACGCAGGAGCAAGTACTTCTATATCTTTTAACGTGGCTCACCGTACGCCCTGCGGAAAGCGAGCATCCTGAAAAGAAAATCAACTACTGTCAAAACAGAAACAGCCTTTTGCAATAAAAAAGCTAACTTCCAAGTCTTTATGACAAAGAAGTTAGCTTTTATTCATATGGTGTTTATTCGAGCGTCTTGTTTTCCGATTGATTTATCCGTTGCTTTTGTGTATCTTGATTGGTTTTTTCATAGTGCTGCGTGTCCTGCCCCATTCCTTTTAAAAACTGCAGCAGAATGGTAATGGATTTATTGATATCAGGATCCTTGAGAGATCTTACGATATCAAAATAACCTGTTTTTTCTTCGGTATCTTTAAATTCGGCCATCCTGGCAATTCCTGAATTTAATTTTAATAAAAATGGTTCCAATTGTTGTACGTTAATCATTCCTAATGATCCTGATAACAAAAGAAGATTTTTTAGCGTATTTGTGTTTTCTGGTTTATCCATTGCTTTAACAGCAATTTCCAACACTTTGTCACCTTGTCCAAATAACCCATTAAGCAGTGAAAGGATTCCTTTATCCTGCATATGGCTCATAATATCCATGGTTTGCAAAATGGCATCTTTATTCTTGATTAAGGCATCTTCAACTTCTCGCAAATCATCTTTTCGCTTTTGTTCTTCCGTCACTGCTATTTTGTGAACGTTCTTAATCGCCTTAGCCATGTTGTTTTCGCTCCTTTTTCACAACATCTCCAGGGAAGATATAGTCTTTTCGTGCCCATTTCTTATCAACTGCTACCCCAATTTGAGGCTGCGGATTTCCGTATCTGAAATTGATTTTTGGAAGCGGGTTTACCCCTTCTACTTGTAAGATTTCTAGTTTTGCACTCGTTTCTTTATAGGCAGGTGTATCCGTATCTTTATCAGAGTAGCTGCTCGTCAGCAAATTAATTGAAGCTTCTCCACTATCGTTCATAGGCAGATATACTTCTTTCCCCTTCACTCTATCAGTGATTAAACAGTGGACCTTCACACTTCCATATGGGGAAGATAAGCGAACTAGAGTACCATCTTTAATCCCTCTTTCTTTCGCGAGATCATGTGAGATCTCCAGAAAAGTGTTTGGCGTTTTTGATGTGATCCCTTCAGACTTATATGTCATATTTCCTTCATGGAAGTGTTCTAGCAGCCTTCCGTTATTCACATGAATGTCGTACTCTTCACCAAATTCTTTCGGTTCTGTCCAATCCACTGGATGCAATTTAGCTTTTCGATCATCGAAAGGAAAGCCATCTGTAAACAATACAGGTGTATCAGTACCATCTGGAGCAACTGGCCATTGAAGACTTTTGTATCCTTCCAATCTTTCATAGGATACTCCTGCAAATAAAGGTGCTAATTGGGCAGCTTCCTCCATGATGTCACTCGGATGTTTATAATTCCAGCCAGCTCCTAATCGATTGGCTATATCTTGAATGATTTGCCAGTCAGGGCGTGAATCTCCAAGCGGTTCAAGTACTTGATATAATCTTTGAATTCTTCGTTCCGTGTTTGTAAAGGTTCCTTCCTTTTCAAGGCTTGGACTAGCAGGCAATACAACATCAGCAAATTCTGCTGTTCTCGTTAAAAATAAATCTTGCACAACGAAAAAGTCTAGTTTTTCGTAAGCTGCATGAACATGATTGATGTTCGAATCGACTATTCCCATGTCTTCCCCTTTTAAATACATCGCCTTTACATTTCCGTCCATTATTCCCTGTACCATCTCATGATTGTTTAGACCTGGTTCTTCAGGTATTTTCACACCCCATGCTTGTTCGTATTTCGCTCTAACTTTTTCGTCGGAAACTTTCTCATAAGAAGGCAAACGATCAGGCATACTTCCAAAATCACTAGCACCTTGTACATTGTTATGTCCTCTTAGCGGATATGAGCCAACACCGGGACGTCCATAATTTCCAGTTACAAGGAGCAGATTAGAGATAGCCGTACTCGTATCACTGCCGCCCATATGCTGTGTTACTCCCATTGCCCAAAGAACACAAACACTTTTAGATTGTGAGATTGTTTCCGCAATATGAACAAGAGTTTCTTGTGGGAGTCCCGTTGCTTTTTCTGCATATTCAAGCGTGAATTTTTCAAGATTTTTTGTGAATTCTTCCAAACCATTTACATGAGTACTTAAAAATTCATTGTCTGCCCATCCCTTGTCCAAAATATATTTTGTGACTGCAGACAGCCATACTAAATCAGAACCTGCCCGCGGTTGAATAAATAGATCAGCACGGTCTGCCATTTCATGTTTGCGAAGATCCGCTACGATTAGCTTTTGATTATGCAATTTATGTGATCGTTTGATGCGTGTCGCTAAAACAGGGTGTGATTCAGATGTGTTTGATCCAATTACGATGACAAGCTCTGACTTTTCAATATCTTTAATAGACCCCGAGTCTCCTCCATGCCCTACAGTTCTGAAAAGCCCCATTGTGGCTGGTGTCTGACAATAGCGTGAGCAGTTATCAATATTATTCGTTCCAATTACACCCCTAGCTAATTTTTGCATCAAATAAGATTCTTCATTCGTACATTTTGATGAACTGATAAATGTTAATGCCTGCGATCCATGCTGTGTTTTAATTTCCGTAAACTTTTTCGCTATCAAGTTCAAGGCTTCATCCCATGAAGCTTCCCGAAATGCGTCCCCTTCACGTATCAGCGGTTTTGTTAAGCGTTCTTCGCTATTTACAAAATCCCATCCGAATTTTCCTTTAATACAAGTGGAAATACCGTTTGCAGGAGCATCAATTTGCGGTTCGACTTTTAAAATTTCTCTTCCTTTTGTCCAGACATCAAAACTGCAACCTACCCCGCAAAATGTACACACGGTTTTTGTCTTTTTAATACGTTGTTCTCGCATTGCTGATTCCATATCTGAAATGGCCAATATGGAACCATAGCCTGTTTCTACCCCTTTTGTAATTTCGATCATTGGACGCAGCGTTTCCCGATTAATTCCAGTCATATATCCCGCTTCGCCTTCCATGCCTTTTTCCATCATGGCATTACATGGACATACTGTGGAACAATGCCCGCATGATACACAAGATGATTCATTGATCGGAACGTCCTTGTCCCAGATGACACGAGGTCTTTCACGATCCCAGTCAATCGACAATGTCTCGGTAACTTGAACATCCTGACAGGCTTCCACGCAACGCCCGCATAATATACATTGATCTGGATCATATCTGTAAAAAGGATTAGAGCTGTCAACCTCATAAGGCTTGTGATCGAACGGAATGCTCTGGTGGTTAATTTTCATTTCTTTAACCGTGTTATGTACCTCACAAGTGCCATTGTTATAATCGCATACTGTACAATAAAGTTCGTGGTTAATTAAAATACGGTCCATCCCAATGACCTGGGCTTCTTTTACTTCATCGGAATTTGTATCGACATCATCACCATCTTCTAACTTTGTTGAACATGCCCTGACAAATTCACCGTTTACTTTAACAATACATGTGTCACACGTTTCAATAGGTCCAAGACTAGGATGATAGCAAACATGTGGTACCTGTGATGAAGTGTTTGATAGAAGATTTAATATGGTTTGATCTTTTTCTGCTTTTGTTTCTGAACCGTTTATTTTTACATAAAATGATTCTGACATTTCTTTCACCCTCTCAATACGTTTTCCATATACAAAAAATTCAGTCACAAATTTTCGTTCCCTTATCGTTTTCTCCTTAAACAATTAAACTTAATCAATTCAAGACAAAAAACGCTCAATGTGAGCGTTTTTAAATTATTCTAGATCTATTTCAATAAGATCATATGAGGTTACAATACCTAAAGGCTTTTCATTTTCGCTTCCATTTAATGTGATAATGATTGCTTCAAGTTTCTTGCCTTCTTTATGAAACGTTTCAAAGATCTCTTCTGCTTTAAAAATACTTGATGTTTTTGATATAAAAGCTACGAGTTGTTTTTCTTCGCTGTTGGCAATATCAGAAATTTTAGCGTTATTTAGATCGATTACTTGATCGTCAAGACGATCAGTCAGCCAATTCAAAATGTATGTAGCTGTTAATAACCAAAGATATTCTCCTTTATCATTGTAGATGGGAAAACGTGAATAGGAGGTTTCTCGAATACAGCTCAGCACATCTGCCAAACAATCACTTTCATTAAAATGATGAACATTTTTGGTTGCAATATTTAGTGCGACCTCAGGTTTCATAAAATAACCTGCTACTTTTTCTATTCTTTCTACGATCTCTATATGAGGTTCAGCGATATAAAAATCATGATCAACTTTTTCGTGTACAATTGCGTTTCTAAGTTTGGCGAATTGACAAAGCTCATTATAAAATGACCGAATTAGTGAATGTTTTTTCATTCCGGTTTCAACCAATTGTTTAAATCTGTCATCACAATTATCTTTGACTTTATCGATTAAACATTTATGAATTTGATTGAATGCAACTTCAAACCTATCTGATAAAGAATTTTGATTTTTGGTCTTCATCTCCGCTAAGGTCATTTTTCTATCTCTCCTTATATTTTCACTACATTCTTACTACCCTAAAATAATAAGAACGTAAACGTAAATAAAAAACCTGCTCTAATAAGAACAGGTTCAGTCTTCTAATTTTTTATGAAATGATAGCAAACAAATGACTCAGTCTTGTAAAATCCTTCTTGTTCGTATAGTTTGGCAGCTTGGTCATTGTCTGCATTGACACAAAGAAACCCTTTATCTAATCCGTTTTCTTTACCTTTTGTTAGACTTGCACGTAATAACTGTCTTCCTAAGCCTTTTCCTTGATACTCTGGAATAATGGCAAGTGAAGACACTGTTGCATAATGAGTGTTTTTAAAATAATCTTTTCCTGTTCTCACAACGCCTACTGGCTTGTTTTTATGGTAAAGAAACAAGATTCCATCGTCCAAATAATCATCGCACTCCATCATTTGCGAAACGGAAAAAGCAGTCATTGGCGTATAGCCAATAAGCTGTTTAAAACCTTCATTTCTCACCTGGCAAAATACAAGCTCATCTTTACCGGGTATAAATGTTTTTAACGAGTAGTCATTTGGGAATTTTGAAGGCAGGATCTCTAAATTTTCTCTTTCAAGTACATAAACATAGCGTTCAATTTCAAACCCGATTCTTTGAAGTGCTTTTCGGTGTTCTAACTTATTTTCTTTTGTAAAGGTATAAATATAATCCCCAAGATTTAAGTGAGATAAAATGTTGGTGAATAACAGCTTAAAAACCATTGGATCAGAGGATTCACTGAATAAGATCCGGAAACGTGCTTTGTTCGCATTTTTATATTCATCATGCATCAATAATGAGACAGCTCCAATTACTCGATTTTGTTCATCTCTTATCATGTATGCATGTTCATTATCCGGACAAAAGAGCTCCAATTCATGATCGCTTAAATAAGAATCATCCACAGTATTACGATGCATTTTACAAAAGTTTACAAAATCATGCTTTTTGTCTAATGTAACTTTTTCAATTCTCATAAGATACCTCCTGAAAATATAAGAATTCATCATCTAATAAAACGCTTCATTATCATTTTCAAGAGACCTCCTTATCAGTAATCAGTATAATTATAAAGAATATTTAGAAATTTTAACACAAAAAAAAGATGTGTTCCTACATCACACCTTTTTTCTAAAAATCTTTCCATTCAATTTTTCCGCATTTGTTATCTCTATCTAATTCAATATTGAAGTTGTGTTTTTCATAAAAATGTACGAGTCTATCCACGTGATCCCAGTCCCGCTCTGCGATGTCACCTTTTATCACGGGAATATTATGATTAGCAGCTGTTTCTTTTAAATATTGTATACAGATGGACCCATAGCCTTTATTGAAAGGACCTTTTATATCACCAATATGAAGGGTGCATTCATCTTCAAAAACAGCATCGATTGAGAAATCCCATCCCTCATATCTTGATTCACAGTCGTTCAGCATGATCTTACATTGATCAAGTTCTTCTGTTTTATAAACAATCACGAGATTCTCATCTTTCGTTTGATCTACACCGATAACATCATATTTCTTAGCGATTTGTTTCATGTCATTTTGCATTCTCAATAATTGAAAATCAAGTTCATTTCGATCGAGTTTCTTATCTTCTTCTTTTTCAAGACCTAGTAATAGCACAATCTCTTCCCCCCCCTTAAAACAACGTAACTGAATCACACAGTTTTCCATTTTACTAAAGGGATTAGAGGATTTCAATTGAAATTTTTTACCAGTCCTTAAGATGTAATAATATGAAAGGATGTTTGTCTTTCTGTTAAGTAATGCATATTGTTTTCTTTAAAACAAACCGACTCTTCTAAATAAATAGGAATATCCTGCTGCCACTCAGGTATAAAAGTCCTTATATTAAACTCTAACGCATAACACGTATTATTTTGAAGGAGCAGCTCTCCTCTAACGGGTATTTCTCCTTGTTTGTCATATAATCCGATGATTGGCCCGGCGGCATGACAATGCGTTCCGATGGGATGTGAATACAGCATAGCGGAAATCCCTTTAGCCTTCGCACTTTCCATTACCTGGTTGAATATTTCATTACCGCTTATTCCATTTGTACAGGAAACAAAAAATAGATCTTCAAAATCATTACCGATTCGTAATGCTTTATTTAATCCTTCGGGAACATTCGTTTCATTCGGAAGCAAAACATATGCCAATTGCTGTGTATCGGTACACAAACCTAAATATTTTATACCGAAATCGAGATGAACAATATCTCCAGGAATAATTGTACCAGTAATGCGATCTGCTTCAGCTTGTTTTCTTTGAATATCCACTGTCGGATAAAACGACGTTTCTAATCCAAGATCTAACACTTTTTGCCTAATCCATTTCACAACATCTCCTGTAGTTGTTATATGTGGTTTTATTACTTCGTTTGAAAGGGTCATTTTTACAATTGATTGAGTAATTTCCGCTAATTCTTTGTACATATCCAGTTCTGATTCAGTTCTTAGCTGAAGCCAGTCTAATACAATGGGTTCCGATGATATAAGTTTCTTTGCATGAGATGGACCGATTGTTTCTTGAAGTGTTTCATAAAAGGAATGACTGATCCCATCACAAAATGCAAAATGAGAGGAATTGTTGATTGCAATGTTTTCTGGATGATAGAAATCCATTAAATGTCGCAGTGCTTGGAATGGGCTCTCCCCTGTTTTAAATGGATAGCAAGTATAAAAAGGCTCAAAATCTTTATTGGGATGGATAACAAAGCGATTCGTTTCACCTTTTTTATCTTTAACAAAAGCAAAAATCGTTAATCTTCTTGAACTATCAATCGCTGAAGGAAAAAGGGTTGAACCGATGGGATCTTCGTTATACTCTCTTGCGATTGTTATCCACATATCTATTTTGTGTTTTTTCATTAATCCAGGCAGCAAAAATTGGAGTCTGTTCAAAAGCCATTGATCCATGATTTTATCTCGTTCCGCTAGTGTCAATATGGAGATATTGTTTTTGGTTTTAACTTTCATCATTTACACATCCTCATTTTTGCAATTTCTAATGAAAACTCTTCTATATAAGATTCCAAACTCCTTCATGGTCTTGTTTGTCCATCAAGAGCATATGAATAGGAGGACAACGTGTACAAGGAGATGCATCATGAAATTATTTTTTCGTGGAGTCTTATTACTAGCAGCCGCCGCGCTTATTGGTGAAAGCCTGGAACTTTTAGTGAACATTATTCTTGCCAAACAACTCGGTGAACATGGATTAGGACATTATATGTCAATCTTTCCAACCGTAATTTTGATCATTATCATAGCTAGCCTTGAACTTCCTATTTCTATTTCAAAATTCATCGCTGAAAAAGAAGAAAAATTGCATTATAGTATGTTGAAGCATGCTACAGCATTAACGGTTATCATTACAATCGCAATGGTTGCAATCGCAATAGTTGTTCTACCTTTTATATCTGTTTTTAACAGTTACCATCCTCTTGTAAGGTGGTTGATGGTTGCTCTTATTCCTATGATTTCCTTTACTTCAATTGCCCACGGTTATTTTATGGGAAAACAGCAAATGGGGAAATTAGCACTTTCAAACCTTTTCCGCAAAGTAGCCCAGTTGATTTTATTAACCGGCATTTACCAGCTTTTTTCATTTGATAAAGAAACTGCAATCTTAATCGCATTGGCTACATTCGTCGGAAGTGAATTTATCGTTCTCATTTATTTGTTCACATCTTATTGGCTGCAGTATGGGAAAATGAAATCGCAGGCCAATCAAATGATGAGCGGCAGGTTTGTAGCAAAAAGTTTAATGGCAGTTACAGTACCTACTACTGGGCTCAGGCTTTTTCATGCTTTGACAAATGCCATCCAGCCATTTCTTATCAAATATGCACTATCCGCAACAGGCTTATCTGATGTAGCAGCTACTGAACAATTTGGTTTATTGGCAGGTGTAGCAATTGCGATCGGCTTTTTCCCAGCATTTATTGCACATTCTCTACTCGTTGTTTTAATTCCGACCGTTTCAGAAGCAACAGCCAAAAAAGACATAGAAAAATTAAAAATGCTCCTAAGAAGAGTCATGTGGATTACAGCTGCATATGGGCTGCCCGTTATTATATTTTTTCTGCTCTTCTCTGAACATTTAACGATCCTTTTTTTTCATTCTTCATCTGCTGCTACTTATTTGGAATTACTTTGGCCGAGCTTTTTATTTACTTTCTTTTTAATTCCCTTGCAAGCCTACTTAATAGGTCTAGGTTTAATTAATACGGCGTTTATCCAATCTGTTTGGTCGACATGCATTTCATTTTCGCTTATGTATTTTTTAGGTTCACGTCCTTCATTGGGTATGCATGGAATTATTATAGGTATGAACGCTGGATCGGTGTTATTAATGCTGCTCCATTATTTTTCAGTATGTAAAGCCATTGGAATCACAACATGGCTGAGACCGAAAAATGAATTTCACTATTAACAGCTGATTTTCGTAAGCTTAGTTGTCTTTGAATAATGTTAATTTCCACTGCAGTGGCTCGCTTTCCTCAGGGTGTGCGGTGAGCCCATTCGTAGCCTTGCGACATTGAATGGGCTAACTTGTCCCACTCATCCTGTAGGAGTCTCGCCCTTCCGCTCCAATTAACTTTTCAAAGAAGAACTGCTTGAAAACCTCTTAATAGCAACAATCTTTCAGAAAAGAGCGTTTAGAAAAGAGCAAAGTTAAAAAACTGGCAAGCATATGCTTCCCAGTTTTTTAAAATTTTCGTAAACTTTGTTGTCCTTAGAAGTGGATGATTTCCACTACAGGATGCTCGCTTTCCGCGAGGCGTACGATGAGTCACATTCGCGCTTTGAATCTGTTGTGTTTCATCTGTTTGTTTAGCAGAAGCTTCTAGCCTCTCAGGGCAAAACTTAATGGTCCTTTTATTTTTATGATTTAATTTGCTGATTTTGAGCGAGAATAGCGCGGAAATTAAAACGTTCGTCAGCCTCATTCTTAATAAATATCCATTGTTCAGGAATTCTAGATTGTAGAAAACGGAGCTGTTCATCATTCAATGCTAATTGAATACTTGCTTCATCCATAGAAAAATCCTGATTTTCTTCTAATGAAAATTTGGTTTGAATTAAATTAAGTAAACCTCTAATGGTTATGAATTTGTACGTATATCCTTCATGTATGGCTTCTATCATAGACTCCCAATGATCTTCAGCATACTGAAACAAATACATCCAGCTCGTTTCTTCCTTATCAATATGCTTTAACGCTTGTAAATCATTGTTCCGTAATACTTCAATTAACTTGTTCCCATCAACTCCGCCGGCAATTGCGGCTTCCATAAGCAGACCTGCAGGCATAGATAATTTAATCAAGTTTATTCCCCTTTCAAAAAATAATTAAGACATTCTTAAATGATGTATGGAATTCGTTCGTTTGGATGATCTCCAAATGATAAAAATTAAAAGCAATGCAGCTAAGGAAAAACTAATATTTGATAAAAGATCTAATGATCCCATGTGTCTAATACCAATGCCGAAATACGCCCAAACGAATACAAGTGTATATAAGATGTCATTGTTTTTTAAAGAAAAGTACATAGCCAACAATGTCCCGACCAATAACATAATAATTGTCCAAGTGACATCCGACAGTCCAAACCCTTTCCATCCATTGTATTTTAAAACGACTGACGCATTTACAATTGTAGCTACAGATACCCATCCTAAATAAATAGAAAAGGGGATTCTGATAAACGAGCGGTATTCACCGTTATTGTAAATCTTCGAATAAATAATAATTAATGAAGCTAATAATCCAATCATGACAAGTAGTGATAACTCAAGTTTTTCATAATGCCAAACAAAGATCCATAAACAATTGAATAGACAGCTTAATAAAAACCAATATCCGATTCGTCGAAAGACAGCTTTATTTATTTGTTTTGGCAATGCCTGATAAATTACCCATAATCCTAACAATAAATAAATAAGACCCCAAATGGAGAAAACATATCCGCTTGGCGTAATGAGTACGTTATATTTGTCCGACAACTCTCCCGTAGTATTATCGTTTAAAGGCAAAGATTCAGCGAGGAAGTTCACCAAAATGACAGCTGCGAATGCAATAATAGTCAGGTAAGCCCTTATTTTATGAGTCATACCTATATCCCTCCTTATTGGACATCTTCTTTCATATATACCCAATAAAGAGAAATATTATGAAAAAACAAGGCGATCCCGATTCAAGAATTGCCTTGCTTTCCTTTGAATTAGTTCATTTTCGTTTTAGGCTTCTCGCTTGCTGTGGGATGTGCGGTGAGCCCTTTCGTCGCCTTGTTTTTCAAATACAGCATGTAGCAACAATCTCATAGAAATGAGCCTTTAGAAAATAGTTTTTGAATTAATTGCTAAATGCTTGGGTTCCTATTTCGGCTTCTCGTTTAAATAGACGACTGTATACACCATTTTCGGAATTCAGCAGTAATTCATGGTTTCCTTCCTCGATCATTTTGCCGTTTTCTATAACGATAATTCGATTGGCTGCAAGGACAGTAGAAAGTCTGTGTGAAATGATAAAAACGGTTTGTTTTGACTTTCTATTACTAATAGCCTGATTGACTTGCACTTCAGTTATTGGATCTAGTGCAGAACTCGCTTCGTCCAGCACTAAAATAGCTGCATCTTTCACAAGTGCCCTTGCTAGTGATAACCTTTGCTTTTGTCCACCTGATAGTAAGCTTCCCCTCTCACCTACTGATGTGTTCAGTCCTTCTGGCAAAGATTGAATAAATTCTCCTAATCCACTGTCATAAACGGCACTTAACAGTTCTTCATCTGTTGCTTCAGGTTTAGCTATTCTTAAGTTATCAGCAAGAGAACCATTTCTAAGCTGAACATCCTGTGAAACGATAGCAATTTGAGAACGGAGCCATCCGGCATCGATTGTGGAGATATCAACCCCGTCTAAATGAATCGTACCACAATCTGGTTCATAAAAACGCAGCAGCAAGTCTACTATCGTGGACTTACCGGATCCGCTAGGTCCAACAAGAGCAATCGCTTCACCGGATTCAACGGTAAATGATAATCCTTTTAAAACTTGTTCATCCTTTTCTGGATATCCAAATGAAACGTTATTCAGTTCAATAGAACCATCAATTTCCGGCAATATTATCCCTTTTTCTGTTTCAGCTTGTGATGTTCCCTCACTTAATAAAAGTTCAGAACGATCAAGAGCGGGACCAGTTCTTCTGACAGAAAGCCAGTTTCGTAGCATTCGCTGCATTTCGTTAGCAGCAATCGCGACAAGTCCTGCAGCTGTAAGCATTTCCCCCGTTGATAATTTGCTGTTCCAGATTAGATAGGCACTAAGACCATAAACGACAGCTAATGCAAGGCCATTATAGCTTCCGATAACGACGATAGATTGCATACGTGCTTTTAATTCATATCTAGACTCTTTTATAAAAGATCTGCGAATCTCTGCAACACTTTCAACCTCTCCATCTGATACACCAAGTACTCTTGAGAGATGGATACCGGTTACCGATTCACGAAGTCTTTCTAAATAGCGGGAAGCTTCTTTTCTCGCGTTACCGGATGCTTCTCTTGTTCTTTGACCAACTGCATTGGAAGTCAGGTAGAAAATGACACCTAAAACAACACTCGTAATCATAAGGTAAGGATGGATCCATAATAAGACTAAGCTATAAAGAATGACACCTTGAACAGAAGCCATAAATGTAGAACCTTCCCATGCAAGGAAATTATGCAGGGTATCTGGATCATCAGATACCCGCGCGAGCATTTCACCAGACTGGGTATTTTGATAAAACGAAAATGGAAGAAGCTGAAGATGTTTAAACAATCGAAGTTTCTGCCAGTTGGTTACTGTTTTTGCAACTTGATGACAAAAGTATTCATCGATTACCATCAGAATTAAATCAGCAACTGCAGCAAATACAAGCAGCCACATCAATCCCCATAATAGTTTGTTTGATTCATCTGGCAATATCGTATCTACAAGCCAGCCCATTGCGAGCGTTGGAATGAGGGCTGAAAACACCTGGCTGATCGCAATTACGAATGCATCTGCGAAAACCCAGTTCTTATGGGGTTTTAGAAAGGCAAGAACGCGTCTGCCGTCACGGTTTTTTTGCTTTACAGCAGCTTGGTTCATATCGCTCTCTCCTTTTCTAATTCACTGTATTGTGCCATATAAAGTTGATAATATTGGCCTTTTAGTGATAATAATTCATCGTGAGTCCCTTCTTCTGCTACTACTCCTTTATCCAGAAGTAATATTTTGTCTGCATCCCTTACAGTTACGAGCCGATGTGCAATCGTGATTGTTGTTCTGCCAGGAATGAGTGATTCTAAAGCAGATTGAACTCTCTCTTCTGTTTCTCCATCAAGTGAAGAAGTGGCTTCATCAAAAATTAAAAGTGCAGGATGCCGCAGTATTGCTCGGGCTAGTGCAACACGCTGGCGCTGTCCGCCAGATAACTTCAACCCTCTTTCACCTACAATTGTTTCATATCCCTCGGGAAGAGCTGCAATGAAATCTGTTAATCCAGCAGCTTCACAAGCACGTTCTAATTCATTTTGTGTGGCATTTTTTCTTCCATATAATAGATTCATCCGGAGGGTATTGTTTAGTAGAAACGTCTCTTGCGATACCACTCCAACTTGTTGTCTAAAAGAATTCCTGTTATAAGCAAACAAGTTTTGCTGATCAATTTCGATTCTGCCTTTTTCAGGCTCGTATAAACCTAGCAGCAGCTGAATAAGTGTAGACTTCCCACCGCCGCTTGTTCCAACGATTCCGATATGCTGACCGGCTTCCATAGTTAACGATACACCTTTTAAGACATACTCTTCTTTATCCGGATATCGGAACCAAAGATCATCTACTTTAATATCTCCTCGAATATCTCCCATTTTCGGCAGATTTTCTTCATGTTCTACAGGTAGATCAAAATATTCATAAATTCGCTGAAGAGCTGGAATGGCCTGTTGAATGACCAATGCATTTTCAGCTAGTGACCGAATTGGAAAAAACATTGTCGGAATAAAGCCTAAACAAGCAACGAGTGTACCGACTGAAATTGAATGGTTCCAAACGGCAAGACCTCCAACAACCATTACTACCCCAGGAGTTGCAATGTTAAATAAGTTGCCAAGTCTCCAGTTTACCTTTCCGATCAACGCTGCACGAATTGAAAAATTCTTCCAAGCTGTAAGTTTTTTGTCTTGTGTTTGTACTTCTCTGTTTTGTGTCTGAAAGGTACGAACTAGTCTGGTAGATTCAATGCTCTCTTGCAGGTGATGATAAATATCTGCACTCATATCACGTTGAACAGCACTCATTTTTCTCATCGTACGACCTAATTTAAACGATGGATATAGGTAAATAGCAAAAACGGCAAACATAACGATTGCAACTGGCCAATACAGCGCAAAAACGGCAATAAATGCAGCGACAGCACTCACAACTTGCTGTATAAAGCGTGGTATTACAGTGTTGTTTAAGTTCTGAACGGCTTCAACATCATGTGTAAGCCGGTAGAGCATATCTCCGCGTGGTGTAGTGGTAAAGAATGACATTGGTGTCTTGTGTAAGCGTCCAAAAGCTCTTAATTGCATATCTGTAATAACATCGAGGCCGATTTGGACTTGAATAAATTCTTGCAGAGATTCAAAAACAATTTTAAATAAAAATGCAAAAAATACACCCGCAACTAACCAGCCCATCATATCGGTCATTTTATTGGGAAGAATTTCGTCAACCAGCTTACCTGCCAATATAGGTGGTATTACAGTGAATGCACCGCCGATTAACGAGCACCCAAATGCAAGCAGCAGCCCCCTCCAATAAGGTTTAAAGTGCTTAAGCGTCACTGATAACAGCTTCATAAATAGTTCCCCCTCCCGCTCCAAGCACTTTATTTTATACTATTTTCACAAAATTTTCATTATTTTTACTTGTTATTTTTTCACAAATAAAGGAATAAATTGTGTGGGGTCTGACCCCACACAATTTATTTACTTAACCGATTTTTTAGATTTGCTTAGAGCAGTTTGCTCGATTTCCAAAGTATATTTTATATGTTTTCAATTTAATTCATTTTTTCAGCTTATCATTCTATCTGGAAGTTGCGTAAATGTACGATGTCCGATTCTGCACAGAAATATTGAACTCACTTTCGTATAGTATGAAGTTTAATTATAAGAAATTAAGTATGAAGAGGTACTTATTAGGTCTCGTATAAAATAAATTGATCTTTCTAGAAATTTCGATATCAATTATTAATACAAGACTCTATCTGATAAATGAATTTTATGTCAAAAAAAAACAAAAAACCTTAAATAACCACTACTACTCGGAGTCATTTAAGGTTTTTAATCACTAAATTGTTTAATTCAAATCAATCTTTTTCAATGGTTTTTTTGCTGGACCTTCTACCACATCTCCTTTATAGGAAAAACGTGATCCATGGCACGGGCAATCCCACGTGCGGTCACCGCTGTTCCATTCTACTTCACATCCTAAATGAGTACATTTCGTATCAACAATGTGAAGCTCTCCTTCAGCATCTCTGAACCCGCCGCACCTAGCACCTTCTAACGTTACTGCCCCGCCTTCGCCTTTGTTTAGACTCTGGGGATGCTTTGCAGGTTTATCTAATTTTCCAGATACAAAGTGTTTTGCTACGTCAGCATTTTCCTTAATGAATTGCTTCAGATCTGACGGGTCGGCTTGGAAACGCTGGGGTTTGTACAAGTCTGCGAATTCATTTTCACGATCTAGAATATAATCGCGTATAATATGGGCAGCAAGAGTTCCTGTTGTCATTCCCCATTTTCTAAATCCTGTTGCAACAAATATATGATCATGCTTATGTGTGAGCTTGCCGATAAAAGGTACTTTATCTAGTGAAATTAAATCCTGTGCAGACCAGCGTGATAATACTCTTTCTACTTTTAATGTTTTTTTGGCTTCCTTTAATAATGCTTCATAATGGAGATGAGTCGGGATGCCCTGTCCGGTTTGATGACTTTCGCCGCCTAGAAGAACAATTTTTTCTCCATCTTGTAAAATGGACCGGTATGAACGGACTGTATCGTCAACACTTAAATACATCCCTTCTGGAAACTGTTCTTTAGTTTTAACCGCCAAAACATATGATCGTTCAGCCATCATTCTTGTAAAGTAAAACCCCATTCCGTCAAAAAACGGGAAGTGTGTGCAGCAAACCACAAAGTCTGCTTTTACTTCATGACCGTTTTCGGTTATTACAGTTGCTTTTTTATCACTTTTACTTTCTTGTATATCTGCAGCGGTTGTGTTTTCGTATATTTTCACTCCAAGGCATTCAAGCTCTTTCACTAATCCAATTAAATATTTTACTGGATGAAAATGTGCTTGCTTTCTCATAACGAGAGCTTTTTTATGGGGGATTTCAAATGGGATCTTTTTGATTAAATCACCGTCGATCTCTAAACGTTCATAAGCTAGAGCTTCTTTTTCGAGTTTTTTTACACCATTTTCTGTATTCGCATATAGATATGCATCATGAGGCTCATAGTTACAATGAATGTTCTTTTCCTTAATTAAATCATGAATGAACCGACCAGCAAATTCATTGGATAGATAGTATTTATTTGCCCTTTCAACACCTAAATGTGAGATGAATCTATCATAAATCAGCCCATGCTGTGAGGTAATTTTGGCTGTTGTATGTCCAGTTGTCCCATTTATTATTTTGCCTGCTTCGATCAGTATGACTTTTCGACCTTCTTTTGCAAGCAAGTAGGCGGTTGTAATCCCTGATATACCGGCTCCTACAACAACAATTTCTGATTCTTTGTTTCCATTTAACGATTGATATTTTGGTATTTCAATATTTTGTCTCCATAAAGGTTCAGGAAATTGCGGTAAAATAAATTCATCTTGTTTCAAAATTAAAGACCTCCTACTTTTTCACCTTATATCATTCCCATTATTACCTAGAGAAATATGAAACAATCAAAAATAAGAAAAACAGGCTAAAAAAACAGCCTGTTCATTTATTTTTATTCTGCTCGTTTTTGTAGTGCATAACTGAAGCTACCCGAATAATTTATTAGATGCCCATCTTCAAGCCATACCGTCCGTTCAAATAACTTATTCATAAAATAACGGTCATGTGTAACAGCAAGGATGGTACCATTAAATTCTTCTAATGCTGCTTCAAGCGCTTCACGGGATTCGATATCTAAATGATTGGTAGGTTCGTCAAGAATTAAAAAATTAAATCCTTCGTAAACAAGCTGTGCAAGGCGCAGTCGTGTACGTTCTCCTCCGCTCAAATCTGCAGCTTTTTTATAAACTACGGCTCCATAGAATAAAAATTTAGCAAGGTGATGTCTTGCTTCACCATCTTCCATGATTACTTTTTCTTTGAAAATATCCAGAACTGTTAAATTAGGATTTGCATCAAGCCCTTTTTGTGATAAATATCCAATGGATACGGATGGTCCTAGTTTGATGTTACCGCTATTTAACGAACCGTCTTGGAGCATTTTTATAAGTGTGGTTTTTCCTGTTCCATTTTTCCCGACTAAAGCAACCTTCTCTCCAAATCTGACTTGGAAATTGATATTCTTAAAAAGGACACGATTTTCTAATGTCTTATATACTTCTTCAAAAATGACGACATCTTGACCGCTTCTTTTATTTAAATTGAATTCAAAAGCAGCTTTTTTCCTGTCAAGCTGTGGACGCTTCATATTTTGAATGCGATGCAAAGCTTTTTCCATATTCCGTGCTCTGCGAAAGAATTTTTCATTACCTGACCGAGCTCCCCATTCCCGAAGCTGTTTGATGGATTCTTTAATTTTCTTAACTTTCTTTTGTTGTTCTTGATATTTTTCAAATTCCAGCAGAAGGCTGTTCTCTTTTTCTTTTATAAATTGTGAGTAGGAACAATTGTAAGCAACACATTCGCCGTCTTCAATATCAATTGTCTTGTTCGTTACTTGATCTAAGAAATAGCGATCATGACTGATGATCAGTACGGCTCCTTTGTACTTTTGCAAATAGTTTTCAAGCCAGTTCATCGTATCGACATCAAGGTGATTCGTTGGTTCATCCAGTAACAGCAATTCAGGTTCTTGTAATAAAAGACAAGCTAATCCAACCTTTGTTTGTTCACCGCCGCTTATTTCATGGAATAACTGGTCGGATAAATGAGAGATTCCAAGTCCCGTCATTACACCGGCTATCCTTGATTCTATCGCATAGCCGCCTAAATCCTCATACGTTTCTTGAAGTTTATATAATTTGTTTAAATTTTTCTCCAATCTGTCTGATTGTTCTGGATCACTAATTAATACATTAACCTTTTGTATATTTTGTTCGATCTCTCTTATTTGTTGAAAAGCAGCAGCAATTACTTCATAGACCGTTGATTGAGAATCATAGTCCGGTATTTGTGCAAGATAACCGACTTCCGCTTCTTTTTTGATAAAAATAGAGCCTGAATCAGGCTGGTCGATTCCACTGATCAGTTTAAAAAGAGTGGTTTTTCCAGAACCATTTCGGCCAACAATTCCTACTCGATCATTTTCTTGAATTTCAAAAGAGATATTTTTAAGTATCTCATTACCGCCATACATTTTTTTAGTATTTTGAACAGTGCATATAATCATCTGTATCATTTTCTCCTTTATTTATATTTGCTACTGTCCTTTTTCTGCATAAAAAACCCATGAGCAAAGTACTTAGCCCATGGGTTTTCATACTAATTGAAAAAGGAAAGGGTAAGGTTGCTTATCGATGTGAACTATTTAAATAACCGGTTTTGGACAGACTAATCCAATTTTGCGAAATCACGTAAGTAATTGAACGGAAAACCACTAACCAGTTAAATAGTTGTACACCATTAAGCATGCCTTACACCTCCTTTTTTGCGTCTGATTTCATTATTTCATTTAAATTATATGACAGAATATTCAGAAGTGCAAATCAGAAAAAAGTTGGAGATGATAAAAAGGAAAAGCAGGTATGTTGTAATATATGTCGAAATATATTTAAAATATTTATATAATTCTGAAAAGGGTGTGTCACATGAAAGTTAAATCTAATTATCTAGCAAAATCTAAAGTAAAGTATGTAACTGAAAATATGTCGATTAGCGAGGCTCGCTTCACTATAATTCAGTCGGGTTATCGATGTATACCTGTATTGGACGAAAAAGAGGAAAAATTTGTAGGCTTGCTTTTTAAGGAGACAACATCCGACTATATTATAGAAAATGTTGGTTCTGTAAAGGACCATGTAAGTAGAGTCGTTGAAGAAAAAGACGCATTTATTCATGAGAATACACCTTATTTTAAAGTTTTATTTTCGATAAGACGTCTGCCGTTTATGGCGGTAGTCGATGATGAACATCAATTTTTAGGGATTATCACTCATTCAAAAGTTATGGATATTTTAGAAGATTCATATGGTATTAAAAAAGGCGGTTATTCTTTAACAGTTTCAACGACGGAAGGAAAAGGTTCACTCAGAAAATTATTCACAGTCATTCCTGAAGAATACAATTTAGAAGGTGTATTTACTCAAGATGCCGGAAAACAATTTCTACGCAGAGTAGTTATTACCTTTAATGAAAGTGTATCTCTTAAAGAGATCGAAGTGTTAGTGCACCGTATTGAAGCTAATGGATTTAAAGTAGCCGATATCGAGGACCTTCGAACATTTGCAAGTGTTTAAAAATATGGTTGTTTCCTTATTCATTGTTGCATTTGAAAGTAGTTGAATTCCTTTCCAGGTTGCTCGCTTTCCACGGGGCAGACGGTGAGCCACATTCGTACGTTTTACTCTTAAGTGTCTCACCTGTCTAGCTGTAGCGGTTAGCCCCTCGAGGTCAAAAGTTAAATGGTCCTGAAGGCAAAAAGCGCCTTCTTAGTCCCTTTCCCTTTTGCTTGTCGGGGCTGACCAAACCACTTCAGCCTTTCGGA
Organism: Fictibacillus barbaricus; assembly: GCF_031457135.1. Lineage (GTDB taxonomy): Bacteria > Bacillota > Bacilli > Bacillales > Fictibacillaceae > Fictibacillus > Fictibacillus barbaricus_A. The sequence goes on along the minus strand of NZ_JAVDWA010000002.1, from coordinate 234,483 downwards.
CTGCCCGCCTGTCCCGTAGGAGTCTCACACCTTCCACTCCAATCAACTGTCAAGGAAGACAATAAAAAGAGATTAAAAGGCAACAATCTTTTAGAAAACAGCCAAAAACATAACAAAAGACGTCCTTATCATGAGGACGTCTTTTGTTATGTTTAATTTACTTCCTGCGGAATAGATAAACCAAGTCCATTTGCAATTCTCAATCCATAGTCTGGGTCCGCTTTATAGAAGTGGCTAATTTGACGTAATTTGATTTCATTACTTTCAACGGGCTCCATTGCACCGATAATCGTTGATACGAGACGCTCTTTTTCTTCTTCTGATAAAAGGCGGTATAAATCACCAGCTTGTGTAAAATGATCATGATGATCATAAGAGACACTTTCAGCAACCCCTTCTACTGGATAAGCAGCTTGTCTGTTTTCAGAGACTTCTTTAGGTCCGTCAAAACTATTAGGTTCATAATAAACAGCTGAACCTCCATTGTGATCAAAACGCATTTGACCATCACGCTGATAGTTATTCACTTCATTGCGAGGACGGTTAATGGGAAGCGCTTGATGGTTTGCCCCTACACGATAACGGTGTGCATCATGATAGGCAAACAATCTGCCTTGCAGCATTTTATCTGGAGATACGTCGATTCCTGGTACTAATGTTCCAGGAGAAAACGTAGCTTGTTCCACTTCAGCAAAATAATTTCCAGGATTTTTATTTAAAACCATGCGGCCGACTTCAATTAGCGGATAGTCTTTTTGTGACCAGACCTTTGTAACGTCAAAAGGGTCAAAACGATACGTATTTGCATCTTCTAAAGGCATAATCTGAACGTACAATTTCCATGCAGGAAAATCACCCTTTTCAATCGCATTGAATAGATCTTCTGTATGGTAATCAGGGTTTTCACCAGATAGTTTAGCAGCGAGTTCGTTTGATAGGTTTTTAACACCCTGCTCTGTTTTAAAATGATATTTTACCCAAACTCCATCACCTTCTGAATTAACCCATTTAAATGTATGGCTGCCAAAGCCGTGCATATGACGGAATGTTGCTGGTATACCTCTATCTGACATAAGTATCGTTACTTGATGTAGTGACTCAGGTGAAAGCGACCAAAAATCCCATATCGCATTTGGGTTTTTTAAATGTGTTTGGGGATGACGTTTTTGTGTATGAATGAAGTCTGGAAACTTAATCGCATCTCGAATAAAAAATACAGGTGTGTTGTTTCCTACTAAATCATAGTTCCCTTCTTCTGTGTAAAATTTCACAGCAAATCCACGAGGATCACGTACCGTATCCGCTGATCCGTTTTCACCAGCAACTGTTGAAAACCGGACAAATAGAGGTGTGCGTTTGCCGACTTCTGATAAGAAGTGAGCTTTTGTGTATTTTTTTACATCGTTTGTTACCTCAAAATACCCGTGTGCTCCTGCACCCTTAGCATGTACAACTCGTTCAGGAACGCGTTCCCTATTAAAATGTGCAAGTTTTTCTAATAGATGTACATCTTGGATTAATGTAGGTCCGCGCGATCCTGCAGTCATTGAATTTTGGTTGTCCCCTACAGGTGCACCCCAGCTTGTCGTCAAATGCTTCTTTTCATTCGTCATTAAACGTCACCTCATTAAATGAATTTATTGTACATTTTAATGATATCACCTCTCAATGGATAATCAATACTTTTTTATAATAATTCTAATGTGAAAAATGTTATAAACTGTCGAATGGTGATAATGCTCAAAAAAAGAGCTGGCCTTGTTTACAAGTCAGCTCTCTGCATTATTTATTTAAACTTTTTTCGTAAGCTTTATTGCTTTTGAAAGTAGTAAATTTCCGCTCTATGGACTCGCTTTCCGCAGGGTGTGCGGTGAGCCCTCTCATCGCTTTGCGATATTGAGTGGTCTCACCTGTCCCACTGATCCTGCAGGAGTCTCGCCCTTCCGCTCCAATTTAACATTTCAATGAAGAACTTAACCAAATATCTCTCCATTGCATCAATTCATGCGAAAACAGGCTTTAATTATGATTTGCTAACGATTTTAGCTGATCGAAAAATGATGGATATGATACAGCCACTGCTTCAGGGTTCATAAGCTTTGTTTCTCCTTTAGCAATACAAGAAGCAATACTCAGCATCATCCCGATTCGATGATCTCCATAACTGTCTACTTGAGCCCCTTTTAGAGATGTTTTGCCATGAATAATCATTCCATCGTCTGTTGCTTCAATGTTTGCACCCATTTTGCTAAGCTCATCAACTACCGTTTTTATACGGTCTGTTTCTTTTACTCTCAGCTCATGTGCATCTTGAATTATCGTTTTCCCTTCAGCTTGAGTAGCAGCTAGTGCGATAATCGGTATCTCATCGATTAATCGCGGAATCAAATCACCTTTGATAATCGTTCCTTTTAATTTAGAGGTTTGGATAACTAAGTCACCATATGGTTCGGAGCTTTCACTATTTACGTTTTCGAATTGTATCTTTGCCCCCATATTTTCTAACACATCCAGAATTCCTGTTCGGGTAGGATTAAGACCAACCTTTTTTAATGAAATCGTACTTTCAGGGATGATCGCACCTGCTACTAAAAAGAACGCTGCAGATGAAATATCACCCGGGACCTCAATATGTGTACCTTTTAATTCCTGTCCGGCATTTAACGAAACCGTTAATCCTTTTTGATCAACCGAACATCCAAAAGCTTCAAGCATACGTTCTGAATGATCTCTTGATTTTGCAGGTTCTGTTACAGAGGTTATGCCTTCTCCTTGAAGACCAGCGAGTAAAATAGCGGATTTGACTTGTGCGCTTGCAATTTTAGAATGATAATCAATCCCTTTTGTGCTTCCTCCGGTAATTTTAAGAGGTACTTTATTCCCCTCCTCTTTCCCATCAATGATGGCTCCCATTTCTTTTAATGGCTGAGTTACTCGATTCATAGGTCTCTTTGCAATTGAGTCATCACCAGTTAACACAGTGGTAAAAGGAGTATTAGCTAAAATGCCAAGCATCAGCCGGATCGTCGTTCCAGAATTTCCTACGTATAGTTCCTCTTTTGAAGGTTGAAGACCTGAAATTCCCTTGCCTTCCACTGTCACTTGTTCATTTATTTGTTCTATTTTTACACCGAGCTTTTTAAAACAAGAGATCGTACTTAAACAATCTTCACCTGGCAAAAAACCGTTAATTGTAGTGGTCCCCTCAGCTATCGATCCGAACATGACAGCACGATGCGAAATGGATTTGTCGCCGGGAACTTTAATTGAACCGTTCAAACTTTTTATGGGAGTCAGTTGTTTTTCCATGTCCGGCCACTCCTTCTTATAGTGTGATATGTGTTAAATAATCTTCTTTTTGTAATAATTGCTGTGCTAAATCTCTCTCTTCTTCGCTTTGGAAACTGATTCTCAGAACACCGTTTAGTCCTTCTCTGACTTCCAAAATGGAAATGTTAATAATGCTGATTTTAGCATCAGCCAAAATCATAGTTACTTGTGATAGAGTACCGACTTTATCTAATATATCTACATATAGATCTGAAAAAGGCTGAATAGCCCCTTTAGACCGAACGGGCAGACCGTCTCTAAACTCTTTGGCGCCGTTAAAATAATCATAAAGCTCATCTTGGCTGCCATTTTCAACGAACGTTATAACGGTATCCATTTCATTCTTCCATTCATGCAAAAGTGAAAGTAAATGAGTTTTGTTCTGGCTGACGATATCGCTCCACATTTTTGGAGAACTCGAAGCAATCCGGGTAATGTCACGAAAACCGCCTGCAGCTAATTGTTGAACTAATGGATGATCTTCTGAATGAAATTTTGCAAGCCTTACAAGGCTTGAAGCAATCAGATGAGGAAAATGGCTTACAATTCCAGTGAGAAAATCATGATCTTCAGGCTTTACGGTTAAAAGTTTAGCTTTTGTTCCTTTCAGCCATTCTTTTGCTTCATTCAATCTGCTTTCTGGTGTGTTTGACACAGGGGTCAACATATAAAAAGCATTTTCGAAAAGATGTACTTTCGCACTTTCTACACCCGTTTTATGGGAGCCTGCCATTGGGTGGCCGCCTATAAAAGCTATACCGTTTTTGGACAGTTTTTCTGCTTTTTGCATAATTGTATGTTTTGTACTTCCAACATCCATTACGAGTGCTTTGATAGCGGGAGATAATGAATCTAGCGTATCCATTATCCGTAATGTTTCTTCAACTGGCGTTGCGATAAGGATAAGATCTGCTTTTAAAGCATGTTTTTTCCATTCAGCAGCTATTTTATCAATAACACCTAAGGAAACTGCTGTTTCACAATTTTTATTTACTACGTCATAGCCAAATATGACAGCTTCGTGCTCTTTTTTAATCGTTAATGCTATCGAGCCGCCGATTAATCCTACTCCAATCAGTAATACATTTTTCATGGGAAAGCTCCTTTTTCTACCCCTCTTGCAAAAATTCATTCAGCTTACTTTCTAATTCATTTGTATCAATGCTTGATAAGTACGGTACTCCTATGTCTTTTAAAAGAACCATATTGATGTTGCCTTTTGTTGCTTTTTTGTCTTTTTTCATTCTGCCAATTAAAGAAGGTGCAGTTAGATGGTTTGGCAGTTCAGGATACCCTAGTTTTTTAAACCACTTTTTTAGATCCTTGCCAAGCTGTTGCGTTTCTTCTTGTAGTGATAAAGCAAACAGCATTCCAAGTGCAACTGCCTCCCCGTGGGTAATCCCTTTAAATAGAAGCTCTGCCTCTATTGCATGCCCAAGTGTATGTCCGAAGTTCAGATAGGCTCTGACACCCATTTCTCTTTCATCTTGTGTCACGACTTCATTCTTAATCTGAATGCCTCTAGTGAGGGATTTTAATAATTGATCCTGCGAAAATGTATGAAAAGTATGAACGTTTTCTCGAAGCCAGAGATAAAAGTTCTTGTCAGCAATTAAAGAATGCTTTACAACTTCTGCAAAACCTGACCTCACTTCATTTTCAGGTAAGGTACCCAGTAAATCGGTAGAATAGATCACCGCTTCAGGCTGATGAAAAACACCGATCATATTTTTGCCTTCAGGATGGTTGATGCCTGTTTTTCCACCTACAGCACTGTCATGTGCAAGAATGGTTGTAGGAATTTGTATGAACCTTATTCCCCTCATATATGTTCCTGCAACAAATCCGGCGATATCGCCTATCATTCCACCGCCTAAAGCAAGGATGACTGAAGTACGGTCAAGTCCATTTTCTAAGGCAAAGCTTTGACAAAAATAATAGTTTTCGAAGGATTTTTCGCTGTCTCCTGCTTTTAATTGAACAGTTTTATATGAATAATGACCTTCTAATAATTTCTCCACGTCTTTTAAATAAAGCTGTCCGACATTATCATCCGTGATGATTAATAAATTCTTTGGAGAAGGTTTCATTGTTTGTAACAGCGGAACCAATTGGGTTAAAGCGTTCTCTCCAATATGAACGGGATAACATTTAGATGGAGTTGTGATTTTAATGGTCTGCATTTTAAAACGTCCTAGCACGTTCTTGATGCTGCCTAATGTTTTTCTTAATGCTTTCCATGTTATCTAAGCCAAACTGTTCAACGACTGCTTTAGCCAGCTCCCAAGCCACTACTGATTCTGCGACAACGCTTGCTGCAGGAACGGCACAGCTGTCAGACCGTTCAATACTAGCTGCAAAAGCTTCTTTTGTTTCAATATCAACACTTTGAAGTGGTTTGTATAAAGTCGGAATTGGTTTCATAACGCCTCTGACAACTACAGGCATCCCAGTCGTCATTCCACCCTCAAATCCACCAGCGTTATTTGATTTTCTTGTATATCCGTTTTCAATATCCCACTGAATTTCATCATGCACTTCACTGCCAGGTTTTCGTGCTGCATCAAAGCCAATACCGATTTCTACACCTTTAAAGGCATTGATGCTCATAACTGCTGCAGCTAATTTTGCATCGAGTTTATTGTCATAATGAGTATAGCTTCCGACACTTACTGGCATTCCTTCAGCAATTACTTCGACTACGCCTCCAATGGAATCCCCATTCTCTTTTGCGGTATCAATTGCTTCCATCATCTTCTTGCCAGCTTTTTCATCTAAACATCTTACAGGTGATTCTTCTGTTATACTGCGTAATTCTTTTATATTTTCATACTTCGTTTCAGTAGCTTTAATACCGCCAATTTCGAGTACATGTCCTCCGATTTGAACACCAAGTTCGCTTAATATTTTTTTGGCGACTGCACCTGCAGCAACTCTTACAGTAGTTTCTCTTGCTGATGAGCGTTCCAGTACATTTCTCATATCTCTATGGTTGTATTTTATTGCACCATTTAAATCTGCATGTCCCGGACGAGGGCGTGATATCACCCGTTTTACCTCAGTTTGATCATCTTCTAATGGTTCGGCACCCATGATTTTTGTCCAGTGTGTGAAATCTTTATTCTCTACTGCAAGCGTAATAGGTGAACCTAATGTTACACCATGACGTACTCCGCTCAATATTTGGACCTGATCTTTTTCGATCTGCATTCTGCGGCCTCTGCCATGTCCTTTTTGTCTTCTTGCCAGCTCTTCATTAATGTCTTCTGCTAAAAGAGGCAGGCCTGCAGGAACTCCTTCTATAATTGTTGTTAATTGCGGGCCATGTGATTCTCCGGCTGTTAAATATCTCATTTCACATTCCTCCTGTTTAAATGTACAAAAAAATCCCTGCTAATAAGCAGGGACGAATTTCTCGCGGTACCACCCTAACAGCAAAGCATTTGCTTTACCACCTTCATTGAAATAACGGATAATCCGGCTTATAAAAAAGCAGCTCCAGAATTGTAATTCATGAGGGATTTTGTACTGATTTGCACCACCATCAGCTCTCTGATACAGGGAATCCATTCATTACTATTGTTCTATCATAGCGTTTTGTATTATAAAGTTATAGATAGTTTTAACACGTTGAAGCGTTGTTGTAAAGAAATTTTAAATCGTTTTTACAAATTTACAGCACACTACTATAATCGTCAATATATAGAAAAAAGAAAACACATTTTGTAAAAATTTTTAATAAGGTATTGACTTTCTTTCCATTTCCCTTTAAAGTTACAAACAATACTTTACGAGACACACGCTTTAAAGCGCGAAAGTGTCCTGTGTTTAATTATGATAAATGTTAAGCCTATTTGCGGCCGCTATATAGGATCTAAAAAACAGAGATATATGAGGAGGAAATGCTGTGTCAAACGAATTGGATGTATTACGAACTCAAATGGATGATGTTACCCTTAAAATTTTAAAGCTTTTAAATGAACGTGGTGACATTGCACAACAGATCGGCAAGCTAAAAGAAATGCAAGGAGTTAAACGTTTTGACCCAGTACGAGAAAGAGAGCTTTTAGATTTAATTGCTGCTCATAATGATGGCCCTTTCGAAACATCAACGGTTCAGCATATTTTCAAACAAGTTTTCAAAGCAAGTCTAGAACTTCAAAAAGATGATAATCGTAAAGCACTGCTTGTTTCCCGTAAAAAGAAACCGGAAGATACAATTGTTAATGTTAAAGGTGAAAAGATTGGAGACGGAAACCCTCACTTCATAATGGGTCCTTGTGCTGTTGAAAGCTACGAACAAGTAAAACAAGTGGCAGAAGTTATCGCGGGAAAAGGTTTAACATTAATCCGCGGTGGTGCTTATAAGCCTCGTACTTCTCCATATGACTTCCAAGGTCTTGGTCTTGAAGGTCTAAAGATTTTACGTAAAGTAGCTGACGAGCATCAGCTTGCAGTAGTGAGTGAAATTTTAAATCCAAATGATATTGAAACAGCCCTTGATTATGTTGATGTTATCCAAATTGGTGCTCGTAACATGCAAAACTTCGATCTATTAAGAGCAGCGGGTTCAGTTAATAAACCAGTCCTTCTAAAACGTGGTCTTGCTGCAACAATCGAAGAATTCATGTATGCTGCTGAATACATTTTAGCACAAGGCAACAGTCAAATCATCCTTTGTGAACGCGGCATTCGTACGTATGAAAGAGCAACCCGCAACACTTTAGATATCTCTGCTGTTCCTATTTTAAAGAAAGAAACGCATCTTCCGGTTGTTGTAGACGTTACTCATTCAACAGGAAGAAAAGATCTTCTTTTGCCCGCTGCAAAAGCGGCGATGGCTATCGGAGCAGATGCTGTAATGGCTGAAGTACATCCAGATCCGGCGGTAGCATTATCTGATTCTGCACAGCAAATGGATATTCCAGAATTTCACGAGTTCATGGATGCGTTATTAAGTAAAGAAAAGCTAAAATACAGTCACCAATAAGCTGGGAATATATAGAATTTAAAACAGACATGCTCTTGCAGCGTGTCTGTTTTTCTTTTGTTCCTAAGGGATGAAAGTTTGTTTACAGAAAATATTTAATTTTATTAATATTTTAACTTTTAAATATATACTTGAAGTTGAATATTTAGTAAATTATAATTATTTATGTTCGACAAAAAACGACAGGAGTGAAAACTATTGGAAGCAGCGTTAACTGATGCAAAGACAACTAGAAAACATCCCCGTGGTTTATATCTCTTGTTTATTACTGAGATGTGGGAAAGATATAGTTATTATGGGATGCGTGCAGTATTAGTCCTTTACTTGACTACTGCTTTAGTTAGCGGCGGTTTAGGTATGGATCCTGCTAAAGCTATGATGCTATATGGGTTTTACACAGGTGCAGTCTACTTTACTCCGCTTTTAGGTGGCTGGTTAACAGATAAGTTTATAGGACTTCGGACTGCTATAACAATTGGCGGTATTACGATGGCGCTTGGTGACTTTTCATTGTTTGCCTTTGATTCAAAGACAGGAGTGTATCTGGGACTTTTCTTACTTATTATCGGAAACGGATTTTTCAAGCCCAACATTTCTACACTTGTAGGAGAATTATATCCAGATCGAAATGACAAACGGAAAGATGCAGCATTCACCATCTTTTATATGGGAATCAACTTAGGTGCTTTCTTTGCTCCGCTAGTTGCGGGTTATTTAGCAGAAGACTTATTTCATTTTACAGATACAGACGGAATCGAGCATTTTGGTTTTCAATATGCTTTCTTAGCCTCTTCTATTGGTATGATTATCGGTCAAATTATCTTTACTATTTTCAGCCGAAAGTATTTAGGCGAAACAGGAACAAAGCCGATGAGAACCCAATCGGTAACACCAGAAGGTAAATCTAAACCATTAACCAAAAAAGAAAAACAACGTACCATTGGACTTATTATTGTGGCATGTTTCGTTGTCTTTTTCTGGGCAGGTTTTGAGCAAGCAGGAAGTTCCTTCACCCTTTATACTCAAAAGTTTGTAGACCGAAATGTATTTGGATATACAGTCCCAACTTCTTGGTTCCAATCGGTAAATCCATTATTTATCATTATTTTAGCTCCCATTCTTTCAGCTTTTTGGTATAGACTTTCAAATACTCCTAGAGGAGACTTGAAAGCGACAACGAAGATGGCATTTGGAATGATATTATTAGGATTAGGATTTTTAGTGCTTATTCCAGCAGTTCTGCAAACAGGCAGTGATGAATCTCATATTACGGTTAAAGCAAACATGTTATTTATCATTGTGACTTATTTATTCCATACAATTGGTGAACTGTTCTTATCACCTGTTGGATTATCTTTAGTTAATAAAGTATCTCCGGTAAAAATCGCTTCCCTTATGATGGGAGTATGGCTGTTTAGTTCTGCAGTAGCCAATTTTGTCTCCGGTAAACTCGCAGCTCTCACCCACTCATTGGGTTATCTGGAAATTTTCATGGTAATAGGAGTAGCGGCATTTGCATTAGGGTTAATTCTTCTTTTGGTTTCTAAAAAGCTGCATGGTATGCTTTTTAATGAAGAATTGTAATGAAATAATGAAAGCCTGGCTCATTTGAGCCAGGCTTTTTCGTATATTGATTAACCTTCGAAATATTCTTTGTAATACCCCCCTACTTTGCCGGTGTTATCGATAACAAAGTAGAATTCTTCTGTTTCATTTTTTAATTCATACGCTTTTCCTGCTGTAAGTGCCCGGTCAACCATATATTTCTCTGCATCCGTATGTACGCATTTTATTTCCCTAATTGTAGGTCTCTCTGCCCAATCTAGATGAATCATTTTGTATCTCTCCTTTTATCTATTTTCATTCTTATTAAAATTTGTTCTTTTTAAATTTTAATGTGGCAATAGGTTTCATGTCAAATTGGTATAATCAATAGACAATTTCATAGCCAAAGGCATCTGGATATGGTTACAATAATAGTGATAATAGCCAACAAGAGAAATGGAGAATGAGTATGAAAGCACTCGTGTTTGATAAATTTGGCGGACCAGAAGTCTTGGAATATCGAGAAATACAAGATCCTTCTATTGGACCGGATGATATTTTATTAGAAATGAAAGCAATTGGTTTAAATTATGCAGATGTTTATAGAAGAAAAGGCAACTATCATTTAGAAGGTCAGCCTCCCTACATACTTGGTTATGAAGGGGCTGGCATCGTAAAACAAGCCGGAGAAAATGTAGAAAATATTAAGGTTGGTGATTCAGTTGCGTTTGCAGATGTGCCATCCGCAAATGCCGAATATGTTGTTGTCCCGAAAGAAAAAGCGATTCCAATTCCTGATGGTGTTTCTTTTGAATCAGCAGCTTCCCTATTACTTCAGGGTCTTACTGCACATTATTTAACAAAAGATAGTTTTCCCATTAAACAAGGAAATCTTGCATTGGTTCACGCTGCTGCTGGAGGTGTAGGCCAGCTTCTTATTCAAATTATTAAATTGTTGGGTGGGAATGTAATTGGACTAACCTCTTCAGACGAAAAGCGTGAAAAGGCACTTTCTGCTGGGGCTGATGAAGTTTATCTATATAAGGAAGATTGGAAAGAGAAGATTAAGGAATATACGTCTGAAAGAGGCGTAGATGTAGTATATGAATCTGTAGGCTCAACGATAATGGATAGCTTTGAAGTAACTGGCATCGGTGGAACAGTCGTTTTTTTTGGAATGGCAGGCGGTGATCCTGTAAAAATCGATCCTCGTATGCTCATGGATACTTCTAAAACATTAACTGGTGGAGATCTCTGGAATGTACTTACATCGCACGAAGAACGAATAAATCGATCACAAGAGTTGTTTGAATGGGTAAAAAGCGGAAAGTTGAATGTTTTACAAACTACGTTTCCATTAAAAGATGGCGCACGTGCACATGACTATATTGAAAGCAGGAACAGCAAGGGTAAAATATTGCTTATTCCATAAACAAAAGTTAGATTCCTTTCGTTAATAAAAAGGATAGCATACCATTTTTTTATTAATGACATACGAAATTATGAAGCGGCTAAGATTTAGCCGCTTCATTTTGTGATTGAATGAATGAGATAAAACAAAACTTGCATTTTGCAAATTAGTTATATGCCCTTAACTTGCAATTAGCAAATGTTTTTACTTGCACTTTGCAATTAATGATCAAAAAAAGCCCTGGTCGCCTAAATGGACGATCAGGGCTTCGTTATATCAACCTTCTAATAATAATGATTCTGGATCTTCTAGCAGGTTTTTAACTGTTGAAAGAAAGCTTACTGCTTCTTTTCCATCAACGATACGGTGATCATAAGAAAGTGCAATGTACATCATAGGACGGTTTTCCATACGTTCTTTATCAATCGCAACAGGTCTCCACTGAATTGTATGCATTCCTAGAATACCAACTTGAGGCGCATTAAGAATCGGTGTTGATAGCATTGAACCGAAGATACCGCCGTTTGTAATTGTAAATGATCCGCCTTGCAGTTCTTCAAGCGTTAATTTCTTAGAACGTGCTTTTTGTGCGAGATCTCCAATTTCTTTTTCTATCGCAGCAAAGCTCATTCGGTCAGCATTGCGTACAACTGGTACAACTAGTCCTTCTTCAGCACCTACAGCAATTCCGATGTCATAAAACTTTTTCAAGATCATTTCGTCGCCTTGAATTTCTGCATTAACTGCAGGGAATTTTTTTAATGCTCCTACAACTGCTTTTGTAAAGAACGACATATATCCTAATTTAACACCATTTTGTTCAAAGAACTTGTCTTTTCTGCGAGCGCGAACTTCATTAATCGCAGTCATGTCGACTTCGTTAAATGTTGTAAGCATTGCAGCCGTTTGTTGTGCTTCAACTAAACGCTTAGCGATCGTTTGACGTCTGCGGGACATCTTTACACGTTCAACAGGCTTGTCCGGATTTACCGGTTCAGCAGCTTTGGTTTGCTGAGCTGCTGGCTTAGTAGTGCTTGGAGCCGATTTTTCACTTGGACCTTCAGAATGACGCTTTACATCTTCTGTACGAACTCGGCCAAGTGGATCACGAGTAGAAACTTCTGAAAGATCGATGCCTTTTTCTCTTGCAAGTTTACGTGCTGCAGGAGATGCGATCGGACGATCAGTTGCTTTCGTTTCTTCTGTCTCTTCCTTAGCAGCAGTAGTTTCTTGCTTTGGAGAAGCTTCTTCCTTCGGCGCATCTTCCGTCTTTTCTTTTGAAGGACTTTCTGTTTCAGCACCTCCATCAGCGATCATTGCGATAACATCTCCAACTGATACAGTGTCACCAGGCTGCACTTGAATGCTTTTAAGCACTCCATCACGTTCTGCACTTATTTCGATGTTGACTTTGTCAGTTTCTAATTCAACTAAATCCTCACCTTTAACAACTGCTTCCCCTTCTTTTTTTAGCCATTGAGCTACTGTACCTTCTGATATAGATTCGGCTAATTCCGGAACTTTAACTTCAAACATGTTCACGGCCTCCCTCTCGCGATTGAATGTCTATTGCTAACGATGTTTGGATGATTTGTTCTTGTTCTTTTTTATAAATGTCAGGCTCTCCGCCAGCCGTACTTGAACGTTCTTGTCGGCCAATGTAAGAAACATGTGCTCCATTTGGCGCTACAGCACGAAGTTTTGGTTCAATGTAAAGCCAAGATCCCATATTCTTAGGCTCTTCTTGAACCCAGATCAAATCTTCTACGTTCGGATATTCTTTTAAAAGAACATTCATTTCTTCTTCCGGGAACGGATAGATTTGTTCCACACGGACAATATGCAATTCTGTTCTTTCGATTTGATCTTGTTCAAGTGCTTTCTCAAGATCAATCGCAATTTTACCTGAACATAATAAGATTTTTTTCACTTTCTCTTTTTCCTTGCCAAGTCCCTGCTGCTCAAGTAATGGTTTGAAAAGATCGTTTTCAAAATTTTCTGCAACGGACGCGACTTTTGCATCACGAAGCAAACTCTTAGGTGTCATAACCACTAATGGACGTACTTCATCCATTGAAAGAAGCTTAGCTTGACGTCTTAAAAGATGGAAATATTGGGATGCTGTAGTTACGTTTGCAACAGTCCAGTTGTTTTCTGCACCAAGCTGTAAGAAACGCTCTAAGCGGGCACTTGAATGTTCAGGCCCTTGTCCTTCATATCCATGTGGTAAAAGCAGAACCATTCCGGATTTTTGTCCCCATTTCGCACGGCCGGCTGATAGGAACTGGTCGAACAATACTTGTGATACATTAGCGAAGTCCCCATATTGAGCTTCCCAAATAACGAGTGTCTCTGGTGCAAAAACGTTATATCCGTATTCAAAGCCAACTACTGAAGATTCAGAAAGCGGACTGTTGTGGATAGCAAAAGAAACATTAATATCGTCAACGCCATGAAGCGGCGAGAATTTCTTTCCGTTTTCGCTGTCATTTAGTACAAGATGTCTTTGAGCAAAGGTTCCGCGTTCAGAATCTTGACCTGTAATGCGAATAGGCGTTCCATCTTTTAGTATGGATGCAAATGCTAGAGATTCTGCCATTCCCCAATCAATTTTTTCATCCTGGAATGCCTTGCGTCTGCGTTCCAAAATACGCTTGATTTTAGGATAAACATTGAAGTTTTCTGGCCATTTTAACATCTTTTCTGTTAAATCCTGAAGCTCGGATACAGGTATTGTGGTATCGATATCAGGAAGTGCTTTTGATAGCGGTTCAGGAAGTCTAGTGTCTTCCAGCTTGAACTTTTCTTTTCTGCCTTGAACTTTATCGTATTCTGTTTGATGCTTCGTCAACACTTCATCTTCAATGGATTTAACATTTTCTTCAGTTATTGAACCATTTTTCACAAGCTGCTGTGCGTATAAAGTACGAACTGTCGCATGACTGTTTACCTGTTTGTACAGCTTTGGCTGTGTTGCAGATGGATCATCCATTTCGTTATGGCCAAAACGGCGATAACCGATAAGATCGATTAAGACATCTTTTTGGAATCGTTTGCGGTATGCATAAGCTAGACGAACAGCTGCAATACATGCTTCAGGATCATCAGCATTAACATGAATAATTGGGATTTCAAACCCCTTTGCAAGGTCACTTGCGTATTTCGTTGAGCGTGAATCATCACTGTTAGTTGTAAATCCAACTAAGTTATTTGCAATGATGTGCAGTGTCCCGCCAGTTTGATAACCTTTTAGACGGCTTAAATTAAGCGTTTCTGCTACAATTCCTTCTCCTGGAAACGCTGCATCACCATGGATAAGAATCGCTAATGCCTTAGATGTATCTTGTTCTGGATAACCTTTACTGTTACGTTTTTCTTGTGCAGCTCTGGTATATCCTTCTACAACTGGATCTACATATTCTAAATGACTTGGATTGTTAGCCAATGAAATTTTAATTTTATGCTCTTTATCTGCTTCTATAGTACGACTTGCTCCTAAGTGGTACTTAACGTCACCTGTCCATCCGAAATTGATTCCTCTTGAACCTTCAGAAGGTACAAGTTCCTTGTTCGGTGAATGGTGGAATTCAGAAAAGATCAGTTCGAGCGGCTTGCCAAGGACATGCGCAAGTACATTTAGGCGGCCGCGGTGAGCCATACCAATGAGCGCGTGCTCAGCACCATCTCGAGCGCATTCTTTTGCTGCTTCATCCAACATAGGTACAAGCATATCAACGCCCTCAATTGAAAAACGCTTTTGACCAACAAATGTTTTATGAAGGAATTTTTCAAATCCTTCTACTTCCGAAAGTCTATAAAGCAGTTCTTTCTTTTCGTCAGCTGAAAAATCAGGGTAATGCTGACTCGTTTCTACCATTGTGTTCAACCATTGACGTTCTTCTGTTTCGTGAACATGGCTAAACTCATAAGAAATGTTCTTTGTGTACACTTCCTGGAGCAATTGGATCGCTTCCCATCCGTTATTTACAGTCGATGGCGCCTCTTTCCAAATAAAGGAAGGTGGTATCGCTTTCAAATCTTCAATAGTTAAGTCGAATTCTTTCGGGTCAATATGGTGAGTGTCTTTTGGAAATTCTCCAACCGGGTATACGTTAGCTGCTAAATGCCCGTATGTGCGAATGTTTTCCGCAAGCTTATAGGCAGCTGCTAATTTTTCTAAATTCATTCCATCAAGATTCTGTACAGCAGGTTCTTGAGCTGAACCTTCACTTGGAGCTCCCCAAGCATCAAACTTTTCTTTGAATGAACTGTCAACAGATTCCGGATCCACTCTATATTGGTCATATAGTTCAAGGACATAAGCCAGATTTGGACCATTCAGTCCTTGCCAAGGATTTTCTGATTTGGAACGTTGATGACTCATCTTTTGTTCCCTCCTGCTTCCTTTTGAGAGTATTGTGCTGTTGCTGTTAACAGGTGATTCATGATGATAACGTCCTTAAATTTTTCCCCATTTAAAGCGCTGTCAAACTATGAACGGAAAGAACCTTATCCTGGATAAGGTTTCATCTGTAAGCAATGGTCAATTGCCATTATACTATATTTTCGCAGAAAGTGAATTTTGTTTTTTACGATTTATAAGATAATTTGCCCATTTTGTTTTACTTATAGTAAATATAAGGAGTGCTACCCAAATTAAAGTAAATGAAATCACGTGAATCATTGTAAAAGTTTCATGATAAATAAAGACACCGAGAAGAAGCATAATCGTTGGAGCAATGTATTGCAAGAATCCGGTCATAGTCATTGTGATTCGTTTAACGCCTTG
This sequence comes from Fictibacillus barbaricus, assembly GCF_031457135.1. Taxonomy (GTDB): domain Bacteria; phylum Bacillota; class Bacilli; order Bacillales; family Fictibacillaceae; genus Fictibacillus; species Fictibacillus barbaricus_A. The sequence goes on along the minus strand of NZ_JAVDWA010000002.1, from coordinate 218,418 downwards.
TGCAAAACAGATCAGTGGAACAGCCGTTACCAATCCAGCTCCCCATAGTAAAACCGTCGTATTCATTCCTCCGAATAGGAAAGAACCTGTACCCTTCCATTCAATATATGCTAAATAAATAAAAGCGATCGGTACAACAAACATCGTTTCAAATGTTAGCCCTGTTAAAGAATCAAAACTCCCTAACTTCTTTGCCAATCCGTATAAACCGAACGAAAGGGCTAATGATAATGCCACCCAAGGAAATTTTCCGTATTGCCAAGTTAATAAGAAAACACCGCAAGCTGCGATAACAAATGAAGTGATCTGCCAGCTGTTTAGTCTTTCTTTTAAAACGATCATTCCTAAAACGACATTTACAAGCGGATTGATGTAATAACCTAAGCTAGCTTCGACAACATGGTTAGCATTTACTGCCCAAATATAAAGAAGCCAGTTTCCGCTTATTAATAGCGAAGCAGCAAAAACAGAAAAAAATTGCTTTTTACTTGAAAAAAGGAACTTCACATCTCGCTTAAGCTCTTTTGTTCTTTTTAATACAATCATTACTGCCAGCATTAAAACGAATGACCAAAAGATACGGTGTGCTAGTATTTCTCCAGAACCGACCATATTTAACGGCTTCCAATACAAAGGCAAGAATCCCCAGATTAGATAAGAGACAGCCGCATACCAGATTCCCTTTGTTTGTTCAGTGTATGTTTTCATTGATTTCCCTCGATTCCGATTGGGTTTAAGATTATAAGATTATATAACGGAATGTTTGGAATTTACCAGAAAAGTAAACTGAAAACATTAGGATTTATTTATCTTTTTATGAATGTAAATAAAATAAGTATCCCACCGCTCTTTAATTAATTCATTCGTTAGACCTTCTATTCCAAAATCAACCCATGGTTCATAAACGCCCGGTTCAGGGAGACAGTCCAATAATGTAATGAAATCCCAGTAGGACTGATCAAAAACATCAATTTGTGATCTTTCCTTATAATAGTTTAAAAATAACTCGGCCTCCTCGATCCCATAAAGCAATGCGAGGTTTAGTCTGCAATGTCCAATATCAACTTCCTTTGGGCCAAAGCATGCGTTTGGCCAATCCACAATGCCGGTAGCTTTCCCGTCTTCCCACAATACGTTTACGGGGTGAAAATCTCTGTGGATAAAACCAAGATTCGATTGGGGTGAATACGCTTTTGTTAGCTCTAATGCTTCTTGCAACTCCCGTTTATACTTAGACCAATTTGGAATCGTTATGGATTCAATTGTATTGTAAGGATAATAACGCCATGGAAAATCTATGTGAGTATCTGTTGAATGAAAATCAGCCAATAAATAAGCTAACTCTTTCAGCCATTCCGACTGATCCTCATATGGCAGAGTGACTTCACCAGGCAGATAGCTCATTAGAACAGCTGGATAAGGTGTAATTTCTTTGTTATACGTATATGCGAAAAGGGATGGTGTGTTAATACAAGTCTTTGCTGCTGTTTGTAAAGAAAACGCTTCATGTTTGGCAAGATCTGGTTCACGCCTGTTCCAATCCTTGTTCGTATAAAATCGAATAACGGCTTTCTTTTGATTCGAATCTGTTAACAGAAAGAGTGCAGATGATGTTGCTCCTTTTAGCCGCTGTATGGTGTTCAAATCTGAAATAATAGAATGTTGGAATATCCAATTTGATAATTTTGATGACCAGATAATGTCTGTCATTATTTCATTCCTTCCTACATTCTTTGGGGAGTTTTCATCCCTAATAATCGTAAACTTTCTTTTAAGACTATGAGGATACATGCACATAGAGCCATTCTTTCAGACGCTTCATTACCATTTAATATTTTGACGCTTCCATAATAATGGTTGAATTTATGAGCAAGTTTTAACGCATATTTAGATATTATGGAAGGCTCTCTGCGCTTAAACGCGGAATGAACAATGTTAGGAAAATCGTTCAGCGTCATTACTAACTCCCAGCTTTCATTTTCAACTGTTACTTCTTTTGGCAACTCCCCGTTAAATTTACCTTTAATTAATAAAGTTTGTATTCTCGCTGCTGAATACTGGATATATGGTCCTGTGTCTCCTTCAAACTTCAGCATTTGATCAAGAGAAAATTCTACATCGTTTCCTTTTTCATTTTTCAAGTCATGGAAGATTACCGCTCCTACCCCAACTTGTCTTGCTACTTCTTCTACATCCGTCAAATCTGGGTTTTTTTCTTTAATGTTTTTTTCAGCAAGCTGAATGGCCTCTAAAAGCACATTTTCCAGCAGAACCGTTTTACCTTTTCTAGTACTCATCTTTTTTCCATTTTGTAAAATGAGCCCAAACGGGATGTGCTCCATATCATTTGCCCAATTGTAATTCATTTTGGATAGAACTCGTTGTACTTGTTCAAAGTGCAAAGATTGCTCATGGCCCACAACATAAAAAGCATGATCAAAATGATAGACCATTTTTCTATAGATGGCTGCCGTTAAATCGCGTGTTGCATATAAAGTAGCACCGTCGGATTTTTTTATTAGACATGGAGGAAGATCATCTCCTACTCTTACGACTTCCGCTCCGTCTGATTCCTCCAACAGGCCGAGCTGCTTAAGCTGCACAACTGTACTTTCCATTTTATCGTTGAAAAAGGCTTCACCATTGTAAGAATCAAAGTTCACATCTAATAATTGATAAATTTTTTGAAACGCTTTTAATGAAACTTCTCTAAACCAAACCCATAATTCTTTCGCTTTTTCGTCTCCCTCTTCCAATTTTTTAAACCAATATCTCCCCTCGTCGTTTAAAGTTGTGTCTTGTTCCGCTTCTTCATGAAACCGGACGTAAAGTGAAAGCAGTTCTGGAATAGGATTCTTTTTAACAGCCTCCTCGTCTCCCCACTTTAAATATGCTGAAATTAATTTTCCGAACTGTGTACCCCAATCTCCAATATAATTTATCTTTACCGTTTTATAGCCGCATTTTTCACTAATGGCAGCTATTGATGAACCTATAACGGTAGAACGGAGATGACCCATCGAGAACGGTTTTGCAATGTTTGGAGAAGATAAATCCATTACGATTGTTTTATTCAAACCGAAAGTATGATTGCCGTAATGATCATTTTCTTCTAGTATTTTTGTAAGCAACTCGGAAACCAACTGTTTTTTATTAAGAAAGACATTCACATAGCCACCGACTGTCTCAACTTTTTCGAATGATACTGGCAGTTTTCCAGATGCTATTGTTTGAGCAATTTTATTCGGCGACGATTTATAAATTTTAGCTAATTGGAAGCAAGGGAAAGCTAAATCCCCTTGATTCAGTTGTTTTGGCTTTTCGATTAATCCTTCAATTTCATCTAGATTTAGTTCATCCTTTATATTTTGTTTTAGAAAGACGGCAAACTGTTTTTTTTCGTTCATTTTCTTCATCCTCCGAATCTTTTAAATAAATAGCGGTTTTCGTATTCGTTGTTGCTTTTGAAAGTAGTGATTTTCGTTCTAGCTTGCTCGCTTTCCGCGGGGCACGCGGTGAGGCTATTTGTTGCTTTGTGACTTTAAATGGTTCTGAAGGAAAAAAACGGGTCACCTTATAAAATTCTCGAGGCGCAACAGCCTTATGGAAAAAAGCCAAATAAAAAACCGTCTCTTCTATACAAATAGAAGAGACGGAATAATCCGCGGTACCACTCTCATTGCCTTTAAAGGCCGCTTAAACTTTTAACGGGAGTCCCGGCTTTTCCTATGAATTTAGAAAAGCATTTCCAAAGTGCGTTTCAACTGCAGTTTGTACCAGGCTTCCATCGTCCCCAGCTTGCTTAAACAAGCATGCAGTCTACTCTCTTTTTCATAAATGTTCGTGTATATTTTTAACATATTATATGAGGTGTTTATATAAAAGTCAACATATTCCAATTAATCAAAATCTAAGTAATTCCTCATTCTTTTTATGTAACGTTTTAAACGAAACATGGTTTCGGTTCGCAAGTATTTAGAAGTAAATGCTGAAGATATGGCATTGACGGATACAAAAACCCCATGTTCTGTAACTTTAACAGGGATTATACCTGTAAAGAGTGTTTCTCCGTTTTGTTTATGCAGCAGTTCCACTGAGACAAGAACTGTTTTTTCATTTGGGAAATTTCCAGGCTTTACAGAATTTACTTCAAATAAAAATTGGACACTCATAATGGCTCCTTTGCTTATATTCCATAATAGTATGATATAATGCATTAGCTTAATTTGTCAGGTGAAAACAATAAAGGAAGTATGCATATGTTTCAGACAAGTTCGATAAAAGAAAAATACAAACGATTTTTGCTTTTAGTTGTTCCGGTTTTAATTACTCAGCTAGGTCTTTATGCCATGAATTTTTTTGATACAGTTATGAGCGGTCATTCCGGTGCTAACCAGCTTGCGGGAGTAGCAATTGGATCAAGCCTTTGGGTTCCGGTCTTTACGGGATTAAACGGGATTCTAATGGCACTGACTCCTATTGTATCTCAGCTCGAAGGAGCCCGAAATGACAAACATGTACCAAATGCCGTTACACAAGCCGTATATTTAGCTGTTATGATTTCAATTAGTGTGATCGCGGTTGGCTTTTTAATATTGGATCCAGTATTGCAATCCATGTCACTTGAAAATGAAGTTGAACGAGTTGCTAAAGGATATTTAATCGCTCTCTCCTTTGGAATCGTTCCGCTCTTTATTTATGGAGCACTTCGTTCGTTTATTGATGCCTTAGGTCATACTCGAATTACGATGGTCGTCACACTTATTGCTTTACCCGTTAACGTTTTTTTTAACTACTTGTTTATCTTTGGAAAAGCAGGTTTCCCTGAACTTGGAGGTATTGGAGCGGGTGTTGCAACGGCCATATCTTATTGGATAACTGCGTTCTTTACCATTTTGATACTTTATAAATGGCAGCCATTTATAAAGTATCAATTATTTAGAACATTTTATAAACCTTCGTTAAAAGCATGGAAAGCACAACTGAAAATAGGAGTGCCAATCGGCTTCTCTATCTTTTTTGAGGTGAGTATTTTTGCTGCTGTAACTTTATTGATGAGTGATTTTAATACGGTTACGATCGCTGCCCACCAAGCAGCATTGAATTTCGCCTCATTTTTATACATGCTGCCGCTAAGTATTGCCATGGCCTTAACAATAGCAGTTGGTTTTGAGGTAGGTGCAAAAAGATACAAAGACGCAGCCCAATATAGTGTTATCGGCATTATCACTGCTCTAGGGTTTGCGGTAGTTTTTTCTGCATTGCTGCTTATTTTTGATGAACAAGTGGCCAGTATTTATTCCAATCAAAAGGATGTTATACAATTAACCACTTCATTTTTATGGTTTGCCGTTTTTTTTCAGCTCGCAGATGCGATTGGCGCTCCGATACAAGGTGCACTAAGAGGTTATAAGGATGTTAATGTCACCTTCTTTCTCTCGTTTATTTCGTATTGGGTACTCGGATTGCCTGTCGGCTACTATTTGGCAAATTATACTTCACATGGTGCCTATGGCTACTGGATCGGTCTGATATCAGGATTATCAGCTGGTGCAATCATCTTGTTTTTAAGGCTGAAATATATTCAATCGCACACATTTTCATCGGGAAGACAAAAATAAACCAGCCACCGGCTGGTTTATTTGTTTTGTACTTTAATAATCGATTAACTTGCTATCTATTCTTGACCTAGAGACAAGTTAATAAAGGTAATGGTATACCGTATGCCTTTAAAAAAGTTTAAGGTATTCTTCATAGCCTTCTTCTTTTAATCGTTGTTTAGGAATAAAACGAAGTGCAGCGGAATTGATACAATACCTCAAACCGCCTTTCTCTCTTGGACCATCTGTAAATAGGTGCCCTAAATGGGAATCGGCATCCTTGCTTCTTACTTCCGTTCGAATCATGCCATGAGAAAGATCTTCTTTTTCGTCAACACTTGAGGAACGAACAGGTTTTGTGAAGCTTGGCCACCCGCAGCTGCTGTCAAATTTGTCAAGAGAGCTGAAAAGAGGCTCTCCTGAAACGATGTCAACATAGATCCCTTCTTCAGTATGGTTCCAAAATTCATTTTGAAATGGAGGCTCGGTTGCATCATTTTGAGTAACATTAAACTGAATGGGACTTAATGTTTTCAATACTTCCTCTTTTTTCTTTTTATCTTCCCAGTGTTCTTTAATAAAACGGTCACGTCCAGAGCCTGTGCGATAACGTTTGTAATGGAAGGGATTCTTTTTATGATATTCTTGGTGGTATTCTTCAGCCGGATAAAATGGTTTAGCAGGCAAAATTAATGTGGCAATAGGTTTAGAAAATCTGCCGCTTTCTTCCAGCTCTTGTTTAGATTGCTCTGCCGTCTCTTTCTGTTTTTCATCGTGATAAAAAATGGCTGTGCGATAAGAGTCGCCTCGATCATAAAATTGTCCGCCTTCATCAGTGGGATCAATCTGTTTCCAGAAAACCGCCACAATTTTTTCATAAGAAATGACAGCTGGATCAAATGTGATCTGTACGGCTTCAAAATGTCCTGTTGTTTCACTGCATACTTCTTTATAAGTAGGGTTTTCTTTATGACCGCCTGTATAGCCAGATTCAACTTTTATAATTCCTGGCCACTCTTCAAAAGGTGTAACCATGCACCAAAAGCAGCCGCCGGCAAAAGTAGCTATTTCATATGTACTCATGAAATCAAACTCCTTTTTAATAGATTAATTTCATCATATAAGAATAAGAATAAAATGAACAGAAAAAGGAACTGCGCTTTCTTTAAGCTTGAAAATTGTCTCGTTCATCTTTTATTATAGAATCACCGTTTCTCGGCTTTGAAGTCATTTTTGCTGTGTTATTTTTATGTTGTTTACGGGTATTTTGTAGAAAGAAATATAGACCCAGAAGAACGATTAATCCCCCTATAAATTGGGTCAAAGACAAAGGTTCGTTCAGTAAAAGAATAGCGAGTAAACTTGCGCCAACGGGTTCCCCTAAAATGGCCATTGAAATCGTTGCAGCTGTCACTTGCTTTAAGAGCCAATTAAAAAGTACATGTCCAAATACGGTCGGTACTATTGCTAGAAGTAAAAAGATACCCCAATCGGCATGTGAATATCCTGTCATCGGAATATCCAGAGTCATGTTATAAAGTGCAAACACCATCACCGCAACTAAAAAGACCATAAAACTATATAAAGTAGATGGAATGGATTTAAGGAGACTTTGACCAATCAGCATATGAATAGCTACTACTATCGTACCTAGAACAGATAAAATATCTCCTTGTATATTTGTAATTGAAATTCCTATGTCACCCCAGCCGATCATACTAGCTCCAATGATTGCTACAACCATGCTTAACATGGCAGATTTAGAGGTCTTTTCCTTAAATCCGATATAGGCACCAATCATGACAAAAATCGGCTGTAATGATAACAAAATGGTTGAACTGGCCACGGTTGTTAATTTTAATGATCCCATCCAAAACAAAAAGTGAAGTGCCAATAAGATACCAGACAAAAATAACATGATATACGTTTTCACGGTAAGATTTTTCAGCCAGTTTCTATGTTTCCAAACAAATGGAATCATAAGGATCAAAGTAAACAGCAACCGAAACATGGCTTGTACAGAAACAGGTGCTGTAGACCACTTCACGAATATGGAAGAAAAAGAAATGGCGATGATACCAATTGTAATCGGGATAATAACAGGAATTTTGAACGAATGATTATTCAAGAAATGTCCCCTATTCGTTTATAGTAAAATGATGATAGTATAGCTCATTAACATAGATGTATTCTTAAGGAGGAAATATGAAAAAAAGATATATTTTTACGATCCTTCTTTTGTTTCTGATTATTGGAACGGCAGGATGGTATTACTATCCACAGTATAAAATAAATCAGATAAAGAAAGAATCGATGGTTGTAAAAAATGATAAGAAAGATACAAATCAGGAAACTTATCTAGAATATTTGAAACAAAGCCCTAAATCAAGTTTTGTTCACATCGTTTTAGGTGATTCTGTTGCACAAGGCAGAGGGTCTGATCAAGGCGGATTTCCTGTTAAGGTAAATAAAAGTTTAGAAAACCTTACTGGTAAGAAATTCGAACTTGAAAACCTTGGAGTTTCTGGCGCAACGAGCAAAGGGCTAGTGAATCAGCTGAAGCAGCCTGCCGTGTTGGAAGCTGTTCAGAAAGCAGATATTATTTCAATTAATATTGGCGGAAACGATATTGTACAGGTTGCAAAAACTGAAGGGCCTCTTAAAGCTATTCAAGGCTACGATCATGTAAAGAATGAATATGAGAAAAATTTGCAGGATATTTTTAAGGTTATCCGTTCACAAAATCCTAATGCCATCTTAGTATTAAATGAACTTTATAATGTTGTGAATACCGATAAAAACTATTATCCAGCAAGTGAAAAGCTCTTAAACGACTGGAATCTTATCGCATATGAAACAGCCCTTTCAAATAAACCTGCACTTGTAGTTCCCGTAAGTGAAGCACTCCCTACGAAAGATATGGATAAATGGCTATATGATTCCATTCACCCTAATGAAGAAGGATACGAACGGATAGCTGAAAAAACAATCACCGTATTTAAAAATCATTCCTATAAAACCGAACATTAAACAAGGATTAAATCTGATAATTCCAAAATATTTCCATTCCAGCGTTTTATCTGCGGCAAATAATAAAAAGTAGTTGCTTCCATATAATTATCTAGGACATCACAAGGGTCATACAGAAGGATACACTTGTTTCCTCCAAGTGCAATTCCTAGTTCTGTATGGCACCCTTTCCCTCCTGGAAGAATGACAATTACAACATCTGAATCCATTACCCCTTTATATTCTTTTGTCCCGATGTGGACAAGCTCCTCAAAAGTAATTGCCCGCTCATTTTTGGTCCAGTCATATGTAAGATTCCAACCTAATACCTTTTGAATTTCTAAAGACATATTTTTTACAAGTGTAAGATTCTGAAAACCTGAAGCAATGTAAAAATTCATAGTATCCCCCTTTTATCCCTCTAATTTATGTATTGTTAAAATCATATTACATTCTTGTAATAAAGGATAGATTGACTTGCAACTATTTGTGAGCATGTTAATATAAGAACTTGTATTCATTTAAAAATGATTTAAAAACGAAAAAATTTGGAAGAGGGGTTGCATGCTAAAATACAGAAATATTACTTTTATTGGTGCAGGATCTATGGCAGAAGCAATGATATCAGGGTTGATCAATAAAGAAGGAATTGCGCCTAACCAAATTACTGCAGCAAATCATTCAAATATTCAAAGAAGAATTGAACTTATTGATAAATATGAAATTAATGCTGTTTCGTTTGATGAAGTTTCTTTAAACAATACAGATATGATTATTCTTGCGGTAAAACCAAAGCAAGCGGAATTGGTATTACAACAATTGAAACCAAATCTTCAAGATCACCATATTATTCTTTCAGTGTTAGCTGGTATCTCTACTGGATTTATGGAAGAGATCATCACCAAAGAGCTCCCTGTTATTCGTGTCATGCCTAATACATCCAGTATGATAGGTGAATCGATTACAGGAATCAGTGCTGGAAAATACGTTAATAAAGATCATTTGGATTTAGCTCAAGAATTATCTGAAGCAATTGGGAAAGTTAAGGTCATTTCTGAAAAACATATGGATGTTTTTACAGGAATAGCCGGAAGTGGTCCTGCCTATTTTTATTATCTTCTTGAGCATATGGAAGAAGTGGCGGTTGAAAAAGGGATGGACCGTGAAATAGCGCGTGATATCGCAGCACAAACTTTATATGGTGCAAGCAAGATGGTTATTGAAACAAGTAATTCCCCAGAGGAACTACGGAAAAAAGTTACTTCTCCAAACGGAACGACTGCAGCTGGACTGCTCGCTTTAGATGAAAATGGCGGTGGAAAAGCAATCGAAGCTGCTGTTGAGAACGCAGCAAAGCGGTCTAAGACACTGCGTGAAGAATTTGAAAAAGTTCCGGTGAGATAATTTAAATAATTTGAAATCGCACTAGCCACAAGGCTAAGTGCGATTTTTTAATGTTAATAAAATTTTGTGAAATTAGCTTGGCCGTTATTTGTTTCCAATGCTCACCGCACACTGACAAAAAATACGAGCACATGTGAACGGATATCAACTATTATGAAAACTGTCAGAGTTATTCTAATTCTGAAAAACCTAATTCATATAGAACTACAGCAATTACTTGGTACCCTTTTTTATTTGGATGAACAGTATCAAATGATACAAGCTCTTTTTCTCTTCCTTTAAAGGCATCATATAAATCCCCCACTTTAACACAGGGGAATTTTTCAAAGGTTTTAATATACTTATTAAAAAGATTTACCCATTTCACAGCTGGTTGAAAGTTGGAATACGGATTATATAACGAACAGATTCTTACTAAGAACGGTTCCTTTGAATTTCTTTTGATTTTAAATATAAATTTGAAAATTTTATTGATATTCTTTTTACAATTATTTAAGGCTTCATACAATGGATTTTCTTCAAAGGTTAATAAATATTTGATTCCAGCCTGGATTAAATCGTTTCCACCAGCTGTTATAAGTATCATTTTAGATTTTCGAATCGATCGGATTACCTTTTTATCTCTCAGAGAATTTAAAATTTCCTTTGAGGTTAATCCGGTAATCGCAAAATTATTAACAAGAATTTGCTTATTAAATAGCTCTTCTGTAAAGCTGACGTATCTGCCAACATATCCTTTTCCTAATAAAGGTGCCCCTACTCCGACAGTTAAGGAATCTCCAATTGCAGTTAAAATCCAATCAAATTCTCTTGTTTTTTTGGGCATAATTCCTTCCCTCCATTTCGGAATCGCATCTTACTACTATAAATATGATGCAAGACAAAAATGGACAGGGCGTTTTAATCACTTCGCCAATAGGATTATGTCCCTTTTTAGAAAATTGAATATACATATATTGAAACTATTTTGAGGTGATTTTTTTTGAAAGAGAAGTTTGTAAGAATGTACCCGTATGGAGGGTATGATCCGTTTTCCACTCCTTCAGCAAAAGCTTTTTCACAAAGTCCTGTAATACCAGACCGGCCACCATACGCACAATCCCCGGCAGCGACACCATCTTCATTTACGCAGCCCTATGCACAAAACTATTCTCAAGGATTCATGCCTTATATGCCGCCAATGATGTCTCCAGGAGTGATGCCATATCCTATGATGCCTGGGATGGGTATGCCATTCATGCAGCCTCCGGGTAAACAAAATCCGATGATGATGGGTGCTAATAATCAGCAGCAGGGTTCGGGTCTTACGTTTGGAAAAGCAATGGGTGGAGCAAATCAATTAATGGGTCTTGCCCAACAGATGGGGAGCATACTTTCATTATTTAAATAGATGCCGGCTAATTCGGCATCTTTTTTTTATTCTGATAAAAGGCTTTTAATAAATAGGCAGCTTCTGTTTTATGAAGTCCAGCCCAATAGGTAAGCCATACATTTTGATTTGCTTTTATGTCTAGGCTGAATAAAGACGGATCTATTTCAAAATTAGAAAACCAGCTAGAAGATGAAAAGGGTCCTGTATACGGTTCTTTCCATACGTTCAACAATTCCGGACTATAAATTGGAGCATTCTTCGTTTTGAAAAAAGAGAGTTTTTCCTTTGTTTGTTCTTTTTGCAATGATTTACTTGTAAATACGGCGGGGTCATAATCTTTTCTAGACCCAGTATGAGTTCTACTGCAAGCAAATTTGAAAATACGATCATATATGTTATTTTGAAACAGTAAAACATATAGATTTTTTCCTAGCGATATACGTTTGTTAAGATTTTCAAAGTTCATCATTGTTTTTCCTGTTGCTTTTTTAAATGGAATGACGGGAAAAAGGATCTGTGATAATTGCAGCCAATTTTGCAGCCGGAAAGGAAGACTGTTTTTAATTGACTGAAATTCTTCCGTTTGAATTAAATGCTGCTCGATATGGTTTTGTTCATTAATGATCTGGGCTACAGGTAATAAAGGACTGACTTCACCATCAAAGCACAGCTCCCATATTCCTTCCATAAAGGGAGATACATTAAAATATTTACATAAATAAAAAAGTGATTGTTTTTCCTTCTTGCTTTCTTCATATAAAAGCAGCTGTGGAAAGGCATCCTGAAAAATCAGGCTGTTCCCCTTTTCCAGCATCTCATACAGCTTTTCCCTGGTAGAGTGCTCTATTAAGTGGGGTAAAAACTCTCCTTTCAAGTCGGTCATAAAATAACCAGCATTACGAGAAACCATATGAGCTAAAAAAGCCCAATGTATTTCTGGGTGTTTCTTGAAAAAAGTAAGATAAGCGGCTGTTCTCGTTATATTATTTTGATTGCAGTGCTCCGTTTGTTTTTTTATTTGTTGAATTAATTCTGTATTTCTTTTTTGAAAATGAATAATGGGAAGTGTTTTTGCAGATTTAATTTTACACCACTTTTGTTTGAGTTTTTGATAAAGTGTGTCATCAATTAACCAGATATTCTTTTCTTTTTTAACTAAATAAAAAAACTGAATAAAGAAATGAAACGGCAGAAGTGTTAATTTTGTAAGTATCCTTTTTGATCTTTTCAAAGTTAACACCACCTTTGTTTAAGAACAATATATGTTCCGATTACTTACGTAAACACAAAAAAACATCCGCTCTAGAAAACGGATGCTTTTTCATATTATTTGGTTGCGACGCCGCCCGATAATAAAAATTTCATTGCCTCTTCTGGTTTAACATCAAGGATTTTTAATTTTTCTTTTGGTACTAAAAATGTAAAGCCGGCAATCTGAAAGGTTTGCGGGATGTAGACCGCTACATGCCCTTCTAAATCTTCGCCTAGGCTGCTAAGTTCTTCTGTTGTAATAAAACCAATACTTTTCATGCCGATTTCAGGATATTCAATTAATACAACTGTTGAAAAAGAGCGCTTTTCGCCAAAAAATGAATGTATGGTATCTTTAATTACTGTGTAAACCGTTTTAACAAAAGGTGTTCTTTCTAAAATTCGGTCAATCAGTCTGAATATTTTCCCAGTAACATATTGCGTTGACATCCATCCAAGAAGTGTAATTAATAAGATGGTAGTAATTAATCCAATTCCAGGGATATAATCTTCTTTTAAAACATCCTTTAATAGGTTTCCAAGGATGCTATCTAGGAATGTAAAGATCTTATAGATGATATATACAGCTAGAACGATTGGAAGGATTGTCAGTAATCCATTGATAAAATATTTAAGTAATCTCTTCATGTTTTCCTCTTGCTTTTTATTTTAGGTTCTTCGATAAATGATCGTTGCTTTCAGGTCATTCTGCAAAGCTCTTTTCTAAACGCTCTTTTTTGAAAGATTGTTGCTATTTAGTAAGTGGTTTTCAAGCAAACCTTCTTTGGAAAGTTAATTGGAGCGAAAGGGCGAGACTCCTGCAGGATGAGTGGGCTCACCGCACACACTAAGGAAAGCGAGCCGCTGCAGAGGAGATTAACTCATTCAAAAGCAACAAAGTTTGCGAAAACAGTCTAATTTTATGATTTTAATGTTGAAGCACTGTTTTGAATCTTTGCCTTAAAGTGCTTTTGCAGCTCTGACGTAACAGGACCGATCTTATAGGATTGTTCCTGCTGCCCTTTCAATTTTACAACAGGAGTAACTTCCATCGTTGTACTTGTGATAAAAACCTCGTCAGCTCCAAGAAGATCATCAATCAAAAACGCTTCTTCCAAAATTGGTATTTGAAGCTCCTTTGCGACTTGCAAAACGATTTGTCTCGTAATTCCATTCAAAATAAGATTACTTGCAGGATGAGTTTGCAAAGTCCCATTTTTTACGATAAAGACATTTGAAGAAGACCCTTCAGTAACCATTCCTTCCCTATGCTGAATCGCCTCTTGGCAATCATAATCAGCGGCTTTTCGTTTAGCCATGACATTTCCAAGTAAGTTCAAACTTTTAATGTCACAGCGCAGCCATCGAATGTCTTCAGTTAAGTATGTTTGAATGCCGTTAGCATGAGATTGAGCGATTGATTCTAATGTAACCGATTTAGCATAGCCTGTAACTACACTTTGCATGTTTCGTTCATACAAATGATTTCGGGGTGCAACTCCTCTTGTCATCTGGATATAAACCATACCGTTCTGTACATTATTTTTCTTGATTAACTCATCAGTAAGGTGTTTAAACGTTGGAATATCGTAAGGTAAAGCAAGTTCCAGTTTGTTTGCGCTTTGAACAAAACGGTCAAAATGTTCATCAAAAGCAAAAGGCTTGCTGTCATAAACAAAGACGACTTCGTAGATCCCATCTCCGAATAAATAGCCTCTATCTTCAGGATCAACAGGAATCGAACCGTTTTTTATGATTTGGTCATGATATAGAACATATGAATTTTCCATTGATTTACCACCTCATCTACATATTATGTATACAATTGAGCTTTCATCTACTTTAAATGAAAAAGTGACTCCATTCAAGGGTCACTTTCAATTAAATTCATATTATTTCGAAGGTTCTTTCTAAGCTGTAGCTTTTTTCATTTGTTCCCTATTTTTATCAAGAAGAGGAACAGTCGATTTAAATAATAGGAAACCAATGATCGCACAAACGGCAAAGATAGTGGTCATACTTAGTGGAGATAGATAATGTCCCAAAGTGATACTGGATGCTGCAATGACCATTGCTCCATTATAAATCATGCCGCTGACAGCCATATACGCACTTCGGGAATCTTCAGGCGGAATTTCTGCCATGTATGCTTGTTTTACAGGAACATACATTAATTCACCGATTGTTGCGAGGATCATAACAGATAGAAGCAGCCAAACAGAGCTGCTGTAGGATATAACGAGATATCCAATGGAATATGTAATTAAACCTATATATAATACATTCCTATCCTTATATCGATTAATTAATTTACTGATGAACACAGCTAATAAAACGACAAGCACGGTATTCTCAGTACGAAGTATTCCTAACATCTGAACTCCATCAATATGAAATTGAAATAGATCTTGTGCTGGCATATGTTTGCTCAGTTTAACAGATATGTAGTTTGTTAAATGGAATTCTAAAGAAAGAATAAGTAAATAGCCTATTGTGAATTTAATAAAGATAGAATCTTTGAAGACTGTTTTATAATTTGAAAACATATCTTTTATGACATTAGGCTTAACTTTCTTCTCTCTCTTTACAGGTGTGTATGTTTCTTTAATAAAAAAGATAACGAGTAATGCTGATAGTAATGAAGCACCGGTTAATCCTAAAAAGAGTTCAAAGAGATAATTTTTAAATAAAAAGCCACCTAATAAACCACCAATCGCAATAGATAGATTACTAGTCCAATACGTAATACCATACATGAATTTGCGGTTTTCAGGTGTACTTACATCAATTAACATCGCTTGTGATGCGGGTCCTGCGAGTCCCCAGCAAATGCTGTTTACCATCATCATTCCTATAGTTATATAGGCGGCCAGTGTATTTGAGCTGACTAATGGACTGTTTGCTATTGCCATTACTAGGATCCCTGCAAAACGAAGAGACTCTGCATAGGCCATTATTTTTTTCCGCCCCATTAAATCTGCGTAATACCCACCGTAAAAACCAACAATGAATCCTACAAAGATATTAACGATAAGCAGTATCCCGGTTAATGTTTCTCCTACTCTGTCGGCTAGATAAATAGCCATAAAGGGATAAATCATTCCACCGATTGAACCAGAAATCAAAGATTCAATGATTCTAATTTTAATATTAGGATGAAAATCTCTAAAACGCATGGTTAACACCCACCTTTACACATTCATAATCAACTTTCTAACTATATGAAAAAAAGTAATATAATGTCAATGGAATCGTAAAAAAAACCGCAAAATGAGCGGTTTCAATTTACTGTTTTACAGTCTTAACGACCTTATTATTTTTCACGGTTACCACATAGTAAGCTTTATTCATACTAATGAGAAAGTCATCATCATATTGGTCTTTTAATTCTTCTTCTAATTTAAAAGACTGTTTAAAATGCTCATCTATTGCATTAATTTTTTCTTTACGTGCATTCTCTCGATTGATCGTATTAAAAACAAAATAAATTAAAAATAACGTTCCTAGGATGATGATCGTTTTTGCAGTTTTACTCAATTTGACTTCCCCTCTCCCTTATCTCCAAAATTCAGTATAACTCAATTGTCTCAAAACAAAAACACCCGGATTTACCAGGTGCCGAAATTATTTCCACCACGTATCATGCAGTGAGGCTGGGAGGTGCCGTTTATGTTTTGTGATCAGAAACCGTTTTTCTATTTTTTCTTTTGAGACAGTAGATATTTCCTTCCCCTCTAAATAATCATCGATTTCATCATAAGTAACACCTAAAGCTGTTTCGTCAGGAATCAATGGTTTATCATCTTCCAAATCTGCAGTCGGGACTTTTAGGTAAATTTTCTCTTCTGCTCCAAGTTCTCTTAATAAAGCTCTTCCCTGGCGTTTGTTTAGACCAGTCAAAGGTACGACATCACATGCGCCATCACCATGTTTTGTGAAAAAGCCGGTTATCGCTTCAGCAGCATGATCCGTTCCGATTACTAGCGATTGATATGCTCCTGCAATATCGTACTGTACTTTCATCCGTTCACGTGCTTTATTATTTCCTTTTAAAAAATGGGAAAGTTCCTTGCCAGTTGCATCCGTGAAATTTTGTAAGGATGCATCAACTGCAGACTTAATATTAACGGTTAAGGATACATCAGGTTTAATAAATGATAATGCTCTTTGTGCATCTTCTTCATCCTGCTGAACGCCATAAGGAAGTCTGACAGCTATAAACCGATAATTTTCTCCAGTCTCTTCGCGAAGCTGTTCCATCGCCATCTGTGCCAGCTTACCAGCTAAACTGGAATCTTGTCCTCCGCTTATTCCTAATACATATCCTTTTGCACCAGATTTTTTCACATAATCTTTTAGGAAATTTATTCTTTCATTGATCTCCTTATTAGCCTCTATCACTGGTTTTACAAGAAGTTCTTTTATGATTTCTCTTTGTAGTTCCATGAATATCGCCGCCTTTATTAATGATTTATTTCCTCATTTTCCACAAAGCTGACTTCTTTAATCAAGATTGTAATCTTTCTCTAGCTCTTCAAGGCAATGCAGTGATCGTTTGGACCAATCACTATTCTCTTCTCTTAATTTGATTTTATAAGTGTTCAGTGCTTTTCTTAATGACTCATTATAATCAGGAATGGTGTCCTCTTTATATTCTGCAACTGTATGTACCGGCATCCATGCGCGCTCCCGGTAGCTTAAAGCTTTTCTCTCTTGAAAGAATGGTACATTTGCTTGTTTAGGGTTATGTAGATCACCTTGCCAGGGGTGCTTTTGAACAGCAAGTACTTCAATCAGCACCATTTGGTTTCTTTCGTCCTCTGCCTTGCCTATATATTGCCCTGTTTTATAACTGGCAACAACAATATTTTTACTTTCTGTCATTTCTGGCCTCCAAAGCGCGGATCTCTTCTGAAACGGTGAAAGCTAGATCTTCATTCCCGAATAAGGATAAAACTTGAAGCAAGGTTTCATGAGGGATCATTTCTGCTTCATCTTTTGATACCGTTTGTTCAAGCATGTGCATCACATATTCATTTTTTACTTGGTCAGGATATGCTTTTAAATAGACAGCCTTTGGATCTAAATCATTATTTACACACCATTGTGCATAAATGATAATCATCATCCCTTCATCTTTTTGATAATTATTAATCACTTTTTCCGAGATCTCATCGGCACGATTCATCGGTTTTTTCCTCCTAGGCTCATTTCTACAAGATTGTTTACCACTTTATTGAAAAGTTGATTGTAGTGCAAGGTGCGAAACTCATCGAAAATGAAAAACACATTTTCTTCATTCGATATTTTGCGGCCGTTGCCTTCCTTGTTCTGCGGGATCAGTGGGGTCATCGCACGCCCCGGGAAAAGCCAGCATCCTGAAACGGAGATAAACTCCACCAAAAACAGCCTTTAGATTAGAATGTTATAATTTAAGTCTACATTAATTCAGGGTAAAAGAAAAAGCCAGTAAATTACTGGCTTCAATGATTAGGC
The DNA here is from genome assembly GCF_031457135.1 of Fictibacillus barbaricus. GTDB lineage: Bacteria > Bacillota > Bacilli > Bacillales > Fictibacillaceae > Fictibacillus > Fictibacillus barbaricus_A. The sequence continues at coordinate 200,286 of NZ_JAVDWA010000002.1, read as the reverse complement.
GTTCTGTTTCTCTTTTTTCTCTTCTTCATAACGGTTACGTGGATGTTCAAGACACTCTTTCGTACAAGAACGTTTATGCTTTACTTCACACTCCGTACAGCAAACATGCTGTTTGTTGCATTCAGGATTCGCACAGTTCACGTATCGGTCTTCTGTTTTACCGCAATAATAACAAGTTGAGATAACTGTATCTTCTTCTGTTTGATTAACGGGTACAGAAATTCTTTCATCAAAAACATAACATTTCCCATCCCATAAACGGCCTTGAACTTCTGGGTCTTTCCCGTAAGTAACAATTCCGCCTTCAAGCTGTGATACGTCTTTAAAACCTTCTTGCATCAGGAATCCAGAAAATTTTTCACATCTGATTCCGCCAGTACAATATGTTAATACTTTCTTGTCTTTAAATTCACTTAAATTTTCACGTACCCATGTAGGGAAATCACGTGAAGCTTTTACATCAGGTTTGATTGCACCACGGAAGTGGCCAATCTCATATTCATAATCGTTTCGGCCATCAATTACGATTACATCTTCATCTTGAAGTGCTTCGTAAAATTCTTTTGGAGACAGTCGTTTACCTGAAAGCTGATTCGGATTAACATCTTCCTCAAAGCGCCATGTAACAAGCTCCTTTTTATGCCGGACGAATATTTTTTTAAAAGTATGTTCTTCAACTTCATCTATTTTAAAAACGATATCCGCAAACCTTGAATCCGATTTTAGATGATTCATATAAATTTCTGTTTGTTCGTATGTTCCTGAAACGGTTCCGTTTATTCCTTCAGGAGCTACTATAATTCTCCCTAAAAGTCCTAAATCCTTACAAAACTTTAAATGTTCGTTTTTAAAGTTTTCCGGATCATCAATCTGTACATACTTATAATACAAAAGTACTCGCATTTTCTCTGACATGATTTAATCACCAACCTGCAACGTTAGTTATTTTATGACGCCAAATAAAAAACCACTGGTCCCAATTACATAACCCCGTGATCCCCTTGGTGAATACCGGATAAACCGATAATCATTATTAAATTGGAAGTGGCGCGCCCACCAGGATTCGAACCCAGAATACGAGAGCCGAAATCTCGTGTGATATCCATTTCACTATAGGCGCTTATTACGTCACGATTATTATCATAAACAATAAATCGTGATTTTACAAGTACTTTTTACAGCATTTTAATAAACAGTCCTTAATTTACCAAATTAAGGGGATTGAGGGCCTTTTCATTACTCTCATATATCGTGATTAACGGTTCTTCGGGATGCCATTTGAATACACCGTTTTCTCCGTTTAAGATAGCCGGAATATGCAGTGTTGAAGAATATGGATCTTCAAACCAAACTCCATGAGATAGAATATTGGCAATGAACAGTTCAGCTTCGAGTTCCAAGTATTGAATCCTTTTTTCCCATTCCATCTTTTCTTGAGGGTTCAATTCAGATTCAACCTGCTGAAAAGATTGATGCCATAAGTCAAATTCTCTTTGCAGGTTATGCAATGAATCGAGCTCTTTCACTATAACAGGCAATAATTGGTTCGCTTCTTCTAGTGTATAACGCTTCATCGTATAAACTCCTTCACATTCTTGAATGTATTATATCAAAAGAAGGAATAATTGCCCATAAAGAATACTTGGTTGAATTTAAATGTTTTCCGTCAGTCTTTATTGGACTTATACTTTAATCAGAAATTAATCTTTATTTAAATGGCAGTATTCGTAAATCTTTGTTGTTTTTTGAAGTAGTTGATCTCCGTTTCAGAATACTCGCTTTCCGCGGGAATTAAGGGATCATACTAATTGAACCTGATGTGACTCTCCAGTACCAAAGAAAAAACCTTTTGGTTTCCCAAAAGGTTAAATGGTAAGACATAGATCTTTTTTAGGACATTTCAAATCTAAATAAAAATCTCTAACCGTGTCATCCTCAAGCAATTCTGGAAAATCTCTTCTATATTCGGAACTGATTAAAATTTGTTCAACGAGGTCAGAAGATCCTTTTCTTAACAGCAATTTTAACGTTAGCCATTTGTTTCGTTTTGACTTTAGATGGAATTTTGTAATGAAAAGCATGATTCTATCATCGCTTGAAAATGTCTTTTCCTTTTCTTTTCGTAAATTAATATGAGAAACGGTTTTCATAGTGAAACACCCTCCTTTAATTTGCGAGCTCTTAATACCATTATTATTCAGTTTTTTCTGAAATATACTTGTCCATTTACAGAAATCTAGTTTTAATGTGGACGGGTATTAATAGAACACCTTACATTTGCTGTGAAACTCAACATTTGATTTAATAAATCTATGAAGCAAATACTAGGAGCTGTGTTAAATGAAAAACTTACAAAAAGAAATTATCTTAGGTGATTTTCAATCGATTCTCTCTGAATCAGGTACTTGGAAAATGGGTGGCTTCCCTCTTCCAGATGGATCATTCCATGAGTTTAGAGAACCAGAGGCAGTAGTTATCGTTCGGAATAATGAATTATACGTTCGAGTGAGCCCTTTTACAAAATCACACCCTTCTGTTCAATTTTTAGATAATGCCAAACACATGTATTATTCAAATGAATCCATCAAGGTTCCAAATGAAGGAATGATTTCTTTCCAATGGAAAATGCGTGCCCGCCCAATTGGAACAAATCCAAATGATCTATATGATGGTTTTGTTTCTGTAAATTTATTAGATTTTACTACAGGTGCTGCTCTTGATTTTTTTGCAGGCAATGATCAGTTTGCCAGTGTATATGCCGTTTTGCCGTTTCCTGGTGTTCAAGTACCTGAAATAAAGCAAACAAGATATTTTTGTATCTTTAAAGAAGATTCATCTTTTCACAATAGAGAGTGGAATGACTATCAAATTAGTTACAATCGTGAGCTTGATGAAGTGATGTTCTCAATAAATGGTACAGAAATTCGCAGAGAAAAAAATGTGCCAATTAAGTTCAATGAATTTACAGTTGCACTTGGATTAATGACAGAAAAAGATTTATCTCCTGAAGGGAGTACTTCTCTTCATGGACAAGGCATCATTGGAGAATGGTCACCAATGAAAGTTACAATTGACAGCTGATAATAGGAACGATAGATTGCCAAAGGTCTGCAGCATGCGGGCCTTTTTTTATTTATTCTATCAATAGTATGAAAATTCCTTTTTTTGCGACAGTTTTATATAATAAGTATTGAGATAATAAGAGAGGATGCGGCAAAATGAAACAAATTAATCAAATAAGCATTAAAGAATTAACATTAGATGAGCTTACCCTCTATCTTGAAACCGGAGACTTAACATCTGTTGAACTCGTAAAAGGCTATTTAGAACGCATTGCAGCCTTTGATCAAGCTGGTCCTAGTATTAATTCTGTGCTGGAAGTGAATCCAGAGGCTTTATTCATTGCAAAAAAGATGGATTTCGAACGTTCAAATGGAAAAATCAGAGGTCCGTTGCATGGAGTACCCGTTATCATTAAAGATAATATTGATACAGCCGATCAAATGCATACAAGTGCAGGTTCTCTCGCTTTGCAAAATCATTATGCTGAAAAAGATGCGTTTATTGTAAAAAAATTGAGAGATGCTGGAGCCATTATTCTAGGGAAGGCGAATATGACAGAATGGGCTAACTTTATGGCTTATGATATGCCTAGTGGATACAGTTCTAGAGGTGGTCAAGTATTAAATCCTTATGGCCCTGGAATTCATGATGTAAGTGGATCGAGTTCAGGTTCAGCTGCTGCTGTCGCTTGTAACTTTACAATGCTTGCGGTTGGTACTGAAACTGCCGGTTCTATACTTTGTCCAGCTGGAAACAACAATATTGTAGGCATAAAACCAACTGTAGGTCTTGTATCAAGAACAGGAATTATTCCGATTTCTATTAGTCAAGACACCGCTGGCCCTATGGCTAGAAACGTGAAGGATGCTGCTAGGCTGCTAGAAGTACTGGCGGGTTATGACGATGGGGACGCTGCAACACATTCTGCTACTATTTTACATTCGTATACAGACGGATTGGAAAATGCAACGTTGAAAGGAAAAAGAATCGGAATCTCCTATCAATTCTGTATAAGAGATCTAAATGATAAACAAAAATCTGTATTTGATGAATCCCTGGCTTTGCTGAAAACTAAAGGAGCAGAAATTATCTATTTAGATCAAATATCCCCATTAGAAAATGAAAATTTCAATTATAAGGTATTACTTCATGAATTCAAATCAGGAATTAATAATTACTTGAAAACCGTTTCCCCCGCGTTAGGTATCAGGACTTTGTCGGACATTATTGAATACAATAACCGTCATCAAGAGAATTGCCTTCTACATAACCAGGAATTGTTGATAGAAAGTGACCAAACAGATGGAAAATTAACGAGTGCAGCCTATTTAAATGCCAGATTAAACGATTTGAGAAGCTCACAAGACGACGGCATTGATTTAGTAATGAAAGATCATCAGCTGGATGCATTAATCAGTCCTAATGATGTTTGGTATGGAATTCCGGCAAAAGCAGGCTATCCCTCCATATCTGTGCCATCGGGATTTGATGACAATGGTTTGCCGTTAAGTATAATATTAACAGCAGGGGCATTTTCAGAGAAAAAGCTGATCGAAATCGCATATGCATATGAACAAATCACACAGCATCGAGTCCCTATTAAATATTAAATTGACGGTGTTAACTCGGCTTTTATAAAAAAAGGTTTAAAAAAAGGAAGGGTCTGTCCCGGGACAGACCCTTCCTTTTATACAACTTTGCTGATAATATCAATAGCTTGTTCAATATCATTTGAATCTACATCGTAATGAGTAGTGAATCGAATAAGCCCTTCGCCAAAAGAAACGGCGAGTACTCCCTTTTTCTTTAACTCTTCTAAAAATTCTTCATTTGATTTATGAGTTTTTTCAATGTTTACGATTACGATATTAGTCTCAGGCTTATTGACTAATGAAATGCCTTCCATATTTTCGATTGCATCCGCTAGTCTTAAGGCTTTAACATGATCTTCTTGAAGTCTGTCCACCATTTCTGTTAAAGAAATAATTCCGCTAGCGCCTAAAATACCCGCCTGTCGCAGTCCGCCACCAAGCCGTTTTCGCCATTTTCTTGCTTTTTGTATCATTTGTTTGTTTCCTGCCAAAATAGAACCAACAGGTGACCCCAGTCCTTTAGATAGGCAAATTTGTACACTATCGCAATATTGTGTATAATCAGCTGCTTTTTTATGTGAAGCAACAACCGCATTGAATAAACGTGCTCCATCTATATGTACAGGGATTGATGCAGTTTGGGCAATATCATAAATGGCCTTCATGTTATCAAAAGATACGATGGAGCCTCCGGAACGGTTATGGGTATTTTCTAAACAGATGAGTGAAGTATCGGGAAAATGAATATCTTGTGATCGAATGGCATTTCTAACATCCAATGGTTTCATCTCGCCATTTTGGCCGCTAACCACACGAGGCTGAACCCCAGCTAAAGCTGATATTGCTGCACCTTCATAGAAAAATATATGTGATTCAGATTCCACAACGATTTCATCGCCGGGTGAACAATTTGCTAAAACAGCTAATTGGTTGCCTTGAGTGCCGCTTGTAACAAATAATGCATTTTCTTTCCCTAGCATATCTGCTGCAAGCTCTTCTAATTTATTAATGGTTGGATCTTCACCATAAACATCATCACCAACGGTTGCTTCAAAAATTGCTTTCCGCATTTTTTGTGTAGGCTTTGTAACAGTATCACTTCTTAAATCAATCATTTTTCACACCTCTTTTTTCTATTACTCCAAATATAAAACCGGCATTTCGTTGTATCACATCGAATCCTAATTCTTGAAACTTACTGCTCTTTTTATTGTCTTTCATCACAACACGCTGCGATGCAACCCTTTTCGCTTCAGTTATTATTTCGGGTGTTATCGAGCTATAATTTGCACTTCCCTTTAGTCCTTCTAATCCAGGTGATTGAATAGTAGATTCAAACATGGGATCGAAATAAACAACATCATAGCTGTTCGTTTTACATTTTTTTAAGTAATCAAAGTGATTCGCGTGAATGACTTGGATTCTTCGCATGGCTTCGTTCATGTCTGAAACTTGGCTATCCCATATTTTCAATCCGCTTTCTACAACAAAAGAAATAGCTTTGCTGCTTTCTATGCCAGTTACACTCCCCTGTTCTCCAGTTGCCAGACTGGCAACGATAGAATCAGATCCTAAACCTAATGTGCAATCCAGTACTGACATTCCCTGCTTAAGTTTTAATGCTTCGATCAATGGATCAGTTTCTCCTCTAAGAATTTGCTTGACTCTGAACATGGAAGAATTGGGATGAAAGAAAAAAGGTGCAGTTCCCTCTTTTGGATGAAAAGATATTTTATCTACTCCAATCATCATAACATCATCTTTATACTCTTCAATTATGGACGAGATTGATTGTTTTTCTCTTACTAAAAAAGAACATTTTAAGGTTAGTGCAATTTTTTCTGCCTTGCTGCGAATTTTATTTGCATTTTTTCCAGCTGTTGTAACAATCATATAACCCACCTATCTAAATATTAACCTTTTTAACATATTGCGTAATATTTGCATAACTTTTGGAACAAACCTAAAATATGGGAAGATACATATGAGGAGGCAACATCATGAAAAGTAACTCTCCCTTCCTTCGCTTAGGAAGAATGATATACCGTTTCCGCAAAACTATTATATCATTTTGGATATTGACGACCATTCTTTTAGGTTTTTATGCTTTAAAACTCCCTGGTATTTTAAATGGGAGCGGGTTTGAAATGGATGGTTCTTTTCAAAAAGTAGAAAACATCCTGAAAGATCAATTTCACCAGCCTAAATCATCCGTTATGCTTGTTTTTGATTCTAAAAAATTTCAGACTGGCGATCCCGCTTACAAAAAGTTTGTTTCGAGCACACTAGCATCTATGAGGGACGTGGATGATGTTGTAGGCGTGCAAAACCCGTATGATGTACCAGACAAAATGATGAAAGAACATGTATCATATGCTTCTGTTCAGTTCGATAAAAGTTTTGGAGATTTAAAGAAATCAATAGAACAAATAAGAGACAGGCTGCCGAAAGAGGATAATATCTCAGTAGCACTGACAGGGGGACCTGTTATTGCTGAGGACATGAATACGGCTAGCCAGCAAGATTTAGCAAGAGCTGAAGCAATTGGCATTCCAGCTGCTCTTATTATTTTGTTATTTGCATTTGGAGGATTAATTGCGGCAGGTTTGCCCATTATAGTGGGTTTAATCAGTGTTGCCAGTTCTCTTGGTCTATTATATTTTTATGGTTTAGAAGCTAACGTAAGCATATTTTTACTAAATGTTGTACCGATGATAGGGCTTGCACTAGGAATTGATTTTGCCTTATTACTCGTTAATCGTTTTCGAGAGGAACTTCATCGCGGTATTGAACAAGCAACGATTATCTCTGTTCAGACAGCAGGAAGATCGATTGCCTTTTCTGGCCTATGTGTGTTTTTAGGATTGTCAGGCATGATGTTAATCAATGTAGATATCTTTAAAACAGTAGCAATAGGCGGTATGGTAGTAGTTATCTTATCCGTATTAAATGCAATTACGTTTTTACCGGCGGTTCTTGCTGTTCTTGGGCCAAAAGTGAATGCATTAAAATTATTTAAGACGAAAGAACAGTCTAAATCAGTATGGTACAAATTTGCTTCTTCTGTTATGAAGCGTCCTGTCATAATGGCTGTATTAGCAGCTCTTATACTAGGACTTTCTGTTACACCTATTAAAAATATGAAACTTTCAATCCCAGAAGCAGAGGCACTGCCCCCTGATTACGAATCACGTACAGCATTTGAAAAGTTTGAAAAAACATTTGGTGAAGATGAATTATATCCAGTGTTACTTATTGCTAAGGCAAAAGGATCGTATCTTAAAAATGAGGATTCATTTCAATCTTTACAGCAATTAGTTAACGACCTTAATAAGGAAAAAGAAATTTCAAAAACAGAATCGATTTTTGATTATACGAAACAATTTAGCAATAAAGAATTATTTCAAATGCTGCAGACCGATGAAGGGAAAAAGCAACTTAATCCGATTATCAAACCTTTTATTAATGGAGATACTGCGGTTGTGCGAGCCTACTTATCCGTTGATGTCACAGGCAGTAAAGCTAAACAGTTTGTAAAGGATTGGGAAAAGGAACATGATGGCCTCAAGCTTACTATTGGAGGAGCCACAAAATTTAACCAAGAAATTTTCGATGAGATTATTCAAAAAGCTCCCTATGGCTTAGCTATTGTACTTATTACAACTCTATTTATTTTGATGTTTGCTTTCCGATCAATTTTTATTCCGATAAAAGCAATCATCATGAACATGCTGAGTCTTTGTGCTACGTTCGGTATCGTTGTATGGATTTTTCAAAGCGGAATTTTTATGGAGCCAGTAGAAATAGGATTGATGATTCCCGTCTTTACATTCGGTATTGTTTTTGGATTAAGTATGGACTATGAAGTATTTTTGATATCAAGAATACAAGAGATTTACGAAGAAACTGGCGATAATGATCATGCAACTCTATCCGGTTTAACTTCTACTTCCAAAATTATAACTTCAGCTGCAGCGATTATGATTGTTATAACAGGATCGTTTGCATTTACAGATGTTATGCCAGTTAAACAAATTGGAATCGCCATCGCTCTTGCCATCTTTATTGATGCAACGATTGTAAGGATGATTCTAGTACCCTCTCTCATGAAACTGCTAGGACACTGGAACTGGTGGATGCCTTTCTCCAATAAAAATAAAGCCAAAAAACACAGTACTCTTTCATAAGAGTGCTGTGTTTTTTAATTAGGCTGTTTTAGTAAAGTTTGTTGCTTTTGGAAGTAGTTGATTTCCTTTCCAGATTGCTCGCTTTCCGGGGGGGGGGGTGCGGTGAGCCTCCTAAGCGCTTCGCACTTTCCGGAGTCTCACCTGTCTAGCTGCAGCGGTTAGCCCCTCGAGGTCAAAAGTTAAATGGTCTGAAAGCAAAAAACGCCTTTTTAACCCATTTTCCTTTTGCTTGTCGGGGCTGTACAAACCGTTACCGCTTTTCGTTTGTCCCACTAATCCCCCAGGAGTCTCGCACCTTGTACTTCAATCAACTTTTCAATGAAGTCAGCAAAAATGCCTTGAAAGTAACAATCCATCAGAAAAAGAGCATTCTATAAAAGATTTTTATTAAGAAAAGATTGAGAGGTTTAGTAAACGCATGTCCTCAATCTGGTTTTATTTAAACAGTTGTGGGAATTCAGGATGTTTTGTCCTATAATAAGAATAAGCTTTTTATATGTAGAGGTGTATATATGGTTGAAACTGTACTTATTCTGATTCTTTCTTATTTACTCGGCTCTATCCCCTTTGCACTTCTTGTCGGAAAGCTCGGGTTTGGTATTGACATCAGACAGCATGGAAGCGGCAATTTAGGCGGGACAAATACTTTTAGGGTGTTAGGAAAAAAAGCTGGATTTATCGTTTCAGCTTCAGATGTACTAAAGGGTACACTTGCAGCAAGCCTTCCCTTTTTGCTGAATGCCGATCTTCACCCATTACTTGCAGGCATTCCTGCTGTGATTGGACATTGTTACCCGGTATTTGCAAAGTTTAAAGGTGGAAAAGCAGTAGCTACTTCTGGCGGGGTATTGTTATTTGTGGAACCTTTATTATTTTTGTTAGTCGTACTGATCTTTTTTATTGCGTTATACATATGTCAGTTTGTCTCACTGTCATCCATAATTGCTGGAATTGGTTCAGTTGTTTTAGGTTATTTTTTCTCAGATTTGCTTACAACTTATATTCTTATTGGGTTTACACTATTCCTGGTATATAGGCATAGACAAAATATTGTGAGAATCGCAAATGGGACTGAGCCAAAAGTAAAGTGGATAAGAAAACGTTCTTCTTCTTGAGAACGTTTTTTATTTTGTGCAATAACATAAATACAGGCTGTTGCCTGCTTAATTCATCCTATAAGTATTATTTTTCATTTAGGTTTTGTATGAGCTTTTCGAAAAAATAGGCTCTTCTCCCAAAAAAGTACAGGCGATTTCACTAAAAACTCCGCATTTGTCCGTGTCCGTTTTATGGTTTTGGTCATATGGTGTAATGTGACGTTGACCTATACTTGAAAATTTGGAGGGACAATAATGGAAAATAAGAAAATGAATATGCCTTATGGTGAAAATATGAACATGAAGCCAGTTGCAAACATGCCATTATATCATCACCATCATCATGGTGGCGGATACGGACATGGCTGTGGATTCCTTATTATCGTTGTGTTGTTTATCCTATTGATCATCATCGGTGCGACAGCTTTTCATGGTAAAGATGACTGTGAAAAAGACGAGTCATCATCCTCATCTTCTTGTCATTAATAAATATTTATTCTATTAAAAAAGAGCTGCTTAATAGCTGCTCTTTTTTTTAGTATATGTTACCATATTTATGTAAATAAAAATCCAGCAGAGCTGGATTTTTTAGCAGTGTTTATCATATGCACTGATCAGATTTTCAAGAATTTCTTCCGGTGCGTGATTTTCAATATTATGCCGGTGAATAAAGTGCACCACTTCTCCGTTTTTTAAAAGGGCCATAGATGGTGATGATGGCGGGATATCACCAAAAAATTCTCTAATTTGAGCTGTTGCTTCTTTATCCTGTCCTGCAAATACTGTAACGAAGCTATCAGGCTTTACTGAATGATTTAGTGAAGCAACTGCGACAGGACGAGCTAAACCTGCTGCACAACCGCACACTGAGTTAATTACGACAAGTGCTGTACCTTCTGTTTCATTCATAAAATAATTTACTTCTTCTGGTGTTTTTAATTCCTCAAAACCAGCACGGGTTAATTCATCTCTCATAGGCTGAGCCATTTGTTTCATATATTCTTCATAGGCATTCATAAATGTTCCTCCTGAAAACAAATTCTTTTACATACATTGTTATTATAACGGAGAAACCGTAATTTTTAAATGTTTCTACTTATTTTGTGAATCATTACGTTATCTATTACATTTACTTTCTTATTTGCTTCGTTTGGGAAAACGAATTGGTTAATCATCACCTTTGCTACGATTTCAGCTTCAATAGGCTGATATTTTTTTGGGAAAATGAATGGAAAAGCTTTATATAGTTTCTCAGCAAACCTTTCACCAAAACGGAATTCATCACGATCTCCGATTAGCAGCGACGGTCTCATTATTGTTAAATGATTTAAGTAAAGCGCTGATAATTGATTCTCCATCTCACCCTTTACTCTATTATAAAAAAAGGCTGATTTTGAATCTGCTCCCATAGCTGATATTACTACAACATCAGCTTGCATTTTTTTAGCAAGCACCCCTAATTTAAGAGGAATATGTAAATCAACTTCTTTAAAAGACTCTTTTGTTTTTGCCTTCTTCATTGTAGTTCCGATACAGATCAACATACAATCAGCAGAGACATCATTCAATGTATATTCTTTTTTGGAAAAGTCGAATTCAATTTGTCTTATTTTAGGGTCATCCACATTTATTGGGTTTCTTACGAGTAAAATAATTTCTTTAAATGCAGGGTCGTTAATAAGCTGCTTTACTGCTTCTCTCCCAATCAGACCGCTAGATCCTGCTACAATTACGGTTTTATTTTCCATAACATGATTATCCCTTCAATTGGATTCTTTTTTATAAAAGGCCGTTTTCGCAATCATTGTTGTTTTTGAATGCAGAAGAGCCTAAAAAAATAGACAGGTTGGTGTTTAAATTTGGAACATACTTATTTTATCACTGGTTTTCCTGGATTTATAGCTACTAGACTTTTGAATGGATTACGTAAAAAGTACCCAAGTGCCTCTTTTTATTTATTAGTCTTAAAACAAGAAATGGAACTGGCAAGTAAATCAATTAAGGCAAATGACGCCAATATTCATCTTATTGAAGGTGATATTACACAAGTAGATCTTGGCATACCACAGACAAAAATGGATGAATTAAAAGAGAGAGTTACCCATTTCATCCATTTGGCAGCATTGTATGACCTAACAATACCATATACTCCAGCCTATGCATGTAATGTACAAGGAACTGAACATATCATTCAACTCGTGAAAAAATGTAAACAAATGAAAAGGTTTTGTTATTTCAGCACTGCCTATGTTTCTGGTAATGAAAAAGGAATAGTTGTTGAAGACCGTTTAATTAAACCTGTTAGTTTCCGAAACCATTATGAACATACCAAATATTTGGCAGAACAAAAGGTGCAGGCTATTAAAGATCATATTCCTGTAACCATAATTCGGCCAGGGATTATTGTTGGCGATTCAAAATCTGGAGAAACAACAAAATTTGATGGTCCATATTTCATGATGAAATTTCTAAAACGATTTGCATACTTGCCTGTACCTTATATAGGTAAAACGGAGTCTCGTATTCACTTGGTTCCAGTAGATTTTATTATAAATGCCTCTATTTTTTTGATGCATGATATCCGTGGTATCTCAAAGACCTATCATTTAGTAAGTCCTGATTCTCCTACTGTAGAAGAGGCATATAGGTTAATTAGCCATGAGCTGAATAAAAAAGAACCAAGCTGGTATTTACCTAGAATTGCAGCAGAAAGTATTTTATCTATTTCTTTTATTTCAAAATGGCTTGGTGTACCAAAGGAAGTTCTCTCCTATTTTACACATGAAGCACACTACGATACTTCTCAATTGGAACACGATTTACATGGAACAGATATTGAGTTTCCACAATTTGAACAATTCATAAAACCAGTTGTTCAATACTTTAAAGAAAATGCACATAATCATACATTAAAGCGATATTAATGGAAGCTCTTTAATCTTGTATTAACTAGCTATTTTCAAAAACAGCACTATAGCAACAATCTTATAGAATAGAGCCATTAAAAAAGAATTCAGGAAATTCCTGAATTCTTTCTCTTTAAAAAGCTTGTTTTTGCAAAATAGTTGCCCCGAGTGTGTTTTTAAAATGTGAGAGTGCCCATGTATGTCCTGCTTGATCGAAACTTTGAACTGCATCTTCGTGGATAACGATTTTAAATCCTTTATTGTAAGCATCAACGGCAGTATGCAAAACACAAATATCCGTACATACTCCTGATAGATGAATTTCACTAATATTTCTTTCTCTTAACTTTATTTCTAAATTGGTTCCCGCAAATGCACTATATCGGGTTTTATCAAGCCATAATAGATGTTCTGAGTTCCGGTTCTCGATATGTACATTTTTTAGTAATCCATACAATTCTCTGCCTTCTGTATCCCGGATATTATGCGGAGGGAAAAGTTTGCTCTCTGGGTGATAATCGTCATTTTGATCATGTACATCTACTGCAAAAACGACAAAATCATTATTTTTTAAAAAATCGTTCGTTAAGGAAACAATTCTTTCTTCGATTTCCTGGGCTGGCTTTCCGCACGTTAATTTTCCTTCATCAGCTACAAAATCATTTGTATAATCAATAACCAATAATGCCTTCATAAAATCCTCCTATTAATTAAGTGTTTCAATTTCAATGCTTTTAATCCCGTTAATTTTCTTCAAGTCATCATAAAGATCTGTCGTATATCTTCTTTCATAGATTTTTGTAGCCAATTCCATCTTTCGATTGTCGTTCTCCAAATCCTTTATTCTTACATTCACAATTTTAACTTTTAACTCATTTATTTGTCTCATCACTTCACTCATGTTGGTATCGGAATCTACAATAAGTTTTAATTTAATCTCGATTTGCCTCAGTGCTCTTGGGCCAATCCACTTCATTATTAGGGGTACTAATTCAACACTAATCATAATAAAAAAAGCACCAATAGCGGCTTCTTTAAAAAATCCAGCTCCAGCTGCGATTCCTAAACCTGAAGCTCCCCATATCATAGCTGCGGTTGTAAGACCGGATATCACATCGTTATTTCTTCTTAAAATGACGCCAGCGCCTAAAAAACCGATGCCGCTTACAATTTGAGCGGCTAAACGCATAGGGTCCATAACCGTTTGTCCGGTAAGCTGTGAATAATTTTCAGCTGACTCAATGCTGACAATCGTAAGAAGACAGCTGCTGATCGAAATAACAAGGCTTGTTTTAAGCCCCACCGGTTTGTTTTTTAATTCGCGTTCAATGCCGATAATTAATCCAAAGATAGCGGAAAACCCTAGTTTGACAAATATGATGCTCATGATGTTAACACCTCTCTCTATAAATGCTCTTATATAATAATACGCAAAATAAACCATAAAATCCTTCTGAAAAATGATTCACCGAATTGAAAGAAAGGTTGTTTGCGTTTATAATAGGATTTAATTGTCAGAAAATAAAAATAATTCAGTTAAAAGGAGGTTTTGGTATTTTTTTCACCATTAAAATAAAGGAGGAAGAGCTATGCTGCCAAAAAAACAGCCAAACGTTAATGTTTCCAATTACAGTGCTATTGTTCAATCCAGCTATTTTAAACAACTTATGGAAAAGAAAAAACGTTTCATTGTACCGATGACTTTGTTTTTTTTCGTGTTTTATTTTAGTCTTCCCATTCTTACTGCTTATACAGATGTCTTAAATAATCCAGCCATTGGAAGTATAACATGGGCATGGATTTTTGCTTTTGCTCAGTTTATCATGACATGGTCACTTTGTGTGCTGTATACGAAAAAAGCTAAAACATTTGATGAACTCGCTGATCAAGTAATTGCAGAAATGGACAAGGAGGCTTCTTCATGAATGTTACTGCCTTTTCATTGTTTTTAGGAATCGTCGCTTTAACACTCGTTATTACGTATTTTGCTTCGAAACGGACGAATACAACTAGCGAATTTTATACGGCAGACGGCGGCCTTACAGGTATGCAGAACGGACTTGCTATCGCTGGAGATTATATGTCTGCTGCCTCATTTTTAGGTATTGCTGGGTCTATCGCTTTATCTGGTTTTGATGGTTTCTTCTACAGTATCGGATTTCTTGTTGCCTATTTGGTGGTCCTTTATTTAGTAGCCGAACCGTTAAGGAATTTAGGCAAATATACAATGGCAGATATGATTGCAGCCCGTTTTAACGACAAGAAAATTCGCAGTGTTGCGGCATTAAATACAATTTCAATTTCAACGTTTTATATGGTTGCTCAGCTAGTTGGTGCAGGTGCACTTATTAAATTATTGCTTGGATTAGATTATGTTTATTCCGTTTTAATCGTCGGGGTATTAATGACGGTTTATGTAGTTTTTGGAGGTATGACAGCAACATCATGGGTTCAAATTGTAAAAGCTGTATTGCTGATGCTTGGAACATTTATCATATCTGTAATGGTATTTGCTAAATTTCATTTTAGTTTTACAGAAATGTTCGATCACATGAAGTCTGCTACTCCACTTGGAGAATCCTTTTTAAATCCAGGAAACAAATTTAAGGATCCGCTCGACACGATCTCACTAAATTTAGCACTGGTTTTAGGCACGGCTGGACTACCGCATATATTGATTCGATTCTTCACAGTAAAAGATGCGATTACAGCCCGGAAATCAGTCGTATATGCGACTTGGTTAATTGGTGTGTTTTACATTATGACGATCTTTTTAGGATTTGGTGCTGCTGCGTTTGTTGGCAACGACAATATTATTGCTGCAAATGCCGCTGGAAATATGGCAGCACCACTATTAGCTGAAGTTTTAGGAGGCGAATTTTTATTTGCATTTGTTTCCGCTGTAGCCTTTGCTACTATCTTAGCAGTTGTAGCAGGATTGGTTTTGTCAGCAGCTTCAGCATTTGCGCATGATTTTTATACCCACATCGTTAGAAAAGGGAATGCCACTGAAAAAGAACAAATGAAAGCAGCGAAATGGGCATCTGTCGGTGTGGCTGTAATATCAATCATACTTGCTCTATTTGCACAGAAATTAAATGTGGCGTTTCTTGTTTCCTTAGCATTTGCGGTAGCAGCAAGTGCCAATTTGCCAATCATCTTACTTACAATATTTTGGAAGCGGTTTAATACTGCCGGAGCAGTGACTGGCATGCTTGTTGGTTTGTTGAGCTCACTTCTGTTAGTAGCTATTTCTCCGAGCGTATGGTCACCAGTTGAAGGTGCAGCCATTCTAACGGGAGATCCGCTCTTCCCTCTATCTAACCCAGGAATTGTTTCAATACCACTTGGATTCATAGGTGCTTTTGTTGGTACTCTTCTTTCTAAACCATCTGATGAAGAAAAGTTTAATGAAATATTAGTAAAAGCAAATACTGGATCAGGGATTAGAAAAGGAGCGTAAATACAGGAAAACCCGGTTGTTATTCAACCGGGTTTTTTTCTTTATGATATCCTTTTTTAGGTACAAGAGGATAGAATACAATCCCCGAAGCAAGAAGTGCTACACCAAATAAAAATGTTTTAATGTCAGCAGTCCCTGCATAGATCACCCATATTGAGTAGATCGTTGCAATCGCTGCAATGATTCCATCAACCATTCGTTTATGATCTGATTTTTCGTATGTGTCTCCTGTAATTACAAGCTTTAATTGATATAGTGCTGCAAAGATGTAGGGAACTAAAAATGCCAGTGTAGCTATAAATATCATAAAATCAAAAGCCTGGGCCATTGAGTTGGATACCACTGAAAATATAAACAGCTGAGTACATAAGTTCGTAATCCATAAAGAAATAACAGGTGCTCCTTTTGGATTTTCTTTTAAGAAGGCAGGTATAAACATTTTTTGCTGAGCTGCTTGAAAAGGAACTTCAGCAGAAAGTAAAACCCACCCAATCGTTGCTCCTGTTAAAGAAATAATACCTAAAAGGGCCATAATCATACCCCCGGAGGGTCCAATTGCTACCTTTAAAGCATCCACTAATGGTTTTTGAGAAGAAACAAGATCATGCTGTGTTAAAGTGCCCATTACTAATAGAGTAATGCTGAGATAGAGAGCAAGTGCAATTAATAAACCAAGAATGGTAGCCTTTTTAACGTCACTTTTCTTCTTAGCCCTTGTTGCAAATACAACTGCCGACTCTACTCCGACAAATGCCCAAAGAGTTGCTATCGCAGCGCTATTTACCTGTCCTAAGAAACCGGTAGATACGCCGCCTTCCCCTTCAACAGGCTGATAGAAAGGCAGAAGATTGCTGCTTTGAAAAGCGAACAGACATGCCATAATGAATAATACAAAACCTAATACTTTAGCTGCTGTTGCAGCAAAGTTAACTTTCCCTGCACCTTCAACTCCATTTAAAATCAGGATATGAACACCCCATAGAAGAATCGAACAAACAATAAAAGTAATTACTCCGCCGCTTGTTATCGTTGTTCCGGCTATTTTAAAGAGCGGGTTTTTACTTTCCATCACCGGAAAAAAAGTAGAAAGATAACTTGCGAATGTTGTTATGATTGCTACGTTTCCAGACCAGTTAGCTACCCAATATCCCCAACTTACAAGATATCCGCCTAATAAAGAAGAATGCGTGTTTTCTTTAAATAATGCTTTTGCATAGTTTTGAGGGCCGCCATTTAATTCAGGTTTTCTTAATGACAAATTCCCAAACACTAATGCGGTCATCAATACTCCAAATCCGGTAATCACCCATGCTGATATGACACCGCCAGGACTTGCTACTTCTGCTAGAGATCTTGGCAGCATAAAAATACCAGATCCAACCATGTTTCCTACTACTAGGGCAGTTAATACCCATAAACCAAGGTTTCTTTTATCCAATGAAATACCACCTTTCAATCACTTACTATTTTTACCCTAAAAGATAGTATTCAATTCCTCTTTCAGAAAAAAAGAACTTGTACGGATACAAGTTCTATCAATACTATATTTGAAGATAAGTCTTACCGTTTTCTTGAATAATCTTCTCTTCTTTCAGGAGTTTACCCAATGCACGTTTGAACGCTGCTTTACTCATTTGAAACACAGCTTTTATTTCTTCTGGCGAAGATTTGTCTGTCAGTGGCATTTGGCCTTTATTTTCACGAAGATATTGATAGATACGTTCAGAGTCTTCGTTATAAGCTTGTTCTTTTCGGGGACGCATCGATAAGTTCATTCGACCATCTTCTCTGACGAACGAAACTCTAGCTTCTAATTTTTGTCCAAGCCGAGGTTTTACTTTTAATTCATCGTTGTGAATAAATCCAATATGCTGCGAATCAGTAAAGATCAAAACACCTGATTCATTCATTTTATACACATGACCCGAGACATGTTGGTTAAACATTTCTTCAGTTGCGGCTTCAGCTTGTTCAACCATCTCTTCTTCTGTCCCTAAGTCAGCGAACAAACGTCCTTTTTTATCTAGTTTCAAACCAGAATATAATTTATCGCCAAGCTTTGGCCATTCTTCCCATGATTCCGGAAGATCATCTTTAGACAACAGCACATCTTTTTTTATGCCGACGTACAAAAACACACCGAGTTTATGATTCACACCTGAAACATCAAGCCAGGCAAGTGAATCCAGCTGTACTTTTGGCATTGTTTCAGTAGCTGCCAATCTGCCTTGGTGATCTTGGTACAAAAATACTTCAACGATTGCTCCTTCTTCATGTTTTCCCTTTGCTTCAGATTTATGGAGAAGAACTTCTTCTCCATTATCTAAGTCTAAAACAAATCCTAAGTCAGAATCGCGCTTGACTTTCAATGAATATACTAATCCAGGTCTTTTTGATTCCATGTTTTCATTCCTTTTCATAGTTGTAGTTAATAATGCTGTTTTCGTTTTCTTTGTTGCTTTTGAAGGAGGTTAATTTCCTCTACAGGGGCTCGCTTTCCACAGGGTGTGCGGTGAGCCCCGTTAGTCTCGTCCTTCCGATCCAATAATCTTTTCTATGAAGCACTTCTTTAAAAATCTTTTAATATCAACAATCTTTTAAAAAGGCTGTTTTCGCATTCATTGTTGCTATTGAAAGTAGTTGATTTCCGTTTCGGTTGCTCGCTTTCCGCAGGGCAGGCGGTGAGCCACATTCGTACGTTTCACTTTTAAGTGTCTCACCTGCCCGCCTGTCCTGCAGGAGTCTCACACCTTACACTCCGATCAACTGTCAAAGAAGACAATATATAAGATTAAAAGCAACAATCTTTAAGAAAAGAGCTTCTAAAAAAGAGCCAAAAAGAAAAACCTACATTAGTAGGTTTTCGCCTTCTTGTTCTTAATTATTCATCCTTTTTATCTTTGGATGCTTCAAGTTCCATCAGTTTTTTTACTAAAATATGCTGAGGCATGTGCATTAACTGTTCAAGTGGAACATTTAATTCTTTTGCTAATTTTACAGCCGTATCAGCAGAAAGTTGTAATGGTTTCATATGCATCCCTCCTAGCAAAGTATAACAGGGTTATTCCTTTATGACACTAAAAGACTATAAATTTTAAAACAAGCCAACTGCTTTTCCATCTGCTGTAACATCCATATTGTTTGCGGCGGGCACTTTCGGTAAACCTGGCATTGTCATTACATCACCTGTAAGTGCAACAATGAATCCGGCTCCAATCGATGGTTTTAACTCTCTAATTGTTATAGTAAAGTTTTCGGGTCTGCCGAGCTTTTTAGGATCATCTGAAAAAGAATATTGTGTTTTTGCCATACAAATCGGAAGGTTATCCCATCCAAACTCTGTATATTGTTTGAGTTGTTTCATAGCTTTTGGTGAAAATTGTACATCACCAGCACCATATACTTTTTTGCATATCGTTTCTACCTTTTCTTTAATTGGTAAGCTTAATTCATATAAAGGTTTATAGTTATTTTCTTCTGTGTCAATAACTTCTATTACGCGGGCTGCAAGGTCTTCTCCGCCTTCTCCCCCTTTTGCCCATACATCTGCTTCTTCTGCTGCAATACCTTTTGCGGCACACCACTCTTTAATGAAAGCAACTTCTTCTTCTGTATCTGTTATAAACTTATTAATCGCTACTACGACAGGTACGCCAAACTGCTTTAATGTGTCTAAGTGTTTCTCCAGGTTAGGCATACCTTTTTCTAAAGCTTCTAGATCTGGATTTTTTAAAGCGTCTTTAGGAAGTCCTCCATGCATTTTCAAAGCACGTACAGTAGCTACAATAACAACTGCACTTGGATTAATTTCTGCATATCTGGCTTTAATATCCAAAAACTTTTCCGCTCCAAGGTCAGCTCCGAAGCCTGCCTCTGTTACGACCATTTCTCCTAGTTTGGATGCCAGTTTTGTTGCGATTATACTGTTACAGCCATGTGCAATATTTGCAAACGGACCACCATGTACAAGAGCAGGTGTGTTTTCCAGAGTTTGAACGATGTTTGGTCTGATTGCATCTTTTAATAAGAGTGTAAGTGCTCCTTGTGCATTTAAATCGCCTGCAGTGACAGGCTGATTGTCATAATCAAATGCCACTACCATTTTTGATAGACGAAGCTTTAAATCTTCTAAGTTGTTTGCCAAACAGAAAATTGCCATGATTTCTGAAGCAACGGTTATATCAAATCCATCTTCACGCGGCACACCTTGTACAGGACCGCCTAAACCAATAATAATTTTTCTTAAAGCACGATCATTCATGTCTAGTGCTCGTTTCCAGACAATACGACGAGGGTCAATATTCAGCGCATTACCCTGATGAAGGTGATTATCGATTAAAGCGGCAAGGGCATTGTTTGCTGTTGTAATCGCATGAAGATCACCAGTAAAATGAAGGTTAATGTCCTCCATTGGCATAATCTGCGAATATCCGCCGCCAGCAGCTCCGCCTTTAATACCCATACTCGGGCCAAGAGAAGGTTCACGCAAAGCAATAATTGTCTTTTTCCCTACACGATTCAAAGCTTGTCCCAATCCAACAGTAACAGTAGATTTTCCTTCTCCTGCAGGTGTAGGACTAATAGCAGTAACTAACACTACTTTTCCTTCTTTAACAGTTTGCAGCTTTTGAAAAAGATCTAATGAGAGCTTCCCTTTATATCTACCATATGGTTCCCAGTCTTCATCATCAATTCCTAGCTGGCCTACAATTTCTTCAATTCGCAGCATTTTTGCTGATTGGGCAATCTCGATATCACTTTTAATGGTAATCTTTTCTAACATATTGACAAAACCCTCCATCACATATATTGAAGTCTCATCTTCTATCTTATAATAAACAAGTATTTGATTCTATCAGTTTTTCTATTACAACTACAGTTTAGTTTACTTGAAGTTAGGATATCGTATAATAAGATGGTAAGTTATTCCCTAGGAGGTAGTTGAATGGCAAAGATTGATGTTCAGGGTTATGGCACTTATAACATTGAAAACGGTAAAAAACTAGTTAACGCACTAGAAGACAATGGAGTTGACATGCTTCACCGCTGCGGCGGAAAAGCGAAGTGTACAACTTGCCGTGTTGAAGTTCTTTCTGGTGACTTAGGTCCTATCGGTGAAAAAGAAGCAAACATACTTGAAACGAAAGGACTTTCTGGAAACATTAGACTGTCTTGCCAGATTTGTGTTTCTGAAGATGCGGCGATTAAACCTATCGTAACAGTGAGTTCTGAAGGCTTAGATGCAGGGCCTCGTCCTGTAGAGGAATGTGAATAAAATATTGAATGAGAGCTGTCACAAAAATTTTGGCAGCTCTTTTTATATGCTCGCAGGAAGTAATAGAAGTAGGTCGTTTTAATGTCGGATTTTGACGACCCGTCGATATATGACTGAAAAGTTTCGATATATGATTCAAAAATCTCGATAATCTACTTAAAAACCTGGATATATGAACGAAAAATGTTTCGATAAAAAACAGATGCTTAAAAGGAACATTATTTGTCCGCTAAGCATCATTTTTTATATATTATTACTTTTTCCCTTCCCACTCTGAGAAGAACTGATCGAGGAATTGCTTTAAAAAATTATGGCGTTCTTCTGCAAGCTGTTTGGCATAGGAAGTATTCATATAATCTTTCAGTTTCAGCAGTTTCTCATAAAAATGATTGACCGCTGTACTTTTTTGATTGCGGTATTCATCTTTTGACATTGTTTCTCTTACTGGTATTTCAGGATCATACATCAACTGTCCTTTTGCTCCTGAATAAGCAAATGTCCTTCCGATGCCGATCGCTCCGACCGCGTCCAGGCGATCTGCATCCTGAACTACTTGTCCTTCGATTGTTGTCATAGGTGATTGGTTTCCGCCTTTAAACGACATCGTACTAATTATAGAAAGAATATTTATTAAATCTTCATTGTCCACATGAATGGATTGGAGCCATTGTTTAACATCAGCAAGCCCTTTTTCTTCGCTTCCGGCAATCTTTTCATCGGCTAAATCATGCAATAAAGCTGCCATAATGCATATAAATCGATCTGCTTTTTCTTGTTCTGCTATATTTTCTGCTAATTGTTTTACACGGTAAATATGATACCAATCATGTCCACTGCTATCATTTACTAATTGCTTTTTCACAAATGCTTCTGTTCGATCAATCATTAACTGTTTCATATGTTACCCCATTGTACAAGACTGTTTGCTTTCATTATTTTCTTCTAACTGACTAAGTAAAGCATATGCTTTTTTCTTTGAAAAAACGTTTTCTTTCACAAACGATTCAAGGAGCGCAATAAAATAGCTTCCATCAAAAGAAAGCTGATTGATCAGTGTTATTTCAAGTGCGATTTTTACTTGATAATCGGATGCATCTGTATAATGTCTTCCAAAATCAATAAAATAAAGATCTCCCTCAGGCAGACGAAAGCCTTTTGAAGCGAGCAAATCTATGTAATCTTCTAACATATTATCTTCCATACATCTCAACCCCAAAATCAACAGATTCTAGTAAATTGTACCAGTTGTATTCAATAATTATCAATGACTTCTTTTACAGCCTTAATTAATTTACCATTGAGCGCCTGTTGACTTAGTTGATCGGCAATTTTATTTTCATTACGAGTTACCCACTCGTAAATTGGTTCAACTTGCATTTTCTTAAATAATGTTTCGATTTTATCTGCCCAGTTCTGGAGGTTCGGTTCATAACATGGCCATTCACCTTTCATTTGTTCAATAACTACTTTGGAATCCCCTTTAATGCGGATTTCTTCGTATTGAACCCCAAGAGCTTCTAGTTCTTTAGCAGCAATCCAAAGAGCCGCATATTCTGATTCATTATTAGATTCTAAGTGATCCAAGCTGGTGTTTTTCTTGAGTCTATATTGTACCCCATTCTGGGAGTATGAGATTACGATTCCCTGTCCGCTTTCTCCTGTTTCTGCTTTGAATCCGCCATCAAAGGCTACACTAATATCACGCGGTTCTTCTTTTTTTACTTTTGTAAGTTTTAACAGTTCTTTTTTGTTCCAACTCACGCCTTTACTATCGATAAAAGCAACCTCAGAGAGCCGGCCGGTATTATCGAGATCTGATGCAGTGAATAATGCTTCTTCTAATGAAACTGGATCCGAAACGAATCGAATCTTAACTTGAGACTTCGGATGTTTGTATACATATTCGATAGAAAACTTCATAGTCAAACTCCTTTTTGATTTTATAAAAGTGCTTTATAATACATATCAAATGACGTTAAACGAAGGAGAGACACAATTGATAGAGGTGTATATAGATGGTGCTAGCGCGGGTGATCCCGGAAAGTCTGGTGCAGGTATTTATGTAAAAACTGGCGATGGACAGACACATTCTTATCGTTTCCCATTAGGCAGCATGTCTAACCATGAAGCAGAATATCATGCTCTCATCCATGGATTAAAGATATGCGTTGAAAATAACTGGAAAATTGTTTCGTTCCGAACGGATTCACAAGCTGTTGAAAAAGCAGTAGACAAACGTTTTGCTAAAGATAAAAGATATGTTCAATTATTAGAACAAGCTTTATCCTATGCAGATCAATTAGAATTATTTTTTATTAAATGGATCCCTTCAAAACAAAATAAAATGGCAGATGAACTGGCGAGACAAGCGATTCAGCTGAATGGGAGACCAAATCATGATTAAAAAAACTTGGTTTGCTGATGCTAACTTATTATTGGTAGCTTTGGTGTGGGGGACAACATTCGTTATCGTTCAGCGAGCTATTGCCTTCCTGCAGCCCTATTCTTTTAATACGATTAGATTCAGTTTTGCAGCCATTATATTACTGTTTTTTATCCTCTTTTTTAAACGTAAACCTCTATTTCACTTTAAAAACACAGCTTTATTAAGAAATGGAATGATCTTAGGGTTTTTTCTTTATTTAGGCTATGGTTTTCAGACGGTTGGACTTTTGTATACCACTTCTTCAAAAGGCGGGTTTATTACTGGACTTAGTGTTGTATTGGTACCTTTATTCAGTTATCTATTTTTAAATCAAAAACTAAATTGGCAGATTGGAATCAGTTCTTTATTGGCCCTCTTTGGATTATATTTATTAACGATCCAAAACGCTTTTTCGATTAATATGGGTGATGGGTATATATTATTGTGTGCTATTTCCTTTGCTTTGCACATTGTCTTCACGGGTAAGTTCGCCAAAACCTTTGATGCATTGTGTCTTACGGTTGTTCAATTGCTCACAGTCTCATTATGCAGCTTTATTACAGCTTTATTTTCAGAGAATTGGCAAGCTATGTTTGCATCCAGCAAAGTTTTTAAACCCGAAGTAATCGTTGCCCTTCTTATTACGGCATTGTTTGCAACAGCATTAGCTTTTTTGGCTCAAACATATTTTCAGTCGTTCACAACTCCAGCGAGAGTGGCTTTAATTTTTGCGATGGAACCAGTATTTGCTGCTGCAACAGCATTTATTATGATAAACGAGCGTTTGGGATCAAAAGCAGTATTCGGTTGTTTTCTCATTTTGTTAGGCATGATTTTATCAGAAGTAAAGATTAGCAGACTAACTTTTAAACAGCAAAAAGAGTGGGATATCCATTAGCCCACTCTTATTTGTATTTCTAAAGCTTGCAGCGCTTCTCTGACAGCTTGTTTGTCTAGTTCGTATTTACATATTTCAAGATCATGTTCAATAAGATCAGGGACATCAGTAAAAATGGTACAAAGATCCTTGCTTAAGATTGCCATGTCTCTTCCTGCTTCTAACTTCTTAAGGTACCGTTTGTACTTTGGATCTAGTGTTTCAAAATTCTCATAAATAAATTCAATAGCTCCATACTGCTGAATTAAAGGCAATGCTGCTTTATCACCCACTCCTGCAACACCCGGTATGTTGTCACTTTTATCGCCGAGCAGTGCTTTAACATCGATCCACTGTAATGGTGTAATTCCATACTCTTCCTGGAAATGTGAAAGTGTGTATTTTATTTCATCTCGTTTGATTGAAATAAGCTGAGACGTTTTTTCACATAATAGCTGCAATAAATCACGATCATTGCTGTAGATAATACATTCTCCATCTTTTTCTTTTCTCCAGCGATTCACGAGCGTACCAATAATATCGTCTGCTTCATATCTCGGGATCGTTAGTTGGCTGATGCCAATCGTATCAAATAATTCAACAAGTGTTTCGAACTGCTGAATCAACGGCTCTGGTAATTCGTTTCGAGTTCCTTTATAATCTGCATACTTTTCGCGGCGCAATGTTTCATCTCTTTTTACATCCCAGGCAACTGTGATATGAGTAGGTTCATGCTCTCTTACTAACATTAATAATTTTTGAATCGTTACTCGAATCGCGTTCGTGAATTGTCCTTTAGAGTTTCTCGGAAGATCGTGCATTTCTTTACCGTAAGCTGTAGCAAAATAACATCTGCTCAGCAAATTAAATCCATCAATTAAAAGCAATGTTTCTTTCTTTTCCATGTTTTCTTCCCCCGGTATCACTGTACTATGTTATGAAAAAAGCGCATTTTACAATGATGTAAAATACGCTTGTTAAAAGTTAAGTAAAATCCGCTCTGCCGTGACTTTATATGCCTTTGGAACCTGATCTCTCAGGTGGGTATCCGCAGCTGCCGTTACAGTCTTCCAAGTCGAATGCAAGGCTTGACTGCCTGACAGATCATATTGGATTCCCGTCGTTAGCACATAGGTTAAAGACATTGGAAAGCCACGAACATCGCAGATTTTTATTATACAATCTCTTTATTCAGATGTAAAATTATTTTGTTTTTTTACCGTGATGCATTTTTTGAACTTCCATTTCAGCATATGAAGCAAATTCGGTTTGGTTTTCTGCTCCGTTTTCTTTCACATTGTTGTTTCGCTGCGCATTTGCGTTTGCCTTCTTCTGTTTGCCCATGTTTAATCCCTCCTTTTTACTTACTATGGCTAAATTGCATCTAAATATTTATTACATAAAATTTCCTTATTTGGTTAAGCTATTTATTAAAAGGAGGGATAGATTATGACGAATCCTTATTTATGTCCAAACTGTAAAACCAATCGAACACGCTTTAATGTGATCGAACAAAATCCGGTTTCAGTTAAATTAGATCCTGCGACTGGCAGTGTTGTTCAGCAATATGGCGATGGCGATGAACTCGATATGTTTCATCTCCCCTACAAAGGTGCTCAAAAGCTTATTCAATGTGCAGCATGCGGAGTTGTCGGCGAAGAAGAAATGTATATTAAACGAGCTCAAAATAATCCAAGAACTTAACTAAAAAGACTGTCAGTAAAAGCAACATACTGACAGTCTTTACTTATTTGTGTGGAATTTTTAATGGAATAACAACTGGCCTTTTTAATGGTTCAATACTAACTAGATTTGAAAGAGTGACGGTAAGATCTTCGGTTGGCAGACCGTTATTAAAATAAATAAGAAAGGCTTGTTCATCCTGATTGAAAGTTTCGTGTATTTCAAAATTTTCGTACTCATTACCATTGTGATTTTTTATCGATATTAAGTTGGTTAAATTATTTTCTTCAGACCCGATCTCTTTAAATTTATATTTTGGACGCGGATAGATCAAATAATCAAAAGCTTTTGATACAGTGCTTATTTTGAATTTTATAACAGGTTTTTTAGTTTCAGGATCCAGCGTTAAACCGTTATATGCTCCTGTAATACCGTTTTCATTAACTATCATGAAGTTTTTAATTACATCTTCATTAGAATTAGCTTTAAAGTTATTTATTTCTTCTTTAGAAACGGTAAAATCGTATGAATTATTTGTTTTATGTATGGAATGAGAAATGATTAATTCTGCTTTTTCCTTTTCCTCCAGAGAGATTAAGTCATAAATTATTCCATAGGCTTCTATATAATTTCTTCCTTTTCCATCTCTTGAAATTTGATATTCAAATGAATGGACTTCTTCATCACTGTCTCTAAAATATTTCTTGAAATTACCAACAAGTGAAATTAAGGTAGGATCATCCTGTTGAACAACGGATAATCTTGAACCCATTTGATAAAATTGTAAATTACCAATTTTTATCTCCTTGTTATTTTTCAGTAAAAATGTCTTATTTATTGGTTCTGAACTAATAATTTTTGGTTCTTCATTCACATTAATTGGAGTGACCTTAATAGAAATAGGATCAAGTTTAAACGTGCCTTTTTTTGAGTATAAACTTAATTTTGTAAACTCCAACCGGTCACTTTTGATGATTTTTTCCCAATCAGTCTCATCTTTTACATTTTCAAAATTAGAGCGTAAGATTACGGACCGATATAATCGATGTTTATAGACATATCCATCTAGTGAAATTTCCCCATTATAACTTTCAGCAGGAGTTTCGAATGAATCTCCATTACTCGATGAAAGTTTAATTTTGTCTACAAATAATTTTGGAATATCGTCCAAGTTATTATCTCTTTCTAAAAGATCTACACTGTATAAAATATATAACTGATTGGAATAATACCATGTTTTCTCGATTTTGAATTCTCGTTGCTCGTTAGGAATGGGGATTATAATTTTACTGTCTTTCAACAAATGAAAGTGATTAACGAACTTCAAATCTTGGAATTTCAATTCTTCCCATTTCAATAATTCGTTCCAGCTATCTGCAACTTGGAAATGATCTGTATTGACTTCCCATGCCGGTTCAGCACTTTTTTGAAACTGGGTATACGAGATAAATGCAATGATTAAAACAAGACCGATGAATAATTTTTTCCATCTAGTATGCAAAACACTATTCCCCTCGCTGTGTAGATTCCTATTTTATCTTTTAAATAAGGTGGCTTTCATTTTTGGAATTTTATAGGTGATTGTCACAGGGTTGGGCAATAGTTTCGAATATACGAGATCAGAGATGGAAATCGTTAAAGTCTCTTCTGGTATATTAATCGTGTTTAATGCCCCATTATTTATCTCCTCTTTAAAAAATGTAATAAAATATTGCGTTTTCAAGTCGTCTTCCGTGTTAAACAAATCAAAATTTTTCAATGCTTTATTATGACTGTTGAATACATGCAGTATGTTTTTTTTGAAGCTTCTTTCGTATTCTTCCTTTACACCATTATCTGCAAAATAGCTTCCAGGAAGCAGTCCATCTGTCATGTGATTTCCTTTTTCCTTTTTCATGGCACTGATTTGTATGGAAGGCTTGCCGTTATATATTCGAAGCCCCTCATAAATGAAAGTGTAATTATTATCTGTCTTTATGGGCTCATTTCTCACAATTTCTTCATCAGGATTTGAGTTCATTTTAACGATATCTTCTTTAGGAATTGTCCATGAGTAAGATCTTTTATCTTTATATAAGGTGGCATCAATAGTAATCGCTTTTTTCTTTTTTGAATTCTTTTGCTCTAATTGTTCCTCAAAGGTCGGCAATGAAAATCCTTTCTCCGGTGTACCTACAAGATCCCATGAGAAGGGGGTGCCGGGTTGATCAATCCATCCGGAAAAACCGATTAAATCTTTATCATCCCTTGGAATATTAACCGCAAACTGGCGGCTGTACAATAAAATCTCATACGCGTTTATTTCCGCTTTTTTGTTGCCATCATAAGTGAATTGTTTATGTATTGGAGATGATTCCAGTACTTTTTCTAAAATGTTTTCTGATGAAACTTTAAAACCAATATTTTTAATTTTGTCAAAACCATCTCTATTAAACACTTGAAGATTTTGAAGTTCGAAATGATCAGCATCTGTTAAAATGCTCCAATCATCTCGTTCAAGTTTTTCAGGATTAGGAACTAAAAACATGGAGCGATACAATCTATGCTTAAACACAAATCCAGAATCTGCAGTGAAATTATCGCTTGCTTGAAATGAGAATTCTTCGTCTTTTTCATTTGAAAGCTGCATATTTTTAACGAGTAAACGCGGGACATCTTGTGCATTTTTGTCCCGTTCTTTTAAATCTACACTGTATAAGATATATAAACGGCCTTCTAAGTTCCAAACTCTTTCTATCGTTAATGTCCTTAATTCTTTTTCTAATGGAATAGTTTTATTTATTTTTTTCACAAGCTTATAACGATCTACTACTCTAAGCTCTTCAAATTTTGTGTATTCCTTTTCCATTCCTTCATTGAAACTGTCCACTACATGGAATTGTTTCTCATTAACTTTCCAAGCGGGTTCAGCGCTTTTGGCAAACTGGGTATAAAAGATGAAGCCGCCTAGCAAAATACCCCCAACGGCTAGCTTTTTCCATTTAATCAACTATGACATCCCCTTTTTCTCTCTATATAGAGAAATAATACCATAATATTTAGAATAGTCGCTAAAATAGTTTCCCTTATTTTTACATTGGAAAAACCTTGCCAAATTGACAAGGTTTTAGTCTGCTATAAAGAAACAGTTTCACTGATTTTATTCAATTGAGCTTCCATGATATTGAGTCCTTTTTGAAGCTGCTCTTTTGAAATAACGAGAGGTGATAATATTCTGATCACGTTGCTGTATAAACCTGCTCCCATTATGGCTAGCCCATTTTGATTGCATGCAGCTATAATTTGTTTAGCTTTGAACGCATCCGGTTTTTTACTAGACTTGTCTTGAACGATTTCGAGTGCACACATGGCACCTATCCCTCTAACATCTCCGATAAAATCAAATTGATTTTTCCATTTATTAAATGTATTTAATATGATTGAACCAATTTCTTCAGCTTTCGTTAACAATTCTTCCTCTTCAATCATGGCAATAACCTCTAAAGCTGCCACACATCCGAGGGGACTTCCTCCATACGTTCCTCCGATTTCTCCAGGTGCGGGTGCATCCATAATCTCAGCTTTTCCAGTTACAGCTGAGATCGGAAGTCCTGCTGCAATAGACTTTGACATCGTCATAAGATCAGGAACAACATCAAAGTGTTCAATCGCAAACATCTTGCCTGTACGGCCAAAACCGGTTTGGATTTCATCAGCAATGAGCAGGATATTATATTTATCACAAATCTTCCGAAGACCTTGTACAAACGTTTTAGAAGGAACGACAAATCCACCTTCACCTTGTACAGGCTCAAAAATAATAGCTGCTATTTCTTCTGGCGGAACTTCACCTAAGAAAAAATCCTCAAACTTACTAAGAATAGCTGCATCCGTTTCTTCCACATTACGTTCATCACGATAGTAATAAGGATATGGCATTTTATACGTCTCAGGTGCAAAAGGGCCAAATTCAAATTTATAAGGTTTTACTTTACTTGTTAATGACATCGCTAAAAGGGTCCGGCCATGGAAACCGCGCTCAAACGAGATGATTGCTTTTCTGCCTGTATACTTACGTGCAATTTTTACTGCATTTTCAACAGCTTCAGCACCGCTATTTAAGAAAAACGTTTTTTTGTGATGATTACCCGGAGTGATTTGATTCAGTTTTTCTGCGAGCTGGATATATGGTTCGTACATCATGACGTGAAAACATGGATGTATATATTTTTCGATTTGATTCTTTAAGGCATCTACAATACGAGGAGGACAATGACCTACGTTTAATGTCCCGATGGCACCGGCAAAATCAATGTATTCTCTTCCATCTACATCTGTCATCGTACTGCCGCTGGCATGATCTAAAAAATTTAATACTGTATTAAAAGGGCCTCTAGGAACATTCAGCTCTTTTCGTTTTAAAAGGTCTTCAGATTTCTTCATTCGCTATACCCTCCGCACCAGTCATATATAGTTAAAGCAATAATCTCAGCAGCTTCTATGATCTTATGAATCTCTATATATTCATTTGGATAATGAGCTACAGCCGTCACACCTGGTCCAAACACGATGGAAGGTGTATTACCGGCTTGTGTTAAAAGGCCGCCGTCTGTTCCCCATGGTGAAGCCTCAATCATTGGCTTTTCTCCCAGCACTTGTTCATAATTATGAACAAGATTTTTCATTAAGGGGTGCGATGTGTCAATGGATCCCGGCAGCCACTGTGCCCCAAACCATTCAATAATCACTGGATGATCTTTTATCCACGAGTCACCAATAGCAGCCAGATGTTCTTCCAATTCTTTTTTTACTTGTTCAAGTGTCTCATGAGGAGCAACCCCGATTCGACCTTCAAGAAGAACGGTGTCCGGAACGCTAGATGGCCAATTTCCTCCAGAGATTTTACCGATATTTATAGGGACAGGTATGGGAATATTCTTATATAATGGATCAGTTATTCGCTGATTCCGTATTTCTTCAAGTTTTTTAACAGCTGCAAGGACGACAGCTGCTTTTTCAATGGCACTGACACCTTCATACCGTGTACCGCCATGTGCCGCTTTTCCTTTGACAGTTAGCCTGAACCACATGGAGCCTTGCTGTGAAGGGAATATTTTCATGTTAGTAGGTTCTGGTATGATAGCTGCGTCAGCTTTATAGCCTCTAAGTACTGCGGCAAGTGTACCCGCACCGCCGCTTTCCTCTTCTATTACACTATGAAAATACAGATCTCCTTTAAGTTTGGTACCTGATTCTTTTAATGCCTGAATGGCTAATAAAAGGGCTAGGTTTCCACCCTTCATGTCAGTTGAACCGCGGCCGTAAAGTTTACCATCAATAACTTTACCGCTGAAAGGGTGATCATCCCATTGTTTAAGATCCCCTTCAGGTACAACATCAATATGTCCATTTAATACCAGTGACTTTCCATTTCCTGTACCTCGCCAAATGCCAACAACATTAGGACTCTTGCTAAAGTCTGTACGTCCTGCACAAAAATAAGGATGGGCTGCCAGCTCTTCTCCATCCGGATACCACATATCAACTTCCAAGCCAATCTCTTCTAATTTTGAAGCAATTAGTTTTTGTACGCCTGCTTCATTTTCAGTCGTACTAGCTTCTTGAACCGTTTTTTGTAAAAAGAAAACTGCATTTTCTTGTTCTTGAAGAAGCCAATTAGAGAGTTTTTCTTTTACAAACATCTATAACTACCCTCTTTCTTTTTATTGGACGTTGTTTTCTAAAAGATTTTTTCAAAAGGCTCATTTCTAAAAGGTTGTAGTTTTTAAGGCATTTTCAATAAGAGACTTCATTGACATGTTGATTGGAGTGCAAGGTGCGAGACTCCTGCGGGACAGGTGGGCAGGTGAGACACTTATACGTGAAACGTACGAATGTGGCTCACCGTCTGCCCCGCGGAAAGGGAGCAACCTGGAACGGAAATAAACTACTTTCAAAAGCAACAATGAAGACGAAAAAATCCTTATAGAAAGACAGAAACTTTTTCGTCTACAATTACGTTTGCCCCTGTAGAGCTCAACACATCTTCTACGGTATATGGATTCATCACTTCTTTTAATACTAATTTTCCATCTGCACAATGAAATACTGCTTTTTCTGTAATGATCATATGTGCTCCTTCTTTAACTGTCAGCGGCAGTGAGCACTCCTTGACAATCTTTGGATTTCCATATTTATCTGTATGATTCATTAAGATAATGACCTTTTTTGCCTTTTGTGCCAGGTCAATCGCCCCACCCATTCCCGGAACGCGTTTACCTGGGACGATCCAGTTGGCGATATCACCCTTTTCACTTACTTCCAGAGCACCAAGTATCGTTACATCAAGTAACCCTTTACGAATAATTCCGAATGCTGTAGCGCTGTCAAAATAAGAGGCTCCTGCCTTAATGGTTACTGGATATCCACCGGCATTTGATAAATTCCCGTCCTCTTCTCCTTCTCTAGGTGAACCGCCCATTCCTAATATGCCGTTCTCAGTATGCAGCATGATATGTAGATCACTGGAAATGTAATCTGCAACGAGGGTAGGAATGCCTATTCCTAAATTAACAACCATTCCATCTGTTATTTCGAGCGCTGCTCTTCTTGCAATCCTGTGCCTTGTTTCAGCTCCCAGACCCATTTCCAGTCCACCCCTTTACTTTGAATAATATAATCAACAAATACACCAGGTGTAATAATTTCTTCAGGGTGCAAAGAGCCGATAGGAACGATTTCTTCAACTTCAGCTATTGTAATCTGTCCAGCTGTTGCAACGAGAGGATTCGTATTTCTGGCGGTTTTATCATAAACAAGATTGCCGTAAAAATCTGCTTTTTGTGCGTAAACAATAGAAACATCTGCAGTTAATGCAGGTTCAATCATATATGTCTTATGATTCACATCCACTTTTTGTTTGTTCGTTTCAACAACCGTTCCAAGACCGACATCAACCAAAATTCCGCCTAGTCCCATTCCTCCAGCTCTTATCTTTTCGGCTAAAGTACCTTGAGGAACAAACTCAACTTCGAGAAACCCTTCCTGCATTTGCTTTCCTGCTTCTGGGTTAGATCCAATATGGGAGGCAATTAGTTTCTTTACACGTTTTTCTGTGATTAATTTACCTGGTCCAATCCAAGGAAAACCTGTGTCGTTACTAATTAACAAGATGTCGTGTATATTTTTCTCCAAGATCATATTAATTAAGGAAGGAGGAGCACCAACCCCTCCAAATCCCCCTGCCATCAGTGACATGCCGTTAAAAAAATACCGAGAGGCGTCTTCAATGGATATTTGCTTATTCACTTTTTGTTCCACTATTTGCACCTCTTTCAACTTGTGGCCTTTGTAATATACAATCCTTCAGTGATTAGTAAACTTGTGAGTTCGCCAACTGCATGATCGAGAATATCAATGATGTCATTAACTTGTTCCTTCGTTATTATTAAAGGAGGAGAAACAAGTATCGAATCCCCTGAAAACCCAGTAACACCTCCAACTGCAGGATAAACAAGCAGCCCTTTTTCAAAACAGATAGATAATAAACGCTCTGTTACTTTACTAGAGATTTCAAAAGGTTCTCTTGTTATTGGATCCTTAACAAATTCAACTCCGCACAATAGCCCTTTTCCCCTAATATCACCGATTATTGAATGTTTCCATTGAAGTCTTTGTAAGCTGTTAAGCAAATACTCCCCAATTGTTTCTGTATTTTCGATAAGGCTATTTCTCTCCATGAATTGTATTACGGCTAAACAAGCAGCTGCTGATTGAGGGTTTGCACTAAATGTATGTCCACCCATAATGATTTTGCTTCCATTTTCTATTTCTTTCATTACACGATCTGAAATAATAGTGGCTGCCATCGGCGTATAACCTGCACTCATCCCTTTTCCAAGTGTGATGATATCAGGAATAACATCCCAATGTTCCATAGCAAACATTTTTCCTGTCCTGCCCATACCAGTCATAACTTCGTCTGCAATCATTAAGATGTTGAATTTTGTACAAATCGATCTTATCTTGGTGTAATATTCATCTGGAGGAACGATAGCGCCGCCTGACGCTCCGATTACGGGTTCAACAATAAAAGCTGCAATTTGCTCTGGACCAATTGCTTGAATGATCGTTTCCAATTCATCAGCGCATCTGACCCCGCACCCAGGATACGTATCTTTTAATGGACATTGATAGCAATACGGTGCAGGAGCAACAGGGAAATCCTCTAATAAAGAACTAAAACGCTGTCTTCTTAAAGGGTGCCCCGACATTGAAAGGGCTCCTAAGGTGATTCCATGATAGCTGGTCCATCTGGATAAAACTTTGTTCTTTGTATGAATTCCTTGTTCTTGAAAATATTGAATAGCAATTTTCAGTGCCGTTTCCGTTGCTTCTGAACCACTATTAACAAAGAATACGGAGTTAAGATCTCCTGGTGCATATTCTGCTAGTTTTTCAGCCAATCGTTCAGCTGCTTCATTCGTAAACTGAGACCGATAAACAAAGGATACGTGCTTCGCTTGATTCCACATGGCTTCAGCAATCTCTTCAACACCATGACCAATATTTGCTGTTATAGCACCTGAAGAGCCATCGATATATTGCTTACCATCTTTATCGTATAAATAAATTCCTTTTCCGTGGCTGATCACTGGGTAATCATTTCCTAGAACCGGTTTAATGAGATGTGATTTTCTCATAAAAAAGGCTCCTTCCTCATGAGGTTAAAACGGAAATGACACGGATGGCATTTCCGTTATCAATAAAACGCTAGAGTTTAAAGTAATTCTTCTTTAAGAATCTTGGGATTGCCATCAGCTCATGATACGAAATAGATGAATCTATCTTTTTAGTGTCAATTAGCATTAATTGATCTTCTATTTCATCAACAATATGATCTTCCTGATATTCCATTCCGCAAGAACGGCAGGAAACAGAAGGAATAACTGTGATTTCTACTGCTTTGGATCCATCCGGCAGTTCCCAATATCCCGTTAATTCTGATTGTTCTGCTTTTTCGTTTTCACACCATAAACACTTCATGATTTCCTCCGTTCTTATGCATTCTTGTGTTCTTCAGAAGACGAAGAATTTCCTTCATTTTTCTCTTGCTCAAATTTATATTTTTTCTCTTTCAGTTCATCACGTTTATCACGTTTATCTTTTAATGAGCTATGTTCAGGATTAGTGTGATAATCTTGTCTTCTTTCTAACCGTTTAAGACCTTTTGGAACTAGATTAAAAGCCTCATCGTTCATAAGTGCAGATACTCCGATGGCAGGCTTAATATGATTTGTGCCCATGATCTCATTAAAGTAGGCATCAGCTCTGCCAGCTTGATAGTTTTGTGGTTCAGGATATGAGGTAATAACACCCTCAAAGTTTCTCAAAACTACTTTTTCGGGTGATTGTGAAATCAGATAGTTTGGCTGTACAGCAATTTTCCCACCACCGCCTGGAGCATCCACTACAAATGTTGGGACGGCGTAACCGGAAGTATGACCGCGAAGACCTTCAATAATTTCAAGACCTTTTGAAACAGGTGCTCTGAAATGGCCAATTCCTTCTGAAAGGTCACATTGATAAATATAATAGGGACGCACTCTTATCTTGACCAAGTCATGCATGAGTTTCTTCATGATTGGAACACTGTCGTTGATTCCAGCCAAGATTACAGATTGGTTTCCAACAGGAACTCCTGCGTTGGCTAGCATTTCACAAGCTCGTTTAGATTCTTCGGTAATTTCCAATGATGTATTGAAATGAGTGTTCAGCCATACTGGATGATATTTCTTTAAAATATTGCATAAATTCTCCGTAATCCTCTGCGGAAATACGACCGGCGCTCTTGTACCTATCCTGATGATTTCCAAATGAGGGATTTCTCTTAAGTTCTTTAATATATATTCTAAAATATTGTCATTGATTAATAATCCATCACCGCCGGAGATCAAACAATCTCTTACTTGCGGATTACTGCGGATGTAGTTGATTGCTGCATCCAGCTGTTTCTTCGGCACACCCATTCCTATCTGACCCGAAAATCTTCTTCGCGTACAATAGCGGCAATACATGGAGCATTGATTTGTCACTAGAAACAATACACGGTCCGGGTATCGGTGAGTTAGGCCAGGTACAGGGGAATCCTCATCTTCATGCAGAGGATCCTCTAAATCATACTTTGTTTTTAAAATCTCTTTTCCAATAGGAACAGATTGCATACGGATCGGACATCTAGAATCATCTTGATCCATTAGCCAAGCATAGTAAGGTGTAATATTCAACGGAATCGTCATCGTTGAAATTTTTACTCCTTCTTCTTCTTCTGGCGTCATGTTAATGACTTTTCTAAGATCTTTCAGATTTCTGATGGTGTTCGTTAGCTGCCAAAGCCAATCATTCCATTGTTCTTCCGTAACATCCTTCCATAGATCGTACTCTTTCCAATGTTTCTTTGGTTTGAATAGTCCGTTAACGATAGGCATTCTATGACCTCCTTTATTTCTGCACCTGTAAACTACATGCAAGTTCTGTGCCAAAATATCTGAAATTTCCGAATATGTGCGTCGGCCTTATAGTTTATGCATCTTTCTTTCATTTCGGGCCATGATGATTATGAAAATAACAAAAGTAACCGCCGGATTTCCGGCGGTTACTTTTGCTTCATTTTATATTGTAAAGTTTGCCTAGGGACTTGAAGAAGCTTTGCAGCTTGCTGAATATTCCCTGACGTTTGTTTTAATGCTTTATCTATTAATTGTTTTTCTAATTCATCCAATGCAAGTTTAAGTGGTGGTATATCTGCATTCTCAAAGCCTGTTTGTCCTTGGTCTATAGCACCTGCTTGTTTTACATGACTCGGTACTAAATGCAGTTCGATTACTCCTTCTTCATCAGCAAAATTCATTGCGTGTTCGATGGCGTGTTTGAGTTCTCTAATATTTCCTGGCCAGCCATAATGACAAAATGCTTTTTCAGCTTCAACTGACAAACCGCTGATTTTTTTATGAAATGCTTCATTAAATATTCGAATAAAATAATTTGTTAAAAAAGGGATGTCCTCTCCCCTATCTCTTAATGGAGGAAGTTCTAAATAAACAACGTTTAATCTGTAAAATAAATCATGGCGAAGGATTCCTTTTGTTAAACAGTCTTCCGGCTTTTCATTCAGTGCCGAAATAATTCGAACATCTACTCTATGCGCTATACCGCTGCCAATTCTCTGAACGATTCCTTCTTGGACCACTCTTAGAATTTTACCCTGAAGTTCAATAGGCATGGAGTTAATTTCATCTAGAAATAACGTCCCTCCATCAGCCAATTCAAAAACACCAGGCCGGTCAACAGCTCCTGTAAAGCTTCCTTTTGTAGTCCCGAACAATATACCTTCTAAAAGCGGACCTGGAATAGCAGCACAATTTTGCGCAATAAAGGGTTTGGTGTTCCTATTAGATGCATTGTGGATGGCTTGAACAAACAATTCTTTACCCGTACCAGTCTCTCCGTAAATCATAACAGGTGAATTCGTCCTGGAAGCCATTTCACTCTGATTCTTAAGTTCATTCATAAGTGGATTTCTGCTTAAAATATCTGAAAAGTGATAGGAAGCAAATACTCGTTTATTCGCTTTCTTAGCTGGACTTTTGATTTTTGCTTGTAGATCTAAAAGCTGATCTGAAAGCTGTTTAATTTTCGAAATATTTTTTGCTACTTCTACAGCACCAATTAATTCACCATCCAGCCATAAAGGAAGTGTTGAATTGATTGTATCAATTTGAATGCCTTTTCTATTTCGATAAGATTGGTGCTGATTATGAATCGGGATTCCGGTTTGAATCACTTTTAATAACGTACTTGTTTCTTTAGTTAAGGATGGAAAAGCATCCAGCACATGATAATTATGAACTTCTTCAGGAGATAAACCATCTAATGAGGCAGCTACTGAGTTATAAAAAATCGTCATTCCATTTGCATCAACTACATGTATTCCTTCATCAATTGTTTTTAAAATCGCTTTTAAAGTTTCTGCTGTTTCTACAGTTCCAGAAATCATGAAGTTCCACCACCCCAGGCGCCGAATATTTGTCAGTACATGCCGGATTTTAAGCACTACTTATTATCGAGATAAATCCTTCACCCATATATTCATATCTTCAAATTTGTCAAATATTTTACAGTTATTTGCAAGCCTGCCAGTATACGTGTAACCTCTTTGATAAAATACAGCGTTCATTCCAAAGGATAAAGCTCTTGCGATGGAATAAGAGCAATAAATATTGCGCATAAACAATTCTTTTTCAAGTTGTTCAACAAGGTGTTTCATGAGACCATATTTGCGGTGTTCAATTAAAGTCGCACAGTCTGTTATTTCCGCATTATGATAAGTTGAATTAATATCTGCTGAGGCAGCGCTTACAATTTTTCCATTGTGCAGTACTAAACAAAATAACGTCCCTGCTTGCATCATTTCACGAACGTATTGGGGATCGTTCATTGGTGTAGGGTAAATTTCAAAAACAATTCCATATAATTCAGCTAATTCTTTAGCATCCTGTTCATTTGCCATACGCATGTTATACTCGACCGGCAACTGATTTGGCAAATTGCTATTTGAAAGCTGTCGAACCTTTTTTAGGATGTTATCCTCTTCTGCCCAATAACCGCTGTTTCTTCTATCATTCGAAATATACTTGCACATTGCTATTGCGGCAGCACCATTAAAATAACTTGAAAACTCACCTTCAAATATAAATCCATATTGAAGCCAATAAGACACATCATCTGCACGTGATTTAATAATGACCTTTTGAAACGGATGTATTGCTGTTGTTTCATTGATCCATTCCACAAGTACGCGGACATTCCCACGGTAATCATCTATACGCAGCCGCTCATTATAATAGTCAAAACAAGCATCTGCTCTGAATTGCGGTTGTTGTATTTTACGATTTTCATAATAGGCCGTGTTCATAATACCCCCTCCTGTCTCTATAAAATAACTTCCATATTTATACGGATAAATCCTGCAATGAAGAAAACTTGGGTGACGCAAGCCATTTTCGTCAGCCTTAGTTGCACATATACTATCGACTTTGACTTGATACTGTGCTTAGAACATCATTTTGTTAACAAGTTATACTTTATGATAGTGCAAAAAAACCACCCGTAAAGGTGGTTTATACTCAAACTATAGTGCTCGATGGGGAAGCTTCCAATTGTATTTAACTGAAAGCATTCTAAAACATACGAGAACGATGAAAAGTATCATGTAATCAACTAAACTGTTTACCATGTTCAATCCTACAATTAGTCCTCCAAGCAAAGCCCAAACGGCATAAATTTCTTCCCTTAGTACTACTGGTTTTCTCCCAGCCAAAATATCACGAATAATACCTCCGCCGATTCCGGTTAAAATCGCGGCAACGATCACTGCACTTATTGGATGGTTCATGCTCGTAGCTGCAATAGCACCTTGGATGGCAAACGCCGATAGACCGATAGCATCAAAAAAGTGCAGACTTTTTTTAGAAAACTGTATGAAGTTAGATGGCATGAAGAATACAATTCCCATTGCTGCTAGTGCTGATTTAAGCAATAAACCCTGCTGCCAAATAGAATCTACTGGTATTCCAATAAGAACATTTCGAATGATTCCCCCTCCGAAAGCAGTAACTAAGCCTAAAATTATAACACCGAGCAGATCATAATCCTCTTCCATTGCAACTAATGCACCTGAGATGGCAAAAGCTATTGTTCCAATGATGTTTAATAAATCCCAAGTCAAACCCGAACTTCCTCTCTACATTCAATATTACTCCGTATTGAATACTATAAGGTTATGGGTTAGCTGGCAAGTACTATTTTCATTTGTTTCTTAATTTTGTTAATGTGCTGTATGGAACTGTACAGCAACCGATGTCTCCATGAAAAACCTCACCGTTTCGAAAACCATGAAAATCACTGCCTGCAGTTTTTATTAACGAATATTTTTCCGCAAGTCTTTCATAGTGTTTTACTTGTTCTGCTGTATGATCGGGATGAAAATATTCCATTCCTGCCAATCCGTTTTCACACATTATAGGGATCAGCTCATCTGCTTCATATATGCCAGGGTGTGCTAATACCGGTATTCCATTAGCTTTCTTAATAAGTGTTATCGCTTCGATCGGAGAAATTCTTTCGATCATTGCATAGGCTGCCTTGCCTTTTCCTAAATACTTTTCAAATGCGTCAGGTATTGATTTTACGATTCCTTTTTCCATTAGAAGTTCCGCAATATGACCTCTTCCCACATTGCCATCTCCATGTCTTTTAGCTTCTAGCTCCGATTCCTCAATGTGTATACCTAAATCGTTCAGGTTTTTAATAATCAGATGATTTCGTTGATCTCTAACTGACTGCAGTTTTTGTAAACTGGATAAGAATTCTTCATCTTTATAGTTGATGAAATATCCTAAAACATGTATGTCTTGACCATTGTATAAAGTACTAATTTCAATACCAGGTATACATTCAATGCCTTCATGCTTTGCAGCTTCTGCGAGGCCCTCTTCTATACCGTTAATGGTGTCGTGATCTGTGATGGCTATGGCTTTTAATCCTTTTTCTCTGGCTCTCAAAATATTTTCTGCGGGTGAAAAGGTGCCATCCGAAGCCGTTGTATGTGTATGTAAATCGATTTGTTTCATTGTTTATCCCTCACATTTTATAAAACAATTACGGTACGTGAAATTTTAATGTTAATCTGTTTCAACTTCATTTTCTTCATAACTGATCCAATCACTCCAGCTCCCTGGATATAAGGAAACATTCCCTATTCCTGCTTCATCCATTGCAAGAATATTGATACAGGCTGTAACCCCTGAACCGCAATAAACGATTTGTTTTTCTTTTTTATCGGCGTATGACTTGTAGATGGTTCTAAGCTCTTCCCTGCTCCGCCAAATTCCTGGTGACCGATAGTTTGATTTCCAGGGAATGTTTACTGCTGTTGGTATATGTCCCGCTTTATGATCAATAGGTTCAAAGATCCCTTTGTATCGTCCTTCTTCTCTTGCATCAATAATGGTGTCTTCACCACTTTTAATTTTCCTTAATAGTTCATCCTTATCTATCTTCATAGTGTTTTGGACGTTTGGAGTAAAATTCCCGGACTTTTCTGCAGGCATTTTACTTGAGATTGAATACCCTTTTTCCTTATAGTGTGTGTAGCCGCAATTCATGACAAAAACTTTAGAATGCCCAAGGTACTTTAATATCCACCAAAGTCTGGACGCATAAGCACCAGCTTCATCGTCGTATGCAACGACAATTTTTTCACCGTCTACTCCACAATTACTAAAAAATTGTGATAGTATGTTTACGGAAGGCAATGGATGGCGGCCGCCGTGAGTTGATAAAGGTCTTGATAGATCGTTATTTAAATCAGCAAAATAAGCTCCTTTAATATGATCCTTTTTGTATAGCTTAAATCCCGCTTGAGGATCTGCCAGTGAAAACCGGCAGTCAAAAAAAATGACCTGAATATCATTAACATGCTCATTCACCCATTCAGGACTTACAAAATTGGACATAATAAAAACCTCCTTGTAAAGTTTTCGTTAATTTTACTTCATGCAGGGAAAACTAACACATAAACAACAGATAGAAAGAAGTGACTTGTAAAATGATACATAGTATTCCGAATGCTTCTATTGTAATTTTTGGAGCTACAGGTGATCTGGCTCATCGAAAATTGTTTCCTGCACTCTATCAATTGTATCAAAAGGGACATATGAAAGAGAACTTTTCAGTAGTCGGCGTTTCTAGAAAAGAATATTCTCACGAAGAGTTCCAAAAAGATGTTTATGGTGCAATTGAAGAGCATACTCCTGGTGCTGAAACTGAGAAGATAAAAAAATTCGCCTCCCATTTTTATTATTTAAAAATGGATGTAACAAGTGAAAAAAGCTACCACGATCTAGAAGAACTGCTGAATTCGCTTGACCGCGACTACAGTACGAATGGAAACCGACTGTATTATTTAGCAATGGCGCCAAGCTTTTTTGGAACCATTCCAACGTTCTTAAAATCAGAAGGTATTACAAACACAGAAGGCTGGCAACGAATTGTCATTGAAAAACCGTTTGGCCATGACTTGCCTTCTGCCACAGAATTAAACAAAGAGATTCAGCAGAGCTTTAATGAAAACGACATTTACCGCATTGATCATTACCTTGGAAAAGAAATGGTTCAAAACATTCAAGTGATTCGTTTCGGCAACGCCATTTTCGAATCGATTTGGAACAATAAATATATTGATTCCGTACAAATAACTTCCAGTGAAACGCTGGGTGTGGAAGATCGAGCCCCGTATTACGAAAAATCGGGAGCGCTTCTTGATATGGTGCAAAACCACATGCTTCAGATGGTCATGATGGTTGCTATGGAACCTCCTGGCGAACTTAAGCCAGAGCATATCCGTGATGAAAAGGTAAAAGTTCTCCGTTCTCTTCGCTTCTTTAATGAAGAAGAAGTTCAGAAAAATGTAGTTCGTGCCCAATATGGCGAAGGTAAGATGAAAGGGGAAACGGTTCCAGCCTATCTTAATGAGGATAAGGTTGACCCTGAGTCTAAAACAGAAACATTTGTAGCCGCTAAACTCTTTATTGATAACTTTAGATGGACAGGTGTTCCATTTTATATTCGTACTGGAAAGCGGATGGCAGTAAAATCAACTGAAATTGTAATTCAGTTTAAACAAGGACCAATGGCACTTTATCACGCAAACAAAGAGCAATATCAGCCTAACTTGCTACGAATTCATATTCAGCCTGATGAAGGTGTAAGCTTGACACTTAATGCGAAGCCAAAAGGAGACACTTCTGATCTTCTTCCTATCGACATGAGTTACAATAATCAAGCAACTGCTGATATGAACTCTCCTGAGGCATACGAAAAACTCATTCATGATTGCCTTCTAGGAAAATCAACTTATTTTACCCGCTGGGATGAAGTCGCTCTAAGCTGGGAGTTTATAGACCGCATTACGAGTGCATGGCATAACAATCCTGATGCATCGTTAACACATTATGAATCAGGAAGTATGGGACCTGTTGAAGCGGATGAGATGCTGCAACGTGACGGACACTCCTGGTGGGAGCCTACAAACTTAAGAAAGGACTGTGATTGATGAAAATACATGACATTTCACTGCCTATATTTGAAGGAATGCCCGTCTATAAAAACAAGCCTGAAAAACAGCCTTCGTTTAATACTGGACAATCAGGACACGTAACCGAAACACGTTTAGAAATGGATGTTCATACAGGGACACATGTTGATGCCCCACTGCACATGATTCCTGGCGGAGATACAATCGAAACCCTTCCGTTAGATAAGCTTGTAAGAAAAGCAAAAGTAATCGATTTAACCAATGCAGTTGATTCAATCAAAGCAGATGACCTGCAAGGTAAAGACATTAAACAAGGTGATTTCGTATTATTTAAAACAAAGAATTCTTGGGATACAGAATTTAACTTTGAATTCATATATGTTAATAAAGAAGCAGCTAAGCTTCTTACAGAAATCGGGGTTTCTGGTGTTGGAATTGACGCACTCGGTGTAGAACGTGCACAAGAAAACCACCCTACTCACAAAGAACTGTTTCAAAACAATGTCATTATTATCGAAGGTCTTCAATTAAAAGATGTAGCTGAAGGTGAATATTTGATGATCGCAGCACCATTGAAAATCAGAGGACTTGATGCATCTCCTGCACGCGTTGTGTTAATTGAACAATAGAAAACATAGCTAATATAAGGTAAAACAAAAGAAACAGCGGAATAATCCGCTGTTTCTTTTTAATGGTTCTATTTTTTAAAATTGTTGCTTTTGGCTGATATTTTACATTCTCTTCATTGAAAGTTGATTAGAGTGCAAGGTGTGAGACTCCTGCGGGACAGGCGGGCAGGTGAGACACTTATACGTGAAACGTACGAATGTGGCTCATCGCCTGCCCCGCGGAAAGCGAGCAACCTGGAACGGAAATCAACTACTTTCAAGAGCAACAAAGATTGCGAAAACAGCCTTTTTATTCAAGCGCAGGCTTTAAGTTATCAACTTGCTGTTGCTTTTTGTCTTTATTTTCTTTGTCTCCTCCCCCGCCTTTTTCTTTTTCTGGTTTAATCGCAAAGAATGCTGCCAGTGCTGCTACAGCACTTACTCCAGCTGATGTATAAAATAC
The DNA here is from genome assembly GCF_031457135.1 of Fictibacillus barbaricus. GTDB lineage: Bacteria > Bacillota > Bacilli > Bacillales > Fictibacillaceae > Fictibacillus > Fictibacillus barbaricus_A. Next base: position 155,513 of record NZ_JAVDWA010000002.1, on the reverse strand, counting down.
CATCTCATGTGATGACTTCATTAAAATAGCGTATATGGGTGGTCCTAATGCTACCCCGACAAATCGCATGGAGCTATATATAGAAGTAATTGTACCTCTGGCTTCTTTTTCTATCCCTTCCGTAATCAGTGCATCCAGACTAGGAAGTGCTGCTCCAATTCCTATACCAGCTACAAAAAGTGCACCAAGAAGGAAATATACATTTTCGGTAAAGGTAATTAAAAAAGCGGATCCTCCTAATAAGACCATCGATAAAAAAGTACACCATTTCATGACAACTTTGTTTTGTTTTATTTTTTTTCCGGCTATATAAGAACAAATGGATAATGCAAGAAGAGGCACAGCAATTACGAGACCTTTCATTACTCCATGTATGTTATATTTCTCCTCTAAAATAGTGGAAAGGTAAAATAATATACCAAATAAAACAAACATAATAATTCCACCGATCAAGAAGATAGCAGTTAACCACTTACCTTCAATATGAAAAATCTCTTTAATATTTTTAACAAATTCTTTAAATGATTGCTTTTCTTGTTCCTTTTTTTTAGGAACTTTAACTAAAAATAAAACGAATACAATGGAAATAACACAAAAAACCGGAATCAGCCAGAACGGTAAAAACCAAATAATGGTCGCTAAATAAGCGCCCAAAATGGGACTGATTACTTTCCCGATTGTATTAGATGTTTCAATTAGCCCTAATCCAGAACTGACTTCTTTTTCATCTTGAAACATATCTCCTACTAGTGGCAGAACAACTGGTGCAGCACCTGATGAACCTATTCCTTGAAGAAAACGTCCAATTAAAATCACCATAAACGCATGATCGGATTGCCATGCGGCCCATCCAGAAATTAACCCTCCAATTCCTGCAATGAGCAAACTAGGAATTATGATTTTCTTCCTTCCGAAACGATCAGATAAATAACCAGCAATCGGAATTAACAATATAGCTACAACAGAATATACCGTGATAATCATAGAAACCTGAAACGAAGAAATATTTAACTTCTTTTCAATATCAGGCAATACTGGTATCAGCATAGAATTCCCCAAAGTCATAACGAGAGGAATTGATGCCAAGGCTAAAAGGTCCCACTTTTTCTTTGCTTCCATAATATCCTCCACAACCGTACTATTACCTTCATTAGTATTGGGAAAAGCCTTAAAATCATACAAGAAAATCCACCCATTGACGCACGAAAGGAATTAAAGATACACTTAGTGGAAAAGTCATCTTTAGACCCACCGATTCAACAGTATGAAAGGAAGATACATAATGGAACATTTATTAAACAATCGTGCAAAATCCATTCAAATATCAGGGATTCGGAAATTTTTTAACGAAGTAGCACAATATCCGAACGCTATTTCCCTTACTTTAGGTCAGCCTGACTTTCCAACACCTCAACATGTAAAAGAAGCTGCCATCATGGCAATACATCAAAATAAAACGGTTTATTCACATAATGCAGGATATGAAGAACTTCGATGTGCAGCTTCTGGTTTTCTTTTGGAAAAATACGGCTTACACTATGACGCATTAACTGAGGTCATTGTAACAGCAGGCGCCAGTGAAGCAATCGATATATCGTTACGGTCTATTTTGTCTGAAGGCGATGAAGTACTCGTGCCTGGCCCGGTTTATCCTGGATATGAACCCGTAATTACGTTATGCGGTGCGAAGACTGTACATATAGACACGACAAATACATCCTTTAAAGTGACTGTAGAAGAAATAGAAAAAGCAATGACCGACAAAACAAAAGCCCTTATTCTTCCCTACCCTTCCAATCCTACAGGTGCGGTTCTTGAAGATCATGAACTTGAAAAGTTAGCTCAGTTCTTAAAAGATAAAGATTTATTTATTCTTTCGGATGAGATTTATAGCGAACTTCGCTATAATGGACAGCATCGTTCTATTGCTTCATATAAAGGAATGCGTGAGAAAACCATCGTCATAAACGGGCTTTCGAAATCACACAGCATGACAGGTTGGAGAATCGGACTTTTATATGCACCACAAGAAATTACACAGCATGTACTAAAAGTCCATCAGTATAATGTGACATGCGCTTCTACAATCTCACAAGCTGCTGCGATAGAAGCTTTGTCAAATGGAAAAGATGATGCACTGGAAATGAGAAATGAATACAAAAAGCGGTTAGAATACTGCTGTGAAAGGTTAGAACAAATGGGGATTTCCTTTGAAAGACCTAATGGTGCATTTTATTTGTTTATCAATATTAAACCATTTAAGCTGTCTTCCCATTCATTTGCCCTAAAACTTTTACATTCTCAAGCAGTTGCTGTCATTCCTGGCGATGCATTTTCTCATCTTGGAGAAGGATATGTACGGATTTCATATGCAGCTTCTTTAAAAAAATTAGAAGCAGGAATGAATGGAATTGAGAAATTTATTAAAACTCTCCTTTAAACTGTCCTAAATTGGGCAGTTTTTTCGAATAGTTTACATAAACATATTACGGTTAATGTTTATGTATAAGAACTCGAAATAGAATAACACTAAAAATAATTCAAATAAAGGATGACGTTTCAGTGAAATTAAAAGCTTTATTAGCACACTTGCACATCAAAAGTGAAAATATCGAAAATCTCAATATTACGGGTATTACATCCCATTCAAAACAAGTAAAACCAGGCTACTTGTTTTTTGCTATTTCTGGTGTGCAAGCTGATGGGCATCAATACATACAAGAAGCTTATGAGAACGGTGCCGCAGCTGTTATAGGCGAATATCCTGAAACGAGGAGCAAAGGGATCTACTTTTATTCAAAAGATACAAAAAAATTGTTAAGCAGAGCCGCATCTTTTTTTTATGGCCAACCTTATAGAAAGCATAAAATGACCGGTATTACTGGCACTAATGGGAAAACAACTACATCATTCATACTTAAGCATATCCTTGAATCCCAAGGCGTCTCTTCATCATTATTCGGGACTGTTCATCATTATATCAATTCTGAAATCGTAAAAAGCTCCCACACAACTCCCGACCCTGTTACCTTGCAAAAATTGCTCCATGAGAGCCAAGACGAAACTGTGGTGATGGAAGTAAGTTCTCATGGGATCGAACAGAAAAGAATTGAAGGCATTATTTATGATCAGGCCATTTTTTTGAATCTAACGCATGATCATCTTGATTATCATGGTACGATGGAATCTTATTTTCAATGTAAAGCTCAGCTATTTAATTATTTGAAATCGGAAGGCACAGCTATTATTTGCAGTGAAGGAAATTATGGAAAAAGACTTGTTGATGAATTATCACTGCGAAAAGATCTTCAAATATGGACATATGGGAGAAAGGAAACAGATCAATTTTATATTGAAAATGTTGGAAAAAATTCTTTCGATCTCGTTTATGATTCTAAGCAAGTTATCGTCCCTCTTCCCTTGCCTGGTGAATATAATGCGTTAAATACAACCGCAGCCATCGCGGCAGCTTATGATTATGGGATTTCAATACAAAAATCCATTTCTTCCCTCGCAAATTTTCCGGGAATTCCTGGAAGGTTTGAAGAGCTCATGTTAAACAATGGAACGCTTGTTATTATTGATTACGCACACACACCCGATGGCGTTCATCAAGTTTTAGAAGCCGCTCGCAAAAAAGCTGGAAACAGAGCACTATATCATGTATTTGGTTTTAGAGGAAATCGTGACGTATCAAAACGAACAGAAATGATTCAATTATCACTAGAATATAGTAATCATACCGTTTTAACAGTAGATGATTTGAATGGAATTCCGCAGCATCAATTAATTGAAGAAACTAAAATATCGCTTGCAGACTGCAATCACTCTGCTGCAATTATTCCAGACAGAACAGAAGCCATCTTTTATGCACTGAAAGAAGCTCCCGCAGAGAGTGTTGTAATAATTACAGGTAAAGGGCCTGAAAACTATAAAGAGTCTTACCGTTATCCAACAAAAACAGATATATCAACGGTTGAATATTACAAGAGTGTAAGCCATAAAGCTCTCTAACCTTTTATACTTCATATCAAACGAAAAAGCTGGCTCAATTAAGCCAGCTTTTTTGGTGCAATCTTATTATAAATTTTCGATCTGTTTTAAACTGCTTTCAAGAACTTCGATTCGTTTTCCAAGATCCCCTGGCTTTTTCAGCTCTGTAAAATAATGATTAATCTGCTGAATATAATGAGCCTTAGTGTGCTCAGCCGCATTTTGGGCAACAGTTTTATAATGCTCCCTCAATACATCTTCCACCGTTTCAATCCAGACTGTGATTTCTTTTTCTACTGTTTTAACAAGTTCATTTCTTAAGTCAGAAGATCCGCCTTTTTCAAAGAATTGTTTTGTGTTTTTGAAATATGATAACCATTCATTGTTTCCTTCAGCCGCTATGTTTGCTAAAGCTGCAGGAACCGGCGGTGTTAGATAATTCTCCTTGTCCTCCGGAGAATGCTGAAGACTAACTTGTTTCTCGTTTGCATCATTCAAAATGATTTTTTCTTTTTCATCCAGCCGTAACTGAATCCATTTGTCTAATCTAAGTGAACTTGCTCTGTATTCTTGTTGAAGGTCATGAGCCACTTTTTCATACAATTCTTGGAGACTTTGTACTAAATCAGGTTTAGCTGTTTTTACTGCAGCAGGATGAATCGTTTCTTTGTAAAAATCATGATACCGAATGAGCGCTCTTTGTTTTACATAAAAAAGAAGTTCTTTCATCTCCTGGTGTAATCGCTTTGTTGGTATAACAATTTGGTCCTCGCAAAGCTTTAATAGTTCATCTTCTCTTTGCTGAACAGCATGTATATATTCGTCTTCTTTTTCTATTCGTAAATTTGTTTCAGCGATCATATTCTGTATGACTTTTTTGACATGATTTTGTGAGTTTTCTGCACTTAAAACCATAGCTCTTTCTAAATCGTTTTCCAAATAGTCATTTAAACTGCTTCTAAAATCAGAAAAGCCCGGATCTAATCCTTGTGCACCCATTAGTTCATTTTTACTCGAAACAGGGAACAACCTTGGATGTCTGACTCCAAAGGTTTGGAGGTTGTTTTTGACATGATCAACTACAGCCAATTCATCTTCTTTGGTTTCTGCAAGATCTGAAGCATTTATCGCAAAAAACATTTTATCGGAGGAAAAAGTATCTTTAATTCTGCCTAGCTGAATCAAAAATTCACGGTCGGTATAAGAAAAGGCATGATTAAAGTAAGTCAAATAGATAATGATATCTGCATGTTTCATATACTCAAATGCAACTTCCGTATGTCTGGAATGAATCGAATTTGCTCCAGGTGTATCGACAAGAACGATCCCCTTTTCTGTTAAAGGGCAGCTGTAGTAAATTGTAATTTTTTTTACGAAGCAAGCGTTATATTCTACCGCCGCATATTTAGATACCTCAGATAAATCCGTTGTGATCGTTTTGTTCAAGGCATTTTCTGCCCATTGATATCCTTCTTTAAAGGCCTGTAAATGCTTGAGATGTTTTCCTTGTTCTTGTTCTAAAGATTCAAGATTTAATTGATTCATAATAGATGGCAAATGATCAGAATCAAATTTTAGTATGTTGTTGATTTCATCTCGAACTTCAATCTCTGATTTCATTTCGATCTTCACTGTACCGTGTGCGTAACCCTTTTCAGGTTTCCGTACTTCATTGATTGCAGCTGTTGTTGGATTGGGTGAAGACGGAAGAATATTTTCACCTAAAAGAGCATTGGCGAATGATGATTTCCCTGCTGAAAATGCACCGAACAAGACCATTGTAAAGTAACGGTTTCCTAATCTCTTTGCTAGATCATCGAGCTCTTGAGATAGATGTTCAAGCTGTGTGATTGGTTTTAATAGTGAAGCTGTTTTAATAAGCTTTTCCGTTTCTTTTTCTAGAGACCCGGAAGTTTGATTATCTTGTGAAGTCACATTTACTGATTCTTTTTCAACTTCTAACTCTTTTTCATCCTTTTGGCCAAAGTATTCCTCTTTAAATTGTTCAGCTGATATCGGCTTAAACTGAGAAAGATAATAGCTTTTGAATTCATCTGCATCATACAAATCTTTTGTTTTTACTGAAAGAATATGGTTCAATTCATTTTTATTGTCTTCCCATTTCATTGCACTTTCTTTCTCAATTGTTAATGACTCGATTTTCTTATTTAGTACTTCTTCATCCTTATTAGAATATAATGAAGCTTCATTGTATTCTTTATATATTTCCTGCATCACTAAGCTCATAATAGCAGCAATCTGCTTTCGAGCTTGTTTTTTTGCCTCTCCAGCGATATTATCACAATAATTTAATAGTCCTTGACCTTGTGAGGACAAACCGGGTTGAACAAATGATAAAAGGGTTTCTTCATTTAAAACAATTGGATCCCATTGGGGAATCTCTGTTTTAAGCTCTTTCTGCAAATTATTTATTTGGTTTTGAGCGTGCCAGTTAATATGAGCATCTATTGATTCTTGTAACTTTTCCTGAAATGCTTCTTTTCTAGCATTGCGTTCTTGATTGGTTTTTTGTTTTGAGAAAAACAAACCAACTTTAAAATCATTCTTGACAGAGTCTATGAACAATCCTGCTTTTTCTCTTGTTTCATAGGGCATCAGCTGTGCCGAATCAACAATTTTCATAAACTGGGTTCTAATCGACTCTTCTTTTTCATTCATGATTTCTTTTTGCTTAATCCGATCGGAAAGAAGTTTATCTTTTTCTGCTTGCCATGTTTCTAGCTTTTCTAAAATAATTTCTAAAGAAACCCTATTCTCTTCTTCTGTCTCAATGTATTGATTAACCAATTCATTGATTTGGCGTCCTGTCCCTTCCACTAAAAGACGATCTTTGTTCATTTCAATTTTCTTAAGATAGGCTGTTAAAGCTGACAGATCATTTTGTGGAAATGTTCTGTTTTTAACACTTGTAAAAAAGATATTTTCTTTCTTGATTCCGTAAGTGTTAAAACTATTAAAGACCTTCTCTTTAAAATCTTTAAAAGAAAGCTCTTCATCTCTATGCTTATCGATTTGATTTATGATTAAGCGGACTTCTTTACCTTTATTTATTAATTCTTTAATAAATTCTACATTGGTTTCTGAGAGTATATGATTGTAATCCATCACATAAAAGATTAAATCTGCTAAATGAATAACATTTTCTGTTGCTTCCCTGTGAGCTGGATCAGTAGAATCAATTCCAGGCGTGTCATAAAAAGCTAAATTTGTACCACTTTGATCTGATTCATAAAAGATTTCGATCGAATGAACAAAATCTCCATCTTTGCAAAATTGTTTAATTTCTTCAACATCATAGGGATAATTAAATGTTACTTCTTGTTTAGTCTTTAGACGGACTACGGCTTTCGGTGCTCCTTTTTTCATTTTTACAATGTTGGCACTCGTAGGGATCGGACTCGCAGGTAAAATACCCGTACTCGATAAAGCGTTGATCAAACTAGACTTGCCAGCTGAGAAATGTCCACAAAAAGCGATGGCATATTCCTCTTGTGCTGCTTTTAAAAACAGCTCGCTTAACTGTTCTTCTTTTTTTTGTTCGTTCATATTATGGAACGTTTCGCAAAGAGCGATCAAACGCTGTTTTTCAATGGTTAATAATTCTTTTTCTGTTGATTTCATTATTCGTCACCTATCTATATCCTAGTTATCTTTATCCACTTTACCATATATATGATAACGATTTCACCTATGTTTATTTCGAAGGCACATTCAAATTGTTTTATAAATTCATGAATTTAAAAAACTGCAGTGATATACCGCAGTTTACTGAGGAAAAAAATAACTCATATAAATTTCATCTTCATACTTTCCGTTTATTTTAACTTGATCTTTAAGTCTGCCTTCAATTACAAACCCCACTTTTGAATAAACATATGCTGCTTTTTCATTTCCCGAAAAGACAGTTAGCCAAAGTTTATGTAATGAGTTTGCCTTCCCCCATCTTAATGTGTAGTTCATTAATTCTTTTGCAATTCCTAGTCCTTGGCTATCAGGGTGAATCCATGTTCTGAATACGCCTGTGTGCCTTTTCATTTCTAACTGGCCTCTAAGGATTCTTGCAATGCCTACAACCTTACCTGCCCTTTCTACGGCTGTATACATATGATTTAAGGTGTTTACTTGTTTAATAAATGTTATTTCTTCGAGCAGAGAACGCGGCTCTTCTTTTTGAATGTATTTCCCTTCCTTGATTATGGTTTCAACACTCTTAATAATTTCTTCCGCATCACTTTCATTGACTGGCCGTAATATAATATCTTCATCGCTCTTTGACCTAAATGTGTAAACTTCCCCGTATTTCATTTCTCAATTCCTTTCGTTACTTACCTATTTCCTTATTATCCCTTTCTTGAAATTACTTCATACACATATAAAAAAGGATGGCTCAATAATAGAGCCATCCTTTTACTTGTTTTATCTGTTTTTATTATCTTCACGAACTCTTTTTTGTGAACGGTATGATTGATCACGGCTGCTGCTGCGGTTTCCGCCATCTCTGCTGGAAGAGCTGCTGCGTTCTCCTCTTGGAGCTCCGCTTCTTTCTCCGCCTCTTGAAGAATATCCAGAACGACGGTTGTTGTTATCAGGTCTTCCACCTTCGCGTTTACCACCAGAACGTCTGCGATCTGAGAAACGATTGTTTGGACGTCTCTTTTTCACAGAAAGCGGCGGCTCATCCGTCAAGTTAATTGGAGTTGTATCAGGTTCTTTTGTAAGAAGTTTAAGTGCAGCTGCTACTAGCGTTACTGAATCATTTTCTTCTAATAATTCTACAGCTGTTTGCTTATAACCGCTTAAGTCATCCTGCTGAATAACTTCCATTAATTTTTCTAATGCAAGCTGCTGCTGTCCTTCCATCGCTTCTGATACAGAAGGAACAGCACGCTTAATCATTTTACGCTGTGTAATTTTTTCAATCGTGTATAAGTGATCAATTTCACGCGGTGTAATAAAAGTTAATGCATAACCTGTCTTTCCTGCACGCCCAGTACGTCCAATACGGTGAACATAGCTTTCTGGATCTTGAGGAATATCAAAGTTATAAACGTGTGATACTCCAGAAATATCAAGTCCGCGTGCTGCTACGTCTGTAGCAACGAGAACTTCAATTGTATTGTTTTTAAATGCACGCAATACCTTATCACGTTTCGCCTGTGGAAGATCACCATGAATCCCTTCCGCAGAATATCCGCGTTTGCTAAGAGCTTCAGATAACTCATCAACACGGCGCTTTGTACGTCCAAAAACGATTGCAAGTTCTGGTGAGTGAATATCCATGAAGCGGCAAAGCGCATCGAATTTTTGACGTTCTTTTACTTCGACATATTCTTGTTCAATGTTTTTAACTGTCATTTCAGAAGCTTTTACTTTTATAAGTAATACATCCTTCATGAACTTAGCTGCAAGATTTTGAATTTGTTTAGGCATTGTAGCAGAGAAAAGCATAGTGTGACGTTCTGTTGGAACGTTTTCTAAAATCTTCTCGATATCTTCCACAAAGCCCATGTTTAACATTTCATCAGCTTCGTCCAATACTACTGTATGAACGTTTTCAAGCTTTAATGTTTTTCTGTTGATATGGTCTTGTACACGTCCAGGTGTACCTACAATGATATGTGGACCATTCTTTAATGCTTTAATTTGACGCACAATGGATTGTCCACCGTAGATCGGTAAAGTTTTAATTCCTTTAAACTGACCGATTTTATTAAGTTCTTCAGCAACTTGAACAGCTAGCTCTCTCGTTGGTGCAAGAACGATTCCTTGTACTAATCTTGATTTTGTATCCATTTTTTCGATTAGCGGAATACCAAATGCAGCTGTTTTTCCCGTACCTGTCTGTGCCTGACCGATTAAGTCAGTTCCTTTGAAAGCTGTAGGGATGGTGTCACGCTGAATTGGTGTTGCTTCCTCAAATCCCATGTTATTGATTGATTGAAGCAACTCGGGACTAAGTCCCAATTCTTGAAATGTTGTCAATGTTCTATCTCCTTTTCTTTGACGAAAAAGGTTTTACGATAACCTCGTGGACCTGACATTTTTTTAAGATCATGCAGAATGTCAGCCAATTGTTTTTCAAAATACATCATGAATTGCACATAAAATAGCATTTCCTAATAATAATTGACTGGAAATGCTTAGCCATGTGAATATGCGTAAAGGTTAAAAGTTAAAAGTTACAAGGCTATCCGTAATTCAAACTTGTTCCGTCCATATATATTCCGTTGTTTAACTTATCACGTAACAATAATAAATGCAACTGTTTCCCGTGACGGTACTTTTAATTTATCCCATGTTAGGTCAAATGAAACATATATCATTCAACAAATGTGATTCTTATTTCACTGACTTAAAAAGAATATTTTTTTAAATCCATCACACGCTAACGTTATGACTTTAATGAAAGAAGGACAAAGATGGATAACAACTGGGTTTCAATCATTCCCTTTTTGGTCGTCATACCGATCGCAATAAAAACAAGACAAGTATTACCCGGATTGATTGCTGGTCTTTTAACAGGCTCCTATCTGCTGAAGCCATCATTCGTCGGCGGTATGGAAAAAATGGTGCACTATCTTGTTAAAGGGTTAATCGACCCAAAGAATATTAAAATCTTAGTATTTCTATATGTCTTTTCAGGACTGATATCCATGATAAAACTTTCAGGTGGCATTCGTGGATTTGTAGAAGAAGCATCCAGCAGAATACAAACGAAAAAAGGTGCTTTATTATTAACTTACGTATCAACGATTGGAACATTTGCAGCTCCAAGCTTCCGATTTGTAACAATCGCTCCCATTATGAGAGCACTGCTGAAAAAAGTCAAAATGTCTACACAAGAATTAGGGTTTGTAATTGAAACGACTGCTACACCAATCATTGTATTGATTCCAATAGCAACTGCTTTTGTAGGGTATATGACATCTATCGTTGGTTTATCCTTGAAAAATGAACATTTGAGTGCAGATCCATATTCCATGTTTCTTAAAAGCATCCCTTTTAATTTTTTTTCAATTGTCATGATTATCGTAGGTATTTATTTAAGTTTTTTTCACCATTCCAAATCTACGGAAGAATCGGATCCGGATGATGTTGGTGAAAGCAACGACGACGATTGGCACTCCTGTGATCCTGCAGTAGGCAAAGATTTGCCGAACAAGCCATGGAATTTGTTGATCCCGCTAATAATGGTTGTATCCTTAACGTTATTACTTACATGGTGGGATGGTTATAAGAAAACTGGTGGATTTATTAAAGCTTTCATCTCTGCTGATGTTATGGATGCTATGCTTATTTCTCTTCTTTTTACAGCGATTTTCACTTTTCTTTTCTTAAGATTACAAAAGATGAAGATAGGAGAACTATTGAGTGGATTTATTTTAGGCGGAAATGAATTAATGAGCGTTATCGTTCTGTTGACCATTGTCTGGGGATTATCATCAGCGACTGAAGAACTTGGTTTTTCAGAGTTTGTTACGAAATATGCGGCTTGGATCCCCTCATCCTTAATTGTTCCCCTCTTATTTCTCTTTGGTTGTGCAGTTTCTTATTTTATAGGATCTGCTTGGGGAACTTGGGGTATATTAATGCCGCTCGGTGTTTCTATGTCGGGTGTAGCAGACGTATCAGTCCCTCTCGTGATAGGAGCTGTTTTTGCAAGTGGTACTTTTGGCGCTTTCGCCTCGCCATTAAGTGATGACACAAATACGATCGCAAGAATTTTAAATTTATCCGTTATAAAATATGCGCGGTACAAATTAAAGCCCGCATTGATTGCAGCCGGAATAACTGCTGTGATGTACGGCGTAACCGTATTCTTCTTCTAAGGCTGTTTTCGTATTCATTGTTGCTTTTGAAGGTAGTTGATGTTTTAGAAAGACTGTTTTCGCATACTTTGTTGCTCTTGTGAGTAGTTGATCTCCGTTTCAGGATGCTCGCTTTCCGCGGGGCAGGCGGTGAGCCACATTCGGACGTTTCACTTTTAAGTGTCTCACCTGACCGCCAGTCCCGCAGGAGTCTCGCACCTTTCACTCCAATCAACTTACTAATGATGAGCGGAATAACAAGCTCCAAAAGCAACAATCCTATAGAAAAGAGCCTTTAGAAAAGAGGATGACAATAATTATGTCATCCTCAAATTACAAATAGTAAATAGTTTTTGTTTAATAGCCCTGCATTTTTGTTTAACTTGTTTTGATTTTTCCTTCTTCACGTACACGATCTATAACATCTTTGTATCGCTCTTTTGCCCATGAATTATATGAAGGATGCGGAACCCCGCTGATTATTTCGTATTTCTCGTTTAATTGAAGTTTATCCACATATTTTTGAGCAAACCTTCCGCACGGCACAATGACTGTGTCTTCTGTAATTCCTTTTAAAAGTCTTTCTTTAAAATCATGAATTAACATGGCTTGAAAATCGGCTTTATGCTGATCGCGAAATATTTTTGCCATACTTGTTCTAATGGACTCTGCCAAATTTAATTCCGATGCAAATTGTCGAGCAAATTCTTCTGGATAAGCCGATGCTTGAAGTGGAAATGGACAAATATTGACTATAGCGTATACTGAATTTTTCTCTTTTTTTAAATATTTCCCCATTGCGTCTATTTGATTGGTTTCAAAAAGTATTTTCGCCATAGATTTTCCAGACAAACCCGCTAAAGGTACACCATATTTCAATTCTTCTTTATGTGGTGATTCAAGAATAAATAATACACGAGAATCCTTAGTACGAATATCATGGACTTGAAAATTCGCTTTAGCCTCTTGAAAAAATTTTTCTATGTTCATTACATTCTCCTCCATGTAAATCTGCGTTGAGCTGTTTTCCAGCCTTTATTAATTTTGAAGTGGCTCTTCATACTAAACCTTGCGAGATGAATACTCCTTTAATAGGCGCGCTTCTCCTTGATGTCGTATCACACATAACCAAATATAGAAATCCCAAAACTGATTACAATACTGTCTGTTGAAAAAACCGGCAAACGTTTGTTTGCCGGTTTAATTTTTATATTGTAGCTGAATATTTTTTCACTTTTGCTGATTCCGAATGTTTACCGATAACTTCTCCCATACGTACCGAAGTTCCTACTTGTAAAGTATCAGCAAATGTAAAATCTGCATCTTCAAATAATAGAATCACCGTTGATCCAAATTCAAAATGACCCAATTCGTCTCCTTTTTTATAAGAAACTGGCCCAATGACTGATTTCATGATTTTTTTCCATTTTCGGACTTTATTATCGTAATTCACTTTCACACTTCCTACGATAAATGCTCCTACTTTTACAATTGCTAATTTTCCGTAATCAGAATCAGCAAATGTAACAACACGTTCATTTTTCGTAAATAATCCTTTTACGTGATTTACTCCGATATCATTTACTGGGAACAAACGGCCTGGAATATATGTGCTGCTATCAACGGTTGCTTTAACCGGCATATGAATTCGATGATAATCTTTCGGACTTAAATAGATCGTAATAAAATGACCATTCTCAAAATTGGTCTTTCCTTCTTCAGCCAATAACCGCTGAACAGGATAAGAAATCCCTTTTGCCTGAATGATTGTTCCTTTTTCAATGCTTCCCATTTGGGTAACTAAACCATCTACAGGAGAAATTACTTCATTTTCCTCTCCGCATATCGGCCGCGCGTCCACTTTAAGTTTTCTTGAGAAAAACTCAGTTAAATGGGCATATTCATGTATAGGTTTTTCAATTTCTGATAAATTAATTTTGTAATGCTTAGCATACCGTTTTACATAACGTTTACTTAGTTTTGAACGTCCTGCTTTTCCTACTAAGGACGAAATTTTATTTTGAGGCAGTAATGTTAAAAATAATTTTGCAACTCGCTGTTTCATTTAATTTCCCCTTCAGCTAATAAATCCTTCAATATAAATTGCTATATTTATTATAACCATTTTAACATAGATGGAAAGTCATTTTTATTGTTTATTAAATAAGCTTATGACACAATAGCAAAACTAAGACAAAGGCAAAAGGAGCTGACTATATGAAAATTCATATGAATGATGAGACTGCAGATTTTATTATAAATGATCTTCAAGCAGACCAAGGAGATAAAATCAGGTTTTTTGTCAGGTTAGGAGGATGCAGTACAGCCCAGGAAGGCTTTTCATTAGGGATCACAAAAGATACCCCTAAACATCCTGCTGCGTCTTTAAAACTGCAAGAGCACGAGTTTTTTATCGAAGAGGAAGATGAGTGGTTTTTTGATCAAAATGATTTAAAAGTAAAGATTCAAAATGGAGAGATCGATTATGATTACATTGAATCCAAATCATAAATTCACAAAAATTTTTTTAACTCGTTAAAACGGCCCTCTTTTTTCATAATCAACCTTTGCTTATCTCCAATAAGGTCAAAATGGGGATAAGCTTCCCTTTTATGAATCCATTCCGCCTTTAAGCCATGTCTTTCTCCCCACAGCGTTAACTTGTTTAAATCATTGCATCCAACCTTTGTGACACTTTTTTCCCCAGGAAAACGTGGATCCATCCAGAAGTGTGTAATAAAAGCGATATTTCCGGCTCGTACTTCTTTTTTCCAGTTCTTCAGTTCGTGTTTATTAATTCCAAAAGCCATTACTCTTCTCTTTTCGCCTTCTCATAAGCTGCATGCCAATCCGGAAAGTGTTTTTTTATGGAAATGGGTCTGAATGTCTCTTTTTTCACACAAACATGTGCCGAACTCCCCGTAACACATAACTCGCCTTGCTCATTATAAATTTCATAGCCATAAACGACTTTAATACCTGAGTATTCTAATACTGCTGTTTTCACAACGGCACTTTGCCCGTATGTTAAAGGTTTCTTATAAGACACTTGAATATCTGTAACAGGTGAAAGCACACCTTCTGCTTCCATATCTGCATATCTAAAACCTAATGATTCAATAAACTTTGTTCTTCCAATTTCAAACCAGACCAAATAGTTCGCATGATAAACAACACCCATCTGATCTGTTTCTGCATATCTGACATCAATAGTCGTTTCAATATATTTCACTTTATTGCCACCCTTTTTACTTTTCTTTCACTGTATTAGAAAACGTAGAAAAAGACCAGCAATATGCCGGTCTTTACTTTAAATCGTTGCCTTCGCGATAAGCTTTTTCTTCTTGAATTTCATTTTGAAACTGTTCCAGAGATTCTTGTCTATGCTGATTTTTCTCTTTAATTTGTTCTTTTTGACTTGCCGTTAGTGAGGCGTTATCCATTGTTTCGTTTGCTTCTTGCATGTTTTGCTGTGTATTTTCTGCCATTTCTTCCAAACGCTCTACATTGTTGCTACGATCGTCTTTATTTGGTTTTTGCATGCTGCACACTCCTTTAATTTGATCTTCAATAGTGTGTGCAAAAACCTTTGAACATTATTCGTTATTTTTATGAAGTAATATCGGGCTCATATTATCAATACTGCTTTGACAAAGATCAGTAAGATATTTCCAAAGCTCAACTACATCATCATCTTCTGAATTTTTCATCGTAATTTCCAGCCATGCCAACTCTTCGGCTAAACGGATCGATGAGCCAATCCAGTATTTTTTGTTTTTTACGGTGATTTGGAACGGTTCTTCAAAACGAAACGGTAAATAAAAACCTTCTGTATTCGGATGCAGAATAATATGCTGATAAACGGTGCCTTTAAAAAGCTTTGCATAAAATAAAAAGACCCCATCGTTTTTAGCTGCTGCTTTTTTAAGCTTATCTAACGTTTCTTCATTCCCTAAGTCAATGGTTGTAATCTCTTTATCCCAGTTAAGCTCTTCGCGAAAAGGAACAAGATGTCCTAAACGCTGCATCTCGATCTCTAATTGTCTGTATAAATAATCCTGATCATCTTTGTTATGTGATACAGGTAATGGTTTGACAGCTGCCGTAATCAAACGTACCCCTCCTAATTCTTTCACTACATACATTTTTTCGACAAATCCAAGAAATTATGGGAGTCAAAATGAAATTAGGAGTCAAAAATTTAAATTATTTTCCTTTCGGAGGGTTATAATCCGCATGATCATGTGATTTATTTGCCATTTTCTTTCCATTGTTGCTATTGCTTTCTCTTGGCTGTGTGCCAATATGGTTCGGTACAAAGTCCTCTGGAAATCGTTTTGGGTTACTCACATTCATTCACTCCTTTCCGCCTTTCTCTTAACTTTCCTTTAAATAAAATCAACTATTCATTTTGTACCAGTCATGACAATTCTGATAAGGAATGATTATTTCGGCACTTTTTTGGCGATATTGATACTATTCAAAGTAAATGAGGTGTCTGTATGAGAAGAATTAGAAAAATGAATTTCCGTGATTTAGTGAATGAAAATAGACGACAATTGCTAAAAGATGAATCATATATCGAAGCACTAGAAAAAAAATTAGATGAGAAACATATGAGAAATGCATAAATAAATTAAGGCGGTTTGAACTACACGAATAAAAAAATGTACTAAAAAATGCGGATAGAAAAAAATCCTTTGCCGATTAGGCAAAGGATTTTTTAATGAATTAGTTATTTTGTGTTTGTGAAGAATGAGCCAATTTATTACGAAGTACCATTGGTAAAATACCACCATGACGATAGTATTCAATTTCAACTTCGCTATCAAAACGCGCTAATACTTCAAATGTCTTTTCTGAACCATCTTCGAACACTGCAGTTACTTTAACAAGATCACGCGGCTTCACCGTTTCGTCAACTTCAACGGTAAACGTTTCTTTTCCTGTTAACCCTAATGTTTCTGCGTTATCTCCATCTTTAAATTGAAGAGGAAGAACACCCATCAACACAAGATTACTGCGGTGGATACGCTCAAAGCTCTCAGCAAGTACAGTTTGAATACCAAGGAGAGTCGTTCCTTTAGCTGCCCAGTCACGAGATGATCCCATACCGTAATCTTTACCAGCGATTACCATAAGGCCTGTGCCGTTTTCCTTGTATTTCATTGCTGCATCGTAAATGCTCATCACTTCATTTGTTGGCCAGTACGTTGTCCAGCCGCCTTCAGTTCCAGGAGCGATCCCGTTGCGGATTCGGATGTTGGCAAACGTTCCGCGCATCATTACTTCATGATTACCGCGTCGTGAACCATAAGAGTTAAAGTCGCGAGGTTCTACACCGTTTTTAATTAAATATCTTCCTGCTGGAGTATCTTTACCAATCGCTCCTGCTGGAGAAATGTGGTCAGTTGTAACAGAGTCCCCAAATTTTGCAACCAATTTTAAATCTTTAAGTGGTTGAATCTCTTTTAGTTCTGCAGAAAGGTCTTCAAAGAACGGCGGATTTTGAATGTAAGTTGAAGAGGTTTCAAAACTATACAGCTGGTCAGCAGAAGTTTTCAGCTCATTCCAGCGTTCGTTTTCTTCAAATACGCGCTCATATTCTTGCTTGAACAATTCTGGTGTGACCGCTTTTGCCATCGCATCTTTAATCTCATCAGCTGACGGCCAGATGTCTTTGAAATAAACTTCATTGCCATCTTTATCTGTTCCGAAAGAGTCTGATTGAAGATTGAAGTCTACCGTTCCTGCAAGTGCATAGGCAACAACTAGCGGCGGTGAAGCTAAGTAGTTTGCTTTAACTAGAGGATGGATGCGTCCTTCAAAGTTTCTGTTACCTGAAAGAACAGATGTAACTGTCAGGTCATTTTTAGAGATTGCATTTTCCACTTCTAGAGCTAACGGTCCGGAGTTTCCGATACATGTTGTACAGCCATAACCTACAAGGTTAAATCCAAGCTGATCCATGTAGCTCATCAAACCAGCTTCCTCTAAATAACGAGTTACTACTTTAGATCCCGGTGCCAATGATGTTTTCACATATCCAGGTACTTTTAAGCCCTTTTCTACTGCTTTTTTAGCAACTAAGCCTGCTCCAAGCATAACATATGGATTAGATGTGTTTGTACAGCTTGTGATCGCAGCGATCGCTACTGCACCCGTTTTCATTGTAGACGTTTCTCTGCCAGGATGCTTAACTGTCACTTCTTTATTAATTTCGTCTGCTGTTAAGCCAAAACCTGCATTTCCTTGTGGTGCTACTAATGCTTTATTGAAGCTGTCTTTCATTTGTGAAAGAGGCACAAGATCTTGAGGACGTTTTGGTCCAGATAAGTTTGGCTCGATTTGAGACAAGTCAATTTCAACTACATCTGTAAAAACTGGGTCTTCGCTTGTTCCAGCCGTATAGAACAATCCGTTTTGTTTGCAATAAGCTTCAACAAGCTGGATCTGCTCTTCTGTTCTTCCAGTAAGACGAAGATAGTTCAATGCTTCTTCATCAACTGGGAAGAATCCGCAGGTTGCTCCATATTCAGGTGCCATGTTTGATACCGTTGCACGGTCTGCAAGCGGCATTTCTGCTAATCCAGGACCGAAGAACTCAACAAACTTCCCAACCACTTTCTTTTCACGCAGTACTTGCGTTACTTTAAGAGCTAGGTCAGTTGCAGTTGTTCCATTTGGAAGTGAACCAACCAATTTAACGCCGATAACTTCCGGCACAGGGAAATAAGAAGGCTGTCCAAGCATTCCTGCTTCTGCTTCAATTCCGCCTACACCCCAGCCAAGTACACCAAGACCGTTTATCATTGTTGTGTGGGAATCAGTACCTACTAGTGAATCAGGAAATGCTACTGTTTCTCCTTCTGATTCATTTGTCAATACAACTGGTGCTAAGTATTCAAGGTTTACTTGGTGAACGATTCCTGTTGCAGGAGGAACAGCACGATAGTTATCAAATGCTGATTGTGCCCAGCTCAATAATTTATAACGCTCTTCGTTTCGGGCAAATTCGAGGTTCATGTTAAACGCTAATGAGTCTTCAGTTCCCGCTTTATCAACTTGAACTGAATGGTCAACTACTAGATCTACTGGAATTTCAGGGTTGATTTGAGATGGGTCTCCTCCCATATCCTTCATTGCTTTACGCAAAGATGCCAAATCAACTACTGCAGGAACTCCAGTAAAATCTTGAAGAATTACACGAGATGGTTTGAAAGGCACATCGATATCTTGTAATTCACTTGTACCCCATTTGGCAAGGTTTTCAACGTGCTCTTTGTTAATTACTTTTCCATCATACTGTCTTAAAACAGATTCCAATAATACTTTTACAGAGTAAGGTAATTTTGATACGTTACCGATACCCGCTTCTTCTAACGCTTCTAAACGGTAGTAAGCATACTCTTTCCCGTTTACATCAAAAGTAGAACGAGCTTTAAATACGTCATTCTTTTTCATATGTTCCACTCTCTCCCTTCAGTAACAATCATACACGATTATGAGAAAAATTGTCGAAAAAATGTGTGAGTTTTCCTATATAAAAACCACAAAAACTTTTTTTCCCTCTACTATCATATGTAAAACCTTTTCATAAGTAAAATAGTTAATCGTTATCAATCGACATAAGTTTTTCTTATAATAAGAATATTCACCATTATTTTCGATTGTTCATAAGATATATCAATTAATGATTACTCATTTTTAATTTTTCCTATAACTTATATGTCTTAAGAAGACAGGAGGAGAACAAAATGGAATGGCTAAAGAAATTAGCGGCATTACTTGTTCTAATTGGAGCTCTAAATTGGGGACTTATCGGATTGTTCAAACTGAATGTTGTTACAGAAGTATTTGGAAGCGGTTCAACTGTCACCCAAGTGCTTTATAGCCTGATCGGACTTTCGGGATTATGGCTGCTTATATCAAAATTTAAATCATAACAGGTTTGAAGCACTCCAAAAAAAGGAGTGCTTCTTCTTTTTTCATTTTGCACACACTAGTCATACGGGGGTGAATGAAAAGATGAGCAAAGATAAAGCAAATCACACGCGTCCTGGTATGAATGCCGCTAAAGCTCAAGGTAAAGGTGCCGGATATAATACTGAATTCGGTAATGAGTCCTTAGCATTACCGAACGAAAAATTAAGCGAAGCCGAACGCCAAAACAATAAAAAAACAAAAAAACGCCATTAAGGTTTTGGGAATTGATTCTTTAATGCTTCCAGTTCCTCTAAATAACTTTTCAGTGTTTTATCCTGATGTTCTGATGCCGTTTCAAGTGCATTTGCGATTTGCTGACAAGCTTTTTCGTTTTCTGTCATAAAATTTGAATAATACACACCATATTCACTTGTTGAAGTATCTAATTTTTTGGAAACTTCAATTGCATGGTGATACCCTTGTTCAGCTGCTTGATAATCTGTTTGTTGCTTGTTATTACGGTAAGGCATATTCAACCATCCTTTTTTGTTTTGATATACCTTAAGTTGCCAAAAGTAAAAAATAATTATTCAAATGGAGGCAATTCATGGCTGAAAGAAACTCTTTTAAAGATATTCGTAAAAATGCTCCAAAAGGTGAAAACCCAGGACAGCCTGCGCCTATGAGCGGTTCCAAAAAGGTAAAACAACGTAACCATACGAGAAATAATCATGGTGAAGGACATTGAAAAAAGTGCTGGCTCATAAGTGAGTCAGCACTTTTTTATGTGATGGATCGCATTGCTTCTATTAATAATGATTCTTCTTCTAACGTAATCGTCCTTAAGTCCATTAATACGGAATCGTCTTTGATCCTGACGATAATCGGAATTCTAAATTCTTTTAGCTGTTTTGATACATATTCAGCACCATTCTTATGCTTTAAAACAAGGCAGTATGTCGGTAATTTAACATCAGGCATTGTGCCTCCGCCAACTTGAGAAAATTCAGCCATGATTTGAAGAGTCAGTGAGGAATGCTCACCTACCTCGTCCTTAATCCAGCTCACTCTCTCTTTTATAAAACCTTCACTTTTTAAAATATCCCTTACTGTAGGAATCGACAATATTTCATCATTTACATAAGCGTGAAACGTTTCATTTAAAGCTGCAATGGTAAACTTATCTACACGAAGCACACGTGCAAGCTGATGCTTTTTTAAAACATCAATGTATTCTTTTTTTCCTGCTATGATTCCAGCTTGTGGGCCGCCAAGCAATTTATCACCGCTAAACGAAACGATATCGATGCCTTGCTCGATGACTTTTGAAACTAACGGCTCTTCTCCAATACCATATTGCTGGAAAGGAAAAAGTGCTCCACTTCCTAAATCTTCGTAAAGAATTACTTCTGCGTTTTCTTTTTTCAATTGCAGCAGCTCATGGGAAGTTACTTCTTTTGTAAATCCAATCACTTTAAAATTACTGGTATGTACTTTCATGATAATAGCAGTATTTTCGTTTAATGCTTTTTCATAATCTGATAAATGCGTCTTATTTGTTGTTCCTACTTCCTTTAAAACAGCTCCACTCTCTTCCATTATGGAAGATATGCGGAACGACCCGCCAATCTCAACAAGTTCTCCACGAGAAACGATAACTTCTTTATTTTTAGCAAATGCTTTTAAAATCAAATAAACTGCTGCAGCATTATTATTAACGACCATAGCCGCTTCCGCACCTGTTACTTGTTTAATAAGATGCTCTGTCAAGTCGTGCCTGGATCCACGTTTCCCCTCGTCAAGATTAAATTCCAAATTAGAATAAGCGAGTGCAGTTTCCATCATTCGGCTTACTGCTGCTTCACTGAGTCTGGAACGGCCCAAATTTGTATGTATGACGACACCGCTTGCATTAATTACAGAACGAATAAGGTTTGAAGGGTTCACCAGCTCTTTAATTGCTCTTTGCTTAATTAACTTTACTAGATCCGCATTTTTTTCAAGAGTATTCGTCCCGTTAAGTATCAGATTACGCCAATACGAAATTGAATCCTGTACAGCGCGTGTTATTTCTTTTTCAGATGATCCTTCACACTCACGGCTGAGTTCTCTAACTACTTCATGTACAGCCGGAAGCATCCTCAATAGCGCTGAATTCGACACATAGAATCCTCCTTAAAGGTGAATAAAGCAATCCTAGAAGGACTGCTTTATTTAATCTAAAAAATTGTTGCTATTTTATCTTTTTTATTGTCTGCTTTGACAGCAGATCGGAGTGAATACGAAAGTACCCTTAAGATTTAAGCTTTTAATTTTTCAAGTTCTTTAATGATAAGATCGTGATCCGGAAATTCCCCGGTTGCTTTCTTCGAATAAATATTTTGTCCATTCACTTCAATTTCAAATACACCGCCAGAACTTGGTATCATTTCAAGAGATGATATTTGTGAACGAAAATGGTTAAAAAGGTCTTCCGCGAGACTCGCGGCTTTAGGTGCAAAGTTTCACATCATGCAAAATTCAATACTTACCTTCATATCATTACCTCCTTTTTTATTACCTATTTTAGTATATCCTTCGCCAAGAAACAAAAATAATGTTTATACTACATATAGGAGGTGTGTTTACATATGAATGAGAATGAAAAAATAAGGCTGACTCAATATTCATCAAAAGGTGGCTGAGGATGCAAAATTGGTCCTGAAGACCTGGCGCAAGTTTTGCGCTATTTGCCAAAACGTGAAAATGATCCCAACTTATTAGTGGGTCTTGATACGTCTGATGATGCAGGTGTATATAAATTAACGGATGATATTGCGATGATTCAAACTGTGGATTTCTTTACGCCTATCGTAGATGATCCCTATATGTTCGGTCAAATCGCAGCTGCAAATTCACTAAGTGATGTATATGCTATGGGAGGAAAGCCGAAAACAGTTATGAATATTGTCGGATTTCCTATAAACACATTAGGTCATCATGTACTTGCAGAGATTTTAAGCGGCGCTGCAGACAAAGTAAAAGAATCTGGTGCTGTTTTAGTTGGCGGACATTCCATAGATGACTCGGAGCCAAAATTCGGTTTATCTGTTACAGGGCTTGTACACCCGTCAAAGGTATTCAAGAACGTTGGAGCAAAAACCGGTGATGTTATCGTTTTAACAAAACCGATCGGAGTTGGCATCCAAACAACTGCTATTAAAAGCAATAAACTTTCTAATAAACAGTTAGAACTTGTCACCGCAACAATGGCTGAACTTAATAAAGAGGCTGCAGAATGTCTGGAAGGACTTTCTCCAAATGCAGTAACAGATGTAACCGGATTTGGGTTATTGGGGCATGCTTCAGAAATGGCAAAAGGAACAGGCGGAATTTCTATACACCTGGACTTTAATAAAGTACCCCTTTTACCCGGTACTGAAGCACTCGCAAAGGAAGGCATTGTTCCTGGAGGATCGAAGGCAAACCACAGATGGATTAAGGATGATGTTTTTTATGATGAACAACTAGAAGAATGGCAGCAGCTCATTTTATGTGATGCCGTTACTTCAGGAGGTTTACTCATCAGCTTGCCGGAGAAAGAAGCCCAAATGTATGTAAATCGCATGATAGAAAAAGGAAAAGACTGTACAAGCATCATTGGTCATGTCACTTCTTTACTAGAAAAGCCGATAATGGCAACTTAAAAAACTCCAGACGATCGTCTGGAGTTTTTTTTAATGATTATAGAGTTGAGTGTACATTTCATGATTAAAATCGTCTGGAACACCATCAAAGAAAAGGGCTCCATTTTTTAAAGCAATAATCCGTGTAGCGAATTTCTTCGCGAGACCTACATCATGAACATTAATAATGGTTACTAGATTCCGTTTATCATGCGTTTCTTTTAATAACTGAAAGATCCTGTCTGCAGTCCCAGGATCCAGACTAGCAACAGGTTCATCACCTAAAAAGACTTTTGGGTTTTGAAGAAGTGCTCTTGCAATGGCAACTCTCTGTTTTTGTCCCCCGCTCAAATTCTCTACTCGTCTTGTCGGTTCAACAAACAGTTCAACCTGATTAATCGTGTCAATTGCAAGTTGTCTTTCTGCTGGTTTGAACAAACCAAATAAATTTTCATACGATTTTTTATATCCGAACAAACCCGTTAAAACATTTTGAATGACGCTCATTCTAGGTATTAGATTATAATGCTGAAAAATCATTCCTGTTTTCCTGCGAACTTCTAATTTTTCTTTAGAAGTCATGGAGGAAAGAGGTTTATATCCCCATCTGATTTCTCCATCCGTTATAGGCTGCAAGCCGTTTATACAGCGAATAAACGTTGATTTCCCTGCTCCGCTTTGTCCTAGTACACAAACAAATTCACCATTTTGTATGGAGATATTCAATTTTTTTAATGCCGGCTCTGCAGCACCTGGATATCGAACAGATACATTCTCAAATTGAATCATTTTACCACCTAAATAACCTTCTCGCGTATTTTACCGCCTGTAAAATCAACTAAAATAACGATAATCATGATTAACATTACATCAACTGATACAAGCTGATACTGAAATGTTTTAAAATGGATAAAGAGCTGCTGTCCAATCCCCCCGCCACCAATCAATCCCAATATTAATGAAGTCCTTATCGCTACTTCAAATCGATAAAAAAACTGAGATAGAACATTCGGCCAAATTTGCGGCAATATTCCAAACACATTACCAATCCATCGAGTAGTTCCTACAGCAGACATCGCTTCCATCGGACCTTTATCCGCGGCTTCAATCAATTCAGCAATTAGTTTACCCAAGACACCTATATTATGCAGGACAATTGCAATAACAGCTGGAAAAGGACCGAGTCCAAGAGTTGTTAACAATATGAGTCCAAACACAAATTCAGGAACAGATCTTAAAAAACTAAGAAAAAATCGGATTATCGTATACAAATACGTATATCCCGCCGTATTCTTTGCTGCCAAAAAACTGACGGGCAAAGCGATCATCAGCCCAAACAAACTGCCTAAAAATGCAACAGCAATTGTTAATAGACTTTCTTGAAAAAGATAGGGAAGATTCTGTGTATTCATAGGAAACCACTTTGATAGAAAATCCCCCATATTTTCAAAGTCTTTAAACTTTGAAAGATCAAATTCCGTAAGCCTCGCGCTAAAGAAAACGAGTACTGCTAGTAGCAATAAGACGAAATACTGACTTTTTTTAAACCAAACCATTTTTCCCCTCTATTCTGTTATCATACCCTCTTTTATTGCAGCCTTTCGGATACTTGCATAATCTTTATTTTCCGCTTTTGTAAAACCAGTTGCACCATACGCTCCTAATATCTCTTTATCTTTAATAGATAAAAAAGAGTCTTGAAGCTGTTTTATCGTTTTTTCATCCGTGTTTTTTGAAACAGCCCATGGGTATTGAAATAATTTTTCTGATTTCCAAATGGTCTTAAACTGTTTTCCGTCAACTGTGCCTTCTTCCACAAGTTTATCAAAAATGGCGCTGTCGATTGCACCAACATCTACTTGTTTGTTTTGTACAGCTAAAGCAGTGGCATCATGAGAGCCCGTAAAACGAACATTTTTAAAATCATTTTCTGATTCACTCTTGTATACTCCTTCATCCTTCAACTTAATACCGGGTATTAGCGAACCTGATGTTGAAGAAGGATCACCAAAAGCAAATTTCACATTTTTAACATCGCTAATCATATCTTCTATGGAATTATATTTGCTGTCTTTATGAGTAATTAAATATGAATAATAAAATGGTTCACCTTTTATTAATTGAGTAATAATTGCTTTTGCTCCACTTTGTTCATGAGCAACAACATATGTAAGAGGACCAAAATAAGCCATATCAATTTTGTTATAGTTCATCGCTTCTACTACACCGTTATAATCCGGATAAGATGTAATTTTCACTTTGCGATCTAATTTATTACTTAACACCTTTTGCAGTTTATCTAGGGAACTTTTCATTTCTCCTTCTGTCTGTGCTGGAATAACACCGATTGTAAATACGTCATTGGTCTTTTTATCCGCATTTTTATCTTTATCCTTCGTACCGCATGCAGATAACACCAATACGAGGATGATGAATAATACACTTAATTTTTTCATTTCTGTTCTCTCCTTATTGCGTATAGATTTGTAAGTAAGATTCAATTTCTTGTTTCATCGTGTGCTTTTCTTTTACTGTCTGGTAACCATGAAAACATATTCTTTCATATAATTGGCGGTCTGTAATTAGTCTTTTTAATGAACGGTACAGACCTTCTTGATCGTCAAACAAAAGACCATTATAGCCATGGCTGATGATGCTTGTATTGCCGGGAATATTTCTAGCTGCAACAGGCTTCTTCTCATGCATTGCCTCTAATAAAGAGGTGGATTGCCCTTCTGATATAGAAGTATTGACTACAATATCTGCCCATTGATACACATCTCTCATAAGGGATAAATCAATTTCTGATCTGTAATGAAACCATTCAAATTTGCTTGTCAATGAATTAACTTGTTTATAAACTTGATCATCTAGATTAGCCCCTAGAATCAAAAAAATGATATCAGGATAAACCATTTGTAATTTTTGAATAGACGCCACAGCAAAAAGCACATCTTTTACTGGCCGTAATCCAGCAGGCAACAAAATTTTTGGAAAGCCTGAGGGAAAGTGAATTCCATCCTTTCCACCTTTGCCTCGTTCAGGGAAATAAGGGGTTTGAGGAATAACCTGAACAAAATTTTCATGGAATTTTAAAATCTTAAGCAAGTTTGTCTTTGCATCATCTGTAAACACTGTAATGGCTTTAGCTTCTTTTAAGATGGGCAAATATTTCTCTTTATGTTCCTTTAGAGAATGATTGATATCGGTACCGCCTGATGTAATAACATATGGTCGATCTAATTTAAAATCGTTCTTTTCACACCAATTTGTAAACCTTGCAAATTGAAGAACATGAAACAAATCAGCTTGTTCCATTTGTGCAATTAATTCTCTCGTTATCGAATCTTCCTCGTATGCAAAGACAGTTACATTTACCCCTTTCTCATTTAGTCCTTGTTCCAGTCTCCTTGCAGTTGCTGAGTTTCCCCTGCTTTGATGATAATAAGGTGTAAAAAACAAAACATTTAACTTTTTCATTCATTACATCCATTTCCTTACTGTTTCATTCCTAACAGTATACCCCTTGGAATCTATACATTCCAAAACAGGTATTAAAAACTTTCTTGATAGGTTTAGAGCATTTTTTGCATCTTGAACCGTGAATTGGCAATCCGTGTTCTTTTTTAGTAGTTCAACAGCATGAGAAAAAGCTTTGCTGCTTATAAAAACATCATCAAATAGTTTGTACACTAGTTCATTTTTCAATAAGAAATATTTAAAATCGGAATATAGTTCTTCAGGAAGCTGCTGACTTCTATAAAGTGATAATAACTCTTTTGGTTCTAATCCCATCTCTTCCAGCATACTTGCAACTTTCAGCATTCGTTTTTCCCATTTAGCAGGATACGTTGGAGCGAAATCCGGCAAGTGAATCAGCTGATCACTTAATTTTATGGCTGTCTGTTCGATCATCATTTCTACAAATCCTTGAACCGCTTTTTGATGCAAATGCTTGTCCAGTGATTGAACGATCTCAGCCTTTGGAATTCCCGGACGCAACGAATGAACACTATGATAATTTTGTAATCTAAGCTGCAAATCTTCTTTTAAGCTATTAAATGTTGTGAAAGACATATAATAACCATTTATGACTAACACCTTGCCAGTTTCCATTAATTCGTTCAAAACAGTTTGGATTCCAGTACTTATACCCGTCCATTTTTTTAAGTTTTCTAAATCTGCTGTCCCTTCTTTTTGAAGCGTTTGTAAAATTCGATCTTCCGGAGTTCCTGCAAATTTTTCTTTTAGTAAAGCAGCTGTATCGTGGCCAAATTTATATTTTTCTCCATTTGGATCGATGACTTTTCCCCCGCCGATCGTTTCTTCAGGTGAAGGTCGTCTAACAATAAAGTGATCTTCCCTTTTCGCTACAATCATTTCATCAAGGCGCACTTGACAAAAAATTTGTTCAGTCGACGGTTCTAACTCATTCCGATCAAAAAAAATGAGTTTTCCCATTACTTCAGCTGTTCCGGTATAAAACTTAACAAGTGATCTCTGCTTAAGTTTACCTGTCCACTCTTTGCCTGTCGTCATAACAAGATCAATCGTATTCGTTACAGTATACGAATTAGGAGAAAGTAAGACATGCCCGCGTCTCCATTCACGTTTAGCCCCTCCTGAAATATTAATGGCAGTCCTTTGTCCAGCTTTAGCAGAATCTACCTTCGTTTTATGAACTTGGATTTTTCGTATTTTTACTTTTTCACCGCCTGGCTGAATTTCGAGCTCTTCCCCTTCTTTTATTTCACCTTCATAAATAGTTCCTCTTACAACTGTTCCTTGTCCTTTAACTGTGAATATATGATCCAGCGGCATACGAAATGGTCCAAGTGCTGATCTTGTTTTCATATTTCTCAGCCTTGCTGCTATAGCTTCTTTTAAAACTTCAATACCATTCATCGAAATACTGTCTACAAAAAACGGATGTGCACCTTCAAAAGTTGAATTTTTTGTCAGCTCCATAATATCTTCTTCAACTAGAAGCTTCATATCGTCATCAATTAAATCAGATTTTGTGACGACAATCATGCCGTTTTGTATGTTCAAGAAAGATAAAATTTCAAAGTGTTCTTTCGTTTGAGGCATTACCCCTTCATCTGCTGCGATAACAAGCAATACGAGATCAATTCCAGCCACACCAGCGATCATTTGCCTGATCAGCTTTTCATGTCCAGGTACATCAACTATTGCCGTATGAAGATCATCGGTTAGCTTAAAGGGAGCAAAACCAGGTTCAATCGTAATTTTTCGTTCTTTCTCTTCTTTTAAAGTATCAGTATCAATACCACTTAATGCTTTTGTCAGGGTTGTCTTCCCGTGATCGATATGTCCAGCCATTCCTATTGTATAACTGTTAGTTGTCATCTGATGAACCACCTATTTAAAGTCTCTTATTCACTTTAAGAAAATCATAAACGAAATTCGACAATTATGCACATCTGCCCGCTTGATAAATTATTTCCCGGACTTTTTATGCAACGCTGCATAATTATTCACTATTGATTACACACAAGTTATCCACAGGAAAAGTTATGCACAATTGTCCACAGGTACATCTGTTATAGTGTTTAGAATCATCTGTTATATACTAAAAACTGTTATAGTCTGTTTTTGCATCTGTTTCACTTGTCTGTTGAGGGGAGTTAAAGCAGAATGATAAAGATTTACAATCCATACATGCATTAATGAATTAATTCAACGATCACGACCATTTGTGCAGTAACCACCCCCTCCCCTGCTTTAGGTGATTTAAATCTGCACAATATTAGAAGGATGGACTTGGTTTTTTATTTTTAATAGTCTATACTAGTTTTTGTGGCACATGTACATGGGGCCAGTTGTGTAGCTGGTGCTTGCCTGGGTCTTCAAAACCTTTTGGGAGGCGCGTGCCGTCTCTGGTGGGTTCGATTCCCACATGGTCCCGCCATAAATTTATACATATGAGGTGGACGCATTGTCTGGATGGTTCATCACCTTTATCGTGTTATGGTCTATCTTTTTATTTACGATGTTTGCGATTGGCGGATACTTTATGTTTCGCAAATTTTTAAAACGGTTGCCGAAAGAAGATGGGAAATCGATCTTGGATTGGCAAGAATATTATATTAACGAGACCTTGCACCTTTGGAATGACGATCAAAAAAAATTGTTAAATGAATTAGTTGCACCAGTTCCTGAACTTTTCCGAGATGTGGCTAAAGGCAAGATTGCGGGTAAAATCGGAGAATTGGCTGTAGAGGAAAACGCGAGTATCATAACAGAGGATTTAATTATTAGAGGATATATTATCGCAACGCCGAAGCGGGACCATAAATGGCTGATTAAAACATTAAAACAAAAAGAGATCGACTTAAAGCCTTATCAGCAATTACTCGCATAAAAAACCCTGAATCCAAAAGATTCAGGGTTTTATTATATCGCAATTTCATTTTGTTTCTTTTTAAATTGAAACAGCATCGCTAAACGCCAAGGCATGATCATCCCGAATGCTACGATAAAAAATAATGAACTCGTTTCTAAATAAGAAACGGTTGTACCAATGTACCATTTCAATGCTAAACGTATAGCGAACAATCCTACTAAAATGAAGATGAACGCTTTCGAACGAATTAAATATACTTCGTTATTCTTTATTTCAAATTTACTTGTAACGATAAGCAATATCGAGAAAATCATTCCAGCCAAAAACGCCTCCCCTGCTTCTGCCCACGGTACGCGAAAAAATGGCATGGTAAACATCAGGAATCCTGTACTCATAAAAACAGGCGGTAAAATGATTTTTTTTAAGGTTACCGGCTCCCTCGTTTCCCTCATTCGAAATTTAAAAATTAAGATACCCATTACTATAGCAAAAAATGTACTCGCAATTAAAAACACAGTCAGTTCCCTTTCTCTTCAGCTTTTTCTAATTTATCTTCTGCAATTGTTAAAATGATTGTCATTGTCACGCCAATAACCGTAAAATAAACGCCAAGGTCAAAAAGCATTGCAGTTGCAAGCTCTGTCTTACCCAAAAGCGGGAGGTGAAAATACCCGAATGTATGACTTAAAAACGGGACACCTAAAACGAATGATCCCGCACCAGTTAAAAGGGCTATGAGAAGTCCAGCAGCAATCATATATGTGAAATTTATCGGTAATATCCTATGTACAGGCTTTAATCCATATGAAAGGTAAAGAAGTAAAAAAGCACCCGCTCCCATTAATCCCCCTATAAATCCGCCACCAGGGGCATTATGTCCAGAGAGCAGCATATTTACAGAGAAAGCTAAAATAACAAAGACTATCGTATTTGTTGTAGTTTTTAATATCACATCATTTGAGCGTGTATTCATGTTTCACACTCCTTTCTTCGCTGCGGTTAAAATCCTTGAAAACCTCCGAAAACACGATTTACTAAAAAGGAAGTAAATTGAGTCATCCAGTTAAAATAAAGCAGCACACCCATTACAATCATGAGACTGCCGCCTATTTTCATGAATTGACGATTAAACCGTTTAATTACTCTTAGTTTATCCAAAAAGAAGCTTAAAACAAAAAATGGAACTGCAAATCCCAGCACATAAGCAATCATATAAGTTAATGATGCTGCTGGATTCGAAACACCCAAAGCGATAACTCCTGCAAGTATAGGTCCCATACATGGAGTCCAACCAGCAGCAAATCCTATTCCGATCAGAACAGAACCTAAATAACCAGCTGGTCTTGATTGAAAACGGATTTTTTTATCTTTCATCAAAAAGGCAGGTGCTATAAAGCCCATTACCACAAGCCCGAAAAAGACAATGACAATCGCTCCAACTTGTCTTAATAAAGATTGATATTGGACGAAAATATCTCCAATCATCGTAGTCGATAGTCCAAGAACAATAAATATAATCGAAAATCCTAATAAGAAAAAAGCAGTATGCAGCATAGCCCTTTTTTTAAGCATGGCTTGTTCTTCTTTTAATTCTTGGACAGATATACCTGTTATATACGACAAAAATGCTGGGTACAAAGGTAAACAGCATGGAGAAATAAACGAAAGCAGCCCGGCTGCAAATGCAAGCCAAATATTGATATCATTCATCTTAACAATAGCTCCTTCAACATATTCTCTCTCTATCTTAATGTGAATTAACAATTTGTTCAATCATTAAGAAAGACAGCTCCATTTCAAAGCTGTCTTTCTTTCGTAAAGAATTATTTTTTGTTTAAGTATTCTTCGAGTGTAATTCCTTGTTCATGAATTTTTTTAGCATGCTCTTTTCCTACATAACGAAGGTGCCAAGGTTCGTAACTGTAACCTGTGATTTTTTCTTTCCCTTTCAGATAACGGATAATAAAACCGTATTTATATCCATTTTCAGCAAGCCATTTTCCTTCTGGTGTTTCACCAAACTTCTCTTCTAGACCATAATTTACTTTCGGAGAAGTGACATCCATGGAAAGCCCCGTCTGATGCTCACTTTGTCCTGGCTGCGCACTCACTTGGTTTGCCTTTTCTTTACCACGCTGATTAGCGTTGTATGTGAAAATAGAAACCTGTGTTTTATAAGAACGGTAACCTGATTGTGCAAGTAATTCCAGCCCTTGATCTTCTGCTCCTTTAAAGAGTTCTTCCAAAGCAGATGCAGCTTCTTTTCTCATTTTCTTTTTAGGCAAGTCCTCTTTAAACGGGAAGGGTACGTTAGGTGTAACAAGGTCTTTAGGTACGTAGTCCCCTGGAAGATTTCTCTCCTTATTCGCTACGACTAAAAGGTCGTCAGGGTTTTGAACAATTGATTTACCGTCTGATGAAGCTTGTACAGTATCTTTAAGCCACGGTAAATTTTTTTGTGCCGGTTCCTCTTTGTTATCATTTTCCGAAGGCGTCTCAGCTTGATCAGCATGCTTGTTTTGATCTTTTTTCTCAGTTCCATGTTTTTCTTCTTCTGCTTGGTGGTTTTTCTCTGAATCGTTAAAGGCAGCATTCCATTCTTTCTCTACCCAGTCAATTGGCTTACAAGCAGATAGAACAACCATAGAACCGATCAGCATTGATGTTTTAACAAATCTCTTCAAAACATTATCATCCTTTTAAATCAGTTTGTTTGTATGCTATCTAATCATAGGACAATATGCAAATAAGTCAATATGAAAGAGAAGATAGTCGAATTTTCGATGAAATTTAGACAAAAAAAGGAACCAGAAGATTTGGCTCCTAGCTCACATCTTCAACTGAATCTTTGCCATGCTGTAATATAAACATCTTATGATAAAGACCTCTTTGCTTGATTAAATCTTGATGTGTTCCGCGTTCAACAATTTCTCCTTGATGCAGAACCAGAATTAAATCAGCGTCTTGTATCGTTGAAAGTCGATGAGCAATGGCGATAGTTGTACGACCGCTTCTCATTTTATATAGAGCAGCCTGTATTTCTTCTTCTGTTTCCGTATCTATATTTGCTGTTGCTTCATCTAAAATCAAAATCCGGGGCGAAAAAGCCATTGTTCTCGCAAATGAAATCAATTGTCGCTGTCCGCTTGAAAAAGTAGAACCTCGTTCACCTATTTCTGTCCGGTACTGATGCGGCAGTTTCTCAATAAAAGAAGATGCCTGAACAAAACGCGCAGCCTCTTTTACATCATTTTCTGTAATCGATGAATTATAAAGTCTTATATTTTGTGTAATGTCACCTACAAACAAAAACGGATCTTGAAGCACCAGCCCGACTTTTTTACGTAATTCATCATTTTCAAATGCATTTAAAGAGATATCATCAAGTAATATTTCTCCTTTACTGATATTGTAAAAACGCATAAGCAGATTAATGATGGAGCTTTTCCCGCTTCCCGTATGACCTACGAGAGCTACAGTTTGTCCTGGATACGCTGTAAATGAAATGTTTTTTAACACTTCCTGCTCACCATCATAGGAAAATGAAACGTTGTTAAATTCGATCTTCCCTTCTTGTATGAGAGGATCTCCTTCTCCCACTTTAACTGGAGCCTCATCCTTTTCATCCATCACCGTAAAGACTCTTCCTGCTGATACAATGGCTTGCTGAAAGATCGAAAGTCTCATCATCATCATATTTACAGGTTCAAAAAACCGGTCCAAATAATTAATGAACGCATAAACAACACCTATTTCAATACCAGTACCAAATGACTTTATTCCAAAAAACGATAGAATCATAACCAAAGCAACCATATAAACAAGGTCTACTGCCGGCCGTAAAAGGAGACCATTAAATTTAATGTTCCTCATTTGCGCATCATTATGTTCTTTATTGATTTGAGCAAACTCATGACGAAGCCGTTTTTGCTGATTAAAAACTTGTACGATCGACATTCCTTGTAAAGATTCATTCAGCTTTGCATTCAGCTGGCTCAGTTTTTCTCTCATTTCATAAAAGGATTTAGAACTGTATTTTCTGTACAGCCACATAATCGCTGCAACAAATGGTAATATCCCTAAACAAAACAAAGCCAATTCTACGTTTAAATAAAACATGAAGCCGAAAATCCCAATCAAGATTACAACATTTTGAACAAAAGTCGAGAGAACACTTACATATAAATCTTTTACTGCCTCTGTATCATTTGTAATTCGAGAAACAAGACTTCCAACAGGTGTTCGGTCAAAAAATTTCAGGCCAAGCGAGTGTACTTTCGAGAAAATCTGTATTCTTATCTCATGAATAATATCAAGCGCAACCGATTGAAAAAGAACGAATTGAATATAATGAATCGTTGCTGAAAAGATAATCAAGCTTATATACCCAGCTGCAAGCAGCCACAACATTTGATAATCAAAGCTCCTTGGTGTCAACTGGTCATCAATAAAAGTCTTAACTAAAATGGGGCTTGTTAATTCTGCTCCAGTAGCAAGCAATAACAATAAAAAGGCAACCGTTAATTTTCGTTTATGTTGTGCAGTATAAGATAGTAAACGCTTAAACACGTCCCATTGTTTCATTTGGTTTAATTCCTGCTGAACTTCAAACTCTTTAGCTGCGCTCACGAGTGGATACCTCCTTGTGCAATAAGCGACTCTAAAGCTTGCCGCTCATATGTTTCTTTATACCATCCTTTTTCACTAAGCAAGGTTTGATGTGTACCACTCTGAATAATCGATCCGCTTTCCAATACGATAATAAGATCACAATGAGAAATAGAAGATAGCCGGTGAGAGGTAATGATTGTCGTTTTATTTTGACGTTTCTTTTTTAAATTTTGAAGAATGATTTCTTCCGTTTTTGCATCCACAGCTGATAATGAATCATCCAAGATCAAAATTTCGGGTTCTGGGAGAATGGCTCTTGCAATAGATATTCTTTGTTTTTGACCTCCTGATAACGTTACACCACGCTCACCTACTACAGTTTCGTATCCATGTTTGAATTGAGTAATATCCTGATGGATAGAAGCAAGCTCCGCAGCCTCTTTAATTTTCGAAAATGGAGAATCTATTTTAGCAAAAGCGATATTTTCTGAAATGGTCGCTGAAAATAGGAAATGATCCTGCGGGACATAGCCAATCGATTCTCTTAATTTATCGAGCCGATATTCGCAAATATCAGTACCATCAATAAGAATCTCACTCTCTTTGAGGTTAAATTCCCGTAATAGAACCCGGCAAAGTGTCGTTTTCCCGCTGCCTGTCTTACCTACTATACCAAGTGTCTGTCCTCTCTTTAACGAAAATTGAATATTAGTAAGTACGGGAGTTTGATCTGTATAACAAAACTTATCTATTTGATACACAAGATCTCCTTTTGGACTAAAATCAATAGAACCTTGATCATCGATTTCTTCTTTGACCGCAAGCAACGCTTCCACCCGATCATACGAAGCTCTTCCCCTTTCCACAATATTAAATAGCCATCCGAATGCGAGCATTGGCCATATCAATAAACCAAGATAACTAGTAAAAGACACGAGTTCACCAATCGTTAATTCATTTTGCACGACCAATCTTGAACCATAGCTAACAGCCAGAAAAAATGAAAATCCGATAATAAGAGATATCGTAGGATCAAATAAAGAATCTATTCTCGCTACAGCCATATTTTTCTTTACTGCATCATTCGAAAGATCAGAAAAATGATTTAGGTCATCCTTTTCCTGTCCAAAAGCTTTTATTACACGTGTTCCCGAAATGCTTTCTTGTACTTTATCATTCAATGCTGAAAAAGCTTCCTGAGCACTATGAAATCTTTTATGCAGCATCGTACCATATTTATTTGTTGCCCAAGCCATTACGGGAAGCGGGATTAAACTCACAAGTGTTAATTTCCAGCTGATTGTTGTCGCCATAGCTACAAGGGTCATTCCACCCATCATTAATGAATCTACTAATGTCAGCACCCCGTCACCAGCTGTTTGCTGAATAGCTTGAAGGTCGTTAGTGGAATGTGCCATCAAGTCCCCAACACGGCGTTTATGATAAAATTCTTGAGATTTTTTCGTAAAATGTGTGTACAATCTGTTTCTTAATATCATGGCAAGTTTAACAGCTGCACCAAAAATAAAAATTCTCCATATGTAACGAAGTATATATATACCGAGTGCGATGATGATAAGAATCCCTCCATAATGCCAGAGTAATTCTTCAGTCAATGTTCCTTGTTTCATGTGATCGACGATTCTTCCAACGATTTTCGGCGGTACCAATAACCCTAAAGATACTAACGCTAACATAAAAATGCCGCCTAAATATCGCCATTTTTCTTGTTTGAAATACCACATTAATTGTAAAAACACCCTCACAATCTGTCCCCCCCTGTAAGCAACTTAACGCCTTTTTAGTTTACCAATATATGAGAGTTATTGGGAAGAAAAAAAGGAGCAGACCTTTTGGCCAGCTCCTAATTGATTATGACATCTATTTCATTCTTTACTTTCTGATACAATTCCTCAAAGGTGCTCGCGGCTACGTCAACACATGTACTATCATACTTTTCTTTTGCATAAGCATATTTAGGATCATAATACGATTCTAATAAACGAGAGACAACCTTTTCATAATCATTATTTAAGACAGCTTCTTCAATATCTGCCCTAATTGGAGGAGAAATTCGTTTAGCAAGCTTATTAATCGCTTCCTCAATTTGCTCTTTATGCAAAGATGGATTATACACTTCGCAAATATGCTTTACTCTCATCGTAAACGGAATATGAACATGTATTCTTGTTCCGAAAAATTTTCCTTCTAATAAAAATTGAGGAATAATTACCCTGCCAATCCTCTTACTTTCTGATTCAATAATCAGGTAAGGTGAATGTTGAATTTCTTTTAAACGCTCATAAAGTCTTGATTCAAACTTTTTCTGCGCGGCCGCTTCCTCTCCAATTCCTCCGAAAATAGAACCTCTATGGCCTGCCAATTTTTCTAAGTTAATGACAGGATAATCCTCGTTCTGTAATTTTTCGAGAAGTTTTGTCTTCATTGCTCCCGTATGACCTTCGATAACAATAATACGTTTTGCATTCTTGGCCATTTCATGAAAAAATTGTTCGATCGACTTACGATAAGAGCGGATTCCTCCTATAAGCTGCAAACATTCAATGCCCATCAAATTCATTGTCTGCGAGATACTTTTACTCCGCATTCCGCCGCGAGCACAATAGATAACAACTTGTTTTCCTGGATTATTTTGCATTTCAGATTTAATCTTTTGAAAAATTCCAGTTAATTTAGGGGCTACGATTCCCAACCCGCGTTCAACTGCATATTCTTTACCTGATTGCTTATATAGAGTTCCAATTTCAGCTCTTTCTTCATTTGTAAAGATACTTAAACTCTTTGCTCCAGGAATAAAATACTCTTCATATTCTTTTGGAGATCTGACATCGAACAGAAGATAATCTTTGCCCATTAACTCATCGATAGTAATTGTAGTTTTCTCTTCTTCCACAGCTATCACCCTTTAAAATATGTGAGTCTTAATATGATAAATAATAAAGATTGATTAACGAAAACAAGCACCCAAAAATAGGGGTGCTTGTCCATTTTACTTCATTTGTTTGTTCATAGCCTGCATCATTTGATTAATCTTCTTCTGAGAAGGCTTTTGCCCCATCTGCATCATCATTACACGCAGCATATTTTCATTAATAGGCGGATTTTTTTGTAAATAACTCATCATATACTTGCGGGCAATAAAAAATCCGATTGCAACGCCTGCAATCAGTGAAAGTGCACACACAAGGATTATCATCCAAGTACTCATTGTTAAAACTTCCTCCTTCATGTTGTCTAGAACTAGTTTACTACAAGTTATAGGTTACATACAAGATTTGAAAGTGATTTATGTAGCATATACCTTATTCAATTTGAACGGAGTCAGCCAACCGAATTTTTTAAGATGGTAATCCATGCCTAAAAAGTAAGGCTCAAATCTTCTTAGTGCTTCAAAAATGACAGTTTCTGCTTCCATGTCTCCAAAACTATATACATGCAAGTTTCTTTTATTTATTTCCAATCGCGCCGTACTGTTCTTACAATCTATTCGATAGGAATGCCCTTCATATTGCCATTGATATTTATCATTTAATTGTTCCCAAAAATGTTCTTCAAGCTGTGAGATGGGTAATAAAGAAGTTACATAGCTAATTTGTTTTTCTAATATTTCTTTTGTATTTCCGGCGGCTCCTCGCTCTTCCAAAAATAATTGAAATAATTTATTTTCTTTTCCGTAGTAGGCATGAGCAACTTCTTTCGTTATTAAATAAATATAAAATTCTCTCATGAAAACTGCTCCTCTCCGACTGCTTTGTTGTAGTATAAACAAATCTTGCCAAAAAGCTTGTCTAAACGAAGGAGCGAAAAGAAACTTTTTTTGTCGAATAACAAAGAAAAGAAGACTTTCGGTTGAAAGCCTTCTTTTTCAAATGATTCTTATATTATTTGTTTAACAAGTTCTTCACTTTGCTTACTACATTTTCCGGAGTGAAGCCATATTCTTTTATAATCGTTTCACCTGGAGCTGATGCACCGAATGTATCGATCGTAAGTGTGTCACCATCTAGACCAACATATTTATGCCAGCCTAATGAAGAACCCATTTCAATCGCAAGTCTTTTTGTAATATGTTTTGGAAGAACCGTTTCTTTATAATCATTGTCTTGTTTGTCAAAGCTCTCCCATGAAGGCATGGAAATAACTGATGCGTTAATTCCTTCTTTTTTCAACAGTTCTTGAGCATCTACCGCTAGACTTACTTCAGATCCTGCAGATAATAAAAGAACTTCAGCTTCACCATCCGCCGGCGAAATCACATAGCCACCCCGTTTTACGCCTTCATACGCTTTTTCTTTTGAATTTTTTAAGATTGGCAGGTCTTGACGACTCAACACTAAAGCAGTTGGCTGATTCTTACTTTCAACAGCTACTTTCCATGCCGCATTCGATTCGTATCCATCAGCTGGACGAATCAGATTTAAATTCGGAAGAGCTCGTAATGAAGCTAACTGCTCAACAGGTTCATGTGTTGGTCCATCTTCACCGACCGCTACACTGTCATGTGTAAATACATAAGTGACAGGAAGACCCATTAATGCAGATAAGCGCACTGCTGGACGTACATAATCGGAGAACACGAAGAATGTACCACCATAGACTTTAAGCCCACCATGAAGTGCCATTCCATTCAATGCTGCGCCCATTGCAAATTCACGGACACCAAACCAAATATTACGTCCGCTGTAATCGTCGCGGCTGAAATTTACTTCATTTTCTAAGAGCGTTTTATTCGATCCGGCTAAATCCGCAGAACCACCAAAGATAGCAGGTACATTTTTTGCTAGAACGTTAAGTGCTTTACCAGAAGATGAACGTGTAGCAATAGCTTTATCATATTCAGGCATGTTCGCATCAAAATTAGAAGGAAGTTCTCCTTTAATAGCACCTTTAAGCTCTTTTGCTAATTCTGGGTATACTTCTTCATATGACTTGAACAATTCGTTCCATTTATCCTCTTTATCTTTACCTTCAGACTTGAGTTCTTCAAAATGTGATTTTACTTCATCAGGTACATAGAAGTCTTCTTCAAATGTCCATTTGTAAGCTTCTTTTGTTAATAAAATCTCATCTTTACCAAGTGGTGATCCGTGAGAAGCTGATTTTCCTGACTTGTTAGGTGAACCATGACCAATCACTGTTTTTACTTCAATAAGAGTAG
The DNA here is from genome assembly GCF_031457135.1 of Fictibacillus barbaricus. Taxonomy (GTDB): domain Bacteria; phylum Bacillota; class Bacilli; order Bacillales; family Fictibacillaceae; genus Fictibacillus; species Fictibacillus barbaricus_A. Next base: position 115,943 of record NZ_JAVDWA010000002.1, on the reverse strand, counting down.
GTTTGTTTAATTCTTTCTGAGCTTCAGCAATGGCTTTTTCGATTTCATCTAAATTAGTTCCATCTTCAACAAACAGAACTTGCCAGCCATATGCTTCAAATCGCTGCTGAACATTTTCAGAAAAAGAGTGGTGCAATTCACCGTCTAACGAAATATCATTTGAATCATAAAGCATGATCATTCTGCCTAGACCTAAGTGGGCTGCTAATGAAGCACTTTCAGAAGAAATTCCTTCCATTAAATCACCGTCACCACAAATCGCATAAGTAAAATGATTAATGATCTCATATTGATCACGGTTATATTTAGCAGCAAGATGACGCTCTGCCATTGCCATTCCAACCGCCATAGCCATACCTTGGCCTAAAGGACCTGTTGTTGCTTCAACTCCTACAGTATGACCGTATTCTGGATGTCCGGGAGTTTTACTGCCCCATTGTCTAAATTGTTTCAAATCTTCTATTGTTAATCCATAACCGCTTAAATGCAATAAACTGTAAAGCAATGCAGAACCGTGCCCTGCAGATAAAACAAACCGATCACGGTTGAACCAATCTGGATTGGCCGGACTATGATTCATAAACTTCGTCCATAGGCTATAAGCCATAGGTGCAGCACCCATTGGCATTCCTGGATGTCCAGAGTTCGCTTTTTCAACACTGTCGATTGATAGTGTACGGATTGTACTTATTGCTAGTTCATCAATATTACGTGACAATTAAATCATCCCTTCATATGTATCTAATCCATTTTGACTTTCATAATAAACGTTCAACTCATTTTAGACAAGACAAACACCTTACAAACTTTTATTATTTTGCCTATACCCTCTTCACTTCATACAAAAACCGCCTGCACTATATCAACATTGTTGTTATAGAACAGGCGGTAAATTAACTAATTATGATAAATTTGGTAAATGACAAGAAAAATAGTCTGTGCTTTCATCATAGTCTAACTCCATATTTTCTACAAACCATTGTTCCTCGGGACGCACAAAAAATTTTACTCCTTCTACTTCCTGAATAAAGTCACGTTCATCAGGTACTGCAGGTGTCACTCCAAGTGAGAATCCCCCTGAATCTCCGCTTCCTGCGTACTTTACAAACAAACGTAAACCTTCCTTTGCTCCCAAATCAATATCTTTGTAAAGATTGGCAGCTGTGCTTGAAATTGAAAAAGTCAAAATATTCTCTCCCTTCGCAGGTGTTATATAACAGTATATACGATAATTAAAGGAATGCAACAGAAAAAATGCCTATTTGCAGAAAAGCAAATAGGCATTTTGTATTAATGTTTGAGATTATTTTTATTTTCTTTACTTCGCTTTAATTTTTCAGGTGTTACATCGTTGCCTTCCGGATCCATAAAAGTCACACCGTGCAAATCTTGTTTAAACGACTTCCGAAAAACCTTTAAATATTCCTCGCGAAGCTGTTTTTGTTCTGCTTTTTCTGCAGCAGATAATTCCGTTTGTTTGGATTTCTTAGATAATTCGTTTATTCTTTGTATTTTTTCTTTTGGTAACATGACAAAAAACTCCTTTATTGTACTCTTATACTCTATCCTACATGAGTACAATAAGAATTTCTAGTTATCGGTATTATCTATATACTCTTTATACCTTCTGTGTACGGTTGCTTTTGAGACATTAAATCCTAAACCTCGCAGCGTAGTGGCGATGTCATTAAATGTGAGTTTCATGTTTTTTAGACGCACGATTTCAGTAATCGGAACTTCCTTTTTTTCTCTTCCGCCAAAGTGTTTATTTTTTAAGTTTTTTTGTGGTTTGAATCCGGCCGATACCGCTTTTTTCATGCCCCGCTTAATTTTCATGTTGTGAAGTTTCCGTTGATATTCCTCTACAGTTGAAACAATATCCAAGACCATCTCATCTGCTTCGGTCAGGGTATATTCTCCTTGATGAGATAATGTATAGACTTTAATATTATATTTTAGGAGCTGATGCAGGATTGCCATTTTGGCTTTTCCTCTCCCTAATCGTGTATCATCTTGGATTAACAAACATTGAAAATACCCATCTCTAGCCAAGTCTAATAGGTTTAAAAGTTCTTCTCTGTCTAATGAATATCCGCTTGCTTTTTCAGTCATAGATTCGAGTACTTCCATCCCATATTGATTCGCCATTTTCAATAGTTCACTCATTTGTCTTTCAATCGATGTTGTTTGTTCTTCTTTTTCTGTACTAACTCTGCAGTAAATGATTGCTCTCATGAATAAGACCTGCTTTTCTATATTTATAGCTGTTTTCGTATGGCTGTTTTCGGAAACTTTGTTGTTTTTGAAGGCTGTTTTCGTATTCATTATTGCTTTTGAAAGTAGTTGATTTCCGTTACAGGTTGCTCGCTTTCCGCGGGGCAGACGGTGAGCCACATTCGTACGTTTTACTTATAAGTGTCTCACCTGCCCGGTCTGTCCCGCAGGATTCTCGCACCTTATACTCCAATCAACTTGTTAGTTATGTCACTGACAAATAACCTTGAAAACAACGATCTTTTAGAAAAGAGCTTTATTTATTGACTGGTATTACAAGTTTCTGTCCAGGAAATACAGCAGAAGCATTTACGCTGTTTCTGTCTTCTACCCATTTAATAAATTCCCAATTTGAATACTTATGTTCCCCTGTATACTTTTCAGAAAGACTCCAAAGAGAATCTCCCTCTTTAACTGTAACCTCTATATATTTCGTATCTTTCGCTGCCATATTCGATAATGTAAAGAAAATTCCACCTACTAAACATAAGAATACCATAACATGTACTGTCCCTTGTTTCATTGTTAAAATCCCCTTTCAACAAACGTTTGTTCGTATGTTATGTTTTAATAATAACTGGAACGTTTGTTCGGTGTCAACTGTTTTTTCGAACTTATGTTTGTATATCAATGAACGCCATGCTATACTTTTTATAGATAAAAATTCTGGTGAGGTGCATAAAAAATGACTAAGTTATCCAGAAGACAGTTGGATATTTTGGCTTTTATAAAAGATGAAGTTTCTCAAAAAGGTTATCCCCCATCTGTACGGGAGATTGGTGAAGCTGTAGGATTGGCATCCAGTTCCACTGTGCACGGACATTTGGCAAGACTTGAGAAAAAAGGTCTTATACGCAGAGACCCCACAAAACCAAGAGCGATTGAAGTTTTAGGACTAGAAGATAATGCTGCATCTGTTAAATCGATCTCAATCCCGGTTATAGGTAAAGTTACGGCGGGTCTGCCGATTAGTGCTGTAGAGAATGTTGAAGAATACTTTCCACTTCCTGAATACATGGTTGGAGACGAAAATGTTTTTATGCTTTCAGTTATCGGAAACAGTATGATTGAAGCAGGAATCTTAAATGGTGACTTAGTCGTAGTAAAACAGCAGCCAACAGCGAACAATGGTGACATTATCGTAGCTATGACAGATGAGGATGAAGCAACGGTTAAACGATTCTTTAAAGAAAAGAATCATATCCGCCTTCAGCCTGAAAACTCTTCTATGGAACCTATCATCCTTCAAAGCTGTACAATCCTCGGAAAAGTAATTGGCGTATACCGAACGATCCATTAAAATAAACAAGCAAAAAACCAGACTATTTTACAGTCTGGTTTTTATATCCTCTTTATCACTAAACACTTATCTTTTGTTATCGTTTACTTCTTTTATTTGATGGCCGATGTCAGGGTTTTTGATACTTTATAATAAGAATCATGTAAAGTTTTCATTTAACCATAAGGTCGATGCTGCAATAAACTTTTCAGCAGCTGGTGAAAGACTTTTAAAGGATATCGAACCAATTCCGATAGATGAAATGGCACGATCATCTGAAAGTGGTATTTTTTTTACACGATCAGGCAGATTGTGCAAAGCGATTTCAGGCAGGACGGCTACACCAAGTGAATTTTTAACCATCGAAATAATAGCCTGTTCATCATCTAAATGATATGCAATTTCAGGGGTGAGTTTATTTGATTTCAAAATGTTATGTATGATTTTAAGGGTAGAATTTTGTAGAATCAATTTCTCTTCATTTAGTACATATGGCTTTATTGAAATTTCATCACTTAAAGGATGGGTTTCCGGCACAACACAGGAAAAAGCTTCTCGCTTTAAATGTAGAACCTCCAGATCTGCAGCAGGAAGCATTAAAAAACCAAAATCGACAATCCCTTTAGAAATCCACAGAGAAATATCCTCTTGTTTCCCTTCTAAAATATCAATTTTTATATGCGGATATTGTTCCGTAAATTTTTTTAATATTCCAGGAAGCCATATAGCAGAAATAGATGAAAAAGTGCCAATCCTTACAGTACCTATTTCCAGTCCACGTATCTCCCCAGCCTCCTGAATCATTTTTTCATTTAAATATAGAATCTCTCTGATATAGAAAAGCATTCGCTCACCGTTTACAGTTAGTCTGATGCCTGATTTATTGCGGGTTAATAAGGAAAACCCCAGTTCTTTTTCCAAGCTGGAAATGGCATGGCTTACCCCAGATTGTGAAATTTTTAACGACTCACTTGCTTTTGTTAAACTTCCAAGTTCAACTACTGCATGAAATATTTCGTATTTGGCTATCGACAAATCCATTCTCCTTGAATTAGTTTTTTTCATAATATAACATAAAGTATGAATTATTTTAATTATATTTCGACAAAAAATGAGCTGATTAGAAAATGGAATTCATCTCTAAGCATGCTGCGCATATTGATAATACAAACAAAAAAACCCTGACGCTGCCAGCGTCAAGGTTTTTCAGTTTTAGTACAAGCTCATATATTGTTCGCGTTCCCAAGGGTGAACTTGTGTACGGAACATATCCCACTCGATTTCTTTTGCTTCAATGAAGTGCTCAGTCGCGTGTTCACCAAGTGCTTTTGTTAATACTTCACTTTTGCTTAAGTTAACAAGAGCTTCTTTTAACGTTGCAGGAAGATCTTTAATACCTTCTGCTTCACGCTCATCTTTATCCATTACATAGATGTTGCGGTCGATTGGCTTTGGAGCTGCTAATTTGTTCTTGATTCCGTCAAGACCAGACGCAAGCAATACTGCCATAGCAAGATAAGGATTAGCCGTAGGATCCACACTTCTTACTTCAATACGTGTACTTACACCACGAGAAGCAGGAATACGGATAAGCGGGCTTCTGTTTTGCATAGACCATGCTACGTAACATGGTGCTTCATAACCAGGAACTAGACGCTTATAAGAGTTAACAGTTGGGTTAGTGATTGCTGTAAAGTCTTGAGCGTGTTTCAAGATTCCTGCTAAGAAATGCATAGCCGTTTCACTTAAACCAGATTCTGTACTTTCATCGTAAAATGCATTTTTACCATCTTTAAATAGCGACATGTTTGCATGCATTCCAGATCCGTTTACACCGAATAACGGTTTTGCCATGAATGTTGCGTGAAGACCATGTTTACGTGCGATAGTTTTAACAGCTAGTTTAAATGTTTGGATGTTATCACATGTGTTAACTGCATCAGCATACTTAAAATCTATTTCGTGCTGACCAGGCGCAACTTCATGGTGAGAAGCTTCAATTTCAAAGCCCATATCTTCAAGTTCTAAAACGATATCTCTTCGGCAGTTTTCACCAAGATCTGTTGGTGCAAGGTCAAAATATCCGCCTTTATCGTTTAATTCTAGTGTCGGTTCACCTTTATCGTCATTCTTAAACAAGAAGAATTCTGGTTCAGGTCCGATATTGAACTCTGTGAAACCTAAGTCTTCCATTTCTTTAAGAACGCGTTTCAATATTCCACGCGGATCTCCATCGAAAGGAGTTCCGTCTGGGCTATAAATATCACAGATTAAACGAGCTACTTTTCCTTTTTCAGATGTCCAAGGGAAGATCACCCAAGTATCTAAATCCGGGAATAGATACATATCTGACTCTTCAATTCGAACAAAACCTTCGATTGAAGATCCGTCAAACATCATTTTGTTATCTAGAGCTTTTTCAAGCTGACTTACTGGAATCTCAACATTTTTAATTATACCGAGTAGGTCTGTGAATTGGAGTCGGATAAATCTTACATTTTCTTCTTTAACACTTTTGTAAATATCTTCTTTTGTAAACTTTGACAAATCTTTCTCCTCCTTATTATATAAAACGCCTTTTTGGCGAATCATTACCTGTTAAGTATTATGAGTAAAAATCAATGAAAAAATCTGGAAAGTTCTCCTTGTATTAAAGACGTCTTTCCGTGTCTTCCAGCATGAATTAATTCTCGCTTTAAACGCCGATGTATGGCAGATTCAGAAATTTCTTCAGCACCCTGCTGATTCTTAATAAATTCTGCTGCCTGCTCGTTCAGTTCAAATACTCGTTTAATTCCTGCTAAGTTGATACCCTGTTCTAACATTGCTTTAATTTCAAGCAATTTATCTACATCATTGAAAGAAAATAAACGACGGTTTCCTTCTGTCCTTGCAGGATGAATCAGTTTGTTCTCTTCATAGTAACGAACTTGTCTTGCCGATAATTCAGTCAGCTGCATAACAATACTAATGGGAAACAAAGGTAGGTTTCTTCTATTCATATCGTTCATACTAACTACCTCCTTTCAACTTATTTTATATCTTATGTCATAAAAGCTAACATGTCAATCGATATGTCAGAAAAAATAACATGGACAAAATAAATAGGCTGTTTTCGCATACTTTGTTGCTTTTGAAAGTAGTTGATTTCCGTTTCAGGATGCTCGCTTTCCGCGGGGCGTGCGGTGAGCCCATTAGTCGCTTTGCGACATTGTATGGTCTCTCCTGTCCCACTGATCCCGCAGGAGTCTCGCACCTTGCACTCCAATCAACTTGTCAATGAAGTCTCTTTACAAAAATTATTTAAAAGCAACAATCTTTTAGAAAAGAGCCTTTAGATACAGCCAAAAAAAAAAAGGGCTAAAGCCCTTTTTTATCAAGCTATACGGTAACTAATCCTTGTGTCAATAGTTCATCCACCGCTGAAAGAACAGCAATTTTAACGTGTTCAAAGGTTAGTCCCCCTTGAACAAATGCAATATATGGCGGGCGGATGGGACCATCTGCTGTGAGTTCAATACTCGCACCCTGAATAAAAGTACCAGCGGCCATAATAACATCATCCTCATAACCAGGCATATAGTCAGGATAAGGAAGTGCATAAGAATTAACGGGTGATGCTTTTTGAATCGCTTGGCAAAACTTAATCATTCTGTCCCGATCATCAAAAATGACAGATTGTATAAGATCTGTTCGCTTAGCATTCCAGGCAGGACGGGTCTGCATCCCTAATTCCTCAAGAAAAGCTGCAGTGAACACAGCTCCTTTTAGTGCTTGGGCTGTTACATGAGGTGCTAAGAAAAAGCCTTGATACATTTCCTGAAGACTATATAAGGAAGCTCCTGCTTCACGGCCGATTCCTGGTGATGTGAGACGATAAGATATTCTATTAATAAGTGTTTCTTTTCCCGCGATATATCCTCCTGTTTTAGCAAGTCCACCGCCAGGATTTTTGATTAAAGAACCTGCAATGATATCTGCACCTGCTTCAATTGGCTCACTTTGCTCTACAAACTCTCCGTAACAGTTATCAACAAAAACGATAAGCTCCTTATTAATTCCTTTAACAAATTCAATCATTTCTTTAATCTCATTAACCGTAAATGAAGGACGGTCTGCGTATCCCTTTGATCGCTGGATACCAATCATTTTTGTTTTTTCTGATAGAGCTGACTGAACAGCATCATAATTAATAGTGCCTTGCTCTGTAAGATCAACATGCTGGTATGTAATGTTATATTCTTTTAAAGAGCCTTCTCCAGTCCCTCTTATACCGACGATTTCTTCTAAAGTATCGTAGGGCTTGCCTGTTATATATAACAATTCATCTCCAGGACGGAGCACACCAAACAAGGATAGAGCTATGGCATGTGTTCCTGAAATGATTTGCGGACGGACAAGTGCAGATTCTGCTCCAAAGACATCCGCGTACACTTTTTCTAATGTATCTCTTCCTGAATCATTGTACCCATATCCTGTTGAAGGATGAAAATGATGATCTCCTACCTGGTTATTTTGAAAGGCACGCAGTACTTTTAGCTGATTAAATTGCGCTATTTCATCTATTGAAGAATGAACTTTTTTTATTTTTTCCATTACTTTTTCTGTCTTGTTTTCTAAAATCCCGCCATTTTGAAATAGTGAATACATACTACTCTCCTCTGTTGCCTATAGAATCTATTGATGAAGATGAATGGGCATATCCTTTGCATTCATACAGCTGTTTTTCTTTGTTAAATTCTTGCTCGAGCATAATGGTTTCTGATCGGAGCCTTGAAAGGAGCTTCCCGTCATGCGCTGGTACATCAATTTGATAGAATGTTAGTTGTTTTACAACCTCTTTTTCGATAGCTGAAAGAAGTGCTGAAATATCATTTTCCGAAAGTGCCGATATCGAAATCGATGGATTTTCAGGAATGAAATGACCTCCAAATTGATCTTTCTTATTGTAAACGGTCAACATTGGAATGTGACTGGCTTTTAAATCGTTCAATATACGACTTACGGTCTTTTCATGCTGAGATCGATCTTCACTTGACCCGTCAATTACGTGTATGAGCAGGTTTGCTTCTGCCGCTTCTTCTAATGTCGATCTAAAGGCAGCAATCAGTGAAGTGGGAAGATCTTGAATAAAACCAACCGTATCTGTTAGAAGCATTTGAAATCCGCTTTTTAGCTTTACTTTACGAGTTAACGGATCCAAAGTAGCGAAAAGCTTATCTTCTTCATAACTATCTGCTTCTGCCAGTTTATTAAAAATCGTTGATTTACCAGCGTTCGTATATCCTACAAGTGCGGCTTGGAAAGCGCCCTGATGCTTTCTGCGTTCTCGATATCTTTCTCGATGGTTGACAACTTGATTAATCTGCTGTTTAAGTTCATGGATGCGGAATCGAATATGCCTTCTGTCTTTTTCGAGCTTTGTTTCACCAGGACCCCTTGTACCGATTCCTCCTCCAAGCCTGGATAGGGTCACACCTATCCCAGAAAGTCTAGGCAATAAATATTCTAACTGTGCAAGTTCCACTTGCAGTTTTCCTTCACGAGTTTTTGCACGCTGGGCAAAAATATCTAAGATGAGTTGAGTACGATCAATAATTCTCGCGTTGAAATGATTTGATAAATTACGTACTTGAGAGGGGGACAATTCACTATTAAAGATGATTAGATCTGCTTCAAGCTCCTCTTCTAATGCGATAATTTCTTCCACTTTGCCTTTCCCAATAAAAGTAGCAGAATCATATCGTTCTCTTTTTTGCGATACAACAGCGCACACTGTGCCATTAGCTGTTTTTGTAAGTGATTTTAATTCTTCCATCGAATAAAAAAAACGCTCGTCGTTCTGTCTAGGAAGCTGACAGCCGACGAGAATCGCTTTTTCATGAACTGAATCATTCTGTCTGTTCAAAGTAACGATCCCTGCTTTCCATAGTCTGTTATCATCATATCAAATCAATTCATGTTCTTCTAGCACCAGGTCATCACTTTGAATGGTCATTAAGGTTTTCTTATCTGGCTGAACATTTTTCAAAAGCCGCACAGATTGCCTTCTTATGGCTTTTTCGATCATATTACGAACGTATCTTCCATTTGAAAAGGTTGAACTTGCTGAGTTCCTTATTCTTTCAATATGCTGTTTGAATTTCCACTCACATTCTTTCGTAAAAACGTATTCACGGTCAATTAACATTCTTTTGCTGATTTCCATAAGTTCATCAACATTATAATCCGGAAAAGATACGACTACAGGAAACCTGGAGGGAAGACCAGGATTTAATTTCAAAAAGCGTTCCATCTCTTTTGAATAACCTGCCAATATTAAAATAAAATCATGCTGCTGATCTTCCATTGCCTTTACTAATGTATCGATTGCTTCTTTTCCAAAATCCTTTTCTCCGCCTCTTCCTAAGGAATAAGCCTCATCTATAAATAGGATTCCGCCACTTGCTTTTTTTAATAATTCTCTTGTCTTTTGAGCCGTATGTCCAATATATTCACCAACGAGGTCTGCTCTTTCTGCCTCGATCAAATGACCTTTCGATAATACTTTCATTTCATGGAAGAGGGTTCCTAATTTCCGTGCCACTGTAGTTTTACCTGTACCGGGGTTCCCTTTAAACAACATATGAAGCGACTGTTTTTCAGCTTTCATACCCATTTCTTGACGGCATTTATTAATGTGAAGCCATGCATAGATTTCTTTAACGTGATATTTTAACTCTTCCATTCCAACAAGTTTATTTAAATCTTGTTCAATTTTAAGCAATGGGAGGTGCTGATCTGTTGCTTTTGCTTTTCCAGCCATCTGACTTGCTTCATCTACTCTTATTTTTTCATTGCCCTGATTCAGTACAATGTTAATTTGCCGATGCTTTTTCATAGCGATAGGGTCACTCAAGCGCTTCCACCTCTCTTTAGCCATTCACAACATTTATACGCATCTAACTGATCATCTGTGACAAATGCCTAATTCATATGCACTTCACTATTATTAATTTATGATTCAAGGTCTTACTCTACTACCAGTATCCAACTGTTTTTCAATCCCGCTTATGAAAGCGCTTACTGTTTTCAGATGAATAAAAATACTCAAGAAAGGCACTTTTCCATGATATGTTATGTATTATATGAACCCAGTTTAGATTTAAATGGAAGAAGGAAGAAATATTTTGAATACAAAAGTTCAAAAAAGCTTAGCCATATTAGCTGGATTGTTTTTAACAGCAGCCGGAATGAAAATCTTAAACATACACTCACTTACATTTGGCGGAACTGCCGGAATCGCTACTTTAGGCTCTTTCTTAAGCGATTGGTCGTGGGGAATCTTATTTTTAATTGTGAACCTGCCCTTTTTTATTCTGTCAATTAAAAAATTAGGATGGACGTTTTCAATTACTACTTTTTTATGTATATTTCTTGTTTCTGCTATAACCGATTTATTAAGCTTTATCCATTTTCCAATTGTTGCTCCTTTTCTTGCATCCATACTCGCAGGAAGCTTAATCGGTGTTGGAGTCAGTCTTGTTCTTAATTCAGGGGCTTCATTAGGCGGCATCCACATTTTAGCTTTATATTTAGAACAGAAAAGAGAAATTAATCGCGGATTAACATTGTTTGTTACTGATTTCATTATTGTATCATCTGCAATGGTTATTGTAGGGTTTCACAATGCTTTTATTTCGATTTTTTCAATCACGATCGCCTCTTTTTTAGCCGGTAAATTTAAGACCAAATCTCCTGCTATTGCATATGAGGTTGATGAATCAATTGATGCCGTAAGAAATAGTTAAAAGCATTCTCCTTTACATGATGGAGAATGCTTTTTTTATAACGCTTTTAATCTCTTCTCTTTGATGCTTCCTTTTCGCAGGGTGTGCGGTGAGCCTTGCCAACCACTTCTAAATGGGCATAATATTAAAATCAAAATAGACATAACATTTATTATGTCTACTTATTTTTTTCAGGCTGTCCTATTATGTCATTTTCTGCGCTTGCTTAGGAAATATTTATTTATATAAATCGTCCCTGTTTTTATCCATATCTTTATGCATTTCTTGTCTTTCAGTTGATTTATACTGGCCGTTTACAGGTTTTATTTTACTAATAATATGTCCAAGTTCGTTGTATACTCCACGGTGTGTCTGATGACGTTTACCTTGTGTAACCTTTTCTCCTAATCGCTTGATGTCGGCTATTTTGTCAGGATCTGTCGTAATTGCCGCATTCCTTCCTTGTGCATTCTTTTTCAGTACATTATAAACCTCAGTTCTCAGTTCATCATTTTCTTGTCCCGGCTGAACTTTTGTCATAGGCTGGATTCCAACTAACGTATATAACCCGCTAACAATTACATAAGCTTTTTGAACGCCTGGAACATTTTCAGCAAGTTTGACTAAATCTTTTGATTGATGAACTTCTCCACTTTTTCTCTCAACTGATGGCGTATCAATATAAGAATTCGGCTCTCTTCCTGCCTTCGTATTTTTAATTTGCTTTGTTTCTTCAGTACTTTCTTGATTCGGCTGTTTGTTGGTTCCGCACGCCGTTAAACAAATGGAAAGCATAACTAATATTCCTAAATATTTTCGCATCTTTCATTCATCCCTTTTCTGCATAGTGTTTGTATGAACTAGAGGAAAATATGCAAAAGTAAGCACCTTTGCTATAATGGGAAAAACAGGTTACAGGAGGCAATAATGGAAGAGTATCCAAATTTACCGGATTATGCTCAGCTCTTTATTGACCATTTACAAAAAAAAGGCCGAAAAAAAAGCACGATTAAAAGATATTCTTATGACTTACTCGATTTTTTTGCTTGGATTAGAGTAATGAAAAAGAGTGATGACCTTTACACGATTCAAAAATTAAATAAAGAACTTTTAAATGAGTATTTTCTATTTCTTACAGAACAAAGAGAATACAGTGCAGCAACGACAAATAGGGTATTTACTGTAACAAAAAGTTTATTTCACTTTCTACAAGTTCAAAAGCGAATAAAAGAAAGCCCTTTTAAGGACTTCGATCAAAAATGGGAAGAAGACAAACACTTTAAAAAAGAGGATTTTATAACAGAAGAAGAATTCGCGCAGCTTTTTCAAATCCTTTCCTCATACGAAGGGTTAACTGAAAAACAGCAAAAGTTCAGGCATTTATTAATAAAAAGAAATGAAGCGATTGTAACATTGCTTTACAATTATGGACTTACACTGCAAGAGCTGGCTAGTATCGAGAGGAAAGATGTCCAATTTACTGCTCAATTATTGACCGTAAAAAACGATGATGAAAAGCGTCTCTTACCGCTTGAAAAAGAAACGCAACAATTACTATTCGCATATTTTGACAGCATTCCGGACAGTATAAAGCCAAGAAATCATTCTTCTGATCGATTTTTCATTGCGTTCGATTATCAGAGAGGAACGTACCGCTTTGATTACAGCAATTATGAACCTAAGCCATTAACTGTTATCGCGATTCAAAAAATGTTAAGACAGGAAATTAAACGTTCAGGTATTAGAACAGGTGTTAGTTCACAACATTTAAGAAGAACAGCGATATTAAATTTTATTATGAAAAATAATTCAACAGAAGAAATCCAGGCCAGGTTTGGCCTAAAGTCCGCTCTTACTGTACAAAGATATGAAAATTACATAAAAGAAATAGAAACGATCGTTTAAAAAAGCGAAAACTCCCTGCACTCTTTTTACAGAATGCAGGGAGTAATTTTTTTATTCATTCATATTTGCAGACGATAGATCTACATTTCGATGTGGGGTAAACGTTGAAATGGCATGCTTATAAATGAGGTGCTGTTTCCCTTCTGCCTCAAGTACGACCGTAAAGTTGTCAAACCCCTTTACTAAACCTTTGAGCTGAAAACCATTCAGCAAATATACGGTCACGTAAATGTTTTCGCGCCGTAGCTGGTTTAAGTAATGATCCTGTAAATTGATAGATTGCTTCATGTGAACAGATCCTCCTCTTTGGGCATTACCTCTATACATTCTCGGAAATTTTTAATTTCCCTTCAACAAAGTGCAGAATTTCTCGAAATTTTTTATCAAAGGGAGCTTTATCCATAGAAAACCATTGTATATTCATTTGATTATTAAACCATGTAAACTGCCTCTTAGCATATCGTCGTGAATTTCTTTTTAGGATGGTAACCGCTTCTTCAAGCGTACTATCTCCTAGCAGGTAAGGAAATAGTTCTTTATAACCGATTGCTTTGGCTGCAAGACTGTTTGAAATATCCATCGATAATAGCCACTTTGCCTCCTCGATAACACCTTGATCGATCATGAGGTCGACACGTCTATTAATACGTTCATACAAAATTTCACGATCCATTGTCAGCCCAACTAATGCAAGATCATAATTTGATTCCATTTCATTCCCTTTATTTTTTTGTTCATTTGATGGCACGTTTCCAGTTTCATAATATATTTCTAATGCACGAATTACACGATGAACATTATTAGGATGAATTTCAGCCGCCCTAATTGGATCCACTCTTTTTAATTCTTCATGCAAGCTGTCAGCCCCGTGTTCATCTGCTTTTTGCTGAAATTTATTTCTAAGTTCATCATTCTTCCTTGCTTCTGAAAACTCATAGTCATGGGTAACTGAACGAATATAAAGACCTGTTCCCCCAGCGATGATAGGAATTTTCCCTCTTTTGTTAATCTCGTGTATAAGGTTTCTGGCGTTATGTTGAAATTCTGCAACAGAATATGGTTCAGTCGGATCTTTAATATCTAGTAAATGATGAGTAATTCCATCTTTTTCATCATCTGAGACTTTTGCAGTACCAATATTCAGCCCTTTATAGATCTGCATAGAATCTCCACTGATGATTTCTCCGTTAATGGCTTTCGCGAGCTCAACACTCGTTTTCGTCTTACCTACAGCAGTTGGTCCTACTATTACAACTAATTTTTCTTTCATAACAAACTCCTACATGACTCTTTTAAACATTTTTTCGAGTTCATAAGTTGATAGATGAATCGTAACAGGTCTTCCATGCGGACATGTATATGGATCCTCAGCGGCACGAAGAGATTGCAGTAATGCAAAAATCTCATCGTTTCTTAAGTGATGATTTGCTTTTATCGAACCTTTACAGGACATCATGATCGCCGCTTCTTCTCTAAGTTTCTCGATATTAATTTTTTTGTTGTCTAACACTTGCTGAACAATGTCTAACATTGTTTCTTTTTCATATCCCTTCGGAAACCATTGCGGATGTTCTCTCACAATAAACGTATTTTGTCCAAATGGTTCTAAAAACAGTCCGACTTGGCTAAAGAACTCCAAGTTTTCATGTATGAAGGCAGATTCATGACTTGTATATTCAAAAGTGTATGGAACCGTCAGCATTTGAACTTCTCGCTCTACTTGTCCCACTTTTTTTCTGAAATATTCATATTTAATACGCTCTTGAGCTGCATGCTGGTCGATCAAGTAAAGGCCATTTTCATTTTGCGCCAGAATATAAGTACCATGCATCTGTCCAATCGGATAGAGTACAGGAAGTTTTTCCTTATGACTTTCATGAACGAAATCATTATCGTTATGATCAGCCGGTAATTTGTCTGGATCCCAACCTTGTTTAGAATTCTTTTTATCTTCTAATAAAGTATCTACCATTTCACTAATTTGCTCATTGTCCATTTTAAGTGGCACTGTTTCTGCCAATCTTGTCGGGGACAATTCATTTTGACTAGTTTCAGCTGGCTCATAAACAGGTTTGGAATGCTCTTTTGTCTGGCCGTATTGAAACGAAAAGGAAGATTGATAATCCAAATCTTTCGCTTTTTGTTCTTTTCTTGGAATTTGAACGTCTGGTATTAATTGCTGGCCTTTAATGGTTTTTCTCAGTTCATTTTCTACGAGCTGTACCAGTTCCGTTTCTTTACTCAGCCTTGCTTCATGTTTGGAAGGGTGAACGTTTACATCAATAATTGTTGGGTCCATTTTGATTGATAATACAGCAATCGGAAACCTGCCAATCGGTAAAAATGTATGATACGCATTTTGAATGGCTTTTGAAAGCGAATAATTCTTAATATATCTGCCATTCATAAAAAGTGAAATATATTGTCTAGAAGCCCTGTTTACCTCTGGTTTAGCAATATAACCTGTAATTTCATAATCTAGTGATGAACATGTTACTGGAATCATATTCTTAGCAGTTTGAATGCCATAAACAGAAGCGATAATCTGCTGCAGGTTATCATTACCGGAAGTTTGTAATAACTCTTTTCCATTATGCTTTAAACGAAAAGCCACGTGTGGATTTGCGAGAGCAAGCCGATTCATAAGATCCGTAATAGCCCCAAGTTCAGTTTGAATCGTTTTTAAATGTTTAAGACGGGCAGGTGTATTGTAAAATAAATTTCTCACATTTACATCTGTCCCTTTTCTGCTGCTAGTTTGCTGCTGCTTTACAATTTTGCCGTTCTCGATAAATAGATATGTTCCTGGTCCGTCCCCAGTTGATGTCTTAAGCTCTACTTGTGAGACGGAAGAGATACTTGGCAACGCTTCTCCCCTGAAACCCATCGTTCGGATATGGATCAGATCTTGTTCGTTTTTTATTTTACTTGTTGCATGCCGATTAAAAGCAAGTACACAATCTTCAGGTTCAATTCCATCTCCGTTATCTAGTACCCGTATGAGCGAAAGACCGCCCTCTTCCACTTCGACTTCAATTCTTGTCGCATTGGCATCGATTGAGTTTTCAACAAGTTCTTTAACTACAGAGGCTGGGCGCTCGACAACTTCACCAGCAGCGATTTTATTTGATAAATGTTCATCCATCTGTACGATTTTGCCCATCTGTTATGCCTCCTTTATTTTTATTTCAGCTTTCCTTGAAGTTTGTATATCACATTCATGGCATCCATCGGTGTCATTTCTAAAAGATTTATAGACCTCAGCTCTTTAATAACATCCACTTCTTTTGGCTCTTTTCGTATCTTTTGTGAATGGTTTTCTGAGAAAAGACTTAACTGACTCTCCATCACTTCTTCTTCTGTTGCCGAAATTTCTTTAATGGAAGGATCCGGTTCATTTCTTTGCTGATTTTCATATGAATTTAATATGGTCTTCGCTCTTCTTATTACTGCTTCAGGAAGTTCTGCCAGTTCTGCAACTTGAATACCAAAGCTTTTATCTGCTTGTCCATCAATTACTTTATGCAAAAATACGAGTCTTCCATTTTCCTCTACGGCACTTACAAACACATTTTGTAGAGAAGGAAGCGTTTTTTCTAAAACCGTTAACTCATGATAATGTGTTGAAAACAGCGTTTTTGCTTTAATCTTTTCATGTATAAACTCAATAATAGATTGTGCCAAGGCCATTCCGTCATAAGTGGATGTACCTCTCCCTATTTCATCAAGTAAAATTAAGCTATTTTCAGTTGCACTTGTAAGAGCAAAATTCGTTTCCAGCATTTCAACCATAAAAGTACTCTGACCGCCTACAAGATCATCCGCTGCACCAATCCGAGTAAAAATTTGATCAAACATCGGGAGTTCTGCACTTTCTGCCGGAACAAAACAGCCGATCTGCATCATGACAGAAGTTAAAGCTAATTGGCGCATATACGTACTTTTACCGGCCATATTTGGACCTGTGATCAACAGCATATTCCGTTCATTATTTAAATGAATATCATTTGGTACATATTCTTGTGCATCCATTACTTTTTCAACGACTGGATGGCGTCCGCCCACAATATTTACGTTTCCATTTTCAGAAATAACCGGTCTCACGTAATGATATTGTTCACTGATCGATGCAAAGGATTGAACAACGTCCAGTTCTGAAATAGCGGCAGCCAGCTGTTGCAGTCCAGGTATATATTGTTTTACATGCTCTCTTACCTCTAAAAACAAAGAATACTCTAGACCTGAAATTTTATCTTCTGCTTCTAATATAATACGCTCTTTTTCTTTTAATTCAGGTGTTACATAACGTTCTGCATTAGCTAATGTTTGTTTTCGTTCGTACCGATCTTCAGGCACCATGGAGAGATTAGATCTAGTTACTTCTATAAAGTAGCCAAATATTTTATTAAATCCGATTTTAAGCGATTTAATACCAGTAGCTGCTTTCTCTTGTTGTTCTAAAGAAGCAATCCACTCTTTTCCGTTCATGCTCGCATCTTTATACTCGTCCAACTTGGCATTAAACCCTTTTTTTATAATCCCGCCATCCTTAATTTGTATGGGTGCTTCTTCACAAAGTGCAGAGGCTAGAAAATCAGCAAGCTCACCATGGTCTGTCATCTTTTCGTAGAGATTTCTAGCATAATCACCATCGATCTGGTTAATTTTTTCTCTGATGACAGGAACACTTTGCAATGACCTTCTAAGCTGAACTAAATCTCTCGGACTCGCATTTCCATACGAGATTTTTGCAATAAGCCGCTCCATATCATAAACGGATTTCAGCTGCTCTTTCATTTCCTCTCGAATAAAAAATTCACCGATAAGGTTTTCAACGAGCTGAAGACGTTTTTCTATCGTTTCTTTTACAAACAGAGGCTCTTCCACCCATTGTTTAAGTTTTCTTGCACCCATCGCTGTCATCGTTGCATCAAGAAGCCAAAGCAAAGAACCTTTTTTCCCTTTTGCACGTATCGATTCTGTTAATTCCAAATTTCTCTTAGAAAAGGCATCAAGCTTCATCCTCTTTTCATTTTGCTGGTATTCAACAGCTTTCAAATGATGAAACGACCGCTTTTGAGTAAAGCTTAAGTATTGAAATAAACGCCCAGCTGCTTTTAAAAGTAAAGGCGGTGTAATATTTTCAGCAAGGTGGCTGAATTTACCTTCTATTTCACTATCTGACTGTATTGAAATTGATGCCTGTCCATTTTGAGAAAGATAATCATACCATTCATTATGTAAGGATTGATCTCCTACGATTTCTTTAATGCCCTGGCTTAAAAGCAGCTGAATAAAAGGCAAATGGCTTCCTTCATATAAATAACCTTTCATTTCACCTGTGGACAAGTCACACAAAATATATGCATACGAATCACCCTGTTTATCAATCGAAACAAGGTAATTATTTTCACGATCCTGCAATAAATGATCATCAATTACCGTACCAGGTGTAATAATTTGAACCACTTCTCGTCTTACAACACCTACAGCTTGTTTTGGATCTTCTACTTGTTCGCAAATGGCTACTTTATAACCGTTTTCTACGAGAACTTTTATGTAGCCGGCTGAGGAATGGTAAGGAACACCGCACATTGGTATCCGTCCATTTTGTCCTCCTTCTCTGCTCGTTAATGTAATTTCTAATATTTGCGAAGCTTTAACAGCATCTTCAAAAAACATTTCATAAAAATCGCCTAATCTAAAAAATAAAAAGGCATCCTGATGAGCTGCCTTAATGGATAAATATTGTTGCATCATTGGAGTGTACTGCGACATTTTTTCACCTATTTTCATAACATTTCAATGTTGTTATTATATCATAATTCAACGAGCCTTTACCTTTTTATCACTTTGAAACTATTGTTATTTCATTAGTGATTCGTGCATTAACAACTAGGATCGTTTGGTAATTGAGAAACAAGAAGGTCAAGGAAGTGAAGGTTTTGAGGAGCGGAATGTTATTACCTACATGAGCACCGAGAAACCATAATGACAAAGAGATTCGCTGATTAACAATTACTAAACTAAACAAAACAACGGGAAGTAATCCCCCCGTTGTTCACTTACTCTTCTAAATCTCCAACTAAAAAATTTGGATCAAGATCATTAAAATCTTCATCATCTACATCATATTCCCAATCTCTTGTGTTCTCGTCATCAAAACCATCTGGATTTACATAAACACAAACTTTTGTCTCCCCGATTATTTCGCATACAAACTCTCTCTCTACTTGCACGATTACTTTGTTGCCATTGGGTGAAATGGCAGCCTCGAGTGTATTCGGCTCCTGCAATGCCCTGCAATACACTTCAAAATGTTTACCCATCGCATGCTTATCTCTGACACTTAGAACAACTGTATCTTTAAATGAGATGGTTTCAGTTACGACTTCGGTTCTTGTATTATCATTATAAGAATACCAAACATTTACATCATAGCTTCCTTCCACTTCAACACAATCTTCTTTTCTATTTGGTTTGTATGAATGGTTGATGATCCAGCACCCTAAAATACTGGTTGGACGATGAGTCGGTGCAATTGTATGAGTTTCCTGTGAGAATTTACGTCCTTTTCCACAAACAGCCTTTGTGATGATTTCTCTGTAGGTTAACTCTTGTTCAACACGTCTGGACATATAATAAATCCCTCCTCTGCCAATCTCACTCTATTTTATGCAGGGCGGATGCCTATTGTGCCTATATTTATAAAAACATCAAAACACTAATGAAATTACTTGTTTAAATGAAAAGCATTTGAAAATAAAATATAATTACGGTACGTGAAATTAAACGTGTTATAAAATAAAACGCGTCTTTATTCAAATCGACTGCATTTACGAACAGCCAGGTTTCGAAAGCAGCCACATAAAAAAGCACGATACCCCGAAAAGGCATCGTGCTTTGAATTTTATTAAGAGCAGCCGCAGCTGTCAGATGAACAGCTATCCAACGGGTTTTCTTGTGATCCTGTCGTTCCCTTAAGAAGATCACCGCCAGTCGATTCGATAATTTCATCGGTAACTTTATTTGAGATCGTAAGCGAGACCATTTGCAGTATATCATTTACGTCACTTTGGGATTGCTTAAATTCTTGTACGACAGGTATGCTGTCCAGCTCTGCCATTAATGCATCAATTTTTTCTTCAACTTCTCTTGATGCTTCGTGTTTCTGATAATGCTGAAGGTTTACAGCCTGCTTTTGCAGATTTTTAATTTGGCCCATTAACTTGGCAACTTCAATATTAGAGTTAATAAGCGCTTCTGCTTTTTTAAAGAAATCAACTTCTTCTGTTGTAGCAATCATTTTTGCCAATTCGTGAGCTTTATTTAAAATTTCATCTTTTGTATACGTAGCCATTAGCTTACCACCTCTGATTTTTCTTCAACCATATCTCCGCCGAGATTCCAGGTTTTCGCATCTGTAATTTTCACTTTAACAATTTCACCAATAAGATGTTTCGGAGCTTTAAAGTTTACAACTTTATTCGAACCCGTATGTCCAGTTAAAACATCCGGATTCTTTTTACTTTCGCCTTCCACAAGGACTTCAACAACCTTGCCGATATATGACTGGTTCTTGCGGAGGGAAATATCGTTCAGCACGCCATTTAGGCGCTGAAGACGCTCTCTTTTTACTTCCATCGGTACGTTGTCTTGCATTTTGGCTGCTGGTGTACCTTCTCTTGGTGAATATATGAACGTATAAGCCGCATCGTATTCCACTTCTTTTACAAGTGAAATGGTTTCTTCAAATTGCTCATCCGTTTCATTTGGAAATCCGACGATGATATCTGTCGTTAAAGCGGCATTTGGAACTGCAGCTTTAATTTTATTAATTAGTTCCATATAATGTTCTCGCGTGTATTTGCGAGCCATTAATTTTAATATATCACTGTTGCCATGCTGAACAGGTAAGTGAATATGGTCGACAATATTGCCGCCTTTAGCCAGAACTTCAATCAGCCTGTCATCAAAATCGCGGGGGTGGCTTGTCGTGAAGCGAAGGCGAGGTATATCAATCTTACGGATTTCGTCCATGAGGTCACCTAACCCGTAATTCATCCCTTCAAGATCCTTCCCGTAAGCATTTACATTCTGGCCAAGCAAGGTAACTTCTTTATATCCTTCTCTTGCCAGCTGCCGAACCTCTTCAATAATATCTCTTGGATCTCTGCTTCTCTCTTTGCCTCGTGTATAAGGAACGATACAATACGTACAGAATTTATCACATCCATACATAATGTTTACCCAGCCTTTAACATTCCCCTTACGCTTTCTCGGCAGGTTTTCAACGATATCCCCTTCTTTAGACCACACTTCAACAACCATTTCTTTTGAGAAAAGCGCATTTTCAATGATTTGAGGTAAACGGTGAATATTGTGTGTACCAAAAATCATGTCAACTTGCGGATACGTGGATAAAATCCGGTTTACCACTGATTCTTCTTGGGACATACAGCCGCAAACTCCCAATAAGAGATTCGGATTGTTTGCCTTCGTGTGTTTTAAATGTCCAAGTTCACCAAATACTTTATTCTCCGCGTTTTCACGTATGGCGCACGTATTAAGTAAAATGACATCTGCGTCTTCTGTTGAATCAGTTACTTCATATCCCATTTCATTCAAAATACCAGCCATAACTTCTGTATCATGTTCGTTCATTTGACAGCCGTATGTTCGAATATAGAATTTTTTTCCGATACCAATATTCTTTAAGTTTTCAGGGATCGAAAAGTCTTTTAATATTTGAGTTTGTTCTTTCCCTCTTTTTTTAGCATCTTTTAAAGATGGAGGTGCATACGTACTTTGAAAATATTGAGAGTAATCTCGTTTTGTATCTTGTTTTAATGAATTTTGCTTGTCTTTTGTTGGTTCCAAGACATCTTTCACTCCTTACTGCCAAACTCTTCTGATTTGCTGCATCTATCAACCAATCATTTTATCTTTATCACTAACTGTAACATTATATCAAATATTTGGTTTTATTTAAAACGAGAATTACATTTAGTTTACATAATGATATTATGGGTAATACCGACTTCAGCGGTTACTTACTCGAAAAACTAAAACTTTTAGTAAAAGCTTTAAATATAAATAAAAAAGAAGGGAAATACCCCTTCTTTTCTTAAATCATTTCTAATTCTTTTCCTGCTTTTTTAAATGCATCCAATGCTGCTTGCAGTTCTTCTTTCGTATGCTGTGCTGTTACGATCGTACGTACACGAGCTTTCCCTTTAGCAACAGTTGGAAAAGCGATTCCTTGAGCAAAGACACCATACTTTAGCAATGTATCTGATAATTTATGGGCCAGTGCATCTTCACCAACTAAAACTGGTGTGATCGGTGTTTCACTCACGCCGGTGTTGAAACCTAATTGCTTTAAGCCCGCTTTAAAGAACTTTGTATTTTCCCAAAGCCGCTCCATATGTTCAGGCTCTTCTTCGAGCACATCAATTGCCGCTGAACTAGCAGCTATGACAGCTGGCGGATGTGAAGTACTGAATAAAAATGGACGTCCTTTATGAATGAGGTAGTCTCTTAACGTTTGCGTACTAGCGATATATCCGCCAAGTACACCTATCGCTTTACTTAATGTACCTACTTGAATGTGTACACGGCCGTTTAAGTTAAAGTGATCAATTGTCCCGCGTCCGTTCGTTCCAAGGACACCACTGGCATGTGCATCATCTACCATCACAAGCGCATCATACTTTTCTGCAAGTTCAACAATACCTGGCAACGGTGCGATGTTACCGTCCATCGAAAACACACCGTCTGTTACGACAATTCTTTTTCTATATTCTTGTGTTTCTTTTAATGCCGCTTCTAAATCTTCTAAATCAACATGTTTATAAATTCTTCTTTTTGCTTTTGTTAAACGGATACCGTCAATAATGGAAGCATGGTTCAATTCATCTGAAATGACAACATCTTGATCAGTAAGAATTGCAGAAAGAATACCTTGGTTTGTCGAAAAACCAGATTGAAATACAAGGCATGCTTCAGTGTGTTTGAATTCTGCAAGCTTCTTTTCAAACTCCTCATGCATAGAAAGAGTACCTGCGATCGTACGGACTGAACCCGTACCAACACCAAACTCTTCAACAGCTTCAAGTGCCGCTTTCTTCATTTTAGGATGGCTTGTTAATCCAAGATAGTTGTTTGAGGAGAGCTGAATAACCTCTTTGCCATTAATGACTACTTTAGAGCCTTGTTCAGATTCAAGAGGTACAAGCTTTCTAAACGTACCCTCTTCTTTCATATGGTCCAATTCTTCTTGTAAGTATTCGAAACCTTTCATCACTATCAAACCCCTTTCTAAGGAATAAGAACTACTTTTCCACAATTACCTTTAATCATTAAGTCAAAACCTTCTTCAAATTGCTCCATTGGAAGTGTATGCGTAATAATAGTTTCTGGCTGCATGCTGCCGGATTTAAGAAGTCCTGAAACCTGCTGCCATGTTTCATACATTTTTCTTCCTGTAATTCCTTGAACGGTTACACCTTTGAAAACAACGTCATTCGTCAAGTCAATTTCAACAGGCTTGACTGGAAGGCTTAGTATGGACACTCTTCCACCGTTTGTGATCATCTTAAAACCTTGGTTGATGGCAACTGGATGTCCGCTCATTTCACAAACGACATCTACACCGTTTCCATCTGTTAATTGCATTACTTTTTCAACTGGATCTTCGTTTTTTGGATTGATTACCGTAGAAGCTCCAACTTTTTTTGCTAGATCCAGACGATATTCATTTAAATCAATTGCGATCACTTGACTTGCACCTGCTGCTTTGGCAACATTTACAGCCATAATTCCGATTGGGCCACAACCGATAACAGCAACCGTTTTTCCTGTTACATCACCTGCTAAAACAGTGTGTACGGCGTTTCCCATCGGCTCTTGAATAGAACCATGCTCAAAAGGCATGTCAGGATCATTTTTCCAAATATTTTCCGCTGGCATAGCTACATACTCTGCAAAGCAGCCATTTGTATCTACACCGATAATTTTTGTGTTTTTGCAAATATGGTATTGTCCTTTTAAACATTGTGGACAAGAATGGCAAACAATATGTGTTTCAGCAGATACATGATCTCCAGTTTTTACATTTGTTACTGCACTTCCGACCTTTTCAACAACACCTGAAAACTCATGACCAAATACATAAGGCGGTTTAACACGGCTCTGTGACCATTCATCCCAAGTGTATATATGGACATCTGTTCCACAGATAGAAGTTGCTTTTACTTTTACTAAAACTTCATTTTCTTTAATTTCTGGAATGTCCACTGTTTCTAGTTTTGCACCGTAACCCGCATGGTGCTTGATAATCGCTTTCATTTTCCCTTGCAATCTAAACACTCCTCACAAAAATCAAAAAGTTCATTTCCCTCCATATTGTACATTTAAAAATTTATGAGGTAAAGGGCTGTGTACATATCAGGCGGACATTAGCAGATACCAAAAAAAATAGGCGGAAAAATTTTTTGATTCAAAAAAAGCCTTACTCCCATAAAAAGGAGCAAGGCGGGATATTACATGAATTCTGTCATCAATTGATTGAATTTTTCTTCTGAAAGATTCAAGTCAACTTTTGAAAGAGCTTCTTTACTGTATCCATGAGCTAGATCTTGATATGAAGGTTTTACTTTATCCTGATAAATAATACCTTTTACAAGACCTTTGTTTTCCATCAATGTCTGCATAGCCATCATGCGATTTGAGGAATCATAATTTTCAATCGTGCTAAGGCTGACAAGGTGTTCTTTAAACCAATCATACGTGTTTACTTTATTATAAGTAACACATGGTGAGAATACGTTGATTAAAGAGAAACCTTTGTGATTAATACCTGCTTCAATGATAGATGTCAGTTCTTTTAAATCTGTTGAAAAGCTTTGTGCCACAAATGTAGCGCCAGCAGTTAATGCCAATTCCATAACTCCAATAGCTGATTCAACGGAACCTTCCGGCGTACTCTTTGTTTTAAATCCTACATCAGATCGCGGAGATGTTTGTCCTTTTGTTAATCCGTAAATTTGGTTATCCATTACGATATATGTAATATCGATATTTCTTCTGATTGCATGAACAGTGTGCCCCATACCAATTGCAAATCCATCACCGTCACCGCCAGATGCAATTACAGTAAGATCTCGGTTTGCCATCTTAACACCTTGTGCAATTGGTAGTGAACGCCCATGAATCCCATGAAATCCATAAGATTTTATATATCCTGAAATACGGCCAGAACATCCGATACCAGAAACTACAGCAAGATTATCAGGTTCTAGTCCAACATTTGCAGCTGCTCTTTGAATGGCAGCTTGTACGGAGAAGTCTCCGCAGCCGGGACACCAGTTGGGTTTGATACTGTTGCGAAATTCTTTAAATGTAGCCATATTAAACCAGCTCCTTGCATTTCATGACAACTTCGGATGGAAGGAATGGATTCCCATCATATTTTAATAAGTTTCTAATCTTCTCATGCTGACCTACATTCATTTTAAGAATATTTGCCAATTGGCCAGTCGCATTATGCTCAACAACAATGACCGTTTTAGCACTCTCGACAAGAGGTTTCATTTCATCAGCAGGGAATGGATGAACAAGGCGAATATGTGCATGGTTCACTTTTAATCCTTCAGCTTCTAAACGAGGCATCGCTTCCTCAATTACTCCTCGTGTTGAGTTGAATCCTACTAGCAATATATCAGCTTCTTCATGAGGTGTATGTTTTACTACAGGTACATTAAACTTAAGATTATTCAGCTTGCGAAGACGCTTATCCATCTGTTTTTGGCGATTAGCTGCTACTTCTGAAGGTTTTCCTGTCTCATCATGTTCAACACCCGTTACATGGTGAATACCATTTTTCATACCTGGAATCACACGTGGCGAGACACCATCTTCGGTAACTTCATAACGCTTGAAATATCCGTCTTTATCATCAGAATCCGGTAATGCTTGTGCCGGATCAAGTTTTCCGCGGCGAATTTCAACTTTGCTAAAGTCCAGCGGTTCAACAGACTGCTTTCCTAGAGAAAGCTGAAGATCTGTTAAAAGAATAACAGGACATTGGTATTCTTCTGATATATTTAGTGCTTCAACTGCATCGTAGAATGCTTCTTCTACCGTACTTGGAGCCATAACTACTTTAGGGATTTCTCCATGAGTTCCATAAATCATAGCCATTAAATCAGATTGTTCCTGTTTTGTTGGCAATCCAGTGGATGGACCTCCGCGCTGTGTATCAACAACCACTAATGGCACTTCTGTCATACCAGATAGTCCGAGAGCTTCCATCATTAATGAAAGTCCAGGGCCTGCAGATGATGTAATCGTTCTTACACCTGCATAGTTTGCACCGATTGCCATCGTACATGCAGCAATTTCATCTTCCGTTTGAATAACAGTTCCGCCGAACTCAGGAAGCTTTTTGATCAGGTACTCCATAATTTCTGAAGCGGGTGTGATCGGGTAAGCAGACATAAAGCGAACACCGCCGGCTACAAATCCAAGAGCGATCGCGTCATTACCGATCATGAACATTCTTTTCTTTCCGTCTGCTTTATTAAGCTGGAAACCATCAATTTGGCCGCCTGCAAGTTCATTAAAACGATCTGCGCCTTTTTGGATTGCTTCCATGTTCTTTTGAACTACTTTTTCACCTTTTCGAGAAAAAATCTCTTCAACTACTTCTTTATAGCTTTCTACTGGCAAACCTAATACAGCGCTAGTTGCACCGATTGCAACCATATTTTTCATAAGAGAAGTTCCTAATTCAGTCGCAATCTCAGTAAAGGGTACCGAATAAAGTCTGACATTCGAACCTTCTGGTACAGTAGGATTAAATTTAGAATCCCCTATTACAACTCCGCCTGCACGCAGTTCGTGTACATTCACGTCAATCGTTTCCTGATCAAACGCTATTAAAATATCTAAATCATCAGAGATAGATCGGGTTTCACTTGTACTTACACGAATTTTATTGTTGGTATGACCGCCCTTGATTCTAGAAGAAAAATGACGATAGCTATAAAGATAGTAACCTTGGCGATTCATTGCAATCGCGAAAATTTCACCTGTGCTATCAATACCTTCCCCTTGCTGTCCGCCAACTTTCCAAGAAAGTTGATCAATCATGTACTCCACCCTTTCAGTTACCCAAACGTTTGTTAAATCAAATAATGTATGCATGTATTGCATCATGCTGTATCCAACGTTTGATGCGTTAATATAATTATGTACTAAACGTCTACAATTCTAGACTTAACTCATTAAAAATGCAAGTATTGAGGGTAAAATATTCAAACAATTTCAATAAAAGTAAAAACATGTAAACCTACTGAAAACTAAGCAAAATATAAAGCTAGCATAACTAATTTTCTTCACTTAACTTTATCAATCATAATATTCATTTCTAGAAAAGCAGTAAATATTCCTTCAAATGCACCTTTCACTGAAAAAAAAACTTAATGGTTCAGATTTTTGTATCATTCAAAAGCATCAATCTTTTAAACACAAAAAAACCTGTTTACACTTTTTAAAAGGTAAACAGGTTTTCCACGTTATCGTGGTTCTACTATTAGTTTGATTGCTGTTCTTTCTTCTCCGTCAATTAAGATATCTGTAAAAGCTGGTATACAAATGAGGTCGACTCCGCTCGGTGCAACAAATCCTCTTGCAATCGCTACTGCCTTTACAGCTTGGTTTAATGCACCCGCTCCGATTGCTTGAATTTCAGCGCCTCCTCTTTCCCGGAGAACGCCAGCAAGTGCACCAGCTACAGAATTGGGGTTGGATTTTGCTGAAACTTTTAATATTTCCATTGATTTGAACCTCCTTCAGGATAGATACCTGTTCTACTATATTCAGTGATTATGGCTTGTATTCCTGCGATGACAAAATTACCTAATATCTCTTTATTCAAATTTGTCAAAATGCAGGCGGTCTTCCTAATAAACCCCGGTTATCTGTTCCCTTAACCGTTTTCATTCAAACCTTCTCAACCTTTACAGAGTGACTGTAAAGATCATTACATTAGAATTATTTGTAATTTATAGTGTTCGAAAGTCATGATTTATAATGTATGAGAATAAAGAATTTGCTAGATATAGATCTTCATATGGTATTTTACACCCACTTCCTTTTATTTAAAATTGATAAGCTTCTAGTAAAAATAACCTTTTTTTAGCTTTTTTCCAAAGACTGTTTTTCATAGACTGTTTTCGTCCTTTTCATAAAACTTTGATGCAATTGAAAGCAGTTAATTTTTGCTTCAGGTTGCTTGTTTTCCTCGAAGGGCAGGGTATGTCCACTCTCTCGCACCTTAAGAACAATCACCGCTTATCGATTATCAACAACGGTGTTTAACAGAGGTTATTTTAAAACAACAAAAAAACGACTCTTCTATATGAAGAATCGTTCGAATGAAAATAAAAAAATCAAACAAAAAAAACAGCGGAAATCCGCTGCTTTTATTTTGCGTACTCAACTGCTCTTGTTTCACGAATGACCGTTACTTTAATATGACCTGGATAATCCAGTTCGTTCTCGATCTTCTTCGTAATATCACGAGCAAGTCTGTATGAAGCTACATCATCAATCAAATCAGGTTTAACCATGATACGTATTTCACGACCAGCTTGAATGGCAAAAGATTTTTCTACTCCTTCGAAGGATTCTGAAATTTCTTCTAGTTTTTCAAGTCTTCTGATATACGTCTCTAAAGTTTCACGTCTTGCACCTGGTCTCGCAGCTGATAAAGCATCCGCTGCTGCAACTAATGTTGCTATGATGGACGTTGGTTCAGTGTCACCATGATGTGAAGCAATACTGTTGATAACGACAGGGTGTTCTTTGTACTTCGTTGCTAATTCAACACCAATGTCTACATGGCTTCCTTCAACTTCATGATCAATCGCTTTACCGATATCATGCAATAGTCCAGCTCTTCTGGCAAGATGTACATCTTCTCCGATTTCTGCTGCCATCAGACCAGCTAAATAAGCAACTTCAATGGAATGTTTCAATACATTTTGACCGTAGCTCGTACGATACTTCAAACGGCCAAGTATTTTGATGAGATCTGGGTGCAGTCCGTGAACACCTACTTCGAAAGTAGTTTGTTCTCCAACTTCTCTAATGTACTCATCCACTTCTCTTCGTGATTTTTCAACCATCTCTTCAATTCGCGCAGGGTGAATTCTTCCATCCTGTACAAGCTTATCCAATGCCATTCGCGCAATCTCTCGACGAATTGGATCAAAACCAGACAAAATGACTGCTTCCGGAGTATCATCAATAATTAAGTCAATACCGGTTAAGGTTTCAAGTGTTCTGATGTTTCGACCTTCACGTCCGATAATTCTCCCTTTCATTTCATCATTCGGAAGATTTACGACAGAAACTGTTGTTTCTGCTACGTGATCGGCTGCGCAGCGCTGGATAGCTAGTGAAAGAATTTCTTTCGCTTTCTTGTCTGCTTCTTCTTTTGCACGGTTTTCCATTTCTCTTACCATCATTGCCAACTCATGAGTCATTTCACTTTCTGCTTCTGTCATGATAATTTGGCGGGCTTCATCCCTGGTAATATTGGAAATGCGCTCAAGCTCACGTTGCTGTTCCTCCAGCAATTCCTCCACTTTGCTTTCAATCTCTTCAATTTGTCGTTGTTTTTTGGTGAGAGATTCTTCGCGCCTCTCTAATGTTTCTTCTTTCTTGTCTAGAGTTTCACCTTTTCTGTCAAGAATCTCTTCTTTTTGAACCAATCGATGTTCTTGTTTTTGTAGCTCGCTTCGACGTTCGCGAATTTCGCGCTCTGCTTCCGTTCGCATCTTATGGATTTCATCTTTTGCTTCTAACAGCGCTTCCTTCTTGTTTGCGTCAGCGTCGCGCCTTGCATCTTCAACAATTTGCGCAGCTGCTCGCTCTGCGCTTGAAATCTTCGCTTCAGCAATGGATTTCCTAACAAGATATCCGACAATTGCACCGACACCTAATGAGATAAGCAAACTGGAGATGAATACTAAAAGATTGGGCATATTTCCACCTCCTCTTGCTTTCTGCTTTTCATACTGCATTTCTTGGCGTCATTCGTCTTACATGTGCTGTGCACCATTCATGTCGTACAAATACTATACATATCTTTTAATTTCATAAGAAATCAAAATATATCTCCATTTTATAGGTGTCCCAAAAGCTTGTCAAGAGAGTCAATCTTCTATAATAATTGCTTGAAATAAAAATAGCAAGGAGCATTATTTGACTTAATTTAGCAATTTTTTCTGTAAAAGAAATAAAAGACCGATCTTAATCGACCGGTCTTTGCGTTTTATTCAGTAAGTTCAAACTCTTCTGATAGAGCTGGCGATTCCACTTCAGCTTCCACTTTTCCTTCTAATTGATAATAGTTGCGGATTTCAGTAACAATAGATGATGCGATTTCTGGATTCTCTTTTAAAAATTGTTTAGAGTTTTCTCGGCCTTGACCTAAACGCTCACCTTCATAAGAATACCATGCACCGCTCTTTTGAACGATATCAATATCTGACCCAATGTCCAGAATCTCACCTTGATAGGAAATTCCTTCGCCATACATAATATCAACCTCAGCCGTTCTAAACGGAGGAGCTACTTTGTTTTTTACAACTTTAATCTTTGTTTTGTTACCAACTACGTCTTGACCTTGTTTAAGCTGTTCTGCACGTCTTACTTCCAAACGTACGGATGAGTAGAACTTTAATGCTCTTCCACCTGGTGTAGTTTCAGGATTTCCGAACATTACACCTACTTTTTCACGAATTTGGTTAATAAAGATTGCGATTGTTTTGGATTTGTTAATCGCACCGGAAAGC
The DNA here is from genome assembly GCF_031457135.1 of Fictibacillus barbaricus. Lineage (GTDB taxonomy): Bacteria > Bacillota > Bacilli > Bacillales > Fictibacillaceae > Fictibacillus > Fictibacillus barbaricus_A. Next base: position 84,849 of record NZ_JAVDWA010000002.1, on the reverse strand, counting down.
TTACGCAATGCCTGCGACATAAGACGAGCCTGAAGACCAACGTGAGAATCACCCATCTCACCTTCAATTTCCGCTTTAGGTACTAGGGCTGCGACTGAGTCAATGACTAGAATATCAACTGCACCGCTTCGAACCAAAGCTTCTGCAATTTCTAAAGCTTGTTCACCTGTGTCAGGCTGAGATAACAAAAGTTCATCAATGTTTACCCCAAGCTTTTGAGCATAATCAGGATCTAATGCGTGTTCAGCATCAATAAATGCTGCTTGTCCGCCGTTTCGCTGTACTTCAGCAATGGCATGAAGTGCAACCGTTGTTTTACCAGAAGATTCTGGTCCGTAAACTTCAATAATTCTTCCTCGCGGATATCCGCCTATACCCAATGCAATGTCCAGTGTAATAGAACCGCTGGAAACAGTAGAAATCCGCTGTTCTGTTTGTTCTCCAAGTTTCATAATGGAACCTTTACCGAATTGTTTTTCAATCTGGCGAAGCGCCATATCTAAAGCCGCTTTTCTGTCGCTCATTACATTCACTCCTCTAAATGGTTCACTCATTTATTTTTAAATCATTATTTCTTTGATTGCTTCTACTTTTCTATCATATCTCTTTTTTAACCTTTTGCCAATCATTTTGCGAACATTTATTCGATAAAATCATTGACCTTTTTTGATCATTTGGTTCATAAAGAAGAATCCATACTTTACCGTCCGCTCCCGGATCGCATTCCTTGTACCGGCAAGCTGCAATGGAAAAGAGATCGTTTCTGACTCATTAGAAATCCCAATATAAACAGTGCCTGCTTGCTTTTCCTCTTGTTTATCAGGACCTGCAACTCCAGTAAAACTTATTCCATAGTCTGCATCTGTCAAAGTTCTAATTTTTTCAGCCATCCATTCAGCACACTCCTTACTCACAGCACCATGCTGCTTTAACAGTGACACAGGCACATGAAGAAGAGTTTGTTTTAACTCATTCGAGTAAACAACAGCTCCCCCTTTAAAAATGGAAGAAGCTCCGGGTATGTCCGTAATGACTTTGCTGAAGAGTCCTCCAGTTAAGCTCTCTGCAGAAGCAATCGTTGCCTTTTTCTGAAGCAATGAATCTATTAAACATCTTTCAAGTGTATCAAGATCATACCCATAAAAATAGGAAGATGTTTTGCTTACTATTTTTGCTTCTGTTTCATCGAGCAGGTTTTCTGCTTCTTTTTGATCAGAATGAGCAGCAGTTAAACGAATGGTTACCTCATGCTCCGATGCCAATGGGGCGATTGTGGGATTGCTTTGTTTTTCAATTAAATCTTGAAGCTCCGTTTCTAATGTGGATTCGCCGATTCCAAAAAACTTTAATACACGGGAATAAAGTTTTGTTTTTGCACCAGATTTAGACTCCAAATATGGAACCACAAATTTTTGAAACATCGGTTTCATTTCGCTAGGCGGACCAGGCAATAGTATACACGTGATACCCTCATCGGTAAATGCCATTCCAGGGGCCATACCATTTTCATTAGGGAATACAATAGAATCTTTAATAATCAACGCTTGTTTTTCATTATTAGGAGTCATCTGCCGATTGGACTGCACAAAATAATTTTTTATGTACTGTAAAGAAAGTTCATCATGAACCAGTTCTTTTTGAAATACAGCGGCAATCGTTTCCTTTGTCAAGTCATCTTTAGTAGGTCCAAGCCCTCCCGTAAAAATCAAAAGATCTGAACGTGTTTTGGCATTTTGAACAACAGATGCGAGTCTATTTGCGTTATCTCCAGCTACCGTGTGATAGTAAACATTCACACCGATATCAGCAAGATTCTTTGAGATAAATTGAGCGTTCGAATTAACAATTTGTCCTAAAAGCAATTCACTTCCAACAGCTATGATCTCCGCGTTCATATTCGCCACTCTCCTTAAATTGTATCGCCATTTCATTATATTTCAATTTTAAACATTAGAAAAAGGAATTTGTTTACATGTTGTTTTCTTCGATTTACACATAAGCGAATAAAAAAACAGGAGTTTATAGGCTCCTGTTTTTTCTCATTTACTTGGATTTTAATAAAATATGTTTACTATTCACGAAATACTCCCAGCCGGAATACAGCGTGATTAATGTTGCTAGCCATAAACTGATCGTTGCAAACGGTAAACCGATCCAAGCGAAGGGCAGATTATGAAGAAGCAATGCGGAAATCGCTATGATTTGAATCCACATTTTTAATTTCCCCATTTGGCCGGCTGCAATAACATCCCCTTCAGCAGCAGCTACGGCACGAATACCTGTTACTGCAAACTCACGGCTTAAAATAACAATCACCATCCAAGCAGGAGCACTGCCAAGTTCAACTAAGCCTATAAGGGCAGCTGAAACGAGAAGTTTGTCTGCTAATGGGTCTAAGAATTTTCCTAAATTCGTTACAAGGTTATATTTTCTAGCATAATATCCATCTACCCAGTCTGTAGAGGATGCAAAAATAAAAATAAGGGCAGCGATAAAGTGAGTAACCGGCAATTTTTCACCAGCAAGTGTCCAGGAGCCCCAATTAAAACCGCCTAATAAAATAATCATAAAGATGGGTATGAGCAAAATACGAGATATGGTAATTTTGTTAGGTAAATTCAATACATTTTCCTCCAAATTGCGGTAAAAATCTTTTAGTGCATCATTATTGCACTTTTTTGATAACAATCTTCTGGTGAACCCGTTCTGTAGGCGGCACAGGGTAAGTAAAATCTTCACCATTTATTTTAATCGTTGTAACATGTGCAGCACCAATGTTAAGTGTTACTTCTTTAGCAGCAGATAGATCAACAGTCTGCTGTTCGCCTTTACTTAATTGTTTTTCAAGAAGGCTTTTGCCATTTTCATCTTTAATACCTACATAACTTGGTCCTGAAGCAGACAGGTCTACAACCAATTTGTCAGTATCCTTTAATTCATATGTAGTTACTATGCCGCTTGTTTGCAGTTTTGTCAAAGTCTGTTTCGGTGTTTCTGCTTTTTCTGCAGGCGTATCCTTTTTCTTATCTGCATCATCCGCTTTTTCTTTCTTCTTTGGCTTTTCTTGATCTGCCTCTAAGTCCACAGATTTAACATTGCTATCAGCGCTTTTGGCTTCATCTTTTCCATCTGGAAGCCATTTCAAAACAAGCAATAATATCGCAATGATAACTAAAGCGATAATTGCAAACGGAACAATACGCTTCACGATTGAGTTCCCCTCTGATATTGGCGAATTTTTCCTTTTTGAACGAGGTTCGAATTCAGTTGAAGGTTCTTTTGCTGCCTGCGGTATTTCATGTTTATATTCTTCAAAAATGGTTTCGTAATGAAGCCCGACTGCTTCACAATAGTTCTTAATAAATGCTCTCGCATAAAAAGCACCGGGGAGTACATCATAATTCCCATCTTCAATGGCAACTAAATAACGCTTTTGTATCTTTGTTGCTGTTTGAAGTTCTTCTAATGACATTCCTTTTTCTTCCCGTTTTTCTTTTAATAAATTTCCGAGTTCTGTCAACCTTCCCACCCACTTACGTCATTCTAAATTTCCAAATCCTGTTGTGTCTTGTTTAAGAGCTTCATATGTAATTTCTTCGTCACGATGACTTTTAAGCTCAATAATATAATCAAAATCATCTAACGTGTATTCTGTCTGCTGCACAAAAAGATCTGGATGCTCAACAACCTTGGCAGCAGGCAATCGCATAATTTCGCGTATTAACTGCCAATGTTTTTCACTCATGTTTCGTGCAGATACCGCCCCGTCAATAATAAATACATGATCAGAATCGTATTCATCATCTGCAAGCATACTTCTGACGGTTTGCCTTAATAAAGTAGAAGAAATAAAAACCCATCTTTTATTCGCACATACACTCGAAGCCACAATACTCTCTGTTTTCCCAACACGAGGCATACCTCTGACTCCGATTAATTTATGTCCCTCTACTTTATATAATTCGGCAAGAAAATCAACCAATATACCAAGCTCATCACGAATAAAACGAAACGTTTTTTTATCATCAGCATCTCGTTCAATATACCTTCCATGTCTGACTGCTAAACGGTCTCTAAGTTTCGGTTTGCGAAATTTTGTAACCGTAATATTGTCCATCGAATCCAATATTGACTTTAATCTTGTGATCTTTTCATCGTTATCAATAATCAGCAGCATTCCCCGCCGCTCGTTATCTACGCCGTTTATCGTAACAATATTAATGCCGAGCATACCTAGCAGGGATGAAATATCCCCAAGGAGGCCCGGGCGGTTTTTATGTATTTCATACTCTAAATACCATTCCTGCTCTCCCATTGCTCATCTCCTTATTCTTCAAAATAAAACAAATTTCATCAATTATTCTTGTTTCTAATAATAAATGATTTCAATTTATTATGAAAGAAAAATAAAAGGATGTTAAGAAAAAAATCTTAACATCCTTTGTTGCACTTAATGGCTTGAGTCGTTTTGTACTAACTTTACCATCATATTAGCAATGGCGTGCTTTTCATTGTCATCTGCCACTTTCCAAAGTTCAGCAAGTATTTTTTCTTCATCGTTTTTAGGTTCAACGTGATTTGCTAAATACCCACCGATTTCAGTTGCTAAATTAGAAATAGCATCATGGTTCATGCCTTCATGCTCAGCGTGTTGCAGGCGGTCGGACAAGAAATTTTTCCATTGGCCAAAGTTGTCTAATACAGACATGCTGTCTCCTCCTTCAAGGTTGATACAGCATTAATATCCCTTAGTTCTCTGTTTTTTATACATGCTTTTTACGTAAACCACGAACCGTTAACAGAGAGAATATGACCAGAAATATACGCGGATTTTTCACTGATTAAATATTCAGCTGCGTGCGCTACCTCTTGTGGCTGTCCAAATCGGCCAGCAGGTATGTCTGAGGCTAATTCATCCTTTTCTTCTTCTGAAAATTGATCCAGCATTGGTGTTTCAATTACACCTGGAGCAATACTGTTTACATTGATTCCGGATGGGGCAAGTTCTTTAGCCAGTGCTTTAACAAAGGTATTTAAACCGCCTTTTGCCGCAGAATAGACAGTTTCACATGCAGCACCCACTTCTCCCCAAACAGATGAGATCATGATAATTTTTCCGGATTTTTGCTGTATCATGCTTTTAGATAGTGTTTTTGTGATTTCAATTGCACTAAGCAGATGAAGCTGCATCGTTTCCCGTATTGATTCATTTGTAAAGTCAGTTAATAAACCATATTGGGTATTTCCACAGTTATAAATAAATACATCCACATTTTTTGTAAGCTTATTCAATAGCTTTTTTGGTCCGTCCTCTTTAGAAAGATCTGCATGGATGATAACACTCTTCACATGAAATGAATGAAAGAGGTCTTTTTGCAGCTTTTTCGCTTTTTCGTCATTTTTATGGAAGTGAATATATAAAAAATATCCCTGTTCTGCAAGCATTCGGCAAATTTCAGTTCCGATCGCTCCAGTTGCTCCGGTGACAAGTGCTGTTTTCAACTTAATATCCCTTCTTTAACAGAAAAAAACACCCTTTAGCGGATGCTTTTTTCTTTTTATTATGACTTCTTTTTTTGCACTTGGCAAACGCTCAAAGCTTCTTTCTTAAAATGGTTTTTAAGAACTTCTTCGACATCCGCAACCTTTAAAGCTTCAAATGCCGGAATCACATCAAAAAGATCCATTTCGTTGAAGGCATACCTTGTGAATTGATTCGCAATAAATTCAGGTGAGTTTAAAGAACGAAGAAAAGCACCGATTTTCTTTTTCCGGGCACGATCGAACGATTCCTCATCTACCTTTTGCTGTTTAAATGTTTCAATCATTTCAGACACACGCTTCACCAGTTCGTCAGGTGATTTCGTATCCCCGCCTAGCATACTAAAGCCAAAACCGTTTTCCTCCGTGTAGTCAAAAGAGAAGGTTTGGTCAATGAGTCCTTCCTCATATAACGCTTCATAATTAGGCGAACTTTTCCCAAACATCATCTCTAAGGCCAAGTTTACACAAAGCTCGTGACGCATTAGGTCTTTTCCTTTCCGGTTTGGAGAAGCTTCTTTATACCCCATATAACATTTCGGTGTTTGTACAGTCATTTCAATCACTTTCTCTTTTTTTGCAACACTTGCAGGTTCTTCATCAAAGTATCGCTCGATCGGTGCTTTCTCTTTAAATGTTTTTTTCGATTGATTTTCTTTTACGAAATCCAAAATTTCTTTTGCATTAACAGGACCTACAATAAACAAAATCATATTGCTTGGATGATAAAACGTTTCGTAGCATTCATACAGATCGTCTTTTGTAATGTCGGCGATAGATTTTTCTGTTCCTGCAATATCGATCTTTACAGGATGGTTATGGTACATGTTTTCAATCAGACCGAAATAAACTCTCCAATCCGGATTATCATCATACATTCTTATTTCCTGGCCAATGATGCCTTTTTCTTTTTCAACTGTTTTTTCTGTGAAATAAGGTTCTTGTACAAAATCGATTAAAGTTGTTAAATTCGTTTTCACATCACTCGTGGTTGAAAACAAATAAGCAGTTCGATTAAACGTAGTAAAAGCATTAGCTGATGCTCCTTGTTTACTAAAATCCTGAAAAACATCACCTTTCTCTTTTTCAAAAAGTTTATGCTCTAAAAAATGCGCAATGCCATCAGGGACCTTAACATTCTCTTGTTTTCCAAGAGGCTTGAAATGGTTGTCGACCGATCCGTAATGTGTTGTAAAGGTAGCAAATGTTTTATTGAATCCCTTTTTTTCTAATACATAGACCTTTAATCCATTTTCACATTCTTCATAATGTAAGGTTTCGTCTAATTGATCAAATGTTTTCGTTCCCATTTGTACTAGCTCCTTTCAAGAAAAAGATGGTATCCAGTGTAACTTTTTTTGATACTTCTACTACATCTTCTTTCGTCACCTTTTTAATTCCGTCAATCCACTCTTCAATGGTTCTGTTTGTTCCTGCAACTACATTGTGATACAGCACTTCTGATAAGCCGATGGTAGAATCAATCGTCTCAAGGACCTGGTTATTGATCATGGCTTTTGTTTGATCTAGTTCACCATCCGTTATATTGCCGTTCTTGATTTCCTCAAGCTGCTCTTTTATGATTTTAACGGCTTTTTCATAATTGGCGGTTTCAATCCCGCTCATTACAAAAATAGCTCCTTTATGACTTTCAAATCGGGATGCAGCATAGTAAGCAAGACTAGCTTTTTCTCTCACATTCATAAACAGCTTGGAATGCGAAAACCCTCCAAAAACACCATTGAATACTTGCAGCGCAAAATAATCATTGTCACTGTAAGTCGTGTAAGTCCGATACCCCATATGAAGTTTACCTTGCTGTACATCTTGCTCTTCAAAAATTTCTTTAACTTTGGAAATTTTCTTTTCATCTTTTGTTTTCGGTCCGGAAGATTTCTCTTCATTGCGTCCTTGCGGGAAGCGAAAATGTTTTTTCACTTTCTCTGCCATTTCATCTGTAGAAATATCGCCGATTACATATAAATCCATCTTATCGTTCAAAATAACTTGCTGATAATATTCAAAAAGATCTTTGGAAGTTATAGCATCCACTTCATCTTCATTTCCATATACATTAATTCGATATGGCTCAGATTCGAACATTTCTTCAAGAAGGCGTTTATTGGCATAGCGCATTTTATCATCATAGATCGATTCTATTTGCTGTTTAAGATTTCGTTTTTCTTTTTTCATAATACTTTCTTTAAAAGCTCCATCCTCCATAGCAGGTGCTAATAGAACTTGTGAAAGCAAATGAAACGCTTTATCTAATACTGGCTCTGAATTACTTAAAAACTTTTCGTTAGCTACTTCCATCCGGATACTAATCACCTGATTTTCGCCTTTTTTGGACAAATCGGTATTTAGAGTCGCGCCATAAAGGTCATCTAATGCACTTCTTAATTCTTTACTGGATGGAAAATCCTTTGTTCCGCTCTGAAGTACAGATGGGAGCAATGCTCTTTTTGTAACAGAGCTTTCATCGATCATCTGCTTGATTTGAAGAACAAATGAAGTGGTCTTATACTTTTTTGTTTCAACTGTATGTAAGGTTATTCCATCAAGATCTGTTTTTTTATGATTTACAATAGCCATTGGATACGTTACCCCTTTCAATTATAGCCTACATCCTAGTTTACCCAATTTCGATATGGAGCATGACATTCCTTCTTAAATGAAAAATTTCATTTAAAAAAGGATGTTTTCACAATCTTTATTGTTATTGGAAGTGATTGATTTCCGTTCCAGGCTGCTCGCTTTCCGCGAGGGGTAAGGTGAGCTAGCTAATTACACCTGCTGTGTCTCACCTGTCCCGCTAGTCCCGCAGGAGTCTCGCACCTAGCACTTCAATCAACTTGTCAAAGAAGAATATTAAAAATGACTTAAAAGCAACAATCTGTTAGAAGAGAGCCTTTAGAAAAAATCCTATTAAAAAACGTTTTCATATTACGAAAACAGAATTTAGAAATGAGCGTTTATAAACAAAAAGAGTCCGTCATATTGACGAACCCTAATAGTTGATTATCTTTTTCCTTTTTCATATGGAGTACCTAAAGCTTTTGGCGCATCTGCTCGTCCTACAAGTCCAGCTAGTGCAAGAATCGTAAGAACATAAGGTGCGATAAGCAAAAATACTTTTGGAATGTCTTCTAAAAAAGGAATGTGTGAACCTGAAATACTGATCGCTTGGGCTAAACCAAAGAACAAAGCTGCCCCAAGAGCTCCAAGCGGATGCCATTTACCAAAGATCATCGCTGCGAGTGCCATGAAACCTTGTCCAGTAATTGTGGAATGTGTAAAATTCCCGGAGATAGAAGCAACATATACTGCTCCTCCCAAACCTGCAAAAGCACCGCTCAGCAATACACCGATATATCTCATTTTCGGAACTTTAATTCCCATTGTATCAGCTGCCATAGGGTGCTCTCCAACTGAACGAAGACGAAGACCAAACGGCGTTTTATACAATACGTACCATACGATAACTGCAAACAAAACGGCTACGTATGAAGTAGCATAAGCATTTGAGAAAAACAATTTGCCGATAAAAGGAATATCGGATAAATAGGGAATATCACTTTTTGATATTCTCTCTGAAATAACTGGTGTTTGACCTGCATGAAAGATTTTTTTCGTTAAGAAAATAGCTAATCCTGCAGCTAAAAAGTTTAAAGCGACACCGCTTATTACTTGGTCTGCCTTAAGTGTAATACTCGCAAGTGCATGAATAGAAGCTAATAATGCCCCTACAACCATCGCTGCAGCAAAACTGATCCAAGGTGACGCAGACCCTAATCCTAACTGCTCACAATAATAAATAGTAACTGCACCAGTGAAAGCACCGAATAACATAAGTCCTTCAAGTCCGATGTTAACTACTCCAGACCTCTCACTGAAAACGCCTCCTAGAGCCGTAAAGATTAAAGGAGCTGCTGAAACAATTGCCGCAGGGATGATTAATGCAAGAATATCCATAAAGCTCATTAGATTTTACCTCCTTTGTTAACACGATTCATCAGCCAATGAACAATATAACTACATGCAACAAAGAAGATAATTAAAGCGATAACTACTCCAACAAGCTCTGTAGGAACACCTGCGATTGACTGCATATTCAGCGCCCCGATCTTCAGTCCACCAAAAAGAGCAGCGCCTAAAACCACACCAATTGCACTATTCGCACCAAGAAGGGCAACTGCGATCCCATCAAAACCAACACCTGTGAATGCTGCGTTAATGGTCATGTATTGGTAAGTTCCGAGTCCTTCCATACTTCCTGCAATCCCGGCAAAAACACCTGAAATAGCCATTGAAAGAACGATGTTTTTTGAAACGTTTATTCCTGCATACTGAGACGCATGCTGATTAAATCCAACTGCTCTCAGTTCAAAACCTAATGTAGTTCTCCATAAAATAAACCACATGATCACTGCAGCAATTAAAGCAACAATAATTCCATAGTGTAATGTGGAATAATCCGTTATCTTCTGCAAGAAAGGCGAAGAAAGTGATGCAGTTTCTTTTATGGTCTTAGTACGCTCACCCGGCGCAAGCATAAATTGACGGATAATCTCATTTGTACTGTAAAGGGCGATATAGTTCATCATTATCGTTGTAATTACTTCATGAACTTTAAACTTCGCTTTAAGTATCCCTGGAATCGCCCCCCACAATGCACCTGCAACTCCTGCAGCTAATATGGCAAGCGGAATATGGATAATTGCTGGTGCATCAACGAAGACTCCAACATAGACTGATGCAAGCCACCCAACTAATAGTTGTCCTTCGACCCCGATATTAAACAATCCTGTCCGAAATGCAAAAGCAACAGCTAAACCTGCAAGGATTAACGGTGACATTTGTCTGATCGTTTCACCGATAAAATATGGTCCGCCAATTATTCCTTGAAATAATGCAACATAAGCTTCAAACGGATCATAATCGCTCACAAGCATGATGATTCCACCGATCAGCAACCCTAATAAAACAGAAACGAGTGGAACGAGGAATTTTATTTTGTTATTGTTATTCTGCATCTGCTGTACCCCTCTTTCCACCAGCCATCAATAAGCCGAGTTCTTGTTCAGTCGTTTGCTTTGGATCAACTTCAGCAACAATTCTTCCTTCATACATAACTGCAATTTTATCACTGACATTCATTATTTCATCTAGCTCAAAAGAAACGAGTAATACGGCTTTTCCTTTATCTCTTTGTTCAATCAGCTTTGAGTGGATAAACTCGATAGCTCCTACATCAAGACCACGAGTAGGCTGCGCTGCAATTAAGAAATCAGGATCACGATCAACTTCCCTTGCAATGATTGCTTTTTGTTGATTACCACCCGAAAGAGCTCTTGCAGGTGTATGAGCGTCAGGTGTACGAACATCATACTCTGTGATTAATTTATTCGCTTTTTCAAAAATAGGAGAGAATTTCAAGATCCCATTATTAGAAAAAGGTTTTTCATAATAGGTTTGCAGCACCATATTTTCACCAACTGAAAAATCAAGAACGAGGCCATGTTTGTGTCTATCTTGCGGTATATGTGCAAGTCCGGTTCTAGTCACATTTCGCGGTGTTTTATTTGTTATGTCAGAGTCTCTTAAATGAATAGATCCTTCACTTATCTTTCGTAGTCCAGTAATTGCTTCAAGCAGCTCAGATTGTCCATTGCCATCAACACCTGCGATACCAACAATTTCTCCAGCTCTGATGTTTAAATTTAAACCATTCACTGCTGGGACTTTCCGGCTGTCCAAAACCACTAAGTCTTTAATCGTAAGCACCGATTCTTTAGGATCGGCAATTCCTTTAGCAACAGTGAAATTCACTTCACGTCCAACCATCATAGCTGCAAGTGAATCAGGATTAGAATCTTTAACGTCCACTGTCCCGATTCCTTTTCCTCTTCTAATAACTGTGCAGCGGTCACATACTTCAATTATTTCTTTCAGCTTATGTGTGATGAGTATAATCGATTTGCCTTCACTGACGAGTTTTTTCATGATTTGAATCAATTCTACGATCTCTTGAGGAGTCAAAACAGCAGTAGGTTCATCAAAAATTAGAATTTCAGCTCCGCGATAAAGTGTTTTCAAAATTTCGACACGCTGCTGCATACCTACAGAAATATCTTCAACCTTGGCATACGGATCGACTCTAAGACCGTACTGATCCGAAAGGGCTTGAACTTCTTTTGCCGCTGACTTTAAATCAACTTTTCCGCTTTTAGTAGGTTCTTTTCCAAGAATAATATTCTCGGTAACAGTAAACTTATCTACAAGCATAAAGTGCTGATGAACCATCCCAATACCAAGCGAGTTGGCGATATTCGGATCATTGTTCACCACTTTATTGCCTTTTACATAAATTTCACCTTCTTCAGGTTCATAAAGACCGAAAAGAACATTCATCAATGTTGATTTTCCAGCACCATTTTCACCTAAAAGCGCATGTATTTCACCTTTTTTTACTTGAAGTGTAATATCATCATTTGCCACTATACCTGGAAATTCCTTGCGAATATTACGCATTTCAATAACATATTCCATCTTAAAGTTTCTCCCCCCTATTATGTGCATAAGGAAGGACTTGGCTTATGCCAAGTCCTGGCCTGTTATATAAATAAATACATAAGGTTTACTTTAAGTTTGCTAGGAAGTCTTTGTATTCATCGTCTGTTTTTGGAACTTTAACTTCACCGTCAATAATTTTCTTTTTGTATTCATCTACTTTTGCTAAAGCATCTTTAGAAACATTATCTGTTGTTGGAGCAATACCTACACCGTCTTGTTTAAGACCGAATTCTACTACTTTTCCACCTGGGAACTTGCCTTTTGCTGTTTGCTCAGATACTTCATATACAGCTTTGTCTACACGTTTTACCATAGAAGTAAGCGTTACGTTCTCAGGCATACCTTCTTCGTGCTGGTCACGGTCAACACCAATTACCCAAACTTTTTGTCCATTTTTCGCACGGTTCTTCGCTTCAGTGAACACACCCATACCTGTTCCGCCTGCAGCATGATAGATGATATCTGCCCCTTGCTCATAGAACGTGTTAGCAATTTGCTGACCTTTTTCAGCTTTGTTAAAGTCTTCAGCATATTGAACCATGATCTCTGCGTTTGGATTTGCAGTTTTCACACCTGCTTTAAAACCGTTTTCAAATTTCTTGATCAGTTCACTGTTTACTCCACCGACAAAACCTACTTTATTCGATTTCGTTTGAAGACCAGCTACTAAACCTACCAAGAAAGAACCTTCATGTTCACTGAAAGTGATGTTAGCTACATTATCACCTTTAACGACCATATCAACAATTGCAAGCTTTGCATCTGGCTGTTGTTTTGCTACTGTTTCAACATCTGATCCCATTAAGAAACCAATTCCGAAAACAAGATTGTATTTTTGACGAACTAATGAATTCAAGTTTGGCTTGTAATCACTTTGCTGAGTAGATTGTAAGTATTTAAAATCTTTGCCTTCTTCTAATTTGTTGTCTTTACCGTATTTCGTTAAGCCTTCCCAAGCAGATTGGTTGAATGATTTATCATCAACACCGCCTGTATCTGTTACCATAGCTACTTTAAAATCTTTATTGTCACCTGATGATGATTTCCCATCATCAGAATTTCCACATCCGGACAAGAGTGTACCGGCAGTTAACAATGCAGTTACCATTAATCCTAATTTCTTTTTCAACGAATTTTCCCCCTAGTAATGTTTTCATTATTATGACTTAACCAATGCTGCAATTGTTTACCGATCACCCCCTAAAAAGATTTTTAATTAGGCTGTTTACGCATACTTTGTTGCTCTTGTAAGTAGTTGATTTCCGCTACAGGATGCTCGCTTTCCGCGGGGCAGGCGGTGAGCCACATTTGTACGTTTCACTTTTAAGTGTCTCACCTGTCCCGCAGGAGTCTCACCCTTCCACTCCAATTAACTATTCAATTAAGAACTTTTAAAAATCTCTCTGTAGCAACAATCTTTTAGAAAAGAGCTTTAATTAAAACCTCTTTCTTAAAACGGAAAATAAAAATTTATCTGATCTAAAGTAATTACAAGAATATAAAACTGGTTCATCATATTGGTCATAGTGCATTTGTTTCAACACGAGCAGTGGAACTCCTTCTGCACTTTCCAATATTTCCGAGATTTTGTCATGATATCCGATCGGTTCAATATTTGTAACCGCATACATAACGCGTTTGCCGGTTTCTTTTTCAAGCATTTCTAGAAATGATTCATATTCATGCATTCCTTTTGCAGGAAACAGATGTGCCGGCATATGATCTTTACAAAATACAACCGGTTCTTCATCTGCCGTTCTAACACGCTCCATCATCATTAATCCATCCGGCAGATTCTGATTGAATTTGTTGAGTAAATCATCATTAACTTCTTCTTTTTGTGAGGAAAGAAAAATCGTTCCTGCTTTTTTTCCGCCTCTTTCAATCATATCGGTCACACTGTAAAGTTCTTCAATACCTGAGGAAAAAAGGGCTCTCGTTCTTACAAATGTTCCGACTCCGTGCTTTCTTATGAGTACGTTTTCATCTTCCAATATACGCAATGCTTCTCTTAATGTAGCACGGCTTATCCCAAGTTGTTTTGAAAGTTCAAATTCGGAAGGAAGCTTTTGACCTTCTTTATAAAATCCTTCTTCAATATCTTTTTTTATTTTTTCTATAACTTTTATATACAGTAAGCGATGATCCGCTTTAATTGACATTTAAAAACCACACCTTAGCTTATAATCACAGTTAAAAGACAAATTATTTGAATAATCGACATTAATATACCATTTTTAATCTTATAAATAAATACTATTTTTTCAAATTTTTAATAGTAAATGACTATTTTTGCCTTATTCATAGATATATTTATCTAACATAAGGCTTTCTAAATTCGCTGCCCTAGAATCAATAATCTTTAAGATAATAGCCTGTCCATAAAAAAAACAGGCTGAATTTCAGCCCGTTTTTATCATGAACTTGAAGCTTCTTTTTCTTCTGGAACTGCAGATATCAATACTTCTCTGGGTTTACTGCCTTCATACGGTCCGACAATTCCTTTTGACTCCATTGAATCAATGAGCCTTGCTGCCCGTGAATACCCGATTCTAAATCTTCTTTGGAGCATGGAAACAGAAGCGGTTTGCATATCAACCACGAGTTTTACAGCATCTGAAAATAAATCATCCTCAGACTCCATGACAGGCTGATCAACTTCCTCAGTAGGAATCATTTCCTTTTGGTATTGAGCTTTCTGCTGGCTTACACAATGTTCAACAATGATCTCTACTTCTTCATCAGATAGAAATGCTCCTTGGACTCTGACAGGTTTTGGAGCACCTGAAGGGAAAAATAACATATCTCCTCTTCCTAGTAATTTTTCAGCTCCACCCATATCTAAAATCGTCCTAGAATCAGTTTGCGATGATACACTAAACGCTATTCTTGATGGAATATTAGCTTTAATTACACCGGTAATGACATCTACTGATGGACGCTGGGTTGCAATAATTAAATGAATACCTGCTGCACGTGCCATTTGTGCAAGGCGTGTAATTGCATCCTCAACATCCCCTGAAGCAACCATCATAAGATCGGCAAGTTCATCGACAATGACGACGATATATGGCAAAAACGGCTGCTTAGCATCACCTCTTCCATTCTGCTTTCTAATCGACTCATTATAACCTTCAATGTTTCTTGTACCGCTGTGAGAGAATAGCTCATATCTTCTCTCCATTTCTGATACGACTCTTTTTAACGCTTGAGCTGCTTTTTTAGGCTCTGTTACTACGGGAGCTAATAAATGCGGAATTCCATTGTACATATTTAACTCTACCATCTTAGGATCAATCATCATCATTTTGACTTCATGCGGCTTTGCACGCATTAAAATACTCGTTATTATGCCGTTTACACATACACTCTTACCGCTGCCTGTCGCTCCTGCGACTAGTAAATGCGGCATTTTAGATAAATCAGCAATGATAGGTTCCCCTGAAATATCTCTCCCTAAGCCAATTGCAAGCGGCGACTGATTACCGGAAAATTGAGGTGCTTCTAATACTTCGCGTAAAGTCACCATTGAAATTTCCTGATTTGGAACTTCAATGCCAACTGCTGATTTCCCAGGAATAGGAGCTTCTATGCGGATATCTTTTGCGGCTAATGCCAGTGCGAGATCGTCTGTTAAATTTACAATTTTGCTTACTTTCACTCCAACATCAGGGTAAACTTCGTATTTCGTAACAGCCGGGCCTAAATGGACTTTAAGTACTTTTGCTTTTACACCGAAGCTTTCAAATGTTTTTTCTAGTTTTTTGGCATTGCTTTTACTGGTTGCATATTGTTTATCTTTATGCTGACCGTTTCCTTTAGGCATTCGGAGATGTTTCATGGTCGGAAGTTTATAATGCTCATTCTGAATCACTTCATCTCCAAAATTTGCAGGTAGCGGTGATGGTGCCGCTTCCTGGTCTTCATGCTGCGCATCAGGTTTCTTTTCAGCTTGTACAACATCCTGAAAGCCTTGTGAACCAAATTTCAACTGAATTCCGCTTTCCGTTTGCTGCAGTCTTTTCGTAAAGTCTTCAATGACAGGTTCTTCAGAAATAATAATTTCTTCTGCATCTTCCTCGTCATCTTCAGATAAAGACGGAGTATTAGCCTTTTCCTTAGCCTTTTTAGACCGCTCTTCTTTAACTGCTTTTTTCTTTTCCTGATAGCTCTCTTTCAGCTTTACAGATAGTCCATTTGTCCCTTCAATAAATTTCTCTAAAAAGACAGATAGAGACTTTCCTGTGATCAATAGCAAGCTCCCAATAATCAAGAAAAAGATAACGAGCTTTGTTCCGCCAGAACCGAATAAAAAATAAAAAAGGGCAAAACCAATGGCGCCAATCATTCCGCCGCCTAAATCATTCGTAGATGTGGTTCCTTGAAGCTGGAGCCAATATAATTCCCAAGTGTTCCTTATTACAGAAGCATCTTTCCAAGCCCCTCCATTTGTTAGATGTTCAAAAAGGGTTAAATGGCTTAAAACAAGGAATGAGAAAAATAAGATATATACCCCAGCAAGCCTTTTAGAAATGACTCGCGGCCAGCTTCTTTTCCAAATTAAATAAAAGGATAAAACGATACAGGCCATTAATAAAACACCGTACCATTCACCGCTAAAAAATCGGAGCAGATGGACGAATGCCATACCAACGTTCCCCATTTTAGCAAGCCCTAATGAAGCTAGTGCTAAAAGTGAAAGCCCTGCAATTTCAAAGGTAATTTGTTCTTTCCATCTGCCTTTATTTTTTGCTTTTTTCTTTTTATTTTTTGCCACCAATTTCACCTCACACTCTTGTTGTAGTTACAATTATGTATATAAATAAGGTAGAAAAGCAGCCTTGCAAAAAGAAGGCTGCTGCTCATGATAATTATAGCATATTTCTAAGATGACTCTTTACAAGTTTCGCAGCGTCATTCCTGGCTGGCAATCCTCCCGTAAATAATGAAAAGGATCTGTACTCATAATTTGAACGATTTTTGTTTCATCACCCGTTCTTTCAACAAGCACCGGAATATTGTTATAAAGTATTACATTCTGCGCAGTTTGGTCATTTCCTTCCTCAGGAAACATTAAATGATAGGGCATCATCGTATACCAAGTCATTGTTTCAGCCCATTATTTTCTTTCGTATTTTGTTTCTCTATAAGCTCATTTAATTTCTGTAATGCTTGACCAACTCCGCCAACTTCATTAATTAATCCATCTTTTACTGCATCAGTTCCAATCACATTTGTTCCGATGTCTCTTGTTAAATTCCCTTTAGAGAACATCAGCTCTTTAAATCGTTCTTCACTGATTTCTGAGTGGCTTGTAACGAAAGAAATGACACGTTCCTGCATTTTATCTAAGTATTCAAATGTTTGAGGTACACCTATTACTAGTCCTGTCAAGCGTACAGGATGAATTGTCATAGTTGCGGTAGGAACAATAAATGAGTAGTGAGCGCTTACCGCTATTGGAACCCCGATAGAATGACCTCCCCCTAAAACGAGTGACACACTTGGCTTTGATAGTGATGCAATCATTTCAGAAATTGCTAATCCTGCTTCTACATCTCCGCCTACCGTATTGAGGATGACGAGAAGCCCTTCAATTTTAGGATTTTGCTCAATCGCAACTAACTGAGGGATAAGATGCTCATATTTTGTTGCTTTATTGTTTGGCGGAAGCTGCATGTGCCCTTCTATTTGACCGACGATCGTTAAACAGTGAATGCTGGATCCTTCCATTTGAGGTACATTTGTTTGGCCTAATGATTGGATTTTCTGTATCAGCCCGGATGTATTTTCATCTTGTTTTTTTGGTGCTTCAGGATTTGATGGTGTTTCAGTTTCAGGTGTCTGATCCATATTAATTACCCCTTTTTATTTCAGCGTTGTACTTAGTATGGGCGTAATTTCCAATCATATGAGAAGAAAAAATAAAACCTGCTGTAAACAGCAGGTTAAATTTCCATGATAATAGGCATGATCATTGGCCGTCTTTTCGTTTTTTCAAACAAATATTGACCTAATGTATCTCTAACATTCGATTTTAAGCTAGACCATTCTTTCATATTTTCACTCATGCACTTTTCAAGAACATCACGAACTTTTTGATTAGCTTCTTGAAGGAGGGCTTCACTTTCACGAACGTAAACGAATCCGCGTGAAATAATTTCCGGTCCTGAAATTAACTGTTGTGAATCTTTGCTGATTGTTACAACAACTACAAGAATACCATCTTGTGAAAGCAGCTTGCGATCTCGAAGAACGATATTTCCAATGTCTCCTACACCTAATCCATCAACAAGAACATTTCCTGAAGGTACTTTTCCAGTCTTTTGTGCTTGTCCGCTAGAGAATTCAACCACTTCACCTTTATCGATAACAAAAATGTTATCCTTTTCTACGCCAACTTCAATGGCAAGCTTTTGATGAGCTTTCTGCATCTTATACTCACCATGAACAGGTATAAAATACTTTGGTTTCATTAAGCTAAGCATAAACTTTAACTCTTCTGCACTGCCGTGACCTGAAACATGTACTTTTTTCTGGCCAAAGACAACATCAGCACCTGTGCGCATTAATAGATCCACCATTTTTGCTACAGATGTTTCATTGCCAGGTATCGGGGTAGCGGCAATAACGACTGTATCAGTTGGTCGCAAGGAAATTTGTTTATGTGATTTTTGTGCCATTCTAGACAACGCTGCCATGGATTCACCTTGACTTCCCGTTGTAAGAATGACGACACGGTCATCACTGTAATCATTTGCAGCATCTATTGTAATTAGAAGATCTTTTTCAATGTTTAAATAACCAAGTTGAGTTGCAATATCAACAACCTTCACCATGCTCCGGCCATTTACTGCGACTTTGCGTTTCGTTTTTGCTGCAGCATTCATGACTTGCTGTACACGATGTACGTTAGAAGCAAAAGATGCAATAATAATACGGCCTTTTGCGGCTTCAAAAACATCTAAAATTTCCTGTCCGACTTGTGCTTCAGGTCCTGTAGATCCGGGACGCTCCGCGTTTGTACTGTCAGATAACAAACAAAGCACGCCTTGATCAGCCAGTGCGGAAATCTTTCCGAACTCTGTATGCTGACCATCAATTGGAGAGTGATCTATTTTAAAATCACCCGTGTTTGCAATAATTCCTTGTGACGTGTGTATTGCAATACCAACTGCATCTGGAATACTATGATTCACATGAAAAAAGCTTACTTGTGCACTGTTAAATGAAAGCTTCATATTTGTTTCAATTAAATTTAACTGTGTGGAACGCAATAGACCCGCTTCTTTTAATTTTGCCTCTACAAGCCCTAGTGTGAGCCGTGTCCCATAAACAGGGACAGGTACTTGACGCAGCACGTAAGGAAGTCCGCCAATATGGTCTTCATGGGCATGAGTTAAAAAGATTCCTGTAACACGCTCTAAATTTTCCTTTAAGTAAGTTACGTCAGGTATTACGATGTCTATACCTAACATTTCCTCCTGTGGAAACATTAGACCAGCGTCCATTACAAAAATCTCTTCACCTGTATCCACTACATACATGTTTTTGCCGATCTCACCAACACCGCCCAAGGCAAAAACTTTAATTTTCTCTCTATTTTGTTTTGACAATGTGTATATTCCTCCTATGTTGTATGTAAAAAAATAATCCCGATCACGTCACTTAAAATCATTATAACGTATCAAATGTACACAAAACAAGAATAGAGAAATAAAAAATAACTTATGACTGTCCCTAATCTTTTACACATGCCATAAAAACCATATTGCCTAAATAAAAAAAACCGCATCTATTTGATAATAGATACGGATTGATTTCTCACGCTTATCCCACTTCAGATTCAGCGTAATTTTGTCCTTTAATGTCGTTATACTTCCCTTCCCATTTGGACATTACAACTGCAGCAAGCGAATTCCCTACTACGTTTACAGCTGTTCTTGCCATATCAAGGATTCGGTCAACTCCTGCAATAAAGGCCAATCCTTCTAAAGGAATACCAACTGATCCAAGAGTAGCTAAAAGTACGACAAATGACACTCCAGGTACTCCGGCTATCCCTTTTGATGTAACCATGAGTACTAGCAATAAAGATATTTGCTGATAGAGAGAAAGATCGATTCCATAAAGCTGTGCAATAAACATCGCCGCTATCGCTTGATAAAGCGTTGATCCATCTAAGTTAAACGAATAGCCTGTCGGAATTACAAATGATGTAATCGCTTTTGGACATCCGAACTTCTCCATCTTTTCCATTAATCTCGGCAAAACCGTTTCAGAGCTTGCCGTAGAATAAGCTAAAATCAGTTCATCTTTTAAAATTTTAATTAATGTGAAAATGTTGACTTTGACTAACATGGCAACAGATCCCAATATAGCGATAATAAAGAAGATCATTGCACCGTAGACGACAATAACTAACTTACTTAAAGGAATAAGTGATTCTACACCAAATTTAGAAACCGTAACTCCAATCAATGCAAAAACACCTAGAGGAGCTAATTTCATAATTTGGTTAGTTACATAAAACATCGCATCAGCGGTTCCTTGAAAAAACGCGAGCACTGGTTTACCTCTATCACCGATTGCTGCTACACCCAGTCCAAACAAAACGGAAAAAAAGATAATCGGCAGCATATCACCTTTAGTCAAGGATTCAAACAAATTTTGAGGAACGATATTTAAAAATGTATCAGCAAATCCATGACTTTCGACTGATTTAGTGGTTTCCATGTAGCTGGAAATGTCGCCTTTCGTTAGCGCTTTCATATTAACTCCAGTACCCGGATGAAACACATTAGCCACTAAAAGACCAATTGCAATGGCCAATGTAGTGATA
This sequence comes from Fictibacillus barbaricus, assembly GCF_031457135.1. Classification (GTDB taxonomy): domain Bacteria; phylum Bacillota; class Bacilli; order Bacillales; family Fictibacillaceae; genus Fictibacillus; species Fictibacillus barbaricus_A. The sequence continues at coordinate 63,890 of NZ_JAVDWA010000002.1, read as the reverse complement.
ATTTCAAAGTAAAGAATGGTCTTTCCGCCTAAACGGCCAAGTTGCTTAATATCCCCTACTCCTGCAACACCGACAATCAGACTTGAAATTACAATCGGTATTACGATCATTTTAATAAGACGTATAAATATATCTCCAACGGGCTGCAGATATGTTTGGACAGAATCATTTCCATAAAAGATTGCTCCAACAGCAATCCCTAAAATTAACCCGATAAGGATTTGCCAGGCTAAACTTATTTTGATCTTTTTCATCCTATCACCTCTTTATAATGTTTGATCTTATGAATTTTCAGTGTCACGACTCGTATTCTATACAAGATTCGACAGGTTTGTCAATTTGAAGATTCAGAAAAATTAAATTGTTAATTCATACAAAAATAGTATTGACAACTTAATTGCCACGGACTAAATTAAGTACATCAAATGAATATAATGCCTTAAATCGCTGAATTCAATTCCGAAACGGGGGAACCAATCTGCATCTGCTTTTTCGATGCCCGGGGTGAATCAAAATGCTTATTTTGAAGGGATACTGCAGTCCCTAATCCGTCAGCTAACCTCGTAAGCGTTGTACAGAAGGTCATTTTTCACTTAAGAAAAAGACCCTCATTTTGATGTGGTCTTTTTTTGCTGTTATTGTACATGTTTCCCGCTAAAAACCTAATGGTCAAAACACTTCCTGTAACACAATTGTAAAAAAAATTTAAAACCATACTATTGAGAAGGTGTCATTATGTTATCAACTTTCAAGCGGTTTTTAATTGGCAGACCGCTTAAATCAACGGATCTTGGAGATCAAAAACTGAACAAACGAAAAGCGTTAGCGATTCTCTCTTCGGATGCACTATCTTCTGTTGCCTATGGAACAGAACAAATATTATTAGTCCTCGTAACTGTAAGTACAGCTGCATTCTGGTATTCGCTTCCTATTGCGATAGGTGTATTATTTTTACTCGCTGCACTTATTTTATCTTATCGGCAAATTATTTTTTCTTACCCTAATGGCGGTGGTGCATACGTTGTTTCAAGAGAAAACTTAGGTGAAAACGCAGGATTAATAGCAGGCGGGTCATTACTCGTTGATTATATTCTTACCGTCGCAGTAAGTGTATCAGCGGGTACTGACGCCATTACATCTGCATTCCCAATACTCCATGAACACACTGTGCTTATTGCAGTCATTTTCGTTTTAATGATCACAATCTTAAATTTAAGAGGACTTACGGAAAGTGCTTCCATACTTGCCTATCCAGTATATCTGTTTGTCATCGCTTTAACTTTACTCATATTAGTTGGTCTTTATAACATCATTACAGGTGAGACACCTCCTGCTGTTAATGCTGAAATTGGAACACCCGTTCATGGAATTACTTTATTCATTTTACTTCGGGCATTTGCTTCAGGCTGTTCTGCATTAACTGGCGTAGAGGCCATTTCAAACGCTATACCTAACTTCAAGGATCCTGGTCCTAACAATGCTGCAAAAACGCTGATGTTAATGGGAGCTTTATTAGCTGTATTATTTACTGGCATCACTTACTTAGCTTATTCTTATGGAATATCACCAAGTGAAACAGAAACAGTGGTTTCCCAAATCGCTGCACAAACATTTGGACGTAACTTTATGTATTATTTCATACAAGCCACAACTGCTTTAATTCTAGTTTTAGCCGCTAACACAGGGTTCTCTGCCTTTCCTCTACTAGCTTGCAACTTAGCAAAAGATAAGTATTTCTCTCGGATTTTCATGATTCGTGGAGATCGGCTAGGCTATTCAAATGGCATCCTGACATTAGGATTTGCATCTATTTTGTTAATTATCATATTCCGTGCACACACTGAACATTTAATCCCTTTATATGCAGTCGGCGTATTTATTCCTTTTACCCTGTCTCAAACGGGAATGATTTTAAAATGGTTCCGTGAAAAACCTAAGGGATGGCTGCCAAAACTCATTACTAATTTAATTGGTGCTATCATTACATTTATTGTTTTATTGATTCTTATCATCACAAAGTTTGAACAGATTTGGTCTGTCTTTATTTTTGTTCCGGCGATGGTATACATTTTCCATAGAATAAAAAATCATTATATGGATGTTGGAGAACAGCTTAGGCTAAAACAAGATCACGAAGCCATTAAGATTGAAGGCAACGTATTTGTCGTACCTGTTGCTGGAATAACAAAAGTTGTAGAGAATTCTATAAACTACGCGACTTCACTATCCGATCAAGTTATTGCAGTTTATGTTTCTTTCGATCGAGAAGAAGAAAAAGCATTTGAGGAAAAATGGGAAAAGTGGCAGCCAGAAGTACGATTAGTCACGCTTCACTCTCACTATCGAAGTCTTATTACACCATTGACTAAATTTATCGATACCATCGAACATAAAGCAAGGGAAGCAAATTACCAGGTTACGGTTCTTATTCCACAATTTATCACGAAAAAGAGCTGGCATAACCTGCTTCACAATCAATCGAGTCTATTAATCCGTGCCTATCTACTATATAAAAGAAATGTGGCAGTAGCAACCATTCCATTCCGATTTAAAAAATAAGGCTTTTATCTTAAACTTTGTTGCTTTTAAAGTAGTTGATTTCCGTTCCAGGTTGCTCGATTTCCGCGGGGCAGACGGGGAGCCACATTCGTACGTTCAACTTATAATTGTCTCACCTGTCTAGCAGGAGTCTCACACCTTGCTCTTCAATCAACCGTCAAAGAAGACAAAAAAATAAGATTAAAAGCTACATTCTTATAGAAAACAGCCAAAAATAAAGAAAAGGAGCCTCTTATCGGGCTCCTTTTCTTGTTTATACATTTGTTAATGTTGATAATGCAGCTACTAGGGAACTGCGCTCTGCTTGATTCAAAGGCAACAATGGAAGTCTTACACTTCCCACATCGAGACCTTTTAATTGAAGAGCCGTTTTAACAGGTCCTGGACTTGGAGCCTTAAACATCTCATTCATGACCGGTAATAGCTTACGGTGAAGAGCTGCAGCTTCTTTATTCTCTCCTCTTTTAAAGGCTTGAATCATCGCCTGCATCTCATTCCCAATTACGTGTGATGCAACAGAGACGATTCCTGCACTGCCCACTGAAAGTGACGGAAGAGTTAAGCTATCATCTCCACTATATACTAGGAAATCATCTGAAGTTTTTTCAATGATCTCACTCATGACATCTAAATTTCCGCCTGCATCTTTTAATGCTGTAACATTTGGTATTTCCGAAAGACGTACAGCCGTTTCCGCTGAGATCGAGACAACCGTTCTTCCTGGTACGTTATATGCCATAATCGGAATACGAACGGCTTCAGCAATCGCCTTATAATGAGCTATAATGCCATCTTGACTTGGTTTGTTATAGTATGGAGCTACGATCAAAAGAGCGTCAACACCAATTTCTTCTGCTTTTTTTGATAAATCGATCGAGGCTTTTGTATTATTGCTTCCTGTACCCGCAATTACAGGAACTCTGCCGGCAACAATCTTCACCACATGTTTAAATAAGGCTAACTTTTCTTCTGTTGTTAAAGTAGGTGATTCGCCTGTCGTTCCTGAAACGACAAGACTATCACTGCCATTATCGATTAGATGATTGATTAATTTTGTGGTTTTTGAGAAATCCACATTCCCTTTACTGTCAAAGGGAGTTACCATTGCGGTGCTAATACTTCCGAAATTCATTTGGGTCCACTCCTCTACTACTCATTAAACTGTTGTTGTACAATTTCTTGCAAATTAGCCGTAATTCCTTCTTCATTTAAACGGAAAGTTGTGTGAAGAGCGTTAACTGACTCAATTAAATCTTCTTTTTTAACGAGAACCCAGATCGTAGTATGAGAGTCTGCAGATTGAAGAATTTGAATATTTCTGCTGGACAGCGATTCAACAATTGCCGCTGTAACACCTGGAGTACCTGCAATTCCTGCACCAACAGCTGAAACTTTCGCACAATTTCTTTCAACTTTAGGTTCATATCCAAGCTCTGTTAATTTAGCCAAAGCCTGATCTGTTTTATCTTCCATTATTGTATAAACAACGCCTTTAGGACTGATGTTAATAAAATCGACTGAAATCTGTTCTTGTGCCATCGCTTTAAACACTTTTGTCTGAAGGTCATACTGGCCATCGTTTGCATATACTTTAATTTGTGTGATATTTGAAACATGAGCAATACCAGTGATAATCGATTCCTGTACATCTTTTCCAGCAGGGCCTTTTAAAGCGGATGTAACGAGTGTGCCAGGCAAATCGGAATACGTGGAGCGGATTCGAAGCGGTATTTTCGCTTGCATCGCAATCTCAACCGCTCTTGGGTGTATAACCTTGGCTCCTTGGTAGGCCATATTACAAATTTCAGCATACGTTACGACAGAAAGCGGTCTTGCATTTTTAACAAGTCTTGGGTCAGCAGTCATAACACCTTCTACGTCTGTAAAAATGTCGATAAACTCTGCTTCAAGAGCAGCACCAAGCGCTGAAGCTGAAGTGTCGCTGCCCCCTCTTCCAAGTGTTGCTATATCTCCATTTTTTGATTGCCCTTGAAATCCCGCTACTATAACGACATCGTTATTTTGCAGTTCTGATTTAATCCGTTCACACTTCATATCGATAATTCTGGCATTTGTAAAATCATCATTTGTTCGAAAACCAGCTTGTGGCCCTGTTAATGCAGCAGCAGATAATCCTGAAGCATTAAGAAGTCCTGAGAACACAACGGAAGAAATAATTTCACCGCATGATAAAAGAAGATCTTGTTCCCGATTTGATATTTTATTACTTTCTCCAAGTAATCCTAACAGTGTATCTGTTGCATATGGATCTCCGTTTCTACCCATCGCAGATACGACACAGACTACTTTATACCCTTCATCAACCGCTTTTTGGATATGACGGACTGCTTGAGAACGTCCGTCAATTTCTTTTAAAGAGGTTCCTCCGAACTTTTGAACAATTATTTTCATGGATGCACCTTCTTTATGAAATTAAAGCAAACCGAGCTTGATTAAGCTTTCGGCAATTTGTACAGAGTTATAAGCAGCACCTTTTAATAGGTTATCAGAAACCACCCACATATGAATAGCATTTTCACGGTCTAGATCTTTGCGGATTCTGCCAACAAACACATCTGGCAGTCCGGCAGCCAATGCTGGCATCGGATAAATTTGTTCTTCAGGTACATCTTGCAAAGTTACCCCTTCAGCTGTTTTCAGCAATTCCTTGATATCCTGAACTGAAGGTGTTCCTTTTTCAAATTCAGCGTAAACAGACTCAGAGTGACCTGTTTCCACTGGCAATCTGACACAAGTTGCAGCAATTTCTAAATTTTCCAGATGCATAATTTTCTTTGTTTCATTCATCATCTTCAGTTCTTCAAACGTATAACCGTTATCCTGAAATTTATCAATTTGCGGAACAGCATTAAATGCGATCTGATAATGTTTTTTATCAGAAGCACATGGCATAATGGAAGGCTCGAATGCTTCATCCTTTAATATCGATTGAGTCTGTTCTTTAAGTTCTTGAACGGCTTTTGCACCAGCCCCAGAAACAGCTTGGTACGTTGAAACAATCACTTTTTTCAACCCATATTTTTCATGCAGCGGTTTTAAAGCCACAACCATTTGAATCGTAGAACAATTCGGATTCGCAATAATCCCGTTATGATTCTTTAAATCATGTTCATTCACTTCAGGTACAACGAGGGGTACGTTAGGATCCATTCGGAAAGCACTCGTGTTATCTACAACAATTGCCCCCCTTTTTACTGCTTCATGTGCTAGTTCTTTAGAGACAGATCCGCCTGCCGAGAAAAGGGCAAGATCTACACCTTCAAAAGCTTCTGGTGCTGCCTCTTGAATCGTATAATTTTCTCCATTATATGCAATGACCTGTCCGGCAGATCTTTTACTGGCAAGAAGTGATAATTTCCCAACAGGGAAATTCTTTTCTTTTAATGTATTCAACATCTGCTGCCCAACTGCACCAGTTGCTCCTACTACGGCTACATGATATGTTTTTTGGCTCATTTCATAAAACTCCTTTATACAATTAGGTTAGCAAGCTACAACAGAAGGAGAAACACGAAATTCTTGTTTCTCCTTGTATACCCATATAATTTATCATATTTTATCATAAACTTGGGTTCTATGAACGTTTTTTCTGTTGTATTATTTTGTAACCCTTAGAACAGGCTGAAATTGCCTTCCTTCAAGTGCATGTTCGATTGTATCTACTAAAGTATCCATGTGTGCGACGAGCGAATTTTGTTTCAATACAGGGTCATCCTGGCCGAATGGGATAAAATAAATATTTTTCGTAGCCATTAATCTCATTATATTTACGCCATTCAACCCTAATCCATCATTTGTTGAAATTCCTAATACAACTGGCTTTTGATTTCTTAAAGTAGCTTTTGCTCCCATAAGTACAGGTGAATCTGTCATAGCATTCGCAAATTTGCTAATGGAGTTTCCTGTAAGGGGTGCAATGACCATACAATCCAAAGGTGTCCGTGGTCCGAATGGCTCAGCTTTCACAATGGAATCAACTGGTTCATTTCCTGTAACCTCTTTAATGCGATCGATCCATTCTGCACCTACACCAAATCTGGTTGTCGTATTTTGTACCGTATGAGTAAAAAAAGGTGTCACTTTTGCACCTAGATCTACAAGTTTTTTTATTTCTGGAAAAACAGCGTCATACGTACAATGAGATCCGGTTAGACCGAAACCTATATGTTTACCTTTAACCTCCATATGAAACTACCCCTTCCGCTTAACAAATTCATTAATTAATAATTGCGAAAGTACATTTGCAACAATTTTTCCTGCTGTTTTTGGTGCAACAATCCCAGGTAATCCCGGGGCTAGCAGAGCTTTTATTCCCCTTTTTTCTGCATATTTGAAGTCTGTTCCCCCTGGTTTTGATGCAAGGTCGACAATTAAAGTATGAGATGGGAATTTAGAAATCACCTCAGCCGTTACAATTTGTGTAGGAATTGTATTAATGCAAACATCTGTATCAAGCACTTCAGTCTTTAGATCATCTAAATGAAAGGGCACCATACCCATTTCAGTAATCCTTGCAATATGTTCAGACTTCCTTGCCCCTACCTTCACATTTGCCCCTAGCGCCTGAAATGTTCTAGCTACACTCATCCCCACCCGGCCAAAACCGAGTACAACTGTGTTGGACTGATGAATCGTTATGTCTGTGTGCTGAATAACCATCATGATCGTGCCTTCAACAGTAGGAATACTGTTATAAATAGCTACATCATCTCGTTCAAAAAGCTTCGTATGCTTCCGATCACTGTTTTTAACGATTGTGTTCAAGTATGCATTGCTTATCCCCGAAAAAATTTGGCAATGACTTTTTGTTTTCTTTAATTGCTCTTCCGTTAGAACGATTTGCCGATTTGAAAAAATAGTATCGATTTCCCCCTGCGGTCCAGTACCACTTACCGGTAAAATAATGCTATCTAATTTTGAAAAATCAACTTCATCTATATCCATTTTAGAAGCCCCAGTAAATCCGTGGTCCAGCTGGTCATAGCCAATAAGAGTGAGTATTGCATTTAATTCAGTTAATTTACGAATAACTTCCAACTGTCTTGCATCGCCGCCGATGACAGCGATGTGCAAATCTGTTAACATTCTTTCTCCCCTTTCTCCGTTGTTCCGTTAATGCAGGGGATTGCCATCCACGTTCATCATATTATGAACGCCCCGCCTATATGGTTACTCAAAACCTCACTAATACAACGGCCTTTCATATAACTTTTTATCAGTAATTATTAAGTCAATTATCAATCATCTTCATTATATTCAGGTATGATATTCATGTTTGGGGTAACAGAAAGCTTTATCGCCTATTTTTCAATGTTGCGTTTGAAAGTAGCTGATTTCAGTTCCAGGTTGCTCGCTTTCCGCGGGGGGGGGGGGCAGGCGGCGTAGGAGTCTTGCCACCATCGCTCCAATTAACTTTACAATGAAGAACTACTCAATAAATCTCTTAAATAGCAACAATCTTTTAGAAAGAGCCTTCTCTGCTTTTCGTCTGCCTCACTCCTCCCGAAGAACAAGGGATGCTACTGCAGTGTAATATTCCATGAAGAAAATGTGATTTATTTTTGAGGAGTCTCAAAACCTTCCACTCTAATCACCTATCAAAGAAGACAATAATAAGATCTATCTTATAGAGAACAGAACAGCTTTTAGAAAAAGCGAAAATAAAAAATCCGGGGATTACTCCCCCGGATTTCAAATGAGTATTTTATTCTAGTCCTTTTGGCAGCTCACCTTGCGGACTAACAAGAGAGGCTGAACAGCTTTCTGAAAATATGGATTGTATCAGCTCGTTCACTTGTTCTTTTGTCACTTTATCAATTGACTCAACCATATCATCTAAACTGCGGTGGTAGCCTAATATAAGCTCGTGTTTACCGTTACGGCTCATTCTGCTGTTTGTGCTTTCCAGACTAAGCATTAAGTTCCCTTTTATCTGTTCTTTAGAATTCTTCAATTCTTTATCTGTAATGCCGTTTTCGTTAAGATCCTCAACAATATTCGTTATCGTTTCATAAAGCTCATCAAGCTGCTGAGGAGCTGTTCCTCCATAGATTGTAAAGATTCCATTGTCTACAAAAGCAGAGTGATAAGAAAATACAGAGTAGGCAAGCCCTCGTTGTTCCCTAACTTCTTGGAACAACCGGCTGGACATACTTGATCCAAAAATATTATTTAAAATGATTAAGCTATAGCTTCTTTTATCCTTTAAAGATAACCCAGGATAACCTAAACAAAGATGGGCTTGTTCTGTTTCTTTTTTACGGGAAAGCTTTTCTGCGTGAAAAACAGGAGCATGTATTTCGGTTTTTGAAATTGAACTATTTTTGTAGTTTCCGAACCATTCTTCTACTTTATGAATAAAACTTTCATCAATATTACCTGCTATCGAAACAACTACTTCTTCAGGAACATAATGATTATCCATATACTCACGCAGCGTATTCCCTGTAAAAGAGTTAAGTGTTGCCTCTGTACCTAAAATCGGAAAACCTAGTTCATGATTTTGGAAGCTTGCACGGCTGAGCATATCGTGTACGATATCATCTGGCGTATCTTCATACATTTTAATTTCTTCAAGAACTACATTTTTTTCTTTTAAAAGTTCGTTTTCGTCAAACGTGGAGTTAAAGAACATATCTGCAAGCACCTCAAGTGCATAAGGTGCATGTGTGTCCAAAACTTTCGCATAATAGCAAGTATATTCCTTAGAAGTAAAAGCATTTACTTGCCCGCCTATGCTATCGAATGATTCAGCAATCTCCCTTGCTGTTCTTGTTTTTGTACCCTTAAAGAACATGTGCTCCAAAAAGTGAGATATACCGTTATTCTTTGTATTTTCAAATCTTGAACCAGTTCCAATCCAGACACCGATCGCTACAGATCGGACGGTTGGAATATTTTCCAAAACGACTCTAACGCCGTTCGAACACGTATGCCTAATAATCAAATTTGTTTCCTCCTAGCTGTCAGATGTACCATCGAATCATCATAGGAACAATATACCATTTCCTAATCTCCTGTACAACTTTACTTCACCGATTTAGGCAACAACCTTTTTTCATCCATTAAACTGGATACTGTGCCGATACTATAACCTTTTTCCTTTATTCCTTTAATGATTTCTTCAAGTCCAGCAGCAGAAGATTTTGTAGGATGCATTAAAACCATTGCCCCTGGATGTACTTTGCTTAATACTTTCTGAGTCATTACCTTTGGATCAGGATTACGCCAATCAACTGTGTCAACAGACCATAGGATCGTTTTCATACCTAATTCATTTGCGATCTGTACAACATCATTCCGATAGCTTCCGCTTGGGGGGGCAAACCATTTTGGCGTTAAATCCAGCGTAGCATTGATCACTTCGTTTGTTTGCTTGAGTTCTTCAGTAATTCTGGCATTTGTCATCTTTTTTAAATCAGGATGTGAGTACGCATGATTTCCGATTTCATGCCCTTCTTCCCTAATCATTTTGGCAAGGGATGGATTTTTTTTCACCCAAGAACCATCTAAGAAAAAAGTAGATTTTACATTATATTTTTTCATCGTCTGCAGCATGCCGGGTAAATATTCATTCCCCCAAGCAACATTGACAAGCAATGTAACCATCGGTTTTTCTGGATTACCCCTATAAATAGGCGAAGCCGGTAAATTATCTAAATGAACGGTTGGCTCAATTTGTTTCACTACTAATTTCTTTTCATCAAATTCATTCTCTTTCTTCATTGCTTTGAAGGATTCATCCATATCTACAACAAGTCCATTATAACCGGGAGTGGCTTTCCAAACAGGATCGATCTGCGCATTCTGCGGTGGTCTATTGTATTCTTTTGCTTTTTGTTTGATCTGATTGTAAATCGAATTAGATTCCATTTTTGAAACGGCTGTCGTTTGAGCTTTAATACTCTCAATATACGTACTCGTAAATGGATTATGCACTGTCAATCCTACAGCGGTAAGCATTAATACGATAATTGACCAGTTAAGAATTGATTTTTTCACGATCTTCCCCTCCCTGTATCAGCGTATGTACGTTTAGGACAGGTTAGAACGCTAGAAAGGACATGTTGCTTATATTAAATGATGTGATGGGTGAAAGAGTTATGTAGAATTTTGTCTGTTTTTGTAAGTTCGGGGATATTTGAAAAATACTCGTTGGATTATCGTTAAAATTCGTTGGATGATCCATTATTAGCTAAAGAAGCTTAGTTGGTATAACGCAAAAAAGACCCAAAAGGAGTAATGATTGTACCTTTTTGGGTCGATTCTATTTAATTTATTTTATTAAGCTTTTTGTTGTTCTTCATTTTTTGCTTTTTCTTCTTTTAAGACAACTTTACGTGATAAGTTTACACGTCCTTGGTTATCGATCTCCATAACTTTTACAAGGATTTCATCACCAAGCTTCAAAATATCTTCCACTTTGCCTACACGCTCTTCAGCAAGCTCAGAAATGTGTACTAAGCCATCTTTTCCGCTGAACAATTCAACAAAAGCACCAAATTTCTCAATACGTTTTACTTTACCCATGTAGTATTCTCCTACTTGGACTTCTCTAACGATATCTTCGATGATCTTTTTAGCCTTATTGTTCATCGGCTCATCCGTCGATGCGATAAAGATTGTACCATCTTGCTCGATATCGATCTTTACGCCTGTTTCTTCAATAATTTTATTAATGATTTTCCCACTTGGCCCAATTACATCACGGATCTTATCAGGATTAATCTTCATCGTTAAAATCTTCGGCGCATATTTTGAAAGCTGCTGACGTGACTCTGAAAGCGTTGAAAGCATAGACTTTAATATAATCATACGGCCTTCCTTCGCTTGTGTCAGTGCTTCCTGAAGGATCTCACGATTGATACCAGAAATCTTTATGTCCATTTGAAGTGCTGTAATACCGTTTGGTGTACCAGCAACCTTAAAGTCCATATCTCCAAGATGGTCTTCCATTCCTTGAATGTCTGTTAGTACCGTTACATCCTCACCGTCAGAGATAAGACCCATTGCAATACCCGCAACCGGTGCTTTGATCGGAACACCTGCATCCATTAATGCAAGAGTACTTGCACAAATACTTGCTTGGGATGTTGAACCATTAGACTCTAAGACTTCGGAAACGAGTCGAATGGTGTATGGGAATTCTTCTTCATTAGGAATGACTTGTTCTAAAGCACGTTCACCTAATGCCCCGTGACCAATTTCACGGCGTCCTGGTCCGCGCATAAATCCTGTTTCACCTACACTGAACGGAGGGAAATTATATTGGTGCATGAAACGCTTAGATTCTTCTACACCAAGACCATCAAGTACTTGAACATCACCTAGTGCACCTAATGTACAAATGCTTAAGGCTTGAGTTTGTCCACGAGTGAATAAACCGGAACCGTGAGTTCTTGCTAAAATACCGACTGTTGAAGAAAGTTTACGAATTTCGTCTGTCTTTCTTCCATCTGGACGAATTTTTTCTTTCAAGATTAAGCGTCTAACTTCTTCCTTGATCAGTTTATGTAGAATCTCTTTTGCTTCACTTGCTTTTTCTTCATCTTCTTCATAGCGTGATTTTAAGTTTTCGCCTACAGCATCAAGAGCTTCTTGACGGGCATGTTTTTCGATGACTTTAACTGCTTCTTTTACATCGTCACCAACAAAATCACGTACTTCTTGCTCTAGATCTTTATCAAGTTCATGCAGAACAATTTCCATTTTTTCTTTACCGATTTCTGCAACAATCTCTTCTTGGAATGCGATTAACTTCTTGATTTCCTCATGTCCGAACATGATTGCTTCAAGCATTGCTTCCTCAGAAACTTCTTCTGCACCGGCTTCTACCATGTTGATTGCATGTTTCGTACCAGCAACAATTAGATGAATGTCACTGTTTTCATTTTGTTCAACAGTTGGATTGATAACAAATTCACCGTTAATACGGCCAACAGTTACCCCTGCGATTGGTCCTTCAAATGGAATATCTGAAATGGACAATGAAAGAGATGATCCGATCATTGCAGCCATTTCTGAAGAACAGTTTTGATCAACACTCATTACCGTGCTAACCACTTGTACTTCATTACGGAAACCATCTGCAAATAAAGGACGAATCGGTCTGTCGATCAAACGGCTTGCTAGAACAGCCTTTTCACTCGGACGACCTTCACGTTTAATAAATCCGCCCGGGATTTTACCAACCGCATATAATCTTTCTTCATAATTTACTGTTAACGGAAAGAAACTTAAATTTTTTGGCTGTTTAGAAGCTACAGCAGTTGATAATACCGCTGTATCACCATATCTAACCATAACTGCACCATTTGCTTGTTTTGCCAGTTCTCCAATTTCGAACGTAAGCGTTCTACCCGCCCAGTCCATAGTAAAAGTTCGTTTTTGTTGATCCATTTTACTTGGTACTCCTCTCAACACTTAGAAAAATCCTGTTTTATTATGGTTCTATTATATCCTAACGTAGTCCTTCCTAAAAAGAAAAACTACAAAGAATTTACTAACTTATGCTGATTTCGCATTTTTTGCAAGGAAACAAACCAATAAAAAAAGCGGGATTAACTCCCGCTTTTGTTGGATTAACGACGTAATCCTAGTCTTCCGATCAATTCGCGGTAACGCGTGATGTCTTTGTTACGTAGGTACGTTAACAGGTTACGACGCTTACCAACCATTTTCAATAGACCACGACGTGAGTGATGATCTTTTTTGTGTGTACGTAAGTGACCATTCAACTCATTGATTTGTTCAGTAAGGATAGCGATTTGAACTTCTGGAGATCCAGTGTCCGTATCATGTACCTTATACTCACTAATAAGCTCATTTTTGCGCTCTTGAGAGATTGCCATCCTTTTCACCTCCTTAGTTTTAGAAACACCTATTACCGAGCAAACGTCGGTGACTCGATTTGCCAAGCAATGGTTATCTGCACATTAAAAATGTACAAGTATTAGCATAGACCTTTTTATCGTCTATTGCAAGTTTTTTTAATCAATTGATTGGATAATTTCTAGGGTTTTACGTTTATCATCTTCGAGCTGATTAATTAATTCATCGATGGAACTAAATTTCACTTCATCTCTTATTCTTTTTAGCCAGCTGATCCTTACCGTCTTCCCGTAGATTTCGTTGTTAAAGCCGAAAATGTGAACTTCTAAAGAAGGTTTAGGCTGATTATCTTTAAAGGTTGGTTTAAACCCGACATTTGCCATCGCGTAATACTTCTTTTGATCTACATATGCTTCAACTGCGTAAACACCTACTTTTGGAAGTGTATAATCATCCGTTTGCAGATTCGCAGTAGGAAATCCGATTGTCCGGCCTCTTTTATCTCCATGGATAACGGTACCATTTAATGAATATTTTCTGCCTAAAAAAGCGACTATGCTCTCAACAGATCCTTCTTTTAAGCATTGGCGAATCAGTGTCGAACTGATTTTCTTTCCTTCTTTTTCAATTTTTTCAATAATCGTTTGACCGAATCTTCCATTTGCTTCTTCCGTGAGCGTCTGGACGTTTCCTTTTCCGTATTTGCCATATGAAAAATCAAATCCGGTTACAACATGTTTTACATTTAATCCGACGATGTATTGATCAACAAAATCCTGTGTAGAAAGCGAAGCGAAATCAAGATCAAATTTAACAATAAAGAATTTTTTTACACCAAGGCCTTTTAAAATTTTTTTCTTTTCATCAAGTGGTGTAAGGTATGTCCAGCTTTCATCCGCTTTTCCTAATACTACTGAAGGGTGTGGATGAAAACTCATGACTGCGGGATAAGCGTTATTTTTTTCCGCAAGTTCGACTGCAGTTTCAATTACACGCTGATGCCCCATATGAATACCATCAAAATAACCAAGGGCCAAAATTAGCGGAGCTAAAGATTCTTGATGATATTGATGTGGATGATTAATGACGATTGTTTCCAAAAACTCACCTACTAACCTGTTACATTATTCAATGGCTAACACTTTTTCTGGTTTGATCAAACCAGGTTTCGAAGGATGAAACTGATAGATGGCTAGACATTTTCCTTCTTCATTATAAACACCAAATGGACTTTGTTCCAATTCTTTTGGCTTTTCTAAAACAGAACCATTTCTAACTTGAGCTTCAACCTCTTCATTCACTTGCCATTTTGGAAAATGGGAGATTCCTGTCTCAAGAGGGAATAAAAATTCATCCAATGGAACTTCTGCTTTCTCAAGCTGCTCGAAAGTAACACATTCACTAAGCTTAAAAGGCCCAGATGATGTTCTGATCAATGATGACATGTGTGCCGGATAGCCTAGCTTTTCCCCAATCATAACAGCAAGCGTTCGCACATAGGTGCCCTTTGAACATTTTACTCGAAAGGAGAACACAGGTTTTTCTCTACTTAATTCCTTTTCATCATTTAGTAATTCCAGTTCAAAAATGGTTACTTTACGGCTTGGCCGATCAACGGTAATACCTTTTCTCGCATACTCGTACAGTTTCTTTCCATTAACTTTCACTGCAGAATACATCGGGGGAACTTGTTCGATCTCACCTGTTAGCGATTGGAGTATTTCTTTAATTTTTTGAAAGCTGATGTTCGAATTAACTTCTTTTTCTTCCACTTTCTCACCGTGTGCATCCTCAGTCTCTGTAGAGAAACCAAGTGTCACTTCACCGATGTACTCTTTTCCGTAATCGGACATATATTCCGCAATTTTCGTTGCTCGTCCAATGCATATTGGCAAAACACCCGTTACTTCTGGATCCAGTGTTCCGGTATGTCCTACTTTTTTTGTAGAAAAGATTCGTCTGATTTTAGCTACACAATCATGCGATGTCATTCCGGCAGGTTTTTTTAATGCTAAAATTCCTTGCCTTGCTGTCATAGGTATTTCTCCTTTTTCAATGGCTCTTTTCTAAAAGATTGTTGCTTCAGGGGCATTTTTTTAACTGCCTCAAATGAAAAAATGGATTAGAGTGTAAGGTACTAGCATCCTGAAACGAAAATCAACTGCTTTCAAAACAACAATCGCGAAAAAAGCCTTTTCTTTACTTATACTTGCCGCATAGGTCCTAACAAGCAAAAAGGATAGACAATTAATTTAATTGCCTATCCATATCTGCTTTATGAATTCGGATAATCTTCGTTTTCTTCGCTGTCATTATCCTCATTATCCTTTTGTTTAATATCAGATAATAAACCTTCGATTTTGCTTCCGTAGCTTAATGATTCATCAAACTTAAAGAATATGTCTGGTGTTTTACGCATACGAATTCGTTTACCGATTTCAGTTCTTATAAAGCCAGTGGCTTTTGCAAGACTTCGCAATGTTTGTTCTTTTTGGTCATTATCACCAAATACAGAAACATAAACAGTTGCTTGCTGAAGATCACCAGTAACATCGACAGCCGTAACTGTCACAAAACCAACGCGGGGGTCTTTGATTTTCCGGCCTATAATATCACTAAGCTCTTTTTTCATCTGTTCCCCGATACGATTGGAACGGATTTTGCTCATATTTAATACACCCCGTTTCTTTCAGAGGCAATTCACAGCCATTCTACATGGGAACTCGTTACTTCTAGCTCTGTAATAGATGTAATGATTGCAAGTGCCTTTTGCAATTCTTTTTCTGCTATTATTTTGTCCGAAGAAACGGTTACCATACTTATTTCGGCTCGCTGCCATAAATCCTGAAAGTCCGTTTCAGAAACAGATAAATTTAGGCGCTGCCGAAGTCTGTTAACCGCTTTTTGAACAACTGAACGCTTATCTTTTAACGACTGTGCATCATATATGAATACCTCAACCGTTAATAGCCCGATCATTTTACTTTAATTTCTTCCATGATGTAGGCTTCAATAATATCGCCTTCTTTAATATCATTAAACTTCTCAAGCGTGATTCCGCACTCGTAACCCGCGGAAACTTCTTTCGCATCATCTTTAAATCTCTTCAGTGCATCGATCTTGCCTTCGTAACTTACAATACCATCACGGATTAAACGCACAGTAGAATCACGTGTGATCTTTCCTTCCGTTACATAACAGCCAGCGATTGTTCCCACTTTAGAAACTTTAAAGATTGTTCTTACTTCAACTTGACCGATAACTTTTTCCTGGTATTCAGGATCAAGCATGCCCTTCATTGCTGATTCAATCTCTTCAATAACGTTATATATAATTCTATGAAGTCGTACATCTACTTTTTCTGCATCAGCCGTACGTTTTGCACCATTATCTGGACGCACATTAAATCCGATAACGATGGCATTTGAAGCAGAAGCAAGCATAATGTCATACTCGTTGATCGCACCTACACCAGAGTGGATGATCTTTACTTTCACGCCTGCAACATCAATTTTCTGAAGTGATCCAGCAAGTGCTTCAACAGAACCTTGAACGTCACCTTTAATGATTACATTAATCTCTTTAATATCGCCTTCTTTAATTTGATTAAAGAGATCGTCAAGGTTTAGTTTAGAGGATTCTTTACGCTGTGCATCTTGTTGTTTCTTAGAACGTGATTCTCCAACTTGGCGTGCTTTCTTCTCGTCTGCAAACACCATAAACTGATCACCAGCTTGAGGTACATCATTTAAACCTGTGATCTCTACAGGAGTTGAAGGTCCAACAGATTTTACTCGGCGCCCTAAATCGTTCACCATCGCACGTACGCGTCCAAATGTATGACCTACTACAATCGGATCACCAACTTTTAAAGTTCCAGACTGAACTAGAAGGGTTGCTACAGAACCTCTGCCTTTATCAAGCTGTGCTTCAATAACTGTCCCGATTGCTGTACGGTTAGGGTTGGCTTTTAATTCTTCCACTTCTGAAACAAGATTGATCATTTCAAGAAGGTCGTCGATTCCGTCACCTTTAATCGCAGATACGTTAACGAAAATCGTATCTCCGCCCCAAGCTTCAGACACTAGTCCATGTTCTGTTAGTTCTTGCATAACCCGATCAGGGTTTGCTGCTTCTTTATCCATTTTGTTAACGGCAACGATGATTGGCACTTCTGCAGCTTTAGCATGGTTGATCGCTTCAACTGTTTGAGGCATAACTCCATCATCAGCGGCTACTACAAGAATTGTAATATCAGTTACTTGAGCACCACGAGCACGCATAGTTGTAAATGCAGCATGGCCGGGTGTATCCAAGAACGTTATCACTTTTCCATTATTCGTAATTTGGTAAGCACCAATATGCTGAGTGATTCCGCCAGCTTCGCCTGCCGTTACTTTTGTGTTGCGGATCGCATCTAGTAATGTTGTTTTACCATGGTCAACGTGCCCCATGATTGTTACAACAGGAGGACGAACTTGCATATCTTTTTCATCGTCAACTACTTCATAATTTTCGAATTCAGTTTCATCGATGATAATTTCTTCTTCCACTTCTACATCATAATCTGCAGCGATTAACTCAATCGCTTCTTTATCTAGTTCTTGGTTGATTGTTGCCATAATACCAAGTCCCATTAATTTTTTAATGATCTCAGAAGTTTCTTTGTTTAATTTCTTAGCTAATTCACCAACTTGAAGTGATTCAGAGAAAGTGATTTTGCTAGGTGTTTCAAGAACTTTCTTTTGAGGAGCCGGCTGTCCGCTGCCTCCGCCTCTATTTGGTTTATTTCTGTTATTGTTGTTATTTCTGTTATTATTGTTGTTATTTCTGTTGTTGCCTTGATTTCTGTTGTTGTTATTGCTGCTGTTTTTAGAGCTGTTGTTTTTAGATGCATTTTGGCTGTTTGTATTACTTGGCTTTGCCCCTTTTTGGGGACCCTTTGGCTGTGTAGTATTACTTGTATTTGTCTCTTTTTTAATTTTCATATTATTCTCTTTTTGAACTTCCTTTTTAGTAGATTTGGTGTCTAAACCAGTGTTAGTTGTCTTCTTATCTGTTCTAGGAGGTTGGTTTTGATTCATAGGTTTTGCTGATTGTTCTTTTGAAGCCTTTGGTTTATATGCTTCATCCAGCTTTTTCAATGCAGCCTGATCAATCATTGACATATGATTCGCTACATGGACATCCATTGTTTTAAGCTTTTCAATTATGTCTTTACTTTGAACATTTTTTTGTTTCGCATATTCGTATACGCGTATTTTACTCATATGTTCACCCCCGTGTTAGTGATCAAGAAGTTCTTTTAGACGCTTTGAAAATCCTTGATCATTTACAGCAACGACAACTCGCTGCTCTTTTCCGATCGCTTTGCCTAAAACAGAGCGATCATCTATCCAAACGATATCGATGTTATAAAAAAGACATTTATCCGTAACTTTTTTCTTTGTATTGTCTGAAGCATCCTTTGATAACAAAACGATTTTAGCGTTTTGTTTTTGAATGCTCTTCACCACCAGCTCTTCACCGGAAATTACTTTTCCTGCCCGTGCTGCCAATCCAAGAAGATTTTCCCATTTAGACGTTTTCAAGATGTTTTACTTCCTTTTTGAAGCTGCTCAAAAACTTCTGCTGGAATCTTAGTTTTTAAGTGTGATTCAAGAACTTTTTTCTTTTGGGCAGACTCAATACACGAAGCCTCATGACAAAGATAGGCACCGCGTCCGGATTTTTTTCCGGATAGATCGACTGCGACCTCCCCTTCAGGTGTACGAACGATACGTGTCAGTTCTTTTTTCGCCTTCATTTCTTGACAGGCTACACATTTTCTCATTGGAATTTTGCGGGTTTTCATAGTCTCAACCTCGCCTTCTCTTACTCTTCATCCTCTAGAGAAGAATCCATTAAAGCATCGTTCTGGGCATTAGATGGGTCATAGACTCCTGACTCAATTGCTTCAGACTCACTTTTAATATCAATCTTCCAACCCGTTAGCTTCGCTGCAAGACGGGCATTTTGGCCACGTTTACCAATCGCCAGTGAAAGCTGGTAATCGGGAACAATGACCGTTGTCATTTTATCTTCTTCGTTCACTTGAACTTCCAGTACTTTAGCAGGGCTTAAAGAATTAGCAACATAAACGACTGGATCTTCACTCCAGCGTACGATGTCGATCTTTTCGCCATTCAATTCATTGACGATTGTTTGTACACGCGCACCTTTTTGGCCGACACATGATCCAACAGGATCTACTTCAGGGTCTGCTGCAAATACAGCTAGCTTTGATCTGTCCCCAGCTTCACGAGCTATAGACTTAATCTCTACAGTTCCGTCATAAATTTCCGGAACCTCAAGCTCAAACAATCGCTTTAAAAGACCAGGATGAGTACGGGATACAAGAATCTGCGGCCCTTTTGTCGTTTTTTCAACTTTCGTGATGTATACTTTAATACGGTCGTTTGTTGTGTGTGTTTCTCCAGGCATTTGTTCTGCAGCAGGCAGCAATGCTTCAACACGTCCAAGACTTACGTAAATATAACGATGGTCTTGACGCTGAACGATACCTGTAATAATATCTTCTTCGCGGTCAATAAATTCTGAAAAGATTATACCTCTCTCAGCTTCACGAACGCGCTGTGTTACAACTTGTTTAGCAGTTTGAGCTGCAATGCGCCCAAAATCTTTAGGTGTTACTTCTTCTTCTACAATATCGTCAAGTTCGTATCCAGGATTAATAGCTTGTGCTTCTGCAACTGAAACCTCTTGGCGATCGTCCAGCACTTCTTCAACAACTGTCTTCCTGGAAAAAACACGAATGCTTCCCGTATCACGGTTAAAATCTACACGTACATTTTGCGCTTGATGAAAGTTTCGCTTATAAGCTGAAATCAAAGCCGCTTCAATCGCTTCAATGATAACATCTTTACTAATCCCTTTTTCTTTTTCTAATAATGTAAGTGCATCCAACAGCTCGGTACTCATTTTTATACTCCCCTCTTCTTAAAAAACAACCGCAAGACGGGCATTTGCCACTTTTGGATAAGGCAATTCTACCTTTTTAACTTGCGTTTTTACTTTAATTTCCATAAACAGCGTTTCTCCGTCAAAATCTTTTAAGATTCCCTCATAGACCTTTTCACCGTTTATTGGCTCGTATAACTTAATATTCACGTTCTTGCCAATCGCATTTTTCAAATCTTCAGGCTTTTTGAGCGGTCTTTCCACACCTGGAGAAGAAACCTCTAAAAAGTAGGGCTGTTCAATCGGATCCAGTTCATCTAACTTTTCACTCAACTGTTCACTTACCGTTCCGCATTCTTCTATATCAATTCCACCCGGGGAATCAATAAAAACACGCAGGAACCAGTTTTTACCCTCTTTAATAAATTCTACATCAACTAGTTCTAATCCTAGTTTATCAACGATGGGAGTTACAAGCTCGGTTGTGAGCTCCGTAATCTTTTGACTCATAGCTGCCCTCCTTTTACTGAATGACCTTTAAACGTAACGAAAGAGCGGGGAATCCCCACTCTTTCGCCGACAATTATTCATCCAACAGTATTTCCAAAAATACTATACCATAACCAATAAAATACTGCAACTTTATGCCTGTATAGAGAAACGTCTAAAAGAGCGATAATTGGTTGGCATCCGGGAGTCCTTCCAGACATCCTTGATCATCTAAATATTCAATAATCGTTTTTGATAATTTAGCGCGCTGCTGTAAATCTTCTTTCGAAAGAAACTCTCCATCTTCTCTTGCTTTAACGATATTAAGGGCCGCATTTGTACCTAGACCTGCTATTGAATTAAATGGAGGTATAAGTGTGTCGCCTTCTACAAGAAATTCTGATGCACTTGAGCGGTAAAGATCAATTTTT
The DNA here is from genome assembly GCF_031457135.1 of Fictibacillus barbaricus. Classification (GTDB taxonomy): domain Bacteria; phylum Bacillota; class Bacilli; order Bacillales; family Fictibacillaceae; genus Fictibacillus; species Fictibacillus barbaricus_A. The sequence goes on along the minus strand of NZ_JAVDWA010000002.1, from coordinate 42,600 downwards.
TGGAATGAAAGACCTCTTTCACACATCTCTAAACCGAGTTCGAGTACGGTCTGCAAATTCTTTTCCTTCGTAGAAGCATCCAAACCCTTAGCAGAAATTTCTTCAATCTTAGTACGGATCGCTTTAGAACCTCGGATCATTGCTTCAATGTCAAAATCATCTGCTCGTACAGTGAAATAGGCTGCATAGAAAAAGATGGGATAATGGACCTTAAAGTAAGCAATTCGCACAGCCATTAACACATATGCAGCTGCATGGGCTTTTGGGAACATGTATTTAATCTTCAAACAAGATCCAATATACCAGTCAGGCACATCATTATTCTTCATCTCTTCGATCCATTCATCAGGAAGTCCCTTTCCTTTACGTACGCTTTCCATAATTTTGAACGCAAGTGAAGGATCTAGGCCTTTATAGATCAGATAAACCATGATGTCATCACGGCAGCCGATAACATCTTTTAGCACACACGTTCCATTTGCAATGAGTTCATTGGCATTATTAAGCCATACATCTGTACCATGCGAAAGACCTGATATCTGTACGAGTTCAGAAAAAGTACTCGGCTTCGTTTCTTCTAGCATCTGTCTAACAAACTTTGTACCGAATTCTGGTATGCCAAGAGTTCCGGTTTTACATAAAATCTGTTCTTCTGTAACACCTAAAACTTCAGGTCCTGAAAATATCTTCATAACTTCAGTGTCTGATGCTGGTATTGTCTTCGGATCGATACCGCTCAAATCTTGAAGCATACGAATAACAGTCGGATCATCATGGCCTAAAATATCGAGCTTAAGCAAATTATCGTGAATGGAATGGAAATCAAAATGTGTTGTTTTCCATTCTGATGAACTGTCATCTGCAGGATATTGAACAGGACAAAAATCGTAAATATCCATATAGTCCGGTACTACAATAATTCCGCCCGGATGCTGGCCTGTTGTCCTTTTCACACCCGTACAGCCTGATACTAAGCGGTCAACTTCAGCCGAACGAATCGTCAAGTTATGGTCGCTTGCATATCCTTTAACATATCCGTAAGCTGTTTTTTCGGCAACAGTTCCAATCGTTCCTGCCCGGTATACATACTCTTCTCCAAAGAGTTCTTTCGTATAATTATGCGCTCTAGGCTGGTATTCCCCAGAGAAGTTCAAGTCAATATCCGGTACTTTATCCCCTTTAAATCCAAGGAACGTTTCAAAAGGAATGTCCTGCCCATCCTTTTTATATAAAACACCGCATGCCGGACATTCTTTATCAGGCAAGTCAAAGCCGGAACCAACTGAACCATCGTTAAAGAAATGGGATTCCTTACAGCTTGGACACACATAGTGCGGAGGAAGAGGATTTACTTCCGTTATTTCGGTCATCGTTGCTACAAAGGATGAACCTACTGATCCACGTGAACCAACCAAGTAGCCGTCGATTAATGATTTTTTTACGAGTTTATGTGAGATCAAATAGATAACTGCAAATCCGTGCCCTATTATACTTGTTAATTCTTTTTCAAGTCTCTTTTCTACGAGTTCGGGCAGATCTTCTCCATAGATGCTTCTAGCCATGTTATAACTCATAGAGCGGATTTCCTCGTCTGCCCCTTCAATTTTTGGCGTATAGAGGTCATCTGGTATCGGCTTAATATCTGCTATGGAATCAGCAATCTGATTTGTGTTTTCAATCACTACTTTTTCAGCTGTTTCTTCTCCCAGGAATGCGAACAAATCCAGCATTTCATCAGTCGTTCTAAAATGCACCTCAGGAAGTGTTTGTCTATTGAGCGGATTCGCTCCTCCTTGAGACGAGATTAAAATTTTCCGATAAATCGCATCTTCCGGATTTAAGTAATGAACATTACCTGTAGCAACAACTGGTTTATCTAGTTTTTCACCTAGTTTAACAATATTACCTAAGATCTCTCTTAAGTTCATCTCATCCTGAACAAGTTCCTTTTCAATAAGGTGATAATAATTGCTAGGAGGCTGAATCTCTAAGTAATCATAAAATGAAGCAATCTTTTCTACCTCTTCCATCGGTTTTTGCATCATACCTTCAAAAACCTCACCTTTGTCGCAAGCAGAACCAACGAGTATTCCTTCTCGAAGCTTACTTAAACGCGATCTTGGTATACGAGGAGTTCTGTAAAAATACGAAAGATGGGATTCAGAAACGAGTCTGTAAAGATTTTTCAATCCTGTTTGAGAAGCAGCCAATAAAATACAATGTGAAGGACGGGAACGCTGGAAACCGCCTTGTCCCATGTTATCGTTTAGACGATCATGATAAAATATTTCTTTTTCAAACGTTTCTTTTAAGAGCTTCCATAATAGGTAGGCAGTGGCTTCTGCATCATAAATCGCTCGGTGATGCTGAACCAGCTCAATATCATATCTTTTACATAACGTATTAAGTCTATGATTCTTTAATTGCGGAAGTAAGAATCTAGCTAATTCTAACGTATCTATTACAGGATTCTTTGCTTCTTCAAAACCTATTTTTCTCAAGCCTTCATTTAAAAAGCCCATATCGAAGCTTGCATTATGGGCTACAAGAATATCATCACCCATAAAACGGTGGAAATCGCGGATAACTTCATCAATTTCCGGTGCGTTTTCAACCATATCATCTGTAATACCCGTTAATTCAATCGTAGTTTGAGATAACGATTCATGCGGATTAGCAAATGATTCGAACTTGTCCACTATTTCTCCGCCGCGTATTTTTACTGCTGCAAGTTCAATGATTTTATTATAAACGGCTGACAAGCCTGTCGTTTCAACATCAAAAACAATATAAGTTTCATCCGTTAGTTTTCTTGGTGCTTCATTATAGGCAATCGGTACTCCATCATCTACAAGATTGACCTCGACTCCGTAAAGAATCTTAATATCATTTTTCTTTCCCGCAGAATAAGCTTCTGGGAATGATTGAACACCCGCATGATCGGTGATTGCAATTGCTGGATGCCCCCATTTTTTTGCTTGTGATACTAATGAAGATACAGTTGATGTTGCATCCATCTGACTCATTGGGGTATGGAGGTGAAGTTCTACCCTTTTCTTATTCTCTTCTGTTAAATCTTTTCGTGTCTCAGGCTTAATCTCATTGATATCATTCGCTATCATGACAAGATCTCTTACAAAGGTATCATTTTGAATTCCTCCGCGTACTTTTACCCACATTCCTTTTTGAATCCCTTGGAGAATCGGAATATCTTCTTTATCACGAGAAAAGATTTTAATAAGGAGAGAATCGGTGTAATCTGTTATCTTAAAAGTTAGTAATGTGCGTCCGCTTCGAAGCTCACGAGTTTCAGAATGAAACACATAGCCTTGTATCGTAATTCTTCGTTCTTCATCTTGAATGGTCTGAATCGGAACAGGTTCATCCTTGATCGAATATCCAATCATAATATCAGTTTTTGCTGCAGGTCCATCCGTTCTTTTGGCTGCTTTTTCTTTCTCTACAAGAGCCTCCATCACTTTATGTTGATCTTCTTGCTTTCTTTGTTCGATAAACTTTTGATAATCTTCTTCAGAGTGCTTGATTTCGGTCTTTAGTACAACCGAATGAAAACCGAATTGATTATACATTTCCTTGATAATCGGTCCTAATTTACGGTGGACGAGTGCTTCCTCTGCTTCATTTCTCACAGTTAAAAATAAGAAATTCCCTTCGGTTACCGGCTCCTGACTTGAAAGCAATCCTGCTAAGCTTGGTATGGCTTTCTCACCAATTCTTTCCTTGCATAGCGGCCAGTAAGCAAGTATATCCTCTGAGTGGAATTTCCCATCGGTTTGCAATGAGAAGGAGACTTGCGCAATATGATTGAAAGTTTGAAGCAAACTTGATTGAAACCAGGCGTAAACAACTGCAGAAAGCGGCCGTACCAAACCGATTGAGAAATGCCAGCTGCGGTTCCCTTTATCTATTGTAAGTCTTTCGATTGTGCCATCTAAAAATTCGCTTTTCATATCCTCTGGTATCCCCAGCTGTTCTAAAAGAAGCGAAAGTCTTTCTTTTCTTATTTGAATCTCTCCGCTCATAAGTACCTCCTTTTTCAAGAGAATAAAAACGTTCTTTAAATTAGACTGTTTTCGTATTCATTGTTGCTTTTGGAAGAAGCTGATTTCCGTTCCAGTTGCTCGCTTTCCGCAAGGCTTGCGGTGAGCCTCCCTGGCACATTGCGCCTAAAGGGTCTCACCTGTCCCGCTGATCCTGCAGGAGTCTCGCACCTTTTACTCCAATCAACTGTCAAAGAAGTCACTAAAAGAGAATAAAAAGCAACATTATCTAAAAAACAGATTAAATTACATAGCTAAAGGTACCCCAGGTAATGAGGCACCTTATTTCATACTAAGCTAGCTTTTCGTATTCCCTTTTCAATACTTCGGAAAGTTCAGATACAGGCACTTCAAGCAGTTCGCCGTTTTTGCGAATCTTAACTTCTACTATTCCTTCTCCAGCTTTCTTACCTACCATAACACGAATCGGGACTCCAATTAAATCACTATCTGTGAATTTTACTCCAGCACGCTCATTTCGGTCATCATATAAACAATCGTAGCCTTCGTTTTTCAACTTTTCATATAATTCTTCAGATAAAGACAATTGTTCCGCGTTTTTGCTGTTCACAGCGATTAAATGAATATCAAATGGCGAGAGAGCAAGCGGCCAAATCAATCCTTTTTCATCATTGTTTTCTTCTGCTACAGCAGCAAGGGTTCTCGAAACACCTATACCATAACAGCCCATTGTCATGATTTGATTTTTCCCGTTTTCGTCTAAATAGGAAGCTTTCATAGGTTCACTATATACTTTACCAAGTTTAAAGACGTGTCCTACTTCAATTCCTTTCGCAAAAACAATCGTTCCTTTTCCATCTGGTGATCGGTCACCTTCCACAACAAACCGAAGATCTTCTGTCTGATGAATATCAAAATCGTTTTCTGCATTGACGTTTATATAATGATAGCCTTCTTCATTTGCACCGCAAACAGAGTTAACCATCAACGGGATTGCTTGATCAGCAATAATTTTTACGTCTTTAACAACAGAAACGGGACCGATTGAACCTGGCTTTGTATTTAACCATTTTACTGCATCTTCTTCAGAAGCAAGTGACACTTCCTCTGCTGACAATACATTTTTCAATTTGATTTCATTTACTTCATGATCACCGCGCACTAAAACAAGTACAGGTTGTCCATCAGCTAAATAAAGCAAAGATTTAATAATTTTTGAAGCCGGTGTATTTAAGAAAGCAGAAAGCTCTTCAATCGTTTTGGCATCCTTCGTATCAACTTTTTCGATCTCTTTCGGATTTTCAGAAGATGCACTTTCTTGCAGTAATACAGGAGCCATTTCAATGTTTGCTGCAAAGTCGGAATCCGTAGAATAGGCGATTAAATCTTCCCCGATTTCAGATAGAACCATAAACTCATGATTATCTTTACCGCCGATTGAACCTGAATCAGCCAATACTGCACGGAAGTTTAATCCACAGCGGCTAAAAATAGCAGAATAGGCATCCTTCATGATTTCATAGGTTTCATCCAGGCTTTCCTGTTTATCATGGAAGGAGTACGCATCTTTCATAATAAACTCCCTGCCGCGCAAGAGACCAAAACGTGGACGCTTTTCATCTCTGAACTTTGTTTGAATTTGATAAAGATTTAATGGCAGTTTTTTATATGATTTTACTTCGTCACGGATAATACTCGTAATAACTTCTTCATGAGTCGCTCCAAGAGCAAAATCCCTTTCATGCCGGTCTTTTAGTCTCATCAGTTCCGGTCCATAGCTATACCATCTTCCGCTTTCTTGCCATAGATCAGCAAGCTGCAGTGCTGGCATCATCATTTCTTGTGAACCAGCACGATTCATTTCTTCACGTACGATATTTTCTATTTTATGCAGCACTTTTTTACCAAGTGGCAAAAAAGAATAGATCCCTGCAGCATTCTGTCTAATAAAACCTGCTCTCAAAAGCATTTGGTGACTTTTAACATCAGCATCTGCAGGCACTTCTCTTAACGTTGGCAAAAACAACTGACTTTGTCTCATAATCTCTTCTCCTCAAATAACCCTGTTTTAGCTAAGAAAAATTTTCTGTATGTCATTCCAAGTAACAACGAGCATTAAAAGCATCAAAAACGCAAAACCAATAAAATGAACTAATCCTTCTTTTTGCGGATCAATCGGCTTGCCTCTTAGCGCTTCAACACCTAAGAACAACAATCTCCCGCCATCAAGTGCCGGAAGCGGCAGCAAATTGAAAATACCCAAGTTAATACTTAAGATCGCAGCCCATTGCAGAAGCATAAAAATACCTGCTTTTGCTGCTTGGTCTGTATATTCATATATTCCTAAAGGTCCGGATAATTGTTCAATTCCATGCTGGCCTGTAATAAGTTCACTTATCCCGGTAAATATTGCCGTAGTCATGAACCACGTTTGCTTTGCACCATATTGTATAGAACCAAGTACAGATGATTCAGTATAAGGATGTGCACCAATAAATCCTTCATTTTGATCCCCGGCACCTTTACGTGATCCCAAAGTGATCGGTACAACTTTTTCTTTGCCATTACGCACGATCGTAAACATCAATTTTTCACCTGGATTTTGCTGAATGACAGAAACAAGTTCTTTCCAGTCATCCATTTTATCCCCTTGTATTGCAACCACTTTATCCCCTTTTTGAAGTCCTGCTTTATCAGCAGCAGCATTCTCTTGAAGTGTGCCGAGTCGGGACTCGTTTGTAGGAATTCCTTGCATAAGTGAAAATGCAACTAAAATAATGAAAGCAAGCAAAAAGTTCATTAACGGTCCTGCAAAAATCGCTAATGTTCTCTGCATGATTGTTTTTGAACCGAATTGACGATTATACGGAGCAATTTGCATTTCTTGGTGGTCTGCTACAAATAGCGCATCTTCTTTTACTTTATAAGTCGATAAACCCGCTTCTTCATTTTCAAAACCCGTCAATGTTAAATCATGTTCAAGATCAGCTTTTTCTAGCGTGATCGTCTTTTGAACAGGGTATTTTTCCCGATGATTCACAATTATTTTTTCGACTTCATTGGCATTGTTGAAAATCAATCCAACTCTGTGACCTGCCTTTAATTCAATGCCTTCAGGGTCCTCCCCAGCCATACGTACGAATCCGCCAAGCGGCAATAGCCGAATAGTATAAACGGTTTCCCCTTTTTTGAACGCGAACACTTTCGGGCCAAATCCAATTGCAAATTCGCGGCACAAAATACCAGCTCTTTTCGCCAGTAAAAGGTGTCCTAATTCATGAAAGAAAATCAAAGCCCCTAAAATGATGATAATGGCTATCACAGTGTTCATTTCCATTACCTGCCTTTGTTTAATAGTGACTCTACAAAATGACGAGTCCTTTTGTCTGTTTCTTGAATTGCATCCAATTCTGGTTTGTTGACATTTACCGCTTGAAGCATAGCACGTTCAATCAGTTCCTCTATTTCAAGAAATGTTATATGACCATTTAAAAACAACTCTACTGCTTTTTCATTTGCAGCATTCAGCACAGTCGGCATTAATCCGCCCATATTTCCTGCTTCAAAAGCCAGTTTTAAACATCTGAAACGGTCATAATCCATTTTTTGAAAATGCAGTTTCCCAACTTCCCATAAGTTTAACCTTTTACCGTTAACCAATTCAAGTCTCTCTGGATGTGTAAGCGCATATTGAATCGGCACGCGCATATCTGGTTGTCCTAAGTGAGCAATGATGCTTGTATCAGCAAACTCTACCATAGAGTGTATGATACTTTCCTTATGTAAAATGACGTCTATTTTAGAATAATCGAACGAAAATAGCCAATGAGCCTCAATCACTTCCAGCCCTTTGTTCATCATTGTGGCGGAATCGATCGTGATTTTCGCACCCATTGACCAATTCGGATGGTTCAGTGCTTCTTTTACTGTAACATTTTTTAATTCTTCCCTCGTTTTATCTCTGAAGCTTCCGCCTGATGCTGTTAAGATTAACTTTTCAACATCATCAATATTTTCTCCATTTAAACATTGATAAATGGCTGAATGCTCAGAATCAACTGGAAGAATAGCAACTTGATGCTGTTTTGCTTTTTCCATTACTAAGTGGCCAGCAGTTACAAGCGTTTCTTTATTTGCCAATGCAATCGTCTTTTTCGCTTCTATTGCCTTTAAAGTTGGAAGCAGCCCTACACTCCCGATTACCGCATTCACAACGATTGAGGAATCCGTTGACACAGCAGCTTCTATTAGTCCGTCCATACCAGAAACGATCTTCGTTCCTGAATTATTTATGCGTGAACGCAGTGTTTTAGCGTCCTCTTCCAATTGAACTGCACAAATCTCCGGATTGAATTTCTGTATGATCTCTTCAGCAGCTTCAATGTTTCTGCCTACAGACATAGCACTTAGCTTAAAGGCTTGTGGATTTGAAGCAATAACATCAAGTGTTTGCTGTCCTATAGAACCAGTAGCGCCTAATAAACTGATAGATTTCATATTATCCCCCTTAAGCTTATCCTAACAAATGAAGCACATGTAATAACGGAAATACAAATAATGCACTATCCAGTCTGTCCAGTATACCGCCATGACCTGGAAGAAGGTTTCCAGAATCCTTTACATCATAAATTCGTTTATAAGCGGACTCAGCGAGATCACCAATTTGACCAAAAATTCCAACTAAGACGGAAATGGCCAGTATCGATGCCAGTGATAAATCCACGAAGCTTGTAAAGTAGCAAATCAAAGCAACAATTATACTGAAAAATATACCTCCGACCGCTCCTTCTATCGTTTTATTCGGAGAAATAATCGGCCATAGTTTTCGTTTTCCCATGGATTTACCTACAAAGTAGGCTCCAGAATCAGTAGCCCAAATCATAAAAAGAATAAAAAACAGCAGCTGTGTCCCGTTTTCTAACAGTCTCGTTTCAGCTAAGTAGTAAAACCCGAATCCGACATAAACTGCACTGAATAATACAAAAGAAATATGATTATATTCTGTTTCATTTTTACGGACAACCGTTATAACTAATAAAATAAGAACGGAAAGTATAATTGCTTCTATTTTCGAGAATGGTTTAAAATACTCCATCCATTCTTCAGGCAAAGCTAGAAAAATAGCTAATAGATATCCAATTATTCCAACAAAAGATCTTTGCATGCCTTTCATTCTTAAAAGCTCATATATCCCAATCCCAGCAAGGAGGAGAATAAGCAGAGAAAATGGCCAGCTCCCGAAGAGTGTGATTCCGATAAACAAAACGGCAGCGATCACACCTGTAATAATCCGTTGTTTCATAAGTCCTCCTTATTTTAAACCGCCGTATCTTCTGCCGCGCTGTGCATACTCTGATACAGCTTGTCTTAAATGATCCTCTGAAAAATCGGGCCATAGTACATCTGTAAACCAAAATTCCGAATAGGCAAGCTGCCAAAGCATAAAATTACTTAAGCGTATTTCTCCGCTTGTTCGAATTAGAAGATCCGGATCTCTTAATTCACTTGTCATTAGGTATCTTTCAATGGTTGATTCGTTAATTTGAGATGGATCTATCGTTCCGCTTTTTATTTCAGAAGCGATTGCTCTGACTGCTTCAGTTATTTCATCGCGGCTGCCGTAATTTAAAGCGAAATTTAAGATCATACCTGTGTTTTCGCTTGTCTTATGAATAGCTTGATCCACAGCTTTTATCGTATGAATAGGAAGCAATTCTTTCTTGCCCATAATTCTCACTTGTACATTTTCTTTAATCAAATCCGGTAAAAATGTGCTTAAAAATTCTCCAGGAAGTTTCATAAGAAAGTCTACTTCTTCTCGTGGTCTCTTCCAGTTCTCGGTAGAAAACGCATAGAGAGTGAGCACTTTAATTCCAATCTGATTTGCTTCTTTAACGATTTTTTTTACAGTCTTCATTCCTTCATGATGACCAGCAATTCTAGGCATTGCCCTCTTTTTTGCCCAACGCCCGTTTCCATCCATAATTATTGCCACATGTGATGGAATATTATCATTTATATCCCATTTTTGTTCATGACTTTTTTTTCTAAAGAAAAGCTTGTCAAGCATGTATAAGCCTCCATCTTTCCAGACTTCATAAAGAAACCCAGCTGGCCGATTGCATCGATCAGCCCGATCTGTCTCTTTATTGCCTATATCACCTGATTCTTTCAATACGTTTTTCTTATCATCCAGGCGATATTGTGTCTAATAAAAAAGCCCCCTTTATAGAGGGCTTTTTTTATTTAATTGTACATGGAAAAGCTTTATACTTCCATGATTTCTTTTTCTTTATTTGAACTTACAGAATCAACTTCTGAAGTATATTTGTCAGTAAGTTTTTGAACATCATCATTATAACGGCGAAGTTCATCTTCTGTAATCTCAGCTTCTTTTTCAAGCTTTTTTAAATCGTCGTTAGCATCACGGCGAATGTTACGAAGAGCTACCTTTGCTTCTTCAGCAAACTTCTTAACAAGCTTAACTAGATCTTTTCTTCTTTCTTCAGTTAACGCCGGAATAGCAATACGAATGACTTGACCGTCATTTGAAGGTGTAAGTCCAAGATCAGATTTCAGGATTGCCTTTTCAATATCACCCATTGCTGTTTTATCATAAGGCTGAATAACCAATAATCTTGCTTCTGGTGTTGTTACACCCGCTAATTGATTAATAGGAGTTGGTGTACCGTAATAATCTACTTGTACTCTGTCCAACAATGAAGGATTTGCTCTGCCTGCACGAAGCGTTGAGTATTCACGTCTTAATGAACCAATCGCTTTTTGCATCTTTTCTTCTGCTTGAGTTAAAACTTCCTTTGCCACTAGTTTCTCCCCCTTATAACTGTTCCAATTTTTTCACCAGCTACTGCACGTTTAATATTTCCTTCTTCCATAATGGAAAACACCACTAACGGAATATCATTATCCATACAAAGTGAAGAAGCGGTTGTATCCATAACTGCCAATCCATCTTTTAGAAGATCAAGATAAGACAATGTAGTATACTTAACTGCGTTTTCATCAATCTTTGGATCTGCGGAATAAACTCCATCAACATTGTTTTTTGCCATCAAAATAACTTCTGCTTCAATTTCAGCTGCTCTTAGTGCTGCAGTAGTATCTGTAGAGAAATATGGATTTCCAGTACCTGCAGCAAAAATTACCACACGTTTTTTTTCTAGGTGACGAATGGCTTTTCTTCTGATGTAAGGTTCAGCAACCTGACGCATTTCTATAGAAGTTTGTACTCTTGTTTGAACCCCGATATTTTCGAGACTGTCTTGAAGTGCTAATGAATTCATAACAGTAGCAAGCATTCCCATGTAATCAGCGGATGCACGATCCATACCCATTTCACTGCCGGTTTTACCGCGCCAAAGGTTTCCGCCACCTACGACTACAGCAACTTCTACGTCCAATTCAACTATTTCTTTCACTTGCTCAGCTATAGATTGAACAATCTTTGCATCGATACCTGATGTTTGTTCACCTGCTAAAGCTTCTCCGCTTAATTTCAAGACGACTCGTTTATATTTTGAAGTAGTCATTTGTCCCTCCATCACCTTAAAATGTTTTTCTTTTTGACAGTTTAAACCTCGTTGCTTGTAAGTGGTTGATTTCCGTTTCAGGATGCTCGCTTTCCGCTGGAGTCTCGCACCTTGCTCTCCAATCAACCAATTTTTCAATGCTGCTTCACTTATTGAAAAAAACAATTTATAGAAATCAGCCATTTAAAAGAAAACACGGCTGATTCCATAATTTCGTGCTTAGTACATTTTAATTAATTCATTATATATTTCTCGTAAAAAAAAGGGAAACACATCGTGCTCCCCTTTTTTCATACTTGTGCTTACTTTTTCACTTGAGACATAACTTCTTCAGCGAAGTTGTCTTCACGCTTTTCAAGACCTTCTCCAACTTCAAAACGAACGAAGGCTTTAACAGTAGCACCTTTGGAAGCTACATACTTTCCAACTTTTTGGTCTGGGTCTTTGATGAAAGATTGATCATTCATACAAATATCTTCGAAGTATTTTCCAAGACGTCCTTCAACCATTTTAGCAACGATATTTTCTGGCTTGCCTTCATTAAGAGCTTGCTCAGTCAATACTTTGCGCTCACGTGCAACTTCGTCTTCACTCACTTGATCACGAGAGATATATTTAGGGTTAACTGCAGCAGCATGCATTGCTACATCTTTAGCAACACTCTCATCTGTAGTTCCTTCAACAACTGAAAGAACACCAATTCTTCCACCCATGTGAAGGTATGCACCGAAAGCTGCATTTTCGTCTTTTTTCATGATTTCAAAACGACGAAGAGTTAATTTCTCCCCAATTTTTGCAATCGCACTGTTAATGTAGTCATTAACTGTTGTACCTTTGTATTCTGATGCTAATGCATCTTCAACAGAAGCTGGCTCTGTAGCTAGGATGTGCTCCCCAAGTTCTGCGATCAGGTTTTTGAAGTTTTCGTTTTTAGCAACGAAATCTGTTTCAGAGTTAACTTCAAGAATTACCGCTTTGTTACCGTCAACTATAACTGAAGTTAATCCTTCAGCAGCGATACGGTCTGCTTTTTTAGCAGCTTTAGCGATTCCTTTTTCACGAAGATAATCAACTGCTTGCTCCATGTTTCCGTCAGTTTCAGTTAATGCTTTTTTACAATCCATCATACCTGCGCCTGTTTTTTCACGCAATTCTTTAACCATTTGTGCTGTAATAGCCATGATTTTTGCCTCCTTGTGTGATATGTAGTACTTTTTCAATAGGCTGTTTTAACAAGTTGCTTTAGAAAGTAGTTGATTTCCATTCCAGGTTGCTCGCTTTCCGCGGGGCGTGCAGTGAGCCTGCTGGAGTCTCACCTGTCTAGCCACTTCCGCTTTTCGTCTGTGCACCCTTGCACTCCCATCAACTTGTCAACGAAACGGTAAAAAAACCATAAGCAACGAGCTTTTACATTAAAAAGGGTGATAAAGGGTCATCCCCTCTACCACCCTTGTGCATTCCATTAAATTAATTAAGCAGTTGTTTCTTCTTCAGCTGCTTCTGCTACTTCTTCTCCACCTTGGTTAGCTTCGATGATAGCGTCAGCCATTTTACCAGTAAGAAGTTTAACTGCGCGGATTGCGTCATCGTTACCAGGGATAACGTGATCAACTTCATCCGGGTCACAGTTCGTATCAACGATAGCAATGATCGGAATGTTTAATTTACGAGCTTCAGCAATCGCAATACGCTCTTTACGAGGGTCAACTACGAATAAAGCATCTGGAAGCTTGTTCATATCTTTAATTCCGCCTAAGAATTTTTCAAGACGATCCATTTCTTTTTTAAGAAGGATTACTTCTTTCTTAGGAAGCACTTCAAAAGTACCATCTTCCTGCATTTTTTCAAGATCCTTCAAACGGTTGATACGCTTGCGGATTGTACCGAAGTTAGTCAAAGTTCCACCTAACCAGCGTTGGTTGATGTAGTACATGTCTGAACGTTCAGCTTCTTCCTTAACTGAATCTTGAGCTTGCTTTTTAGTACCAACGAAAAGAATCTTTCCGCCGTCTGCTGCGATGTTACGCATAACATTGTAGCATTCTTCTACTTTCTTTACCGTCTTTTGAAGATCGATAATGTAGATACCGTTTCTTTCTGTGAAAATGTAACGAGACATTTTCGGATTCCAACGGCGAGTCTGATGACCAAAGTGTACACCAGCTTCTAACAATTGTTTCATTGAAATTACTGCCATAATGGCACCTCCTGGTTTTTTTCCTCCGTTTGTTTCAGCTTCAAGCAACAACTGCTAGTAAGCAGCACCACATTGCTTAAATCCACAAACGTGTGTGATTAACACCGAGAAATAATATAACATATTTCGCGGTCTTTCCGCAAGTCCTTATTAAGCGTTTACGTATAAAATCTTAAAAGAAGTTCAATTTCTCCCTTTCCGCGATTTAACTTCTTTGCAATTTCAGTTGAGGTAAACCCTTGTTTGGACAATAATAACACTTCATTTGTATCCGTTTCATTCTCAATCTTCTCATTACCAAGTAAAGCGGATGATTCAGATTCGTTATTTGACGAAATATGAGCCTCAGTCTTTTGTTTTGAATTAAGATTATTTTGGTAGGATAAGATCAAGTGTTTAAGCTGTTCATTCTCGTCTTTCATTTGCAGTGAGAACTCTTCTAATAGCATTTCTAAATCTTGTATTTCTTGTTCATGAAGTGAACTGTCCTTAGTTTGCTCACTCTTTTTCCACAATATAAATATTAAATAAAGAGAAGTTATGTGGAGCAGTATGCTGATAAAAATAAAAGTACTCATCTGGGATCACCTATCCTGAATAATCGATATTTACGCCCTTGAACGGATGCTTGTTTTCATATGTAATGTTGCCTTTACGATTATCCTGACTGTTTTTATGAAATCTGCTTTGGTCTGTTTTCTCATTTTCTGTTACCCTCTTTGAATCCAAATGAGCGTTTTTACGGTTGGATTCGGTTGTATGAAATTGCTGAAGAAGTCCTCTTTGTGCGAGTTCGTTCGCTGTTTTTGCAGCGTCCATAGTTCGCGGGATTGCCACTTGAAGTTCAATCAATTTTAAACTCACGAGTATCACGTCCTCATTACCGCATTATAAAGAATGTATGACGATTTCCTTTTCTTTCATAAACACTTTTGCAGATTGAAAAGGGGACTGTACTTTTCGTTTATACTTTCCAATACCAATTTCTACATTGGGATACAGGGTTCCTTTAACGATGATTTGAGATGATTCTTCCTGTTTTTGAGTTATTAGATTGTTTTTTTCACATTTTAACAGGGAAAGCTGCTCTGCCGTTTGATTCAGACTTATTTCAATTCTGTTGATTGTTGACTGACTCGATGCTTTTTCTTGAGCTGTTTGTCTTACCATTGCATCTTTTAATCGCTGAAGTTTATCAAGTGTTTTCTCTGCCTCATTTATTTTCAGCTCCAATTCAATGAATGGTTCATTATTTATTTCTTTCTGATCTATATATATAAACGTTTTTGAATACGTTTCATTTCCAATTTCATTTGCGCTGATCTGATTACCAGCTTTAATTGTACCGCCAGAAACATTTCCTTTACCTGTTAAGCAAGTAATCTTATTTCCTGCTTCACAATGGCTGTACAGGATAGATTGTGCCACTGTAATACTTTCTCCAGCTATTATTACTCCCTGGGTAACATATAGACTAGTGAAGTTTCCCCCGCACCGAATTAACCCGTTACCGCGGCCTAAAACACCGCCAGCGATTACGATCGATCCTGGAGTACTAATTTCAGCAGCTTCTACAAGACCTTCTATGCGGACATCGCCCATCGCCTGTATTTTAAAGCCTGAAGGGACATTGCCTGTTACGTGTACATTGCCGACAAAGTTAATATGGTCCGTTTTTAATGAAAGGTCGCCGTTTACTTTATAGACAGGATAAACGTTTACGTAATGAGCTTGAAAACTCACTTCTCCGTCTACAGTTGCATATATTCCTAAATCCTCAGTATTAAAAACCGTATTTTCTCCATTTTTAATACGTATCTCTTTTCCTTTTTGTGCAGGAATCGGTTTTCCATAAACTGAAATACCTGGTTTTCCTTCAGTAGCATTTTTCTTGCGTGCGATCAGCTGCCCAGATGTAACAGTTGGAATTGTAAACAGTCTTTTAAAGTCAATTTTGTCATTATTATCGCTTGCAATAGCAGTTTCTTGGCCAATCAATGGTATTAGCTCTGCGGAAGTCCCATTGACGGGAAGTATCCCTTGTGCAATCACGACTGGAAAATGAATATTTTCTATGTTTTGTATCAATTGATAAAGAACTTCTGTTCGTATTCCGTGCAAAATATTTTTTTCTTTTAACCATTTTGTTAGTTTATCTAATGTAATATCGAGTTCAGCAAAATCAGCATTTTCTTTTTTAAACAGAATCGCCTTTGTTTCTTCGTCTTTTGTATTGATATTGAACCACTGATCCATTTCCCCTTAACCCCTTACATATAACGTTTAAGAACCTGTCTGATTCTAAACAATGCTTTTGAGTGAATTTGCGAAATTCTTGAAGTGGATAAACCAAGAACTTGTCCGATTTCTGTTAATGTTAACTCTTCGTAGTAGAACAAGCTTACAACGAGCTGTTCTTTCTCAGATAGTTCTTTAATGACACTTGCAAGTTCCTTGTGGAGCTCTTCTTGCAAAAGACTGTTCTCAGGTGTCATTACCTTTTTATCTTCAATTGTATAAGATACTTTTTCACGGCTATCGGTTTCCTTATTCTCCTCATCGATCGATAATACATTCGCAAGAAAACTTTCAGACATGACAGAAGTGACTTCATTTTCAGTAAAACCTATTTCCTCTGCAACTTCTTTTGGACTAACCGTACGGAGGTTTTGCTGCTCTAATCTTTCAATAGCCGCTTCTACCTTTTTAGTCTTTTCTCTCATACTGCGAGGCAGCCAATCCTCTCTTCGAAGTCCATCAAGTATAGCCCCCCTTATTCTAAAAGAAGCGTATGTATCAAACTTCAAATCGCGCTCTGGCTCAAATTTCTTTAATGCATCATATAATCCGAGCATCCCGAGTGAACGAAGCTCATCTTTATTGACGCTTTTAGGCAGTCCTACCGATATTCGCTGTACATGATAATTAACAAGGGGCATATATGCACGAAGCAGTACATCACCTGCTTCACGATCACGGCTCTTGTTCCATTTTTCCCAGCAAGATTGTTCTTCTACTAAAGATGGCTCCGTCATGGTAATCCTCCTATTTTTTCTTTTTAACCATTTACAGAATTTTAGTTCCCATGTTAACAGTTTTGATTGACAATTCCGTACTCTCAGGATTAAATTCAATCGTTCTGCCGCTCGAACCGCCAACATCACTTGCCATTATAGGGATACCTAAGTCAGCTAACTGTGATTTTACGCTTTCAACATTCCTCGGTCCGATTCTCATCATTTCGCTGCCGGAAGAAAATTGAAACATTTGTGCTCCTCCGGCGATTTTTGCTTTCATATTCCTTTTGATTGCCCCTCTTTTTATGAGCATGTCATATAACGATGTGATCGCAGTATCTGCGTACTTGCCTATATTAATAGATGCAGCTTTTGCCAAAGTTGAATCTGGCAGCATAACATGTGCCAGCCCAGCAATTTTTTTTATTTCGTCATATAGAATAACTCCAACACAGGAGCCGAGTCCTGTCGTTCTAATCGTGTCAGGAGGTACCACGAGATCTAATTCAGCGATCCCTACTTTTACAATGTTACTCATGCCAATGGAACTCCTAATGATTTAAAGATTTTTTCGAACGAATCTGGATCTGGCAGTAAAAAAAAGTGTCCTTTTACTTCATCTTCGTTTTTCATGTCAACAAATGCCGTATCTATTACAATAGCAAAATCACTTACAGTGGAGATTTCGAATAATCCAAAGCTAAGAATCGCACCTGCCATATCTATACTTGTTGCAGGAACCGAGGGCTGCAAATTTAATTTTGTAAAATCAGAAAATGCAGTTAAATAAGAACCTGATAAAATATTTCCGATTTCCTGCAGCGCAGATAGAGACATTTCTGACGTAAAACGATCGTCGAGATCTATATCCTGTCCGCCAAAAATATCGAAAAGCAGCTGTTCAGCTTGTTTAATAGGAAGCATAAAAAACATACACCCTGGTGCTTCTCCTATGATTCTCAAAAAAACAGAAGCAACAATATTTTCAGAACCGCCAACCATTTCCGTTATTTCATCAAAAGAAATCACTTCTACGGAAGGCACTTTCATATCAACCGCTTTATTTAACAAAGTAGATAAAGCGGTTGCGGCGTGTCCTGCTCCTATATTTCCAATTTCACGCAGTATATCCAAATGAATCGGTTTAATTTTTGTAAAATCCATTCTACCTGCTTCTTTCTATCGGATTTATTTCTTCGAGCTTGTCTGGATTAAGCACTTTATTAAGGTCCAATAAAACGAGAAGCCGTTTATTTACTTTCGCAACACTCTTGATATACTCTGCATCAACGCCGCCAACTACTTCTGGCGGAGCTTCAATTGAATCTGCACTTAAGTCAATTACATCGTTGGCAGCATCCACAATCAATCCTGCTTCGATCTTTCCAACAGAAACAATAATGATTCGAGTTGAATCCGTATAGCCCATTTCTTCCATTTCAAAACGTGATCTTAAATCGATAATAGGTGTGACAATGCCTCTTAAATTGATAACCCCTTTGATAAAAGGAGCCGTTCTTGGAATTCTGGTGATGTGCTGCATTCTTTCAATAGATTTTACATCCTGAACGGGTACTGCATATTCTTCATCTTTTAATTGAAAAACAATGACTTTTAAATCATTCGTTTCTGACATGTTATCGACTCCTCGTTATTTAATAAGCGCATTGCAATCTAAAATTAAAGCCGCTTGACCGTCACCTAAAATCGTAGCTCCTGAAATGGCAAAAACTGAAGTTAAATATTCACCAAGCGATTTCAGAACGATTTCCTGTTGACCAATGAATGAATCAACAACGAGTGCAGCCATCTTATCACCTTTTTTTACGACCACAACAGGCAAGTGGCTGCTTTCACCTAGCATTGAAGGTACTTCAAAGATTTCTTTTAAGAAAACTAATGGAACTACTTTACCTCTAAAATCGATTACTTTCTGGTTATGCGCAGTAAGGATTTCCTCTTTTTTAATAATCGCTGTTTCAATTATTGAAGAAAGCGGGATCGCATACTTTTCCTTTTGTACCTCAATAAGCATGACTGACATGATCGATAACGTTAGTGGCAGCTGAATAGAAAAGACTGTTCCATATCCAGGAGTAGAATCTACCGTTATTGATCCACCTAACGATTCTATCTTGTTTTTTACTACATCCAAGCCTACTCCACGACCTGATATATCAGAAATCACTTCAGCAGTAGAAAATCCAGAAGCGAATAATAATTCAAAACACTGTTTATCGGTTAAATTTTCTGACATTTCTTTTGTGATAATGCCATTTTCTAATGCTTTCTCCACTACTCTTTGTTTATTAATGCCGCCTCCATCATCCTCTATTTCAATGAAGACATGATTTCCGCTATGATACGCTCTTAAGTATATGGTTCCAGTTTCATCTTTTCCTGATGATTGTCTGACAGAAGGCATCTCAATTCCATGGTCAATCGAGTTTCTAAGCAGATGTACGAGCGGATCTCCTATTTCGTCAATAACTGTACGGTCAAGTTCAGTTTCCGCACCAATGATTTCAAGATTCACCTTTTTCTGCAAGTCTTTTGAAAGTCCCCGTACCATCCTTGGAAAACGGTTAAATACAGTTTCAACCGGAACCATTCTCATCGTTAAGATAATGCTTTGCAGATCACCGGAAACTCGTGCCATCCTTTCAACTGTTTCATTTAAGTCAGGATTCTTTAGGCTTTTTGAAATTTCTTCTAATCTTCCTCTATCGATGACAAGTTCTTCAAATAAGTTCATGAGCTGGTCGAGTCTCTCAATATTTACTCGTATTGTTTTGTTGCTGCTTGCTTGAGTACCAGTTGATTCATCTTTTGTAACTTCCTTCTTCTGGACATTTGACACGGCTGATTTAGGATCTAAAGAATCAATTGGCTCTTTTTGGTTCTCAACCCCATTAATTTCTGAGATGAAAACATGATCAACCTCTGAAACTTTCAATATTCTTTCTTTCACTTCTTCACTTTTTTCTTTTGTTAAAAAGGAAATTTCAAAATGGTTATCAAATTGTTCTTGTTCGAGCATTTCTACTGAAGGCAACGTCTTTATTATCTCACCGATCTGCTCGAGTACTTCAAAGATCATGTAAACTCTCGCAGCTTTTAATATACAATCCTTACGAAGGCTAATTTTCACTTCATACGCATGAAACCCTTGTTCTTTTGATTGAAGAATAATTTGTCTTTCATATTGGTCATATGAATCAGATAATGTTATCTCCGTTGATGTTTTATTTATTGCATTCGAATGAAGTGTTTGTCCATTTTCAAGCGCTTCTAATTGAAGTACAGTTTCAGAAACGTCACGTTTTCCTGAACCTCCTTCAGAAACCGTTAACACCATTGCTTCTAAGTGGTCGAGTGAGGCAAAAAGCACATCAAGGACATCAGTTGTTACATTAATTTTTTTGTTGCGAATCGCATCTAAAACGTTTTCCATACAATGCGTCAAATTTGCAAGATCTTCATACCCCATCGTTGCAGACATTCCTTTTAACGTATGTGCAGAACGGAAAATTTCATTAACAATTGTTAATTCCTCAGGTGATTTTTCAAGCAATAACACTTGTTGGTTGATCGATTGTAAATGTTCCTTGCTTTCCTCGATAAAAATATCAAGATACTGTGTCATTTCCATTTCAATATCCCTCCCGTATCACAAATAATTTTGTATAGCTGCAGCAATTGAATGAAGATGGATAACCTCATCTACTTTTTTAGTCAATACTGCAGATTTAGGCATTCCATAGACAATGCATGATTCCTCAGCTTCTGCAATGGCAACTGCCTCTCCAGACTCTTTAAGTTTTATTAGTCCATGTGTTCCATCTGAACCCATACCAGTTAATATCACTGCGATCTTTTCAATGTTTTTTATTTTTGATGCACTTTCAAAAAGAACATTTACAGCTGGTCTATGTCCGCCGACAGGAGGCTCTTTGTCTAATGACACCATTGTCTTTCCCGCTTTTTGTATGAGCCTTAAATGGAAACCCCCGGGAGCAATATAGGCCGTCCCAGCTGTAAGTACGTCATCTTGTTCAGCTTCTTTTACATTCACACTTGAAAGTGAATTTAATCGATTCGCTAATGACTCTGTAAAACCAGGCGGCATATGCTGCACAATAACCACCGGTGCTTTAAAATCTGCTGGCCATTTTGTAATTACTTCCTGAAGTGCCCGCGGTCCTCCTGTAGAAGTGCCAATTAATACGAGTTTCGGAATTTCATTTTTATTTGGTACCTTTTTTTCATGCTTTCGTAAACTTGGTTTTGACATCGGTTTATTTAATTTTATTTTCATTTTTGAAACGGCGATTACTTTTTCAATTAATTCAGATTTCACTTTATGTAAATCCAGTGAGATTGCTCCTGAAGGCTTAGAAATGAAGTCTAAAGCACCTGCTTCCATGGCAAGTATTGTATTTTCTGCCCCAGCCTTTGTTGTACTAGAGAGCATAATGATAGGAACTGGATAGCATTTCATAATCTCTTTTACGGCTTCGATGCCATTTAATACCGGCATTTCGACATCCATCGTTACAACATCAGGCTTTAATTGCATTATTTTTGTTACCGCTTCCTCGCCGTTTCGTGCTGTGTCCAATACAGTGATTCTGGGATCTTCATTTAAAAAGTCTTTAATGAGCTTTCTCATAAAAGCAGAATCATCGACTACAAGAACAGATAATTGCTTCAATATGGCTCCCTACCTCTCAGTAAAGAATGACTTTAACCTTGTGATAAAAGATGTATAGGATGCTTTTTGCTCTTTTGAAAAACCTGCAAAAGTTCTCGCAAGCTCTAAAACGGATTGTGACGCTTTGGAATAAGGTTTATTTAATGTAAAAGGCGTCTGTCTTTTTACTGATTCCAACACCGCAGGATCCATAGGAATCGTCCCAAGGCATACAAGTTCTTTCTGTAAAAACTGTTTACAAACATTTTTTAATTTTGCTGAAGTTTCCTGACCTTCTCGTTCATTTTCGCATCGATTTACTGCAAGGTAGAAAGGCAATTCTTTATCTTTAGAATAAATAAATTTCATCATGGAATAGGCATCTGTTATGGATGTAATCTCAGGAGTTGCAATCACAAGTATTTCATGACTGGATAGGATAAACTTCAATGCCGTATCTGTCACGCCTGCACCCATATCTAAAAAGATAAAATCATAGAACCTGCCGAGTTCTTCTAGCTGTTTTACAAAATGATTCAGCATATCATCGGTTATGTTGACTAAAGAGGTAAAGTTTCTCCCTCCTGCGATGGTATGAAGACCTTCTTTTCCTTCTTCAATGATTTCCCAGACAGACAGCTTATTTTCCATCATATTCATGATGTGATGCTTAGCTTTTCTGCCTAATATGAGATCAACATTTCCCATTCCTACATCTAAATCCAGTACAAGAACTTTTTTACCGAGTTTTATTAAGGAAAGAGCTAGATTGACGGTAATGTTTGTTTTTCCCACTCCGCCTTTTCCGCTCACTACAGCAAGTACCCTTGCTCCGTCAGTTTCCGCATCTAATAATTGTTTTCGTAAACTCTCTGCTTGATCAATCATTTCGCTTTTCCTTTAAGAAATTACGAATGATATCTTCTGCGTCTGCCTCATACATATCATCTGGAACATTTTGACCATTCGTAATATATCCTAGTGATACCCCGTGAATAATAGCTAGATTTACGATTGATCCAAAGGTAGTCGTTTCATCTCTTTTTGTGAAAATGACTTTATCAATAGGTAGACTATTAAACTGGTTGTAGATGGTCTCCATATCTTTATATTTAGAGGTCAATGATAAGACAAGATAGTTTTTCATATCTTTATCAAAATTCACAATACTTTGAAGTTCTTCTACATAAAAGCGATTTAAAAAATTCCTTCCAGCAGAATCAACAAGAACTAAATCATAATTTGCAAACTTTTCTTTTGCTTTTCTAAAATCATCAGCTGTATATGCAATTTCACATGGAATGTTCAAGATCTCCGCATAGGTTTTGAGCTGTTCAATTGCAGCTATCCTGTATGTATCGGTTGTTATAAAAGCGACTTTTTTACCGTCCTTTAACACGGCTTTAGCTCCAATTTTAGCAATCGTCGTCGTTTTCCCTACACCAGTAGGTCCGATCAAATTTAAAAATTTTGTTTCATATTGAAATCCGCCAAAGTCACTTTTCTTCATTCGGGCGCTTAGCCAATCTGTCAACCATTTATTCCAGTCGTATTTTTCTGCCTCTTCATGATCAAACGATTCAAATTTTTTATTCATTACGTCAATAAGCTCTTCTATTAAACTTGCATCTACTTCTTGCTCGATTAAATAGGAACGCCATTGTTCAATCAATTCAGGAAGCTCATTACGTTCTTTGTTTTGATTGCCTAATGTTTGCACCATTTTTTTTAGCTGGCGAATCTCTTGAGTCAGCTCTAAATTTTGTGGTTTTTCAGCAGGCGGTGGTTTTTGATCAGGTATGGCTGCTTTTCTAGCTGTTCCATATTCGACGTCCTGATCAAGCCCAGCAAAAACTTCAACGTTCTTTTTAGTGAAAAATCCCAGGAAGCCTCCCACCTGCACTTCTCTCGTATTTAAGATGACCGCTCCGCTTCCGAGGTCCGCCCTCACTAATTTCATAGCTTCTGGGAGATTTGTCGCTGAGTACTTTTTTACTTTCATTAAATATTCACCACCCCTACACTTTTAACTTCTAATTCCGGTTCCAATTCGTTATATGACAATACCGGAACATCTGGCAAGTATCGTTCGATCAGCTGCCTCACGTACATTCTCACAGCAGGAGAACATAATATTACGAGTGATTGATCGATGCTTCGTCCTGTTTCAAGTTCTCTTGTTATGCTGTCAAAAATCATTTGCGAGTCATGTGGATCAAGTGATAGATAGTTGCCATGTTCCGTTTGCTGAACAGAATCGGCTATTCTCTTTTCCACGGAACCTCCTAAAGTAATAACATGAAGAGGCTCATTTTCCACTGTATAGCTCTTGGATATTTGTCTGGACAATCCTTGTCTTACATATTCCGTTAGGAGATCAGTGTCTTTCGTCATTCTCGCAAAATCAGCCATCGTTTCAAAAATAACTGCAAGATTTCGTATGGAAATTCGTTCTTTTAAAAGCTTAGATAATACCTTTTGAACTTCTCCAATCGTCAGCGCCTCTGGAGTAACTTCCTCCACAATAGCGGGATATGTTTCTTTTAAATGATCAACTAATTGTTTGGTTTCCTGACGTCCTATTAATTCATGGGCATGCTTTTTAATTATTTCAGTTAAATGAGTGGAGACGACTGACGGCGGATCTACAACGGTATAACCTGAAAATTCTGCCCGCTCTTTCATTTCTTCGCCAATCCATATCGCCGGTAATCCAAATGCCGGTTCTACTGTTTCAATACCTTGAATCTCCTCATCTTCAATTCCAGGACTCATTGCTAAATAGTGATCGAGCAGCAGTTCGCCTTTAGCTACCTGACTGCCTTTGATTTTTATTCTATACTCATTAGGCTGCAGCTGAATGTTATCCCGGATCCGAACTACCGGTACAATCATCCCAAGCTCTAGTGCCAGCTGCCTTCTTATCATGACGATTCTGTCGAGAAGATCTCCGCCTTGTGATGTATCTGCAAGCGGTATTAAGCTGTAGCCAAATTCGAATTCAATTGGGTCTATCTGCAGAAGGTTAACCACTGATTCTGGACTTTTCAGCTGTTCTGTCTGTATATCTTCCTCGACCACTTCTTCTCTTTCTTTTTGTTCACGTTCTGATTTGATTAGGAGATATCCGCCAATTGCAAGCAATCCTCCGACGGTTATCGTAAAGAAATCATTAATGGGAGTAAAAAGTCCAAGCATAATAATCGTACCGCCAGCTACAAATAACATGATTGGATAAGCCATAAGCTGCTTGCTGATATCATATCCAAGGTTTCCTTCTGAAGCTGCACGCGTAACGATAATACCTGTTGCTGTAGAGATAATGAGGGCAGGTATTTGAGAAACTAATCCATCACCGACTGTTAATCGTGTGAACGTTTCTGCACTCTCACTAAAGCTGTAGCCCATCTGAACCATCCCAATAATAATTCCGAATAGCATGTTGATCAGGACAATAATAATACCTGCAATCGCGTCCCCTTTTACGAATTTACTGGCACCATCCATCGCACCATAAAAATCAGCTTCACGCTCAATGGTTTCACGTCTTTCTTTCGCTTCCCGATCTGAGATCATACCGGCATTGAGATCAGCATCAATGCTCATCTGTTTACCAGGCATCGCATCAAGAGTAAACCTTGCAGCAACCTCAGATACACGTTCAGATCCTTTTGTTATTACGATAAATTGAATAATGACAAGTATAAAAAACACAACTATTCCAACAAGAATATTTCCTTGTACAACGAACTCGCCAAAGGTATGTACCACATTACCCGCTTTACCATTTGAAAGGATGCTTCTAGTAGTAGAAACATTCAGTCCCAGCCTAAATAGCGTCACGAGCAAAAGCAAGGAAGGGAATATAGAAAATTCAAGAGGCTTTGTAGTGTTCATGGCAATTAAAATAATTAATAACGCCAGAGATATATTTATTATGATTAAAAAGTCCAACATAAAAGTCGGCATCGGTATGACGAGCATGGCAATGATTAAAATTACACCAGCCAAAACACTTATGTCTCTAGCTTTCATCTGTATTCTCTCCTATTCATTCCTTACGCTTTTTTCTTGATGCGGTAAACAAAGGCTAATATTTCGGCAACTGCTTTAAAAAGATCCTCAGGAATCACTCCGCCAATATCTACTTGGGCGTAAAGCGTTCTTGCCAGCGGCTTGTTCTCCACTGTCACAACCTCATTTTCTTTTGCGATTTCCTTTATTTTTTGCGCAATGATATCAACACCTTTAGCTACCACAACTGGAGCATCCATACCATCCTCATATTTAAGACAAACTGCGTAATGGGTTGGATTGGTTATGATTACATCTGCTTTAGGCACTTCCTGCATCATGCGCCGCATTGCCATCTGCCTTTGTTTTTCTTTGATTTTACCTTTAATTTTCGGGTCACCTTCGGATTTTTTATATTCATCCTTTATGTCTTGCTTAGACATTCGAATGTTTTTTTCAAAGTCATATTTTTGATACATATAGTCGAGAAACGCAAGAAACAGCAAAACCACTGAGGCAGCAAACCCCATCTTCACTGCAAGCCCTCCAAACACTGGCAAGGTAGAGTGAATATTAACAAGTGACATTCTTAGGTAAGTATCTCTTTCCGTCCATAAAACGAAAAATGTTACTCCGCCGATCAGTACAATTTTCAATAATGATTTAGAGAGCTCCACTAGTGCACGGACCGAATATATTCTTTTAAAACCCGACAGAGGATTCAGTCTTTCCAGTTTCATTTGAATCGCTTCAGCCGAAAACAAAAAGCCGACCTGCAGGTAATTACCAAGCACTCCTGCTGCCATTGCTGCAATCATGACTGGAGCTAATATGATGGCAACTTCGACTGATAATTCACCAAAAAGCTTTGCGATACTTGATTCAGAAAGATCATAAAGCAGGTTTTTATCCAGACTGTTTGTAAAAAGATGCACTAACCGCTCACCCATCCAGCCACCCATAATGGATAGAAACATAACAGAAACAAAAAGAACGAGAGCAGCGTTTACATCAGCGCTTTTAGCTACCTGACCTTTCTTCCTGCTTTCATCCCTTTTTTTCGGAGTTGCTTTTTCCGTTTTTTCTTGGGAGAAATACTGAAGGTTAAATTGATGTTTCAAACTAAGCAGCCCCTAACAATCGCATTAAGCTGATCATCGCATCTCGCATCTGTTCAATCAGCATCTCAATCGACACAAAAAAGGCAGGCAGAACGACGATAAATAAAACGAGTGCAATTAATATTTTTAACGGCAAACCGATCACAAAGATGTTCATTTGCGGTACCGTCCTAGCTACAATTCCAAGGGCTAAATCGGCTAAAAAAAGGGTTCCCACAATCGGAATGGCCATTTGTAAAGCAACTAGAAACATTCCAGAAAATACACTGATTATATGTTTAGCAGCACTGCCATCCCCAAAATGAATCATCGGAGAATCCAATGGCAAAAATTTATAACTGTAAAAGATACCGTCTAAAAGCAAATGATGACCGTCAGTAGCCAGCAGGAACAGCATGGCAAATGTATATAAGTACCTGCCCATCAAAGGTGTTTGTATCCCCGTCTGCGGATCAAAAACGTTGGCAATCGCAAACCCCATCTGAAGATCGATGAACCCTCCCGCTACTTGTATGGCGTAAAATACGATAGCTGCAGTAAAACCGATCGACAGCCCAATCATTGCCTCTTTTATGACGAGAAGAAGAAAAGATCCGTTTATTGGAATTGGATCAGGATGAACTGTATATAGCATGATCCACGATAAAAATAGCGAAAGACCGATTTTGTGTACCGCCGGTAAATTTTTATTCGAAAACACAGGAATTGTTAAAAAAAATGCCGATACTCTAGTTAGAATCAATAAAAATGCAGGAAAAGAAAGTAAGTCTATCATGCTACAAACCTACATATGAGTTTAAGTTTTGAAAAATATTCGCTGTAAACGACAATATTTGCGATAACATCCATGGCCCGAAAAATACAAGTCCTACTAAGACGGCTACAATTTTAGGGATAAAGGCAAGTGTCTGTTCCTGAATTTGAGTTGTCGCCTGAAAAATACTGACGATCAAACCTACCACTAAGGCCAGAGCAAGCAATGGTGCACACATGAGCAAGGTAATATAAACACCTTTTTCAGCAAGAGATATTACAAATTGAGTATCCATGTTCCCACCTGCCCTTTTTAATAACTTAGTAATAATGACTTAACAATTAAATACCAGCCATCTACTAGTACAAAAAGCAATATTTTAAAAGGCAGCGATATCATAACTGGTGGAAGCATCATCATCCCCATTGCCATCAACACACTAGCCACAACCATATCGATAATTAGAAACGGGACGAATATCATAAATCCCATTTGGAAAGCTGTTTTTAATTCACTGATTGCATACGCCGGAACTAATGTTGTTAATGGAATATCTTTAATGTTCTTAGGTTCCTTTGCACCGGAATAGTCTAAAAACAAATTTAAATCTTTTTGGCGCGTATGCTTTGACATAAATTCTTTAATAGGGATACTTCCTTTTTCAAACGCCTCTTTTTGTGTTATTTTGCCCTTCACGAGAGGCTGTATGGCGTCTTTATTTACATCTTGTATAACAGGTGCCATGATAAAAAATGTTAAAAATAGGGCAATTCCTACTAAAACTTGATTGGGTGGCATCTGCTGTGTCGCTAATGACGTTCTGACAAAAGAAAGAACGATAATAATACGGGTGAAACAAGTCATAAGAATAAGGATGCTGGGCGCGAGTGACAATACCGTCAGAAGCAGCAATAGCTGAATCGTCGTTTCCATGTTTCCTGGATCTGTATTATTTAAGAAATTCAAGTCTAAACCTGGAAGTAGATTATTCATGCTGTTTACCTTCCTCAAACGCCTTCTCTACATTTTTACGCTGCTCTTTCCTGTCATTCATAAGAGAATTCAACATGTTTTTAAAAAGAACAGTCTGACCATCACTTGAACCGTTCTGAATGTGGGTTTCTTTCTGTTTCAATAACCTATCCTTTAATTGACTGGCAACGGTGCTGACATTTTGTACAGCGTGCTGATCCATCATCGATTTAACTTCAGCCTCATCTGTAACTTCTTTTAATAGGGTAATTGTATCTCCAACTCCTACAACCAGTACTGAGCTGCCGGTTTTAATAAGCTGAATGGAACGATTTTGCCCCACACCAATACCACCAAGAGATTGCAGGTTCTTCCCATCCTGAAAACTGACGGACTTTTTTTGAATAAACTTTAAAACAATGAACAAGATGGCTAGCACAATTCCTAACATAAAAATCAATTTAACAAGCATAAAAAACGTACTGCCGCTTTCAGATTGATTAGTAGTATCATTTTTTGCTTGTTTGACTGATCCATCACTTTTCCCTGAATCGTGAACGTTATCCCAAACACTCTTTCCTTGACCGACACCTTCCGCTTGTACCACTATAGGTACAAACGAAAGGCATACTGCTGTAAATATACTGAGCAACCATTTCAACATGGAAAGTTCCAGCCTATCCCAATGTTTTCTTGATAGCTTCAATTACGCGGTCAGCCGCAAATGGTTTTACGATAAAATCTTTTGCACCGGCTTGAATGGCATCGATTACCATCGCTTGCTGGCCCATAGCCGAGCACATGATAATCTTTGCATCAGGCGTTGTCTTTCTGATTTCTTTTAATGCAGTAATTCCATCCATTTCCGGCATTGTGATATCCATCGTTACTAAATCAGGCTTTAACTCAGCAAACTTTTCAATAGCTTGTGCGCCATCTGCTGCTTCACCTACTACATCAAATCCATTTTTCACTAAAATATCCTTAATCATCATTCTCATAAATGCTGCATCATCTACGACCAATATACGTTGACCCATTTAAATGACCTCCTGTTTTTTATTTCAGCTTTTCTAAACGATCTCGCTG
The DNA here is from genome assembly GCF_031457135.1 of Fictibacillus barbaricus. Classification (GTDB taxonomy): domain Bacteria; phylum Bacillota; class Bacilli; order Bacillales; family Fictibacillaceae; genus Fictibacillus; species Fictibacillus barbaricus_A. The sequence goes on along the minus strand of NZ_JAVDWA010000002.1, from coordinate 13,171 downwards.
GCTTAATATTTCCGTTACACGTACGCCAAAATTCTCATCGATCACAACTACTTCCCCTTTTGCGATCATCTTATGATTCACAAATATATCGACAGGTTCTCCCGCTAACTTATCGAGTTCAATAATTGATCCTGCTGACATCTCTAAAATATCTTTGATTGTCTTTTTCGTTCTCCCTAATTCAACTGTAACTTGAAGAGGAATATCTAATAACATGTCTAAATTTTTCGATTCAGGCTGACTGGAACCAAAATCACTAAAATCCGAAAAACTGGCAGGCTGAACCGAAACATCTCTCATTTGAGGCTGATAAGACGGCTGTGAATATGATTCATGCCTTACATGTGGTTCATGATAATCTGATTGTATCGATTGAGGTTTCGTTTCTTCTGCTGGTCTATAATCCGCAACAGCTTCTTGTTCCGCTGGAGGTTCAGGATTCATTAACTGATAAACAAGGTTCTTTGAAAATTCTGCATCGATCAATTGCATAATATTAGAATCGATTAAATTTCCTACTTTTAAACGAAAAGATACTTTTACTAATATTTCTTGATTCGGAATTAGACTATTGTCAGATTCAACATCTAAGAAATCGATTTTAGGCGGTGATATGTCCACTTTTTTGTTAAACATTGTTGACATTGAAGTGGAAGCAGACCCCATCATCTGGTTCATCGCTTCACCAACAGCACTAAGCTGAAGTTCTCCAAAGTCAGGTGAAGGATTCGTTCCTTCTCCGCCTAACATAAGATCTGCAATAATCTGAGCATCCGTTTTTTCAATAACGAGCAAATTTGCTCCTTCAATTCCTTCTGTATACGTAACTTGAACTGCCACATGCGGAATAGGAAATTCATCCTTCAGTTCAATTCTTTTAACAACTGAAACGACTGGTGTCGTAATCTCTACTTTTTGATTTAATAGAGTTGAAAGAGCAGTTGCTGCACTTCCAAAAGATATATTCCCAATCTCACCTAATGCATCTTTCTCAATAGTAGATAGATAATCTTCAGTCGGATCTACTATGGACGAGGAAGAACTTCCACCATTCAGCAAAGCATCGATTTCATCTTGTGACAGCATATCCCCACTTACCATTGATCCTCATCCTCCTTTATAAAATCCAGTATCTGAACAGCCATTTTTTTCTTAACCTTACCTGGCTGTCCATAAAATTTTGGATTGTTTTCAACTTTAATAACAACAGGTGCATTAATTTTTTGGTCAAGCTCAATGCAATCTCCGAGTGAAAGATTCAAGAATTCTTCAATTGACATCTCTGAAGATCCTAGCTCAACTTTAAAAGGCAAATAGGCATTTTTTAGTTTTTGCTCAATAAACTCAGTCTCTCCTGGAACACGTTTCTTTTGTTTATTGCTCTGCATCCAATGACTAACCGAAAGTTTTGGAATAATCGGTTCGATAACAACGTGCGGGAGACAGATGTTTATCATTCCTGATGTCTCACCGATGGTGGTATTCAATGAAATGACAACAACTGTTTCATTAGGAGATACCATTTGCAAAAATTGTGGATTCACTTCAAGATCCAGCATGAAAGGATCCAGTTCAATAACGCTCGACCAAGCTTCTTTAAAACTTTCAAGTGTGTTTTCAAAAAGCTGGCTCATTATCTTGGTTTCGATCTCTGTTAGGTTTTCAATCTTATTCATTCCAGTTCCGCTTCCGCCCATCACTCTATCGAGCATCGAATAGGCGATGTTGGGGTTGACTTCCATTAAGATGCGCCCTTCAAAAGGTTGTGCTTCAAACACATTTAACAAAGTCATCTTAGGCACAGATCGAATAAATTCTTCATACGGGAGCTGATCAACAGATGCTACACCTATTTGAACATACGTTCTTAACTGTGCAGAAAAATAAGTAGTTAATAATCTAGCAAAGTTTTCATGTAATCTCGTTAAACTTCTAATTTGTTCTTTGGAAAATCGAAGCGCTCTTTTAAAATCATAAACTTTTACTTTTTTCTCATTTTCCTCTTTTTTCAGCTCCTCAGCGTCCATTTCCCCTGTTGAAAGCGCGGAAAGAAGAGCATCAATTTCATTTTGCGATAAAACATCTACCAAGAGTCTCACCTCTTTTCATGGAGTTTTAATGGTTACTGGATTATTTTTTGTGTAATGTAGACTCTCACTATTTTTCCTTCTTGCATGAGTGATGAAATTTTTTCTTTCAACACATTTTGTAAATGAATAAAACCTTTTTGACCCGATAAATCGGCGGTTTTCATGTTTGAAATTTCATAGATAATCAGATTGTTAACTTGAAATAATCGTTTCTCTAATTCTTCCTTAGCATCCGAGCTATCAGTCTCGATGTTAAATTTGATTTTTATATATGCCTGATCTGCTAAGTTCGTCGTAATTTCTTCTGTTTCAACCATTAGGTCCTTAAGGTCATCAGCTGTAGGTTCTGCTGCTTCCGTTTTTGTCGAAAAATGTTTAAATGCAAAATATCCGGCTCCACCAAGGATTGATATTGCTAGAAGCATCGAGACCATAATCGTCACAGCTTTGTTCTTCCCCAACTACAAGTCCTCCCTTTTATTACTCTTCATCGGAAGCAGTGTAATATCCCGATAAAATGCAGTTATCAATTCTGCAACTGCTGCTTCACTTTCCTTCACCACGAACTTCTTGCCTGTCGTCAATGTAATAGTTGTATCAGGAAAAGATTGAATCTGTTCGATATAAATTGCATTCAAAGTGAATGAGTTACCATTTAATTGGGTTAATGAAATCATATGAACATAGGGTTAAGCATCAGCTGCTTAACCCACCTCCCTTCACATTAACGTTTTAGGTTTACTAATTCTTGAAGGATCTCATCAGATGTTGTTATTATTCTAGTATTTGCCTGGAAACCACGCTGTGCGACGATCATATCAGTGAATTCTTCCGAAAGATCTACGTTTGACATTTCAAGCGTTCCAGCTTGTACTACACCTAAACCATTTGCATCACCAGGAGCACCAAGTGTTGGAGCCCCTGAATTGGTGCTTGCCAAATAGTTATTTCCTCCTGCTTTATCTAAACCGCCAGTGTTACTAAATTTAACTAGTCTTACTTGTGCTGAATTATTTAACACACCGCCATCTATATAATTCACTTTTCCATCAGAACCAATGCTAAAACTTTGAGCTGTTACCGGAATATTGATTTTGGCACCCGTAGTATCCTGTACAAATAATCCATCACTCGTAACAAGATCGCCTGACTGATCTAAATAAAAATTCCCAGCACGAGTGTAATATTTATTTGTTCCATCTGACACCTCAAAAAAACCATCTCCAGAAATACCTAAATCAAGAGGGCGCCCTGTTGTTTGCAAACTTCCTTGTGTGTGAACAGTATCAATGCTTGCCAGCTGCGAACCCAGTCCAACTTGCTGAGGGTTTACACCTCCGCGGCCGTTTGTGGGTGCACTTGCTCCAGAAATCTGCTGGCTCACAAGATCTTTAAAAGTTGTACGGCCTTTTTTAAAGCCATATGTGTTTACATTGGCAATATTGTTACCGATTACATCAAGCTTTGTTTGAAAGTTTTTCATACCGCTAATTCCAGAGTACATTGAACGTAACATTTTAATTTATCTCCTCTACTTAGTTAGTACTGCGTCAGTCAATCGGCAGCGTTTATGAGCCTCCTGTAAAGGTCCAGCTCTCTTTTAAGCATCTATAACAATCGCACCATTTATGTTCGTGAAAATTTGCGATTGTGCTTCATTTCTTGTTAATGCCGTAATGACCGTTTGATTTGGTGCATTTACGACTAATGTGACATCCTTTAAGATGACGAGTGAATCTTTAATTCCTTTTTTCTTCGCTTCTTCCATTTTCATGCTAATTTTATTCCAGCTTGCATCTGTGATTTTTATATCTCTGTCTTCTAGACGACGTGCCGCATGTTTACTTACTGTAATGCTCGGGTGCAATTGTTTATCCAACATTGACTGAAACGTATTTTCACCATTCGTTTGGGTTGTCCGTTTCGGCAACAGTGCAGGCTGGTACATTTGATGAACGTTTATGCGTTCGCTCATTGTATCAACTCCTATTACTCGCTTCGATCTGTAATTTTCACTACTTGTAAACTAGTAATCTTTGAACCATCTTGCATTTCTAATAATACAGACCCTTTTTCAAATAAAACGGATTTAACGGTTCCCTCTTTTTCTTCTATCTTCTTTTCACCATTTGGATCAGTTGATTCAACTTCGTAAGTGACTTTTTTTCCGATCATTTGGCTTTGCTGCAGCAGATTTGATTCTGATTGGAAATTGAGAAAGTTCTGCATCGTCTGGTTCATATTGGTCATTTGCTCCAGTGAAGAAAAACTAGCCATTTGTGAAATGAATTCCTTGTCCTGCATAGGGTTAGTTGGATCTTGATTTTGAAGCTGCGTGATCAAAATCTTCAAAAAATCATCTTTCCCTAGCACACTTGAGCCAGATTGTTTTGTTTTCGCCTGATAATTACTCAGCAATAATTCATCTGAAATTTTTTCCATGTTCCATCACACCTTTTCATTTAAAACCATCTGCAATAACTGTTCTTCAAATGTCACATGATTGCTTTCAGGGCTTTCATTCGAAGATCGATCATGCTGATTTTGATCCCTTTGACCTTGATTTCCCTGATCATTGAATTTAAAGGTTTGCTCATCACTATTCATAAAGACTTCTATTTTTTCAAAATCAATATTTTGTCCTGAAAACGCTTGTTTTAGCTGTGTGAGGTGACTATCTAACGCCTCTTTAGCAGCATGACTGGAAGCTACGATCTTAGCAGTAATCTCGCCTTGCTTTTGAATGAGCTGAATATCTATTGTTCCTAAGTGCTCAGGATTTAGTTTAATATGCATTTTTGCAAAACCTGATTCGCTTACTACGATCTTCCCACGGGATATAATCTGCTGGATGTCTCTTACAAATTGCTGTTTTTGCCCTTCATCAGCGGACGTAGGTGCTCTTAAACTCAATTGTTCCAAAAGCGGCAGCGAACTTTGAAACGTTTGCAGCTCTTTTACAGGCGGTGCTTTATCGATTTGCTTTATCGGGACATAACGTTGAAAGGCTTGTTCAACATAGGTTTGAAGCTTTTTTTCAGTATTTAAGTTTTCAATTACTTTGTAAAAAGAATTTTTATCCTGTTTTCCTTGGACATTCATTTGCTGCATGGCTTGTTCAAAAATTTGTTTTACCTGTTTGATTAGCGGATCATTCTTGTCCAGTTTTACGGCCGGAAACCATTTTTCAATAAGCATGTTTATTTCTTTTTTCATTGGTTCAGATATATTTTCGTTTTGATCGTTATAAACAGCTTGTAATAGAAAGACAATTTTCATTTCAGGTGCAGGGTTGTTTAAAAGCGCCGCAGCATCTATTGGTTCATCCAGCTTCTCTTCAAGCAGCTCTTTCAGTTCAGCCGGAAGTTCGGTTAGGATCGATTGGATATCTTCATTTTCTATCGCATCTCCATTATGGAATAAATCTAGTAGTCCTGGCATAGATAATAGCGATTGAACAATCCCATCAATACCATTTTTGATTTGAGGGTCTGACTGTTCAGCTGTACCTAATAGTTGAGAAAAAAGAGTTCCTGCGCCACTTGCTTTTTTCAAGCCTTGCACTGAAATCTGATTTTGAGCGACAGTCTGGCTATTTATGACTTGCATTGTTTTCACCTCCCTTTAAAGAGAATCACTTGCAATCAGTTCCGTTAATTCTGCCGCCCGTTTAGGTTCTAGCTTTGATAAAATTTCAGCTTGTGTTTCGGGTTGCAGCAGATTAAGTATTTGCAGAATATCGGTATTATTCATTTCTGCTAGTACCGCCGCAGCGTCTTTGGCTGACATGGATTCATAAAGTTTTTTTAACTGGACATTTTTTTCGTCTTTTACTGCCGTATCCGCTTCTTCTGCTTGCTTTTTTAAAAGCGCAATATCAGATTTTAAATCTGAAACTTCTTTTTCTTTTTTTTGCAGGTCAGAGTTTAATATCTTTATATAATCTTCCTGCTCTTTGAATTTTGATTGCCATTGTTTCTCCATATCATTATTGGTAGAAGCCGTCTGAACTGCATTATCGCTCCAAATATTTTTTATAACCGGAATATTTTTACTAGCTTCTTTTGCTTTTTCAGCTACATCCACTCCAGATACAGAAAGAAAAATAACAAAGATTGTAATTGCAAAGATAGCTGGAACGACGATTACGTATAAAATCCATTTAAACTTACTTGTTTTTTCCTCTTGATTCATTTGCTCACCTGTTTTTACGACTTCGCAAAACGAAGCATGGAAAATTCATCGTTTTGTTTCATTTCATGCCAGTTTTGGCTTACTTCATAAGACTTGAATTGTTTTTCTTTTAATTTTTCATATTTCTTCACTTCAATGGTTTGCTGCAAAAGCTTTTGCTGGATAAGTTGCATTCTTTCTCTTGCTTTCTGCAGTAAAGGCTGCAATTCTTTAACCTTATTTGTCATCGATAAAAGGAAGCGCTGTGTATTTTGCAAATCGTTAATAATAATTTTTTGCTGAAATTGGAGATTCGCTTGATTTTCGATATCCTCTTTACGTTTTAAAAGATTGTAAATTTCTTCAGCAATACTCTCGAATGCCTGAACCGCTTCTCCAAGCTCCAGTTCAATTGATTCTTTCTCTTTTTGTTTTACTGAAAGAACTTTTTCCATTGAGAATTGGAACGACATTATTGAACATCCTTTCTGAATTCAACCAACAATCTTTGTACTGCATCGTCAAAACTTACATCTTCATCAACTTCTTGCTTTAAAAACGAAAGGATGCTCGGATAGGATTGAATTGCCTCATCAACAATCTTTGAAGAACCTCTCTTATAGGCACCTATATTAATAAGATCTTCTGCATCGACATATGAGGAAAGAAGTTCTCTGAATCGATCTGCTGACTTCCTGTGTTCAATCGGAACAATATCATTCATGACCCGGCTGATGCTTTTAAGAATATTTACAGCCGGAAACTGCCCTTTATTTGCCAGGTTCCGGTCCAAGATGAAATGACCATCCAATATACCGCGAACTGTATCAGAAATTGGCTCATTAAAGTCATCTCCGTCTACTAATACAGTGTAAAACGCAGTGATTGTTCCATGTTTATTTGTACCTGAACGCTCCAATAATTTTGGCAGAATGGCAAAAACGCTTGGTGTATATCCTTTAGTAGTAGGAGGTTCTCCAACTGCTAAGCCGATTTCCCGCTGTGCCATTGCAACACGTGTTACCGAGTCCATCATCAGCATGACGTTTTTGCCTTGATCTCTAAAGTACTCAGCAATCGCTGTAGCTGTCTGTGCCCCTTTAATTCTCATTAAGGCAGGCTGGTCAGATGTAGCAACGATTACTACTGAGCGCCTTAATCCCTCTTCACCAAGATCTCGTTCAATAAAGTCCAGAACTTCTCGGCCTCGCTCACCGATGAGTGCAATAACATTTAAATCCGCCGTTGAGTTTCTAGCAACCATTCCTAAAAGTGTACTTTTTCCTACGCCGCTTCCCGCGAAAATTCCAACCCGCTGTCCTTTACCTACAGTTAGCAGACTATCGATCGATCGAATTCCGAGTTGTATGCTTTCATTTATCCGCGGACGTTCCATAGGATTCGGCGGATCATTTTCTGTAGGGATACGATTCAGTCCCCGTGGAAGTACTGAACCATCAAGCGGATTCCCCATACCATCTAAAACCTTCCCTATCAACGATGCACCTGCTTTAATTTCAAGCGGCCGATGTGCTGCCTCTACAAGACTTCCGACAGAAATGTCTTTTATGTAAGAAAAAGGCATCAACAATACATTTTCTTCTTGAAAACCGACTACTTCTGCTTTAATCTTTTGTTTTTTTCCTGTCGTAGTATGGATGTAGCAAACATCTCCTATCGATGTCTTCGGCCCTTTGGACTCGATCATCAATCCGACTACACGAATTACTTTTCCGTATCTCTTATACGAATCCATCGTTTTTAATGAATCAATCAGGTGATCAACGTTCAATTTTCCGACACCTCAATTTGTTCTAATAGCTTTTCTCGAATTTCTTTAAGCTGAACGTCTATGCTTGCATCTATTTTCCCAAAAGGAAATTCAATCACCGCACCATTTTCCCTCAAGGATTCATCAGGATAAATGAATAAATTGGCATTAGCTTGAAGCAAATTCTTCAATTCTTCACGATATGCGAGTGTTGCTTCGAACCAGTCGGTCGGGACATAAAGTTTAATCTCCTGTGATTCACGAACTTCTTTAACAAGCTGTTTTATGAATGAAGTCCAAGTTTCTGGTGTTTCATGCAATTTATCACCAATAATTTTCTCAGCTGTTTTAACAGCCAATGAAATCATCTGTGGTTCAGCTTCATTTAATATCTGATAATAGTCTTCTTTTGTTTTATCAATAAAAACTCTCACTTCATTTAGTTTGGCATGCCACTGTTCAAGTCCTTGGTTAATTCCGTGCTGATATCCGTCTTCATAACCATTCTGCCTGGCCAGTTCTGCTTGCTGTTCCATTTGGTGCAGCAGTTCTATTTTCTCTGCATCAAGCTTTTCTCGTTGACTTCGCCTGAAAACCTCGGCGTCCTCACGTATTTGTGCTGCCTCAGTTTTAGCTTTTTCTAAAAGTTCTGCTGCTTCATTTTTCAACCGCGCAATTCTCGATTCATCATCCTCATTTTCATAAGAATGAAGAGTTATATAGTTAGAAACCGGCTGTAAACCAATTACCACTTCTTGATCTCCACCAGAAGAGTCTATGTGAGTAAAAGACTTTATGATCTTAGACAATCACATCATCTCCTCCGCCTCGAGCGATAACTAGTTCTCCAGCTTCCTCCAGCCTGCGGATTGTGCCTACTATTCTGGATTGTGCTTCCTCTACATCTCGAAGTCGTACAGGTCCCATAAATTCCATCTCTTCTTTAAAATTCTCTGCCATACGCTGTGACATATTCGTAAACATAACTTCTTTCACTTCTTCACTAGAAGCTCGGAGTGCAAGAAGCAGATCTTCATTTTGTACTTCACGTATAACACGCTGAATCGCCCGGTTATCAAGTGTAACAATATCTTCAAACACAAACATTCTCTTCTTAATTTCTTCAGCAAGTTCAGGATCTTGAATTTCAAGGGCATCAAGTATCGTTCTTTCTGTACTGCGGTCCACTCCGTTCAGCACTTCTACAACTGCTTCTACACCACCGGCTTGAGTAAAATCTTGAGTGACAGTAGCAGATAGTTTTCTTTCTAAGATTTGTTCTACCTCATTAATGATTTCAGGCGATGTAACATCCATTAATGCAATTCTTCTCGCAATATCTGCCTGCATTTCATGAGGCAATTCAGATAAGACTTGTCCAGCTTGACTTGAGTCTAAATATGACAAAATCAATGCGATGGTCTGAGGATGTTCGTTTTGTATAAAATTAAGAATTTGCCCTGGATCAGCTTTCCTTGCAAAATCAAACGGCCTGACTTGCAGAGTGGATGTAAGTCTATTGATAATCTGCATCGCTTCTTCTTTGCCAACCGCTTTTTCCAAAACTGTTTTAGCGTATCCGATTCCACCTTGTGTGATATAGTCCTGTGCAAGTGCTAGCTGGTGGAATTGTGTGATGATTTCTTCTTTTAATGAAGAATCTACTTTTCTTACTTGTGAGATCTGCAGTGTAAGTCTCTCAATCTCTTCTTCACTTAAATGTTTATAAACTTGTGCTGCTACATCAGGTCCTAAAGAGATAACGAGGATCGCTGCTTTCTCTTTTCCAGACAACTCTTTTGCTGCTCTGCCCATCGTTCGTTACCTCCTATTCTTCTGATAACCAAGTTCTAACGAGTTTAGCGAATTCTTCTGGTTTATCCTTTGCCATGCGCTCCAGCTGTTCTTTTCTTACTGTTCCTTCTGACTCATGTTCCTTATTTACATCAGGTACATAATACGTTTGCTGCTCCAACTCATACTCTTGAATGGTTCCGCTGTCTTTAACTTCTCTCTTTTTACGTGTCAGCAAGAAGATTAGAAGAAGTATAATCAGCAGCAAGATTCCGCCAGTAACATAAATCCAAACTGGAACTCCTTTAGAAGATTCAGATACTTCTTGCTTTCCGTTAAATGGCTGAGAAGAAACAAATACTTTTTGCTTTATTTCAGCATCTGTTAAATTTTTGTTTACATCTTTAGAAATCGTTGTTCTTACAATGGTACTCAAGATTTGTTCAATATCATCCATTCTTTCTTGTGGCAAAGATTTTGGATCCTTAGGATTTGGCGGTTCCACCATCACCTGAATCCCTAAGTCTCTAATTTGATAAGGACTTTCAACAATCTCTTTTTGAATTTTGTTTACTTCGTTATTAATTCGTTCTTCAACTTTTTCATAATCTCCATCTGAACTAGCAGAAGCACCCGGATAGTTAGCAACCTCTGAATCTCCTGTACCGGCTACTCCTCCTGGAGATGCACCTTTTCCTGTATACGTTTCTTTAATTCTTTCAACGCTGACTTCAAGACCTTTCATATTCTCTTTGTCAACAGGTTCAACAATCGTTTCTTCACGTTTTTCTTCTGTAAAATCAATATCAGTCGTTACAGTTGCAACAACCTTGTTTTGACCCATAATTGTCCCAAGCATTTGCTGTACTCTGCGCTGAAGGTCACGTTCGACATCTTGTTTAATTTGACGCTGTTCTTCATATTTCGAACCAGCTCCAGACACTGTCGATGAATTATTTAGATCATAATAATTAAAGTATTGGTCAGTTATGACGATATTCTCTACAGGAAGATTAGGCACACTTTTTGAAACAAGGTGGTATAGTGCTTTAACCTGATCTTCGTTCAAAGTTGCCCCTGGACTTAATGCCAACACAACAGATGCAGATGCTTTCTCATCCTTCTGGTTTACCCACACACTGCTCTCAGGGAGTGTGATCATAACACTCGCTTCATCAACTCCATTAATACTTTTAATTAAATTAGCAATTTCATTTTGAGTGGCCTCACGTTCAAGGACATTAAATTCTTTATCAGTAATCCCGAAACCAGATTTTTCTCCAAAATAGGAATAATCGATATTTCCGCTTTTGGGCAAACCTTCTGCTGCCAGTTCCACTTGAAGGTTATTAACTTGTTCTTCTGGAACTAAAATGGTCTTCCCTCCATCTAACACTTCGTTCTTTACACCACGAGTAGTCAGACTTTCTTGAATCTGTCCAGCTTCCTGAGGCGATAGATTAGAATATAAGGGAACCATTTTTGGTTTTGATACTACAATTGATAAAAAAAGTGCTGCAGCGATAAAAAGGAAAATCCCACCGAGAATAATTCCTTTTTGTTTAGTAGAACGCGCTTTAAACCGTTCTGTCCATTGCTTGGTGACTTGTTTCAACTTTTCGTTCATTTTATCCCCCGATAAACGCAATAAATATTTTCGGTCTACCCCCAAAAGGGGATGCACCATGCGAAATATGTATTAGTTAAATCTGCATCCTCATGATTTCCTGGTACGCTTCTACTACTTTATTGCGAATTTCGAGAGTAGTTTGTAAAGTTACACTGGCTTTTTCTGCCGTGATCATGACTTGATGAAGGTTATCCATATTGCCATTCATTAGATCCTGTGTAGCTTTATTGGAATCAATCTGTGATTGGTTAACTTTCTCTAAAGCACCTTCAAGGTAGTTTTGAAAGCTTTTTTGAGCTTCAAATGGTGTGCTTTTTGATGAAGGTATTGCATGATTAATATTTTGAAGAGCCCCAAAAGAAATTTTATCCATGTTTCACCACTCCTATCTGCCGATTTCTAACGCTTTTAAATACATTCCTTTTGCTGCATTTAAGGCTGTTACATTTGCTTCATAAGACCGGGTAGCACTCATTAAATCTACCATTTCCTTTAACGGGTCTACATTAGGAAGCTGTACATAGCCATTTTCGTCCGCATCAGGATGATCCGGCTGATAAACTGATTTGAATGGTGCTTTGTCCTCAATAATTCCGTTTACTTTAACACCGTTTACATTTACATCTTTATTCATGGCTTTAGCATACATCGTTTTAAATCCTGAATCCTCTGAACCAAGTACGACCATCTTTCTTTTATATGGCTGCCACTTGCCGTCGACAAACTTACCTCTCGTGGTATCGACATTTGCCATGTTTGAAGAAGCCACATCCATTCTTAATCTTTGTGCCGTCAGCCCCGATGCAGAAAAATTCAGCGCATCAAATACTCCCATCGTTATCTACCACCCTTAACAACCATCTTAATCGAATTAAACTTCCCGTTGATCCGTTGCACAAGCGTTTGATAATAGAGTTGATTCTTCGCTAATTCAGCCATTTCTTTATCAACATCTACATTATTTCCATTATTGTTCATCGTTGTATTGCTTTGCTCTTTTACATAGAAAGAAGTCGGAGTCTGCGTGCTAAAAGAAAAATGACGCTGATCCGTACGTTTTGCTTTAAGGCTGCTTTCAAATTCCTGTTTAAATACAGTTTCTTTTGCTTTGTATCCTGGTGTGTCAACATTCGCTAAATTATTTGCAATTGTTTTTTGTTTTAAAGCTGCCCCATCCAGTGCTGTTTCCAGATTCCTCATAACCGAGTTAGAGAACAAGAAAATCACTTCCCTCTTTCTTACTATAAATTCAATTCTGTTAATTCTTACATCTCTACCATATTTTACGTGATATATCCAAAAAGTGTCTATGTATTTTTCCCTAAAATGACTTTTTTCGATAGAAAGAACTACGTTTCGACTAGTTCTTAATGCCTAATTCTTCATATAGTATAAAAATCCTGCCTACAATCAGTATTTTAAAGATTGCCAATATTTTTAATTATGGATAAAATTGTCATTTTTTGACGAATGATAATTTTCTTCTTTTTTCAGTTTTTCTTTTTAAAAGACTTTAAAGGATTGTTGTTACAAAGAGATTTTGAAGTTCTTCATTGTAAAGTTGATTGAAGGGGAAGGGGCGAGACTCCTTCGGGACAGGCGGGCAGTCCGAAAAGCGGAAACGGTTTGTACAGCCCCGACAAGCAAAAGGGAAATGGGTTAAGAAGGCGCTTTTTGCCTTCAGACCATTTAACTTTTGACCTCGAGGGGCTA